>NZ_CAXVJR010000003.1:0-454381 GCF_964259345.1 Paraclostridium bifermentans
ATGGAAGGGCCATCGCTCAACGGATAAAAGCTACCCTGGGGATAACAGGCTTATCTCCCCCAAGAGTCCACATCGACGGGGAGGTTTGGCACCTCGATGTCGGCTCATCACATCCTGGGGCTGTAGTAGGTCCCAAGGGTTGGGCTGTTCGCCCATTAAAGTGGTACGCGAGCTGGGTTCAGAACGTCGTGAGACAGTTCGGTCCCTATCCGTCGCAGGCGTAGGAAATTTGAGGAGACCTGTCCTTAGTACGAGAGGACCGGGATGGACGTACCTCTGGTGTACCAGTTGTTCTGCCAAGGGCATGGCTGGGTAGCTATGTACGGAATGGATAAGCGCTGAAAGCATCTAAGCGCGAAGCCAACTTCAAGATAAGATTTCCCACCGTAAGGGTAAGATCCCAGGAAGACTACCTGGTTGATAGGTCAAAGGTGTAAGTGCAGCAATGTATGTAGCTTATTGATACTAATAGATCGAGGACTTGACCAAGATTATTTAATCTAACAAATGATATGCAGTTTTTAGAGTACTAACTCTAACTAAATAGATATTAATCTATTAAAGATTATGTGGTTATTATAGCAAAGAGGATACACCTGTTCCCATTCCGAACACAGAAGTTAAGCTCTTTAGCGCCGATGGTACTTGGTGGGAAGCTGCCTGGGAGAGTAGGACGTAGCCGCGTAATCTTTTTTTATTATATATTATTTAGAATTGTTCGACAAAAAATGACAGACAAATTTTATAAAATAGGGTAAAATACTATAGTTATATAAAATGAGTAAAAGTTAGATATATTAACATATAAAATAAAGAGAGGTAGTAAAATGAAAAATACTGTTAAAAAGGCTATAATACCAGCAGCTGGACTAGGAACAAGATTTTTACCAGCGACTAAATCTCAACCTAAGGAAATGCTTCCAATAGTGGATAAGCCGACATTACAATATATAATAGAAGAAGCTATAAGCTCTGGAATAGAAGAAATACTTATAATAACAGGTAGAAATAAAAAATCTATAGAAGATCACTTTGATAAGTCTGTAGAGTTAGAACTTGAGTTAGAACAAAAAGGAAAAAAAGAAATGTTAGAAATGGTTAGAGAAATTTCTAATATGGTAAATATACATTATATAAGACAAAAGGAACCTAAAGGATTAGGACATGCTATATATTGTGCAAAAAGTTTTATAGGAGATGAACCTTTTGCAGTATTATTAGGAGATGATATAGTTGATTCTCAAACACCATGTCTTAAGCAGTTGATAAATGCATATGATGAGTATAAGACAAGTATACTAGGAGTCCAAGAAGTAGATAAAGAAAATACTGATAAGTATGGAATACTAGATTGTAAATATATAGAGGATAGAGTATATAAGGTTAAAGATATGGTTGAAAAACCTAATATAGATGAAGCTCCATCAAATATAGCTATACTAGGTAGATACATAATAACACCAGCTATATTTGATATATTAGAAAAGCAAGCTCCAGGTAAAGGTGGAGAAATACAACTTACAGATGCATTAAAAACTTTAGCTCAACATGAAGCAATATATGCATATAATTTTGAAGGAAGAAGATACGATGTTGGAGATAAGTTAGGGTTTTTAGAAGCAACTATAGATTTTGCATTAAAAAGAGAGAATTTAAAAGATGGATTAATGGAGTATATGAAGAATATAGTAAAATAGAAATATTAAAAATTAATTAAAAGAAAAGAGGAGATTTTATGGCAGTTTTAGTAACTGGTGGAGTTGGATATATAGGGAGTCACACTACTATAGAACTTATAGAAGCTGGAAGAGAAGTAGTTATAGTAGATAATTTATCAAACAGTAACATAATAGTTCTTGATAGAATTGAAGAATTAACAGGAATAAGACCTAAATTTTATGAGATAGATGTTCAAGATAAAAAAAATTTAGAAAAAGTATTTGAAGAAAATACAATAGATTCAGTTATACACTTTGCGGCATCAAAAGCAGTAGGAGAATCAGTTGAAAAGCCTCTAGAATATTATTCTAATAACTTAATTAATACACTGATATTATTAGAAACTATGAGAAATTATGATGTAAAAAACTTTGTATTTAGTTCATCAGCAACAGTATATGGAGATCCTCATGCATGTCCAATATTAGAAGATTTTCCATTATCAGCTACAAATCCTTATGGAAGAACTAAGTTGATGATAGAAGATATGCTAAGAGATATATGTAAAGCTGATAAAAGCTTAAATGTAGCAATACTTAGATATTTTAATCCAGTAGGTGCGCATAAGAGTGGTAGAATAGGAGAAGAACCAAACGGAATACCTAATAATCTGATGCCATATATAACTAAAGTAGCAATAGGTCAATTAAAAGAATTAAGTGTATTTGGTGATGATTATAATACTCCTGATGGAACAGGGGTAAGAGACTATATACATGTTGTAGATTTATCTAGAGGACATGTAAAGGCGCTTGATAAGCTAGAAACTAATTCAGGTCTAGTTACTTATAATTTGGGAACAGGAAATGGATATAGTGTATTAGATATGGTTAAAGCGTTTGAAAAGGCTAGTGGTAGAAAAATTGCATATAAAATAGTAGATAGAAGAGCAGGAGATATAGCTATGTGTTATGCAGATGCAACTAAAGCTAAAAATGAATTAGGATGGGAAGCAAAATATAAGTTAGATGAAATGTGTGAAGATTCTTGGAGATGGCAATCTAGTAATCCAGAAGGATATGAAAAATAAATCTTACACATAAGATAAGGTAAATTATAGAATTGTGTAAAATAATTTGACATAATAACTTAAAATATGTTAATATAAGTTCACGTTAAAAATGAATATTGAGTAGGTCAGATAATCGCGGGTAGCATTAGCTACACGAGGAAAGTCGGAGCTCCATAGAGCAGGGTGCTAGGTAACGCCTAGTGAGAGCGATCTTAAGGAAAGTGCAACAGAAAATAACCGCCATTTATGGTAAGGATGAAAAGGTGAGGTAAGAGCTCACCAGCTACTAGGTGACTAGTAGGCTGTGTAAACCCCACCCGGAGCAAGGCCAAGTTAGGATAAAAAGAGTATTGCTCGTACTCTCCGGTTGGTAGGCCGCTTGAGCTTGTTGGTGACAATAAGCCTAGAAAGATGATTATCTAATACAGAACTCCGCTTATAGATTTGCTCAATCAAAAAGAAATTAAGACACTAGGTTTATTCCTGGTGTTTTTTTATTGATATAAAATAGGGGATACTTATAAACTATAGAAAATAATAAAAATATATAGTAAAATTAATAATGAAACAAAATCGAGGGATAAAATTTAAAAAGGAGTTACAAATATGAATTATAAAGAAATATATAATGAATGGTTAAATAATCAATACTTTGATGTAGATACAAAGCAAGAGCTTAATGAAATAAAAAGTAATGAAAATGAAATAAAAGAAAGATTCTATAAAAACCTAGAATTTGGAACTGCAGGATTAAGAGGGATAATAGGAGCAGGAACAAATAGAATTAATGATTATACAGTTGCTAGAGCAACATATGGATTAGCAAATTATATAATAAAAAATGTAGGAAAAAAAGGTCAGGAAAGAGGTGTAGTTATAGCTCATGATAGTAGATACAAATCAAGAGAATTTTGCTTACAAACAGCAAATACATTAGCTGCATGTGGAATAAAGGCTTATATATTTGATGGGCTAAGAACAACACCAGAACTTTCTTTTGCAGTTAGAAGTTTGAATTGTATAGCAGGAGTTGTTATAACGGCTAGTCATAATCCTCCAGAATATAATGGATATAAAGTTTATTGGGAAGATGGAGCTCAGGTTATGCCTGATATAGCGGATGAAATAACTAAAGAAGTTAATGCAATAGAAGATTATAGTCAAATACCAACAATAAAAGAAGAACAAAAAGAATTAGTAATTACACTAGGACCAGAGCAAGATACTTTATTTATAGAGGCTGTAAAGAAACAATTTATAGGTAAAGAAACTGTAGCAAAGATTGGAAAAGATTTTAAAATAGTTTATACACCACTTTGTGGAACAGGAAATGTGCCAATTCAAAGAGTTTTAAAAGAAGTAGGATTCGATAATGTATTAATGGTAAAAGAAGAAGAACTCCCAGATCCTAATTTCGCAGGAATAAATTATCCGAATCCTGAAGATAAAAAGGCTTTAGAAAGAGGTATAAACTTAGCTAAAAAAGAAAATGCAAATTTAGTTATAGCAACTGATCCTGATTGTGATAGAGTTGGATTAGCTGTAAAAACAAATAAAGGTGAATATGAACTATTAACTGGAAATCAGATAGGAGCACTGTTAGTAGACTATGTATTAAATAATTTAAAAGAAAAGAATGAAATACCAAAAAATTCAACAATAATAAAAACTATAGTTACCTCTGAGTTTGGTGCAAAAGTTGCTAAGAGATATGGTGTTGATTGTATGAATGTTCTAACAGGATTTAAATTTATTGGAGATAAAATTAAAAGTTTTGAAGAAACTAATGAGAAAACTTTTATAATGGGATATGAAGAAAGCTATGGATATTTAGTTGGAACTCACGCTAGAGATAAAGATGGAGTAGTATCAGCTATGTTAATTTCTGATATGGCAGCATACCATTATAGCAAAGGTATGAGTTTATATGAAGCACTTATGGAACTTTATAACAAAGTAGGATATTTCAAGGAAGATATGATTTCTCTTACTTTAAGTGGAATAGAAGGTCTTGAAAAAATTAAAAATATAATGAAATATTTTAGAGAAAATGGTCTTAATGGTGTAGAGGGAATAGACATAATAGAAATTAAAGATTATAACCTTGGAATTGACGGATTACCTAAGTCAAACGTACTTAAATTTATATTAAAATCTGGATCTTGGATTGCAATTAGACCATCAGGAACAGAACCCAAGTTAAAATTATATATAGGTGTAAATGGTAAAAATGAAAATTTAGTAAATGAAAAAATGAAAATAATAAAATTTGAACTAAATAATAAAATTAGTAAACTAATATAAATATAAGTCTGAGATTTTATATAAATAGCTACTTATTATAAGAAATGAAAGTGATTATTTGTACATTTTTTTAACATAAAACTAAAGTAGGTATATACATTTCTATATGATTATTGTAATATTCTAAAACTATACAATTTCTAAGATTTATAATTTAAAAATAAAAAATATTACTTTGAATAAATTTGAATTATTTAAAATAAATTGAGGGTAAAATTATAAAGACATATTATGATTTTGTAACATAATATATCTTTATAAAGTTAGCTGTATATGATAGAATAAATAGTAATGTATATTTAAAAAACATAAGTGTTTTAATATATATTTCGATACTTTATTGTAATTTAACATAGAATTAGCGTATAGTACTAATGGAGATTTTATAGAAATAATATAGAATGTTTTAATTTTTATTAGAATTTATATATTGATTTTCATATTTGTATTATATATACTGTAGAAATGCAAAATATGACTAATTAGATAAAAAATATAATTCTAAATTGTTAGATGAAAATTAATTGGATTTTAAATATAGGTAATAAAAGCTTAACCCTATAAAGTATTACATCCTTTATAGGGTTAATTTTAAGAATTAATACATTTAATATATATTTAGACAATTTAAGATTAAACTTCAAAATGGAGGTAATATGTTAAAAAATATCAGATACAATATAAGCAATAATAAGTTAATTAAAAATTTTTTTGTTTTATTAACAGGAGAATCTGTTATATCGGTTTTAGGGATGCTTAATTTAGCATTAATAATTAATGCAATAGGACAACAAGCAAATGGAATGATAATAATGGTTCAGACATATACATCTTTATTTGCTAGTATATTTGCATTTAAATCATTTCAAGCTTTAATAAAATATTTAGCAGCAAGTATAGAAAATAATGACATAGAAAAGGCTAAAGAATATATAAAGTTTTCGTATATACTTGATATAAGTGCTTGTTTAATATCTGCTATAGTTGCATATATAGCACTTGATATATCTTTTAATATAATGGGCTGGCCAAATGAACTAAAACCATATGTTAAATTATATATAATAACTTTATTGTTTAGTATACAAGGAACTCCAATAGGTATACTAAGAATATATAATAAATTTAACTTAACCGTATATTCAAATCTTGCTACAGTTATAATGAGAACACTACTATATTGTTTAGGATATTATTACAAGTTAAATTTTGACTTTTTCTTTTACACAGAGCTTATATTAGTATTAGTAAATAGTTTATTTTTAATAATAGCATCACTAAAAACATTAAAAGAAAATGAACTGTTAAATTTTTATAAAAGTAAGCTTAAGTTTGATAAGTCATTTTTTATGTTTAATTTTTATAGTAATATATCTTCTACAATAGATATACCAGTAAATCAATTGACAATAATGATTATGAATAAATATCTAGGATTTGCAGATATATCAATATATAGAACATTTGAAAAGCTAGGATCTATTATATCAAAACTAGGTTCTCCTATATCTCAAATAATTTATCCTGAAATTAGTATGATGATAGCGAAAAATGAAATAGATAAAGCTAAAAAATTATCGAAAAAATTATTTTTTGGAATATCAGGAGTAGGAATATTAGCGATAATAGGTATTATATTTACTTATAAATATTGGTTATTTATCTTTATAAAAGATTATCAAAAATATATAATTCCTTTAATTATATATTTTGTGTACATTTTATATATAAACTCGGTTACAGGAACTCATACTTTATTTATGTCATTAAACTATATAAAGTATACAATACCTATATTGATAGTTATAAATACTTTGTATTTAGGAGGATTATATATTTTAATAAAAGCATTAGGAATTTTAGGTGTAGTATTAAGCTTGTTAATACAATCTATATTAGTAGTTGTAACTAAAATTGTAATAATGAAAAGAAATAATTATAAAGAATTAATTTAAAATTTATATTTTAAAAATAGATATGGATATAATAATACAAACATAAAAATTTAAAATATATTAAGAAAACAATGAAATAAAAATTATTATAATAAAATTAGCATATTTAATAAAATATCTATGATTTGCAGATAATAAATAAGGAGGCAACTTATGAATATGCAATGTGAAAAAGATATTAGAGAGAGAAGTGAAAATGAAAAATCATTTATGTATTATTTCCTTAAAAGAACTATTGATATAATAGGCTCTTTAATTGCTATTGTACTACTATCACCTATATTTGTAATTATAGCAATCACTATAAAAATAGATGATCCAAAAGGAAAAATATTTTTCTCTCAATATAGAAATGGAAAAGATTCTAAATTATTTAAAATGTATAAGTTTAGGTCGATGGTACACAATGCAGAAGAATTAAAAAATTTATTACAAGATAAAAATGAGATGAATGGACCTGTGTTTAAAATAAAGGATGATCCAAGGATTACTAGAATAGGTAAATTTATAAGGAGAACTAGTTTAGACGAATTACCCCAACTATTCAATGTTTTAAAAGGAGATATGAGTTTTGTTGGGCCCAGACCTCCATTACCTAAAGAGGTTGAACAATATAATGATTACCAGATGCAAAGACTGTCAGTAAAACCAGGATTAACATGTTATTGGCAAGTTAGTGGAAGGAATAATATTGATTTTGATGAATGGATTGAATTAGATTTAAAATATATAAAAGAAAGAAATATACTTTTAGATTTGAAACTTATTTTTATTACAATACCATGTTTAATTGGGGATAAGGATGCATCATAAAAAATACAATAAAATTAAAATTAAAACACCTTAGTTTATTTAAAATTAGGGTGTTTTAATTTTATCTACGAAAAAAGTCAAGATATTACAATGTGACTTTTAAGAAAGTAGTAATTATAGTATAATAGTATATACTGTAATAATAAAAATATGTATAATTAATAAATTTCAACTTACACAAATTAGAAATAATTTAGATAAGTATAAAATGGAGGTATAGATGGAACGTTTATTTGATATGAAATTCTATGATAAGAGCTTAAGTAACTTAGTTGAAGAATTAGGATACATTATAGATAGAGATAAAAAAGCATCAATTTTCACACCAAATGTAGATCATATTATAAATTTAAAAGAAAATTATCAAGTAAAAGAAAAGTATATTGATGGTGATTACATAATTGCAGATGGGTGGCCTTTAGTTGCTGTAGGAAAGATAAAGGGAATTAATGTTAGTAGAATAACGGGTGTAGACTTAATGGATAGTTTATTAGAGCTAGCAAATAAAAAAGGATATGGATTATATTTTTTAGGAGCTCAAGATGATACATTAAATAAATTAAGTGAAAATATAAAAGGAAAATATAAAAATATAACAGAAATAAACTATCATCATGGATACTTCAAAAACGATGATGAAATAATAAGTTATATAAATAATTCTAAAACTAATATATTATTCGTGGGAATGGGAAATCCAAAACAAGAAATTTGGATAAAAAATAATATTGAAAAATTAAATATAAATATAGCAATTGGTGTAGGAGGAGCATTTAAAATATTTTCTGAAGAAATAGAAAGAGCACCAAGATGGGTTCAAAAAATTGGTATGGAATGGTTTTATAGATTTACCAAAGAACCTAAAAGATTATTTGGCAGGTATTTCATAAAGTATCCTAAGTTTATAAAATATACAATAAAGGAGATTATGAATTAATGACAAAAAAAAATATTATGATTATTGATATAGGAAAGGAATATGGTGGGGCAGAAAATCAAATTTTAAATTTAATAAACGAATTATCACCAGACTATAATATAATATTAGTTTTAAATGAAATTGGTGAGTTTATAAATAATTTAAATGATATAAATTGTAATATTATAAAAATAAAAAATACACCATTAGAAATTTTAAAAAATGCAAAATATATCTCAAGTTGTATTATAGAAAATAACATAGATATTATAAATGCTCATGGTATAATAGCTAGTTTAATAGCAGTGCTAGCAAATAAAAAAGCTATGAAGAAGTTGGTTATAAATATCCATAGTGACAGTCAGTATGACTTTAATGGAATTAAGAAAATAATATATTCATTTATAGAACTTTTTACTTTAAGGAAGGCGGATAAAATTATAACCGTTTCTAAAGACTTAAAATATAAGATAATAGAGAGATATAAAATAAATAAAGATAAGATAATTAATATTAATAATGGAATAAATATTAAACATATAAGCAATAGAACTATAAAAGATGATAAATTTAAATTTTTATTTGTAGGAAGACTTGAAAAAGTAAAAAATGTACCTTTTTTAATAAATGCTATGAAGGAATTAAAATTAAAAGGTTATAACTTTAGTTGTGATATAGTTGGTAGTGGATCGGAAGAGGAGCAATTAAAAGAAATTGTTAATATTAATAATTTAGAATCGAGTATAAATTTTCTTGGATATCAAGAAGATATAAGTGAATTTATGATACAATCTAACTTGCTTTTACTTACATCAAACATGGAAGGAATGCCAATTGTTATAATTGAGGCATTTGGATATAACTTACCAGTAATATCGAGTAATGTAGGTGGAATAAATGAAATTATAACTAATAAAAAAACAGGAATATTATATGAAAAGAACAATATGAATGAATTTGTTGATATATTAGAAAGAATATTAAATAATGATATCGACTTAAACTCGATTTCAAATAATGCATACTTAGAATATAAGACTAAATGGACTAGTTCTTCAATGAGTGAGAAATATATGAATGTATTTGAAGAAATTGATATTTAGATTTAAGTAGAAATAAGGAGAATAACAAATGATAATAAATCAGGAAAAATATAATTATATTCCTATAATTAGTGTATATTTTTTAGCATTAGTTTTGATAAAAGTAATAGTTTTAGATAATTTTAACTACATCTTTTTTGTAACAATAGGATCAATAGGCTTTATAGTATATAACCTAAAATCAATATTAGGAATAAAAAAATTGTATGTAAATATAAATGAATTTAAATGGATAGTTAATAGTATATTAATTTATACTATATTTGTTTTGGGATTAACAATATTTAAAGTACCTAAAGCTATTATATATAGCATAAATATTTTGACACCATTTTTAACTATGATATTTTTAATATATGATATGGTAGAGTATGAGTACATTATTTTAAATATTAAAAAAATAATAATATATATTTTTTTAGGAACTTCAATTGCAGCTTTAATTATGCTATGTTTCGGGTATAGTAAAATTGATATATCATTTGATCATATATTAACTTTTATACCTACAAAAGATTATATTGCAACTGATAATGAAATAAGATTAGCGTGGTTAACTTCTCATAAAAGTAGATATGCATTATATTGTTTAATTGGAATACTATTTATTTATAACACAAACTTAGTTGATAGAAAAATAAAAAATATAAGTATTTTGCTTTTATATATAAATCTGTTTTTGACAAGTTCATTAACGTCTATAGCTATAGGTATAGTAGCATGGATATTGCTTCAATATAAAAAAATATTTGAATTTATAAATAAGCATAAATGGTCAAAGTATATAATAATAGTTACAATTTTTATTGGATTTATAACTACAGTTATATATATAAGTGGAAGAAGGAATATTTTAACACTAGGCTCAAGATTGTATATATGGCAAAGTGCTATTGGACAAATTGTTAAAGAACCTATGGGAATTGTAGCTATGGGTAAAGATTTTCTTATGTCGAATGAAAATTTAAACTTCCTTTTTACAAATGGACATAATATTTTTTTAAATGAACTTATAGAAAGAGGAGTAATAGGAACTGTATTATTCTTATTTATATTTATAAGTATATTTAAATTGTTTTACAATAGTAAAAATTATTATTATATATATGCAAATATAGTATGTATTTTAGGTGGATTAATAGATTATACAATAGCGGAGGAAATGACATATATATTTTGGTTTATAAATGCTATATGGTGTGCTGAATCTATTTTATACTTAAAGAATAGAAATATTATTAGAAAGAGGTAAGTTATTGTGGAATCAAAAAAAGTTTCAGTAATAATGGGAGTATACAATGAAAAAGAAGAATGGGTTAAGAAAAGTATAGAATCTATTATTAATCAAACATATAAGAATATAGAATTTATAGTAATATTAGATAATCCACAAAATAAAGAGTTATCTAAATTAATAACTAAATATGCTAATGTAGATAAAAGAATTAGATTTTATATAAATGAAATTAATTTAGGATTAATAAAAACTTTAAATAAAGCTATAGACTTATCAGAAGGTGAGTATATAGCTAGAATGGATGCAGATGATATTTCAGAAAAAGAAAGAATAGCTAAGCAGGTTGAGTTTTTAGAACAGAACAAAGACTATTCATTAGTAGGTGCTAAATTATCATATATTGATGAAGTTGGAAAAGAAATAAATATAATTGATAAAAGACCAATTGAATATAAATCTATTGTAGAATACTGTAAATATGATAATGCATTTGCACACCCTACATTAATGTATAAAAGAGACGATATTATAAGAATTGGTAAATATAAGAATGCTGAGTATGCAGAAGATTATGATTTAATATTAAGATTTATAGTAGATGGTAAAAAAGTTTGCAATATAGATGAAAGATTACTTAAGTATAGGATTAGAGATACGGGTGTTTCTATAAGTAAAAAAAATTATCAAGTTACAACAACACAATACTTACAAGGTTTATATAAAAATAGTATTTTAAATAATACAGACTATATATTTGATGAAAAGTATTTAGATCGTTTATTTGAAATAGATAATACAAATAAAGGAATTGAAATAGATAATTTACATAAAAAATCTCTAGAATATGGGGATAATGGAAAAAAAATATTAAAACTTAGATGTATAATAAAGCTTATTTTAAAATCTAAAAAATATAGATTATGGTATAAAAATAAATTAATAACTAAGATTAAATTTAAATAAAGTATTAGGTTAGTTAAGGAGTGTGGAATATGGCAAAGAATACAAGGGTCATAACTTGTGCAAGTTATGGAGGGACAGGATCTTCAGCGATAACGGACTTACTAAAGGAATTTTCTAACATAAAGTCAATGGGAGATTTTGAATTTGCTTTTTTACATGAAGTTGATGGTGTATCTGATCTTCAACATTATGTTGTAGATGATTTTCATAGATTAAAAACGGATGAAGGATTATATAGATTTTTAAATTTATGTTATGATTTAAATTATAATCAAGGATACAATAAGATTATAGGAAATGATAAGTTTTATGAAATATCAAAAAAATATGTAGAAGATATCCAAGGTGTAACATGGGATGGGTATTGGCATATGCACAGAAATAGAGTATCAAAACTCAAGAGAAGAATTATATATGGACCGGATGAAATCAAACTTAGGGTATATAGACAAATAATAGGAAAATTTAATGATAGGTACAAAGAATTTACACCTGAATTTAAAAAATCTACTATTCGATTAGCTAATATACCATATGATGAATTTATAAAGCATACCAAAAAATATACAAGTGACTTTGTAAATTTATTTACTCAAAATCAAGAATTTGATTTTATTGCACTAGATCAGTTATTACCCCCTACAAACCTGAATAGATATACTAATTATTTTAATGATATAAAAGTTATTGTGGTAGATAGAGATCCCAGAGATCTATATGTGTTAAATAAAGTATATTGGAAAGAGGGATGGATACCCACTGAAGACGTAGAAACATATATAAAATGGTTTGAATTATTAAGAAAAAATATAGATTCTAATAGCAATGTATTAAGAATAAATTTTGAAGATTTAATCTATAAATATGAAAAAACTGTAGAAAAAATAATGAATTTTATAGAAATTGATAAAGAAAAACATGAATTTAAAAAACAATATTTCATACCTGAAGTTTCTATAAAAAATACTAAATTATGGGATAAGCATAAAGAGCTAAACAAAGAAATTGAGATGATAAGTAAAAAGTTAAATTCATATTGTTATAATTTGTAGCAGGTAAACATTAATTATGTATTACATAAAAGAGTCCCTTTGTCAAGGATATTAAAAAAGAGGAGAATTAAGAAACATCTAAAAGCTGATTCCTATATTGTATAGGGGTTGGCTTTTTTAATTTTAATTATTTTAGTTTCATCAATTTATCTATAGTTTCAATTATAATGTTGATAAATCTTTTATCATAGATAGATACGAAACTTTATTATTATGATATTGAACTTATTTTTTAATATCAATTTTATCAATCTAGAAGCTTTCTTATATCTAAAATAATTCTTTATTTTTGATTTAAGGTTGTTGTTTTCATTAGTATATATAGTTTTAAATCTCCTTAAAAACTATAATAAACTGAAGTAGAGACATGTGCAATTTTGCATAAATATTTAGTTATATTATTAAGATTAAAATCTTTGATTAAGTTTTATATTAACTTAAATAATTTATATGGGGGTAACTCCTTGTTTATAACATGCTTTTGAAACTCGAGCTTTTTTATTAATTCAAGATTCAATTTAAAATACTTTATTTCAATATATTTCTTAGAATAAGTTCTTAAATAGTTAACTTCATTCTAAGTGTTATCCTGAATTTATACTATTAATTTCAATTATCGTAATATCAAATTAATAAATTTAAATTAATAGTATACAAAAATATCATATATATGGACACACTTTTTATTGTGTCCAATATATATGATACATTTTACATAATATATAATCATTTTTTATAGTAAATACTATTTAATCAAAATTGAATTAACCTTATCAAACTGGGTATCTAAAGAATATTTTTTTACAAAGGGGATACAGTTGTTTTTAAATTCAGATAAAGTTTTATCATCTGATAATAAAGAGTATATAGAGTTAGCTAATTCATTACTAGTATTTATTATAATGCCGCACCTTGAATTATTACTTAGTTCAGAAACACCACCAACATTTGTTGATATAAATGGAACCCCTAAAGCTAAAGATTCTACTAACACTGTGGGGAACCCTTCTGATAAAGATGTAAGTGTCATGATTTTAGCAGATTTTATATAGGGATAAGGATTTTTAACATAACCTATTAACTGTATATTATCTTCAAGGCCTAAGTCTTTAATAAGATTTATTAAATTTGACTTTTCTGGACCATCACCTAAAATTTTAACCCTAATATTAGGGAGCGACTTTTTTAAAATAGAAATGGATTCTATTAAAAGTTTGAAATTTTTATTTTTATCTAATCTACCAATTGAAACAATATCAAAATTATCAATAGAAAAAGATTTTGATTTTAAAATTATATCTTCGAAATCATATCCGTTATTGATTTCTATAATTTTATTTGAAAATTGAGGATATAAATCTATTAAAGACTTAGTTGTTCTAGCAGAAATTGATACTATATAGTTACAGCTATTAAGTGCACTAAGTTGTTTAGTGTACAACTGCTTAACTTTAAATTTATTAAAGCTATTTAAATTGTTAAAATTCAAGTCTTCAATTGATCCATGAAACCAACAAATTTTTTTAGAATTTATATTGCTTATTATAAAACTAGGGTATAAGTAATTAAATGATATTGAGACATCAAATTTATTTAATGAATATTTTTTTATAAAATATTTGGGGAAATTTTTCATAATAAAAAAAATATATTTTCTATAAAATTTATATTGTATACTATTATCTAAAACTTTAGATTTGAATATATACCCAAGATAATTAAATTTTTTGCTATTAATATAATCGTTGTGAATTCCTTTTTCTAGCTCGAGAACACTAACTTTATAACCATGTTTGGATAATGATGAAATTAAGTTGAATAGTACTTTTTCAGATCCACCTCCATTACTAAATGTCCATGGAATAAATAAAATATTTTTCATAAAAACCTCCTTTTTAATATGTATTTAAAATATAATATTTGAATTAGATTTATATTATATATAAAATAATCTATAGAAAGACAATTCTATAGATTATTTTAGTTATTTTTAAATTTTAGGCATTACATTATTAAATATAAAGTCATGAAGTATAGGTAAATTTTTTGAAGCATCAAATTGAAGTACCCAACCATCACTTCCAACAATCCCACCGGTACTATACTCAGCAATAGGGAACTCAAGTTGCTTTATATCAAAGTTACCGATACTAAGTACTGAAGCACCTAGTTTAATAATCTCGGTTGGCTTCATATTAGTTTTTACATAAGGTAAAATAGTATCTACAAGCTCAGGATATTTAGTTACAGGTAAGTTTTGAAGTCCTGTAGCAAGACCTTGCATTATTTCTCTTTGACGATGATCTCTTTCCATAGCAGAATCGTTATAACGTATACGAGCATAAGCAAGCGTTTGATACCCATTTAGCTTTTGATAACCTGTTGACTCTACAAATTTAAGGTCTCCTTTATTAGGGTTTGTATTAAGATCATAACACTCTTGTGTATATTTTCTTAATTCGCTAAGTTCATTTTTTTGAACATCAACACTAACTCCTCCAAGTGTATCAACAATATCCATAAAAGAAAAGAAATTAACTATTGCGTAATTTTGTATATCTAGTTCAAAATTACTTTCGATAGTTTCAATTAATAAGTTAACTCCTCCGTAAGCATAAGCGTGTGTTAACTTTTCCATACCATGTCCTGGTATATTCACATATGTATCTCTAGCTAAAGATGTAAGCTTTAAACTTTTGTGTTTATTATCTACTGTAAGAATCATCATTGAATCAGACCTAGCTTTTTCATGAAGATTTCTAGCATCTATTCCAACTAATAATATATTAGTTATACCTTTTTCTTCTTTGTAATCAGTTTTATTAAGTAACTGTGTATCTGCATTGTTATCATAAATACTATGAAGTTTAAAGTAAATTAAGCCAAATGCCCCAGCAGGTATCAAAATTACAAGAAGTAATAGAGCTATAACGAATTTTTTTAAATTCGACAAAATAATCCCTTCTTTCTCACGATTTTTATGTACACTTAATTATATTAAACTATATACATATATTCAATACATAAAAATTATAAAAGAATAACAAAATTGAAACATAGGGTAAAGATTAACAATTAATTAAAATAGAGTTTAAATAGTTCTGGGAATAATAGGTATTATCTTTTTAAATAATGTAAATTAATATAATATTAGATTCCAGTTATAATGTAAGTTTATATTTATAGGTAAGATATGAACTCAACTAAGTGAAACATGTATACAAAGCATTTTTTAAATGGTAAAATATATAGAAGATTGAGTTGAAAAATATACAAAAAATGTAAAAAATAATGATAAAACAATAATTTATAATAAGTAGTATATAAGTCTGTATATATTTTTTTTATTATTAAGGATACCATTTTTCTGATTTAAACTAATATAAAATTAAAATATATTAAATAAAGGAGAGGTAGCATGAGGATATTGATCTCAGGATATTATGGATTTGACAATTCAGGAGATGAAGCTATACTAAAATCTATAATTTCTGATCTGAGAGAAATTAATTCTAAAATAGATATAGTTGTACTATCTAATGATATTGAATATACAGAGCGGAGATATAAGGTAAAGGCTGTAGATAGATGGAATATATTTAGAATTTACAAAGAACTTAAGAACTGTGATGGATTAATTAGTGGTGGGGGAAGTTTGTTGCAAGATGTCACTAGTTTGAGATCTATTATATACTATACATCAATAATTAGAATTGCAAAAGTTTTAAAAATACCAACATTTATATATGCACAAGGCATAGGACCTATAAATAAAAGTTCTAGTAAAAAACGAGTAAAGAAGGCATTGGATAAAGTTGATTATATAACACTTAGAGATAAAGAATCATTAGAGCTATTAAGATACATAGGTGTTAATAAAGATGTAGATATAGTACCTGATCCTGTAATGGGACTTAATATAGATGATATTCATATAAGTAAATTAGACCTAGATGAGTACATAACAGTAAGTGTGCGAACTTGGAAAAACAGTAATATAGATTTTGCTAAAAAGATAGCAAAAGCATGTGATGAAATATCTCTATTAAATAAAAAAATAGTATTTGTTCCAATGCAAGGGAAAAATGACTATAATGAGTCTTGTAAAATCGTTGATTTTATGGAACAAGATGCAATAGTAGCAGATTATAATATGACTATAGAAGAAAAAATAATGCTTATAAAAAATTCAAAGTTAATGATAGGTATGAGATTACATTCATTAATATTTGCAGCTATATCAAATACTCCTATGATTGGAATATCATACGACCCTAAAGTAGAATCTTTTTTAAAACTTATAAATCAAAAGTGTATAGGCAGGGTAGATGAAGATTGGAAATATGAAGAGTTACTAGAACTAAGTAAATATGTTTTTAAAAATGAAACATCAATAAAAAAAGATTTAGAAATATATTCAAATAAATTAAAGAATGATTCTAAAGAAACTGCTAGGAGAGCTATAAATATATTTAATAGATAAAAATTCAAGTATTGAAGATATATATATGGTACTAAGCAAATATTTATTAAATTTATATATTGAAAATAAAAGAATAAACTTCTAAGTAAATATAAAATATTTTTAATGTAGGAGACAATGTATGAAAAAAATAAGAGTAATGACTATTTTTGGAACTAGACCTGAAGCCATAAAAATGGCTCCTTTAGTTAAAGAACTAGAAAAAAGAGAAGAAATAGAAAGTATAGTGTGTGTAACTGCGCAACATAGACAAATGTTAGATCAAGTTTTAGAAACATTTAATATAACACCAGACTACGATTTGAATATAATGAAACAAGGACAAACATTAGTTGATATAACAACGAGAGTATTACAAAGTTTAAGCGAAGTAATAGAAAAGGTTAAACCAGATATTGTTTTAGTACATGGAGATACAACAACAACTTTATCAGGAAGCTTAGCTGCATTTTATAATAAAGTACTGGTAGGACATGTTGAAGCTGGACTTAGAACATATGATAAGTATTCCCCATATCCAGAAGAAGTAAATCGTCAAGTAACTGGAGTTATAGCTGATATGCACTTTGCTCCAACTGAAATATCAAAGAGAAATTTATTAAAAGAAGGAAAAAATGAAAAAGATATATATGTAACTGGAAATACTGCTATAGATGCATTAAAGACAACTGTTAAACCAGATTACACAAATGAAATATTTAAAAAGATAGGCTCAGATAAAATGATAATGTTAACTGCTCACAGAAGGGAAAACTTAGGGGAACCTATGAAAAACATGTTTAGAGCAATTAAAAAAATAACGGAAGAGTTTGATGATGTGCAAGTTGTATATCCAATACATTTAAATCCATTAGTAAGACAAGCAGCAGATGAGATACTAGGAGATAGTAAAAAAGTACATCTAATAGAGCCTCTTGAAGTTTTTGATTTCCATAACTTTTTAAATAAATCATTCATAATAATGACTGATAGTGGTGGAATACAAGAAGAAGCTCCATCTTTAGGAAAACCAGTTTTAGTTTTAAGAGATACAACAGAAAGACCAGAGGGGGTAGAGGCTGGAACTCTTAAGCTTGCAGGAACCGATGAAGAAGTAATATATGATCTTACAAAAGAGTTGTTAACTAATAAAGATGCCTATGAGAATATGAGTAAAGCATCAAATCCATATGGAAATGGATATGCAAGTAAATATATAGTGGATGCTATAATTGAAAGATTTAGATAAAAATATGGTTATAAAAATAATTAAAGCGTAGATATGATCTACGCTTTAATTATTTTTATAACCATATTTAGTATAACAAAGTTTTAATAGGGGTAATAAATATGATCATAAAAACATATATTTAATACGATAAATGTTAAAAACTTAATACAAAATGAGAAATAATCATACGGTTATTATAAAAACCACTGTGTTTGCGATGAAAATAAGTATATAAGTTACACCATAGAATATCCTCGACTTAAGCTAGAGATTGAGGTTTGTGTATGGAATTTATAAATAAAACTATTTATGATAAAGTATATAGGTTTATAAACGTAGTAGATCAATAAGGTAAAGAGAAGAAAGATTATATACTTATAGGGAATCAAATTAACTTAAATAAGAATAATACAGTAAGTATATCGGTTAATTTTATGTACACTACTGGAAATAAGAATTTAATTGAGTATATAAAAAACTATAATTATGATTTTAATAATAAAAATCTATAACTTAAAAAAATTATTTAAAAAACAATGTAACTATAAAAATATTACAAATATATATAATAATAAATAAGATATAGAAGAAGATAAAGTTTTTTATATAAATGAAAAGAGTATAAAATTTGTATAATAGGTGAAATAAAATGAGGGAATTAATGGAGTATAAACGAAATGAAGCTGTAGAATATGCAAGAACATGGGCATTATATAGAAATCCCAAGTACAAAGACTATGACCCTTGGGGAGGAGACTGTACCAATTATATATCTCAATGTATACATGAAGGTGAAATACCTTTTGATAATCAAGGTAGAGATATAATGGCAAAATGGTATTGGTATAGTGATTATTCAAGAACGCCATCATGGACATCAGCAAATGCATTTGGCAGATATATTTTAAATAATAACAATCAAAATTCAACAAACTATGGTATATATGCTGTTTTAGCTGAGTATAATGAGTTAGAAATTGGAGATATAGTTCAACTAGTATATGAAGGAATAGCATATCATACAATGATAGTTACTCAAGTTATTTTAGATAACAAAAACTATTTATTAGATTATCTTATATGTCAACACACAGAAGATTTAATTGACTATCCACTAAGTGAAAAAGTGGGAGAGAGAAGATATATAAAAATACTAGGATATTATAAATAAAAGACAATGGGAGAAACTAATACCTCCCATTGTCTTTTATTTATTACTTATGAAGTATGCATAATTTATTGTTTCTTACACATTGATTGCAGTTTACGCATTTATGTGTATATGCATTGTTATCTAAAAATTTATTAATAAGATCAGGCTCACATATCAAAGGCCTGCATATAGAAAAATAACCTATATTAGTAGAATTTAATACATTAGTCATAGATTTAAAAGTTCTATTTCCACCAACAAGTATTATTGGACATTTTACAGAAGAAGCTAGCTCATTAGCATAATCTTTAAAATAAGACTCACCTTTAAAACTTCTAAAATCTCCTCCACTTACTTCAACAGAATCTATGCCAAGTTCATCAAGTTTTTGAACTACATATTTACAATCATTAAAAGTAGCTCCACTATCTCTAAAATCACTAGAGTTAATTTTAATACCTATATGATAATCATCTCCAACTTTTTCTCTTATAGCCTTATAAACTCCAAGTATTATTCTAGATCTATTTTCTATACTACCTCCATACTCATCATCTCTTTTATTGTGATAAGGATCTAAAAACTGACTAAGTAAATAACCATGAGCTCCATGAATTTGAACACCATCAAAACCAGCTAATTTACATCGATAAGCAGCATCAGAAAAAGCGTTAATTATAAACTCTATATCAGCTTTAGTCATAGCCTTAGGGATTACTCCTGTTTTAATATGAGGAATATTTGATGGACCTAATATAGATCTACCATCTGTTTTATAAGAAGTCTGGCTTCCACCGTAAACTATTTGCATCATGATTTTACAATCATAATCATGAACACTTTTTACTAAATCTTTATAATCATTTATAAAAGAATCATCATAAATGCCTAACATATTAGCATTAGGTTGTTCAGTGTCAGTTATATAAGCATAACTAGTTATTATAAGTCCGACTCCACCTTTAGCTAAATCTGTATAGACTTTAAGAATATCTTTATTAGTATGACCACTAGTGCTAGCTAAATTTTCCCAAGTTGCAGATCTAACAAATCTGCTTTTAAGTTTCATATTTTTAATTTTAGTATTATCAAATAAGTTTTTCAAAAAATCATCCCCCTTTATTTTTATAAATACATTATTCATATAATATATTAGAATTAAAATTAGCTATATTATGAGTAAATAAAATCTCATCTATATTTGTATTTTTAGATAAGTAATCATCTATACTACCATTATAATATCTAGTATCTATAAAATGTATTTTACTATAGTTTAATGTTAAGAAAGGTATAAAATTATGAGCAAAAGAATCTTTTAAAATTAGTATTTCTTTTGTTGATTTTTCATTGCCTTCTATATAGCCTATAGCTGGATCTCCATGTAAAAAATATTGATATTTATTTTTAGTACTTAGTTTTGAATTATCGTATAGGTAATTATAAGTATAATTAAAATCCATAGTTAACTTATAATTATTAAAAGTTTTATAAGCATAGATTGTATCTGGCGTTATAAAGTCTAAAATAGACTTAGAGTAATAAGTTCCATAAAAGGAATTTGAAACAGCTACAGGGTCATCTAAGACCTTGATTTTATACATATCTTCATATGATAAACATGCGCCTAATTGAGTCCAATGATGATCTGTATTGAAAAATATATATTTATCTTTATTTTCATATAGGATTTTATATGGGGAATAAAAAGAACTACTACTTGATTTATTTATAAAACTATCATTTATATAGTTAATAGCGTTTAATTGATTATCTGTAATCATATAATTATATAGTTCATCTTCATAGAATGCAGTAGATGTAGGAATAATCATAAGTTTAGACTTTATACCATAATTATTTTTTATATGATTAGCTGTTTTGGATATATTATCTATATTTTTATCAATAACAGCTTTATTAAATATGAACTTTTCTAATAATTTGTTGGATTTACTGATATATATATTTCTAAATTCTCTATTTCCAAGTAAATAGCTATAATAGTTTTTTAGTTTTATAAATTTAGATCTTAAAGGAAATTGATCTGTTGTATATGTATCAAAATCCTCCATAAATTGCTTTGACAATATATCATCTATGCTAAGTTTAGGCATTTGCTCTAAAACTTTATTTTCAATGTAACTTATTTGTTTATCTGGTAGTAGTATAGTGGTTAAAGGAACACTAAATATGAACAATATAAAAAATATTATTGTAATTTTTTTCATAATAATCACCTAAAATCTAAAGTATAGAAAAGGATTAAAAGAGGAGTCTACTAAAAATGATGTAGATAAAATTAATCCTAATAATAAAAACACAAATCTAAATAAATTATATTTATCCAATATGTACTTGATTATCGGAGTACAAGATATAAAGGATATTAATAGTAGAACTATATTTGGAACAAAATAGTATATAAAGTTGTAATCTATTAAGTTAGAATTAAAGAGCATTGATTTCAAATAACTAGATATACTTGATAAACTATTAAATTCGAATAATACAAATCCTAATATTATTATAAATAAGGTATAAAAATGTCTAAGTAAATTAGGCAGTTTATTTAATAAGTTTAGAATAAATAATTTTTCTAAAACTAAAATTATTCCAAAGTATAATCCCCACAATATAAAATTAAAACTTGCTCCATGCCAAATTCCTGTTAAAAACCAAACTACAAAGATATTAAAAAACCAGCGATGTTTAGAGCACCTATTTCCACCAAGGGGGATATATACATAATCTCTAAACCAACTTCCTAGGGATATATGCCATCTTCTCCAAAACTCAGTTATAGATTTAGATATGTATGGAAAATTAAAGTTTTCAGGGAAGGTAAAACCAAACATTTTTCCAAGTCCTATAGCCATATCAGAATAACCACTAAAGTCAAAATATATTTGTAGTGTAAAACAAATTATTCCTAACCATGAAGTAAATAAAGAAAGATCATGAATAGGTGAAATTTTTATATTATTCCATATGATGCCTAGATTATTTGCTAGCAATACTTTTTTTGAAAGACCAACTATAAATCTATATACACCTTGATAGAATGTATCTAAGTTATGAACACGAAAATCTAACTCCTTCTCTATATCTATGTATCGTACAATTGGACCTGCAACCAGCTGTGGAAATAGGGTTACATAAGTAGCTAAGGTTAGAAAATTTTTCTGAACAGGAACATTTCCTCTATAAACATCTATAGAATAAGACATAGTTTGAAAAGTATAAAAACTAATACCTATAGGTAAAGGTAAGTTAAATGGCAAATATTTAAAAAATATTAAAATACCTATATTTATAGAAATAGATGAAATTAAAGCAATTTTAGAATAAATAGTGCTTCTGTACTTATCTATAATTATAGAGTGTATATAATCACTTAAGCATGAAAATAACATTAAAAAAATATATATAGGTTCTCCCCAAGAATAAAACAATAAACTAAATATAAATAAAGTTAAATTTTTAAACTTGTTGGGAAATAGATAATAAAAAAGCAACACTAATGGTAAAAAGTAAAATATAAATACAATACTACTAAAAACCAATTATATCACCTCCTTATATTTATATAATAAAATAAGGGATATGGCTGAGGACATTCAACTATACCCCTTAATCATAAACTATTCTTGAATTAAATTAAGAATAGTTTTTTCTATTTCAGGTGCATTAGGCGTTGCTATAAAGTAAACATAATTACCAACTGTTTTAAGTATAGAGTTAGAGATACTTAAAACATTATCCTCACCACCATAACCATCAGCGAACATTTTAAGTGAATTTTCTTTATAATCTTCTAAAGCTTTTGTTACAGCTTCTGTATCATTAGTTTTTACGACAATAACATCTCTTAATTTGACATTAATCATAGCTTGAAGCATAAAGCCTTCTTCTATTTTGTCTTTAACAGAAGCAAGAGCAGGTGCGTCTTTAGCAGGAATATCATTTAATGGTTCAACATCAATAAGTTTTTTCGATATTATGGCATCTTTTATTTCGCTAGTAGGTATATCTTTTACTACTGGTTTAGATGAACAACCCACAAGGGAAAATGTCAAAATTAAAGAAAATAAAAGCAATAATCTTTTCATATAAAATCCTCCATTAAAAATATATTTATAGTTTCTATATAATTATATACCAATGAAAATGTTTTAGAAAAAAATATGAAAAATAATTAATAATATATTGAATATTGTGTAAAAAAAGTGGAATTGGAGATAATCATACAAAAAGAGGTGATTATAATGAGAATACCAAAACATATAGGAATAATACCAGATGGTAATCGAAGATGGGCAGAGTCTAATGGACTTACAAAAGATAAAGGCTATGATAACGGCTTAGATCCGGGAATTGAAGCTTATAGAACTTGTAGAGATATGGGAGTTGAAGAAGTTACTTTTTATGGATTTACGACAGACAATGCAAAAAGGCCTTCATACCAAACTCAAGCTTTTACCAGTGCTTGTGTAAATGCAGCAAAAATGTTAGTTGATGAAGGTGCGTCTTTGTTAGTTATAGGGAATACAAACTCACCCATGTTTCCAAAAGAATTAATGCCATACACAGAGAGAATTAATGCTAAAAAAGGTCAAATAAAAGCTAATTTATTAGTAAATTATGGGTGGCATTGGGACTTAAATACTTTATCTAGTGCAAAAGGAAACAATAAAAATAATATACAAGAATACATACAGTCATTTGATATATCAAGATTAGATTTGATAATTAGATGGGGCGGAAGACGCAGATTAAGTGGATTCCTACCTGTACAATCTATATATGCAGATTTTTATGTTTTAGATGAGTATTGGCCAGATTTTAAAAATAATCATATAGAGGAAGCTATAAGTTGGTATAATAAGCAAGATATAACATTAGGCGGATAGATATAGAAATATTGAAAATACAACAAAAAAATGCTAGAATTAACCTTAATTAAGAAGTTAAAGGGTGACTATATGGCTAAAAAGAAAAAAAATGTAAAAAGAAAGATAAATAAGTCTAGGTTTATTATTTTAATAAGCTTATTACTTATAATTGTATTTTCAATTTTATTTATATTTAAGAACACATTTGGTACAACTAGGACTATTAAAACAAATGAAAATGGAAATAATACAAATGAAGCATCAAAAAAAGAATCTGAAATAGAGCATCTTAGCTTAGACAATGAAAAGACAAGTGATAAGTTTAAGATACTAATAGATCCTGGACATGGAGGTAGTGATTTAGGAACTGAAGGTGTTAATGGTGTTTTAGAAAAAGATGTTTGTTTAAATATAGGAAAAAAAGTAGCAGGAGAACTATCTCAATATGATGATTTAGAAGTGATTCTTACAAGAAGTGAAGATACTTATATTTCAGCAGAAGATAGGATCAAAATGGCCAATTCTCAAGGCGTTGATGCGGTAGTTTCTATAGATGCAAATGCACAAAGTAATTCAAATTTAGCTCATGGAATAGAAACGTACTATCAAGCAAACGGAATGGCTGATTCAGAAAAACTAGCAAAAACTATACAGGATACGATAAGCTTGTATTTAAATTCTAAAAATAGAGGTATATATCCATCTAACTTACAAATTTTAAAGGAATCAGATATGCCAGCAGTATTAGTTGAGGTTGGATTTATTACAAATGAAAAAGAAGCAGAGAAACTAAATAATAATAGTTATCAAGATAGAATGGCAGAAGGAATAGCTCAAGGTATCTTAAGATATATAGATGATACTAAAAGTTAAAAAGGAAGTATATTAATTAATATACTTCCTTTTTTTATGTTTTTTCATATATTTTATAATAAGCAAATTAATAAAACATATGAAAGGAGATATTAGTATGTCGAATGAAATTAATAGTTTTAATATAATTACATTTGATGGAGGAGGAATAAAGGGTGCACTGAGTATCACTTTACTAAATAGATTAAAAGAACATTATCCAACATTGTTAGATAAAACTAGTTTATTAGGAGGAACATCTACAGGAAGTTTTATAGCTATAGCTCTTGCATATGGACTATCTACATCTAAAATTTTAGATATATATACAGATGAAAATGGAGAATATATATTTTCAAAAAGTTACCCAGGTATAATAAGAAGCAAGTACAGTACAGAAAAATTGAAAGAGGTATTGTTAAATATATTTCCAGAAGAACTTACTTTAAAGGATTTAAAAAAATTTGTTGTTATACCAACTTTCTATTTAGGTGATAATGAAAATGAGTGGACACCTATATTTTACAATAATATACCTGGCTCACCTACGGAAAATTGTAATGCTATTGATGTTATGTTATATAGCAGTGCTGCACCTATATACTTTCCTATATATAAAAATCATATAGATGGAGGTGTAATAGCAAACGACCCAAGTTTAGCTTGTTTAATACACGCGCTAGATGATGGGTTAGCAAAAAAAATAGAAAATATAAAAATGATTTCAATTGGAACTGGACATTCATATAATAGAGTTTTAGTAGATGAGGATAATTGGGGTGCTATGGATTGGATAATAAATAAAGAGCCTCCATATCCTATAGTATCTATAGCACTAGAAGGAAATTCACAATTTAGCCAAGTGTGTACATCAAAATTATTAGATGAAAATTATGTAAGAATTGATCCATATATAGATAGCAATATAGGATTAGATGACTATAAATCAATATCTAAACTGGTTAATATAGGAGAAGAATGTGACATAAGATATGTCCTAAAATGGATTGCTCAAAAATGGAATTAATATGACTTAATATAGGTAATATTTGCTATAATAAAAATTATGAAAAGGTATTTTCTAGGGGGAGTTTAATTATGGAGATTGTAAATAATAGCAATTATTATCTATCTGATTTATATGAAAAAAGCTTAAGCGAAAATGATAAAAAGTCTTTGGGAATTTACTATACACCTAAGCATATTATAGATTATATAATTAACAGCATAATAAAAAATCATGACTTTATAAAAAATCCATGCCCTAAAATTATAGATATTTCATGTGGGTGTGGAAATTTTTTATTAGAAGTATATGACAGACTTTATGAAGTTTTTGAAAGCTATAAATATGAATTGAAAATTAAAGATATCCATAACCATATAATTAGTAATTGTATATATGGAATAGATATAGATTCTAAAGCTGTGGAAGTATTGAAGTATTCACTATTAAACAAAGATGTAGATTCAAATGTAGAAAAAATTAACATATACTGTTTTGATAGTTTGAATAAATTAGGGTTAGACAAAGATACAATAACTTTATTTTGGGAAAATAAGTTTGATTATATTATAGGTAACCCACCGTATATAGGTCATAAAAAACTTGAAATTAGCTATAAAAAGTGGCTTTTAAAAGAGTTTAAAGATGTCTATAGAGATAAGGGAGATATTTACTTTTGTTTTTATAAAAGAATAATAGATTTACTTAATGTAAATGGAATTGCGAGTATAATAACTCCAAGATATTTTTTAGAAAGTCAAAGTGGAAAAAATTTAAGAAGATATATCTTAGAAAATGTAAGCATAAATGAAATAGTAGATTTTAATGGTGTAAATGTATTTAGAAATGCTAATATAGCAAGTTGTATATTTACTATGACAAAACATATATCAAAAGAAAATGTTGTAAATGTATATAAATTAAATAATTATAGTTTAGATTTAAATAAAATAAATGATATTGATGATGTACTTCATAGAAGTGATTATTTTTCTAAAATAAATATTAGACAAAGCACTATGAAAGAGGATTGGATTATAGATAAAGAAGAAAATATTAATTTATATTATAACATTGAAAATATATGTAAATATAAATTAAAAGATATATGTGTAAGTTTTCAAGGTGTAATAACTGGATGTGATAAAGCATTTGTTATTGATGAGGATGATTTTAATATATCACAAGTAGAGCGTAATATATTGAAAAATTGGGTTAAAAATAAAAATATAAGAAAGTATAATATAGAAAAAAATTCATTAAAACTTATATACAGTGATGATATAGATAATTTTACTAAGTATGAAAGTTTTATAAGCCACATAAAAAATTATAAAGTTAAATTAGAAAATAGAAGAGAATGTAAAAAAAATATAAGAAAATGGTATGAGTTGCAATGGGGAAGAGATAAATCTATATTTGAAAGAAAAAAAATAATGTATCCTTACAAATCAAAAGAAAATAGGTTTGCAATTGATTATAACAAGAGTTATTGCAGTGCAGATGTATACTCATTTTACATTAAAGATGAATACATAGAAGAATTTTCATATGAATACTTAGTAGGTATTTTAAATTCAAGTATATATGATAGATACTTTAAAGTATTTGCAAAAAAAATGGGTAAAAATTTGTATGATTACTATCCAAATAAGGTAATGCAAACTTGCATCTTTAAAGATAAGAACTATGAAAAAATCGAAGAGATATCAAAAGAAATTATAAAAAGACTAAAACATGGTAATAGGTCAGAAAAAGAAGTTTTAGAGTTAGAAGAAAAGATAGATGAATTAATAAATGATTCTTTAAAGTTAAAGAACTAATATAATTAATTAAGCATATATCATATTAAATATAAATTTTAAAGGGGGATACTTTTATATGATATATAGTGAGATTATAGATAATGCTGTATATATAAATGTAAGTGGGTATATAAGTAGTATAGATACAAAATCGTTTATAAATGATTACAAGCAAAAAATAAAGGGAATAAAGACAACAAAGTATAATTTACTTATAGAAGTAGAAGAATTTAACTGTGATAGAATTTCAGAAATAAAAAATATCTGTATGATGTTTTATAAAAATGGTTATAAAAATATATATTTGATTGATCCTAAAAATTATATAATATCTAATATTAAATTGAGTGCATTAGAAAAAAAACTATTTTTAAAAGCAGTTAAGATAGTTAAGTCAAAAGAGGAAATATATTAATAACAAATTAAAAAATAAATAAAATTTATACTAAATTTTAATATATTATTTGAAAAACTAATACTTTCAAACCAATATAGAATGGCGTATAAAATTAAAATTTAAGAAATATTATAAAAAAATATAATTTTTACTTGAAATAGCATGAAACTTGTAATATATTTGTTTTTAGGAACATATATTTTTATAACTTAATATAAGGTGATAGTTATGAGAGGATTAGTACTTGAAGGTGGAGGAACTAAAGGTGCATATCAAATAGGTGCATATAAAGCTTTAAGAGAATTAGGTTTAGAATTTGATGGTGTAGCAGGTACATCTATCGGAGCATTAAATGGTGCATATATAGTTCAAGATAAAATTGATATACTAGAAGAAATCTGGACTAACTATGATTATACACATTTTATGAATGTTGATGAAGAAACATATCATAGAATTAAGAATGTTGATTTTACTCCTAAGAACATGAATATGGTAATAGCTCTAATAAATAAAGCTAGAAAGCATCAAGGTATAGATATAAGTCCATTTAGAAGTTTACTAGAAAAGACAATAGATGAAGATATAATAAGAAATTCTAAAAAAGACTTTGGATTAGTAACTGTCATGTGGGATGGAAAAATAATTCCCAATCCTATGTTTTTAGAAGATATTCCAAAGGGCAAGCTTTTAGACTATCTTATAGCGAGTGCAAGTTTACCTATATTTAAGTTAGATAAATTGGATGATAAATTATTTCTTGATGGAGTTTTTCATAATAATATACCTGTGAGTTTATTAAGAGAAAAAGGATATGAAGATATAGTTGTAGTAAGACTTATCGATGACTTGTTTGGAAAGATAAATTTAAACCATCATCAAGATGTTAATATGAAAGTGATTATTCCTTCGGAATATTTAGGAGGATGTTTAAATATAGATCCTGATAATGTAAGTAAAAATATTAAATTGGGATATATGGATACTATGAAAACCTTTGACAGATATGAAGGTATAAAGTACTTCTTTAATTTAGATTATAAGTATGATGAAGAATATTGTTTTAATAAACTTAGTAATTTAAATAAAGAAAGTATAGATAAACTATGTAAACTACTAAATATAAAGAGAGAAGGAAATAAGCGAACACTTCTAGAGTCTATAATACCTAAATTAGGAGAAAGTTTGCAGCTTCAAAAAGAGTTTTCATATAAAGAATTATTTTATTGTATATATGAGAAGAAGCTTGAAGAAAATAATATAAATAGAATTAATTTATACGATTTTAATAAGGTAGTAGAAGTAGTAAACACTAATATAAACTCTAATGTAAATTGGGCATCTAATTTTGAAGTTAGGCCTATAATTTCGATTCAGAGGAATAGGTTTACTAAACTTTTAACAAATATAATAATAAATGATATAAAATCACAAAATTAGTAATAAAATATTTATATCATTAAATAACTAATGAAATTTATGGAGGTATTACAATGGAAAAAATAGTAACTATTAAAAATGCAAGTGGATTACATGCTAGACCAGCAGGAATGTTTGTAAAGAAAGCATCTGAGTTTAAAGCTACAGTAGAAATAAAAGCAAAAGATAAAAATGTTAACGCTAAGTCAATAATGGGAATAATGAGTTTAGGATTAGCTCAAGGAGACGAAGTTGTTATAGTAGCTAATGGAGAAGATCAAGAAGCAGCAGTTAACGCATTAGTTGAGTTAATAGAAAGTGGATTTGGTGAATAATAAAAATTAGAAAACCTCGGTGAAAGCCGAGGTTTATTGAATATATATATATTGTATACACAAGACAATAGGAGGAAGCACATATGTATAAAGGAACAGGAGCGTCGCCAGGTATAGCATTAGGAAAGGCGTTAGTTATAGAACATAGTGAACTTAATATAGAAAAGAAAAATGTTGAAAATACTGAAGTTGAAGTAGAAAAATTACAATCTGCAGTAGAAAAATCAAAAGTAGAATTAGAGCAAGTAAAAGAAAGAGCAAAAATAGAATTAGGTGAACATGAAGCTGAAATATTTGAAGCTCATTTATTAGTATTAGCAGACCCAGAATTAATAGATCAAACTATATCTAAAATAAGAGATGAAAAAGTAAATGCTGAATTTGCTTTAAGTGAAGTTAAAGATATGTTTGTAAGCATATTTGAATCTATGGATAATGAGTATATGAGAGAAAGAGCTGCTGACATAAAAGACGTTACTAATAGAGTTTTAAGACATATATTAGGAATAAAAGTAGTAGATTTATCAGCATTAACTGAAGAAGTTATACTAATAGCTCATGACTTAACTCCATCAGATACAGCTACAATGAACAAGAAAATGGTTTTAGGATTCTTAACTGATATAGGTGGAAGAACTTCTCATACAGCTATAATGGCAAGAACTTTAGAAATAGCTGCAGTAGTTGGTTTAAATAATGCTACAGAAACTATAAAAGATGGAGATTTCATAGTATTTAATGGAGAAACTGGAGAAGTTATAGTAAATCCAGATGAAAATACTATAAATCAATATAAAGAATTAAAAGCTAAATTCGATGAAGAAAAAGAAGCGTTAAAACAATTAATAGGAAAAGCTTCTTTTACTCTTGATGATAGACATGTAGAGCTTGCAGGAAATATAGGAAGCCCTAATGATTTAGAAGGATTATTAAAGAATGATGCAGAAGGTGTTGGACTTTACAGAACAGAGTTCTTATACATGGATAAGGAAGATGATTTCCCAAGTGAAGAGGAGCAATACGAAGCATACAAAGCTGTTCTTGAAGGTATGAACGGAAAACCTATAGTAATCAGAACTTTAGATATAGGTGGAGATAAAGAATTAAAATACTTCAAGATGGATGAAGAGATGAATCCATTCTTAGGATATAGAGCTATAAGATTATGTTTAGATAGAACGGATATATTTAAAACACAACTAAGAGCTTTATATAGAGCTAGTGTACATGGTAAATTAAGAATAATGTTCCCTATGATATCTTCTTTAGAAGAGTTATTAAAAGCTAAAGAGATAATCAAAGAAGTATTAGCTGACTTGGATTCAGAAAAAATAGAGTATGCTAAAGATGTAGAGGTTGGTATGATGATAGAAATACCATCTGCAGCTGTTATATCTGATATATTAGCTAAGCATGTAGATTTCTTCTCAATAGGAACTAATGACTTAATACAATACACTTGTGCAGTAGATAGAATGAACCAAAAAATAAGTTACTTATACAACCAATTTAACCCAGCAGTGTTAAGACTTATAAAAATGGTAATAGACAATGCTCATAAAGAAGGTAAATGGGTTGGAATGTGTGGAGAAGCAGCAGGAGATCAAAGAATGATACCTATACTTTTAGGTATGGGACTTGATGAATTCTCTATGTCTCCAATATCTATACTTCCAGCAAGAAAGTTTATAACTTCTGTTAAGTATGAAGATATGAAGAATTTTGCAAATGAAGTTTTAAGTATGGGAACAGCTGAAGAAATAAAAGCTCACGTAGATAAAACTTTTAATATGTAATAATAAAAATTTTTAATATATTTGGCTTATTTATAGTTTTCAATTTATGTAAAAAATGTGACTATAAATAAGCCATATTTTGTATAATTAAAAAATATTTAGTGAAAATATATGGAATGTATAATGAATGGAGAAAAAGTCAGAAAAATAAAAGTTTTTAAAAAATATAATAAATATTAAAACTAACATTAAAAAATAAAGTTTTAATATTCAAATACAGTAGTTAAATTAAACAAATCAATTTATTTTATATTTAAATTAAATAAGTAAACTAATTTATTTATGAAACACATATTGACATAATTCATATATTAAACTAAAATTACTTTAAACAATTTAAAACGACTTTAAAAAGACGTTGAAAGGAAGAGTAAGTATAGGAAGTAGTTATGAGCGAGTTGGTTATGGTGAGAGTCCAACACGAAGCCTATATTGAAGAACATCCTGGAGTTGCTAACCGAAATTAACAAAGAGTAGGCTTAGACGGAACCAAACCGTTATCAAGTTGGAACGCACTAAGATATTATTCTTGCTGCGTTATTGAGAGAACTTGATAATTATTCAGGTTAATCAGGGTGGTACCGCGGAATTTATAAACTTTCGTCCCTATATATTTATATATAGAGACGAGAGTTTTTTTTATACAAAAATTAGTTATGGCCAAACTAGATTAGAATTTAAAATATGTATGACGTCATACTCTCTGTAAAAACATTAAAAAAAATCAGAATAGGAGAGTGCAATTATGAGTTTAATATTACCAGAAGGATACAAATCGAGTTTAGGAGTTATAGAAACACAACAAGCAATAAAGGATTTAAAAGACTTTTTTGAAGATAAATTAGGAGAATACTTAAGTCTTACAAGAGTATCATCACCACTATTTGTTTTCCCAGAGACAGGAACAAATGATAACTTAAACGGAACTGAAAAAGCAGTAAGCTTTGAGGTTACTGATATGAAAAAGACAGCAGAAATTGTTCACTCACTTGCTAAATGGAAGAGAATGGCTCTTAAAAAATATGGATTCTCTTTAGGTAAGGGAATTTATACAGATATGAATGCAATAAGAAAAGATGAAGAGTTAGATAACATCCATTCTATATATGTAGATCAATGGGATTGGGAGCTTATAATAAATAAGTCAGATAGAAATATAGAATCATTAAAGGAAATTGTAAGTAAGATATATAGTGTATTTAAAGAAACGGAGGAACACGTATGTGATATATATCCAGAAGTAAAAAAGATGCTACCTAAAGAAATAACTTTTATAACATCACAAGAGTTATTAGATATGTATCCAGGATTAACTCCAAAAGAAAGAGAAAATAAGATAGTAAAAGAAAAAGGTGCAGTATTTTTAATGCAGATAGGTAAAGTCCTTTCATCAGGAGATAAACATGACGGAAGAAGTCCTGATTATGATGATTGGGATTTAAACGGAGATATATTATTTTACAACCCAGTTTTAGATAACGCAATAGAATTATCATCTATGGGAATTAGAGTAGATGAAGAAAGTTTAAAAAGACAGTTAGAACTATCAGGATGTGAAGACAGAAAAGAACTAGATTATCATAAAGCATTATTAAATGGAGATTTACCATACACTATAGGTGGAGGAATAGGACAATCAAGAATATGTATGTACTTTTTAAATAAAGCTCATATAGGAGAAGTTCAAGCTGGAATATGGCCACAAGACATGGTTAAAAAATGTGAAGATTTTGGAATACATTTATTATAAAAATATTAAGTTAATATATTTATCAAATTACTCACATAGGTTATAATAATTTTAAATTTATAACTACAGGGGTGATAGATATAGAAATATTAAAAAAGATAGCTAATATATTTTTAGATACATTAAAAAAATCTTTAGTTAGATTTAAAGAGGCTAAGTTCGGATTGATGTTTATTATTAATATATTTAAATTGCCTGATTTTTATTCAGAGAGAGATGTTAATATAATAAGTAAATTTAAGGTTACTTTTGCAATATTTATATCAATAATATATTTAATATTAGGAATAGATTTTATTCCAGAAATAATTACAGGTATATTTGGATTTTTAGATGATATATTTGTACTATTCTGGAGTTTAGGTATTATTAATGAAGAGATTGAGAAATATAAAAAGTTAAAGAAAGAAAAATATAATCCGAATATAATAGAAGGTGTAAATTTTTCTATAAAAGATGAAGAGTAGATATACTCTTCATTTTTAATTGAAAAAGTTTGGGGTATTTATACGAAGGAAATCGTTAATACCTAATCTTATTAAAATGGGGGAAAATATGAACAACAAAATAAAACCTATAAATATATTGTTTATATTAATGTTACTGATATGTATAGGATCATCAACAATGGTATATGCAGATAACAAGGTATATAAGCAAGTAGATCCACATTCTGCTGACTCTAAACAATATAAATATATGAATGAATATTATTTAGATGGATCTACGGATAATGCTATTTACACAGATATATATAAAGCAATAATAAATTTAGAAGACTCCGTAGATCTTTCAAAGTATGGAACACCTAGTAGCTCTAAGGCTTTTAATATTAGAAAAAAAGTTTTAGATGATCATCCAGAAATATTTTATTTTAAATATGAAGGATCTGTTTATTGGAGTAATGGAAAGTTAGAATTAAAATATATAGCACCTAAAGAAACTGTAAGAAGTATGATAAATGAACTTAACAGCAAGGTTGATCATATTATAAGAAATTACACAACAAATTCAATGTCAGATATGGAAAAAGTTATAGCTATACATGACTACTTAGTTTTAAATACAGAATATGTGATAGCTAATGATTATGCATTTGATGTTTATGGAATCCTTGTGAAAGGTAGAGGCGTTTGTCAGGGATACTCAATGAGTATGAAATTACTTTTAAATAAAGTTGGAGTTGAATGCTCTTATGTTGTCAGCCAACAAATGAATCATATGTGGAATATTGTAAATATAGATGGTCAAAACTATCAAACGGATGTTACTTGGGATGATCCTGTTCCAAATCGAAAAGGTGTAGTTAGATATTCATATTTAGCTTTAAGTGATGAAGAGATGGCAAAAGATCATAACTGGGATAAAAGTAATTACGTTAGATGCAGTAGTGACAAGTATAAATATATGAGAGAAATGGACTATGTAGTTAATGGGAATACATATAGGTACTATACAAGTACAAATAATGGATATTATATATATAAAATAAAAAAAGATGGAACAGATAAGCAAAAAATAAGTAGTATTCCAGGAAACCCATTATATATAAATGATAATTATCTATATTATAAAGATTTATATACAGGAAATACAAAAACTATATTAATAAATGAAAATAATAATGTAGTAGATTTAAGTAAATTTATTGATATAAATAATCATTGGGCGAAAGAACAGATAGACATATTTACAAAAGATGGGTATATAAATGGATATGGAGATGGAACTTTTAGACCTGATGAATCAATAACTAGAGCTGAGTTTGTAAAAATTTTAAATAAATACTTTGGATTAACTAAAAGTAGTGGAAAAGTATTTATAGATACAGAAAACCATTGGGCAAAAGAACAAATAGATATAGCTGTTACAAATGGAGTAGCAAATGGAGTATCAAAAACAGAATTTAAACCAGATGCCCCTATAACTAGAGAACAAGCTGCAAAAATGATAGCAAATTATAAAAATATAAATGATATAAATCATGATAAATTAAATAACTATATAGATGGAAATTTAGTGTCATCATGGGCTAAAGATTCAGTGGAAGGAATTTTAGAGTATAGATATATGCAAGGTTATGATGACAAAACATTTAGACCTAATGCTAATATAACAAGAGCCGAAGCTGTAGTTACATTAAGCAGAGTTAAATAAAAAAATGTACCTAGTATAAATGAAATTATATTAGGTACATTTTTTTGTTAAAATATATTTTTTAATGAACTTATTAATAGTTTATTTTCATTATGAGTTAAAGTACAAACTCTAAAGAAATATTCATTCAAACCTTCAAATGAATTACAATCCCTGATTATAATATGCTTTTTTATAAGAGACTCTCTTAAATTAGAGGCAGTTATTTTTTTTGATTTTATCTTGCATAGTATAAAATTACCCTCACTATGGTAGACTTTAAAATCATCAATAGAAGAAAGTTCATTTGAAAGATAACTTCTCTCTGATTTTAATGTCATAGATGAAAGGTTTATAAAGTTTGTATCAGTAAACATAACTTCCCCCATTATAGAAGCTAGTGTATTTATATTCCATAGATCTAATTTATTATTTATTGAATCTTTAATAGTTATATTAGATGTAAGTCCGTAGCCTAATCGTATACCAGGAGTTCCGAAAAATTTAGAAGTTCCCCTTATAACAAATACTTTATTAAATTCATCAACTAAATGAGTTGACGAATATTTATTAGTATCAGTAAACTCAATATAAGTTTCATCAATCATAATAAAAGTATTCGTGTTTTCTAATATTTTTTTTATTTCATCTTTAGAAAATGCAAAACCAGTTGGATTATTAGGGTTACATATAACAACCATATCGTGAGAATCACTATTTATATAACTTATAAAATCATTTACATCGATTTTAAAATCGTTCTCTTCTTTTGCAAAGTATTTATGTATAGAACAATTTGATTTTTTTAATTCCTTTTCATACTCAGAATAAGATGGTGATAAGAGAACTGCTTTTTGGGGATTTATAGTACTTATAAATGAAGAAATAAGTTCTGTTGCACCACTTCCTAAAATAATATTATCAGTTTTACAATTGCAATAAGCAGATATAGAGTTTTTTAAATTATAATAATTTGGATCTGGATATATTGAAACCATATCTATATTATCTATAACAGCTTTTTTTGCTAAAGAAGATGAACCTAATGGATTTATATTTGAACTAAAATCCATTAAATCTTTTTTATTTAAACCTAACTCATTAGATAAATCATATAAGTTAGCACCATGATTTGAACTCATTTTAGATAACCTCCTAAAAAAATGATTACAATAATTATTATATATAATAATTTGTATATAATATATAACTAATATGTAAAAAATAAAAATATCTAGGAAAAATAAAAATAAAAAAGATAAATACGAATAATAAATTGAAAAAACAAAAAAATATTCTAAAAAATTCAAAAGATATGTTATAATGGTATATATTAATATACGGTAAATTGGAGGTACGATATGTACAAAGTTACAGGTGTAATGATAAGTGAAGAAGAAATATTAAAAAAAGTTAAAGAGTTAGCAAGTAAAATAGAGAAAGATTTTGAAGGAGAAGAACTTTTAGTAGTAGGAATTCTTAAAGGTGCAAGTGTTTTTGTTGCAGACTTAATAAGAAATATAAATTTAGATGTTAATATTGACTTTATGAGTGTTTCTAGTTATGGAAATTCAACAGAGTCATCAGGAACAGTAAAAATACTAAAAGACTTAGATGTTGATATAGAAGGAAAAAATGTATTAATAGTTGAAGATATAATAGATAGTGGATTAACTTTAAGCAACCTAGTAGCTGCATTAAAAACTAGAAATCCTAAATCTTTAAAATTATGTACATTATTAGATAAACCACAAAGAAGAAAAGTAGATATGCATGTTGATTATGTAGGATTTGTTATAGAAGATAAGTTTATAGTAGGATATGGAATTGACTATGCAGAAAAATATAGAAATTTACCATATATAGGAATAGTAGGAGAGTAATCTTCTACTATTTTTTTAAAATATATTTTAAATAATTAAGTTTAATTGTATAATAAAATTATAAATATAACTTAATTATTAATAGGGGGAAGCAAGATGTACTACGTAGGTATAGATATAGGTGGAACAGGAATACAAGCCGGTGTTGTAGATGAATCAGGAAAAATACTTTTTAGAAAAGAATGTATTACGGACGTAAATGGTGGTTTTGAAAAAATAATTGAAGATATAAATAAGCTTGTAAGAGATATGATTAAGGAAAACGATATAAGTATAAGTAATGTAAAGTCAATAGGATGTGGATTACCAGGATTTATAAACAAAGAGGGCAAAGTTACTTGTGTAAATTTAGGATGGAAGGAAATAGAGTTTACAAAAAGTTTAAAAGCTAAATTTCCAGAGTTAGAAGTTTATGCTGACAATGATGCAACAGTTGCAGCTTTGGCAGAGGCTAAAGCTGGAAGTATGAAAGGTTGTAATGTAGGGGTTATGTATACACTAGGAACTGGTGTAGGTGGAGGAATAATAATAAATGGGAAACCATTTAGTGGAGCTCATAATATGGGATCAGAAATTGGACATGTAATTATAGATACTAACTACTATGATTGTAACTGTGGGAACAATGGATGTTTAGAAACATTTTGTTCTGCAACAGCTATAATAAAATATGCGAAAAAACTTATTAGTGAGGGAAGAGAAAGTAAGATTTTAATACTGGCAGACAACAATATAGAAAATATAAATGCTAAAAATGTATTTGATGCATATAGAGAAAATGATGGGGTTGCAGTAGAAACTATAAATAGATTTAAAAGATATTTAGCAAAAGCTATTGCAGGTATGATAAATACATTAGATCCAGAGGTTATATCTTTAGGTGGAGGAATATCAAGAGCTGGAGATATTATATTAGATGGACTAGATGAATTGGTTAGAGAGTATGTAGTATTTAAAAATGAAGAGTTTGCAAAAATTGTTATTGCTACATTAAATGCAGATGCAGGTGTTATAGGGGCTGCATTTTTAAGTTAATATAAGTAAGTGATAAGCTAAGGAGAAGTTAAATTTAACTTCTCTTTTTTTATACAAAAATTATCCATAAAAATCAAGAATAAATCTATAATAAATTTTACTTTACCTGCGTAGAATTAAGCATAAGCAAATTAAGAAAATAGACAAAGTACATAAAAAATTTAGGGGGGATAAACTATTATGACAAATATAGTTTTAACAAGAATTGATAACAGATTAATTCACGGCCAAGTTGCGACTATGTGGTCTTCAAGTGTAGGAGCAAATCTATTATTAGTCGCAAATGATGAAGTGGCACAAAATGAATTTAGACAGGGACTTATGGATATGGCAGCACCGAGTTTTGCACAAACTAGATATTTTACTATAGAGAAAACTATAAATATAATTCATAGAGCAAGTGAATCACAACATATAGCTATAATTTGTGAAAATCCGCAAGATGTATTAAAACTTGTAGAAGGTGGAGTTCCTATAAAAAAGGTGAATATAGGGAATATGCATATGGCACCAGGTAAAAGACAAATTTCGAAAGCAGTTTGTGTAGATGATAATGATGTAAATGCATTTAAAAAACTTAAGGAACTAGGAGTAGAGCTAGAAATCAGGAGAGTTCCAAGTGAATCTGCTGAAAGTATAGATGAATTATTTAAATAAGGGGGAAGAACTTTATGGAACTAGGATTTATGCAAATCATTTTAATCTTAATTGTTACATTTATAGCAGCTATAGACCAGTTTAACTTTTTGGAATCATTATATAGACCAATAGTAATGGGACCTATAGTTGGTGCTATAATGGGAGATTTAAACACAGGACTTATAGTTGGTGGATCTTATGAACTTATGATGATAGGAGCTATGCCAGTAGGAGGAGCACAACCTCCAAATGCAGTTATAGGTGGAATAATGGCAACTGTATTTGCTATAACTTCAGGACTTGATACAAGTGCAGCATTACCACTTGCAATACCATTTGCATTACTTGGTCAATATGCAGTTACAGCTTTATTTACAGTAATGTCACCTTTAATGGGACTTTGTGATAAAGCAGCGGAGGAATCTAATCCAAAAGGAATAGATAGAGTAAACTACATGGCTATGGGAATACTTGGATTATCATTTGCTTTAATAGTTCTAGCTGGATTATTATCAGGGCAAGCAATAGGAGATACTTTAACTAAAGTTTTACCTGAACAAGTTTGGACTGGACTTACAGCAGCAGGTAAAATGATGCCTGCATTAGGATTTGCTATGTTACTTAAAGTTATGTTAAGTAAAGAATATGCAATATTTATGATGTTAGGATTTGTACTAGTAGCATATTTAAATTTACCACTTTTAGCTTTAGCTATAGTAGGTTTAGTTGTAGCTATATACGATTTTAATATAAGTATAAAAACTAAAAATGTTGGAGGAGGTATGAGTGATGGCATCTAATACAAAAAATCAGGCAATGATTCATACTGAATATATAGATAAAAAAGAAGGCGAAGTGCTAGACAAGAAGACACTTAATCAAATGGCTTGGAGATCTATGTTTTTACAAGCATCATTTAACTATGAAAGAATGCAAGCTGGAGGATGGTTATATTCTATACTTCCAGGGCTTAAAAAGATACACAAAAACAAACAAGATTTATCAACATCTATGAAGCACAATCTAGAGTTTTTCAATTGTCACCCATTCTTAATCACATTTGTTATGGGAATAATATTATCATTAGAACAAAAGAAAGCAGATGTTCAAACTATACGTTCTTTAAGAGTTGCAGCTATGGGACCTTTAGGAGGTATAGGAGATGCAATATTCTGGTTTACATTACTACCAATAGCAGCTGGAGTAGGAGCAAACTTAGCACTTGAAGGAAGTATAGCAGGACCTATAATATTCTTATTAATGTTTAATATAGTACATTTAGGATTAAGATTTTGGTTAATGCACTGGTCATATAAGACTGGAGTTGAAGGTATAACTAAATTAACTAAAAATGCTAAGGAATTTACAAGAGCAGCTACTATATTAGGGATGATAGTTGTTGGAGCATTAATAGCTTCATATGTAAATATAGATATAGTAACTGAAATTCCTATAGGTGAAGCATCTTTAAAAGTTCAAGAAATACTAGATGGAATAATGCCAAAACTTTTACCATTAGGTTTAACTTTTGGAATGTATGGATTAGTTAAGAAAAATATAAGTCCTATGATAAACATATTAGTAATGGTAATTATAGGTATAGCTGGAGCATATATAGGATTATTCTAGGAGGAATACGAATGATTATAATAATAGGGCACGGAAATTTTGCATCAGGCTTAAAAAGTAGTTTGAATTTAATTGTTGGTGAGTTTGATTTTATAAAAGACATAGATTTTATAGAAGATAAAACTCCAGAAAACTTAAAAAAAGAATTAGAAGGAATAGTAAATGCTTACAGTGATGAAAAAATATATATATTTACAGATTTATTAGGAGGAACTCCATTTAAAATTAGCAGTGAATTAACATTAGATTATAACAATATTGAAGTATTTTGTGGAACTAACTTACCTATGCTTGTTGAATCTGTAATGATGACATCTTTAGGATGTGAAATTGATGTGAATAATATAAAAGAAACAGGTATAAATAGTATAAATCCGAAAAAGAAAGTTGTAGAATCTTTAGAGGAAGGGATATAATAAAGAGTAGCTTATGCTACTCTTTTTTTACGCTTCAGGAATTTATACTTAACGGATGTCTGTGAATAACTTATAGAGTATAGTCATATTAACACTTTGCTGAAAGTAAAAAACGACATTTTGAGCAACGGACGAAGTCGTTGGCGACATGAAGTGATTCGCACACGCAGTGGCTCAAGCAAAGCGAATTTTTTATTGAGGAGACAAATATAAAGGAGGTTAGACGTTTGTATAGTATACAAGTTGAAATTTTAAAATATATACAGTCTTTTAAAAGTCCTATACTAAATATTATATTTTTAGTAATAACAATGAGTACAGAAGTGCCTGTTATATTAATATTAGCTTCTGTTTTATATTGGTGTGTAAATAAAAGATATGGGCAAAGGTTAATATTTGCATTAACAGGAAATATAGCATTAAATACAGGTGTAAAAGAATTCTTTAAAGCTCCAAGACCAATTGGAGTTAAAGGAATAGAATCTATGAGAACATCAACTGCTACAGGCTACTCGTTTCCAAGTGGACATACTCAAATAGGCACTACATTTTGGGTAAGTGTAATGAGCATTGTAAAAAATAGATATATGTACATAGTTGGGACTATTATTTTTTTAGGAATAGGTATGTCTAGATTATACTTAGGAGTACATTGGCCTATAGATGTTTTATTTGGATGGATATTTGGAATAGTTTTTACTCTTATTTGCAATTATGTACTATCTAAAGTTGAGGAAAATAATAAATATAAATACTTTAATTTAATAATAATACCTATGATATTATGGATATTTGTTGTGAATAGTTATGAATATGTAAAGATGGTTGGTTTAATAAGTGGATTTATAATTGGATATATAATAGAAAGAAAGTATGTAAAATTCAATGTGAATGTAAGTTTTAAATCTAAAATATATAGATTTATATTTGGCATCCTAAGTTTAGGAGTAGTGTATTTAACATTAAAATCAGTAATGCCAGAAAATTATATAGGTGGCTACTTGAGATATGCGTTATTAGTTATATATGCAATAGCAGGCGCACCATTAATATTTGAAAAAATTTGGAAGGAATGATAAATTTGAAAAAAGTAATTGTAATAGGTGGAGGAGCAGCAGGTATGGTAGCTGCTTCAACTGCAGCTAGTATGGGACATGATGTTACATTGCTAGAAAAAAATGATAGATTAGGAAAAAAGATACTTATAACAGGAAAAGGAAGATGTAATATAACAAATGATTGTGAAATAGAAGAACTAATAGAAAACGTGCCAACAAATGGTAAATTTTTATACAGTGCTTTTTATACATTCACAAATGACCAAGTAATAGATATGTTTAATTCTCTAGGGTTAAAAACAAAAACTGAAAGAGGTAAAAGAGTATTTCCTGAAAGTGATAGAGCTAAAGATGTAGTTATTGCACTTGAAAAACAAATGAAACAAAATAATGTAAAAGTACTTTTAAATTCAAAAGTAGAAAAAATTGAAACTAAAAATGGAAAGATAGACAGTGTAATGTTAAGTAATAAAAAAATTATGAGATGTGATAGTGTTATAGTAGCTACTGGAGGAGTTAGTTATCCTAGAACAGGGTCTACTGGAGATGGATATAAGTTTGGAAAGAATGTAGGACATACAATTATAAAACCTACACCATCACTAATAGGATTAGAAACAATGGAAGATGTAAAAACATTAAATAAATTATCTTTAAGAAATATAGCTATAAAGTTAATAGATAAAAAAGGAAAGTCTATATATGAAGACTTTGGAGAAATGGAATTTAGTGATGTTGGAATCGAAGGACCTACTATAAGATCAGCTAGTAGCAGGATGAAATCACTGGAGAATGAAACGTATAAAATTATAGTGGATTTAAAGCCTGCACTGAGTGAAGAGGCATTAGACAAAAGAATACAAAAAGATTTTAAAAAGTATACTAATAAAAAGTTTGAGAATAGTTTAGATGATTTATTTCCTAAGAAACTAATACCATATATAGTTGAGCTAAGTGATATAGATAAAGACACTGTAGTTCATCAAATTTCAAGAGAAGAAAGAAAAAATTTAGTTAATATAATTAAAAACTTAGAATTTAATATAAAAAGATATAAGTCAATAGATGAAGCAATAGTAACATCTGGAGGAATCAAAACTAATGAAATAAACTCATCGACTATGGAATCGAAACTAATAGAAGGATTATTCTTTGCAGGTGAAGTTATTGATGTAGATGCATATACAGGCGGATTTAATCTTCAAATTGCATTTTCAACGGGATACTTAGCAGGAATAAGTTGTTAGACTAAATAAATATGGTTTGTAGTTTAGATTATTATAAAGTTATATATTTTTTGAAAAATATAAGTATATAAAAATTATAACTTGGCATAATAAGAACATGAACAACAGATAAATAAAATAGAGTTAAAGTTGTTCAAGGTAAATTTACCAATTTTAAATTATAACTCTATAATTATAAAACTAATAAAGTGAGGTAATCAACATGACAAACTACAACCAAAAAGCAGTACCAGAAGCTAAAGCAGCATTAAAGCAAATGAAGTTAGAAATAGCTAATGAATTAGGAATGTCAAACTATGACACTGCTGATAAAGGAAATATGACAGCAAGACAAAATGGATATGTTGGTGGATACATGACTAAAAAATTAGTTGAAATGGCTGAAAAACAAATGAGTGGGCAACAAAAGTAAATAGCCGAAATAAGGAAGGTTTAATAACCTTCCTTATTTTTATATATTTGAAAAAATAAAATAAGAGTAAAAAAAAATAATATGGATAAAATATAATTGAAAAATACATATATTAAGGAGGTATACTTAATGGCAATAAACTTTGAAGAAATAAAAACTAAATTCGTGAATGCAGACTTGGATGAAAAAATAAGAATATATACTACAACTGAGGGACTTACTGTAGATCAATTTAAAGAGCTACTTAAGTATTATCCAATACAGCATCTATCTAAGTTAGAAAAAGCTTTAGGATAAAAATAAAACACTAAGACTAATTAGTCTTAGTGTTTTGTTTTTTGAACATAATTATAAATTTTTTCATTGCCTAAATCTATAGTACCAGTAGACACATACTTTGATATGTTTATTACATCACTAGCGCTTAAATATTGAGAAGGCATAGTTAATTCAAATCCTGTTTCTATTAATAAATTTTTCAATTGTAACTGTTCTGTTATTGTAGGTTTAATAGTTGTTTTAATATTTTTTTTCTTTTTTGAGTTTTTAATTACTTCATTTTGGTGTTTGATTAAAGTATCGATGTACTCTATGTAGGAATTTTTAAACTCAGGTTCATTTAATAAACTTTCACTTATAAAGCTAGTTATGTCATCGTTAGATAATATATTGTCAGCAAATTTATCAGCTGTTATTTTACCTGTTACGATACCCTTTTGATATTTCCTTAATACCTTTTTAGTATATGAATAAATTTTACTACGAGTTTCTAAATCAAGATTCTCTATAATCACGTAATCACTCCTTAGTAGATAAGATTGTATATTAAGAGTATTAACAAGTATAAAAAATATTATAATTGTAAACATTACAAATATAATAAAAAAGGAGGAAATTTAAGTGATAAATGGAATAATTAAACTATTTTATTCTGAAGTGGTGAAATCAAATATGAAAAATATGCCTAATGAAGAATATTCTATTAGAGAGGAATTTAAAGAAGTAAGCAATATAGCTACTAAAGTGGATGAAATTTTTATAATAATTTTCAAAATTATAATATCATTAAGCATTGTATTCATATCATTAAGTATAAATTTACTTTTAGGAATAGGGGTTATATTAACACTAATAGTTTACAATTTATACAAATTATATATAGAAAATGAAATTAAAGATCAGTTCAAAGAAGGGGTAGGGTATTTAAAGAATAATTTAGAAAAGAGTAAACGAAGCATTGCAACAGATGGAATAAAGCAAAAAATAAATGCACTGATAACTTTGTTATTAATAGGAATATTCTCAAAATTTAATTATATAATAGTAGGTTGCTTTATATTGGTTTTTATGTTTACTATAAAAGATATATATAGTAATATTAATAAATAGACTTAATGTAAAGAGGGGAGATGAAGACCTATATGAAGCACTACACTGAAAATGAAAGATTAAAACGAGTTGTAGAGATATCAACTTTAGTAACTGAGTCTAACAACTTTTTTGATATAAAAGATAAAATTATAGAAAAAATGTTAGATGTAGTCCACCCAGCAAAAGCATGTGTAAACTTATTTTATAAAAATAATTATGATCATGCTTATTTAGTATGCTCTCAAACGTTAAATTATATATCTCAAGTATTTCCCATGGATAAACCAATAGGAGTAAAAATAAACTTTAATGAGTATCCACTGTACATACATGAAGCAGTAGAAAAGCAGAAAGTTGTCTATGTAGAGAATGTATTTACTGATGAAAGAGCACTTAATGAAAGAGAGTTAGCAGTTAATGAAGGTTATATAGGGAGAATAGTATTTCCTCTGATAGTTAATGAAAAAGTAACTGGATTTATGACGTGCTTTTTAACGGAAGAAGATAAATTAAGTGATGATGATATGAATTTTATTTCATCAGTAACATCACTTATAAGTTTATCAATAGAGATAACAAGTAAAAATAATGATATTCAAACATTGATAAGTAAATTAAGAGGTGCGATAGCATCTATAAATGATGCGACTAAAAAGTTATACCTTAATAAAGATATCACAAGCTTTTTAGATCATTTAAGTAAGCAAGCTTGTAATATTACTAATAGCAAAGAATCTATAATAATTATTAATAACAATGATAAAAAAGGTCAATTATTTAGCCTTTATAGCTCAAATAATGAAAAAAATGTAGACGTATATTCAATATTAGATAATCTAATAGAAAAAAATACTACGGGAGCATATTTTAATGATATAAATGAAGATAAATATAAAGGAAAGGTAAAATCTTGCATATATCATAAGTTAATAAAAAACAATGAAGTAATTGGATATATTGCGTGTATTAATAGTAAAAACTATACTAAAGATGATTTAAATATTTTAAGTATTCTAGCTAAGCAAGTATCGGTAGCTATGCAACTATATGAATATAATAAGAATGAAGTAAAACATCATGTTTTAGAAAATGAACTTAAAGTGTTAAATCAACAACAAAAGTTAATAATGAATAAAGGAAATAAAGAGTTAGGCGATAATAGAGAGTTAACATATTACCATAAACCGGCAAAAGTAGTAGGTGGGGATTTTTATCACACTATAAAGAAGGAAGATGGAACAATAGTAGCTATATTAGCAGATGTAATGGGACATGGTATAGTGTCTAATTATATGGTAGCTATTATAAAAGGTGCATTTAAAGTTTTAGCTAAACAATTAAATAATCCTAGTGAAATAATGGAAAAAATAAATCAATTCTTATTTGATGAATTTGATAAAATGGGTGTATTTGCAACTTGTATAATTTTTACAATAAGAAATGATGAACATAAAATGGTTGTATCTAATGCGGGTCACTATTACCCAATTGGAGTTGGATATGATAATAAATCTACGTTAATAAAATGCAGTAAAGGAATACCTATAGGTATATTAGAAGATGTTGAATATTCAGATAAAGAAATTGATTTATTAAAGTATAAGTCTATATCTGTATATACTGATGGAATATTAGAAATAAAAAATGATGAAAAAGAAGAATTTGGAATAGATAGATTAATGGAATTTTTAGAAGAAAATATTAATGTAGATAAATTAGATAAAATAACAAACTTAAAATCAAAATTATGGGATTTTTCAAAGAAAAGTAATTTTGAAGATGATATATTAATTGTTACTCTTAGAGATATAAAAGGAGATTAATATGAATAAAAATAACCCAGATATTTTAATAATAAATGGGAGTCCAAGAAAAAATAAAAATTGTTTTAACATAATAAATAAAATAGAAATTGAATTGAATAAAAATAATTTAACATATAAAATATTTGATATATATGATATGAATATAGAATATTGTACAGCTTGTGGTTTTTGTGAAAAAACAGGCTATTGTAAATATAAAGATGATATGACACCTATGTATGAAATGTTTGATAAATCATTTGGAACTATTGTTGTTAGCCCTGTGCATTTTGATTCAATCTCTGCTAAACTTAAAACTGTAGTAGATAGAACACAAGCTATATATGCAAGTAAATACATATTGAAAAAGTCATGTATTGATAGAAATAAAAAAAGAATAGGAATGTATATAGCTATAGGAGGAAGTGATCCATATCCTTCTCAATTTAAGGGAGGAGAAATAGTAATGGACTTCTTCTTTAAAAGTATAAATGCCAAATTAAACTATAAATGCTATATAAATAGTAGCGATAAATTACCTTTTAACAATAATTATGAAGCTAACAAAATAATAGATGAAAATATAAACAAATATATAACTAGTATAAAAGAGCTTGGATAAAACAAGCTCTTTTTAACAATGTAAATATAAAATTGAGAAAGGGGATTTAAATATGCTTAGGTATATAACTAGTGGAGAATCTCACGGAAAGTGTTTAATAACTATAATAGAAGGGATTCCATCTAATGCTAAGTTAAATATAGATGAAATAAATTTAGAAATGAAAAAGCGTCAATCGGGATATGGTCGTGGAGGACGTATGAAGATTGAGAGTGATAAAGTTGAAATATTAAGTGGTGTCAGAGGAGGAGTTACTATTGGTAGTCCTATTTCTATACAAATAATAAATAAAGATTATGAAAATTGGATTAAATATATGAATACCATTGGTGATATTGATATAGAAAGTAAAAAAGTAAGTCATGTAAGACCTGGACATGCAGACTTAGTAGGCACATTAAAATATGACTTTAACGATGCGAGAAATGTACTTGAAAGATCAAGTGCTAGAGAGACTGCAAGTAGAGTTGCTATTGGAGCGATATGTAAACAATTATTAAAAAATTTCAATATAGAATTCACTTCTCATGTTACACAGATAGGTGAAGCTAAGATAAATGATATAAAAGATTTTGAATATATAAAAGATAATGTTGATATAAGTCCGGTAAGATGTATAGATAAAAATATAGAAAAGCTAATGATTAATGAAATTGATAAAGCTAAAGAAAATAAAGATACATTAGGTGGAGTTATAGAAGTAAGAGTAAAAAATGTGCCGCCAGGATTAGGGTCATATGTTCATTTCGATAAAAAGATTGATGCACATCTGGCTATGAATTTAATGGGAATACAAGCTATAAAAGGTGTTGAAATTGGTATTGGATTTGATGTAGCAAGTAGCATGGGATCAGAAGTTATGGATGAAATTTACTATGATGAAGATCGTGGAATACATAGGAAAACAAATAGACTTGGTGGAATAGAAGGTGGAATGACTACTGGAGATGATATAATTATAAGATGTGCAATGAAGCCTATACCAACATTATATAAACCTTTGAATTCAATAAATATAGATACTTTAGAAAATTACAAGGCAACAGTCGAAAGGTCTGATACATGTGCAGTACCTGCATGTAGTGTTGTATGTGAGAATGTAGTTGCATTTGTAATACTTCAATTCTTCCTAGAAAAGTTTGGAAAAGATAATATAAAAGATATAAGAAAAAATTATGATTCGTATATAGAGAGGTTGGGGGAAAGAGGATGGAAAAATCTATAATAATAGATTATAATTATAAAAATTTAAATATAGATAAAAATTATGACAAAGTACTTGTAATAACAGATGAAAATGTATATAAGCATCAATTTAATGATTTTATAAAAAGTATAAATCATGAATTTGTAGAGTTATTCATAATAAGAAGTGGAGAAATATCAAAATCTATAAGTGTATATGAAAAAATAATAGAATTTTGTATAAAAGTAAATATAACTAGAAAATCTGTAGTTGTTGCACTAGGAGGAGGAGTTGTAGGTGATTTAGCTGGATTTGTTGCTTCTACATATATGAGAGGAATAGATTTAATTCAAATACCTACTACACTTTTATCTCAAGTTGATTCATCTGTAGGTGGAAAAACAGGAATAAATATAGGAAATATAAAAAATATAATTGGTACATTTTATCAACCTAAAATAACATATATAAATGTTAATTCTTTAAAGACTTTAAATGATGATGAATATTTAAGTGGTATGGGTGAAGTTATAAAATATGCTTTTATATATGATTATGATTTTATTGATTATATAATAAAAAATTCAGAAAATATATGGGGTAGAGATGAAACTGTTTTATTTGAAATTGTAAAAAAATGTACAGATATAAAGTGGGATATAGTAAGCCAAGATGAAAAAGAGTCTGGATTAAGGAAAATATTAAATTTAGGACATACATTTGGACATGGTATAGAAAAATTATGTAATTTAAGTCATGGATTTGCCGTTAATATAGGGATGAATATGGCTTTTATGATAGCTTTAGATAAAGAACTAATAGACACTGCTTACTATGAAAAATTTATTTATTTATCGAATTTATTAGGATTACCAACTAAATTTAAAATAGATAATCATGAAAAAGTATTAGAAATAATGAAAAGTGATAAGAAAAATAGTTTTAGTAAAATAAATCTTGTAATACCAACTGGTAAAGGCAAGGTAGATATATTTAATAATATAAATGAAGAAGAAATATCTAATGTAATAAAGAGGTGTATAAATGCTTAAAGGTAGTTTTGAATTAATAGGAGATAAATCTATATCTCATAGATCTATAATGTTTTCTTCTATAGCGAAAGGTACTACTAAAATAAGTAATTTTCTTATGGGACAAGATTGTCTAAGTACTATCGATTGTTTTAGAAAGATGGGAGTAGATATATCTATAGATAATAAAGATGTAATAGTTAAAGGTGTAGGACTTAGAGGTTTAAAAGAACCAACAGATATATTAGATGTTGGAAATTCAGGAACAACTATAAGGTTAATGATGGGCATACTTGCGGGAAATAACTTTGAATCTACTATAATAGGAGATGAATCTATAGCTAAAAGGCCTATGAAGCGAGTTACCGATCCATTAAGACTTATGGGATGCAATATAATAGGAAAAGAAGATGCTAATTATACACCTATAACTATACATGGAGGAAACTTAAATAGCATAAATTATAATATGCCAGTTGCATCAGCCCAAGTAAAGTCAGCTATAATATTAGCATCTTTATATGCAAGTGAGCCTAGCATTATAATTGAAAAGAAAAAGAGTAGAAACCATACAGAAATAATGCTAAATTCTTTTGGAGCAGACATAAAAACAAATGGTTTAGAAATTAAGGTAAATCCAGTTAAAGAATTGTTTTCTTTAGAAAATATAAATGTAGCTGGGGATATATCATCTGCTGCATTCATAATAGTAGGTACAAGTATAATAAAAGATTCTGAAGTTATAATAAAAAATGTAGGACTTAATGAAACAAGAACAGGAATACTAGATGTTTTAAAGGCTATGAATGGTAAATTTGAAATCTTAGATAAAAGATTTCAAGGTGGAGAATTAGTAGGAGATATACTTGTTAAATATAGTGAAAACCTAATTGGAACTACTATAGACTCAGATTTAATACCTAGATTAATAGATGAGATACCTATAATAGCTGTCTTAGCAACGCAGGCAGAAGGGACAACTTTAATCAAGGACGCCAAAGAACTTAAAGTTAAAGAGAGCAATAGAATAAAAGCTGTAGTAGATAATTTGAAAATAATGGGTGCAGATATAGAAGAACTAGAAGATGGTATGTTGATTAAAGGAAAAACTGAATTAAAAGGTGCGAATATAACTACCTTTAATGATCATAGAATAGCTATGGCATTTTCAATAGCATCATTAATAGCAAAAGGGGAAACTAATTTAGATAATACTAATTGTATTAACATATCTTTCCCGGGTTACTTTGATTTACTAAATAGTTTATTAAAGTAAATTTAGAATAAAATTTGATTTTATTAGGAATATTATGTATAATTGTATTGCAATATTTAAAAAAAACTTAGGAGGACTTTCAAAATGAAATTACCAATAGCATTATCAAATAGACACGTTCATTTAAGTCAAGCTGATATAGAAACATTATTCGGAGCAGGTCATGAGTTAGTTGAATTAAAGCCATTAAGCCAACCAGGACAATATGCTTGTGAAGAGAAGGTTGATTTAGTAGGACCTAAAGGAACTATAAAAGGAGTTAGAGTATTAGGACCAGCTAGACCTAACACACAAGTTGAAATATCTTTATCAGATGGATTTGCTTTAGGTGTTAAGGCTCCAATAAAAGAATCTGGTGATATAGCAGGAACTCCAGGAGTAAAATTAGTAGGACCAGCAGGAGAAGTTGAATTAACTGAAGGTGTTATAGTAGCATCAAGACATATACATATGAGTTTAGATGATGCAGCTAAATTCGGAGTTGAAGATAAGCAAATAGTTAAAGTTAGAACTTTCGGACCAAGATCTGTAGTATTTGAAAATGTATTAGTAAGAGCTAACGCTAACTTTGCATTAGAAATGCACGTTGATGTTGAAGAAGGAAACGCAGCAGCTGTTAGAAACGGTGAAGAAGTAGAGTTAATAGCTGAATAATATAAATGACTATAAATAAAAAAAGTATGTGATTTTCACATACTTTTTTATTGTAATTAATTAATTTTATTAAAAACTAAACATAGATAATCTTAATCACTGTGATTCATATAATCAATTCCACAACTATACATAGTTTCTAAAACAGGAATTAATTTTTTCCCAGCATCGGTTAACCCATATTCTACCTTAGGAGGGACTACAGGATAGACCTTTCTATATATAATCTTGTGAGATTCTAAACTTCGTAATTGCTGAGTTAACATTTTTTGTGTAACATCAGGCAACTTTCTTCGTAAATCACTAAATCTAAGTGGGTTAGGTGTTAAGTACCAAAGTATTAATATTTTCCATTTACCAGAAATCATTTTATGTACCAAGTTTATAGGACACATCTCGTACTTATTACATCTTTCTTGCATATGACATTTTGAATGATCTTGTATTTCTAATTGAATTTTCATGACAACCACCTTAAATCTATTAGTATACTTTTAGGTACTATATAACAAAAAAGTACCTACTTGCTATAAAGATAGCTAACTGTTACTATTATACCATCAATTATAATAGCAATCTATGGATAAAAACCTTTTAAAATATTAAATAAAAATATATTACTCTGCAAATTATAATAAATGACTATGTATATACAAAAACGTATGCATATTTGCTATAATTAAATAGCATTATAAAATAAAAAGGAGACATATTTATGAATAATAATATAGCAAAAATGATTGATCACACAGTATTAAAGGCTTTTTCAACTGAAGAAGATGTGAAAAAAATATGTAAGGAAGCTAAGGAATGTAATTTCTTTTCAGTGTGTATAAACCCTACAAATATAGAACTTGCTAAAAAGGAACTAGATGGTTCTGATGTAAAGGTATGTACTGTAATAGGATTTCCTTTAGGAGCTAATACACCAGAGGTTAAAGCTTTCGAAACGAAGGATGCTATAGAAAAAGGTGCAGATGAAGTAGATATGGTTATAAATATAGGGGCATTAAAAGATAAAAAATATGATTATGTTTTAAATGATATAAAAGCAGTTGTAGATGCCGCTAATAAAAAAGCATTAGTGAAAGTAATAATAGAAACTTGTTACTTAACTGATGAAGAGAAAAAAATAGCTTGTGAATTATCAGTTAAAGCAGGTGCTGATTTTGTAAAAACTTCAACAGGGTTTGGGACAGGTGGTTCAACTCCTGAAGATATAAAACTTATGAGAGAAGTTGTAGGACCTAATATAGGAGTTAAAGCTTCAGGTGGAGTTAGAAATCAAGAAGATGCTAAAGCTGTTATAGAAGCTGGATGTTCAAGAATAGGAGCTAGTGCTTCTGTATCTATTGCAAAAGGTGAAGATTCACAAACTGATGGATATTAAAAAATAAAATTGCTTAAACATGTTTTAAGTATACAAAAGTGGGTATACATATAATGTTAGAACATAAAAGTATACAAAAAACAAAAACATATAATTAGATAGAAGGATTTTGTAAGTTAATGTAGAAATTATTAACTTAGAAAGTTTTAAACTATTCAAAATATTTACTCATAATAGAATTAAGCTATTTTGGGAGGAATATACAAGGAGGATACATACTATGGCAAAATTTATGAAAACAGTAGATGGTAACACTGCTGCTGCTCATGTTGCATATGCATTTACAGATGTTGCTGCAATATATCCTATAACTCCGTCTTCAAACATGGCGGAATCAGTAGATGAATGGGCTGCACAAGGAAGAAAAAATATATTTGGACAAAAGGTAAGTGTTGTTGAAATGCAATCAGAAGCAGGAGCTGCAGGAGCATTCCACGGTTCATTACAAGCTGGTGCATTAACAACTACATTCACTGCATCACAAGGTTTATTACTTATGATACCAAATATGTATAAGGTTGCTGGTGAATTATTACCAGGAGTATTCCACGTAAGTGCTAGAGCATTAGCATCACAAGCACTATCAATATTCGGTGATCACCAAGACGTTATGGCTGCAAGACAAACAGGATGTGTATTATTAGCTTCTGGTTCAGTTCAAGAAGTTGCTGATATAGCACCAGTTGCGCATTTAGCTGCAATAGAAGGTAGATTACCATTTATACATTTCTTTGATGGATTTAGAACATCTCATGAAATACAAAAAGTTGAATTATTAGAATATGATGATTATGCTAAATTATTAAATATGGAAGCTGTTCAAGAGTTCAGAAATAGAGCTTTATCACCAAATCACCCTGTTACTCGTGGTACAGCACAAAACCCTGATATATACTTCCAAACAAGAGAAGCTTCAAATAAATACTACAACGATATAGTTGGAACAGTTGAAAAATACATGAATCAAATGGCTGAATTAACAGGAAGAAAACATGGATTATTCGATTACTATGGAGCAGAAGATGCTAAATATGTAATAGTTGCTATGGGATCTGTTACAGAAGCTATAGAAGAAACTATAGATGCATTAAATGCACAAGGTGAAAAATATGGTTTAGTTAAAGTTCATTTATATAGACCTTTCTCAATGAAACATTTTATGGATGCTATGCCAAAATCAGTTGAAAGAGTATGTGTATTAGATAGAACTAAAGAACCAGGAGCAACTGGAGAGCCATTATACTTAGATGTTAAATCAGTATATTATGGAAATGAAAATGCTCCTATGATAATAGGTGGAAGATATGGATTAGGATCAAAAGATACTATTCCAACTCATATAAAAACAGTTTATGACAACTTAAAATCAGAAAATCCTAAAGATCAATTTACAGTAGGTATAGTTGATGATGTTACTAATACATCTTTAGAATTATCAGATGAGTTAAGAATAGCTCAAAAAGGAACTGTAAGATGTAAGTTCTGGGGATTAGGTTCTGATGGTACTGTTGGAGCTAATAAACAAGCTATAAAAATAATAGGAGATAACACTGAGAAGTATGCTCAAGCTTACTTTGCATATGACTCTAAAAAATCTGGTGGTATAACAATGTCTCACTTAAGATTTGGAGATGCTCCTATAAGATCTACTTACTTAATAGATGAAGCTGACTACATAGCTTGTCACAACCAAGCATATGTATATCAATATGACCTATTAAAAGGATTAAAGAAAGGTGGAGTATTTGTACTTAACTCTATCTGGAATCAAGAAGAATTAGATGCACATTTACCCGCAGCTATGAAAAACTACATAGCTAAAAATGATATCAAGTTCTACACAGTTAATGCTACTAAGATAGCTCAAGAAATAGGACTTGGAAACAGAATAAACATGATAATGCAATCTGCATTCTTCAAATTAGCTGAAATAATACCAGAAGCTGAAGCTATAGAATACTTAAAAGATTCTATAAAGAAAGCTTACGGTAAAAAAGGTGAAAAAGTAGTTAACATGAACTACGAAGCAGTTGAAGCAGGAGTTAACTCTTTAGTTAAAGTTACTGTACCAGCTGAATGGGCAGATGCTAAGGATGCTCAAAAAGAAGAAATAGATGAACCAGAATTCGTAAAAAATATAGTAAGACCAATGAATGCACAAGAAGGAGATAATTTACCTGTAAGTACATTCAATGGAGTAGAAGATGGTACATTCCCAGCTGGATTAGCAGCATACGAGAAGAGAGGGGTTGCAGTAAACGTTCCAGAATGGATAGTTGATAACTGTATACAATGTAACCAATGTGCTTACATATGTCCTCATGCATGTATAAGACCAGTATTAGTTAACGAAGAAGAAATGAAAAATGCACCAGAAAAATTCGATACTAAGAAAGCTATAGGTAAAGGATTTGACGGTTTACAATACAGAATGCAAGTAAGTCCAATGGACTGTACAGGATGTGGAAACTGTGCTGATGTATGTCCAGCTAAAGAAAAAGCTTTAGTTATGAAACCTCTTGATACTCAAGAAGTAGAAGTTGAAAACTGGGCATTTGCAGTTGATACTAAGAAAGTTGCTCCAAAAGGAGATATAATGGCTCCAACAACAGTTAAAGGAAGTCAATTTAGACAACCATTAATGGAATTCTCAGGAGCTTGTGCTGGATGTGGTGAAACTCCATACATCAAGTTAGTTACTCAATTATTTGGAGATAGAATGATGATAGCTAATGCTACAGGATGTTCTTCAATATGGGGAGGATCAGCTCCATCAACACCTTACACTGTTAACCATGAAGGTAAAGGTCCATCTTGGGCAAACTCATTATTCGAGGATAATGCAGAGTACGGATACGGAATGTTCTTAGGAGTTAAACAAATGAGAGCTAAGATAGCTGAAACTATGGAGCAATTAATATCTATGGATATATGTGATGCTGCTAGAGATGCATTTGTTAACTGGTTAGAGAATAAAGAAAATAGCGAAGAGTCTGTTAAAGCAAGTGAAAAAGTACTTGAAGTATTAGCAAATGCTCATGCTATAGAGAATGAAGAAATAAAAGCACTAGTTGCTGAAATAGAAGATAGAAAAGATTACTTAGTTAAGAGATCTCAATGGATACTAGGTGGAGACGGATGGGCTTATGACATCGGTTATGGTGGATTAGATCACGTACTTGCATCTGGTGAAAATGTAAATGTATTAGTATTCGATACAGAGATATATTCTAATACAGGAGGTCAAGCTTCTAAATCAACTCCAATTGCAGCAATGGCTAAGTTCGCAGCAGCTGGTAAGAGATCTAGAAAGAAAGACTTAGGTATGATGGCTATGTCTTACGGAAATGTATACGTAGCACAAGTTGGTATGGGTGCAGATAAGAACCAATTAATGAAGGCTGTAGTAGAAGCTGAAAAATATGATGGACCATCATTAATAATAGCTTACTCACCATGTATATCACATGGACTAAAAGAAGGTATGGGAAGAGCTCAAGCTAACATAGAGCAAGCTGTTAAGTGTGGATACTGGCATTTATACAGATTCAACCCAACTTTAAGAGCTGAAGGTAAGAATCCATTTACATTAGATTCTAAAGAGCCAACTGAAAGCTTCAGAGACTTCTTAATGAAGCAAGTAAGATATGCAGCTATAGCAAAACAATTCCCAGATGTAGCTGAGGAGTTATTTGAAATGGCAGAGCAAAGTTCTAACGATAGATATGAGAACTATAAGAGATTAGCTCAAAACTAATTATTAATATAAGGTAGAGAGGATATATCCTCTCTACTTTTTTGCATTTTTTACAATGAAAATAGCACACTAGACAATTTATATTTTTACTATATTGTTATATAATATAATATACGTATAAATTTTTTTGAAGGAAGGTCAAATTTTATGTTACTAAAAGACGTAATAAAAGGTTTAGAAGTATTAGATATAAAAGGTAGTTTAGATATTGAAATAGATAATATACAATATGATTCTAGAAAAGTAGAAGATAATGGTTTATTTATATGCATAAAAGGATTTACAGTAGATGGACATAATTTTATAGATATGGCAATAGAAAAAGGTGCTAAGGCATTTTTAGTTCAAGAAGATGTAGACATAAGAGAAGGAATTACTTTTATAAAAGTAAAAAATACAAGAGAAGATATGGCAAAAGTTGCTGATAACTTCTATAATCATCCAAGTCAAAGATTTGATGTTATAGGTGTTACAGGAACTAATGGAAAAACTAGTATAACTACATTTTTAAATGAAATATTAACATCAGCAGGAAATAAGGTTGGATTAATAGGAACAATAAAAATATCAGATGGTGACAAAGCTATAGAGTCGAACTCAACTACTCCTGAAAGTAGAGATTTGCAAGGATACTTTGATCAAATGATTAACAATGGATGTAAATACTGTGCTATGGAAGTTTCTTCACATGCACTAGCTTTAAACAGAGTAGCTCAAACTAAGTATAAGGTAGGTGTATTTACAAACCTAACTCCAGATCACCTAGATTTCCATAAAGATTTAGAAGATTATAGAAATGCTAAAGAAAAATTATTCTATATGACTACTAATGCAAATGTTATAAATATAGATGATGAGGGTGGAAAAGCTATATATAATAACATAAAGGATTTAAATACTAAATGTTATACTTATGCTATAGATCATGAAGCTGACTTTATGGCTAAAGATATAAAAATAGAAGCTAGAGGTGTCTCATATAGACTTATAACACCTACTTATGAGGCTGATGTATTTGTTCCTGTTCCTGGTAAATTTACAGTTTATAATACTTTAGCTGTTATAGCAACTTGCTATGCACTTGAAATACCTAAAGATATAGTTTTAGATGGATTGAAAAATACAGGTGGAGTAGCAGGTAGATTTGAAGCTATATCTAATGAAGCAGGTATAAGTGTTATTGTAGATTATGCTCATACACCAGATGCATTAGAAAATGTTATAAAAACAGCTAGAGAATTTGTTAAAAATAGAATAATAACTGTATTTGGTTGTGGAGGAGATAGAGATACAACTAAGAGACCTTTAATGGGAGATATAGCTCAAAAACTATCTGATATATGTATAGTAACATCAGATAATCCAAGAACAGAAGATCCTGAACTTATAATAAAAGATATATTAGAAGGTTTAGATAAATCTAAAGAAAATTATAGGGTTGTAGTAGATAGAAAAGAAGCTATAAAAGAAGCTATAGAAATGGCTCAAAAGGATGATGTTATATTAATAGCGGGAAAAGGTCATGAAAATTACCAAATAATAGGTAAGGTTAAGCATCATTTTGATGATAAAGAAATAGCTAATGAATTTTTACAATCTAAATAAAATATAAAATACGATTTTTATTTTAAAATTATGAAACAAACAAAAAAGATGTATTGATAATTAAATTTATCAATACATCTTTTTCTGTTTATTAAACGTTAAATCTGAATAATATAACGTCTCCATCTTTAACTATATATTCTTTACCTTCAAGTCTAACTAAACCTTTGTCTTTAGCAGCAGTCATAGTTCCAACTGACACTAAATCATCAAATGCTATAGTTTCCGCTCTTATGAATCCTCTTTCTATATCAGAATGGATTTTTCCTCCTGCTTGAGGAGCTTTAGTTCCAACTTGTATAGTCCAAGCTCTTATTTCTTGAGGTCCAGCAGTTAAGTAAGATATTAAACCTAAAAGTGCATAAGATGACTTTATAAGTTTATCAAGACCAGATTGCTCAAGTCCTAAAGTTTCTAAGAACTCTATCTTTTCTTCATCAGTGTCAAGTTCAGCTATTTCAGCTTCTATTTGAGCACATACAACTACAACTTCAGCGCTCTCAGTTGCAGCGAATTCTCTAACTGTATTTACGAACTCATTGTTTTGAGCTTCGTCAGCTAAATCATCTTCACTTACATTTGTAGCATATATTACTGGCTTAGAAGTAAGTAGGTTTAATGAATTTACAAATGTTTGTTGATCTTCAGTAAATTCCATAGTTCTAACACACTTACTATCTTCTAAAGTAGCCATTATTTCTTTTAAGAATTCAAGCTCAGAAGCTAAAGTTCTATCAGATTTAGCAGCTTTTTGAGTTTTTTGTATTCTTCTTTCTAATATTTCTATATCAGAGAATATTAATTCTAAGTTTATAGTTTCTATATCTCTTAAAGGATCTACAGAACCGTCAACGTGAACAACATTAGGATCCTCGAAGCATCTAACAACGTGAACTATTGCATCTACTTCTCTTATGTGAGATAAAAATTTATTTCCAAGACCTTCTCCTTTAGAAGCTCCTCTAACTAAACCTGCTATATCACAGAACTCTATAGCAGTAGGAACTATCTTTTTAGAGTCGTAAATTGCTCTTAATTGCTCTAATCTTTCATCTGGAACAGCCACAACACCAACGTTAGGCTCTATTGTACAGAAAGGGTAGTTAGCAGACTCCGCACCTGCTTGAGTTATCGCATTAAATAGTGTACTTTTACCTACGTTTGGTAAACCAACTATACCTAATTTCATATTATATCTTCCTCTCTTCTTAAGTCTCATGTTTATTTTAATTTAGACATACATTCTAATTATACATCATATATATTAGTGATGCAAACTATACTTTTAATGGGGTTGATTTTAATGAAAATATCAATATTTGCAGGAATATTGCTAGGATTAAGTATTATATTTGATGGGTATATGGAAAATATATTTATAATAGCAACAACTATAGTTATATATACATATTTTACTTATTATGAAATTAAATATAAAAAATTTTTTGGTGGATTACTATTGTCATTTGTAATTATTAATATAGCTATAAATACAATTATAAAAGATGATATAGATTTAAAAAATATAGAAATAGGTGAACAACAAGACGAAACTGTAGTAATGCTTTTATATGATGGAGAAGATAGGAATTATAATTTTAGAGAAAGAGCTAATGAAATATATTTTGAAAAGGGATATAAATCTTATCTAACTAATACATATGATTTATTAAAATATAAGAGTTATTATGAAAAACTAGGGTCTAGTGAATTTAAAGATGTAACTTATGATATATCTGTAGAACTGAGAGACAAATTAGGTGGAAATTATAAGGTTGTAAATACGTATATGTATACTAAGCCATATTTTGAAAATGTTTTACAAGAAATTTTATCTATAGGGTATAGAAACATAATTATATGTCCGATGTTTATAACTGAAGGAAAAGATTATGAAGTATTCAAAGATAGACTTAATGAAATGAAGCTTAGCAAATATGGAATTAATGTGAAATTAACAGATGTATTTTATAAATCTAATAGCTTAGCTAAATTATATAAAAATGAAATAGTTGAAAGTGTAAGTGAAAATACTAGTGCAGGAGTATTGTTGATAGGTTTAGAAGATGAAAATAACTTAGAACAAGATATAATATTTAGAGAAAAAATAAAATATTACATAGAAAAAGAAAAAAATAATGAAATTCAAATAAAAATGCCTCTTTTAGAAAATAATAAAGACGATATAATAAAATCTGGAGAAGAGCTGTTAGAATTTGGCATAGATATATTGCATGTAATAATACCTACCTGTACAATTGATAACATGCATAATAAAAATTTAGTAGAAAGTATATTAAATGAATTAGACGCTTCACAAGTTAGATTTCATTATATCGACCCTAAAGATAAGGTGAAAATACTGGCTGAAGAAGTATATACTCAAATAACATTAATGGAAAAATAGGAGGTCAACATGGATAATATAAAGAAAATAAATTTGTACGATAATATAAATTTAACTTTGATACCATCTAAAAAGTTTAAAACAAACCTAGTTAGTATATATGTACAACGAGTACTAGATAAAAATGAAGTAACAAAAAATGCATTATTACCTAATATGATAACTAATGCAAGTAACAAATATAATTCTTTAAGGTCTATATCTAATAAACTTGAGGATTTATATGGAGCATCATTACTAGCTGATGTTAGCAAGAGAGGAGAAAGACAAGTATTAAATATAAAGTTAGTTACAACTAATGAGATGTACTTAGATGAACCTATATTTAATGATGCTATAGAATTTTTAGATGAGGTAATAAATAATCCACTTATAGAAAATGATGGATTTAAAGAAGAATATTTAAAGCTTGAAAAACAAAATTTAACAGAGAGAATAAAAGCTAAAATAAATGATAAGGGAAGATTTGCCCTTGAAAGATGTTTTGAAGAGATGTGTAAGGATGAAAAGTTTAGTATAAGTGAATATGGATATATTGAAGATATAGAAAAAATAACAGCTAAAGACTTATACAATCATTATAAAACAATATTAAAAACTTCACCTATAGATATAGTTATAGAGGGAGAATTTGATGAAGAAAAAGTTGTAGAAACTATAAAGAGTAAGTTTAAATTTGAAAGAGAAAATTTAATATCAATACCTAGAGAAGAATATAAAAAAGATATTAAAGAAGTAAAAACTATAGTTGATAAAATGGATATAACTCAAGGGAAATTAGTTATGGGATATAGGACTAATACGGACTTTGCAGATGCTAAAAATTACTATCCATTAATAGTAGGATGCAATATATTAGGTGGAGGACCTCACTCTAAAATGTTTATAAATATTAGAGAGAAAGAAAGTTTATGTTACTATATATATTCATCTATTGAAAAGTATAAAGGAATACTTTTTATATCATCAGGTATAGAAACTCAAAACTACGATAAAACAACTGAATTAGTAAAACAACAAATAGAAAGTATGATAGAAGGAAATATAAGTGATGAAGAACTTGGAAATAGTAAAATATCACTTGTAAGTTCTATGAGAGCATTAACCGATAGCATAGGAGGATTATCTGATTTTAAATTTTCTCAAGACATAAGTAAAACTAATTTAAGTATAGAAGATATCATAAATTATATAGAGAAAGTAACTAAAGAAGAAATAGTAGATGTATTTAAAAGGTTACAATTAGATACTATTTATTTCTTAAGAAACTAGGAGGACTATATGGAAAAGATAGTTAATGAAGTATTAAAAGAAGAAGTTTATTATGAAAAATTAAAAAATGGATTAGATGTATATTTCATGCCTAAAAAAGGATTCACAAAAAAATTTGCAGTTTTAGCTACAAATTATGGGTCAAATGATTTAGAATTTATTCCTATAAATGAAAAAGATAAATTTAGAGTAAACGAAGGAATTGCTCATTTTCTTGAACATAAAATGTTTGAACAACCGGGTGGTGGAAATGCATTTGATAAGTTTTCAAAATTAGGGGCTAGTGCAAATGCATACACGAATTTTACCATGACAGCTTACTTATTTTCATGTACAGACAATTTCTATGAAAGCTTAGATCACTTAATAGATTATGTTCAAACTCCGTATTTTACAGATGAGAATGTTGAGAAAGAAAAAGGTATAATAGAACAAGAAATAAAAATGTATAATGATGATCCTGATTGGAATGTATACTTTAATTGTCTAAAAGCTATGTATGAAAATTACCCTGTTAGAGTTGATATAGCTGGGGATGTAGAAAGTATATATAAAATTACAAAAGACGAGTTATACAAGTGTTATAATACATTTTATAACCCGGGAAATATGATGTTATTTGTTGTAGGAGATGTCGAAGCAGATAAAGTTATGGAAGTAGCTAGAAAAAGTAATCACTATGATGTTGAAAAACTTCAAAATAGCATAACTAGATTTTATCCTGAAGAACCTGAATATGTAAAAGATAAAGAAGTTATAGCTAAATTCCCTATATCAATGCCTATGTTCAATATAGGATTTAAAGATAATAAAGTTGGCATAAAAGGAAATGAATTATTAAGAAAAGAAGTTGTTACAGAAATTATGCTAGATATGATATTGAAAAGAGGTAGTGAAATATTTGAAGAATTATATATGAAAGGGTTAGTAAATGATAATTTTGGATGTGGATTTACATCTCAAATTGATTACGGATATACTTTAATAGGTGGTGAATCTAGTAATCCTAGAGAAGTAAAAGATATAATCTTAAAATATATAAATAAATATAAAGAAAATGGACTTTCAAAAGATGATTTTAATAGAGTTAAAAAGAAAAAAATAGGTCAATTTCTTAAGTATTTTGATTCAGTTAACTTTATAGCAAATAATTTTATAGCATATAAATTTAAAGATATAAACCTACTTGATTATTTAGATGTTATAAAATCTGTAGAGTTTGAAGAGATTGAAGAGCGATTAAAAAATCACTTGAAGGAAGAGTATTGTTCAATTTCTATAGTAGAACCAAAATAAAAAGTGCTAAGTTTTAGCACTTTTTATTTTTATTGCTTAAAGAAAATTGATGGTTAATATGGAATATGGTATTATTTATCTTATATAAAAGGAGGGAATAACTAAATGATAGATATACATTGCCATATATTACCTGAAGTAGATGATGGATCTAAAAGCTTAGAAGAATCTATAGAGATGGCTAAAATAGCACAATATGAGGGTATAAAAAAGATTGTTAATACATCTCACTATCATCATGATTTCAAATTTAAAAAAGGAATAGAATTAAAAAATGTTCTTAACAATTTTAATGAAGCGTTAAAAGAACAAAATATAGATATAGAAGTTGTTTTGGGAAATGAATTATTCTACACTGAAGATTTAATAGGAAAGCTTGAAGAACTAGATTTTTATAGTCTAAATGATAGTAGATATGTACTTATTGAATTTTCACCAAGCAACTTTCCTAAAAACTTAACTGATATAGTTTATGAAATGAAGTTAAGAAAATATATTCCAATACTAGCGCATGTAGAAAGATATCCTAAAATACAGGAAAATCCAAATATAATATATGATTGCATAAATGAGGGTGCGCTAATACAAATAAATGCATCAAGTTTAATTGGAAAAAATGGAAGTGAAGCAGAAAAAACAAGTAATATACTTATGGATAATAATATGGTTCATTTTATAGCTACAGACGCACATAGTAGCACAAAAAGAAGGCCTTTATTAAAAGAGGCTTATAATTATGTTGAAGATAAGTATGGTGAAGAAATTTCTAAGAAATTATTCATAGAAAATCAAGAATGTGTTTTAAATAATAAAGACGTATATATTTTAAATCCAAATAAGTACATAGAAAAAAAGAGTTTATTTAAAAGATTATTTAAAAGGTAGGGATTAAATTATGGATAGAGTTGCATTTACTATATTTGGAATAGATGTTATGTGGTATGGAATACTTATGGCAACAGGAATGGTTTTAGGAACACTTATAGCTATAAAAGAAGCAAAGAGAGTTGGAATAAAAGAAGATGATATATTAGACTTAGCTATAATAGCTATACCTGTAGGATTAATATGTGCAAGATTGTATTATGTAATATTTAATTGGGAATATTACTCTAATAATCCATCTCAAATATTAAACTTTAGAGGTGGAGGTATGGCTATACACGGAGCATTAATAGGTGGTATAATAGCAGGATACATTTTTTCAAGATATAAGAAAATTAACTTTTTAAAATTAGCAGATACTGTAATAATTGGTATGCCGTTAGCTCAATCTATAGGAAGATGGGGTAATTTTATAAATCAAGAAGCTCATGGAGGGCCTACTAACTTACCTTGGGGTATAATGGTAGATGGAGTAAAAGTACATCCTACTTTTTTATATGAATCTGTATGGGATTTAGGTATATTTATATTTTTATGGTTATTTAGAAAAAAGAAATCATATGAAGGTCAAGTTATAGTTTTTTATGCTATATTATATTCTCTAGGAAGATTTTTTATAGAAGGGCTTAGAACTGATAGTCTTATGATTGGACCTCTTAGAATTGCTCAAGTTATGAGTTTATTAGGAGTAATAGGAGGTATAATAGTTCATATATACTTATCAAAGAAAAATAAAAAAGAAACAAAAGATGACACTAAGGAGCGATAAAATATGGAATTTCATCATGTATCAGTACTCTTAAATGAGTGCATTGATAACTTAAATATAAAACCAGATGGAGTGTATGTAGATTGCACAATGGGTGGAGCTGGACACTCTAAAGAAATAGTAAAAAAATTATCTAAAGATGGATTGTTTATAGGATTTGACCAAGATATAAATGCTATAAATACGGCAAAAGAAAGATTAAGTGAGTATAGTGACAGAGTAAAGTTTGTTCACAGTAACTTTGAAAATTTAAAGGAAGAACTAGCTAAATTAGGGATACATAAGATTGATGGAGTACTTGCAGATTTAGGAGTATCTTCACATCAATTAGATGAAGCTGATAGAGGTTTTTCATATATGCAAGATGCACCATTAGATATGAGAATGGACATAAGATGTTCTTTTTCAGCATATGATGTAGTAAATACATACAGTGAAGAAGAACTAACAAAAATAATTAAAGAATATGGCGAAGACAATTGGGCAAAGCGTATAGCTAAATTCATAGTTGAAGGTCGTCAAGAAAAAGATATAGAAACTACAGGTGAGCTAGTAGAAATAATTAAAAAAGCTATACCTAAGAAAGCTAGAATAGATGGACCTCATCCTGCAAAAAGAACATTCCAAGCTATTAGAATAGAAGTGAATAATGAGTTGGGTGTTATAACTGAAATGATAGATGATGCAGCTTCTATAATGAATGAAGGTGGAAGAATATGTATAATAACATTCCATTCACTAGAAGATAGAATAGTAAAAAATGCATTTAGAGATTTAGCTACAGATTGCATATGTCCATCACATTTACCTATATGCCAATGTGATAAAGAAGCTTTAGTAAAGGTTATAACTAGAAAACCTATACTACCAACAGACAAAGAAGTAGAAGAAAATCCAAGATCAAGAAGCGCTAAATTGAGAGTTGCTGAAAGAATATAAAAGTCTAAGCGAAAGCTTAGACTTTTTTGTTTTTTATTAGAATAATTTTGGGATAATCCTTAAAAGGAAGATATTATAGAAAAGTTAAATATAATATATAACTATTTCTATAATTTTTAAGGAGATATATTATGAAAAGAAAAAATAAAATACAAGATATAAATGAATATAGAAGAAACAAAAAGAATAATTATAAAAGAAGAATATTAAAAAAAGTATTTAAAAAAGTTATTAAATTGAGTTTTGTTGCTAGTATATTATTTATTATTTTAGGGTGTATGTATGCTTATAGTGAAGTGTCTAAGTTAAAGTATGAAATAGGAAGATTAGAATCTGAATTACATACTAAAACAATAGAAAGAGATAATGTACAAGTTGAAGTAGACTTGCTTACAAGAAGTAAAGAGATAGAAAAAACAGCAAATGAAAAATTGGGAATGGATTATCCTAAAGAAAATCAAATAAAACATATAGAAGTATCTAAGTAGGGGGGAGTTAATTGAGCAAGATTAAAAAATTGAGTAAGAAAAGGCTAGTAGTAGTTTTGATACTAGCTTGTATTGTATTTTTTATGCTTATATTTAGAACTGGATATTTACAAATAGTAAAAGGAGACTGGTTAACGGAAAAAGCACTAGATCAACAAACAAGAGATATACCAATAGAACCTAAAAGAGGAACTATATACGATAGGAATATGAAAGAATTAGCAGTAAGTGTTACTAAATACACTGTTTGGGCAAAACCAGTAGAAGTAAAAGATAAAGAAAAATCAGCAAAGGCTATATCGGAAATAATAGGAGAAGAGTATGAAGAAGTTTTAAAACTATTAAAAAAGAAAGATATGGCATTAGTTAAAGTTAAGAGATGGATAGATGATGAAAGTGCAGAAAAAATAAGGGATGCTAAATTGCCAGGAATATGGGTTGCAGAAGATAATCAAAGATATTACCCATATGGAAACTTTGCATCCTATGTTTTAGGTCATACATCAGATGATGCAACAGGAATAGCAGGGATAGAGATGGAGTATGACAAACATTTAAAAGGTCAACCTGGAAGACTTATTGTAAGTACTGATGCATCGGGAAGAGAAATACCTCATGGAATGGAAAAGTACTATGAGCCAGTGCAAGGTAATGGGCTTGTACTTACAATAGATGAAGTTATACAACATTATACTGAAAAAGCAGTTCAAAAAGCATATGAATTAAATAATGCAAAGCGTGTTACAGCTATAGCGTTAGATCCAAAAACAGGGGACATATTATCTATGGCATCAAAACCAGATTATGATCCAAATCAATCAAGAACTCCAATATATCCATATTATGAAGAAGAACTAGATAAATATAGTGATAAGGATAAAGTAAAGGGATATTTTTCTATGTGGAGAAATCCAGCAGTAAGTGATACATATGAACCGGGATCTACTTTTAAACTTATAACATCAGCTGCAGCATTAGAAGAAGGTGTTATAAAAGAAGGTGAGAAATTTACCTGTACGGGAAGTGTTACAATTGGGGGAAGAAAAATTAAATGTTGGAGACATTACAAGCCTCATGGAGAACAAGAGTTTAAGCAAGGAGTACAGAATTCTTGTAACCCTGTATTTGTTGAGTTAGGTCAACGTTTAGGAGTAAGTAAACTATATGATTACATAGAAGCTTTTGGGTTTATGGATACTACAAAACTAGATTTACCAGGAGAAGCAAAAGGTATATTATACAATGAGAAAAATGTAGGACCAGTTGAACTTGCAACTATATCATTTGGGCAATCTATATCAGTTACACCTATGCAATTAATAACTGCTATAGGATCTATAGCAAATGATGGAAAACTTATGGAGCCTAGGTTAGTAAAAGAAATGGTTGATAATCAAGGTAATGTAACAGAAACTATAAAACCTAACGTGGTTAGACAGGTTATATCTGAAGAAACTTCTAAAAAAATGTTAGAAATAGCGGAGTCTGTTGTAAGTGAAGGTTCTGGTAATAAAGCGTATATACCGGGATATAGAATAGGAGGAAAAACTGGAACTGCACAAAAAGTTATAGATGGAAAATATGCTCAAGGAAAATATATTTGTTCATTTGTAGGTATAGCTCCATGTGATGACCCAGAGATAGTAGTGCTTGCTATAGTTGATGAACCTACAGGAGTGAGTGCTTTTGGTAGTACTACAGCAGGACCTATAGTAAAGGAAATTATGAATGATTCATTAAAATATCTAGGAGTAGAACCTAAATATAATGAAGAAGAAAAAGAAGAGTTTGAAAAAGAAAAAGTAAAAGTTCCTAATATAGTTGATTTAAATATAGAAGATGCATTAAAAGTACTAGAAGAAAGTAAATTAAAGCCTATACAAGATGTAGATACTGAAGTTAAGAAAAATGCAAAAGTTATAGATATGTTTCCAAAGCCAGGAGCAGAAGTTCCTATAGATTCAGGTATAGTTATATATACAGAGAATTAATAAACATCTTCAAAAAAGATACTATATAGTATATAATTAATAAGCTAGTAGTTTAAAAGAGCAATGTATATAACATTATATACATTGCTCTTTATTAGGATTTTAAAAGTTTTACAAAAATGTAAAATATTTTATATTCTATAAAACTATGTATGAAAATATTATGAATATAGATGATGAATTTTAAAAAAAGATTTATAATGTTTAATGAGACTTATTTTGAAGGAGGTTTAAGTATGGAATCACTATCCATAAAAGAACTAGTAGCAGGATCTAATGGAAACTTAGTACAAGGTAATGAACTAGAAAAAATAAATAACATAGTTATAGATAGTAGAAAGGCTAAAGAGGGAGATGTCTTCATAGCTATAATAGGCGAAAGCTTAGATGGACATAAATTTATGAAGTCAGCACTTGAAAATGGATGTAAAACTTTTATAAAAAATAAAAGTAATGGCATAAAATTTGAAAGTTCGGATATAAATTTAATAGAAGTAGAAGACACTACGAAGGCATTAGGAGATATAGCTAAATTCTACAAAGAAAAATTTAATATACCATATATAGGAGTAACAGGAAGCGTAGGTAAAACTACAACTAAAGATATGATATATTCTGCTATATCTACAAAATTCAATACTCTTAAAAATGAAGGAAACTTCAATAACCATATAGGTGTTCCGCTTACATTATTTAACTTAAATTGTAATCATGAATGTGCAATAATAGAAATGGGAATGTCTCACTTTAATGAAATAGAGTATTTAGCTAATATTGTTAATCCTAAAATAGGGGTTATATCAAATATAGGCTTATCACATATTGAAAATTTAGGCTCTCAAGAAGGAATATTAAAAGCTAAATTAGAAATAACTTCAAATTTTGATAAGTCAAATACTCTAATAGTAAATGGAGATGATGAGTATTTAAAAACTATATGTAAAGATGAACTTAACTATGAAATAAAAACATTTGGATTTGACAAAACTAACGATATATACTGTACTGAATACTGTATAAATGAGGAAGAGTTAAGTTTTAAATGCATAATAGACAATAAAGAAGAAGAAATATTCATACCTACTGTAGGAAAGCATAATATATATAATGCTATGGCTTCAATTCTTGTAGGATTAAGTCTTGATATGAACTTAGAAGATATAAAGTCAGGATTAAGAAACTTTAAAGCTAGTAAAATGAGACTAGATATAATAAAAAAAGATAATTTAACTATAATAAATGATGCATATAACGCTAGTCCAGATTCTATGAAAGCAGCATTAGATATATTAGGAAGATATGAAAAGAGAAAAGTTGCAATACTTGGAGATATGTTCGAGATGGGACAACATTCTGAGTACGGACACAGACTTGTAGGAGAGTATGCAAACAAAAACGCTGATGTTTTAATTACAATAGGGCAAGACTCTAAATATATAAGTGATGAAGCAATAAAAATAGGATTAGAACCAAACTGTGTACACCACTTTTATAATAAAGAAGATGCTATAGAGAAATTAAATGATATAATAAGTAAGGATGATATAGTTTTAGTTAAAGCATCAAGAGGTATGCAGCTAGAAAATATAGTACAATATTTAAACAGGTAGACAACATTTAAGAAAAGCCAACAAGGGAGAGGAGTTATATTATGTTAGGAATAACAGAACTTACGTATACATCGATGATTTCATTTCTTATAGTACTTATACTAGGACCAATATTTATACCTATGTTAACTAAATTTAAATTTGGTCAGACGGTAAGAGATGATGGACCACAAACACACTTACAAAAAAATGGAACACCTACTATGGGTGGAATAATGATGATAATAGCTATATTAGTAACAGTACTTACTAGAACTAAAATAAGCTCAGATATGACTATGGGACTTTTATGTATTGTAGGATTTGGGCTTGTAGGATTTATAGATGACTTTATGAAAATAAAGTTTAAAAGATCACTAGGATTAAAAGCTTATCAAAAGTTATTATTACAAGTGGCTCTTGCTACTTTATTAGCATATTATCAATATACAAATTCGCCAAGTGCAGCACAGTTTACAATACCATTTACAACATTTACATTTAATCTAGGGTCGTTATACATTCCAGTTATGGTAATTATAATACTTGGAACAGTAAATGCAGTAAATTTAACTGATGGATTAGATGGATTAGCATCAGGTATAACAGTAATAGTATCAGGATTCTTTATGATACTTGCAGCTAGTTATGGAAATACAGATATAGCAATATTAGCAGCGGCTACTATAGGGGCTTGTATAGGATTCTTAGGATTTAACTCTTATCCAGCTAGAGTATTCATGGGAGATACAGGTTCTATGGCTTTAGGAGGAGCTGTTATATCATTTGCTGTACTTACAAATAATGTACTAATAATACCTATAGTTGGAGGTATTTACTTTGCAGAAGCTATATCAGTTATACTTCAAGTAGGTTCTTATAAATTAAGAAAGAAAAGAATATTTAAGATGGCTCCTATACATCATCATTTTGAACAATGTGGATGGCCTGAAACAAAAGTTATATTTGTGTTTTGGATAACATCTATAGTATTAGCATGGATAGGAATAATAGCAGTATTCTAATTTACGGGGGTAAGTACAATGGATTTACAAAATAAAAATGTATTGCTTGTAGGATTAGCTAAAACAGGCGTATCTACTATCAAAAAATTAGATAAGTTAGGTGCAAATATAATAGTAAATGATATAAAAACAAAAGATAAATTAGAGGAAATAATTAAAGACATACAGAACTTAGAGAGAGTAGAATATATACTAGGGCATCATCCAGAAGATATAAGCAACATAGATTTAACTATAGTGTCACCAGGAGTTCCACTAGATTTACCTTTTATACAAAAAATAAAAGAAGCTAATATTAAGATAATAGGAGAAGTAGAATTAGCATATAGACTATCTAATCATCCTACTTTTATAGGAATAACAGGAACAAATGGAAAAACTACAACTACAAGTTTGGTAGGGGAAATATTTAAAAAAGCTAACAAGGACACTTACGTAGTTGGTAATATTGGAAATCCTGTTATAGACACAGTAGACTTAACTGATGAAAAATCATTTCTTATAACAGAGTTAAGTAGTTTTCAATTAGAAAGCATAGAGGATTTTAAACCTAAAGTAAGTACTATAATAAACATTACAGAGGATCATTTAAACAGACATCATACTATGGAAAATTATATAGAAGCAAAGGCTAGGATATATAAGAATCAAGATGCAAATGACTTTTGTATATTAAATTATGATGATTCTATAGTTAGAGAATTAGCTAACTATACAAAAGCTAAAGTTTTATATTTTACACAAAAGGATAAAGTTGAGCAAGGTGCATATCTAGATGAAAATAATAATATAGTTATAGATATAGATGGTAAAAAAATTGTATTAATGAATAAAAATGAACTAAGTTTACCTGGAAGCCACAACTTAGAAAATGCAATGGCAGCAATTTTAATGTCATATGTATCTAATATAGATATAGACGTTATAAAAGAAACTTTAAAGACATTTAAAGGCGTAGAACATAGACTAGAATTTGTTACAAATAAAGATGGAATAATGTTTGTAAATGATTCAAAAGGAACGAATCCAGATTCAACTATAAAAGCTATAACTTCATATGAGAGACCGATAGTTTTAATAGCTGGAGGAATGGATAAGCAAAGTGATTTTACAGAAATGATGAAATATGCGACTAAAAATGTTAAAGCGCTGGTATTATTAGGAGAAACTGCTGATAAAATTGAGTTAAGTGCTAAAAATCAAGGAATTGAAAATATAGCTAAAGTAAGCTGTATGGAAGAAGCAGTGAAAAAAGCTTACGAGATAGCTCAATCAGGAGATGTTGTTTTATTATCACCAGCTTGTGCAAGTTGGGATATGTATCCAAACTTCGAGGCAAGAGGATTAGACTTCAAAGATAATATATATAAACTATAGATATATAATGGGAATGGAGGTAGGTCTAATTAATGCCTAAAGAGATAGTAAAGAAACGTGTTAGTAGGGGGATAAAAACAGATTTTGATAGTGTTGTATTTTATACAACGATGTTATTAGTATTTATAGGAATCATAATGGTTTTTAGTGCTAGTTTTATACAATCTACATTTAAACTAGATGATTCCTATTATTTTTTAAAAAGAAATTTAATTTATGCAACACTAGGATTTATTGCGATGATTTTTACATCTAAGATACACTACAGATTTTGGGCTAAAAATGCAAAAAAATTAGGTGTTTTGGTTACGATACTTTTGATTTTAGTTTTATCTCCATTAGGAGTATCATTAAATGGAGCTCAGAGATGGCTAGGATTTGGAGGGTTGACTATACAACCTGCAGAGTTAGCTAAATTTGCAACTATAATAATAACGGCCAAACTTATAGAGTTAAAATATGATAATATAAAATCACTAACAAAAGGAATAATACCACTTCTCATAGTACCTAGTATTTTCTTTGCATTAATAATACTACAACCAAACTTATCTACTGCAGGAACTGTAATACTTGTGACATTTGTCATGGTATTTGTTGCAGGTATGGATATGAAAATTGTATATGGAATGTTTGGAGCTGGAGTAGCTCTGTTTGCGGCTATGGTTTTAGCTGCACCATATAGATTAGCTAGAGTAACTTCATTCTTAGACCCCTTTAAAGATCCATTAGGGGCAGGATATCAAGTTATTCAAGGATTATATGCGCTAGGATCTGGAGGTTTATTTGGACTTGGGTTAGGTAAGAGCAGACAAAAATATTTTTACATACCAGAACCACAAAATGACTTTATATTTGCTATAATAGGTGAAGAGTTAGGGCTTATAGGATGCGCTATAGTTATAATGTTATTTGTATTTTTAGTTTATAGATGTATAAGAATTGCAATTAGATGTCCTGATGTATTTTCATGTATGCTAGTTGTGGGTATAGGAGGGCAAATAGGAATTCAAGCGGCTCTTAATATCGCTGTTGCAACTTCATCTATGCCTGTAACAGGAGTTGCATTACCCTTTATAAGTTATGGAGGAACCTCCCTTATAATATTCATGGCAGCAGTAGGGATAGTATTAAATGTCTCTAAACATGTAAAAATGAACTAGACAGGAGATGGAATAAATGAAAGTTTTATTATCAGGTGGTGGAACAGGAGGACATGTATATCCTGCCATAGCCATAGCAAACAAAATAAAAGAAGAAAATCCAGAGGCTGAAATAATATTTGTTGGAACAGAAAAAGGTATAGAATCTGAAATAGTTCCAAAGTATGGATATGAATTAAAAACAGTTACAGTTCAAGGATTTAAGAGAAAAATAGATTTTGATAATGTAAAAAGAGTATTTAAATTATTCAAAGGATTGGAACAATCAAGAAAAATAGTGAAAAAATTCAAACCAGATGTAGTTATAGGAACAGGTGGATATGTTAGTGGACCTGTATTATTCAACTCAGCTATGAATAAAGTACCTACAATAGTTCATGAACAAAATTCATTCCCAGGTGTAACTAATAAAATATTATCTAAGATGGTAACTAAAGTACTAACAAGTTTTGAGGATTCACATGTTAGATTCCCTGAAGAAAGTAGAAATAAATTAGTGCTTACTGGAAATCCTGTTAGAAAAGAAATACTTGTATCTAAGAAGAATGTTTCAAGAAGGAAATTAGGAATACAAGAAGATAAGAAAATGATTTTATGCTACGGAGGTAGTGGAGGATCAAGAAAAATAAATGATTCGATGAAATTAGTAATAAGAAATCTTGTTAATGAAGATGTAGCGTTTATATATGCTACAGGAAAAAACTTCTATGAATCATTTATGAGTGATATAGCTGATTTACAATTAAAACCTTATCAAAAAGTAGTTCCTTATTTAGAAGATATGGCAACTGCATTAGCAGCTTGTGATGTTGTAATAGGAAGTGCTGGAGCTATATCTTTAGCAGAGATAACTGCCCTAGGTAAGCCATCTATAATAATACCTAAAGCATATACAGCTGAAAATCATCAAGAATATAATGCAAAGAGTGTAGAAAGTAAAGGTGCAGGAATAGCTATATTAGAAAAAAATCTAACACCAGAAACATTAAATGAAACAGTATTTAAGTTATTAGGAGATAGAGAACTACTAGTAGATATGGCTAATGCAAGTAAAGAGATAGGGAAACCTGAAGCTATAGATATAATATATAAGGAAGTTATGGAAGTTTATAATAGAAAAAATAAACAAAGCAATAAAGAAGTAAAAACAGAAGTAAATAATGCGGATTTAAGTTCTAATGAAACTAAAGAAGTTAAAACAATAGGAATAAAAAATAAAAAGTAACATAAATCCCCCCTAGGACATAGTATTAAAAATATAAGAAGTTATATTTTAGCCTTAAATACTTGCTACTAGGGGGGATTTATTTTGTCAAAGTATATAATTAATGGAGGCAATAAGGTAGAAGGAAGGCTGTCTATAAGAGGAGCTAAGAATTCTGTATTACCTATTATGGCTGCATCTATATTGAATGAGTCTGAAAGTATAATAAATAATATTCCAAATATATCAGATGTACATGTAATGATAGATATACTAAAAAGTATAGGATGTAAAGCTGAATATAATGGATCAACGCTATATATAGATAGCTCAAATATAGATAACACTAGCATCAAAGAAGAGTATATGAAAATGTTAAGATCTTCTATAATAGTTATGGGAGCTATGATAGGAAGATTTAGGGATATAAATATAAGTTATCCGGGAGGGTGTTCGATAGGCTCTAGACCTATAGACTTACATTTGTTAGCCCTAGAAAAGTTAGGAGTACAAATAACAGAAGAAAATGGATATATATACTGTCATAGAGAATCTTTAGAAGGTAATATTATAAACTTAAAGTTTCCAAGTGTTGGTGCAACAGAAAATGCTATTTTAGCAGCTGTCAAAGCTAAGGGTACCACATTAATAAATAATGCTGCAAAAGAGCCAGAAATTGAAGATTTACAGAAGTTTTTAAATTCTATGGGTGCTAAAGTAAGTGGAGCAGGAACAAACTGTATTCAAATAGAAGGTGTTGATAAATTACATTCAGTAAACCACACGATAATACCAGATAGAATAGCTATAGGAACATATATGGTTGCAAGTGCAATAACAGGTGGAGTCTTAGAAGTTGATAAGGTTATAAAAAAACATATGGATCCTATTGTTGATAAATTAGAGAAAGCTGGTTGTACTATAGAGTATAAAGGAGATGGATTAATAATGATACCTCCTAAAAAAATCTTGCCTATAGATATAGTTAAGACAGAGCCACACCCAGGTTTTCCAACTGATATGCAATCTCAACTTATGACAATGTTATGTTTAAGTGAAGGAACAAGTGTGTTACATGAAACCATATTTGAAAATAGATTTATGCATTGTTCAGAATTAATTAAGATGGGAGCTAATATAAAAAATATAACAGATGATATATGTATGATAAAAGGTGTAAACAGTCTTAATGGAGCTACAGTAAAAGCACAAGACTTAAGAGGGGGAGCAGCATTAATATTGGCAGCATTGGTAGTACATGGAAAAACAGATGTTTTAAATATTAGCCATGTTGAAAGAGGATATGAAGAAATTGAAGTAACATTGAGAAATCTTGGAGCTGATATAAGTAAAATTTAATATAACTATAAAGAAGTCGCACTAGTAAAAATGCTATTACGATTTCTTTTTATATAAAGCTTTAAAAAGGATAAAACCTTAGTATGTAGTATTTTATATATATAAAATACTTGAGGTGAAATTGTATGAAGAAAGTAAAATATAAGATAAACAAAAGAGGAAAAGTAATTATATATAGTTTTTTACTTCTTATAATACTGTTTATGTATATATGTATTAGTGGAAGTATATTTAACTTAGAAGAAATAGTTCTAAAAGGAAATAATAAGATAAACAAAAGTGATATAATGAAAATTACATCTATTAAGTTAGGTGACAATATATTTAAATACAATATAAATAATATAGAAGATGATATACTTAAAAATTCATATGTTAATTATGTTGAAGTAAAAAGAATGTTGCCAAATAAGTTGATTATAGATTTAAAAGAGAATACAGAGGATGTAGTTTTAAAATATGGGAATAAATATGTATACATGCAAAGTGATGGATTAATCTTAAAGTCACAGAAAAACAATACTAATAAAAACATACCGATTATAAAAGGAATTGATATAGTTAGTTGTAATGTGGGAGAATTTATTGAGATAAAAGATGAAAAAAATTTAAAAAAAATATTGAATATAATCGATGAACTAAAAAGAAATAATATGTTAAGAGAAATTAACTATATAAATGTGTCAAAAAATTTAGTAGAAATTAATCTTAAAGAAGATATAATAGCAAATTTAAGACTAGATGAAAGTATATCTTATAATATTAAAAGGCTTAAAGAAATATTGATAGATTTAAAATCTGATGGAATAAATAGAGGAAATATTGATTTGAAAAATAAAGAACAAGCTATATATTCCCCGTAATATGGAGGTTGAAGTTTTTGAATTATAAAATGAGTTATAAAGCAGTGATGGGGGTAGGTATAATATTAGGGATGCTAATCAGTATACAATTTAAATCGGTAAACCAACAAAATGGAGGGACTACGACCCTTAAAAAAGCAGAACAATTAACTAGAGAGCTTGAAAGTTTAAAACGCAAGGAATTAAAATTAAAAAATGAAATTCAAGAAACAAAAGAAACTATACAGAAATATAAAGAAGAGACGAATAATAAAGAGCAAGAAAAAATATCGTTAGAAATAAAAAAATACGAAAAACTATCAGGATATACTGATGTAGAGGGACCAGGAATAGAAATGAATATAAATACTAAAGTTAATTCTAATAGTAGTATTGTATATAACTTTGATTTAATTTTATCTATAATAAATAAATTGAACTCTGCACAAGCAGAGGCTATATCTATAAACAACCAGAGAATAGTCAATGATAGTTACATAAAACTTGAAGGAGAATCTTTAAAAATAAATGACATTACAATTACAGAACCTATTAATATTAAAGCAATAGGCAATAAAGAAACTCTTGAAGCGGCTTTAAAAATAAAGTATGGTGTAATTTGGGAAATGGAGAAATATTATAATACAAATGTCGAAGTTAGTAAAAAAGATAATATAAAAATTAATAAATATAGTGATAAAATAGAACTTAGGTACTCTAAATATGGAAGATAATATATGCAAACAAAAAAAATAGTAAAACAAAAACTATTAGTTATATGTGCATTTGTATTAGGTATATGTATATCTATATATATTAAATCTTTAAATCCCCAGCAAGTATATGTTCCTTTAAGTGAAATTGATAAATTAAAAAAAGAGATAAATTATTACAAAGAAAAAAATAAAAAATTAGAAACATTATTAATTAAAGATAGATCTAGTTTAGATGTATATGAAAATAATAAAGATAAAATATTTACTATAATGAAAGATGAGTTAGTTAATCTGAAGATGAGCTCAGGATACGTAAGTGTTAGAGGCAATGGTGTTGAAGTTGAAATACATGATAGTGAAAAAGATTTAAAACAAGGTCAAAATCCAAATGACTTGCTAGTACATGACATAGATATACTTAAAATTATAAATGATTTGAAAAAATCTGGAGCGGAAGCTATATCCATAAATGGAGAACGAATAATTAGTTTAAGTGAAATAAAATGTTCTGGACCTACCATTACAATAAATGGAAAAACTTACGCGCAACCATTTATAATTAAAGCAATAGGCAATAGTGATGAGTTAAAAGCATCATTGATATCTCCTGAAACATATGCTAACTTATTGAAAAAGACTTATGGTATTTATATAGATGTAATAGAAAAAAATGATATATTTATAAATTCTTATCAAAAACATACATAAAAAACTTGAATAATATAGGTATTTCAAAGTAAAATATAGAAGGTGAATATTTATGATATGGGTAATTGGAGGCATTGCTTTAGGTATAATAGTTGGATATTACATTCCTATAACATATACAATGGATTACTCCTTATATATGTCTGTTGCAATATTAGCTGCAATGGATTCTGTTTTTGGAGCAGTAAAGTCAAGTTTTGATGGTAAGTATGATAACCTGATTTTCATAACTGGTTTTTTTGGGAATGCGATACTTGCAATATTTTTAACTTATATAGGCGATAGATTAGGAGTGCCTATGTATTATGTAGCTATATTAGTATTTGGGACAAGATTATTTAATAACTTGTCTATTATAAGAAGACATATTATATCTAATTTATCTAATAAAAAAAGAGGAAAATAAACTTTTTTGTGGAATAACTTACTTAAATATTAACAAAATGCTAATATAAAATGATATAATTAATACATAGATTTACTTTGAATATTAAATAAGGAGGTTTATAGATGCTAAACTTTGACGTAGAAATGGATAACTTTGCAAAAATCAAAGTAATAGGCGTAGGTGGCGGTGGAAATAACGCTGTCAATAGAATGGTTGAAGCGCAACTTAAAGGTGTTGAATTTATAGCTGTTAATACAGATAAACAAGCTTTATATACATCTAAAGCTGAGCATAAAATCCAAGTTGGAGAAAAACTTACAAGAGGTCTAGGAGCAGGAGCTAATCCAGAAGTTGGAAAGAAGTCTGCTGAAGAAAGCAAAGATGAAATATTAAAAGTACTTGAAGGTGCGGATATGGTATTCGTAACTGCTGGAATGGGCGGAGGAACAGGAACAGGAGCTGCACCAGTAGTTGCTCAACTTGCTAAAGAAATGGGTATACTTACAGTAGGAGTAGTAACAAAACCTTTTGCATTTGAAGGTAAAGTAAGAATGAAAAATGCAGAACAAGGGATAAAGGAATTAAAAACTAAAGTTGATACTTTGATAACTATACCAAATGATAGATTATTACAAATTGTTCAAAAAAATACATCTATGCTAGAAGCTTTCTCTATAGCTGATGATGTATTAAAACAAGGTATAGAATCGATATCAGACCTTATAGCTGCTCCAGGTCTAATAAACTTAGACTTCGCAGACGTTCAGTCTATAATGAAAGAAAAAGGTCTAGCTCATATGGGTATGGGAAGAGCACAAGGGGAGAATAGAGCTATAGAAGCTGCAAGACAAGCAATACAATCTCCATTATTAGAAACATCTATAAAAGGAGCTAAAGGAGTTTTACTTAACATAACAGGTGGAGCTAATTTAGGATTATTTGAAATAAATGAAGCTTCTACATTAGTTCAAGAATCATGTGACTCTGAAGCAAATATAATATTTGGAGCTACAATAAAAGAAGATTTAAAAGATGATTTAGTTATAACAGTTATAGCTACTGGATTTGAAGATGGACAAGACATGGAACTAGATTTAAATAAAAATAATGGTTTAAATCAAAACCAAGGATTTCAACAATCTACTGTAAATAATACAGTACAAAGAGAAGTTCAAAGACCAGTAACTCCAGAACCTAAAGTAGAAGAAGAACCTGTAGCTAAACAAAGTACAAGTTCATCGTATATAGAGAATGATGATATGGAAATACCTACATTCTTAAGAAGAAGAAGATAATATTATCTTCTTTTTTTTTGCACTTTTTTGTTTTAATAAAGTATAAATTAATTGTAATTCGACTATCAATTATGACATAAAACTCATTCAATCTAAACTATAATATAGTTAAATGTCTTAGGGGGGATGATAGTGTATGTAGAATATTATGCAATAGAAAATTTATTGATAAATTATATTATTATAAGTGTTACCTCGATTATAACTAGAAATTATAATTCTAAAAAGAAAAGGTGGATTGGGGCTATACTTGGAATGATATATTCATTATTATACATAGTACCCAATCAAGAATTGTTATTTATATTTCCTATTAAAGTATTAGTAATATTGGTTATATCTATGATTACTTTTAACTATAAAAATTTAAAAGAATACCTGAGAATTTTAATTGTATTTTACTTTGTAAATATATTTATAGCTGGAAGTTCATTTTTTATAATTTATTTTACAGGAATTACACATATGACCATATCATTTATAATACTAATTTCATATTTAAGTGGGACAATTTTAAAATATTTGTATAATGATTTAAAAGAATTAAAATATATAAATAGTATGAAAAAAGATATAAAGATTCGAATAAATAAAAGTGAAATTGAGTTAAAAGCGTTATTAGATACTGGTAATTTATTAAAAGATCCTATAACTAAATCTGAAGTAGTAATTATCAATGTTAATAAATTATATGAAATTTTACCCAAAGAATTCCAAAAACTAGATTTTAGAGATATAAATATAGCTATCATAGATGATTTTATAGATAAAGTAGATCAAGATATATCAAATAGAATTAGAATAATACCAGTAAGACAAATAAATGATCAAAAGTTAGTAATAGGCATAAAATCTGATTATATACAGATAGATGGGCATACAATACCTAATGTTGTCTTAGGGCTTTCAAACTTTAAGGAAGATGGGTATAGCGCTATTTTGAATCCACAAATATTAATGAATGTATAAATAATAAGGGGGAGAGTTTATTGAGAATACTAATTAAGTTGAAAACTAAAGGGATATCATATTTTTATAAGGTTTTATCTAAGTTAGGGTTAATGAAACCTAAGGGACTATATTATTTAGGTGGAGTTAATATACTGCCGCCACCATTATCTAGCAAAGAAGAAGCTGAATTATTAAAAAACTTAGAACATGATGAAAGTATAAAGACTATTTTAATAGAAAGAAACCTTAGATTAGTAGTATATATATCTAGAAAATTTGAAAATACAGGTATAGATGTGGAAGATTTAATATCTATTGGAACTATAGGACTTATAAAAGCTGTAAATACATTTAAGTTAAATAAAAACATAAAGCTGGCTACATACGCATCTAGATGTATAGAAAATGAAATACTTATGTATCTAAGAAAAAATAATAAGAAAAAATCTGAAGTATCTTTTGATGAACCATTAAATATAGATTTAGATGGAAATGAATTATTACTATCAGATATATTGGGAACAGAGAATGATGAAATATATAAATTAATTGAAGAAGAAATAGACAAAGATTTATTAGTTATGGCGTTAGATAGATTGTCAGATAGGGAAAAACAAATAATGGAATTAAGATTTGGGTTAGCTAGTAAAGGAGAAGAAAGAACTCAAAAAGAGGTAGCTACAATGCTAGGAATTTCGCAATCTTACATATCAAGACTAGAAAAGAAAATAATATCAAGACTAAAAAAAGAAATGAAGAAATTTGTATAGATGATAAATAATTATTCTTAAAAAGTATAAAAATATACTATATGTAAATAATTGTATAAGAAATACTTTTTAAGAGAGGACTGAAAAAAATGCAAATAAATAAAGTTGAAATCTGTGGAGTAAATACCTCTGAGTTGCCAGTTCTTAAAAATAATCAAATGACCGAACTTCTTATCAAAATAAAAGGTGGAGATGAGTTAGCAAGACAAGAATTTGTAAGAGGAAATTTAAGATTGGTTTTAAGTGTAATTCAAAAGTTTAATAACAGAGGGGAAAATATTGACGATTTATTTCAAATAGGTTGTATAGGACTTATAAAGGCTATTGATAATTTTGATTTGAGTCAAAATGTAAGATTTTCAACTTATGCAGTCCCTATGATTATAGGAGAAATAAGAAGATATCTAAGAGATAATAATCCTATAAGAGTAAGTAGATCATTAAAGGATATTGCATATAAAGCTCTTCAAGTAAGAGAAAGGTTAATAAGGTCAAATTCTAAGGAGCCTACTGTTTCTGAAATCGCAAAAGAATTAGAATTAGAAGTAGAAGATGTGGTTATGGCATTAGATGCTATACAAGATCCTATATCATTGTTTGATCCTGTATACCAAGATAATGGAGATGCAATATTTGTCATGGATCAAGTTCAAGATAAGAAGGATACAGATGAAAACTGGCTACAAGAGATTGCTCTTAAAGAAGCGATAAAGAGATTAAATGGAAGAGAACGTTTGGTTTTAGATTTAAGATTTTATAAAGGAAGAACTCAAATTGAGGTGGCAGATGAGATAGGTATTTCACAAGCTCAAGTGTCTAGAATAGAAAAAAATGCTTTGAAAAATATGAGAAAATATATATAAATTTTTATGCAAAAGTTTTAAAACTTTTGCATATTTTTTTTGAATTCAAAGATAGCATACGAATTGTAAAAAAATGTAATATGTGCTATAATTCATGTTGGATAATATTAGTAGAAAAGGAGATTTAAATGTTAAACTCGTCATTATCTTATATCATAGTAAGAAGTTTTCCTGAGTGTATACTTATGACTTTAGCGAGTTATATATTAATGAACATAAAGTTAGATTTCAAAGATATACTTAAGAATTCTATTTTGTATCTAGGGGTATTAACATTTATAAGAACGTTGCCTATAAGCTTTGGAATACATACTATTTTAGGGATGTTTGTTTTAGGTACAATTCTTTATAAAATAAAAAAACAAGATATAATACTAACTATAATAACTATAGCTAAAATGTTTGCATGTTTAGGTATAAGTGAAGGTATATATATGTGTGTAATTAATACTATTTTACAAGTTCCATTAGAAAAAATTATTGACAATACAAGTGTAGAAAGTGCTTTGTTAACGTTACCTTCTTTACTTATATTTATATTTTTAGTAATAATATTAAAGATTTTAACTAATAAAATAGGTAAAAAATAAAATATATTATAAATAGGGGAAATAATATGTCAATTATAGAAAATATTTCTTATAATATTTCAAATAAGATAGGGAATAAAGCTAATAAAACTCAAGATGAGATAGAAATTATTAATTATGGATTATTTATGACGTTACATACGTTGACAGGTATTATAATTACTATAATAATCGGTATCCTTATAGGTAAACTAGCAGAAATGTTAACCATTACATTAGTAGCTTCAAGTACTAAAAGGTATTCAGGTGGAGTTCATGCAACATCTCCTAGCAGATGTATTATTATAGGTATTATAACTACTATAATGGTAGTATATGTAAGTATATTATTAGGAAATTATACTGATATTAATTTTTTAATAATATTTACATTGATAGTTATATCTACATGTAACTATATTTTTTACAATAAAGCTCCAGTGGGGAGCAAAAACAAACCCTTAAAAAAGGAATCTACAAGAAAAAAGTTAAGAAAAAAGCTTTTTGTAGTATTGAGTTTTTATCAAATAGTTTTGGCACTAGCTATTTTATTACTATTTTTTGATAAATTAGATAGTAATTTTATAAAATATATATATTGTATAGAGTTAGGAATTTTATTACAATGTACAGCTATAACTAAATTAGGAGAATCTATTATCTTAAAATTAGATAGTATTCTTACATATAATTAATTATATAAGGGGGATTAGCTATGAACTTTTTAGCAAACTTATTCTCAGATTTAGCATTAAATTTAGGTAATGGAGCTAGCACTATGTGCTCTATGCTTTTCTTTGAACCAGAAATGCCAAAGTCAATGAGAGAAGAATAATTAATATAAACCATAAGGATGCATTCCTTGTGGTTTATTGTTTAATACACAAAAATTAGGTGACAGGTAATGAATGAATTTGAAAATATAAGGAATAAAAAAATATTTGAAATACTAGCTATAATAAAAGTTATATACATTTTATTAGGTATGGTAGCTATGATAAGCTCGTATGAGATAGTAAAAGATTTGGATTATGTAATAGTAGTTATATATACAACTACTATAGCATCATTAATTATAGTATATTTTATGTGGTTATCTAAAAAAAAGTACAAAGTTATAAATGAAGCCCCCAAGCCAATAAATAATATAGAAACTATTTTATTAATGGTTATATGTACGGTTATAATAGTAGCTACAGGAACAGAAAAAAGTCCATATAAATTTTTATATATTTTTATAATTATAATATCATCTATACAATTTGGTAGAAATTATGCAATGATTGTATCAGTTATATGTTCTTTATTAGTTTGTGGAGTCGATGTTATTTCTATATATTTAAGTAACAATTTATTAATGGGTGATGATAAAGCGCTTATTATTCATTTTCAGATAGACATGGTTATAGTTAGTGCTTTTTTAGTTACATCGTGGATACTTGGTATGTATGTAAATATAGAAAAAGAACATAGCAAAGAATTACAAATTTTAGCTAATGTAGATGAATTAACAAGTTTATATAATCATAGATATTTTCAAGAATCATTAGATAATATAATGAAAATTGCAAGAGAAGAAGGATTCTCTATATCATTATTATTTATGGATATAGATTATTTTAAAAACTATAATGATATAAATGGACATCAAATAGGAGATATTCTTTTAAAAGAGATAGGAAGTATACTAAAATCTAGTGTTAGAGAAAATGATATTGTTGCTAGATATGGAGGGGAAGAGTTTGCGGTAATACTTCCAAATACAAGTGAAGAAGAAGCTATGGTAGTAGGGGAACGCATAAGAATGAATATAGAAAATACTTATTTTTACGGGCAAGAAAATCAGCCTAATAAAAATATAACAATATCTATAGGAGTATCATCTTATCCATTAAGAGCAAACGATAAACATCAATTTATAAACACAGCAGATGATGCATTATATAGAGCAAAATCTTTAAATAAAAATAGAGTTGAAGTTTATTATAGTATATTAGAAGAAATAGCAGATCATATATATATAGATGAAGAAACTAGTAGATCTTTAAAACGATTTATAAATATGATAAATAAAAAAGATAGATACACATATGGGCATACGGAAAGAGTTGTTATTTACTTAGGTTGGTTTGCTGATTTCTTAGAATTAAATGAAAAAGATAAGTTGAATTTGAAGTTAGCTGCATATCTTCATGATATAGGGAAAATTGAAATTCCTGAAGAAATTTTAAATAAAAAAGAAAAACTTACAAATTTAGAATATGATATATTAAGGCAACATCCTGTTCTAGGTGTTGATCTAATTAGACATATACAAGCTTTTGAAGATTTATTACCATTAATTAGGCATCATCATGAAAGATATGATGGACTAGGATATCCGGATAATCTAAAAGGAGAAGAAATACCGTATTTATCTAGGGTAATATCAGTAGCAGATAGCTTTGATGCTATGACTTCTCACAGACCTTATAATACTAGAAAAGATCACGAAAGTGCTATTGAGGAATTGAAAAGATGTTCAGGAACTCAATTTGATCCGGAATTGGTAGAAAAGTTTATAAGTATGATAAAATTAAAAAAAGATTAAAAATGACCTGATTAGGTCATTTTTTTTTGTTGAGATACATATTTATTTTTAAGAGGAGGTAGATTATAATATGATTAGAATTTCTGATATAATGGATAAAGAAGTAATAAATGTAAAAAATGGTAAAAGAATGGGATTTATAAGTGATATAGATATGGATATTAATGAAGGTAAAATAGTATCTTTTACCATAGTTGGAGATAACGGAATGAATTTCTTTTCTAGAAATTATGAAGGACAAGTTGTTTTTTGGAATGATATAATAAAAATAGGGTGTGATACTATAATAGTTAATCAAGGTCAAGACCATAGCTTAGACGAGTTTAATATATAGAAAAGACATTTTAACAAAGGAGGGATAAATATGTTATGTCCTTACTGTAACTATAAAGAATCAAAGGTAATAGATTCAAGACATACAGATGGTCAATCAATTAGAAGAAGAAGGGAATGTGAATCTTGTAAAAAAAGATTTACTACATATGAAAAAATAGAATTAACGCCTATAATGGTTATAAAAAAAGATAATAGCAGAGAATATTTTGATAGAAATAAAATTAAAAATGGAATATTAAAATCTTCAGAGAAAAGGCCAGTTTCTATTGAACAAATAGAAGATATAATTCAATACATAGAAAATGATATAAATAAATGTTATATATCTGAAGTAGAAAGTAAGAAAATTGGTGAAATGGTAATGGATAAATTAAAAGATGTTGATGAAGTTGCATATGTAAGGTTTGCATCTGTATATAGACAATTCACTGATATAAATACTTTTGTAAAGGAACTAAAGAATATATTTGGCGAGAAGGTGACAAAATAATGAACTATATAAAATTTAATGAAGTAGATAACAAATGCAAATTTGCGAACTTAGGTTTTACTAATATAAATGTAGATATGGCATCTAAAGAAGATAGAAAAAAAGTATGTGAAGAGTTAGATATGAATTATGAAAATTTAACTAACAATAAACAAACACATTCAGATATAGTAAATGTAGTTAATCCTGAAGATATTGGAAAAATAAAAGAAGGAGATGCTTTAATTACTAATCTAAAAAAGACCCCGCTTTTAATATTTGTAGCAGATTGCGTTCCAATAGCAATTTTAGATCCAAACAGAGAAGCTGTTTCTTTATGTCATGCAGGATGGAGAGGTACATATTCAAAAATAGCTGAAAATGCTATAACTGAAATGAAAAATCTTTATAAAACTAATCCTAGTGATTTGGTTTGTGTATTAGGTCCATCTATAGGACCTTGTTGTTATGAAGTATCTAAAGATTTAATCGAAAAATTTAACACAATCATTACAAATGAAGATGAAAAATTCTATATAATTAAAGATGACAAGTATTATCTAGATTTATGGAAAGTAAATGAAATTGTATTAAGGAATTGTGGAGTAAAAGAAGAAAATATAATTAACTTAAACATATGTACTAGTTGTAATAGTGATAAGTTTCACTCTTATAGAAAGCATGATAAGACAACTAAAAGGCTAGGTATGATACTTGAAATAAAGTAGAGAGGAGCAACTTAAGATGAAAACTAAGGTGCTAGTTATAGATGATGAAAAACATATAGTAGAACTTCTTAAATTTAATTTAGAAACTGTAAACTATGAAGTACATTCATCTTATGATGGTTTTGATGGATTTATTAAAGCGAAAGAAATAAGTCCAGATTTGATTTTGCTAGATTGGATGCTTCCTAATATAAGTGGAATAGAGCTTCTAAAGAAAATAAGAGAAGATAAAGATTTAAAAAATATACCAGTTATAATGCTTACTGCTAAGAATGTAGAAAATGATAAAATTGAAGGACTAGATGCAGGAGCTGATGATTATATAACTAAACCATTTAGTATAAAAGAATTACTAGCTAGAAGTAACTCTGTACTTAGAAGATATAATGTAAACAACACAACTCCTGAAAAAACTGTGTTAAGTGTAGGAAACTTAAAGTTAGACTTACAAAAGCATGAGGTTTTAAAAGGAGATAAAAAGATTGATTTAACACTAAAAGAGTTTGAACTATTAAGATTACTATTAGAAAATAAAGGCAAAGTATTATCTAGAAACTATCTATTAGATAAAATATGGGGATATGAGTATTATGGAGAAACAAGAACGGTGGATGTTCATATAAGATATTTAAGAAAAAAAATAGAAACTGATAATGAAGACGAGAAATATATAGAAACTATTAGAGGGATTGGATATAAAATAGACTAAGGAGAAAATGAATATGGAAAGTATATATTTTTTCATTGTATTGACATCGATTATAGTTTCTATAATATCTATAAGATATGCTATGAATTTAAATAGTTACTTAAAAGAATTTATAGCTGTTTCTAAAAAAATAAGTAATAAAGAATTCCATACAAAGATAAATATATCTGCAAAAGGAGAATTAGGACAACTAATTGATAATTTTAATTACATGATTGAGACTATAGACTCTACTATAGAAGAAGTACAATACAAAAACCTACAATTAAAATCTATAGTAAAAAGTATATCGCATGGTATTTTAGCTATAGATATAAATGGAAATGTATTACTAATAAATGAAGAGGCTAGAAATATAATAAAATGTTCTAAAGATGAGATAAAAGAAGGTAAAAATATAAATCAAGTAATAAAAGATGGAAAAATTTTAAGGGAAATATCTAGCTTTATAGGATCTAAAAAAACACAAATGAATCAGATTACTAATGATGAAGATATTGTATACAACATAAAACTAGATCCAGTTTACTTGCAAAGTAGTAAAAATGTTATTATAGGATCTATAATAAATATAGAAAATGTTACCGAAAAAGTAAGATTAGAGAATATGAGAAGTGATTTTGTTGCAAATGTAACACATGAGCTAAAAACACCGTTAACTTCGATTAGTGGATTTGTTGAAACTCTTAGAATAAATGAAAATATAGATGTTAAAACAAGAGATAGATTTTTAGGTATAATAGAATCTGAATCAGACAGATTAAAACGTTTAATAGATGATATACTGTTGCTTTCTTTTATAGAAAACAAAGATACTCTATGTGGTGAAAAAGTTGATGTATTAAATACAGCTAGAGAAGTATATGAGCTAACAATAAATTCTGCAAATTCAAAGGATATAGAATTAAAGTATAAATTTGAAGATGATAATATTACAATAGATTCAAATAGAGATTACATAAAACAAATCTTTTTAAATCTTATAGATAATGCTATAAAATACACTCCTAATGGTGGATTTGTAGAAACTATAGTAAGTCAAAATAATAAAGACATACTTATTAAAGTAAAAGACAATGGTATAGGTATAGACAAAGAGGATAAAAACAGGATATTTGAAAGATTTTATAGAGTGGATAAAGCTAGAAGTAGAGATGTAGGTGGAACGGGTTTAGGGCTTGCTATAGTTAAGCATATAGTTAAGTCGCTAGATGGAAATATAGTAGTTGAAAGTGAATTGAATAAAGGCACAGAATTTATAGTTACAATACCGAAAAAAAATTTCCTTAATTAAGGAAATTTTTTTTTGTTTTTGCACAAAATAGATGTAGTAAAAGTAAAAGGAGGAATAAATATGGATGATGCTACATTATTTAGGCGTGCATTTGGGGTAGCTCTAGTGTTAGGTATGTTATCTAGACTTATAGTATTAAGAATGGTAAATAAACAACAGCCAACTCAACCTCAAGACTACATAGAGCAACTTATTTTGTCATTTATAGCGTCAGCACTTGGAGCTATAGCTTTTCCAGCTTTATTAGATAAAGAATTTGCAGCATTAACTTTTTTATCTGTAGGAATACAACAATTTCAGGAAGTTGCAAGTGAAGAACAACTTACGCTATCTAATTTAGATAAAGTAGATTTAGTATCAAAAGGAAGCACTTATATAAATGAAGTTTCAAAAAACTATGAGGTTAGAAATTATTTAAGTATTTTTTCCTCATTAGCAGCATCGATGACATTTATATTAGCTAACAATGAGTTGAAATTTAACTTTATTATGTGTACCCTAGTATCAATCATAGCTACAGGTATAGTTGGATACATATTTAAAAAAATATTAGCTAATAAAAGTTTAGAAGATATAGTAGATGTTGAAGTTGTTCCTATAGAGTTTGATGGTCCCTTATTAACTATAAATGAAACTGTTATAACAAATGTAGGATTAGAAGACTCTAGAAATAGATATTTAAAAAAAGGTATAGGAATAAAGGTTACACCAAAAGATATTATAGCTGCAGGTATAATTAGTGACACTGCTCAACAACAAGCTATGGTACACAATGTTTACTTGCATATGGGTATAGATAGAGATGTTGATGAACCTGAGTTTATGCCTATTGCAAGAACTAACCCTAAAGATAGATCTGTAAACTTTGGATTTGTTCCACTAGTAAGAGATATAGATTTAACGGTTGAAGCAGTAAAAAGTACACCAATATTAGATAGTGCGAAAGGTAATAACAACGCATATAGAAAAAGTACACAAAATAAAAGATAAGAGGTGATTAAATGAGAAATATATTTTTAATAGGTGTAGTTATAGGAATTGTATCTAGACTGATAACATTAAATATAGATAGAAAACAATACCCTACACAACCTAATATGCTAGTTTCACAAATAGTACTAGCGATAGTAGGATCTGCATTAGGAGCAATGTTAGTTCCTGCACTTATACAAAAATCATATACATCAATAACGTTCTTATCTTTAGCAGCTAGTCAATTTAGACAAGTTCGTCATAGTAAGAGAAATTCACTAATTGAGATGGACGATGCGCTTTTGGTAAAAAGAGGAGAAGGTTATATAGAAGAGATAGCATTAACTTATGAAGTAAGAAGTTATACTTGTATATTAACAGCACTTACGACATCTGCAGCTTATCATTTATGTAAAACAGAATTATACTTAGGAGAAACACAAAGTATTATATTAGGATCTGCAGCAGGTATAGCCTTAGCGTTAATATTTAAAAAGCTATTTGTAAGAGAAAGCATAGGTTCTATTGCAGAAGTAGTTCCAGCAAAAATTTCATTTGATGGACCGCTATTAAAGGTTAATGACGTTGTTATTTCTAATATAGGTTTAGATTCATCTAAGCAAAGATATCTAGAACATGGATTAGCTGTAGAAATAATACCTAAAAATGGAAGTTATATCAGTAGTGGTATAATTTTAAATCCAGGACAAAGACAAACTATAGCGAATATAGCATATTCAAGATTGGGAATAATGAGAACACCTGATGAACCAGATTTCGTACCTTTATTAAGGAGAAATCCTCAAAATGAAAGCTTAGTAATGCCATATATTCCAATTGAAAAAGATATAAATAAATTAATCGCAGCTGTAAAAAGCACACCTATAATAGAAAGCGCTAGAGGACAAAACTGGGCACTAAAAAGATACACTATAAAACAATAAAAAGGGGTGTTATTAATGAATGTAGGTATAACAGATGCAACGTTAGCTATTATTACTATTAATAAAGATATGAAGTCTTCCATGTTTCCTGTTTTTTATGCAGAAGATGAAAAAGAACTTCAAGATAGAGCTTTAATAATATCTAAAACAATGGGAGGAATGGTGCATGACGTATTACATGGAACTCTAATAATAGTAAGACATTAAAGGTACCGTAAAAGGTACCTTTTTATTGACTATTTCAATTAAAACATGTTATTATAATGTGATGTACTTATAAAGGAAAAGTGGTGAAATTTATGGAAGTAAACGTAAAAAATGTAAATAACATAATAAGTAAAGTATATAAAAACAGTATTGCAGATGAGCTAGGCATAGAAGTTGGAGACTTACTAATTTCTATAAATGATCAACCTATACATGATATAATAGAATATAGATTTTTATTAAGTGATGAGTACTTAGAAGTTGAGATAAAAAAGAAAAATAATGAAATATATGTATATGAAATAGAAAAAGAATATGATGAAGATTTAGGAATTGAGTTTACTAATCCTATAATAGATAAAGCTAAAAGCTGTAGGAATAAATGTGTATTTTGTTTTATAGATCAATTACCAAAAGGTATGAGAGAAACATTATACTTTAAAGATGATGATTCTAGATTATCATTTTTACAAGGAAACTTTGTTACTCTTACTAATATGAGTGAAGAAGATATAAATAACATAATCAAATACAGAATAAGCCCTATAAATATATCTGTCCATACTACGAATCCAGAATTAAGACAGACTATGATTAAAAATAAATTTGCAGGTAGATTATATGAAATAATGCAAAGACTTGCGGATGCACAGATACAAATGAATTGTCAGATAGTTTTATGTCCTGGTTATAATGATAAAGAGGAGTTAGAAAGAACTGTATCTGATTTAACTAAATTGTATCCATATGTAAATAGTGCAGCTGCAGTTCCAGTAGGTATAACTAAACATAGGGATCACTTACCGCATTTAGAAATATTTAATGAGCAAACAGCTAGAGAGACTATTGAATTAGTACACAAGTTACAAAGTAAATACATGAAAGAATTAGGTACTAGATTTATATTCTTATCTGATGAATTCTATATAATGGCTAATAAAAAGTTATTAGAGTATGATGAATACGAAGGATTTATACAATTTGAGAATGGAGTAGGTATGATAAGTAAACTAGAAAGAGAAATCAAAGATTACTTAAATACTATTTCACAAGATAAAACTAATATTAAAAAGAAAGTTTCTATAGCTACAGGACATTCTGCATATGAGTTTATAAAGGATATGGCGAGTTGTGTAATGGAAAAATGTCCTAATATGGAAATTAATGTATACAAAATAATAAACAACTTTTTTGGAGATACAATAACTGTATCTGGATTAATAACAGCTACAGATATAATGGAACAACTTAAAGATGAAGATTTAGGACAAACTTTATATATACCAAGAAGTATGCTTAAAGCAGATGAAGAAATATTCTTAGATAATATTACTTTAGAAGACTTAAAAGAAAAAATGAAAATAGAGATTATACCTTGTTTAAATGAAGGTAAGGATTTCGTTGAAAAAATATTAAAGTAAGAAGGGAGAACATTATGAGTGATAATAGACCAGTAGTTGCAGTAGTAGGAAGACCTAATGTTGGAAAATCAACATTATTCAATAAGTTAGCAGGAAAAAGAATCTCAATAGTTGAAGACACTCCAGGAGTAACAAGAGATAGAATATTTACAGAGGTAGAGTGGCTAAATAAATACTTTACACTTGTTGATACAGGAGGTATAGAGCCAAATACTAATGATATAATATTATCTCAAATGAGAAATCAAGCTATGCTTGCTATGGATATGGCTCACGTTATATTATTTGTTGTTGATGGTAAAGCGGGGCTTACAGCAGCAGACAGAGAAGTTGCACAAATACTTAGAAAAACAAAAACGCCAGTAATATTAGTTGTTAACAAAATAGATAGTCAAAGTCAATTTGACAATGTATATGACTTTTATGAATTAGGATTAGGAGTTCCATTTGCAATATCTAGTGCAAACAGTATGGGACTTGGAGATTTACTTGATGAAGTAGTAGACAATTTCCCAGAAGGATTAGACACTGAGTATGACGAAGATATAATAAGAGTTGCTATAACAGGTAAACCTAATGCAGGTAAATCTTCTATATTAAATAATATGTTAGGAGAAGAAAGAGTTATAGTAAGTCCAATAGCAGGTACAACTAGAGATGCTATAGATACTTATTTAGAAAAAGGAGATCATAAATTCCTTTTAATAGATACAGCAGGACTTAGAAGAAAAAGTAAAATATATGAAAATGTAGAAAAATACAGTGTAATAAGAGCTATGAGTGCTGTAGATAGAGCAGACGTAGTACTTATAGTAATAGATGCAGAACAAGGTGTTACAGAGCAAGATACTAAAGTTGCAGGAATAGCACATGATGAAGGAAAAGCATGTTTATTTGTAATAAATAAGTGGGACTTAATAGAAAAAAATGATAAAACTATGAGTTTATATACAAAAGAAATAAGAGAAAAATTTCCGTTCATGGCATATGCACCTATAGTTTTCGTATCTGCTAAAACTAATCAAAGAATGAACAAAATATTAGAAACAGTAGTTTATATAGCTGAAGAACATGCTAAGAGAGTTCCTACATCTACATTAAATGATGTAATAGGGGAAGCTGTACTTCTTAATCAACCACCTTCTGACAAAGGTAAGAGATTAAAGATATACTATGGATCTCAAACAGGAGTACAACCACCTAAATTTACTCTATTTATAAATGACAAACAACTTACTCATTTCTCATATCAAAGATATCTTGAAAATAAGATAAGAGAGAATTTTGGATTTGAAGGTACACCAGTAAGATTTGAATACAGAGAAAAGAGAAAATAAAAATTAGGGGGGCGTTATGATTAATTACCTAATTATAATATTAATATCTTATTTTATAGGAAGTATATCAACTTCATATATAATAGCTAAAAGAATGCTTGGAGTTGATATAAGAACTCAAGGTTCAGGAAATGCAGGATCTACGAATGTATTAAGAACTTTAGGTAAAAAAGCTGGAGTTATGACTTTCGTAGGAGATTTACTAAAAGGTATGATAGCTGTATTTATAGCAAAGATTATAGCAAATATAGCTCATATGGATGTTACAAATGCAGCATATATAGCTGTTGTATTTGTTGTAATAGGACATAACTGGCCTATATTTTTAGGATTTAGAGGCGGAAAAGGTGTTGCGACATCTTTAGGTTCTATGATTGCAGTTAATCCAATAATAGCATTAAGTTGCTTTGCATTTTTTATACTTATAGTATATGTAACTAAGTATGTATCATTAGGATCAGTACTTAGTATATGTACATCTCCTGTTATAATGATTTTAATAGGAAACTATAAAGGAGTAGCTGTTACATTGTTTTTATCATTCTCAGTAATATTTAAACATAGGGAAAATATAAAAAGATTATTAAATGGAACAGAGAGAAAAATAGGAGAAAAGAAATAATATTTTAACTGTACTTAGGTGGTGTTTCTATGGAAAAAATTTGTGTATTAGGAGCTGGAAGTTGGGGTACTGCATTAGCCCTTGTAGTAGCTAAAAAGGGATATGATGTTTCAATGTGGACTCTAAATGAAGAACAGTGTAAAAGAATAAATAGTACTAGAGAAAATAAAGATTATCTTCCAGGAATATTTATTCCAGAAAATATAAATGTTACAACTAGTCTAGAAGAAGCTATATTAAATAGTTCAATTATAGTATTGGCTGTGCCTTCTCAGGCAATAAGAAGTATATGTAAGCAAATGAAGCCATATGTAAATGAAAAACAAATATTAGTCGATGTAGCTAAGGGATTAGAAAAAGGAACAGGACTTCGATTATCTGAAGTTTGTGAAAGTGAATTACCTGAGTGTAAATATGTTGTTCTTTCAGGACCTTCACATGCAGAAGAAGTATCAAGAGATATACCAACGACTGTAGTAGTAGCATCAGAAGATTTAGAAGCAGCTGAAAAAGTACAAGATATATTTATGAGCCCTAAGTTTAGAGTTTATACTAACCCTGATGTTGTAGGGGTTGAACTTGGAGGTGCATTAAAAAATATAATAGCATTTGGTGCTGGTATATGTGATGGATTAGGATATGGAGATAATGCAAAAGCAGCTCTTATGACTAGAGGAATAAGAGAAATAAGTAGATTAGGAGTTGCTTTAGGTGCAAAAACATCTACTTTTTCAGGATTATCAGGTATCGGAGACTTGATAGTAACTTGTACAAGTATGCATAGTAGAAATAGAAGAGCAGGAATACTTATAGGACAAGGAAAGAGTTTAGATGAAACTTTAAAAGAAGTAAAAATGGTTGTAGAAGGTATTACAGCAACTGAAGTAGCTCATGAAGTAGCTAATAAATTAAATATAGAAATGCCTATAACAAGTGCTATCTATTCTGTACTTCATAGTGGAGCAAATCCAGATGAAGTTGTAGATGAATTGATGATGAGAAATAAAACGCACGAAGTTGAAGAGGTTGTTAAAGAAAAACTAGACATTTAGTCTGGTTTTTTTTTATTTTTGTAATAATACTCCAATTATTAAAATATACTTTATTAAGAATTTGTATGCAGGAGGGTTATATATGAATAATATATATGAGGATATAGCAAAAAGAACTCAGGGTGACATATACATAGGTGTAGTTGGGCCTGTGAGAACAGGAAAATCTACATTTATAAGAAAATTCATGGAGTTGTTAGTATTACCTAATATAGAAAATGAATTTAAAAGAGAAAGAACTCAAGATGAAATACCTCAAAGTGGATCAGGGAAGACTATAATGACAGTGGAACCAAAATTTGTTCCAGCAGATGGAGTAGAAATAAAAATAAGAGAAAATGTTTCTATGAAGGTTAGGATGGTAGATTGCGTAGGGTACATAGTTGATGGAGTTTTAGGGCATGAGGAAGATGGAAAGCAAAGGTTGGTATCTACACCATGGTCTAGTGAGGCTATGACTTTTGAAAAAGCTGCTGAAATAGGAACAAGAAAAGTTATAAAGGATCATTCTACTATAGGAATTGTAATGACTACAGATGGAAGTGTAACAGGTATAGATAGAAAAGGATACTCTGTACCAGAAGAAAGAGTTATAAATGAGTTAAATGAACTTAAAAAACCATTTGTTATAGTTTTAAATACATTAGATCCAAATTCAGAGTCAACATTAGAGTTAAAAAGAGAATTAGAAGAAAAATATGATAAACCTGTAATACCTTTAAATGTATTAGCTATGGATGAAGATGATATAGAGGTAGTAATGGAGAATGTTTTATATGACTTCCCAGTTAATGAAATAAACATAAATTTCCCTAAGTGGATAGAAGGATTAGAAAAGAATCATTGGATAAAAAATAATATAATATTTGCTATAAAACAAAATATAAATGAAGTTGGAGTAATAAGAGATGTAAATAACATTATAGAAGGATTTAAGAGTTTAGACTTCTTGGAAGAAACTCAAGTAGATAATGTAGAACTTGGAGAAGGCATAATAAGTATAAACTTAGGTACTAAAAAAGATTTATTCTACAATGTTCTAGAAGAAAAAAGTGGATTTAAAATAGATGGAGAATATGAACTATTAAATTTAGTAACAAGACTATCTAAAGTTAGTGCAGAATATGAAAAAGTAGAGCAAGCGCTTATAGATGTAAAGGAAACTGGGTATGGATTAGTAGCTCCTACATTAGAAGAGATTACTTTAGATATACCTCAAAAAGTTAAAAAAGGAAAAGAATATGGGGTAACATTAAGAGCTAAAGCTGGGTCTATACACATGATAAAAGTTGATATATCATCAGAAGTTCCAGCTGGTATAGGAACTGAGGCACAATGTGAGGAAATGCTTGAAAGCTTGAAAAAATCTTTTGAAGAAAACCCAGAAGAGATATGGGAGTATAAAACTTTTGGAAAATCAGTAAATGATTTAATAAAAGAGCAATTACAAAGTAAATTATATAAAATGCCAGTTGGCGTAAGAAGTAAGATTCAAAAGAGTCTTCAAAAAATAATAGATGACGAATGCTCTAATATAATAACTATAATTTTATAATAAAAAAAGTACATACCAATAGGTATGTACTTTTTCTTTTTTATTGAAAAGTTAGTATACAAAAGCTTGGCACGTGAATATATAAATATAACAAGATAGTTTCAAGAATTATCTGAAAAAAGAAAAAGGGGGGAGTTTATGGAATCAATAGTTAATTGGCTTAATAGTGTTATTTGGAGTTCTGCATTAGTGTATTTATGTTTAGGTGCTGGGCTTTACTTTTCATTAAGAACTCGATTTTCACAGTTACGTAATATAAAAGAGATGGGATCTTTGCTTTTAAATGGTGAAAAATCAGAACAAGGTATATCATCATTTCAAGCTTTATGTACATCTTTAGCAGGGCGTATTGGAACTGGAAATATTGCAGGAGTAGCAACAGCTATAGCTGTTGGAGGTCCAGGAGCAATATTTTGGATGTGGGTGATAGCATTTTTAGGAGCAGGTTCTGCATTTGCGGAATCTACATTATCTCAAGTATATAAAGAAGAATATGAAGGTCAATATAGAGGAGGTCCAGCTTATTATATAGAAAAAGGGTTAGGGGTAAAGTGGTATGGAATACTATTTGCTATCATAACTTTAATTGCAGTAGGATTATTTTTACCAGGGGTTCAATCAAACTCAATAGCTAGTGGAATTAACAATGCATTTAATATATCTAAAAATATAGTTGCTATAATACTTATACTAATACTAGCATTGATAATATTTGGTGGTATAAAGAGAATAAGTACAACTGCGGAAATGATAGTTCCTTTTATGGGATTAGCGTATATTATAATGGCTGTAATAATAATAGTTGTAAATATAGACCAATTACCAGCAGTAATTATATCTATATTTAAAGCCGCATTTGGAGGAGAAGAACTATTTGCAGGTATATTAGGTTCTACTATAGCTATAGGGGTTAAGAGAGGCGTTTATTCGAATGAAGCAGGTCAAGGCACAGGACCTCATGCATCTGGGGCTGCAGAAGTAAGCCATCCAGCTAAGCAAGGATTAGTTCAAGCATTTTCTGTATATATAGATACTTTATTTGTTTGTTCAGCTACAGCATTTATGATATTAATAACAGGAACTTACAATGTTGAAAATGGAGCAGGAGGATATATAATTGAAAATTTACCAGGAGTTGAAATTGGGCCTATGTATACTCAAGCTGCAGTGAACAATTTCTTACCTGGATTTGGATCTGCATTTGTAGCTATAGCACTATTTTTCTTTGCATTTACAACTATAATGGCATATTACTATATAGCAGAAGTTAATTTAGTATATTTAAATAAAAAAATATTTAGTAAAAGAAAAGGAAATGGAGCTAAGATAGCTATAAATGTATTAAGAATATTTATGTTATTCTCAGTTTGGAATGGATGTATGAAAACTGCAAGCTTGGCATGGACTTTGGGAGATATAGGTGTTGGAGCTATGGCATGGCTTAATATAATAGCTATATTGTTATTAAGTAACACTGCAATAAAATGTTTAAAAGATTATGAACAACAAAGGAAATCTGGAATTCCTAGGGAAAAAATAACTTTTGATCCTGTAAAACTAGGTATAAAAAATGCTGATTTCTGGATTAAAGACAAAGAAAATTAAAAACTTTATTAACTACAAAAGGAGCTATTTTTATAGCTCCTTTTGTAGTTAATAAAGTCTAATGAAGGAGTTATATAATTATTGAAGAAATAAATATACTATACATGTAATTGGGGGGATAATTATTGAAAAAAAGGAAGTTAAGATATAATAAAATTATTTTGGGTATTATAATAGTTTACATAATTTATAATACCATTAATCTGATTGCTAAGAAAAATATAGATACTATAGTTTTAGAAAATCAACTTATAGAAGAGAGTTTACAAAAGAAAGCTTTATTTATAAGAGATGAGTATTTATTAACATCGAATATGAGTGGGAATATAAAATACCATAAAAAGGAAGGTGAAAAAGTTACTAAAAATGATAGTATAGCTTATATTTTTAATGATAATATAGAAGAGTCAACATTAAATGATTTCGAAAATTTAAAAAAAGATATAAATAACATAAAAGATGGAAATACAGCTATAGTTAAAGATGATATAGATAAAATAAATAAAAATATTAATGATATAAGCTATAATATACAAAAACAATTATTATCAGATGATATAAATATAAACAAAGATATAAAAGAATTGGAAAAGCTTTTAAAAGACAAAACGTATATACTAAATAGTGATTTGAATAGTAAAGCACTTAAAAATAAAGAAATAGAAGAAAAAGAAGTATCTAATTTAATAAATAAAAATAAAGAAACATTTAGTTCGAAAAGTGCTGGAGTTGTTTCTTATAAGTTTGATAATAATGAAACAAAATTTAATTTAGAAAATTTAGATGAAATTAAAAGTAAAGATATAGAAAACATAGAAAATAATTACGAAACAATAAATAAAAAGGACAAAGTAAAAAAAGGAGAACCTATTGTTCGTGTTGTAAATAATTTAAAACAATATGCTGCTATAAGCTGCAATGAAAAAGAAGCTAAAAATTTTAAAGAAGGGCAACGAATTATATTATCCAATGACATTGAAAAAATAAATACAAATGTATATGATATATATAAAGATGAAAAAAATTATGTCATTATATTAGAGATAAGCGAACAAAATATAGAAATTTATGATACAAGAGTAGAAGAATTTGATATAATATATGAGTCAATAGAGGGACTTAAAATTCCGAAGGAATCTATAGTTACTGTCAATGGTAAGAAAGGTGTATATGCTATATCAGAAATTGGAGATTCGGAATTTGTAGAATTAAAAGGAAATTTATATGAAAGTGAAGAATATATAATTATCGACTATTATCAAAATGATGTAGAAGGAATTAAAAGTATAGGAATTTATGATGAAATAATAAAGACTCCTAAAAAGTAATTAAAAGCAGGTGATAAAATGAGTTTTATTAAAGGCAATATAGAAAGTATAGAGCATAAAATTGATAATGCATGTAAGGCTTCTAGCAGAAATAAAGAAGAAGTGACGTTAATTGCTGTCACAAAGACAGTAGATGTAGATGCAGTTAACGAGGCTATTGAAGCAGGAATAACTGATGTAGGAGAAAACAAACCTCAAGAGTTAGCAAGGAAATTTGAGGTTATAGGGGATAAGGTTAAGTGGCATTTAATTGGAAGTTTACAAACTAACAAAGTTAAATATATAATTGATAAAGTTTATATGATACATTCAATAGACAGATTGTCTTTATGTGATGAAATACAAAAAAGAGCAGAAAAAATAGATAGAATAATAAACTGCTTAGTTCAAGTAAATATATCTAAAGAAGAAAGCAAACATGGAATACATGAAGATGAAGCTATTGAGTTTATAAAAAATATATCGAAAAATTACCCTAACATAAGAATACAAGGGTTAATGACGATGGCACCTAATACAGAAGATAACGAACTTATATCGTCTGTATTTAAGGAATTAAAAGAATTATCTATAAAAATAAAAAATGAAAATATAAACAATGTATCTATGGAAAAATTATCTATGGGTATGAGTAATGATTTTGAGTTAGCTGTTCAAGAAGGTGCTACATATGTTAGAGTAGGAACTTCTATATTTGGACAGAGAAAGTATAACAAAAAATAATGAATATAAGTAATGGAGGATGTTAATAATGGGAAATGGTTTCATAAGTAAAATAAAAGATTGGATGACTGATGAAGTAGAAGAGGATATGTTAGATGAAGAGTTTGAAGAAATTGAAGAGGAAATAGAGGTATCTGAAGACTTAAATAGCAGTGTAGGAGCTATAGCTCAACCTAAAAGTAATAAAATTGTAAATATACATACAGCAGGACAAATGAAGGTTGTTATTGTAGAGCCTAAAAAATATGAAGAGGTTACTTCTATAGCAGATCAATTAAAACAAAGAAGAGCTGTTATAGTAAACTTAGAAAATTTAGATGATGCAGTTACTCGTAAATCTATATTTGATTTTATGAATGGAGCTGTATACGTACTAGATGGTAGTATACAAAAAGTATCTAAAGCTATATTTATATTAGCACCTAATAATGTGGATATAGATGCGAATATGAAAAAAGAATTAGAGAGTAAAGCTTTTTTCCCATGGCAAAATAAATAATTTTAAAAAGGAGTAAGATTTAATATGATACAGTACTCTTTACTTGTTTTGGCAGACATTATTCAATTTGCAATAGTAATAAGAGCATTAATGACATGGATTCCAGGTGCAGTGCAGTCAAAAGCTTATGATATTATAGGTATGTTGACAGAACCTATAGAAGGACCTATAAGAAATTTAATGAATAGATATTTTGAAGGACCTATAGACTTCTCACCTATAGTTGCAATATTTGCACTGCAATTTATAAGAATATTAATAATTAATATATTTTAATAATTATGGATAAGTTAGAACTTACTAATCACATAAAAGATATAGATTTAAAAAATAAAATGTACAAAGTTATAGATAAAGCTTACTCTAGCTTGAAAAATTATGACGTAAGATATACAGATTTTTTAAATCCATATGAGATAAAGAATTCTAGAGCCATATTAAATAGATTTGATGATCTCAAATATACTGTTGAAGGTGGAAGTAATAGAGCTGAGAGAAAAGTGATATGCATATATCCGTATTATATGGAATTTGAGGATATAGAATCTCCTGTCAAAGCATTGCAAATAGAAGGCAATTTTAAATTTAAAGATATAAAGCATAAAGACTATTTAGGAGCTTTACTTAGTTTAGGTATAAAAAGAGAAAAAATTGGAGATATAAATATACATGAAAGTTTTTGTCAAGTTCTTGTAAGTAAAGATATATCTGATTTTATAACTATAAATTTAAATAAAGTTGCAAAAAATAGTGTAACTGTAAAAGAAATAGATAAGTCTGATATAATATACTCAGAGCCTAAATATAGGGAAATATCTTTTACAGTATCATCACAAAGATTAGATTGTATAATAAGTGGTTTATACAATATATCAAGACAAGAAAGTCTAAAGCTTATAAATAGCGAAAAAGTATTTGTAGACTATGAAAAAATCATATCTACATCTAAACAAATTGAACGGGAGTCGCTTATATCTGTAAGAGGAAAAGGCAGAGCTATAATATCAGATATAGGTGGATTTACTAAAAAAGGAAAAACAAAAGTAGCAGCAAAACTAATAGTATAGGGAGGGGAATAAATGCTGACTCCAGTAGAAATAGAAAATAAAGAATTTAAAAAAGGAATACGCGGATATAGAGAAGATGAAGTAGATGAGTTTTTAGATATTGTAAAAGAAGATTTTGAGAACTTATATAGAGAAAATTTAGATTTAAAAGAAAAAATCAGAATGTATCAAGATCAAATAAATAAATATGAAAATATAGAAGAAACTCTAAAAGCGACTCTTATAACAGCTCAAACTGCAGCTGAGGATACTTGCAGTGCCGCTAATAAAAAATCTAAAATAATAGTAGAGGAAGCTGAGCTTAGATCAAGACAAATAATTGAACAAGCTAATAATAGAGTTGTTGAAATAAGAAAAGAATATGACTCTTTAGTTAAAGAGTTTAAAATATTTAGAAATAAATTTAAATCTTTACTAGAAGATGAAATAAGAAGTGTAGATGATATATTCTCAGATATAGATGAAAATAGCATAGAAAAAATAGAGGAGCTTCAAAAAGAATTATCTGATGCTTTAGAATAAAAAATGTATTGACTATTTTAAAAATTTATTATAAAATTTCATACATATATTAAAATATCATAACAAAAACAAAAGCTATGATGGAGAGAGTAGGCTTTAAATAATTTCACAGAGAGTTGGATAAGCTGAGAACCAACAAATTTATAAAGTTGAAGATCACTCCGAAGCTGCAGGCTGAACGATTATATCTATTAAGCTGTGCCGGGTAAATACCGTTATATTGAAAGAGTGCTATATATGTAATTTGCAAAAATATACATATATAGAATTAGGGTGGTAACGCGAGCAACAACTCGTCCCTTTAGGGGGACGGGTTTTTTTGTGTAAAAATAAATTAAAACAAAAAAGGAAGGTGGATTAGATGACTAAATTTAAGTCATTAGTGGATTCTTCTGTAAAAGAAGCAGAAGCTAACGTATCAGAGTACTGGAATGACATAAATATGCTAGAAAAAACTCTAGAAAAAGGTAAAGATGATCCAAGTTTTGTATTCTACGAAGGACCTCCTACAGCAAATGGAAATCCTGGAATACATCACGTTATAGCAAGAACATTAAAAGACTCTGTTTGTAGATACAAAACTATGAATGGATATCAAGTAAAAAGAAAAGCTGGATGGGACACACATGGATTACCAGTTGAAATACAAGTTGAGAAAGAGTTAGGTTTATCAGATAAGCAACAAATAGAAGCTTATGGACTAGATAAATTCAACCAAAAATGTAGAGAGTCAGTTTTCACATTTGAAAAACAATGGAGAGATATGACTGAAAGAATGGCTTATGAGATAGATTTAGATAACCCATATATAACTTTAGATAATAACTACATAGAGTCTGTATGGTGGATATTAGATAAGTTCAACAAAGAAGGATATGTATACGAAGGACATAAGATACTTCCATACTGCCCAAGATGTGGAACAGGTCTTGCATCTCATGAGGTTGCTCAAGGATACAAAGAAATAAAAAATAACACAGTAATAGCTAAATTCAAGAGAAAAGATGCTAATGAATATTTCTTAGCATGGACAACAACTCCTTGGACTTTACCATCAAATGTTGCTTTAACTGTAGGTCCTGAAATAGACTATATAAAAGTTAAGCAAAATGATGAAGTTTACTATGTTGCAAAAGCTTTAGCTAATAAAGTTTTAGGTGAAGATTATGAAGTAATAGAAGAATTAAAAGGTAAAGATTTAGAATATGTTGAATATGAACAATTAATGCCTTTTGTTGAAGCAGATAAAAAAGCATTCTTCGTAACATGTGGAGACTATGTTACGACTGAAGATGGTACAGGTATAGTTCATACAGCACCAGCATTTGGTGAAGATGACTATAACTTAGGTAGAAAATATGATTTACCAGTATTACAACCAGTTTGTGAAGCAGGTAAATTTACAACTACTCCATGGGAAGGTAAATTCGTAATGGAAGATGGAGTAGATGTTGAGATAATAAAATGGTTACATGCAGAAAATAAATTATTCAGCAAAGAAAAAGTAGCTCATAACTACCCTCATTGCTGGAGATGTCAAACTCCACTTTTATACTACGCTAAGCCAAGTTGGTATATAGAAATGACTAAGTTAAAAGACCAATTAATAGCTAATAACAAGACTGTTGAATGGTATCCAAACTTCGTAGGAGAAGGAAGATTTGGTAACTGGTTAGAAAACTTAAATGACTGGGCAATATCTAGAAGTAGATATTGGGGAACTCCACTTAATGTATGGAAATGTGAATGTGGACATAAAGAATCTGTAGGTTCAAGAAAAGAGTTAGCAGAAAAAGCTATAGAAGATATAGATCCTGAAACTATAGAATTACACAGACCATATGTAGACGATATACACTTTAAGTGTGAAAAGTGTGGGGAAACTATGACAAGAGTAACTGAAGTTATAGACTGTTGGTTTGATAGTGGATCTATGCCATTTGCGCAACATCACTACCCATTTGAAAATAAAGATAACTTTGATGAATTATTCCCAGCAGACTTTATATGTGAAGGAATAGACCAAACTAGAGGTTGGTTCTACTCATTACTTGCTATATCTACTTTCGTTACTGGAAAAGCTCCATATAAGAGAGTATTAGTTAACGACTTAGTTCTAGATAAAGAAGGAAAGAAAATGAGTAAGTCTAGAGGAAATACAGTAAATCCATTTGAACTATTTGACCAATATGGAGCAGATGCATTAAGATGGTACTTACTATATGTATCTCCACCGTGGACTCCAACTAGATTTGACGTTGATGGATTAAAAGAAGTTCAAAGTAAGTTCTTAGGAACTATGAAAAATGTATATAACTTCTTCACATTATACGCAAATACAGATGAAATAAATCCTGCTGATTTCTTTGTTGAATACAAAGATAGACCAGAACTTGATAGATGGATATTATCTAAGTTCAATAACTTAAAGAAAGAAGTAGAAGAAAACTTAGAAATATTTGAGTTAAACAAAACTGTTAGAATAATACAAGAATTCATAAATGAAGACTTATCTAACTGGTATATAAGACGTTCAAGAAGAAGATTCTGGGCTACAGAATTAACTGAAGATAAAAAATCAGTTTACAATACAACTTATGAAATATTAACAGAGTTATGTAAGTTAATAGCTCCATTTGCACCATATATATCAGAAGAAATATATAGAAACTTAACTAATGAAGTATCAGTTCATTTATCTACTTATCCAAAAGCTAATATGGATTTAATAGATAATAACTTAGAAGAAAAAATGGATTTAGTTAAGAACTTAGTTACATTAGGTAGAGCATCAAGAGAAGCTACTAGAATAAAAGTACGTCAACCTATACAAAAAGTGTTAGTAGATGGAAATTATGAAGAAACTATAAGTGATGTTGTAGACTTAATAAAAGAAGAGCTTAATGTTAAAGAAGTAGTATTTGCTAAAGATTTAAGTGAATACATGAACTTTACATTAAAGCCAAACTTCAAAGTTTTAGGACCTGTTCTTGGAGCTAAGATGAAGTTCTTTGCAGGAGCATTAAACAAGCTTGATGCAAGTGAAGTAGTACCTAAGCTTGAGGCTGGTGAATCTATAGCTGTAGATATAGATGGCGAAGAGTTTAACTTCAATAAAGAACATGTTTTAATAAATATATCAGCTAAAGAAGGATTTAATGTTACTATGGAAAATAACCTATTTGTAATATTAGATACAACTTTAAATGAAACTTTAATAAATGAAGGATATGCAAGAGAATTCATATCTAAAGTTCAACAATTAAGAAAAGCTAATGATTTTGATGTTTTAGACAACATAGATATAAACTACTGTTCAGATGATGAAATAGCTAAAGCTATAACTGAATATGCTGAATATATAAAATCAGAAACTTTAGCTTTAGAAATAAATAGAGTTGAAGATGAAACTATAGAAAAACATAACTTAAATGACCATATGACAGGTATACAAGTTATAAAGAAATAATTTTATTTTTCATTTAAAAATCCCTAGATATATATCTAGGGATTTTTAAATGAAAAATAAAAAATTAATGTTGACTTTTTATATATTAAAACATATTATATAAAATAAATGATAATAATAAAAATAAAATATTAAATCCTATGAAAAGGATTAGTAGTTAGATAAATATTTAATACAGAGAGTTAAGGGTGCTGAGAACTTAACATAAATAAGTCTAATGAATGGACCTTGGAGGAATTAGGCGAAATTGTAACAAAGAGTAGCTGATATCGTGACTGCACGTTATAGCAGATTATATTAAGTGATATATATTTTTAAAATATATATAATTTAGGTGGTACCACGGAAAATATATCCGTCCTATTGATTTAGGGCGGATTTTTTATACTTAAAACATAGGAGGAAAATAAATATGAACAGAATAGCAATAATAGGTGCGATGGATGAAGAAGTAGATATACTAAAAGACATAATGGATGTTAGAGAAACTATAGAAAAAGCTAGTTTAAAGTTTTATGTAGGAACATTACAAGGAAAAGAAGTTGTATTAGTTAAATGTGGAATCGGTAAAGTAAATGCTGCATTATGTGCTCAAATATTAATAAGTGAATTTAATGCTGACGCTGTAGTTAATACAGGAGTAGCAGGAGCTTTAAACGAAGCATTAGATGTATACGATATAGTTATATCAACTGATGCAATACAACATGACTTTGACACTACAGTATTTGGTGATAAAAAAGGTATGATACCAAGAATGGATAATTCAATATTTGTAGCAGATGAGAAGTTAATAAATGCAGCTTATGAAGCATCTAAAGAAGAAGTAAAAACTCACAAAGTTCTAAAAGGAAGAGTTTTAAGTGGTGATATATTTATAAGTAGTAAAGAATTAAAAGATGAATTAGTAAACGAGTTTGATGGATACTGCGGAGAAATGGAAGGAGCAGCTATAGCACACGTTTGTTATGTAAATAAAGTTCCATTCGTAGTAATAAGAGCAATGTCAGACAAGGCAGACGGAAGTGCTGATGTAACTTATGAAGAATTTGTAGGGCAAGCAGCTCACAATTCTAAAGATATAGTACTTGGAATGTTAAAAAATTTATAGGAGATATTAAATATGAGTGATAAAAAAATAATATTTAGTGGAGCTCAACCATCAGGAAAGTTAACTTTAGGTAATTACTTAGGGGCTATAAAAAACTGGAATGAATTACAAGAAGCATATAATTGCTATTACAGTGTAGTTGATTTACATGCGATTACAGTTCCACAAGAAGCAAAAAACTTAAGAGCTAACACAATGCAATTATTAGCTCAATATCTAGCTAGTGGATTAGATCCTGAAAAAAATACTATATTCATTCAATCTCATGTAAGTGCACATACAGAACTTATGTGGATATTAAGTACAATGACTTACATGGGTGAGTTAAGTAGAATGACTCAGTTTAAAGATAAATCTCAAAAAAGTGAAGCTAATTTAAATGCAGGATTATTTACTTATCCAGTATTAATGGCAGCGGATATATTATTATATCAAACAGACTTAGTTCCTGTAGGAGAAGATCAAAAGCAGCATTTAGAGTTAGCTAGAGATTTAGCAAGTAGATTTAACAATAGATATAGTGAAACATTTAAAGTTCCAGAACCATATATACCAAAAGCTGGAGCTAGAGTAATGAGTTTACAAGAACCAACTAAAAAAATGAGTAAGTCAGATGAAAATGAAAATTCATATATTTTATTAGTAGATGATGAAGCTACTATAAGAAGAAAAATAAAAAGAAGTGTTACTGATTCTGTGGGAATAGTTCAATACAATGATGAACAACCAGGTATTAAGAATCTATTAGATATATATTCAAAACTAGATAATAAATCTATAGAAGATTTAGTATCTATGTATGAAGGTAAAGGATATGGAGATTTTAAAGGTGATGTAGCTGAAGTCATAATAGAATCACTAAGACCTTTAAGAGAAAAATATGAATACTTATTATCTAATAAAGATTATTTAGAAACAGTGTATGCACAAGGTGCTCAAAAAGCTGAATATCAAGCAAGAAAAACACTTAGAAAAGTTTATAAAAAAGTTGGATTAATAGAGAAAAAATTCCTTTAAGTTAAATTTAAAAAGCCCTAATTATTAGGGCTTTTTTTGTATTTAAAATTCTATTTTTCATATAATAAAAAATGAAGATAACTTAGCTATTTAAAAGAGGGCGTGTTAGAATTTGAAAAAATACAGAAGAGGAAATAAATTAAAAGATGATTTTATAAGTATGAAAGATATTGATAAGAAATTACATGGAGCTGATGATAAAGAATATCATATAAGATTATTACAAATAGTAGATAATAAGTTAGATAGTTTAATGTATAGTCTTGAGCGAAGTAGAATAAGGGAATATATGATACTAACAGATAGTAGAAGACGATTATTTGCGATAAACTTTATAGCTGGAGTAGGCAAAGGATTTGGACAAGCTATAGGGTTTACAGTACTTACAGCTATAGCTGTATATTTAGTATCTAAGTGGGTAAACCTACCTATAATAGGAGAATATATAGCTGAGTTTTTAGATATTATTGATAAATATAGAAGAGATTATTAAGGAGGTATTTATGAATACTACAAAATATAAAAATACATTGTTAAAGGAAAAAAATAATATATTAAAACTTGTATCAAAAATGGAAGACAACACTGTATTTGGGGATACAGTAAAACATACTAGTGAAAAATACACATCTAGTGAATTATCTAGTTATGATAATCACCTTGGAGATATAGGAACTGATGTATTTATGCAAGAAATGCAAAATAGCTTAACTAACCATGAAAAATTCAAGTTAAATGAAATAGAAAATGCTTTATATAAAATAGAAAAAGGAAATTACGGTTTTTGTGAAAAATGTAATAAAACTATAGATGAAGATAGGTTGGAGTTTTTACCTGAAACAAGACTATGCTTAAATTGTTCTAAAAAAGAAGAAAGACCTGTAAATAATATTGAAAGTGTAAGTGTAAAAGATAACTTTAGTGGACCTAACTTATTTACAAATGTGGTTGAAGATTTAGTTGATATGAACAGAAATAATAAAAATGAATATTAAGAAAAGAGGTTAGCGTTTTGAAAAATATAAAAGCAATTTTAGGATTCGCTTTTTTAGTTGGATTAATATTAGTTGGAGTTAAAAATTTAGATAAAATAGGAAGCCATCAATTAGCTCAAATAAATAATAAAAATTACAATGATATTATAATCAAAAAAGGAAATGAAAATAAAAAAATTATTGCATTAACATTTGATGATGGGCCAGATGAAGACTTTACACCTCAAATTTTAGATATATTAAAAAAATACAATGCTAAAGCAACTTTTTTTGTAGTAGGTCAAAAAGTTGAATGGAATCCCGAAATTGTTAAAAGAGCCTATGATGAAGGACATGAAATAGGAAATCATACATTTACACATATAAATATATGTAAAAATTCAAATGAAAAAATACTTAAAGAGATAAGTGAAACTCAACAAGCAATAAAAAATGTAACAGGATATGAACCAAATTTATTTAGACCACCTTATAGAGCTATGAATGAATCATTATTCAATATAATTAAATCAAATAATATGAAGGTTGTATTATGGTCTGATATAGACACAAAAGACTGGAGTAATCCTGGAGCATATAATATTGTTAAATCTATAGAAGATAAAGCATCTAATGGAACTATTGTAGTGCTTCATGATTATAATAAAATTAGAAATGATAAATCGCAAACTATAATAGCACTAGAAGAAATAATTCCTAAAATGCAAAGTTTAGGATATGAGTTTGTTACAGTATCTGAAATAACAAAATAGATTATAAATGAAAATAAGGTGGCGTTGCTACCTTATTTTCATTTATAATCTTTTATTGCTCCTATTAATATTAATCTATATAATATAGATATATTTATATTGTAAGGAGGATATTTTATTGATATATATATTAATAATATTAGGATTAATTGCATTAGATCAAGTATCAAAATATATTGCTATAAATTATTTAGCTAATATAGGAAGTATACCTGTAATAGATAATATATTTCATTTAACTTATGTTGAAAATAGAGGAGCAGCATTTGGCATGTTTCAAGATAATCAAATGATATTTATTGTTGTTGCTCTTGCAGCAAGTATATTTGGATTATATTATTTATATAAAAAAGAAGTTAACTTATTAGGTAAAACGGCTATTATTCTAATAATATCAGGAGCTATAGGAAACCTTATAGATAGAGTTAGACTAGGATTTGTAGTAGATTATTTTGACTTTAGAATAATTTGGGATTATGTATTTAATATAGCTGATGTTTTTGTTGTAGTTGGAACAATACTATTATGTATATATATAATATTTTTTGAAAATGACAAGTAGGTGAAAAGATGGAAGAAATAAGACAGTTTTTAGTTATAGATGAAGAAGAAGGAGATAGACTAGATGTATATTTATCTGCACAATTAGGAGATATGTCTAGAAGCTATATTCAAAAGTTAATAAAAGATAAAAAAGTTAGTGTAAATAATAAAATAGAAAAGGCTAAATATCTTGTTAAAGAAGATGATTGTGTAAATATAGAAATACCAGCTCCTAAGGTTTTAGAAGTAACACCGCAAGATATACCAATAGATATAGTTTATGAAGATAGTGATTTATTAATTGTAAATAAACCACAAGACATGGTGGTTCATCCAGCGCCAGGAAATTATGAAAATACTTTAGTAAATGCTATTTTATATCATTGTAGAGATAACTTATCATCAATAAATGGGGTTATAAGACCTGGAATAGTTCACAGAATAGATAAGGATACATCAGGACTTTTAATGATTGCTAAAAATAATAATTCACACAATAGCTTGGCAGAACAATTAAAAGATCACTCTATAACTAGAGAGTATGAATTTATATGTCACGGTGTAATGAAAGAAGATAAAATAACTGTTAATAAACCTATAGGAAGAAATCCTAAAGATAGATTAAAAATGGCTGTTGTTAAAGATGGGAAACATGCAGTTACACATTTTGAAGTAATTAATAGATACGAAAACTTTACTCATGTCAAAGCGACGCTTGAAACAGGTAGAACTCATCAAATAAGGGTTCATGCACTATCATTAAACCATCCATTATTAGGAGACCCTATTTACGGACCTAAAAGTAATAAATTTGGAGTAAAAGGACAAGTATTACATGCTAAAAAGCTTGGATTTATACATCCAACTAGCAAAGAATATATTGAGTTTGATTCAGAATTACCAGAACATTTTAAAACTTTATTGAAAAAAATTAAGTAAAATAGTTGAGAAAATGTATTTAGTATTATATAATGATAAAAAATGAAGATTACCTTTAAGTGATACAGAGATATCATAAGGCAAGATTTAAAAAATATGTAATTATGTATTTTTTAAAAATATGTAAGCTATTTATAGCTTCTTGCCTTATGGTAAGAAGCTTTTTATTTTTAGATTTTAACCTTACCATGAAATAGGAGGATTTAGATGAAAGAAAAAGCACAATTAATGGATGAAAAAGCTATGGCAAGAGCTATAACAAGAGTTAGTCATGAAATAATAGAAAAAAATAAAGGTGTAGAAGATGTAGTTTTAGTAGGAATAAAAACTAGAGGTGTACCTATAGCAAATAGAATAGCTAAGAAAATAGAAAGTATAGAGGGTGTGTCAGTAAATACAGGAGAAATTGATATAACTCTATATAGAGATGATTTAAAAAAGATAGATGTAGACCCAGTTATAAATGGATCTAATATAAATTTTGATATTAATGATAAAGTGGTTATATTAGTAGACGATGTGTTATACACTGGAAGAACAGTAAGAGCTGCACTAGATGCTATAATGGACATAGGAAGACCGAATGCTATACAATTGGCTGTATTAGTAGATAGAGGTCATAGAGAGCTACCTGTAAGAGCTGATTATGTAGGTAAAAATGTTCCTACATCAAAACATGAAGTAATATCAGTTATGCTAAACGAAATTGATGAACAAGATTCAGTAACTATAAAAGAATAAAAGCATAAAATTATATAAGGTTAATACCTTTTAATTCAGTACAGAGATGCTGGAAAAGGGAGAATTATTTCTCCCATACAAAAAATAGGGAGGTTTTTTTATGAAAAAAACAATATTATCATTACAACATTTATTGGCTATGTTTGGTGCGACGGTATTAGTACCTATACTAACAGGATTTGATCCATCGGTAGCAATATTTTGTGCAGGTATAGGAACTTTAATATTCCATGCATGTACAAAAGGAGTAGTACCGGTTTTCTTAGGTTCAAGTTTTGCATTTATACCTGTAATATTAGCAGCTAAAGAAGCTCACGGAGGAGATTTAGCATATGCTCAAGGTGGAATTATAGTAGCGGGACTTATATATTTAGCAATGTCATTTATAATAAGTAAAGTTGGAGTAGACAAAATAAAAAAATACTTCCCAGCACAAGTCGTAGGAGCTATGATAGCAGTTATAGGATTAAACTTAATACCTACAGCTTTTGATATGGCATCAAATAACTTTATGGTTGCTATAATAACACTAGGACTAGCAATAGCTATAAATGTATTTGGTAAAGGATTTGTAAGACAACTAAACATAATAATAGCAGTAGCTATAGGATATATTATATCTTTAATATTAGGGAATGTAGATGTATCTCTTATGAGTGGATCATCATTTTTACAAATACCAGATTTTAGATTACCAAAGTTTAGTTTAGAAGCTATAGTATTAATAGCACCTGTAGTTTTAGCGGTATTCATGGAACATATAGGAGACATGACTACTAATGGAACTGTAGTTGGAAAAAATTTCATAGAAGAACCAGGTCTTCATAGAACTTTAATGGGAGACGCATTAGCTACAATAGCAGCAGGATTTTTAGGAGGACCAGCAAATACTACTTATGGAGAAAATACAGCAGTACTTGCTATAACTAAAAACTATGATCCTTCAATATTAAGAAGAACTGCTATATGTGCAATATTACTTGCATGTGTAAGTAAGTTTGGAGGATTTTTACAAAGTATACCTACTGAAGTTATGGGAGGAATAAGTATAATGTTATTCTCTATGATTTCATATGTAGGATTAAAAACTATAAATGATAGCAAATGTGTGAGTAGCAAGAAAAATATAATAATAATAGCAACTATAATGATAATAGGTTTAGGAACTACTTATTTAGGAAATAAGGGAATAGTAATAGGTATACCTATCACTAGTACAGTTACAATAACTGGACTTAGTTTAGCTGCTATAGTTGGAATAATATTAAATAGAATATTAAACAAAGATGACTTTAAACAAGGTGTTAAAGAAGTTACAGAAGAACAAGCAGTTCTTAATTCACAACTTGTATAATAAACTAAAAAACAGGGCTTAGCCCTGTTTTTTTAGTTTAACAACAATTTCTTCTGATGGAGTTACATACATAGTGCTATTTGTTTCATATATAACCATACCTGGCTTTGAACCATTTGGCTTTTTAACATTTTTCTTTAGTGTATAATCTACAGGAACCTGAGAAGACATTTTAGATTTACTGAAAAATGCAGCTAACATAGCTCCTTCAAATAATGTTGTTTCAGGTATTTCTTTTCCTTCGCTTTTTATTATTACATGAGAACCTGGAATATTTTTAGTATGCATCCACATATCATCATTATTTGCTACTCTTAATGTTAGAAAATCATTTTGTTTATTATTTTTACCAACTAATATGGTAAATCCATCTGAAGATATATATTCATTTGGATTAGTCGTTAGTTTGTTTTTTTCTTTTTTGGGATTAACTTTTCCGCGCATGTAACCAAGTTTTTGAAGTTCTTCTTTAATATCATTTAACTCAGCTATATTATCACAATTGTCAATACTAAGAATTATATTTTCTAAATAGTTAATTTCCTCTAGGCTAATTTCTATTTGAGCTGATATTTCTTTTTTAGCATGCTTAAGCTTATTATATCTTTTAAAACATTTTTGTGCATTTTCTGAAGGAGTAAGATTTGGATTAAGATTAATTTTTACTGTAGAACAATTAGGGTCGTAAAAATTTTGTACCTCTACAGAATCCATTCCTTTTTCTACCATATATATATAAGATGTTATAAGCTCACCTTTAATTTTATAAGACTCTGCATTGTCAGATTCTTTAAGTTCTAACTCTTGTTTCTTTAATTTATTATAAAGTCTATCTAATTTTATAGAAATACTCTTTTTAAAATCTGAAGCTCTTTGATTTATTCTCTCTTTAATATCTTTATGAGCATAAAAATTTTCTATAATAGAAGATATGCTTATATCGTGAACAACTTTTAATTCACTAAACATAGTTAAATCTATACAGCTAAAATCTAATAATTTATCAGTTTTTGGATCAAGTGCTAAGCAAGGGCTATAGCTTTTATCTTTTAGATTTGAAACAATATTATTGAACTCACTATAAAGATTATCAAAATCCAAGTCATTAAGGTTTAAAACAGCCTCTGAAGCATCTAGATCACATCTAAAACATATTTCTTTAGATATAGTAGGACTTATACCTAAAAACTTAGAATAAAGACATTTTGATATATTTCCATCGAAGACAGATACAATATTTTTAAATTCATCTTTAGAAATATTATATAAAGGGTTAAACTTATCTTGAGCTGGAGGAAGCTGGTATGTCATTCCAGGTAATATTTGTCTTACTCTACTTATACTAGGTGGGATTCTTTTTATAGAATCTACTATTTTATTCTCTTCATGAGTAAGAATTATATTACTATGTCTTCCCATAATCTCAATTATTAAAGTTTTTTCAGTTTTAGATTTTAACTCATCTAAAGACTCAACTGTTATTTTTAGTATTCTTTCAAAATCTATTTGAGAAACACTTACAATATTTCCACCTTGAATGTACTTTCTAAGAAGCATACAAAACATAGGTGCAGTTATAGGGTTTTCTTTCTTATAGTTTTTAGAAAGATATGCTCTAGGGTTTGAAGCACTTGCGCTAAGAACTAACTTAAAGTTTTCTTTATTATTTCGTATATGTAAAACTATTTCATCGTTTTCTGGTTGATATATTTTATCTATTTTACCACCAACTAGTTTAGAAGATAGTTCATCTGAAATAGAATGGACAACTAAACCATCAAATGCCATAATATCATTCCTTTCAAAATTTATTGATAAGTAGATTATTACACAACTATATAATAATGTGAATATAATATTTTGAATATAGTTCAAAATATTATATAGCTTATAGTCAATATAATTTCCTTTTATGATTAAAATATTGTATAATAAGCTAAGAATTTAAATTAATAGGGGGGATATAAATGAACTTCTGGAAACTACATGGAGTTGGAAATGATTTCATAGCAATCGATGGTAGATTTGATAATATAGATTCTAATGACTACTCAGATTTAGCAAAAAAAGTATGCCATAGACACTTTGGAATAGGAGCAGATGGACTGTTAGTAGTTAAAAATTCAGATGTATGCGATGTTGAAATGGTATACTACAATTCAGATGGATCTAGAGCTAATATGTGTGGAAATGGACTAAGATGTTTTTGTAAGTTTGTATATGATAATAATATAGTTAAAGAAAATGAATTTAGCGTATATACACTTGACGGAATAAAAAAAATATCTTTAAATATAGAAAAAGAAAAAATTAATACAGTAAAAGTCAATATGGGAAAACCAAACTTCAATCCAACGAGCATTCCAGTAAATACAGATAAGGAAGTCTTTATAAATGAAAAGTTAGTAGTTAATAATAAAGAAATAGAATTAAGCTCAATACTTATGGGAGTTCCTCATACAATCGTATTTGTAGATGAAATTACAAAAGAAGATGTATGTAAGTACGGAGAATTAATTGAAAAAAATGAAATATTCCCTAAAAAAACAAATGTTAACTTTGTTAAAGTTGATGACAGAGATAATATACATGTATACACATGGGAAAGAGGATGTGGATATACATTAGGATGTGGAACAGGAATGACTGCATCTGTAATAGTAGCAAATCACTTAGATAAAGTTAACAAGTCAGTTAATGTTAAATCAGAAGGTGGAAATGTAAGGATAGAAATACTAGATGATGTATATATGATAGGAAATGCAGTTAAAATATGTGAAGGAACTTTGGAGGTATAGTAAATGGCTATCAGCATGACAGGTTTTGGAAGAAGTGAGTACAAAAACGATAACTACCATTTTACAGTAGAATGTAGAACTATTAACCATAAATATGTGGATATAAATGTACGTCTACCAAGAAAGATATCTTTTTTAGAGGATAAAATAAGAAATGTTGTTAAAAATTATGTAAAAAGAGGTAGAGTAGATTTATATATAAAACTTGACTTAATAGGCAGTGAAGATGTAAACTTAAAATTTGATGAGACTTTAGCGACACAATATGTAAACATATTAAAAAGTATAAAGTCTAAATTTGATTTACAAGATGATATAACAGTTATGAATATAGCTAAATTTCCGGATATAATAAAAAGTGAAGAAAAAGAAGAAGATGAAGACTTATTATGGGAAATGTTAAGAGAAGCTTTAGAAGAATGTTTATGCAAATTAAAAGAGATGAGATGCGAAGAAGGTTTAAAACTTTCTAATGATATAGACATGAGATGTGACTTATTAAATGAGTACATTGAACAAATAGAAAAATATTCATATAACGTTGTTAGTGAGTATAAAGAAAAATTAAATAATAGAATAGTTGAAATAGTAGATAACCCAAGTCTAATAGATGAAAATAGATTAGCTCAAGAGGTTGCTATATATGCAGACAAATGCAGTATAACAGAAGAGATAGTAAGATTTAAAAGTCATATTGTTCAACTAAAAAAAGCTATACATAAAGATGAGTCTATAGGTAGAAAAATAGACTTCTTAATACAAGAGATGAACAGAGAAACAAATACAATAGGATCTAAATCATCAGATTTAAATATAACTAATTTAGTTGTTGAAGTAAAAAGTGAGTTAGAAAAAATAAGAGAACAGATACAAAATATAGAATAGGAGTGTTGTTTATGAGTATGAACCTTATAAATATAGGATATGGTAATGTAGTTATGGCTAATAAGGTGGTGGCTATAGTAAGTCCAGAGTCAGCTCCTATAAGAAGATTAATACAAGAGAGTAAAGAGAGTGGAATGTTAATTGATGCTACTTATGGTAGAAAAACAAGAGCTGTTATAATAACTGACAGTCAGTATATAATATTATCATCAGTTCAACCAGAAACAGTGGCACACAGATTTACAGATAAAGATGAGCATATAGAGAATTAGAAAGGAAGAGATAAATGAAGAGGAAAGGTTTATTGCTAGTTGTTTCTGGACCGTCAGGAGCAGGTAAAGGAACTATATGTAAAGAATTTTTACAAAACAATAAGGATGTAAAATTATCAGTATCAGCTACTACAAGACAACCAAGAGAAGGTGAAGTAGATGGCGTGAATTATTTCTTTGTTAGTAAAGAAAACTTTAAGAGCATGATAGATAATAATGAGTTATTAGAACATGCTCAAATATATGATAATTTTTATGGTACACCTAAGGCTGCTATATTAGAAAATTTAGAAAATGGAAATGACGTTGTCTTAGAAATAGAAATGCAAGGTGCTAGACAAATTAAAGATGTTTATCCGGAAGGGGTATTCATATTTATACTTCCTCCATCTCTTAATGAATTGAAAAATAGAATCGTTGGAAGAGGAACAGAAACAGAAGAACAAATAAATAAAAGATTTGGTTCTGCATTTAATGAAATATGCCAAATAGAAGACTATGATTATTTTATAGTAAATAAAGATGTAAAAACTTCAGCACAAGAATTAGAACATATAATATCTGCTGAAAAAAATAAAGTTTATAGATACAAAGAATGTATAATAAAGAAATTCAAGGAGGAATTATAAAAATGATAAAACCATCAATAAATGAAGTATTAAACCAAATCGATAACAGATATTACTTAGTGGTAACAGTGGCTAAGAGATCAAGAGAATTAATAGATGGAGCAGCAGCATATGTTCCAACAACTAAGCATCAACAAATAAAACCTGTTACTTTAGCTGCACAAGAAGTTGCAGATAGAAAAATACACTTTAGAGAGTTAACTGAGGAAGAAATATTATTAGAGGAAGCTAGACATCATTTAGAGCAAGTTCAAAACATAGTAGAGGAGTAATATATTATGCTAAAGGACAAGACTGTAGTTATAGGTGTTTGTGGTGGAATAGCTGTTTATAAAGCTTGTGATTTAGTTAGCAAGTTAAAAAAAACAGGTGTAAATGTACATGTAATAATGACAAAATCAGCAACTGAGTTTGTTGCACCATTAACATTTCAAACATTAAGTCAAAATTATGTTGTAGATGATATGTTTGAATCACCTAAAACTTGGGACGTAGAACATATATCTTTAGCAAAAAAAGCTGATGTATTTGTGTTAGCGCCAGCTACTGCAAATGTAATTGGTAAAGTAGCTAACGGTATAGCAGATGATATGTTAACGACAACAGTTATGGCTACAAAGGCTAAAGTGCTTGTAGCTCCAGCTATGAACACTAATATGTATGAAAATCCTGTTGTACAAAGAAATATACAAATATTGAAAGATTTAAATTATGAATTTGTAGAACCTGAAAGTGGAAGGTTAGCTTGCGGAGATATTGGATCAGGAAAGCTTGCTTCAGTTGATAAAATATTTGATAGTATAATGAGTTTACTACAAGAAAAAAATGACTTGAAGGGAACTAGTATAATTGTAACAGCGGGGCCTACAGTTGAAAGTATAGATCCAGTAAGATATATAACAAATAGATCTACTGGTAAAATGGGATATTCTATAGCTAAAAAAGCAATAGAAAGAGGTGCAGATGTAACTTTGATATCTGGACCTACAAATATAATCCCACCAAAAAATTTAAAGAAATTTATACAAACTGAATCAGCAGAAGATATGTATAATGCAGTTTTAGATAATATAGATGAAAATCAAGTTATAATAAAAAGTGCAGCAGTTGCTGATTATAAACCAAAAGATTATTCTAATAAGAAAATAAAAAAATCAGATAGTGATTTAAGTATAGAGTTAGATAGAACTAAGGATATTGCATTTGAAATAGGAAAAATAAAATCAAATAAGATTTTAGTAGGGTTTGCAGCTGAAACTAATGATTTATTAGAAAATGCAAGTAAAAAAATAAAGAAGAAAAACTTAGACTTTATAGTGGCTAATGATTTAACTGAAGCAGGAGCTGGCTTTGGTGTTGATACTAATATAGTAAAGATTATAGATAAAGAAGGTACTATAGATAAATATCCTAAAATGAAGAAGGAAGAGGTAGCTGATGTTATCTTGGATAAAGTAAAAACTCTATTAAGCATATAAGCATCTATATTATATATAGATGCTTAATTTTAATTTATAGATAAATACAATAGATAAATGATTATAAATATGGTATTAATTGTAAATGATAATAGTGAATATAATATTATAAAAATAGAGGTTAAAATATGAAACGATATGCAAAGGTTGTAGTTAGAAACAACTCTATATATACTGATAACTTATTTACATATGAAGTAGATGAGTTTTTAGTTGACAATATAAATATTGGGCATAGAGTGTTAGTTCCCTTTGGCAGATATAATAAGCCAGTAGAGGCTTTTGTTTTTAATTTAGTAAATGAGTTAGATGAAGATATAAAAACAAAAAAGATTGTGGACTTACTAGATGAAGAACCTATATTTAATAAGGATGATATAGGTTTAATTCTTTGGATGAGAAATAAATATTTATGTACATATATAGATTGTATAAACTTATTATATCCTAAAGGATATAAATTAAATAATTATAAGGTTATACAATTATTAGATATAGAAGCTGAAAATTTAACACAAAATGAAAATGAAATAATTAAAATTTTAAAAAAGAATAATAATGAAGTTAAATTTGATAAAATATCTAAAATACCCAATGCTAATAACTTAATATATAAAATGAAAAAAAATAATATTATAGATGTTAGATGGGAATATAAAGATCATAAAAATGAAAAGAAAACATATTTAATATCTTTAAATGATTGCTTAGGAGATGTTAATGATTATATAGATGAAAATAAAATCAGACTTGGGAAAAAACAAAAAGAAATTATAGAGTTTTTAAAATCTCAAGGAGAAACTGAATTAAGAGATATAATTGAATTGTTAAATACAAATAGACAATCTATTAATAAGCTTGAAGAAAAAGAGTTAATAATCTCAAAGGAACTTGATATATATAGAAAACCAGATGAAATATACAAAGTAGAAGATAAAAAAATAAGTCTCAATGAAGAACAATTGAAGGTTATAGATACTATAAACTTAGAAATGTTTGAAGAAAATAAAAAGCCATATATGTTACATGGAGTAACAGGAAGTGGAAAAACTGAAGTTTATATGGCTATAATAGAAAATGCTTTGAATCAAGGACTAGACAGTATAGTTTTAGTTCCAGAAATATCTTTAACCCCTCAAACCATATCTAGATTTAAAAATAAATTTGGAGATATTGTTGGAGTTTTTCATAGTCAATTATCTGAAGGTGAAAAGCATGATGTTTATAAGCAAATAAAAGAGGGAAATATAAGAATATTAATAGGAGCTAGATCAGCATTATTTGCACCATTTACAAGTCTTGGAGTAATAATAATAGATGAGTTTCATGAGAGTGCATATAAATCAGAAAAAAACCCTAAGTTTAATGCAATAGATGTGGCTAAATTTATAGCGAAAAAAAGAGATGTATCATTAGTACTTGGGTCAGCTACACCATCTATAGAAGAATACTACAATGCTATAAATGGAGAGTATAAATTACTTGAAATACTTAAGCGTGCTAATAATAAGCCTATGCCTAAAATAGAAGTTGTTGATATGAAAGAAGAACTAACGATAGGAAATAAAAGTATATTTAGTAATAAGCTTAAATATGAAATTGACAATGCTATAAAAAACAATAATCAGGTAATGTTATTTTTAAATAGAAGAGGATATTCAAATTTTGTGTCATGTAGGAAATGTGGATATGTATTTACTTGTGAACATTGTGATATATCACTTACATATCATAAAAAAACTAACACGGGTAAATGTCATTATTGTGGATATGAAAAAGAAATTCCAAAAGAATGTCCAGAGTGTAATAGTAAATATATAAAGCCGTTTGGGATAGGTACACAAAGAATAGAAGAAGAAATAAAAAGTATATTTCCTAATATAAAAGTTTTAAGACTAGATAAAGATACAACCTCTAGAAAAGGATCTTTTGAAGGGATTTTAAATAGTTTTAAAAACAGAGAAGCTAATGTATTAATAGGAACACAGATGCTTAGCAAAGGATTAGATTTTGAAAATGTAACCTTAGTAGGTATATTATCAGCAGATATGATATTGAAGTTTCCTGATTTTAGAAGTTCAGAAACTACATTTCAACTTGTAACTCAAGTTTCAGGAAGAGCAGGAAGGGCAGAAAAGGATGGGAAGGTAATTCTTCAAACATATGATACAGATCATTACGCAATAAAACATGCAGTTAACTATGACTTTAAAGGTTTTTATGAAGATGAGATAAAAATAAGAAAATTGTTTGAATATGCACCTTTTAACAATATGATAAGTGTTGTTATAAGTGGAAAAAATGAGATCCAGGTAGAAAAAAACGCAAAAAAGATGTATGAATCTTTAGCATACTTATTTAAAGAAAGAGGAATAAATGATTTATCGTTTATATTAGGCCCTAATAAGTGTTCTATAAGTAAAATAAACCAAAATTATAGATGGCAATTATTATTTAAGGATGATGATATTGAAATAAATCTATTAAAGGGTATAATAAAATATATATGTATAACTAAACGAGATATAGTTTTTGATAAAGGAGTTAATATATCGATAGATATTAATCCTTATAGCGTATTATAAAATTTTAGGAGGAATATAAAATGGCATTAAGACAAATAGTTCAAATAGGAGAACCGGTATTAAGAAAGACATGTAAACCAGTTGAAAAAATTGATGAAAAAATAATACAATTATTAGATGATATGGCGGATACTATGTATGAGGCGGATGGAGTTGGACTTGCTGCCCCACAAGTAGGGATATTAAAAAGAATAGCTATAATAGATATCGGAGATGGAATAATAGAACTTATAAACCCAGAAATAATAGATACAAAAGGAAAGCAAACTGATGATGAAGGGTGTCTAAGTGTTATAAATCAATCAGGACCAGTAACTAGACCTTATTATGTAAAAGTAAGAGCTATGAATAGAAATGGTCAAACATTTGAAATAGAAGGAGAAGAGCTTTTAGCAAGAGCTTTCTGTCATGAAATAGACCACTTAGATGGAGTTTTATTTGTAGATAAAATTGAAGAGTAATAGGAGCTGATAATATGAAAATAGTATTTATGGGAACACCGGAATTTGCAGTTCCATGTTTACAAAAAATAATAGATGAAGGACATGAGGTATTAGGTGTTGTAACACAACCAGATAAACCTAAGGGTAGAGGTAAAAAATTATCTATGCCTCCAGTTAAAGAATTAGCTTTAAAATATGATATACCTGTATATCAACCTATAAAAGCAAGAGAAGAGTCTTTTGTAGAAACTTTAAAGGAGATAAATCCAGAGTTAATAGTAGTTGTTGCATTTGGACAAATACTACCAAAGAGTATACTAGATATACCTAAATTTGGATGTGTCAATGTTCATGCATCGTTACTTCCTAAATATAGAGGTGCTGCTCCATTAAACTGGGTAATAATAAATGGAGAAGAAAAAACTGGTGTGACTACAATGTATATGGATGTGGGTCTGGACACAGGAGATATGATATTAAAGAGTGAAATTCCTCTAGATGATGAAATAACAGCAGGTGAACTTCATGATAAAATGATGATAGATGGAGCGGAAGTCTTAAAAGAGACTATAGATCTTATATCACAAGGAAAAGCTCCGAGAGAAAAACAAGATGATGAAAATACTTGTTATTCACCTATAATGGATAAATCATTAGGAAATATAGATTGGAAGAAGCCTGCAAAAGAAATACATAATCTTATAAGAGGTGTAAACCCATGGCCTAGTGCTTATACAACTTATGAAAATCAAACAATGAAAATATGGAAAACTAAAGTATTAAATGAAAAATCTAATAATGAGCCAGGAACTATAATATCAGTAGATAAAGAAGGTATAAAAGTTTGTACAGCTGATAATTTAATTTTAATAAGTGAGATACAAATGTCTGGAAAGAAGAGAATGATAGTATCTGAATATATAAAAGGAAACACTATAAATACTGACATTATACTGGGTATGTAGTATGATAAATCTTAAAAAGTATATGACAGCAATAGGTTTTTTAGTAGGGATATTAATTTTATTATTAATAGGATTAAATATTTTTATGACAAGCCTAAAAACAGTGTTTTCCGTATTAGTAAATGGAGTAATATTAACATTGTTATTAGTTACTATATTTTCAAGCTTAGTTACTTATAGAGTTATGAAAGATAAAAAAGTACCTAATAATATAAAAAGGTTGAATTTTAAAATAGTTAATGTATTATATCCGATACTTATAGTTATAGGAAATACATTGAATATACCTAAGAATGAAATAAGAAAAGTTTATATAAGATTAAATAATGATTATATCTATAGCAATAGGTATAATATGAGTTCTGATGACATACTTATTCTTATACCACATTGCATACAAAAGAGTGAATGCAAATTAAAGATAACTACAGACGTAAAAAATTGTAAAAGTTGTGGACTTTGCAATGTAGCGGATTTACTAAAATTACAAAATAAATACAATGTGAATGTATTTATAGCAACAGGTGGTACATTAGCTAGAAAAAAAATCAAAGAAGTGAAACCTAAAGCTGTAGTAGCTGTAGCTTGCGAAAGAGATTTAACGGCTGGAGTACAAGATATAAATAAAATACCAGTTTTAGGAGTGTTTAATCAAAGACCTAATGGTCCTTGCGTAGATACTAAGATTGATATAAACGAAGTTGAAAATGCAATAAAATTCTTTATAGGAGAGTGTTAAATATGATGCCGTATTATGGTTATGGGTATTATTTTGATCCTACATTATTTATTTTGTTACCTGCTATACTTTTTACTATGTATGCACAATTTAAAGTTAGTAGTACTACCAACAGATATTTTAATGTTAATAGCAAATTAGGCTATACAGGAGAACAAACGGCTAGAAGAATATTAGACTCAAACGGTCTGTATAATGTAAAAATAGAAATGGTTAGAGGTAGACTAAGTGATCATTATGATCCAAGAAGTAATGTAGTTAGATTATCACAAGATATTTACTATGGAACTTCTATAACTTCTATTTCGGTAGCAGCGCATGAATGTGGTCATGCTATCCAACATGCTAAGGGGTATGCACCTCTTCAAATGAGAAGTAGCTTAGTACCTGTAGTAAACTTTGCATCTAATATATCTTGGTTTTTAATTTTCATAGGTCTTTTTATGCAAGGACCTTTATTAAAAATAGGGATATTATTATTTTCAGCATCAGTATTATTCCAAATAATAACTTTACCTGTAGAATTTAACGCATCAAGTAGAGCGTTAGTTCAACTTGGAAATGAAGGAATACTAGAAGGCAAAGAATTAAAAGAAGGAAGACAAGTGTTAAGTGCGGCAGCGATGACATATGTAGCAGCAGCATTAACGTCAGTACTTCAACTGGTAAGATTAATTGCAATAGCACAAAGACATGATGATTAATAGAGATTGTCCTAGGGGGTTCTAGGACTTTTTCTGTTTAAATATGGAGGTATTTAATGAACGCAAGAAAATTAGCATTTAAAACATTATATGATATTGAAAGAAACAAAAACTATTCAAATATATCTATAAATAAAAATTTTAAAAATGTAGAGATTAGTGATCAAGAAAAAGGTCTTGCTACTGAACTTATTTATGGAATTATAGAAAATAAAATTTATCTAAATTATATAATAGATAAACTATCTAAGATTAAATCGAAAAAAATGTCTACATATGTTAAAATAACATTGTGGTTAGGAATTTATCAAATATTATTTTTAGATAGTATAAAAGACCATGCAGCAGTAAATGAAAGTGTTACACTTATAAAAAAATATGATAAAAAATCATCAGGATTTGTAAATGCAATACTAAGAAATGTATTAAGAAATAAAGAAAATATAATGAATATAGAAAAAGAAGATATAGTAGAATATTTATCTATAAAATATTCATATAGTAAATGGATTATTGACAAGTGGATAAATGATTTTGGAAAAGAATTTACTGAAGATTTATTAGAAGCTAATTCAGATAGACCTAATATATATATAAGAGTAAATACACTAAAAATAACAAGAGATGAACTTATTGAAAAACTAAAAAAACAAGGCATATCTTGTAGTAAAGTCAATGGTATAGATGAAGCTATAATGGTTCAAAATTTAAAAAATATAGAAAGCAACAAGCTATTTAAAGAAGGATATTTTACAATTCAAGATATAAGTTCTATGCTTGTTGGAAAAGTTGCGAACCCAAAAGAAAATAGTAATGTATTAGATATTTGCAGTGCGCCAGGAGGAAAAACTACTCATTTGGCAACTTTAATGAATAATACAGGTAAAGTAATTGCGAGAGATGTATTTGAACATAAATTAAAACTTATTAACAATTCAGTTAATAGATTAGGTCTTAAAAATGTAAAAGTTGAAAACTTCGATGCGTTAAAAATAGACAATGATAGCTTGGATAAATTTGACTACGTTATAGCGGATGTTCCTTGTTCAGGAATGGGAATAATAAAAAGAAAACCAGAGATAAAATATAAGAAGGAAGACGAATTAAAAGATTTACCTAAAATACAAAAACAAATTTTAGAAAATGCATCTAAATATGTTAAAATAGGTGGAACTTTAATATACAGTACTTGTACTATACATGATGAAGAAAATATAGATGTAGTTAAATCGTTTTTAAATGAAAATAATAATTTTGAATTAGTAATTATTGATGGTATTAATATAGATTTAGAAAATCAAGATAAAGGATACATAAAAATATATCCTAATATTCACGGAATGGACGGATTTTTTATAGCTAAATTAAAGAGAGTAAGGTAGTGATAAAAGTGAATAATAAGACATGCTTAAAAAATTTAACGGAAGAAGAGTTAAAAGAATTTTTAAAGAGTATAGGTGAAAAAGCATTTAGAGGAACTCAAATATATGGATGGATTTACAAAGGTGCTAAGAGTTTTGATGATATGAATAATATACCTAAAGCTCTAAGGGAAAAACTAGAGGAAGTTTCATATATAGGAAACTTAGATACTGAACTTAAATTAGAATCAAAAATTGATGGTACTAGAAAATATTTATTTTTATTAAATGATGGAAATATAATTGAAAGTGTTATGATGGAGTATGAACACGGAGTGACTGTTTGTATATCTAATCAAGTTGGATGCAGAATGGGATGTAGATTTTGTGCATCTACAATAGATGGACTTTTAAGAAACCTAGAACCATGGGAAATTTTAGATCAAATAATAAAAATACAAGAGGATACTGGGAAAAGAGTGTCGAATGTGGTATTAATGGGAAGTGGAGAGCCTCTTGATAACTTTGATAATACTAAAAAGTTTTTAATATTAATTAATGAAAAAAATGGTCTTAATATAGGTTATAGACATATAACTTTATCGACTTGTGGAGTTGTTCCTAAAATGTATGAATTAGCAGATTTAAAAATTCCTATAAATTTAGCGCTGTCATTACATTCTCCATATGATAAGTCAAGACAGGAAATAATGCCTGTAGCTAAGGCATATTCTATTAAAGAAGTAATAGATGCTTGTAAATATTATATAGATGTTACTAATAGAAGAGTTACATTTGAATATTCTTTAATAAAAGGAGTTAATGATTCAAGTGAAGATGCAAAAGAACTTTCTAAGCTTCTAAGAGGGATGCTATGTCATGTAAATTTAATACCTATAAATAAGGTAGAAGAAAGAAACTATGAAAAACCAGATAAGACTTATGTATATAAATTTAGAGATATGTTATTAAAAGAAAATATACCTGCAACTATTAGACGAGAGATGGGAGCAGATATAAATGGAGCCTGTGGTCAATTAAGAAGAAAACACAAATAGTATGAAGGGGGAAAATTATGATATATAGTTGTATTTCCCATATTGGAAGAGTTAGAAAAAATAATGAAGATTATTGCAAAGGGAATGTTATATCTACAAAATCAGGAGACATAGGGATATTTGCTGTAGCAGATGGTATGGGTGGTCATAACAAAGGCGAAATAGCAAGTGAACTAGCTGTAGAAAATATAGTAAAGTTTTTAGAAAATAATTTAGTACAAAACGAACGTGTTAAAATAAATTATATAGATGATATACTTAAACAGGCGTATAATAATGTAAACTCTATAATATACAAAAGGTCTAAAGAGGAAAAAGAATGTAGTGGAATGGGAACTACTTTAACGGTAGTTATTACATACAAGGATGAAGCATACATTGCAAATGTAGGAGATAGTAGATGTTATATATTGCAAGATGGGAAATTTAATAAAATAACAAAAGACCATTCTTTAGTAGAAGAACTTATTGCCCAACATGCAATAACAGAAGAAGAAGCTAAAACTCATCCAAGAAGAAATGTTATAACTAGAGCTTTAGGTACAGAGCAAATGATAATAGTTGATATATACAAAAAAGATATAAATAAAGGTGATAAAATATTACTGGCAACCGATGGATTAACAAGTTTTGTTGATAAAGAGGATATAGAGGAAATTGTGTCAAGCGATGAAAAAATAGAAGATATAACTGAGAAATTAATAAATAAAGCTAATGAAATTGCAGGGAAAGATAATGTCTCAGTTATACTGATTAAGTACAATTAGGATGGTGATATAGTGGGAGAGACAGTTTTAGGAAATAGATATGAAATTTTAAGAAAAATAGGCGATGGAGGGATGGCTTTCGTATATGAAGCGAGAGACAGACTTTTAAATAGAACTGTAGCTATAAAAGTTTTAAGACCTGAGTTTGTAGATGATGAAGAATTTTTAACAAAATTTAAAAGAGAAGCTGAGGCAGTTGCAAGTCTTTCACATCCTAATATAGTTAATGTATATGATGTAGGAGAAGATGGTAAGGTACATTATATTGTTATGGAACTTATAGAAGGACAGAACTTAAAAGACATAATAAAAAATGAAGGTACATTAGATGAATATACAGCATTAGATATAACAAAACAAATAGCAAAAGCACTAGGTGCAGCTCATAAAAAAGGTATTATACATAGAGATATAAAGCCTCACAATATACTTATATCTAATGAAGGTAGACTTGTAAAAGTTGCTGACTTTGGTATAGCAAAGGCTGTTTCAAGTTCTACAATTACTAGTACAGGTAGCGTAATAGGATCAGTACATTATTTTTCACCAGAACAAGCTAAAGGTAAATTTGTAAGCAATACTACGGACTTATATTCATTAGGTATAGTTTTATATGAGATGATAATAGGAAGGGTTCCTTTTAGAGGAGATAGCCCTATATCTATAGCTCTTCAACATATAAATGATGAAATTGAGTTTACTCAAGAGGAAAAAGTAGCTATACCTCAAAGTGTAAGAAATATAATAAAGAAATTAACGTCTAAATCAAGTGCAGATAGATATCAGGGAGCAGACGAGCTTATAGAAGATATTGAATATATAGAAAAAAATATTGATCTAGATTTTATAAAAGAATATGATAATTTTGCTACTCAAAAAATAGATGAATCTGAGTTGAATAAAGCATTAAGAATGGGTGATACGAAACCTAAGATAGATTACAATAAAGAAGATTTAATTGAAGAAGAAGAGGTTGTAAAACCTAAAAAAACTACTACAAAAAGAAGAAAGTCTAAAAAAGAAGATAATCCTAGAAGTAAGAGGAGATGGAAAATTGCAGCTGTTATTTTATCTTTAATACTTATAACTCAAATTTTAGTTATTGGAAAGATTGCACTACCTCTAATAAAAGGAGATAGTGTAGAACAAGGAACAACTCCAGACCTTTTAAATAAAGATTTAGGAGAAGCTCAAGAAATAGCTGAAAAATTAGGGGTTAATGTAAGAGTTAAAATAGAGGAATATAGCAGTCAAGTTGAAAAAGATCATATAATATCTCAAGCTCCAAATGCAGGTACACCGATAAATGCAGGAGATACTATAAGTGTAGTTATAAGTAAAGGTGAAAGCCAGTCTTCTATACCTAATATAGTTGGAATGAGTTTAAGTGAAGCTCAAAACCTACTAAAAGAAAATAAATTAGAACTGGGTAAAGTTGATTATGAATATAGTAGTAAAGAAAAAGATATAGTTTTATCTCAATCTCCTAATACTGGTAATGTGCAACCAGGAGATAGAATTAATGTAGTTGTAAGTAAGGGAGAAAAAGAAGCGGAAAAAGTTTCTGTGCCAAGTGTAGTTGGTTTAAGTTTAGCAGATGCACAAAGTAAACTAAAAGCAAGTGGATTAGATATTGGAAATATTAAATATGAGCATAATAATCAACACGGCAAAGATGTTGTATTATCTCAATCACAATCAGGAACTGTAGATCCAGGAAGTAAGGTTGATTTAGTAGTTAGTAATGGACCAAAACCAGAGCAACCAGAAACACCAGAACCAGAAATACCAGAACCAGAGACACCAGAAACAGAGACACCAGAGCAGCCAGAACAACCACAGCAACCTGAAACAGGTGGTAATACAAATCAAGGAACTGGTGATCAAGGGACAACAGTTAATGGATAATCTACATGAAAAATAAAAAATAATATTAAAATATATTAATAGAAATTAATTATAATTGTATTAAAGTCCAATGATTAATAATTATTGGACTTTTTTGTAATACTTATATATAAAATAAACATGACAATTAAAAAAATTAAGGAGGAAATAAATGATAGACGGAATTATTACAAAAGGTATAGGCGGATTTTATTATATAGACACAGAACAAGGAATATATGAATGTAGAGCTAGGGGAATATTTAGAAAAAACAAGGTGACTCCTTTAGTAGGCGATAATGTAAAAATGAGCATTGTAGATGAAGACAATAAAAAAGGAGTTTTAGAAGAAATAAAAGAAAGAGAAACTGAGTTAGTTAGACCTCCTATATCTAATGTAAATAAAGCTTTAATAGTATTTGCAATAAAAAACCCTAATCCAAATCTATCTTTATTAGATAGATTTATAGTCTTAGCAGAAAGAGAAGGATTAGAGATTGTAATTATACTTACAAAATGTGATTTAGCAACAGAGGAAGAATTAGAAAATTTAAAAAGAATATATGAACTTAGTGGATATAAAGTTATTCCTGTTAGTAATGAAAAAAAATTAAATATAGATAAAGTAAAAGAAGAGTTAAAAGGAAATATAGTTGTTTTTGCTGGACCTTCAGGTGTAGGTAAGTCTACGCTATTAAATAATATAGATAATAAATTTCAACTGCAAACTGGTGAAGTTAGTGATAAAATAAAAAGAGGTAAGCACACAACAAGACATGCAGAGCTTTTAAAACTTGAGTGTGGAGGTATGGTAGCTGATACACCTGGATTTAGTTCATTAACACTAGATGATATAGAAGAAACTGAACTTAAGGAATATTTTATTGAATTTGATGATTTTGCTGACGAGTGTAAATTTGGTGGTAGATGTATGCATGAAAATGAACCATCATGTGGGGTAAAAGACGCAGTAAGTGACAATAAGATTGCTAAGGAAAGATACGAAAGCTACATACAATTATTAAATGAAAAGAGACAAGGGAAGAGGAGGTATTAATCATGATAAAGATGGCACCATCAATTTTATCAGCAGATTTTGCAAGATTATTAGAAGACGTTAAAAAGGTAGAGAACGCAGGGTGCGAATATTTACATATTGATGTTATGGATGGTCACTTTGTACCTAATATAACATTAGGGCCATGTATAGTAAAAGCATTAAGAAAAGATGTAAATATGGTGTTTGATGCGCATTTAATGATAGAAAATCCAGATAATTATATAAAGGATTTTGCAGAGGCAGGTTGCGATATAATAGTAGTTCATGAAGAAGCATGCACTCACTTACATAGAACTATACAAAATATTAAATCACATAATGTAAAGGCTGGGGTAGCTTTAAATCCTGCAACTCCTATAGAAAATATAAAGTACGTATTAAAAGATTTAGATATGGTTCTTATCATGACTGTAAACCCAGGATTTGGAGGACAATCTTTTATAGAAGGTATGATAGATAAAATTAAAGAACTAAAAGCCTTAATAGAAGAACAAGGTCTAGACATAGATATACAAGTAGATGGGGGAATAAAGCCTTCAAACGTAGATAAAGTGGTTAAAGCAGGAGCGAATGTAATAGTTGCAGGATCAGCTATATTTAACAGTGACGATATAAATGCTACTGTAAAAGAATTTAGAAAAAATTCAACTATATAAGGAATGAATATGAAAGCTTGTATAGTATTAAATGGAGAAGTTAAAGAGTTATCTTTTATATCTGAGATTATATCTGAAAATAATTATGATTATTTGATATGTGCAGATGGAGGGGCTAATCATCTATATGATTTAAATTTAGTTCCTGATTATATATTAGGAGACCTAGATTCTATAAATAAATCTATGATATCTTATTATAAAGAAAAAGGAACTAAGTTTAAAGAATTTCCTAAGCGAAAAGATGAAACAGATACTCAATTATGTATTCATTTAGCTAAAGAACTAGGGGTATTAGAAATTCATCTTGTAGGAGCCTTAGGCGGCAGAATTGACCATACAATTGCAAATATAAACCTTATGTATTATATAAGAGAATTAGGGATAAAGCCTGTAATTAAAAATAGTTCAGAGGATATATATATAGCTAAGGCTGAAGAAATAGAGATAAAAGGTAATTGTAAAGATACAATATCTATACTTCCTATAAAGGGAGATGCAAAAGGTATAACACTTAAAGATTTAGAATATCCTTTAAATGATGCGACTATAAAGTATGGTGATCCTATAGGTATATCTAATGTTATGAAAAGGGATAGGTTTACAGTTAAAGTTGATAATGGAAGCGTAGTAATTATAAGAAATAAGAAGGTAGTATAGCTTAAGCTATGCTACTTTTTTTATAATAGCTTGGTCTATTTTGTCTAAAATGTATTAAATAGAAGATATTCTGAATAGTATATTTTATGAAGTTATTTATTGGGAGGGAGTAGGTTGAGAAATCAATATAGAAACTTGCTTGGAATTTTATGTTTGGCGACAGGTATAACTGTTATCCTAGGATTAATACTTCCTAATTGGATATGGACTATGCTATTAGCTATTGTTCTTATAGGGTGTGGGGTAATGTTATTTATGTAAAATAAATATTATATATCTAAGGGGGATTAAAATATGAAAGTAATAACTATTAAATGTCCTAAGTTTTTATCTAAAATAATAACTTTTTTTATGAGAGATAAATAAACAAAAAAATAAAGCCTACTCCATTGTAGGCTTTTTTTATTAAAAATTAAGCTCTCTCAACTTTTCCAGAACGTAAACATCTAGTACAAACTTTTATTCTCTTTGGAGTACCATCTACTATCGCTCTAACGTTTCTTAAGTTAGCAGACCAAGTTCTTCTGCTATGTTTATTTGAGTGGCTCACTTGGTTTCCTGAAACCTTACCTTTACCACATACGTTACATACCTTTGCCATTTTTCGTACACCTCCTTAAATGATAACTATAACACTGAAAACACAGTTTATGTTAACATAAATCTCTAAAAAATGCAATAGAAATATATATTTGTCTTACATATATTGAAGAAATTCTTGTTATCATATAAAATTATATATATAATTCTATATAAAGTAAATATTAATCTTAAAATAAAAATAAAAATAATTTTAGGGGGTCAAACCATGAGCGCTAAAATAAACAATGAATTTGGAACTATAGAAATAGATAAGCAAGTTATATCTCAAATAGCATATCAGTCTGCTATGGAAAGTTATGGATTAGTAGGTCTAGCGTACAAATCTAAAGGAATAGTAGAACTATTAAAAGGTGAGAATGCTACTAAAGGTGTTAGTGTACAAGAACTTGAAGATGGAACTATTGCTATAGAACTTTATGTAATAATGCAATATGGAACTAATATATCAACTGTTGCAAATAACATAATAGATAAAGTAAAATATACTATTGAGAAAATGACAGCAATAAAAGTAAGTAAAATAGATGTTAATGTCCAAGGAATAAGAGTTAAGTAATTTAGGAGGAAAAATATGATTCAATATATTGATGGGAAAAATTTAAGAGATATGATGATCTCTGGTGCTAATAATCTTCAAAATAATAAAGATTTAGTAGACAAACTGAACGTGTTCCCAGTTCCAGACGGAGATACAGGTACTAATATGTCTCTTACAATATCTTATGCTATGAAAGAGTTAGCTAAGGTTACTGATGACGATATAACTAATATAGGTAAATCATTAGCTAAAGGATCTTTGATGGGTGCTAGAGGAAACTCTGGAGTAATATTATCTCAAATAATAAGAGGATTTACAAAATCTATAGAAGGAAAAGAAAAATTAAGCTCTATGGATTTAGCTGAGGCATTAAAAAATGGATCAGATACAGCATATAAGGCAGTTATAAAACCTATAGAAGGTACTATATTAACTGTAGTTAGAGAAAGTGGAGAATATGCTATAAAAGCAGCAAAAAAAGAAAAAGATATAATAAAGTTTTTAGAGTTAGTTATTAAAGAGGCTAATGAATCACTAGAAAGAACGCCAGATTTACTTAAAAACTTAAAGGATGCTGGAGTTGTTGATTCTGGAGGTAAAGGATTAGTTCTTATATATGAAGGAATGTATGAAGCATTAAAAGGAAATATAATAAGTGCAGATGGAAATAGTAGTGCTAATATATCATCTGTTGAATCAGTACAAGGTGAAATAAATACTGATGATATAAAATTTGCTTACTGCACAGAGTTTATATTAGAAAGTAATAAAGTAACTTATGATAAGATAAAAGATATAATGTTAGATTACGGAGATAGCTTAGCTGTAGTTGGTGATGACGGATTAATAAAAGTACATGTACATACTAATGAGCCGGGAAATGTGCTTCAACAAGCATTAAAGTATGGACAATTAGTAACTATAAAAATAGAAAACATGAAAGTTCAACATGAAAATATATTAGTAGAAAACCAAACAGCTGTATCTAAAGAACCTACTAAAGAATACGGATTTATAGCTACATCAATGGGAGAAGGACTAGCTGATATATTTAGAGACTTTGGAGTTGACTACATAATAGAAGGTGGTCAAACAATGAATCCTAGCACAGAAGATTTTATGACAGCTATAGAAAATATAAATGCAGAAAATATTATTATATTACCAAACAATAGCAATATAATAATGGCTGCAAATCAAGCTAAAGCTTTAAGTGATAAAAATATAATAGTAATACCAAGCAAAACTGTACCACAAGGATTTACATCTCTTGTAAGTTTTAATGCAGATGCTACAGTTGAAGAAAATGAAGCTATTATGATGGAAGCTTTATCAATGGTTAAATCAGGACAAGTGACTTATGCAGTTAGAGATACTGTAATGAATGATATAGAAGTTAAAGAAGGTAACTTTATAGGAATCGGCGAAGGTAAATTATTATCAGCTGGAGAAGATAAGAATGATATAACTTTAGGACTAATAGAAAAACTTGTAGATGAAGACAGTGCTATAATAACATTATTCTATGGTGAAGATGTAAAAGAAGATGAAGCGAATGAATTCAAAAACATACTAGAAGAAAAGTATGAAGATATAGATGTAGAACTTTACTACGGAGGACAACCAATATATTATTATTTAATATCTGTTGAATAATATTTTCAAAATCCTGTATAATCTTACTATTAGGTAAGTAAATTATACAGGATTTTTTTTATGTAGAAATTGATTAAATTTATTATCGATTTCTTGTATATATTAAGTATAGCTATAGTAAAACAAAGTTTAAAACTAAGGTGATGAAATGAATAATTTAAACAAAGAAATAAAGTATGTCAAAGGTATAGGTCCTAAGAGAGCTAATAAATTAAGTAAGTTAGGGATATTTACTGTAGAAGATTTAGTATTTTATTTTCCGAGACAATACGAAGATAGAAATAATTTAAAAAAAATATTTGAGCTAGAAGATCAAGAAAAAGTAACCATTAGAGTTATGGTAAATAGTATAGAAACATCTAATATAAGAAAAGGATTGGTTATAACTAAGATTGGAGTAAGAGATGAAACAGGATTTGCTAAGTTAGCCCTTTTTAATCAAGAATACATTACTAGCACTATAAAAAAAGGAGATACTATTTTAGTATTTGGAAAAGTTAAGAAAAATCAACATGGAATTGAACTTAGTTCTTGTGAGATTGAGTTAATGAGCAATAATCCTAAAAATACATGCGGGATAATGCCTATATATCCATTAACTTATGGTTTAACAAACAAGGAACTTATAAATATAATAAAAACTGTATTTAAAAATGAACAAATTAATATAAAAGAGTATTTGCCAAAGCGAATTATAGAAAAATATAAACTTTGTAGTATTGACTATGCAGTTAAAAATATACATAACCCAAATAATAAAGAAAGTTTGAAAATTGCATTATATAGGTTGGTTTTTGAAGAATTTTTAATGCTTCAACTGGGATTATTTTTATTTAAAAATGGAGTAACAGAGAAATCGGGGGTTTTATTTAAAAGAGATGGAAATTTAAAAAAAGTATTGGAGTCATTACCATTTAAATTAACTAATGCTCAAAATAGAGCTTTAAATGAAATTTTGGATGATATGAACTCTGATAAAGTTATGAATAGATTAGTACAAGGTGATGTTGGAAGTGGTAAGACAGTAGTAGCATTATTATCATTAGCTAATTGCGTTTTAAATGGGTATCAGGGCGCATTGATGGCTCCAACTGAAATACTAGCTGAACAACACTATATATCTTTAAATGAAACGCTATCACAGTTTGGAATAAATATAGGACTACTAGTTGGAAGTTTAACCAAGAAGCAAAAAGAAAAAGTACTTGAAAAGGTTAAGAATAATGAAATAGATATTTTAATAGGAACACATGCACTTATAGAAGATAAAGTAGAGTTTAACAATTTAGGTATAGTTATAACAGATGAACAACATAGATTTGGAGTTAGACAAAGAAATAAGCTATCTGAAAAAGGATATAATCCAGATATATTAGTAATGACAGCGACTCCTATCCCCAGAACATTAGCACTTATTTTATATGGAGATTTAGATATATCTATAATAGATGAACTTCCTCCTGGAAGACAACCGATAGAAACTATAGCTGTATACAAAGATAAAAGAGATAGGGCTTATAATAGCCTAGTAAGAAGTGAAGTTGAAAAAGGGAGACAAGTTTATATAGTATGTCCGCTAGTAGAAGAGAGTGAAGCTATAGAAGCCAAGGCTGCCGTAGATTTAGTTGAAGAGCTTAAAAGTGAATTTTTTACTGACTTGAGATTAGGTCTTTTGCATGGTAAAATGAAACCTAGTGAAAAAGATGAAACAATGAAAAAATTTAAAAACAAAGAGTTGGATATATTAGTTTCTACTACTGTTATAGAGGTTGGAGTTAATGTTCCTAATGCAACTTTAATGATAATTGAAAATGCAGAAAGATTTGGGCTTGCGCAGTTACACCAATTAAGAGGTAGAGTTGGAAGAGGTAGTCACAAGTCTTATTGTATACTAATTTACTCATCTAAATCAGAGGTTTGTTCTCAAAGAATGAACATAATGGAACAAACTACAGATGGATTTAAAATATCTGAAAAAGATTTAGAAATTAGAGGTCCAGGAGAGTTTTTTGGAACTAGGCAACATGGACTTCCGGAATTAAAAGTAGCCAATATATTTAAGCATATGAAAATACTTAAAGTTGCACAACAAGAAGCTAGATATATAATAGGAGAAGATTCGAAGTTATCTAGTTATGAGAATAAATTTTTAAAACAACAAGTATTAAAAAAGTTTGAAAATAGATTACAAGAAATATCGTTAAATTAAAATAAATTATGATAAAATAATATGGAAGGAGAAATTATTTTGAGAGTAATTTCAGGAAAAGCTAGAGGATTAAAATTAAATGCTCCTAAAAGCGAAGATGTAAGGCCTACTACGGATAGAGTAAAGGAATCATTATTTAATATAATCAATGGATACATAATAGAAGGAGAAGTACTAGATTTATTTGCAGGGACAGGATCTTTAGGGATAGAATGTCTATCTAGAGGAGCTGACAAATGTATTTTTGTAGATTTAAGCAAATCTAGCATAGATATAATAAAGAGTAATATAAAAAAAGCTAGAGTGGAAAATAATAGTGAAGTCATTAATTTGGACTATAAAAATGCTATAGACAGAGTTAAAAATAACTCATATAGCTTTGATATAATATTTATGGATCCTCCTTATTATGAAAATATGTTTATAGATGCTTTAACTAGAATAGAGCAATCTAACATATTAAAAGATGATGGAATAATAGTTGTAGAACACGATACTAAACAAGAATTTCCAGATACTGTAGGAAAGCTTGCTAAAAGTAAAAGTAGAAAATATGGAAATACTACACTTACATTTTATTGTATGGAGGATTAATAATGCAGGAAAACATGAGAAAAGCTATGTTTGCAGGGAGTTTTGACCCTATAACTAATGGACACTTAGACATAATTGAAAGAGCTTCTAAATTATTTGATGAATTACAAATAGGAGTGCTTTTTAATCCTAATAAAAAAGGCTTATTTACATTTGAAGAAAGAGTTAGATTAATAAAAGAATGTACAAGTCATATTAAAAATATAAAAATAGTTAGTTTCGATGGATTGCTAGTTAATTACTGTGAGGAACATGGAATTCAGACTTTAGTAAGAGGGATTAGAAATGGAGCTGATGTGGAGTATGAACTTCAAATGGCCCATATGAATAAAGAGTTGAACCCAAATATAGAGACTGTTATATTACCAACAACAACAAAGTATTCGTATATAAGTTCATCTCTTATAAAAGAAGTACTACATTTTGATGTTAATATTGAAAATTTAGTACCAAAGGTGATTATAGAAGAATTAAAGAAAAAATCTAATAGGGGGAAATAATATGAATATAGATTTAGAAATAATGGAATTGTTACAAGAGTTAGAAAGCACTATAAATAATGCTAGTTCGATTCCTTTTTCTCATAAATCAGGAATAGATAAAGAAGAAGTGTTAAATATAATCGAAGACATAAAATCTATACTTCCAGAAGAAGTAAAGCAAGCAGTATGGATAAATAAAGAAAGACATAAAATATTAAATAATGCAAATCAAGATGCTGAACTATTAATTGAACAAGCGAAAAAAGAAGCTAATCAAATAATAGAAAAAGCAGTAAAAGAAACTGATGATATGAAGAAAAATTCAGAAGAGATAATAAAGTCATATATAGATTCAGATGGATTAGTAGTTGAAGCTGAAGAAAAAGCTAAATCTATAGTAGAGAAAGCTGAGTATACGGCAAGAGAAATAAAATTAGGATCTATAAGATATGCTGATGATGTACTAGAAGGTTTACAATATAACCTTCAGAATATGATGGATGAAATAGCTGTGAATAGAAGAGAATTAAGTGAGTAATAAAAAAAGCTATCTATTGAAAAATAGATAGCTTTTTTCTATTTGCTCAATTATTGTTTACACGTTTTAGTAGCTTTATTGCAAATAAAATATAAATAAATATTAATAAAGGTAATATTATATGAGAATTATTTATGTATTTATAAAAAATAGCGCTATTATATAAATCTATTGACATGCTAGACAAGTTTTGAATTAAAGGTAATTTATTTATTAGAGGATAAAATGCAAAAGTAAAAACAAATGCAAATACTCCGTGTAAAAACTTAGAAATTATGTAAATATTTGTATTTATATCAGTCAATGCTAAGAAGCTACAACATTGAGCTAAAATAGATAATCCACTAAATGCAATTATAAAACTACATAATGAAGCTCTAATAATCTCAGGTATATTAGTCAAAGATGATACTTGATTACAGCCTATAGTTATTTCAAATAGACCGCTAATTAAAGCGGAACATAGTTCTTTAGAAAAACCAAAAACAGATAACGGTAAATAAATTATTCCTGATACAAAATCTATAAAGCTGAAAACTGATAAAATTTTAAAAACAACAGAAAAAACTATGACAAATCCACCAACCATTAATATTGTATTCACACCACTGAAAACTGAATCTCCGAATAAAACAAAAAAACCTTTATTTTCATGACTTCTATAGTCTAAAATTTTGCTTATTTCTGATTTTAAGCTAGCATGTTTAATTGATATGTGTTCCTTACCATAGTTTTTGAATAGAATACCAACTGTTAAGGCTGCAAGATAATGACAGATTAATATAAGATATCCTAGAGAGGGATTATCAAACATACCAATAGCTACAGCTCCTATTATAAACAGTGGCCCAGAGGTAGAACAAAATGATACAAGTCTCTGAGCTTCATAAGTTGAAATCTCATTGTTTTGTCTAAGTTCAGAAGCTAGCTTAGCACCTACTGGATAACCTGATACTGTAGAAATAGCAAATACTAAAGAACTTTTGCCAGAAACGTTGAACAGTTTTTTTGTAATAGGATTAACTAAAACACCTATTAAATCTACAAACTTTAATTTTACAATTAAATTAGCTGCGATTATAAATGGAAGTAGAGAAGGGATTAAAGTATTTACCCAAATTGAAAAACCATTTTTAGCAGCTTCTATAGATTCGCTAGGAAATAAAATTATACCCAATATTAAAATCATTACTATAAGAGAAGGTATTAAAAAACTTATAAATTTATTATTTTTCATACTGCACCTACTTTTAATATAATCTACGATAAGTATATTAAAAGTAGGTACAAACTATGATAAAAATTTATTTTACATAAGTAGGAGAAATGTAATAATCCATAGGACCTTTAAGTAAATTTGAATTTTCTTTATAATATGGAATATTATACATATTTGTAGCTTTGATATCATACTTTATCAAAGTTTCAAATATTTCATTATCTTCAAAGTTTATATTTGAAAATTTATTTATAATTTTGATATCTGAATTTAACTTTATTTGTTTTAATATTTCACGACCTTTATCATTAAAAGCTAATATTCTAACATAAGGTAAAGTATTTACATCTTTTATAAGATTCATATCTTTTTTTGTTATACCTAATAATATGTTATTTAATATTCTTTTGATTTTTGTTAAAGTGTATCTTTTTGATTTTATTTCTTGTTGAAGTTCAGATAAACTCTTAGAGGTAAATACAGACTTATAAATTTTGTTTTCTATACCTTCATTTACATCGAAATAAGTATTAAGTATATCTAAATCTCTAATAACTAATTCTCTAATTGTATCAAAGTAGACGTCATCAAATACAGGATTGAAATTATTTGAAATACTATTTTTTATGATTTCAAATGTTTTATTTGGAACTACATTTAATATAGAATCTAAAGTATTAAAATTTTTAAGCTGTTTTCTTATAGCAGTAGCAGAACAAATATCACTGCTTATATCTTCTGAATTATACTCTGATTTAACCCTAGTTAATGTATAAGGTTGTATAGTGCTTTTAAGCTTTAATAAACTTTTTATATATTCGATTCCAAGTATATTATTAGAAGAACTTAGTATTTTACTCAATCTGACTTCATCAATATCTAAACAACTATTATTTAATAAATATTCACATAAGGCATTGCTTCTAGCATTTGCGAATAAAAGGCCCTTATCTAAATTTTCTTTTAATAAGCTTTTAAATTCTGAAGGTTCATCTACTAATACGTTAGAAATTTCTTTCAATATACTTATATTACCTTCTTCACTTCCGAAACATATTGAATCAATACAGTTTAAAGAATTTAGTAAAGTAACAGCACCATGAGAAAAAATTTCTGCGCTTTGACAAGCAAACATTGTAGGAAGTTCAATTACTAAATCTACTCCATTTGAAACTGCAATTTCAGCTCTTTTATACTTATCGAATAGAGCTGGTTCACCTCTTTGTAAAAAATTCCCACTCATAACAGCTACACTATGAGTCGCGTTTGTTAACTCTATAGACTTTTTTAAGTGATATAGATGCCCATTATGAAATGGATTGTATTCTACGATTAAGCCGACTATTTTCATAAAAATCTCCTTTACATTCAAAAATAAAAAATATATCAAAAAAACAAAGGATTTGTTGATTATTTATAGAATTACAAATTAAAAAGGCTTTACCTTAATAAAAATTTATAAATTAAATTTTTGATATATGTTTTAGTGTATATAATATGTTTACATAAGAAATAAATATAAACATGTCGTATATTTACTATAAAAAAATGAATTATACTTATTATAATATTAAACAAAAATGAGAACAATAAATCTTGAAATAAATGTACAATGAAAGTTTAATAATTAAAAATCTTATAAAGTATGTACTTTTATGTAAAAAAATGATATAGTAATAATGAATAAATTTGTTTAATGTATACAAGTAATATTATTCAATTTTTATAATTGTAAATAAAATTATTACATAATTATTGGTAAAGATTTAAGGAGGTATACTAATGAAAGTATTAGTATTAAACTGTGGTAGTTCTTCATTAAAATATCAATTAATAGATATGTCAAATGAAGAAGTTTTATGTATAGGATTAGTTGAAAGAATAGGAATAGAAGGTTCTATATTAAAGCAAGAGAAAGATGGAGTAGAAGGTAAGCTTGTAGTAGAGCAACCAATGAAAAATCATGAAGATGCTATAAAGTTAGTATTAGAAGGTGTTGTTCACCCAGAGTTCGGTGGAGTTAAAGAAATAAGCGAAGTTGAAGCTGTTGGACACAGAGTTGTTCACGGTGGAGAGAAGTTTGCTACTTCAGTAAAAATAAATGACGAAGTTATGGCTGCTTTAGAAGAGTGTGTTGAATTAGCACCACTTCATAACCCAGCTAACATAATGGGTATAAAAGCTTGTGAAGCTATACTTCCAGGTGTACCAATGGTTGGAGTATTCGATACTGCTTTCCATCAAACTATGCCTAAGAAGTCTTACTTATATGGATTACCTCATGAATTATATACTAAGTACGGTGTAAGAAGATACGGATTCCACGGAACTTCTCACAAGTATGTATCTCAAAAGGCTGCTGAAATGTTAGGAAAGAACATAGAAGACGTTAAGATAATAACTTGTCACTTAGGGAACGGAGCTTCTATAGCTGCTGTTGATGGTGGTAAGTGTGTTGATACATCTATGGGATTCACTCCATTAGAAGGTTTAATAATGGGAACTAGATGTGGAGATATAGATGCTGCTATATTACCATTTTTAATGGAAAAAGAAGGATTAACAGCTGCTGGATTATCTGATTTAATGAACAAGCAATCAGGTGTATACGGAATGACTGGTATATCAAGTGACTTCAGAGACATAGAAGGAGCTGCTGCAAAGGGAGATGAAAAAGCTCAAGTTGCATTAGATGCTTATGTACAAAGAGTTAAGAAATACATAGGATCTTACGCTGCAGAAATGAATGGTGCAGATGCTGTAGTATTCACTGCTGGTGTTGGTGAAAATGGTATAGAAATAAGAGAATCAATAGCTTCTAACATGGAATTCTTAGGAATGAGCTTAGACAAAGAAGCTAACAAAGTTAGAGGAAAAGAAAGAGTAATATCTACAGAAGATTCTAAGACTAAGATATTATTAATACCAACTAACGAAGAGTTAATGATAGCTAGAGATACTGTTGCATTAGTAAAATAATTGTAACTGGATATAATATTATTAAGGTAGGTTAAAACCTACCTTAATTTTTGCTAATGTATAAATTAACTATCAAGTAAAAATACTTGACAAACATTGTTTATATTTGTATAATAAATTTGGCAATAAATTGAGGTGAACTTAATGAAAATTAGTTTAGATAAAATTATAAGAAGAGAAACTGATAATTTACACTTGAATTTTTGCGAAAAAATTGATAGTATTAATTATTGTGATAATACTTATAAATTAACTTCTCCAATGATTTTAAACGGACAAATAAGCAAAGTCCATAAAGGATTATTCTTAGACTGTACTGTTGAATTCTCTATAGAAGATAACTGTGCAAGATGTTTAAAAGAATTAGAAGTAAAATTAAGTTATCCTATTCAAGGATTTTTAATTAAAGAAGAAGTTAACGAAGATGAAGTAGAAGAATTTGATGCATATATATATATGAATGATGAAGTAGATTTCATGGATATAATTGAACAAACATTAGATTTTAATCTGCCTCAGAAAGTTCTTTGTAATGAAGAATGTAAAGGTCTTTGTTTAACTTGTGGGACAAACCTAAATGAAGGTGCTTGTTCTTGTAGTGAAATCGCGAACGACGAGGATGTAATAGATCCCCGTTTTGCTAAATTAAAAGAAATGTTTAAAAATGACTAAGGAGGTGGCGTAAATGGCAGTACCAAAGCGTAAAACATCTAAATCAAATACAAAAATGAGAAGAGCAGCTAACTCAAAGATGGTAGCAACTGGATTCGTAAGTTGCCCACAATGTCATGAGCCAAAGTTACCACATAGAGTATGTCCAGATTGTGGATATTATAAAGGTAAAGAAGTTGTATCTAAGTAATTACTTCTAAAAAACATGTAGAATACTCTACATGTTTTTTTTTGCTTAATTACGGTAAAACTTATGATAATATTTAACTATGTTAAAAAAATTATAAATAAAAAATAAATAAGTGGTTGATTATTTATAATTAATATTATATACTACTATTAGTAGTTGGTACTAATTCCAACTATAAAAACTTGGAGGTAATATGAAAAAGAAGAGTAAAGCACAGAGACAGAGCGAACTTGTCGAAATGCTAAAAAATGATCCTTTTTATACAGACGAAGAATTAGCAAGTGTCTTTGATGTAAGTATACAAACAATTAGACTTGATAGACTTACATTAAATATCCCAGAACTTAGGGAGAGAGTTAAACAAATAGCTGAAACTGAAACATCTAAAGTTAAAACTTTAGGTATAAAAGAGATAACAGGAGAAATAATTGACTTATCTGTTGGTCAGTTAGGCATATCTATGTTAGATATTACCGAAGATATGATATACTCCAAAACAGGGACTCTTAAAGATGAATATATATTTTCATTAGCAAATTCTTTAGCTATGGCTATTATAGATGCGCCGAAGGTAATAATGAGATTTGCTAATATAAAAACGCTTAAACATATACAACAAAAAGATAGGCTTATAGCTAAAGCTGAAATATATAAAAATGTTGATAGAAAACATTATGTAAAAGTTGTTGTAAACAATAAAGCACAAGAACAGATTTTTAGAGGAAAATTTATATTTGAAGAGTTGGTTTAGGAGGAGAAAGATATGAGAATTGTAATTGATGGAATGGGTGGAGATAATGCACCAAAATCTAATGTAGAAGGTGTAGTTAGTGCTATAAAGGAATATGGAGTAGACATAATTATAACTGGAGATAAAGCTATATTAGAAAATGAATTTTCAAAATATGATTTTGATAAAAATAAATTAGAGATAGTTCATACTACTGAAGTTATAGAGAATGAAGATAAGCCTGTAAAAGCAATAAGATCGAAGAAAGATTCGTCTATGGTAGTTGGTTTAAAAATGGTTAAAGAAAATAAAGCTGATGCTATTGTATCTGCGGGTAATACAGGAGCGCTACTTGCTGGAGGACTATTCGTAGTTGGAAGAATAAAAGGTATAGATAGACCTTGTTTATGCCCTGCTATACCAAATGTAAAAGGAGGAATGACTCTTATTGCAGATGGAGGAGCAAATGCAGATTGTAAGCCAGTAAACTTAGTTGAATTTGCAGGCATGAGTAATATATATGCTAAAAAAGTATTAGGACTTGAAAATCCTAGAGTAGCTCTTGCTAATGTTGGAATTGAAGAAGGCAAGGGAAATGATTTAGTAAAAAAATCATACGAAGAACTTAAAAATTTAGATTTAAACTTTATAGGAAATATAGAGGCTAGAGAGCTTATAAATTCATATACAGACATTGTCGTTTGTGATGGATTTACAGGGAATATTTTATTAAAATCTGCAGAAGGTATTGCGATGTCGATATTAGGACTACTAAAAGAAACATTTTTAGCTAGTACTAAAGGAAAATTAGGAGCATTACTTCTAAAGGATGATTTAAAAAAATTAAAGACTATGATGGACTATGCTGAATATGGAGGAGCACCTCTTTTAGGAGTTAACGGAGGTGTAATAAAAGCACATGGTAGCTCTGATGCAAAAGCAATAAAGAATGCTATAAATCAAGCTATAAAATTCTCTAAAGGAAATGTAGTTGAAGATATAAAAGATTTCATAAAAGATATGGAAGAAAAAGATAAAGAGGAATAGAAATAATACCACTTGGAGGTTAGCTTATGAATACAAAGGCTGGTATATTAGGAGTTGGAAGTTACTTACCAGAGAAGATAATTTCTAATTTTGATTTAGAAAAGATAATGGATACATCAGATGAATGGATAAAGACTAGAACAGGAATAAGAGAAAGAAGAATTGTCGATGAAAATGAAGCTACATCGGATCTTGCAACAAGAGCAGCTTTAAAAGCTATAGAAAATGCAAACTTAACTCCTGAAGATATAGATTTAATAATTGTAGCTACTATTACACCGGATATGGTATTTCCATCAACAGCATGTTTAGTTCAAGCTAATATAAATGCAACAAAAGCAGCTTGCTTTGATCTTGAAGCAGCATGTTCAGGATTTATATATGGTATGACTATAGCTAAACAATTTATAGAAACAAAAACATATAAAAATGTATTAGTTATAGGTGCAGAAGCTTTATCTAGAATACTAGACTATGAAGATAGATCTACGGCTATATTATTTGGAGATGGAGCAGGCGCAGTAGTTATGGGACCAGTAAGTGAAGGTGGTATATTATCTACGAATTTAGGGTCTGATGGAAATGGAAAAGATTATCTAAATATACCAGCTGGAGGTTCTAAGTTGCCAGCTAGTGAAGAAACTTTGAAAAATAGATTACACTACATAAAAATGGCAGGTAATGATGTGTTTAAATTTGCAGTAAGAATAATGCAAGATGCATCTGTTAAATGTGTAGAGAGTGCTAATTTAGATATACAAGATGTAGACTACCTTATACCACACCAGGCTAATATAAGAATAATAGAAGCATCAGCAAAAAGGTTAAAGTTAGATATGGATAAAGTTTATGTGAACTTAGATAGATATGGAAACATGTCAGCAGCATCAATTCCAGTAGCATTAGATGAAGCTTATAGAGAAGGAAAAATAAAAAAAGGTGATAATGTAGTGCTTGTAGGATTTGGAGGCGGATTAACTTGGGGAGCTTCTTTAGTTAGATGGAGTATATAAGGAGGAAATTATATGAACAAGTTATGTAAAATTTTAAATATAAAATACCCAATAATTCAAGGTGGAATGGCTTGGGTAGCAACTGCTGAGTTAGCAGCAGGAGTTTCAAATGCTGGAGGTTTAGGACTAATCGCAGCAGGAAATGCTCCTAAAGAAGTTATAAAAGAACAAATAAGAAAATGTAGAGAATTAACAAATAAAACATTTGGTGTTAATGTAATGCTATTATCACCATTTGCAGATGAAATAATTGATTTAATAATAGAAGAAAAAATAGAAGTTATAACAACAGGAGCTGGAAATCCAGCTAAATATATGGAAAGATTAAAAGCTGCAAATACTAAAGTAATTCCGGTAGTTCCAACTATAGCATTAGCTAAAAGAATGGAAAAGTGCGGTGCTGATGCGGTTATAGTAGAAGGAACAGAAGCTGGAGGACACATAGGAGAATTAACAACTATGGTTTTAACTCCTCAAGTTGTAGGAAATGTAAATATACCTGTAATAGCGGCTGGAGGTATAGCTGATGGTAAAGGATTAGCAGCAGCTTTATGCTTAGGAGCTAGCGGTGTACAAATAGGAACTAGATTTATATGTAGTGATGAATGTATAGTTCATGAAAACTATAAACAACTTATTTTAAAAGCTAAAGATAGAGATGCTATAGTTACAGGAAGAACTACAGGGCATCCTGTTAGAACTTTAAAAAATAAGTTAGCAAAAGATATAATAAATATGGAAAAAGAAGGAGTAGATCCTTTAGATATAGATAAAAAAGGTATAGGGTCATTAAGAAATGCAGTCATAGATGGAGATTTAGAAAATGGATCTTTTATGGCAGGACAAATAGCTTCATATGTAAATGACATTAAACCTTGTAAAGACATAATAGTAGATATAATGAAAGAAGCTAAATCTGTAATATCTAATATAGATATAGACTTGGAGGTATCACATGGGTAAAGTTGCATTAGTATTCCCTGGGCAAGGAGCTCAATATGTGGGAATGGCAAATGATATATATGAAAATGATGATATAGCGAGAAAAGTAATAGATGAGGCTGAAAATTCAGTAGGTATAGAGCTTAAAAAAATAATGTTTGAAGGTAGTGAAGAAGAACTATCAAAAACAGAAAACACTCAGCCTGCTATAGTTACACATAGTGTAGCATTATTAGAAAGTTTAAAATCTAGAATTGACTTAAAATATGATGCCTGTTTGGGGTTATCACTAGGAGAGTATAGTGCATTAGTAGCTGCTGATGCAATAGATTTTAAAGATGCAGTAGCTGTAGTTAAAAAAAGAGGAAAGTATATGCAAGAAAGTGTTCCTCTAGGAAAAGGAACTATGGCTGCTATATTAGGATTAGATAGAGATAAAGTTAAAGGTGTAATAAATGAAATAGATAATGGAATAATAGAAGTTGCCAATTATAACTCACCAGGTCAAATTGTAGTATCAGGAGAAACTGAAACTGTAAAAGAAAGCATAGATTTATTTAAAGAAAATGGAGCTAAAAGAGCAGTAATGTTAAATGTAAGTGCACCTTTTCATTCATCTATGTTAAAGCCAGCAGGTCAAAAGCTAAGAAAAGAATTAGATAGTGTAAAACTAAAAAAATGTAAGGTATCTGTAGTAGCTAATGTAAATGCAGATTATTATAGTGATGACTATAAAGATCTTTTAGTTAATCAAGTTAGTTCATCAGTTCTATGGGAAGATTCTATAAGTAAATTAATAGATGAAGGTTTTGATACATTTATAGAAATAGGACCAGGAAAAACTTTAAAGGCATTTATTAAGAAGATATCAACTAAGAAAAAGGTTACTACAAACGTTTACAATATAGAAAACATGGAATCTATGAATGATTTTATAGAAATCTACAAAAGAGGTGAAATATAATGCTTAACTTAGAAGGAAAAGTAGCCCTTGTAACAGGTGGATCAAGAGGTATAGGAAAGGCTATAGCTATAAAGCTTGCATCTTGTAAAGTGAATGTAGTTATAAACTATACATCAAATGAAGAACATGCATTAAAAGCAAAAGAAGAAATAGAAAGCTATGGAGTAAAAAGCATGGCTGTAAAATGTGATGTATCTAAATCTGAAGAAGTAAGCAAAATGATTGAAGATATAGTTAAAGAGTTTGGTCAAATAGATATACTTGTAAACAATGCAGGTATAACTAGAGATGGTCTTTTAATGAGAATGAAAGAAGAAGATTTTGATAAAGTTATAGACATAAACTTAAAAGGTGTATTTAATTGTACTAAATCAGCTACTAAGTTTATGATGAAAAAGAGATATGGAAAAATAATAAATATATCTTCTGTTGTTGGACTTATTGGAAATCCAGGACAAACAAATTATTGCGCATCTAAAGCTGGTGTTATAGGACTTACTAAAGCAAGTGCTAGAGAACTTGCAACAAGAAATATAACTGTAAATGCTATAGCTCCAGGTTTTATAGATACAGATATGACAAGTGTTTTAAATGAAGATTTAAAAGAAAGTATGTTAAAAAATATTCCACAAAATAGATTTGGAAAACCTGAAGATGTAGCTAACTTAGTATTATTCTTAGCTAGCGATATGTCAAGTTATATAACAGGTCAGGTTTTAAATGTTGATGGTGGAATGGTAATGCAATAAATATTTAAGGAATTATTATAAAATAAATAAAAATTTAGGAGGAAACAAATATGTTTGAAAAAGTTGTAGAAATAATAAAGGATCAATTAGGAATAGATAACAAAGAAGTAACTATGGAGACTTCTTTAATGAAAGATTTAGAAGCTGACTCATTAGATGCAGTTGAAATAATGATGGCACTTGAAGATGAGTTTTCAATAGAAATACCAGATACAGAAGCTGAAAAGTTTGTATGTATAGGAGATATAGTTAAATATATAGAAGCTAATAAGTAGTGGAGGATATGTTATATGAAAAAAAGAGTTGTTATAACTGGATTAGGCTGTGTAACTCCAGTTGGAACTGGTAAAGATTTATTTTGGACCAACATAAAAAATGGAGTTTGTGGGATAGATACAATAACTAGATTTGACGCATCCTCATTTCAAACTCAAATAGCTGGGGAAGTTAAAGATTTTAACCCAGAAGATTATATAAGTAAAAAAGAATTAAAAAGAATGGATAGATTTACTCATTTTGCTATAGCGTCTGCCGACATGGCAGTTAAAGATTCTAATATGGATTTAGATGCTGTAGATAAAGAAAAAATGGGTGTTATAATAGGTTCTGGTATAGGTGGAGTTCAAACTATAGAAGAACAACATAAAATATTATTAGAAAAAGGAAATAGAAGAGTTAGTCCATTCTTCGTTCCTATGATGATATCTAACATGGCAGCAGGTCAAGTATCTATATTAGTAGGTGCTAAAGGACCTAATACAAATGTATCTACTGCATGTGCATCAGGATCACATGCTATAGGAGATGCATTTAAGGTAATCCAAAGAGGAGATGCTGATGTTATGATAGCAGGTGGTAGTGAAGCAGGAGTAACGGCACTTTCGTTTGCTGGATTCTGTAATATGAAGGCTATGTCTACTAGAAATGATGATCCTAAAACTGCATCAAGACCATTTGACAAAGACAGAGATGGATTTGTAATGGGAGAAGGATCAGGAATAGTTATATTAGAAGAATTAGATCATGCATTAAAAAGAGGTGCTAAAATATATGCAGAGGTAGTTGGATACGGAGCTACAGCAGATGCATATCATATGACTACTCCAGCTGAAAATGGAGAAGGAGCAGCTAGATCTATAAAAATGGCTCTAGAAGATGGAGCTATACCTTTTAATGAAGTAGATTATATAAATGCACATGGTACATCTACATATTATAATGATAAGTATGAGACTATGGCTATAAAAGAGGTATTTAAAGAGCATGCATATGACTTATGTGTATCTTCTACAAAATCAATGACAGGACATTTATTAGGAGCTGCTGGTGCAGTTGAAGCTGTTATTTGTGCAATGGCGATAAATGAAGGTTATGTTCCTCCTACAATAAATATAGAAAATGTAGATGAAGAACTAGATTTAGATTATGTACCTAATAAAGGTAAGGAAAGAAATGTTAGATATGCATTATCAAACTCATTAGGATTTGGTGGGCATAATGCTACATTAGCATTTAAAAAATATGAATAATTATTAAAATCAAGACCTTAGTTAAATTAATTTAACTAAGGTTTTTTTATGTCTAAATAATAATCAATATTTTTGTCATATATATAGCTATAGAAAAATATAATTATATAAAACAAAGGAGGACAAGAATAATGAAAAAACTTTCAGAAGAAATTTTAAATTCGGTATCACCAAATTTAAGAGAAAAAATAATAAATATACAAAAAAATGACTTAAATATAGAAGAAATTAGATTAAGAACTCAAAAGCCTTTAATAGTAAATTTTAATAATAAAGACTATTTTTATAATAACTCAAGTAAGTGTTTAGACAATAAAAATACAGATCCATATATAGTTACAAGAGAAGATATAGATACTACATTTCAACTCATGTGTAAATATTCAATACATTCATTTATAGATGATATAAAAAAGGGATTCATTACTTTAAAGGGTGGGCACAGAGTTGGGATAGTAGGAAAGGTAATAATTGAAGACGGACAAGTTAAAAACATCAAACATATATCATCTTTAAATATAAGGGTATCTAGGGAAGTTAAAAATTGCTCTGAAAAAGTACTTAATCACATTATAAAGGGACCAAGAGAAGTAAATAATACATTAATTATATCTCCTCCACAATGTGGTAAAACAACTTTATTAAGAGACATTGTAAGAAATATAAGCACTGGAAATAAAGAGAAAGGGTTTGACGGAATAAAGGTTGCCCTAATAGATGAAAGAAATGAAATAGCAGGTTCTTACCTAGGAGTACCGCAAATGGATATAGGTATAAGAACAGATGTTATAGAAACATGCCCGAAGGATATAGGAATAACGATGCTTTTAAGAGCTATGTCACCTAATTTAATAGTAACAGATGAAATAGGAAGTGAAAAAGAAATAAAAGCCCTATACACAGCTTTAAATGGAGGAGTTAGCTTGATAACTACTGTACATGGAGATTCTATAGAAGATATAAGGGAAAGAAAAGAACTGAGTAAACTACTAGATAAAGAATTATTTAAAAAAGTTATAATACTATCTGCTAAAAAAGGTCCAGGAACTGTTGAAAAAATATACGACCTGGAAGAAAAGAGGTGGTATTTTGCAAATTAAGATAGTTATGATAAGCATATTAGTGGCATGTAGCTACTTGATAGGAGAATATATATGTAGGGCATATATAAAAAGACATAAACAATTAAATGAACTCATAAGAATATTAGAGGTAATGAGAATGGACTTATCATTTGGATTATATACATTAGAAGAAATGTTTTTCAGGATTGGAGAAAATAAAGAATTTTCATTTAATGTATTTTTTAAAAATATGAGCGAAGATTTAAAACATGAGAATAAATTTACTTTAGAAGAAATTCTAAATAAAAACTCTAAAAATATAGTTAAAGAAACATATCTTCAAGATAAGGAGGTTGATGAATTAAAAAATTTAATTTTAACACTTGGTAAAGGTGACGTATATTCTCAAGAGAGAATGATTGAACTATCTATAGGGAATATAAAAAAAATCACAGAGGAAAGCAATGAAGAGATTAATAAAAAAGGTATGGTGTATAAAAAGTTATCAACTATAATTGGGTTGGTTATAGGAATATTTTTGATATAGGGGTGATAATATGGATATAACTTTGATATTTAAAGTTGCAGGAATAGGGTTATTGATATCTGTGCTTAATATGGTTCTTGAGAAAACTGATAGAAAAGACTGGACGACTTTAACGACACTTGCAGGTGTGATAATTGTTCTTACTATGGTAATAACAGAGATAAATGACTTATTTAACGCAGTGAGAACAATGTTTCAGTTGTATTAAGGGGGAGATTGTTTGGAGGTAATGAAGCTAATAGGGCTTGCGATAACATCTACTATACTGTGTTTAATTATAAAAAAAGATAGACCAGAGATGGCTATGTTTATAGGTATATTAACAGGGGTTATGATTTTATTATCTATAACATATAAATTTAACTTTATTATTGAAAGTATAAATGATTTAGCGTCTAGAGCGAATATACCAAGCATGTATATATCACTAATTATAAAATTGATAGGAATAGCCTATTTAATGGAATTTGCTATTCAAATATGTAAGGATTGTGGGGAAGGGAATATTGCATCGAAGTTAGAATTTGGAGGTAAAATTATAGTCATGACTATGTCATTCCCTATATTGATGTCTATTATAGACATGATTTTAAATATAATTCCATAGGAGAATGATTACTTATGAAGAAAATTATAACTAGTATAGCAATGTGTATAGTTATTGTATTTACATTTACTAATACTGTATTTGCTAATGGGGATGAAGAAGTAAAAGAAAGTGTAGATTCATATATAAATGAACAGTTAAATAAATTAAGTTTAGACGACATACAAAATCACATAATGGAAGAAGAATTAATTGTTGATGTTGATATAAAAACATTTATCAAAGATTTAATATCTGGAGAAAAGACAATGTTAGATCTATTTGATAAAGAAGGAATGAAACTATTTTTATTTCAAGAATTAAAATCGAGTTTAAAAGTAGCTTCTATAATACTTGTTTTAGCACTTTTATCATCTATATTAAAAAGTTTAGACAATTCATTTTCGTCAGGAGCTATAAGTCAAGTAACTACATATATAGTATTTATAGTTATGGTTACTTTGACGCTAATTGGATTTAAAGATGTTTTAAATATTTGTAATGACACCATAGACAGTATGATTAACTTGATGCAAATTGTAATGCCTATACTAATTACGTTTTTAGTGGTTATGGGATTTCCTATGACATCTACAGTTATGACACCTATATTTATGGGTGGAGTTACTTTTATAAATGTAATATTTAAAAACTTTTTGTTTGTAACTATAACTATAGGATTTTCTATATTAGTAATAAATAATATATCAAATAGTATTAAGCTAAAAAAACTTTCGTCATTTATAAAGCAAATGAATTTAATAACGATTGGAGCTATATTTACTATATATTTAGGACTTGTATCTATGCAAGGAATGTATGTTAAAAGCTTAGATGGATTTGCAGTAAAGAGTACAAAATTTGCTATTGGAAACTTTATACCTGTAGTTGGGGGATTTGTATCAGATTCATTTGACATAATATTATCCTCATCACAATTAATAAAAAACTTATTTGGTGGAGTTGGTTTAATAATTCTAGTAGGTATATGCTTAATACCAATAATAAAAATAGTATCTATAATTTTGGTTTATAAGACATCGGCTATGGTTGTAGAACCTGTAGGAGAAGAAAATATATCTAACTTTTTAAACGAAATAGCTAATCTTATGGCAATAATGCTAGCATGTATAATAGCAATAACAATAATGTTTTTTGTTACAATTGCAATAGTCATATCAATTAGTGTAGTGTCTCAATAAAAGGAGGAAATAAAATGTTAGATAGTATAAAAGCATGGATTGTAAGTATTTTAATAGGTGCATTTATAGTAAACATAGTTAACATGGTTTTGCCTTCTTCTAAAATAAAATCATATATAAATGTAGTTTTAAATTTTATATTTATATTTATAGTTATAAGTCCTGTAATAAACTTTTTTACTGATGGTATTAGCTTAGAAGATAAATTGTTGAAGTCTTATACAAAATATAATCAAGAGTACGCAGAAAGCGTAGAAAGGCTATCAAAGAGCACAGGTGATAAAAGCATAAAAGCGGGATATGAAGAAGGATTGAAAAATGTATTAAAGATAAAGTTGGAAGAATATGGATATGAGTTAGAAGATATAGACTTTAATGGAGAAGATATAAGTAAAATAAAATTAAAAGAAAAAGATAGTAATAAAAGTATAAAAGAGGACATACAATCTACTAAGGATGAAGAGGATAAACAAGTATTCAAAGAAAGCTCACAAGATAAATCTAAAGATGAAATTAAAGAGAGCTTAGTAAATGTACTTGATATCTCTATTGAAACCATAGAAATTGATTGATAGGGGTTGGTAGATATGTTTAAGAATTTCAAAGAAGAAGACAAAAAGAAAATTTACACATTAGCAGCTCTTGCATTTACATGCATTATGGGGCTGGTGGTATTTTCAAAAACGCCAGAAGATAAAAAAGGGACAGAAACAATTAATGAAGTTGAAAATTCAAAAGCAAAAGAAGTACAAGTTAAAGAAAATGATAGCTTAGAAAGTAATTTGAAAAAAATATTATCTCAAATAGAAGGAGCAGGAGAAGTTGACGTAATGATAACCTTTGAGTCCAGTGAACAAATAGAGCCTGCATTCAATTCAAACTCAACTAAAGAAGAAACTACAGAAAAAGATTCTCAAGGAGGAGAAAGAACTGTTGAAACATCAAGTGAAAATAAAACTATGATAGTATCCGGAGAAAATAACCCTGTAGTTATAAAAACATCTGAACCTAAAATAAAAGGAGTTATAGTTGTTTCAAGCGGAGCAACTGATCCAGTTGTTAAGGAAACTTTATATTCAGCAGTGCAAACAGCTCTTCAAGTATCAGGGCATCAGGTTGAAATTTTTTCAAAATAAATAAAAAAATTAAGCATAATAATAAAGCTCGTACATATAAATATTACAAGAAAATAAATTTTTAATTAGGGGGAATACAAATGAAGTTTAATAAGAATTTGTTTAAAAGTAGGGGATTTGTTGTAATGTCACTAACACTAATGTTAGTAGTCGTTGGAACAGTAAATTATAATTTAAGTAAAAAATCTGTACTAGAAGCATCTAAAGAAATGGAAATGTATGAAGAAGCTCAACTTTCTAAGAATGAAGATAAGACAGAAAAAGTAAAAGAAAAAGAAAAAAAAGTTGAAGTGGTAGATAGCAAAGAAACTGTAGTTGATGAAAAAGCAAAAGAAACTAGCAAAGAAATAGAAAAACAAATGACTTCTGATAAAAATATGAAAAAAGCATCGTATGCTATAGATATGAAAATGAATAGAGAAAGACAAAGAAATGAATTAACTGAAGATTTAAATGAAATAATAAACAACCCATCAACAGCAGAAGAAACAAGAAAACAAGCATCAAACATGAAATTACAATTAGTTAAAGATCAAGAGTTAGAAATAAAAATAGAAGATTTATTAGGGGCAAAAGGATTTGAAGATTCTTTAGTTTACATAAGTAATGATACAGTTAATGTTGTAGTAAGCAAGGATGAATTACAACAACAAGATGCAGCTAAAATATTTGATTTAGTAGCAAGTGAAGCAAAAATAGCTCACGATAATATAAAGGTTATGAATAATAAAGCGAAGTAAGTATAAAAAGCCTCATTATACTGAGGCTTTTTTTGTTGCAAAGTAAGACGCTATTTGGTATTATTATATAATAAAATAGTTTACATAGGGATGTGATATATGATGGAAAATAATAACTTTGGCCAAGTTAAGATATCAAATGATGTCATCGCAACTATAGCAGGATTAGCAGCTATAGAAGTAGAAGGAGTAGAAACTACATCGACTTTCACAGATAAATTACTAAAAAATAATGGAGTTAAAATCCAAATAGAGGAAGATGACGTTGTCCTAGATGTTATGATAATAATTGATTATGGAATATCTATACCTGATATAGCTTTTAAAGTACAGGAAAATGTAAAAAACACAGTTGAAACAATGACTGGATTAAAAGTTTCTCAAGTTAATATACATGTTCAAGGAATCAACTTTAAAAAAGAAAAAGTTGATAAGACTGAAGCAAAGTAAGCATCTACGATATAAGTTAATATAGCCCTCTGACAATCAGAGGGTTTTTTTATGACTAAATATGTATATAATAAATTCAAAGGAGGAAGAAACAAATGAAAAAAGCGAAAATGATAACAACTAGAGAATATATGATGAAATTCATATACCAAATAGATATAAATAAAGAGGGCGTAGAAGATGTCAGCTCTAAATTAGAAAATTTCTTAAACGATAACTTTGAATATATAAAGAACAGATATGAGGAATTAAAGCTACAATTTTCAGATGATGCAGAAGTTGAGTTAAATGAAACTGAATTATCTCAAATGATAGATATGAATTATGCAAATAAGGTAGTTAGCGCAATAAAAGATAATAAAGAAAATATAGATGAATTAATAAATAAATATGCAAAAAATTGGACAGTAAATAGAATGGCAAAAGTTGACTTAGCCATACTTAGACTTGCTATATGTGAAATACTATACATCGAGAATATACCTACTAAAGTTTCTATAAATGAAGCTATAGAATTATCTAAATTATACTGTGATGATAAATCACCTAAGTTTATAAATGGTATATTAGGAAGTATAGTAAGTGAAACTTCAGAAAAATAAAAATATAATACTTGGAATAGATACTAGCTGCTATACAACTTCTATAGCAGCTATATCTTTAGAAAAAAATATAGTATTTAATGAAAAAATAATGCTAAAAGTAGGTAAGGAAGCTAAAGGTCTTAGACAAAGCGAAATGGTATTTCAACATGTAAACAACTTAGGTATTATTAGTGATGAAATTAGTAAATTAATGAAAGAATATAATGTAGTTGGGATATGTGTATCTGAGAAGCCAAGGCCGGTAGAAGATTCGTATATGCCAGCATTTACAGTCGGGTATAATTTTGCAAAACTATTTAGTAGTATGAATAATATACCTATTTATTTAACTACTCATCAGGAAAATCATATATATGCAAGTTTATATAATAATAAATTAAAACAAAATAAATTTATATCAGTTCATATGTCAGGAGGAACAACTGAAATTTTACTAGTAGAAGATAATAAAAATGAATTAGATATAAAAATAATAGGTGGTAGTAAAGATATAAGCTTTGGACAACTAATAGACAGATTAGGTGTTAAACTAGGTTATAACTTCCCATGTGGTAAATTTATAGATAAAAATGCATTAGAATGCAATGAAAACATAAAGTTCGGATTAAAAACATCATGCAAAGATGGGTATATGAATTTATCTGGTATAGAAAATCAAATAAATAAATATCTAGAGGATTATGATGAAATGTATTTATCAAAGTTATTGATGGATACAATAGTAAGAAGCTTATATAAATCAATTAAATATTTATGTAATGATAATGAAATTTATGAAGTTATTTTTGTAGGAGGAGTTGCATCTAGCAAATATATAAAAAATAATCTTCAAAACAAACTAGAAAGAGAAAAAGTAAAATGTTATTTTACAGAGAGTGAGTACAGTACAGATAATGCAGTAGGGTGTGCCAATATAGGGGTAAATAAATATATAGGAGAATAACTATGAAATTAAGAGCTTTAGAAGTTAGAGAAGTTAATTCATATATAAAACGTATTCTGAGTAATGATGCTGTTTTATACAATCTTAAAGTAAAAGGGGAAATTTCAAATTTTAAAGTTCATAGTAGTAAAAATGTATATTTAACATTAAAAGATAGTGAATCTAAAATAAATTGTGTAATATTTAAAAGTAATTATGATCCTAGTTTAAATTTAGAAAATGGAATGAATGTAATAGCTAGAGGATATATATCTGTTTATGAGAGGGATGGATCATATCAACTATATATAGATTCTATAGAAATAGATGGAATAGGTAATTTGTATATAGAGTTTAATAGACTTAAAGAAAAGCTAAATCAAGAAGGATTATTTGACCAGAGATACAAAAAGAAAATACCTAAAATGCCAAATAACATAGGGGTTGTGACATCTGATACCGGAGCTGTAATAAGAGATATAATAAATGTAATAAAAAGAAGGTATCCAAAAGTTAATATAAAGCTATACCCAGTATCTGTACAAGGAAAAAAATCAGCAACAGATATATGTGAAGGGATTAGATTTTTTAATAATGCTAATAATGTAGATACAATAATAATTGGTAGAGGTGGAGGATCTATAGAAGAACTATGGTCTTTCAATGAAGAAATAGTAGCGAGAGAGATATTTAACTCTAAAATACCAGTAATATCAGCTGTAGGACATGAGACTGACTTTACAATAGCTGATTTTGTTGCAGATATGAGAGCTCCTACGCCTTCAGCAGCAGCAGAAATAGCAACACCTAACTTAGAAGAATTATTGTTTAAACTTTTAAATAGCAAAGTTAGGATGGACAAAGCCTTACTCAACCAATCTAAGTTAGATGAAAGTAGGTTAAACAATGTATTTGACAAAATAAATACTGTAGTTAGATCATATATAATCAGAGATAAAATTATACAAATAGATACAATATATGATAAAATAACTAATGAGATTAAAGATGTAATAAATTTTAAGAAACAGGATTTAAATACTAAAGGATCTATACTTTATAGTTTAAGTCCATTATCTACTTTAGATAGAGGATACACGATTGTTCAAAAAGATAAAAAGATAATAAATGCTACAAATGAAGTAAAAGAAAATGATAAGTTAGAAGTTATTTTAAAGGATGGACAACTAGATTGTATTGTAGAGAAAATAAAAGTTAAAGAGGTATAAAAATGAATTTATCTTATGAAGAAGCTTATAAAAATTTAGAAGATATATTAGCTAAGTTAGAATCTGGGACTACTAGTTTAGATGAATCACTTAGCTTATATGAAGAAGGAGTCAAGCTTTATAGATACTGTAATAAGCTATTAGATGAAGCTAATTTGAAAATAAATAAATTCAATGCAAATGGAGAAGAAGTACCTTTTAGCCCAGAGGAGGAATAACTATGAATTTTAAAGATGATTTAAAGAGTAAAGTTGTCACTGTAGAAAATTTACTAAATGAATATATGCCAAAAGAAGAAGGGTATCAAAAAACTATATGTGAAGCTATGAATTATAGTTTAAAAGCTGGAGGTAAAAGATTAAGACCTATACTTACACTAGAAGCTTGCAAGATAGTTGGGGGAAATGAGAAAGATGTAATTCCATTTGCTGTAGCTATAGAAATGATACATACGTATTCTTTAATACATGATGATCTACCTGCACTTGATAATGATGATTTAAGAAGGGGAAGAGCTACTAATCATAAGGTTTATGGAGAAGCTATGGCTATACTTGCAGGAGATGGACTTTTAAATTATGCATATGAAATAATGCTTAGAGAATCTATAGGAAAAGAAAATTCAGAAAAATATTTAAGAGCTATAAATGAAATAGCTAAAGCATCAGGTATATATGGAATGATAGGTGGACAAGTTGTTGATATTGAAAGTGAAAATAAAAAAATAAATATAGATAAACTTGATTTTATACATATGAATAAAACAGCAGCTATAATGGTGGGATGTATGAGAGCTGGAGCTATAATTGGGGGAGCGGATGAAGTTCAACTAGAGAATATTACTAAATATGCTAAAAACATAGGTTTATCATTCCAGATAGTAGATGATATATTAGATATAGTTGGAGATGAATCTAAACTTGGTAAAAAAGTAGGTAGCGATATAGATAATGATAAATCTACATACCCATCATTGTTAGGTCTTGAGAAGTCAAAAGAAATAGCAAATGAATTAATACAAGAAGCTAAGCTAAGTATTAATAATGTTAATTCAAATAGCGAATTCTTAAATGGGTTAGCAGATTATATAGTTGATAGAGAGTACTAAGGAGGAGAAATGAGCTTTATTTCGGAGATTTTCAGCAACAAAGTGTTATGGATAAGTATATTTGCTTGTTTCTTGGCACAATTTTTTAAGATATTCACTGGAAAAGAAAAAAGAATTCAAATTTCAAGAATTTTTACTTCAGGTGGAATGCCAAGTTCTCATAGTTCTTTCGTAACATCACTATCTACATTAATTGGAATGGAGTATGGATTTGACTCTACTAACTTTGCAATAGTAGCAGTTTTTTCTATGATAATAATGTATGATGCATCAGGAGTTAGAAGAGCAGTGGGTAAACAAGCGGTTATTTTGAATCAGATAGTAGATGATTTACAACATAGAAAGCATATAGAACAAAAAAAATTAAAGGAATTAGTAGGACATACTCCTACAGAAGTTTTTTTTGGAGCGATTTTAGGAATTATTACAGCATTAATATTTAATTAAGAAGGTATTAATGAAAAATTACTTAGATAAAAGGTGAGAAAATATGTACAAATATTTAGATAATGTGAATTCTCCTGAAGATATAAAAAAAATGAGTAATAAAGAACTAGATTTACTAGCTAAAGACATAAGAAAATTTCTAGTTAGATCTGTATCAAATACAGGAGGACATTTGGCTTCTAACTTAGGGGTGGTTGAACTTACACTTGCTTTACATAAGGTATTTAATAGCCCTGAGGATAAGTTTATATGGGATGTAGGACATCAAGCTTATGTCCATAAAATAGTTACAGGTAGAAAAAATCAATTTGAAACATTAAGACAGTTTGAAGGTTTAAGTGGTTTTCCGAAAGAGATTGAAAGTGAGCATGATATATTCGATACAGGACATAGTAGCACTTCAATATCTGTTGGGTCTGGAATTGCATGTGCAAGAGATATAAAAGGTGAAGATTTCTCAGTTATATCTGTAATTGGAGATGGATCGATAACTGGAGGAATGGCATTAGAAGCTTTAAATCATTTAGGTGATATAAAAACTAATATGATAGTTATTTTAAATGATAATGAAATGTCTATAGATGAAAATGTTGGAGGTATGTCTAAGCACTTATCTTCTATAATAAGAAACTCTACTGTAAATAAAGTAAAAGATGAAATGGGAAAAATATTAAATTCTGCTCCAGGTGGAACTATACTATCTAAAACTGCTAGTAAAATGAAAGATAGTATAAAAAGTAAATTTTTATTGCAAGAATGTGCCTTTTTTGATTCTATAGGAGTAAAATATTTAGGACCTATAGATGGTCATAACATAGGAGAAATAACTAAAGCTTTAGAAAAAGCTAAGGAATATAACGGACCTATGCTTCTTCATGTAATAACAAAAAAAGGTAAAGGATATAGATTTGCAGAAGAGCAACCTCACAAATATCATGGAGTTTCAAAGTTTGATATAAAAACAGGTATAAAACCATCATCAAGCAAGAGTATATCTGCTGTTGTTGGAGAAAAGTTGATTGATTTAGCAACTAAGGATGATAGAGTTGTAGCTATAACAGCAGCAATGCCATCAGGAACAGGTTTAAACAAATTTAGTGAAATGTATCCAAATAGATATTATGATGTTGGTATAGCTGAGCAACATGCAGTTACATTTAGTTGTGGTTTAGCTAAAAATGGAATGAAACCATACTTTGCTGTATACTCATCATTCTTACAAAGAGCATACGATCAAATAATTCACGATATGGCAATAACTAAAAAGGATGTAACACTATTAATAGATAGAGCTGGATTAGTAGGAAATGATGGAGAAACACACCATGGAATACTTGATTTAAGTTACTTAAATACTATTCCTAATATGGTTGTAATGGCTCCAAAGGACACAAAAGAACTTGAATTAATGATGGATCTATCACTAGAAATAGAAGGACCTAAAGCTATTAGATATCCAAGAGGTGTTAGTTATTTCTTAGATAAAGGTGAATATAAACCTGTAAAGCTTGGTACTTATGAAATTTTAAATGAAGGACAAGATATAGCCATACTGGCTATAGGAAATATGGTTAAACAATCATTAGAAGCCATAGATATATTAAAGGATAAAAATATAAATCCAACACTTATTAATGCTAGATTTTTAAAACCTATTGATGAAAAATTAATAAATGATTTGTTAAAGAAGCATAAATATATTGTAACGGTTGAAGACAATATGGTTACAGGTGGATTTGGAAGTAGAATAAATAAGTATGTAATAGATAACAAGTATGATAATTATATTGTTAATATAGGAATAAATGATGAATTTGTACCACATGGAGATGTTAATGTATTATATGAAAAATGTGGGATTTCAAGTGGCTGTATAGCACAAAAAATTGAGGATTTATTAAAATAGAAAGGTAGTTTATATGAAAAAAAGAATAGATGTATTACTTGTAGAACAAGGATTTTTTGAAAGTAGAGAAAGAGCTAAAAAAGCTATAATGGCAGGACTAGTTTTTGTAGATAATCAAAGATGTGACAAAGCAGGGTCTGAAGTTAAAGAAGAATGCAATATTGAAGTAAAAGGAAATCCGATTCCTTATGTTAGTAGAGGTGGATTGAAGCTAGAAAAAGCAATGAAAAACTTTGATATAACTTTAGAAAATAAAGTATGTCTAGATATAGGGTCTTCAACAGGTGGATTTACGGATTGCATGCTTCAAAATGGAGCTAAAAAAGTATTTTCTATAGATGTAGGATATGGACAACTGGCTTGGAAACTGAGACAAGATGAAAGAGTAGTTTGCATGGAAAGAACTAATATAAGACATGTAACTATAGAGGATACTAAAGAGTTTGGTCAATTTGCATCAATAGATGTTTCGTTTATATCTTTAAAATTAGTTTTACCAAAAGCTAAAGAACTTTTAGAACCTAATGGACAAGTAGTAGCTTTGATAAAACCTCAATTTGAAGCAGGAAGAGAAAAAGTAGGTAAAAAAGGTGTTGTAAGAGAAAAATCTACTCACATCGAGGTTATAGAAAGAATATCTGACTTTGCAGCAGAATCAGGGTTTGCAATATTAGGATTAGATTATTCTCCTATAAAAGGGCCAGAAGGAAATATAGAATATTTAATTCATTTAAAAAACTCTAATGAAGGTTTTGTATATAATAAAGAAGAATTCAAGAAAACTATAGATACAGTTGTAGATAACTCACATAACTTAATGTAATAAAAGAGGGGGATTTAAAGTGATCCTTGAATTATATATGAAAAATTGTGCTTTAGTTGATGAACTAAGGTTAAACATAGATAAAAATTTAAACATATTAACAGGTGAAACAGGTTCAGGAAAATCTATAATAATAGGCGCCCTGGGCCTATGTTTAGGTGGTAAATATGATAGATCTTTTTTAAGAAAAGGCACAGAAAAGGGATTAGTAGAAGCTTTATTTGAAGTTAATAATAATAAGTTAAAGCTAAAGTTATTAGAAAATGGAATTGATATAGATGAAGATAATCAAATAATAATAAGTAGAGAAATTTTTGATGATGGAAAAAGCATATCAAGAATCAATGGTAGAAGTGTTAAAGTAGCTTTTTTAAAAGATATCTCAGCTTACTTAATAGATATACACGGTCAGCATCAAAATCAAGTGTTGTTTAATAAAGATACACATATAGACTTCTTGGACTTATTTGGAGAAGAGAATCTGATAGAGCCGAAATTAGATTATGAAAAGACATATAACGAGTACAATGAAGTAAAAAAAGCATTGAATGTATTAACTGAAAATAAAGATGATATGCAAATTCAAAGAGAAATAGATTTGATTAAATTTCAAATAAATGAGATTGAATCAGCAAACTTAAATCATGATGAATATGAAGATCTTTTAAAACAGAGAGAAGTATATAGAAATGGAGAAAAAATATATACTAACTTAAATAATGCATACTCAAATCTATATGATGGATCTATAAATTCAGTAGATCTTATATCTAAATCATTAGGAGAATTAAATTCTATAGCAAAATATGATGATAGATTGAATGAATATAATGAAAATATAGAAAGAATAATGTATGAGCTTCAAGATATATCAAGAGATATAAGAAATTATAAAGAAGGTATAGATTTTTCTCCATATGAACTAGAACAAATAGAGCAGAGGGTAGACGAAATAAACACCCTAAGAAGAAAATATGGAGATACAATAGATGAAATTTTAGAATATAAAGATAATATATCTAAAAGATTAGATGAAATTTTAAATAGAGATGAAAAAGTTGAAGAGTTGAAATTAAAGCTAAAAAAAATAGAATCAGTTTTAGAAAATAAAGCTATTCAGCTAACAGAAAGTAGAAAAAAAGTAGCTAAAGATCTACAAGAAAAACTTTTATATGAGCTAAAAAGTTTAAATATGAAAAACGTAGTATTTGAAGTTGCTTTTAATAAATCTACATTTAATGTAAAAGGACAAGATGATATAGAGTTTATGATTTCTTTTAACTTAGGAGAAGATATAAAACCTATTTATAAAGTTGCATCTGGTGGAGAAATGTCTAGATTTATGTTAGCATTTAAAACTATACTAGCGGATATAGATGAAATAGACACATTAGTATTTGATGAGATAGATACTGGTATAAGTGGTATTGCAGCTCAAATAGTAGGAGAAAAACTATCTGTAATAGCAAAGAAAAAACAAATACTTTGTATAACTCACTTACCACAAATTGCAGCTAATGCAGACACTCATTATTGCATAGAAAAGAAAACATCTATAGATAGAACATTCACTGTAATAAATAAGCTAGATGATGAAGAGAGAAAAGATGAAATAGCTAGACTTATAGCAGGAAGCAATATAACTGAAAAAACTATGGAACATGCTAGTGAAATTATAGAACTTGCTAAAAAGGCACCTAATTAGGTGCCTTTTTTACGCTTAAGGAATTTATGTTTACCGAATATCTGTTAATAACTTATAGAATAGAGTTATATAAACACTTTGCTGAAAGTAAAAAAAGATACTTTTGATCAACGGACGAAGTCGTTTGAGTAACGGGACACGAGTTTACCGAGTGGACGTTGACGACATGAAATTTGAGCGACAGGAGCGAAGCGACTTTTTTAGTTTAAAAAAATGACCTTGTGATAGTAAAAAGATATATATACATTGGATAAAAAATAGAAAATATGGAACTATATGTATATAAAAATATAAAAAGAAAGAAGTGTTTATATTTGAAAAAAAATAATAAAATATTATTTATAGTATTATTCTTATGTATAATCTTTTTTAGTATTACAAATATAGTAAAAACTATAGATAAAGAAAAAAAATATCTTATGCCATTAGGAAATATAGTTGGTATAAGAGCAGATACAGATGGTGTTTTAGTTTTAGGAAATGAAAATGATACAGGTTATATTGATGGAATAAATCCAGGGGATAATATAATTAGCATTGAAGGTGAAAAAGTATATAACAGTAAAGATGTAAATAATATTATAAGCAATAATAAAGAAAATAAATATGTAAGAGTTTTAATAGAAAGAGATGGTAAAGAGTTAGAAAAAGAAGTTATGGTAAATAAAATAAATGACGAATATAGATTAGGATTATGGATTAGAGATAAAATTTCTGGAATAGGAACTATGACATTTTATGATCCTCAAAATAAAACTTTTGCTGCATTAGGACATGCAATAAAAGACAAAGATACTGAAGAATTAATAAAAATAAAAAGTGGGAATATATATAAATCATATGGAATTGAAATTGAAAAAGGGACTTATGGAAAAGTTGGAAGTATAAAATCTAATTTTGATGTAGGTACACAGATAGGAGATTTTACTAAAAATGATGAATTTGGAATAAATGGAAATTTAAATGAATATGATATTGGTGTAAAACATAAAATGCTAGAAATGGGTGGTAAAAAAAGTGTTAAATATGGTCCAGCCACTATATTATTTCAAAATAAAGATGGAATAATAAGGGAGTATGATATTTGCATAAATAAAATTGATAGAAAAAACAAAGAAGATGGGAAAGATATGGTGATTGAGGTAGTAGATGATGAATTAATAAATTATACAGGGGGGATTATACAAGGAATGAGTGGGGCCCCTATAATACAAGATGATAAAATAATAGGTGCAGTTACTCATGTTTTTGTAGATAATCCTAAAATAGGATATGGAATTTTTATAGATAAGATGATAATATAAGTATATGCATAAAAATAAAAATAAACAGAAGGAATATAAATATTAAATGTCGAATAGATTAATTAGTGAAAAAATAAAGATAATATTAAAATAAATTATAAATTCTATGGGGGGAAATTTAATGAACGAAAAAATAAAAATAGTTTTAGCAGATGATAACAGAGATTTTTGTCAAGTATTAAGAGAGTATTTATCTAATGAGGATGACATAGAGATATTAGGAATTGCGAAAGATGGAATTGAGGCATTAGACTTAGTTTCTAGAACACAACCAGATGTATTAGTTTTAGATGTTATAATGCCACATTTAGATGGGTTAGGGGTAATAGAAAAATTAAACTCTATGAACTTAGCAAAAATGCCTAAAATCATAGTTTTATCTGCTGTAGGGCAAGATAAAATAACACAAAGTGCTATAAATTTAGGAGCTGACTATTATATAGTAAAACCTTTTGACTTTGTCATATTTATAAATAGAATAAGAGGATTAGTTTCTAATAAAAATACAGTTGTAGAATCTAAATCTAGAGGAAGTATGGATATAAAGATGACTAAAACTGATTTTGTGAAAAATGTAGGAAATATAGAAACTGAAATAACTAATATAATACATGAAATAGGAGTACCTGCGCATATAAAAGGATATTTATATTTAAGAGAAGCTATAAAAATGGTTATAGATAATGTAGAATTATTAGGAGCTGTTACAAAGGAATTATACCCAAGTATAGCTAAAAAGTTTAATACAACTCCAAGTAGAGTAGAAAGAGCTATAAGACATGCAATAGAGGTTGCATGGAGCAGAGGAAAAGTTGATACAATAAATCAATTATTTGGTTATACAGTTCATAATACTAAAGGAAAACCAACTAACTCTGAGTTTATAGCTATGATAGCGGATAAATTAAGATTAGAACACAGTATGGTTAAATAAAATAAAAATAAAGTCTTCATTAAATGAAGGCTTTATTTTTTTGTGTAAATGTGTAAAATAAGTAATAGTTAATTTTAAGAGGTGAATATTATGAAAATAAAGATACCAAAAGATGTAGAAGAAATTATTGATAATATATATATATATGGATTTGAGGCATATATTGTTGGAGGATGTGTCAGAGACTCTATAATTGGGCAAAAACCAAATGATTATGATATTACAACTAGTGCAAAACCAAATGAAATTATGGATATATTTAAAAATGAAAAAATAATTGAAACGGGAATAAAGCATGGAACAATAACGCTTATTAAAAATCATGAAGAATATGAAATTACTACGTACAGGATAGATGGAGAATATAAGGATAATAGAAGACCTGAAGAGGTAGAATTTACAAAAAATATAATTGAAGATTTAAAAAGAAGAGATTTTACAATAAATGCTATAGCTTATAATGAAAAAATGGGCGTTGTAGATGAATTTAGAGGAATTGATGATATAAAAAGTAAAATAATAAAAACGGTTGGTAATTCTGATGAAAGGTTTAATGAGGATGCTTTAAGAATAATAAGAGCGGTTAGATTTAGCTGTAAGCTAGATTTTTCTATAGAGGAACAAACTTTAAAAAGTATATATAAAAATATAAATTTAATAAAAAATGTAAGTGCAGAAAGAATACAAGAAGAGTTCAATAAAATATTAATTAGCAATAATGTAGAAAAAATATATATACTTTATGATGCAGGAATGTTCAAAGTTTTAGGTATAAATAACATTAAAATAGAAAAAGATGAATTAATAAAGATTAACAAGTCTAAAAAAGAATTAGTTATAAGATTAGCTGAATTTATATATACTATGGGAAATGTTTCAGAAGGAGAAAAATTAATTGAAAAACTTAAGTATTCTAATAAAATAAAACAGCAATGTAAGAATATTTTAAATTTCATAGATAAATCTATTTCTTTAGATAAGATTTGTATAAAAAAATATTTAAATAAACTTGGGAAAGAAAACTTAATAAATATATTGTATATAAAAAAAATAATTATGAATGATTTTACAAATAGTATGTATATTGAATTTCTTGAACTAATAAATGAAATAGAAACTAAAGAGGAGTGTTACTCTATAGATAAGTTAGCTATAGATGGCAATGATTTAAAGGCATTGGGCTATACAGGAAAAGATATAGGGGAAAAACTAAATCAATTATTAGAGGTGGTAATCAAAAACCCAGAAATGAACAATAATTTAAAATTAATTGAGATTATTAAGAACGCATAAATCGCTTTCAATTTTAATTATTTAAATTGTTGTAAAATAATGCTATAATGTAATGTGATTTCAAAAACGAAAAATGGAGGTTTAAAGTATGAGAGTCGAAGCCCCTATTAAGGTAGACAGGAAAACTAAAAGGCTTGCGAAGCGACTTACTGGAGGAGAAATAGCAGTCATCAATCATAAAGATATAGATGAAGTTGCTGCAAACTCGTTAGTAGAGGGAAAGATAAAGCTTGTTATAAATGCGTCTGAGTCTATAAGTGGTAGATACCCAAATAAGGGACCTGGAATACTTGTAGATAAAAATATACTTATTGTAGATAATGTAGGAGAAGAGTTATTTAACAACTTACAAGAAGGTCAAATAATAGAAGTAGTAGATGGGAAGATATATAGAGACGGAAATTTTTTAGGAGAAGGTGAAGTTCTAGATAAAGTAGCCGTAGAAAACAAGATAAAGTTAGCATATGAAAATTTATCAGTAGAATTAGATAGATTTATAGATAATACTATAGATTATGCTAAAAAAGAAAAGGGATTCATACTAGGTGAGGTAGAAATTCCAAAAGTGAATACGGATTATAAAAATAGACACGTATTAATAGTTGTAAGAGGACAAGATTATAAGCAGGACTTAAGCACAATAATATCTTACATAGAAGAAATGAAACCTATACTAGTAGGAGTAGACGGAGGAGCAGATGCTCTTTTAGAATTTGGATATACTCCCGATGTTATAGTTGGAGACATGGATAGTGTAAGTGACGAGGCATTAAAGAAGGCGAAAGAAATAGTTGTACATGCGTATACGGATGGTAGAGCACCAGGATTAAAAAGAGTTCAAGATCTAGGACTAGAAGCCATAACATTTCCAGCACCAGGAACTAGTGAGGATATAGCTATGCTTACAGCTTATGAATATAAAGCAGAGTTAATAGTAGCTGTAGGAACTCATTCAAATATGATAGATTTCTTAGAAAAAGGTAGACCAGGAATGGCAAGTACATTTTTAGTTAGACTAAAAATAGGATCAAAACTTATAGATGCAAAAGGTGTTAACTTATTGTACAGAAGTAAACTTAAATTAAAATACATATGGGCATTAATAGCAACTGCATTATTCCCAGTATTAATACTTGCATCATTCTCTCCAAGTGTTAAACAATTTATGCACTTAATGGAGTTGAAAATTAAACTATTACTACAGATGTAATTAATTGAGGAGGATTAACATGCATATAAATATGAAATATTATATAGTAACGATAGGTGCTATATTTATTGCATTAGGCATAGGAATGTTAGTAGGTTTTAACTTAAACTATGACCAAGAACTTAGCAAGCAACAAGCTGCAATAATAAGTGATTTAGATGAAAAATTTGAACAAATAAAGAAAACTAATAATGACTTAGAAGGTAAATTAGAAATAAAAGAAGATGAGTACAATAAATTAGCTCAATATGTAAATGATAATTATACAAAATTAATAAGTGGTGAGCTTCAAGGTAAAAACATAGGTATCATTTCAACTAGAGAAACTTACGATTATAATGAAGATATATCAAAAACTATATTAGAAGCTAATGGATCTGTAGCATTTGACATAGTTTTAAAAGAAGGTATAACTGATAAAGACAAGATAAAAGAACTTTCAAGCTCTCAAGGTGTAGAACTTAAAACAAGTAAAGATGTTATAAATTACATAGTTGATTCATTAAAAGATGTAAATGCAATTGGAAAATTACAAGAATTAGAAAAATTAGATATGATAAAAATAAACTCTATATCAGAAAATTATGTAGATTATACTCAAGTAGTTTTAACTTTAGGTAGTGAAAATGAAACTTCAGAAAACTTTAATAATGTTGATAAGAACTTATTAAATAAATTAAAAGACGAGGATAAATATATAATAGCAACTCAAAAGAGTGATGTAAAAGCTTCTGCTATAGATATGTATAAAAAAGATAAAATACCTACTATAAACAATTCAGAGCAGGGATTAGGAAAAATAGCTTTAGTATATTCACTTAAAGACTCTGTGGAAAAAGGTAACTTTGGAGTAGGAGATAAAGTAGACGCTCAAATACCGTTTAATTAAAAATAAAAGGAGATGTAATTATGAATCCTTATGTTAGTATAATAATACCAGCGTATAATGAAGAGCAAAAAATAAAAGATACCTTACTAGGTATAGTAAATATAGAAGAAATAAATGAAATAATAGTAGTTGATGATGGATCTAGTGACAAAACTACAGAAGTAGCTAAATCAGTAAAAGACGATAAAATAAAAGTTTTTAAATTAGATAAAAATAGAGGAAAAGGGTATGCTCTAAACTATGGACTAGATATAGCTATGAAAAATGCAGATATAATAGGATTTTTAGATGGAGATTTAGGAAAAACATCTAGTGAGACTATAAAACTTATAAAGCCAGTAATAAACAATGAAACAGATGTAACTATAGCTAAGTTTCCACCTGCCAAGAAAAAAGGTGGTATGGGGTTTGTAAAAAGACTTGCTAAAGAATCTGTATTCGAAATGACTGGAGTAGAATTAGATGCGACTATATCAGGACAAAGAATATTTAAAAAAGAAGTTTTAGAAAAATTTGATGAAATACCTTATGGATATGGTGTTGAGGTTGGTATGACTATAGACATATTAAAACATGGATATTCTATTAAAGAGATTTTAGTTAATATGACACATAGTGAAACTGGAAGAGATTTAAAAGGATTTATTCATAGAGGTAAACAATATTATCATATAAAGAAAATAGCCAATAAGAAGAGAAAAGAATGGAGGTAGTGTTATTGAATAGATTAATATTATATATAGTAATGCTACTAGTAGGTATGTTGGTTACATACACTGTTATTCCATTTTTTAGAAATATGTTAGTTTCAAGTAATGTAATAAGACCTAACTATAAAAAAGATATGATTCCAGTTAGTATGGGATTAGTATTTTTACCTACAATAGTTATAAATGCAATTATATTAGTATACTTTACACAAAATAATAAAGACTTATTATATGTGTTTATGTATGTATTTGGATTAATAGCTATGTGTTTAGTTGGGGTATTAGACGATATAATTGGAAATAGAGATGTAAGTGGACTTAAAGGACACTTTAAGAGCTTATTTAAAGGGACTCTTACAACAGGTGGATTTAAAGCTTTATTTGGTGGGTTTGTAGGTCTTACTATATCTGTTGCAATATCGAAAAATATTGTAGATATAGTGATAAATACACTTATAATAGCTTTATCTACAAATCTAATGAATTTATTAGACTTAAGACCTGGAAGAGCTATAAAAGTATATTTAGTAATAGCTTTAACCTTACTTTTTACATTGATAGGATATCCAAAAGGATTAATACTTATATTACTTCCAAGTGTTTTAGTTTATTTTAAAGAGGATATAAAAGCTAAAGCTATGATGGGTGATACAGGTTCAAATGTATTAGGAATATCAATAGGAATCCTTATAGCTATTGGATACGCTAGACCTATAAGATTAGGATGGTTAGCATTTTTAATTTTCATCCATATATTAACGGAAAAATATTCTTTAACTAAGATAATAGAAAATAATAAAGTTTTAAACTTTATAGATAAACTAGGAAGGTAATATTATGATAAGTAAAAGAGTTGGATTAGTAGAATCTATAAAAAGTAAATCAGAAAACTTAGAAGAAATAACTGTAAAAATAGGAGAAGAAGTAGCTAAGGCTTATAACTATCCTAAAATGACTGGAAATGTAGAAGTTGGAGATGAAGTGCTATTAAATACTACTGCAGTAGAATTAAGTCTTGGAACTGGTGGATATCACTTTGTTATAATGAATTTAAATAAAATGGAGTCTAAAATGACTCCTGGTGGACATATAATGAAATTAAGATATACTCCAATGCAGGTTAAAGTTGACTCAGTTGAAGAACAAGATAGTAATTTACATGATAAAATAAATGAATTTAAAAGCTTAGAAAAGCTACCTGTAGTAGTAGGTACATTACACAGTATGCTTACGCCATTTGTAGCTTCATATAAAAGACATAATCCAAATAAGAAATTAGTATATATAATGACAGATGGAGCTGCATTACCTATATATTTAAGTAAGAATGTGGAAAACTTAAAAGAGAAAAAACTTATAGATGAAACTATTACAATTGGAAATGCACTTGGAGGAGACTACGAATGTATAAATATATATTCAGCGTTAATAACAGCTAAAGAAGTTTTAAATGCTGATGCAGTATTTGTAAGTATGGGACCTGGGATTGCAGGAACAGGTACAAAATATGGATTCACAGGAATAGAACAAGGACCAATATTAGATGCAGTTAAAAAATTAGGTGGAACTCCTATAGCTATACCTAGAATGAGTTTTGCTGATAAAAGAGATAGACATGTAGGAATAAGTCATCACAGCATAACTGTTTTAAAAGAAATTGTAAATGTAGAAGTTAATATACCTATAGGCATAAAAGATGAAGAAAAGTTAAAATATATACAAAATCAAATAAAAGAGAATAATTTAGATGAAAAACATAATATAGTATATATTAAACCTGGGAATACTTCTGACGATTTAAATCATTATGGATTAAAAGTTAGAAGTATGGGTAGAAACTATGAACAAGATAGTGAATTATTTGATGCTGCTAGTAATGCGGCGTATTACTTAATGGAGGTTTGTTATGATAATAGAGGAACAAACAATAAGTAGTGACAGGATATATACAGGAAAAGTTATAAGTTTAAAAGTTGATACAGTTGAAGTTCCGCAAAAGGGATATCAAAAAAGAGAAATAATAGAACATCCTGGAGCAGTAGGAATAGTTGCAATAACGAGTGATAATAAAGTTGTTTTAGTTAAGCAATATAGAAAAGCGATAGAAAAATCTATATGGGAAATACCTGCAGGAAAGCTAGAACAAGGTGAAAGTCCAAAAGATTGTGCAATAAGAGAATTAAAAGAAGAAACTGGATATACAGCAAATAATATAAAGTTAATACATAAATTTTACACATCAGCAGGTTTTTCTAATCAAAAAATGTATATATATTTAGCAACTGACTTAGAAGCAGGAGAGGCTAGCTTAGATGAAGGTGAGTTTTTAGATATGTATGAAATTGATGTAGAAGATGCTTATGAAATGGTTAATAAAAATGAAATAGAAGATGCAAAAACATCTATAGGACTTTTGCTTGCAAAAGAACTTTTATAATTAGTAATAACCTCCTCTTATCTTGCATAAAAATTATGTAAGTACAAAAGAGGGGGTTGTAATTTTTGAGAAGAATAAACAAGAAAAACACGTTAGATAAACTTAGTAAAGAGATAATACTTATATCTAGTATATTTATATTATTTGTAATTATAGGATCGCTTTTAAATAAGATTTTTCCTCAATACACAGATATTATAAATGAAAATATAGCTTATACTGCAAATTATTATGAAGGTAATCTGAGTATAAGTGATGTAGTTTTGTCAAATTTCAAACAAGACTTTTTAATATTATTTTTAATGACTATATGTACATCAAGTATAATATTGTCTCCGGTAGCACTAGTTATATTTTTGGTAAAGGGATTATCAATAGGGTATACGATAAATAGTTTTATAATAGCTATGAAATTTGGCTCAATAAAGTTGATATTTATAACTTTAATAAAGTTTTTGATATTACTTCCTGGAATGATAGTTTTAGCACTTATATCAATTAAATATTTTAGTGAGATAATAGGTGAAATAAAGAAAAAAAATAAAATTAATTATAAATATTTTATAAAAAGATATTTAATAAATTCATCTATAATAATAACTATAACAATTTTAGGGCAAGCTATTTTAAATACTATATATGTAGCTACTTTACAAATATTTTAAAATTAAAGGATTATGATATGCAACTAGTAAATGAATATATAAAATATATAAAGTCTGTAAGAAAGCTAACTGATAATACAGTTAGCTCATACTATAATGATATAAAAAAATATGTAACATATATAGAAAATAAAAATATTAACTTATTAGATTCTACAGAAAATGATATAATAGGGTATATAATAGAATTAGAAAGATTAGATGTATCTGCATCGACGATTTCTAGAAGTATATCATCTATTAAATCTTTTTATGAATATCTATTTTTAAATAGATATATAGATGTTAATATATCTAAAAATATAAAAAAACCTAAGGTTGAAAAAAAGGAAGTAGATATTTTGACAGAAGAGGAAATAGAAGCGTTACTTGATATAAAAAAGCCATATAATACAAAAGAAATTAGAGACAAAGCTATACTTGAAGTTTTATATGGGACAGGTATTAAAGTAACTGAGTTAATAGATTTAGATATAGATGATATAAATATAGAGTTTGATTATATTTGTTGTAATTCAGGTAAAAATCCTAGAGTTATACCTTTGTCAGAAACTACAAGCAAATATTTAGATGAGTACCTTAAAAACTCAAGAAATGAGATATTAAAAGGTAACTATCAGGAAAAGGCTTTATTTATAAGTTCTAATGCAACAAGGTTTACAAGGCAAGGTCTTTGGAAACTTATAAAAAAACATGCCAAAAGGGCTAATATAAATAAAAACATAAATCCAAGTATGCTTAGAAACTCGTTTGCAATACACCTTTTAAATAAAGGAGCAAACATTGCTGTAGTTAGTAAAATATTAGGAAACTCTAATTTATCTAGCTTACAAACTTATCTAAACTTTGTAGATAAGAATATAAGACAAGAATTAAAGGAAAAACATCCGAGAAAATAAGTTAACATGTAGGAGGAAAGTTTATGAGCAGAGTTATATGGATGATAATTGACAGTGTTGGAATAGGAGCTCTTCCTGATTCTGAAAAGTTTGGAGATATAGATGTAAATACATTAGGGAATATAGTAAAAAAATATAAAGATATAAAACTTCCTAATATGATAAATATGGGATTAAGTAATATAGATGGGATAGATTCATTAAACAGTATTGAAAGTCCTATAGGGGCATTTGGAAGAGCTAGTGAAGTATCTAAAGGAAAAGATACAACTACAGGACATTGGGAAATGACAGGAGTATTAGTAGAAACTCCTTTTAAAACTTATGAAAATGGATTCCCTAAAGAAATAATAGATGAATTTGAAAGAAGAACAAATAGAAAAGTTATAGGAAATAAGCCAGCATCAGGAACAGCTATATTAGATGAATTAGGTGAACAACAAATGAAAACTGGGGAAGTTATAGTATATACTTCTGCAGATAGTGTTTTCCAAATTGCAGCACATGAAGAAATAATACCTTTAGAAGAATTATATAAAATGTGCGAAATAGCAAGAGAAATAATGATGGGTGATAATGCGGTAGCTAGAATAATAGCTAGACCATTTATAGGTCAACCAGGAGCATTTGAAAGAACTTCAAATAGAAGAGACTACTCATTAAGTCCATTTGAAGATACTGTTTTAGACACTATAAAAAAATCTGATTTAGATGTTATTGGAGTAGGTAAAATAGAAGATATATTCAATAAGCAAGGTATAACAGAGGCTATCCATACTAAAGATAATATGGATGGTGTTGATCAAACTATAAATTATATTAAAAAAGAAAATAAAGGTTTAATATTTACAAACTTAGTTGATTTTGACTCTAAATATGGACATAGAAGAGATGTTGAAGGATATAAAAATGCATTAGAGGAGTTTGATGCTAGAATACCTGAAATAATAGATAACATGAAAGACGATGATATCTTAATTATTAACTCAGACCATGGAAATGATCCGACTTACAAAGGAACAGATCATACTAGAGAATATATACCTATACTAGTTTATGGTAAGAATGTAGTTAATGGATTAAACTTAGGAACTAGAAAAACTTTTGCTGATATAGGTGCAACAGTTGCTGATATATTAAATGTAGATCTACCTAAAAATGGTACAAGTTTCAAAAATGAAATAATGAAATAATCGATTATATGGAGGATTAGTATGGGAAGCTTATATGAAAAAATACAAGAAAGTAAGAACTATATACAATCTAAAATAAAAAAATCTCCAGAAATAGGCCTTATTCTAGGTTCAGGATTAGGTGTATTAGGAGATGAAATTGAAAATCCTGTAAAAATAAAATATAATGAAATACCTAACTTTCCTGTTTCAACAGTAGAGGGACATAGTGGACAACTAGTTATAGGAGAATTGCAAGGCAAAATTGTAATAGCTATGCAAGGTCGTTTTCATTTTTATGAAGGATACTCAATGGAGTCAGTAACATTTCCTGTTAGAGTAATGAAAGAGTTAGGAGTTAAAACTCTTATAGTAACTAATGCAGCTGGAGGAGCTAATAAAGACTTTAATCCTGGCGATTTAATGATTATAAAAGATCATATAAACTTTAGTGGACATCATCCATTAATAGGACCTAACGATAATAGATTAGGAGTGAGGTTCCCTGATATGTCTACTGCATATACACCAAAATATAGAGATTTAGCAAAAGAATGTGCTAAGGAGTTAGGGATAGATGTTAAAGAAGGAGTATACACTTTCTTTAGTGGACCTACATATGAAACTCCAGCAGAAGTAAAATTAGCCCAAATATTAGGATCTGATGCGGTTGGAATGTCAACGGTTCCTGAAGTTATAGTAGCTAGACATTCAAATTTAGATGTTATAGGTATATCTTGTATAACTAATATGGCTGCAGGAATACTAAATCAACCTTTAAATCATGAAGAAGTTATAGAAACGACACAAAAAGTTAAATCAGAATTTTTAAGCTTAGTTAAATCAATAGTAAGCAAATTATAAGTTGAGGAATTAATTGCTAAAGAATAAAAATAATGATTATTAAGGAGAATAGCTATGAGAATTTATGACATCATAAAAAAGAAAAGAGATAATGAAATTTTAACTAAAGAAGAAATAAATTTCTTTGTAGATAAATATTCTAAAGGAGAGATTCCTGATTATCAAGCATCTGCACTTTTAATGGCTATATACATAAATAAAATGAATAAGCAAGAAACTGCTTATTTAACAGAAGCTATGATGAATTCAGGTGAAGTTATAGATTTATCTGCTATAAATGGAATAAAAGTAGATAAGCATAGTACTGGTGGAGTTGGAGATAAAACTACTATTGCATTAGCACCCTTAGTAGCGGCTTGTAAAGCTCCTGTGGCTAAAATGTCTGGTAGAGGACTTGGACATACTGGAGGTACTTTAGATAAGCTAGAATCAATACCAGGGTTTTCTATAGAAATGGAACCTGATAAATTTATAGAATCAGTAAATAAACATAATATAGCAGTATGCGGACAAACTGCATCTATAGCTGTTGCGGATAAAAAAATGTATGCATTAAGAGATGTAACAGCAACAGTTGATAATATATCATTAATTGCAAGTAGTATAATGTGTAAAAAGCTTGCATCAGGTGCAGATGCTATAGTTCTAGATGTTAAAACTGGAGATGGAGCATTTATGAAAACTATAGATGATTCATTTAAGTTAGCAAAAGAAATGGTTGATATCGGAGATAATATGAATAGAGAAACTATAGCTCTGATAACAGATATGAATGAACCATTAGGTTTTGCAGTTGGAAACTCACTAGAAGTTATAGAAGCTATAGAGACATTAAAAGGAAATGGACCTAAAGATTTTGTTATGTTATGTGAAACTTTAGGAGCGTATATGTTACAACTAGCTAAAGTTGCAGATAATTTTGAAGATGGTAAGGCAAAAATACAAGAAGCTATATCTTCAGGTAGTGCACTTGCTAAGCTAAAAGAATTTATTGAAAATCAAGGTGGAGATAGTAAAGTAGTAGATGACTATACTTTATTACCTCAAGCAAAAGAAATAATGGAAATAAAAGCACCAAAGAGTGGATATATAAAGAAAATAGAAGCAGAAGAAGTAGGAGTTTCAGCTATGATTTTAGGAGCTGGAAGAGAAACTAAAGAAGATGAATTAGACCTATCTGCTGGTATAGTATTAACTAAGAAGGTTTCAGACTTTGTAAAAGAAGGAGAAACTATAGCATATATGCACTACAATAAACTAGATAAAATAGAATCTGCTAAAGAAAGATTCTTAAATGCATATACAATATGTGATGAAAAGGTAGACGAAGGAAAATTAGTCTATGGTGTTGTAACTAAAGATAAAACTTTAAAATTTTAAGTATATGATTAAAAAAAGCCTAACGTGTAAAAAATAACGTTAGGCTTTTTTACGCTTAAGAAATTTATGTTTAACGAATATCTGTTAATAATTTATATAGTATAGTTATATCAATAATTTGCTGAAAGTAAAAAAGGACATTTTTGAGCAACGGACAAAGTCGTTGGCGACAGGAGCGAAGCGACTTTTTTAAATTTAAGAAGAATATGATAAATTATTACTTGTGGATAAGTTATAAAATTTAGATATATCAAAAGGTTGAATTCGCACGTAAAAAAGTGTTTTGAGCAATGGAAGATGTCATTTGAGACATGGGTGAAGCGAATTTTTCACTTTTGTTTCGACAATCTTATTGAAAATTTTCATGCTTAGATTTATAATATAAAGGATATAAATATACACAAGGAGTAGATAACCCTATGAATCATATAAAGGTAAACTTAAAGGTTATAGGTATTATAACTGTAGTTATACTGGCCCTGATAGGGGGATATGTATATATACAAATAGGACCATATGACAAAAATAGCAATAAAGAAATAGTGGTAGAAATACCTAATGGATCGACTTTAACAGATGTATCAGATGTTTTAAAAGAGAATAAACTTATAAAAAATAAAACTTTATTTAAGCTTGTTGCTAAATTTAAGCCGACTGAAAATGGTGTAAAAGCAGGTAAATATTTATTAAAGCAAAGTTACTCAAATTCCAAAATATTAGATATTCTTATTGAAGGTAAGTTTTATAATGATGGAATAAAGATAACTATACCAGAGGGGTCTACTTATAAAGAAGTAGTAAAGATTTTAACAGATAAAGGAATTGGCAAAACGGAAGTATATGAAAAGCTAATAAATAATCCTAAAGAATTTTATAATGAATTTAGTTATTTAAATGAAAAAGATATAAAGAGTCTAGAAGGATTTTTATATCCAGATACTTATTACTTTAATAAAGATGATAGTGAAAAAGAAGTTTTATCAGCTATGTTAAAAAGATTTAATCAAATATATACAGATAAGCTTAAAGAACAGCAGAAAAAAATGGGATTAACTCTTCAACAAGTAGTTAATTTAGCATCTATAATAGAAAAAGAAGCTGTATTAGATGAAGATAGACCTATGATAGCAAGTGTTTTTTATAATAGACTAGATATAGATATGCCTCTACAATCAGATGCAACTATACAATATGCATTTGATGAAAGAAAAGATAGAGTAATGTACAAAGACTTAAAAATAGATTCTCCTTATAACTCATATGTGAATAAGGGATTACCACCAACGCCTATTTCAAATCCGGGTGTTAAATCGATAGAAGCTGCATTAAATCCTGCAGATACAGATTATTTATACTTCGTAGCAACTATGGAAGGAAAGAATAATTATAGTAAAACTTATGAAGAGCATTTAAAACATGTTGAGAGTTATAAAGAAGAAAGAGATAAATTAAACCAAGAAAAGTCAGAAAAGTAAATAAAAAATTTGTCCATAAAGGCAAAGGATTATCGCTAAAAGTTAATAAATTTTAAAAGCGAGACTTTTGCCTTTTTTTAGGGCAACTTAAGGAGTTGAAGATATGAGCAATATAGTTGATGGTTTAGTAGAAGATTATATAAGAAATACACTTCCAGATAAAGAAGGACTATTAAAAGAGTTAGAAGAGTATGCAAAAGAACACAATGTACCTATTGTACATAAAGAAGTATCAGATTTTCTAAAAGTATTACTTAAAATGCAAAAACCAAAAAGAATATTAGAAGTAGGATGCGCGATAGGATATTCTTCTATTTTATTTGCAACGGTATTAAATAAAGATGTTGAAATAATAACTGTTGAAAGAAATGAAAAAATGATAGAAAAAGCTAAAGAGAATATAAAAAGAGCTGGTATGGAAAATAATATAACTATACTAGAAGGAGATGCAGAAGAACTTTTAAGTAAGGTTGATGGAGAATTTGATATGATCTTCTTAGATGCAGCTAAAGGTCAATACAAATTATTCTATGATATGGTAATCGATAAATTAAAAGTAGATGGAATGCTTATATCTGATAATATTTTATACAAAGGTATGGTAGCACATGATAGTTATGTTATTAGAAGAAAAAAGACTATCGTAAAAAGAATGAGAAGCTACTTAGATTATATATGTAATTGCGATTATTTAGACACATCTATAGTACCTATTGGAGATGGAGTTACGCTTAGTTATAAAAAAAATATAAGAGGTGATTTAGATGCATAAAGTTGAACTTTTAGCATCAGCTAAAGACTTAAATAGTTTAGAAGTAGCTTTGAAAAATGGTGTGGATGCTATTTATATAGGAGGCGATTCATTTGGGATTGAAGCTGTAAATAAATCATTTTCAAATGAAGACTTAGAACAGGCTATTAAACTTGTACATGAAAATGGGAAGAAAATTTATATAGCTATTAATGTCATGCCGCATAATGAGGATTTTGAAAAGTTAAAAGACTATTTAATAAACTTAGAAACTTTAGGAGTAGATGCTGTAATAGTTTCAGATCCTGGGGTTCTTAGTATAGTAAAAGATACAATACCTAATATGAAAATTCATATGGGGCAACAATCCAATGTAACGAATTTTAATACAGCTAACTTTTGGTATGAACAAGGTGTCAAAAGAGTTATAGTTACTAGTGAGTTATCTTGTGATGAAATAAGTACAATAAGAGCTAAAACACCATTAGATATGGAGATAGAAGCGTTCGTGCATGGACCTATATGTATATCTTATTCGGGAAGACGTCTTTTAAGTAGTTATTTAGGAAGCAAAGAAAATTCAAAATATGAAGAAGAAAAATCATATAATTTATTAGAAGAAAAGAGACAAGGTGAATATTATCCGGTATATGAAGATGATAAAGGTACTTTTTTCTTTAACTCAAAAGATTTATGTATGTTAAAGTATATACCAGAATTTATAAAATCTGGTGTAACTAGTTTGAAAATAGATGGTAGATTACAAAGTGATGAATACCTAGAAACGGTAATTAAAGTTTATAGACAAGCTCTTGATAAATTTTATGAAGATGCAGAAAATTGGACTTTTGACCCTACATGGCTAGAGATGATAAAAGAAAAGAGCCATAGACCATTAACAAATGCATTTTATACAGGACAAGCAATGCCTGATGACTATGAATAAGCTAAAAATATACAACAAAGTTAATAGTATAAATAAAAACTTGTAAGGAGAGAGACAAATGAATAAAGAAAATAAAACACTTATAATAGGTATTACAGGTGGTACCGGATCAGGTAAAAGTACAGTTTGTAAATCAATAAAAGATAGTATTCCGGAAGAAAATATAGCTATAATAGAGCAAGATGCATACTATAAAGATCAATCTCATTTATCATTTGAAGAAAGACTTAAAACAAATTATGACCATCCTTTAGCTTTTGATAATAAATTATTAATAAAGCACTTAGATATGTTATGTGATGGAGAAGCTATAGAAAAACCAATATATGACTATGAACTTCATACTAGAAACTTAGAAGAGACTATAACAACTGAAGCTAAAGATATAATAATAGTTGAAGGTATAATGATATTAGAAGATGAAGAACTAAGAAATAAATTAGATATAAAGATATATGTTGATACAGAAGATGATTTAAGAATATTAAGAAGAATACAAAGAGATATAAAAGAAAGAGGTAGAACAGTTGACTCTGTTATAGAGCAATATTTAACAACTGTAAAACCAGCACATGATCAATTTATAGAACCATATAAAAAATATGCAGATATAATAATCCCAGAAGGTGGACAAAATGAAGTAGCTATAGATATGGTTATCGCTAGAATAAAAACACAATTACACAATAAATAGTATTAACCCCTTAGAAATTGTCAAGAATTACAATTACTAAGGGGTGATTTTATGTCTAGAAAAAAAAGTCCAGTAAAATATAGTATTAAAAATAGAATATACTCAGTTATGATAATTTTTATTTTAATATATGCATTTTTAATATATAGATTAATAGATATACAAGTAATTAAATCTGAATATTATAGGCAATGCGCATTAGAACAAAGTAGCTCTACTTTGAATTTAAGCTCTGGAAGAGGAATAATATACGATAGAAATAACAAAAAGTTAACTGATAATAAAGTGAAAGATATAATTGTAGTTCAAAAATATAAAATTAATATAAATAATGAATATATGAACCTTATAGAAAAGGCAACTGGACTTAATAGCGATATTATATATGATAAGATTCAGGAAGATCCTGTATCTCCTATAGTTGAATTTGAAATAACTAATATAAATAATGATTTAAAAAAAGAGTTAGAAGAGGAAGATATATTGATAGATAAGAAAACATATAGGTATTCAGATGATAATATGTTAACTCATACGATAGGATATATAGACGGAGATGGAAATGGTATAACGGGAATAGAAAAAAGTCAGGAAGATATATTAAAAGATAAGAACCTAGACTATATAGAAGTATTTAAAGCGGGAAGTTCAGGAAACTCAGGAGATAGTAAAAAAATAGGAGTTCTAAATGGTAGTATTAAAACTGAAAAAAATAGTAGCAAAGATAATCATTTAAAACTTACTGTAGATTATAATATACAGAAAAAACTTGAAGCATTAGTTGACAAAGAAGAAAATCCAAATTCTGTAATTATATCTGATGTTAAAACTGGAGAAATTATAGCTATGACATCAAGACCAAATTATAATAGAAATGACATAGAAGAATATATGAAACTATCAAATGGATCTTTAGAAAATAGAGCTATAAGATATATGTATGCCCCAGCTTCTGTTTTTAAAATAGTAGTATTGTATGCAGCTCTTGAAAATAACATTATTGATGAAAATTATACTTACACATGTACAGGGTCATTAAATGTGAATGAAAGAGTATTGCATTGTAATAAACTTGATGGTCATGGGCACATGACTTTAGAGGAAGCTTTTGCAAACTCTTGTAATCCAGCATTTTTAGATATAGCACTAAAAGTAGGTGTAGAAAATATAAAAAATGCAGCTAAAAGCTTGCACTTAGATGCACCTGTAGGAATTGATGTATATGGAGAAAAAAATGGGACAATAGAAGAGGGCATAGATATTGTTAATTTAGCTATAGGACAGGGACAGATGATGTTTACACCTCTACAAGTAAATCAAATGACTCAAGTTATAGCTAACAATGGACTATACAAGCAATTACATATATATGATAGTGTAATTGATAATGATAAAAATATCGTTAAAGATTTTAAGACAACTAAGGAAGATGAACCATTATCTCCTTATGTTACATTTAAAATAAAAGAAATGATGAAGGCTGTGTCAACTTATGGAACAGCTAAGGAATTGAATGACTTAGAAGAAGGATGCGGAGTAAAGACAGGTACAGCACAAGCTAAAATAAATGTACAAAATGAAGATAAAAGCATAAGTAAAAAAACTATTTTACATGGATGGACTACTGGATTTTATCCAGAAGAGAATCCTAAATATGCTATAACTGTAATAATTGAAGGGACTGAGCATAGTAATAAATCCGCGGTTCCTTTATTTAAAGATATATGTAGTAATATATTAAAATAAATTTTTTTATACAAGCAATTTTATCAGGCCACTTTCATATAATTTAAAATGACATGGAAGGAAGAAAGGGGTGGCCTGATTGACTATATTAAAATCTTTTGAAAAACCCTTAACTCCTGAAGAAGAATATAATTATTTAACTAAATTCAAAATAGAAAAAGATGAATCAGCTAAGGAAGTATTAATTGAAAGAAACATGAGATTAGTAGCGCATATAGCAAAAAAATATAATAATTCAAATGAGGACCAAGATGACCTTATTTCTATAGGTACTATAGGGCTTATAAAGGCTATAGAAACTTATAATGTTGAAAAGGGAACTAGATTAGCTACGTATGCGTCTAAATGTATAGAAAATGAAATACTAATGAATATAAGAACAAATAAAAAAAATAAAGTTCAAGTTTCGTTGCAAGATCCAATAGGTACAGATAAAGAAGGTAATGAAATAAGTTTAATTGATGTATTGGGGACAGATATAGACCATATATTAGATCAAGTTGAACTTAAAGTCCAAATAAGTAAACTTTATGAGAAATTAGAAAATATATTGACTCCGAGAGAAAAAGAAATAGTTCAATTAAGATATGGTTTGACTCCATTTGGTTATAAAACTCAAAGAGAAATAGCTCAAAAACTCCAAATTTCTAGATCCTATGTATCTAGAATTGAAAAAAGAGCATTAAAAAAGTTAAGAAAAGAGTTGAAATCAGAAAAAAGCCTTTAATTAAGGCTTTTTTTGTTGTTCATAAACTCCAGTAAGTTAAAAATTGTGAAAAGAAGACAAAATAATAGGCATACAACTTAGTTAACCGACAAGTAAATAAAGCATGTGTAATTTTTTATGTGAGTAAATCAAGAAATGACAAAATATTTAAAAAATATATGCTACTATAATTGTAAATAGTAAATTATAAGAAAAAAAGGTGGGAATATATGGGGGATTATACAGCTAATATGGAGATAATTCTAGATGTAAACTTAGTCATCATAAATTTAATAATCATAAATGGCATCTACTTAGGATTTTGTGAAAAATTAAAAAACATTAAATTCCTAAGTTTTATTTATTTTTTAGAAGCATTTATATATCTAAATGTGCTTGTTAATAAGGATATCAATTATGATATATCTAAATATTTTTTTATAATATACATAGTATTTAAAGCTATATATTTTTATGCATTGAGAGATATATTTAAATTGAATAGTTTGAAAATAAATTTATTTATGGTAATAAATTTAGCACAATTTATTACTTTGAATTTTAACTTACCTCTATTTTTTGTATTAAATATAGTATCTAATATTGCTATATATAAAATGACTATTTTAAATAGTATGAAGCAAAGTTACAAGAACTTAAAATTAAAAAATGACAATATAATTAAAGCTAATAAAATAAAGTGTTTTATTGATAACAAAATAAGAAAAATTAATAATATGAAAGTTGAATATAGAGAGGATATATCAACAATAGAAGATAAAATAAATAAATCTATTGAAATATCAGATATGCCTATAATTATTCTTGATGAAAAAAATGAACTTGTATATTGCAATAAAAACTACTGGAATAGTAATAATTTAAGTAAAACAAATTTACTAAGCTATTTAAGAGAAAACTTTAAAAATGGAACTGAATGTATAGATATGGTTAATGAAGTAAAATTAAATGAACATAATTATACAAATGTTTATAGTGATGATGGTAGAGTGTATAGGGTTATATGTGCAAAAGAAGTAAGAGATGATAAGGAGTTGAAAATATGTATATTTAATGATATTACGCAAAGTACATTAATACAGAAACAATTAAAAGAAAGTGATGATAAATACAAAAAACTTATGGATTTACTTACGGATGGAGTTATGATTCATAATAACGTTGATATAAATTATATAAATGATTCAGCTATGAAAATATTTAATATTTACAAAGGTAGTAGCAATGTAAATATTGATTTAATAAAAGAAAAAATAGGGAATAGCAATTTGAAAAAATTTAATGAAACATTACAATTAGTAAGCTCAGGTAAGGTTAGAAAGATTGTTAATAAGTTTAAAATTGGTATTGATAGGTATATAGAGCTTATAACAACTAAAATTGAATTGGAAGAAGATGATGTACTACTGAGTATAGTTGTAGATATAAGTGATATGGAATTATCTATAAAGAAGCTAGCAGATAGTAAAAAAACATATCAAGCTTTAGCTGAAAATTTACCCGATGGAATAGTTGTAATTGATAAAGATAGTAAAGATTATATATATCAAAATAAATCTATGATGAAAATTTTAAAAACAATTAAGATAGATTCTATAAATAAATCTATAAACGATTATATTCATAATAGATATTTTGGAAAAACTGTAAAATATGAAACTAATGAAGGAAGCAATTATAGTATCGGAATAACTATAATAAATATGAAAGAAGAGAATCAATTATTAGCTATAATAAGACCATTAGAACAAGAAGAAAGAATAATAGAAGCTATCAAAGAACTAGATTTAATAAAAGCACAACACAAGGTTAAAAATAAATTATTAAATAATACAATAAAGTTATTGAATGAACCTATAGTTAGTATATCAGATATCAATAAAAAATTAGATTCAAATAAGGATAAGTACAATTCAAAACATATAAATAATTACACAAAATTAGTAAAAAAGAATTGTTATAGACTACAAAGGTTAATAAAAAATATAAATGAAGTGGTAGAAGTAGAAAATGGATTGTATCATACTGAATTTGTTTATTGTGATATAGTCTTATTTACTAAAAATATAGTTAAAAGTATGAATGATTACTTAGAAAATGAAGGAATACAAATAAACTTTAAAACAGAAATAGAAAGTACCTTTATAAAAGCAGACTTAGATAAAATACAAAGAATAATATTGAATTTAGTATCTAATGCTATAAAGTTTAGCAAAAAAGAAGGAAAAATAACTATATCTTTATCAAAAGACAAAGAATATGTATATATTTGTGTTATAGATAAAGGAGTAGGAATACCTAAAGATAGATTGAATTTTATATTTACTAAATTTGGACAAATAGATAAATCTTTATCTAGAAATACTGAAGGATGTGGAGTTGGTTTATCTTTAGTAAAAGCTTTTGCGAAGATACATGGCGGTGAGGTAATGGTTGAAAGCGAAGAAGGGAAAGGAAGTAAATTTACAATAAAGTTAAAAGAGAGTAAAGTGAAAAATAATGAAAGTATAGTAGATATAAATCAACTTGAACTATCTATAACAGAAAAGATGAATATGGAATTTGCAGATATATACTTTTGATAAAATCATAAATGTATAGGGGGAACAGATTATGGTTGATAAATTGATATATATAATAAATGTATCAGTTTTAATGGCTAGTATATTTTGTGTAATGACATTTAGAGATAATGCTAAAATAAATAAAAAGCTATGTATATTTATTATATTTATTTTAAATGTAGTGAATAGAGATAATATGAATATTGGGTTAGTTATTTTATCTATATCTAGCTACTTATATATACTAAATATCAAAGGATATAGAATTAGTGAATGTATTAAAAATAAAATTAGACTTGTAAAGATAATAAGTTTTATATTACTTATTATCATGTTAAAGGATTATATATATTTAAGTAGATATATAAACTTAATTTTAAATATATATATAACCTATATGATATTTAAAATTAATATATATTTTACAAGTAAAAGATATAAAAATATAGATAATGAATTAAGAGATGTAAAATTAAATGCAATTAATAGAAATAGATTTTTAAAAGAGATTGAACTTGAAAAAGAATATTTAGAATATGTATTAAAAAGTAAAAAAGAAATACTTGAAATAATACAAGAGCAAAGTAAAAAGTGCGTAATGTTAATAGATGAAGAAGGTTATATATCTAATGAAAGTAGCAATTTCATTAATATTTGGAATGAATATGAGTGTTGTAACTATAAAATTAAATTTTCGAAATTTTTAAATAAAAATATAGTTAATAGTACTGAAACTCTGTTAGATGTCCAAAAAGTATATGCTTTAGGTGTTGATATGAACAAAGAAATAATGAGCAAAGATAATAGATATTTTGACTGTAAATACACACCATTTAAAGTAAATGGAAAAATAAGAGGTGTTTTGTGTGTAATGACAGACATAACCTATAAAAAATGTTCTGAAAAAATTATAGATTGTAATAATCGTAAATATAAAAAGACAATAGAAACTATACCGCATACCATAGTAGTTATAAAAGACAAACAAGTTATTTACAATAATAATAAAAACATAGATATAGATATATACGATGAAAAGTTAAAAAACTTTATAGTAGAAACAGAAGAAACTGGAGAGTTTGAAGGCGTTTTAAACAACAGCAAAAAGTATTTAAATATTAGTAAAACTAAATTTGAAGAAAGTGGAGTTCAAAAGGAAATAGCTATAATAAGGGATGTTACCGAGGACAAAATTTTATCAAACAATATAGACATAAGTAGAAAAAAATACTTATCACTTGTGAACTCAATACCACAAGGTATATATATATATGATTTCGAATTAAAGGATAATGTTTATGTAAATGATGAAATTTTAAAAATGACTGGATATGAAAATTTAAGTGAATTCAATGAAAGCCAAATTATAAATGAAATTTCATGGGCATTAAACAAGTATGGATCAGACGTAAAGTTTGTAAGGCATAGAATAAAAAATAAAAATGGTAAAAATATTGATGTAGAATTAGGGGGAATTACCCTGGAAATAAATAATAAAATAAGATGTATAGGCATAATGAATGACATAACAGATAAAGTTAGGGCAGAAAAATTAGAGAAAGAGATTATTAGTAAAAAGCTAGAATATAAACAGAAAAACCACTTTTTTATAAATATATCTCACGAATTAAAAACTCCTTTAAACTTAATTATGGCTAGTAATCAATTAGTAGAGTCTATATATAGAAAAAATATAAATGAAAATCCTAATTCTGAAATAGCAATAACAAACAATACTATTAAAAATCAAAGTTATATATCGTTAAGGCTAGTTGAAAATATAATTACATTAACGAAATTAGAGTCGGATTTTTATAAACAAGAGCTAGATTATTACGATATAGTAAGTATAGTAGAAGATGTGATTTATGAGATAAATAACTACTCTAAAAATGATAAGTTAGAAATCATATTCGATACAAATGTAGAAGAAAAAATAGTAGAAGTAGATCCATATGATATAGAACGAGTAATATTATTAGTGTTAAGCAAGGTTATTAAAAAATCTAAAAGCGGAAGTATTGTAAATGTTGAATTTTTAAATATTAAAGATAAGATAAGTATATTAATAAAAAACAATCAAAAATATGATAAAAGTATTAATTTAAGTAATCAATGCATAGAAAACATAAATATGAATATAGAAGTTGCAAAATCTATAATGAAACTTTATGATGGAGATATAAATATATTAGAAAAAGATAATTCAATAGAAGTTTCTATATGTGCAAATATAAAGAATTCTCCAAACTATGAACTTAAGAAGCTTTCAAAATTAAATAAGGAATCTATTTATGCTGAATATTCCATGATAAATGCATTATAAAAGATGACTATGTATAGTACTAGTTTAGATAAGGTTTTAAACTCTATTTAAAAATTGTACTTTACATAGTCTATTTTATTATGGTTTTTAAGAATGTATAATATAAGTTATAAATGGAAATAAACAGTAATGGGAGGATAACATGGATATAAACGCAAAAACTAATATTATATGTTTAATAGGTAATCCAATAGAGCATAGTTTATCGCCTAATATACATAATTACTTATTAAATAAACATAGTATAAATGCTAAATATGTTTGCTTTGATGTTGAAAAAAATAATATAAATAGGGCTATACAAGGAATCAAAGCTCTAGGAATTAAAGGTGCAAATATTACTATTCCACATAAAGTTGAAGTTATGAAATTTTTAGATGAAGTAGATAAAAATGCGGAACTAATAGGCGCTGTAAATACTATAAAAAATAAAGATGGAAAGCTTATTGGATATAATACTGATGGGATCGGTTTTGTAAAATCTATATTAGATAAAGGACATGAGCTAAAAGATAAAAAAGTCTTAATTATAGGGGCTGGAGGTGCATGTAGAAGTATTGCTATAGAGTTAGCTGATAATGGTGTAAGTTCTATAGATATAAGAAATAGAAGTATTCAAAATGCATCTATTATAGTAGAAACTATAAATAATAATTTTAAAACAAAGGCAAGTTGTTCTATTAAAAAAATTGAAAAAGATGACCTGAAAAATGTTGATATAATTATAAATACAACTCCTATAGGAATGGACAAAGATAAAGCAAGTTGCCCTATTGATGAAAAAATACAAATAGATAAGGCTATACTAGTTTGTGATATAGTATATAATCCACATGAAACTAAGTTTATATCTTGGGCAAAAAATAATAACTTAAATGTTGTATACGGAATTGATATGCTTATAAATCAAGCTATACATGGGTTTTATATATGGACAGGAATAAATGTATCAGAGAAAGGTGATATAGAAAAAATACTGAAAGGAATATAAATTGAAATATAAAAGACAAGGATTTACTATTTTAGAAAATATAATATCTTTAAGCATAATAGGATTAATATCATCACTAGTTGTAAGTGTTTTTTCAACTAGTGTTTTTTATTTAGAAAAATCTTATGAAGCAAATGAAATGATAAATATAGGTAAAAATAAGTTATATGAAACAGAATATTGGATAGAAAATTCAGCTGAAGAAGTAAAATCTAAAAACCATTATGAAAAAATAAGCGGTTATAGTGTAAATTGTAATATAAAAGAAAATGATAAATATTATAAATGCTATGATATTAAGGTTTTAGTTAATCATGGTGATAAAAAAATAGAATTAAATAGTTATGTGGTGAGAATTTGAAAAAAAGAAATGGGTCAGTGTTAGCTAATACTCTCTTATGTGTAGGAGTACTAAGTTGTATTTGTTTAGGGTGCATGTCTTTGATTAGGACTAATAGCGATATAATTTCAACCTATGAAGTTGCTACTACACTACAACATGATACAAGAGCTGGAGTTAACTTAGTTTATAGTAAAACTTTAGAGCATGTAAATAAAGCGATGGAAATATCAAAACAACAAGGTGTAAGTTATAATGATTACTTTGTAAATAGCTATAAAGAAGCTTTTATAAGAGAAATAGAAAATATAGATGAAAACAACATTGAAGTTAATGTGATAAATGACAAAATATATATCGATGAAAACTTTATATGTTTTAAAGTTACATGCATAAAAAGTGAAGGTGACTTAAAAAAACAGTCAACGTCTTTATTTAAAATTAAAGCAGATTTAGATAGTTTAGACTGTAAAAAAATGGTATATAAGTACGATTATAAGGAGATATAAAATATGAAAAGAGAAGGAATGTGACTTTAGTAGAACTTATTATAACACTAAGTATTATGGTTATAATTATATATATAGTTTTTCCTAAAGATAATATACAAAAATATGAGTTAGATTCATTTGCGAGACAATTTGCATCTGATATAAGATATGTAAGAAGTATAAATATAAATGGTAATGAAAATTTTTACTTAGAAAATATCAAATCAAGTAATGATTCTAGATATGTTATTAAAGACAATTCTGAAATTATAAAGACTGTATATTTACCACAAAATTCAACTTTAACATCAACGTATCCCATAATAAAATTTAAATCAGATGGAACGTTAAACTCTATAGGAGAAACTATGACTTTAAAGTCTGCGTATAGAACGATAGAAATAACTATAATACCGTTTAGCGGAAGAGTTTTATTGAAAGAAGGAAAGTATGAATAGGAAAAGAGGATATTTACTATTAGAAACATCTATATCTATATGTATTATGGTTATAATAATTTTAGGATCATATACATTGATGTTTTTAGGTATAAAATTTTATAATAATATACATAGCAGTATAGAAATACAACAACAAGGATTAGAAATACAGAGGACTATGGAAAAAGAGCTTAAAAATAGAGTAAATATTTATAATGTTAGAACGGAAAATAATGAAATTGTAACATCAAATAATTTTGATGATAAAAAGGTTATATCTATAAAATATAAACCTGTAGATAGAGAGGATAAATTAGGTTTAGATGAATTATTTCTAAATAAAAGAACGCAGAAGATTTTTATAAAAAGAAGAAATGCATCATCTGGCTATGAAATAGGAGATTACATTGATAATATGTATGTATCTAAAGATAAAGATGGTAAAATTATAAGTATAAAATTAGATTTATCTAAGAGTAATCAGAAATATAGTACAAGTTTTAAAATATATAATAATGATTTGGATACAGGAGAAATTATATGAGCAATATAGTGTTAATTGGATTTATGGGAAGTGGCAAAAGTACTATTGGAAAGAAGATAGCCAATAAAAAGGACATGAAATTTATAGATATGGATTTTGAAATTGAAAAACTAGAAAATAAAACAATTAGTGAGATATTTAAAGATTATGGGGAAATATATTTTAGAGAAAAAGAAACTGAACTATTGAAAAAAGTATTAACTAGTGAAAATGCTGTTATTTCGACTGGTGGAGGTATAATAGAAAATAAAGAAAATAGAGGAATTTTACATAAAGAAGAAAATGTTATATGGCTTTATGCAGATGCCGAAAAAATAATAAAAAATATAAAACATGAAATTTACAAAAGGCCTAAATTAATGGAGGCTAAAAACTTAGAAGAATACATAGAAAAATTATTAAAATCAAGGCATAGTAAATATAAAGAAGTATCGAATATTAAAGTAAACACTAATAATAAAAATATAGATGAAGTAATGAGTGATATACTTGTTTATATTTAGCAAAATATGTTATTATATTAATGTAAATAAGTTCTATTTATAAAGGTTGGTGAACTATGTGAAAGTATTGATAATAAATGGACCAAACCTTAATATGTTAGGAAAAAGAGAACCTAATGTTTATGGACAAAAAACATTAGAAGATTTAGAAGATATTTTAAGGCAAGAATTTAAAGATACTGTTGAATTAGAATTTTATCAAAGTAATCATGAAGGGTATATAATAGATAAGTTGCATGATTCTAATTTGAAATTTGATGGTATTGTAATTAACCCGGGGGCATTTACCCACTATAGTTATGCAATAGCAGATGCTATAAGATCTATAAGCACTAAAGTTGTAGAAGTACACATTTCTAATATTCATAATAGAGAAGAGTTTAGACAAAAAAGTGTTACAGCAAGTGCATGTATAGGACAAATTTCAGGATTTGGATTTAATAGTTATAGTCTAGGTGTAAATGCAATAATAAATTGTGAGGTAGATTAAATGGAAAATAGAGTATTTAAATTAAGAGAAGAAATGAATAAACTGAACCTAGATGCTGTATTAATAGAAGATTCTAAGAATAAAAGATATATATCTGGATTTACAGGTACAGCAGGATCTATAATAATAACTAAAGATAAAAGTCTGTTATTTACAGACTTTAGATATATACAACAAGCTAAAAATCAAGCTAAATGTTTTGAAATAGTAGAAATATCAAGAACTAATCCAATTACTAACTTTTTAAAAGACATGGATATTAAAAGATTAGGTTTTGAAGATGATAAAATGAGTTTTTCTACATATTCAAATTATAATGAATGCTTAGTTAATACTGAGATGATTCCTTTAAAAGGAATGATGTTAAATTTAAGAGCTGTTAAAGATGAGAACGAATTAGAAATAATAAGACAAGCAGCTAAGCTTGCAGATGAAGGGTTTATGCACATAATAAACTTCATAAAGCCAGGAATGAAAGAAACTGAAGTTGCTTTAGAATTAGAATTTTTTATGAGAAAAAAAGGTGCTACAGGAGCATCATTTGATTTTATAGTAGCATCAGGAAAAAGATCTTCTATGCCTCATGGAGTTGCAAGTGATAAAGTTATCGAATTAGGAGACTTTGTTACTATAGACTTTGGATGTGTATATAATGGATATTGTTCAGACATGACTAGAACAATAGTAGTAGGAAAAGCATCTGAAAAGCAAAAAGAAATATACAATATAGTATTAGAAGCTCAACTTAAGGTTATAGAGCATGCAAAAGCTAATATTAGTGGAATAGAACTTGACAATATCGCAAGACAATATATAATTGAAAAAGGATATGGTGATAAATTTGGTCATGGCTTAGGACACGGAATAGGACTTGATGTACATGAACTTCCAAATGTTAATTCACTAGGAACAAACATACTAAAGCCTAATATGGTTATAAGTGATGAACCAGGTATATACATAGAAGATTTTGGTGGTGTAAGAATTGAAGATTTACTTATACTAACAGAAGATGGATGTGAAGTAATAAATTCATCGCCAAAACATTTAATAGAATTAGAATTTTAAAAAACGTACGATTATGGAGGGACGAATATGGTAACAGCAGGTGATTTTAGAAAAGGTGTAACATTTGAGAAAGACGGTCAACCATGTTTAATAGTTGATTTCCAACACGTTAAACCAGGAAAAGGTGCTGCGTTTGTTAGAACTAAGTACAAAAACTTAAAAACAGGAGCTATAAGAGAAGAAGCTTTCAACCCAAGTGACAAGTTCCCTAAAGCTCACATAGACACTAGACAAATGCAATACTTATACAATGATGGTGAGTTATACTACTTCATGGATAACGAAACATTTGAACAAATACCTTTAGATTACGAAAAGGTTGAAGATGCAATAAAATTCTTAAAAGAGAATGAAACTGCAACAATAAGATTCTACCAAGGACAACCATTCCAAGTTGAAGCTCCTAACTTTGCAGAACTTGAAATAGTTGAAACTGAGCCAGGAATAAAAGGAGATACTGCAAGTAACGTTACTAAATCAGCGACAGTTGAAACTGGTGCAGTAGTTCAAGTACCTTTATTTATAAATGAAGGAGATAAAATAAAGATAGATACTAGAACTGGAGAATATTTATCAAGAGTTTAATAATTAAATGTATATAAAAGCTTATATATCTAAATAATAGATATATGGGCTTTTAAATTTATCTAAACAAACTTATGAAGGTGAGGGGTAGCAATGAAATATTTATACGAAGAAGTTGCATACTTAAAAGGTCTTGCAGAAGGATTAGAGATAAGTGAGGAAACAAAAGAAGGAAAAATAATTCACAAAATAGTAGATGTTTTAGAAAGTTTTGCAGATGCTATAGTGGAACTAGAAGAAGAACAAATAGAACTTATAGAATATGTTGAATCTATAGATGAAGATTTATCAGATATAGAAGATGATATATATGATGAAGATGACGATGAGGATGATGACGACGAAGAATTTAACTACATAGAAATGGAATGCCCAAATTGTAATGACTTTGTAGAAATAGATGAAGATTTACTATATGATGAAGATGTAGATATAATATGTCCTAATTGTCAAGCTGTAATATTATCATCTGAAGATGAATGCCATTGCGGAGACGATTGTAGTTGTGACTGCGATTGCCACGATGAAAATTAAAACTATATAAGATAATAATCTATAGAGCCTATGAAGTATAAGTTTCATAGGCTTTTATGTTTTATGTTTTGCAATAAGTTTAGAAAAATAGTACACTATAGTCTAGAGAGATTTAAGCCGGAGGTAAATAAATGAAAATAAAATCAAGCATATTGAATAACATATCTAAATTTGAAGAGATAATAAAATATAAGTTTAATAATAAAGGATACATATTAGAGGCTTTAACTCATAGTTCGTACTCTAATGAAAATAAATCATATGCATTTAATGAAAGGTTAGAATTTTTAGGAGACTCAGTTTTAGGTATTGTAATAAGTGATTACTTATTTAAAAATGAAACAGAGCTTCCAGAAGGTGAGTTAACTAAATTAAGAGCCAATATAGTTTGTGAAGAGTCTTTAAGTGATGTTGCTAAAAATATAAATTTAGGTAAACACATTCTTTTAGGTAGAGGAGAAGAAGCTACAGGAGGTAGAGATCGTGTATCTATCTTAGCTGATGCATTTGAAGCTGTTATAGCAGCTATTTATTTAGATGGAGGAATTGAACCTGCATCTGTATTTGTATTAAATAACATGGAAGAAATAATTCAAGACTCTATAAAAGGAAGAATCTTCAGAGATTATAAGACTCATTTACAAGAAGTTATACAAAGTCAAGGCGATAGCAATATAATATATGATTTAGTAGAAGAGATAGGTCCAGACCACAATAAAAGATTTGTTATGCAAGTAAAATTAAATGATGAAATATTAGGAAGCGGAGAAGGTAAAAGCAAAAAAGAAGCAGAACAATCAGCGGCAAAACAAGCACTAAGAAGGATGGTATAAATATGAAAAAAAGAATAATACCTATATTTGTTCCACACAGAGGGTGTCCACATGATTGTATATTTTGTAATCAAAAAAAGATAACAGGCGTAAGTACGGATATAACTAGTGATGACGTTAGAAATATAATAGAAGAATACTTAACTACAATAGATAAAGATGCGAGTATTGAAATTGCATTTTTCGGAGGTAGTTTTACAGCTATAGATATGGATATACAAAGAAATTTACTATCTGTTGCAAAAGAGTATGTAGATAAAGGTATAGTAGATGATATAAGAATGTCTACTAGACCAGATTGTATAAGCGATGAAATACTTACTATGCTAAAAGAATACAAAGTTAGTATAATAGAACTAGGAGTTCAATCTCTAGATGATAGAGTTTTAGTAGATAGTGTAAGAGGTCATAGTGATGAAGATGTATTTAAAAGTGCTAAATTGATAAAACAATATGGAATAAAATTAGGTCTTCAGATGATGATTGGATTACCATCAGATAGTGAGAGTAAATGTATTTATACTGCTAAAAAATTTATAGAACTTAAACCAGATTGTGTTAGAGTATATCCAACACTTGTCGTTAAAGAAACTGGGCTTGAAAAATTATTACAAGAAGATAAATACATACCATTTACACTAGAAGAAAGTATTGAAATTGTAAAAAAAGTTTTAGTATTATTTTATATAAATAATATAAATGTAATAAGAGTAGGGTTACAAGCTACAGAAGATATAGCTATAGGTAAAGAAGTTTTAGCAGGACCATACCACCCAGCATATAGAGAGCTAGTCGAGAGCAAAATGTATGGGGATTACATTGAATATATAATTAAAAAATATAATGCTAAAAGTGATGTCGTAGTATTAGTAAATAAGAAAAATGTATCTAGGATATTAGGAAATAAAAAAACTAATGCTAAAATTTTAAAGGAAAAATATAATATTGTACTAAAAACTAAAGAAGAAAAATTAGATATAAATGAGTTAGGTTTTGTAGTAGATGGAAAAGAAGTTATAAGACTTAACGTAAAAGAAATATATATGGTTTTAAAAGAAATATACAGCCTTTAGTTTGAGCATTGAAGGGAGAGAAAAGTATTGTACTTAAAAAGATTAGAACTTAAAGGATTTAAGTCTTTCCCAACAAAGACTGATGTTCTTTTTAATGAAGGTATAACAGCTATAGTAGGACCTAATGGTAGTGGTAAAAGTAATATATCAGATGCTGTAAGATGGGTACTAGGAGAACAAAGCATAAAGAGCTTAAGAGGAGATAAGTTAGAAGATGTAGTTTTTGCAGGAACAGATACAAAAAGAGCTATGAATTACTGCGAAGTTGCTCTTACTATCGATAATAGTGATAAAAAACTAGATTTAGAATATAGTGAAATAACTATAAAAAGAAGAGCTTACAGAAGTGGAGAAAGTGAATTTTTCTTAAATAATAAGTCATGTAGGTTAAAAGATATAAAAGAACTATTATTAGATACAGGTATAGGTAAAGATGGATATTCTATAATAGAGCAAGGTAAAGTAGATGAAATACTTAGCAACAACCCTGTAAACAGAAGGAAAGTATTTGATGAGGCTTGTGGCATATCTAAATATAGATATAAAAAGCAAGAAGCTGAAAGAAACTTAAAAAATACAAAAGAGAACTTAAATAGAATAGAAGATATATATGTTGAAATAGAAAATCAATTAAAGCCTCTAGAATCACAACAACAAAAAGCTATTAAATACTTAGAAATAAAAGAAAAGTTAAAAAATCTAGAGATAAATAGTTATGTAAAAGAAATAGAAGAATTAGATGCTCAATTTAATGAATTTATCAAACAAAATGACTTAATGTTAAATCAAATGGATAGCATTAAGAATGAAAAGGATACATTAGAAAAAGATTTAAATAAATCTAGTGAAGAGATTGAAGATATAGATAGTAAAATAAATAAGGCTATTGAATATATAGATACTATCAAGGAAGTAATAAATCAAAAGTATTCTGAACTTAATGTGCTCAATGAAAAAATAAAAAATTGCAGTAGCAATATAGATAGATATTGTAATGAAATAACAATCTCTAAAAATAAGATAGAAACTAATAAAGATCTACTTAATAATTTAAATAAAGAAAAAGAAAAATCTTTAAAAGACATAGATAATATAGAACAAAAAATAAATGAGTTTGATTTGAAAAATAAAAATAAAAAAACTGACATAAATAATGTAAGCAATCAAGTTGAGAACTTAAAAGATGAAATAATTACTCTTTTAGATGAAAAACAAAATAGTGCAAATAAACTATCTACTTTAAATGCAAATATTGAAAATATACAAAAAAGAACTGAAACTATAGATATAGATATAGAAAATTTAAAAACTGATATAAGTTATAAAAAAGAAGAAGTAGACAAATATAGAAAAGATAAAGATAGTAAATTAAAACTATCGGAAAAATTAAAAGATGATTATTCATTAATTTTAAATCAATCAAACAAACTAAAAGATGATTATAAAAAATGTGAAAATGATGCACAAGGATTAAAACTAAAATTAAATGAATACAATTCTAAGTTAAATATATATACTGATATGGAAAAACACTATGAAGGATTTAACAAAGGTGTAAAAGAAGTATTAAAAAATAAAGACTTAGAAGGTATACATGGCGCTTTAGGACAAGTTATATCATCAGATAAAGAGTATGAAAAAGCGCTAGAAGCTTCATTAGGAAGTTATATGCAAAATATAATAACTAGAGATGAGAACAGTGCTAAGTCTGCTATAAATTATTTAAAGAAAAACAATTTAGGAAGAGTTACTTTCTTACCGTTAAATATAATTAAATCTAATAAAATAGATAAAAAATTAATAAAATCTACAACTAATTATATAGGAATAGCTAGTGAATTAGTAAAATTTGATGATAAATATAAAAACATAATAGAAAACATATTAGGAAGAACTATAGTTATAGATAATATGGATAATGCTATTAAATTTGCTAGAGAAACTAATCATAGATATAAAGTTGTTACATTAGATGGAGAGATACTTAACCCAGGAGGATCTTTAACAGGTGGGACAATAAGAACTAATGGAAATATACTTTCTAGAAAACGACTTATAGAAGAGTTTAAAGAAAAAATAGTATTAGGGCAAAAAGATTTAAAGGCATTTGAAGAAAATAAGAAAGAAATAAATAATCTTATCAACTTAGAATTAGAAAAAGCTGAAAATATAAAAGTTAATTTAAGTGATAATGATAAAAACTTAGTGTTTATAGACACTACGATTAAAAATTTAAGTAACGATATTGTAAATTTAGAAAATAACCTTGATAAATTATATAATGAAAAACAAGGGTTAAAAGAAAACTTAGAATATACATTAACAAAAACAAAAGCATTGACAGATGATATAAATAAAATAGAGAAAAAACATAACTCAAACAAATCAGTTATAGAAGAATTAAATTTAAAGCTTAAAGAATTTAATGATGTATATGAAGCTGAAAAAGGTAAGTTTGACGAGTTAAATATAGAATATGTAAAGTTGAAACAAACATATGAAACTATACTAAAAGATATAAATAGAATAACTAGTGAAAATTCAGAACAAAATAACTTACTTGAAGAGATAAATAAAAGTCTTGAGCAAAGCAAAGATAGCAAGGTTAAATTAGAAGAACAAATAAAGATAGAAACATCAGAGAAAGAAAACTTAGAAAATCAACTTATTGATGAAAATAAAAAGCTTAATCTACAAAAAGAACAAAAAGAATCTATAAAGAAAAATAGAGAAGAATTAGCTTCAAGTCTTAAGAATACAGATAGAAAATATATGCAATTAAAAGAAAGTATATTTAAGATAGAAGGGAAATTAGAAAGAATAAAATCTTCTCAAGAAACTTATGAGACAAGACTTATGGAAGAATATGAAGTTTCATTAGAAGAAGCTATTAAACTAAAAGATGACTCTATAGTTGTAGATAAAAAAGATGTAGAGGCTTTAAAAAGAGAAATTAAGAGCTTAGGAAATGTAAATTTAGATTCTATTAAAGAATATGAAGAAATAAAAGAAAGATATGATTTCTATAGTGAGCAAAAGAAAGACTTAGAAGAATCTATAGATGTAATATATAAACTGATTAAAGAGCTTGAAGACAATATGAAAAAAGAATTTAATGAAAAGTTCGCAGTAATAAATGAGAACTTTAAGTTTGTATATAAGAAGTTATTTGGTGGAGGTACTGGAGAACTTAGAATAGTAGATAAGGAAAATCTACTAGAAAGTGATATTGAGATAGTTGCACAACCACCAGGTAAAAAAATGAAAAACTTAAATCTTTTATCAGGTGGAGAAAAAGCACTTACAGCTATAAGTATATTATTTTCTATACTTTTAGCTAAACCAACACCATTCTGTATATTAGATGAGATAGAGGCACCTCTAGATGATGCTAATATATATAGATTTGGAGAATTCTTAAAAGAATTATCTAATGATACTCAATTTATATCTATAACACATAGAAGAGGAACTATGGAAGTTGCAGATTATATATATGGCGTTACTATGCAGGAAAAAGCAATATCTAAAGTTATAAGCCTTAAACTAAAAGAAGCTAAAGAATTAACTCAAGATATAATATAAGGAGGGTAGTTATGTTTAAGAAACTATTTAAATTTGGGAAAAAGAAAGAAGATACGATTGAAGATAATAAAATAGAAGAAGTTGAAAATACTGAAGAGACTACAACTGATGATAGTGATAAGTCAGAGCAAAATATAAGTGATAAAGAAGAAACTGTAGTTGAAGCTGTAGAATTTAAAATAGAGCCTAGAGAAGAAGAAAAAGAAGAAGTAGTAAATGAAGAAATAATAAATGATAATAATGTAGAAGTTGAAGAAGAGATAATAGAGCAAGAAGAAGTTATTGACGATTCTCAAATAGAAACTGAAGAAATCATAGTTGAAGATGTGAAAGAAGAAGAGGTTGCAGAAACTGAAGAAATCACAGACGATAACTTTGAAGAGACTGAAGAAGTTGGGCTATTTGCAAGACTTAAACAAGGATTGACTAAAGCAAAGCAAGGTATAACAGATAAAATAGATGCAGTTTTAAACTCATATACAACTATTGATGAAGAGTTATTAGAAGAACTTGAAGAAATATTAATAACTGCAGATGTTGGTGTAAACACTACTATGGAAATGATAGACAATCTTAGAGATGCTATAAAGTCAAAAGGATTAACAGATCCTTTACAAGTAAGAGATGAATTAAAGACTTTAATAGTTGAAATGTTAGGAGAAGAAGATTCTAAGTTAGATGTAGAGCCAGGACCAAGTATAATATTAATGGTTGGAGTTAATGGAGTTGGAAAAACTACTACTATAGGAAAACTTGCTAATAGATATACAAAAGAAGGTAAAAAAGTAGTACTAGCAGCAGGAGATACATTTAGAGCTGCTGCAATAGAACAATTAGAAGTGTGGGCAAATAGAAGCAATGTAGATATAATAAAACATCAAGAGGGAGCTGACCCTGGAGCTGTAATATTTGATGCTGTTAAAGCTGCCAAAGCTAGAAAAGCAGATATATTAATATGTGATACAGCTGGAAGGCTTCACAATAAAACTAACTTAATGAATGAGTTAGGTAAAGTATTCAAAATAGTAGATAGAGAATATCCAGAAGCTAAAAAAGAAGTTTTATTAGTGGTTGATGCAACTACAGGTCAAAATGCTGTATCTCAAGCAAAAACATTTAAAGAAGTTGCTGATATAACTGGAATAGTTTTAACTAAGCTAGATGGAACTGCAAAAGGTGGAGTTGTGTTAGCTGTTAAATCAGAAGTTGATGTTCCTGTTAAGCTTATAGGTGTTGGTGAAAAGGTAGAAGACTTACAAGATTTTAACTCAAAAGCATTTATAGATGCATTATTTGGGAACTAATTAGCTTTTTACAAATAAATGTTGACAACTTTATTAGTATGATATAAAATACAATGTGTAAAGGAAATCACCTTTACAGTATGGTAATCGGGAAGTGTAATAATGAATCTAGAAAAATTGGTAGAGATTGGGTTGTTGTTTGAACAATACAAGATGCTTCTAACTGATAAGCAGAGAGAAATTGTATCACTTTATTACAATGAAGATTATTCTCTTGGAGAAATCAGTGAAAATTTAAATGTATCAAGACAAAGTGTTTATGATACTTTAAAGCGTTCAGAAAAGATTTTAAAAGATTATGAAGCTAAACTAGGCTTGGTAAAAAAGTCAAAAGAGCGTGAAAACTTTACACAAGATATATACAATAAAGTTGTTGACATTAAACAAGATTTATTGCAAAATAGAGATTGTGCTAATTTAATCCCTAAGTTAGAAAATATAGAAGATGTATGCAGGGAGATGTTAAAATGATATTTGAAGGATTAGCAGATAAATTACAGGGAGCTTTAGGAAAGTTAAAATCTAAAGGAAAGCTTACTGAAAAAGATGTTAAAGATGCTATGAGAGAAGTTAAATTAGCTTTATTAGAAGCTGACGTTAACTTTAAAGTAGTTAAAGACTTTGTAAAAAAAGTTCAAGAGAGAGCTGTTGGACAAGAAGTTATGGAAAGTTTAACTCCAGCCCAACATGTTATAAAAATAGTTAATGAAGAACTTACAAGTTTAATGGGTGATGTTCAAAGTAAAATAATGATATCGCCAAAACCACCAACAGTTATAATGATGGTAGGTCTACAAGGTGCAGGTAAGACAACTACATCTGGTAAACTTGGAGGATACTTTAAAAAGCAAGGTAAAAAGCCTCTATTAGTGGCTTGTGACATATATAGACCTGCAGCGATAAAGCAGTTACAAGTTGTAGGAGAAAAGTTAGATATACCAGTATTTAGCATGGGAGATAAAGAAAGCCCAGTAAACATTGCTAAAGCAGGATATAATCATGCATTAAAAAACAACAATGATTTAGTTATAATAGATACAGCTGGTAGACTTCATATAGATGAGACTTTAATGGATGAGTTAAAGAATATTAAATCTGAAGTTAAACCTCATGAAATACTATTAGTTGTTGACTCTATGACAGGACAAGATGCAGTAAATGTTGCAGAAAACTTCAATGATGCACTTGGAGTTGATGGAGTTGTATTAACTAAACTTGATGGTGATACAAGAGGTGGAGCGGCACTTTCAATAAGAGCTGTAACACAAAAGCCTATAAAGTTTATAGGTATGGGAGAAAAGCTAGATGACTTAGAGCCTTTCCATCCAGATAGAATGGCATCTAGAATATTAGGTATGGGAGATATCCTAAGCTTAATAGAAAAGGCTCAAGAAAATATAGATTTAGAAAAAGCTAAGGAATTAGAAAGCAAGATTAAAAAACAAGAACTTGATTTTGAAGATTTCTTAGAGCAAATGGAACAAATTCAAAAGATGGGTCCTCTTAATAAGGTCATAGAAATGATACCAGGTATGGGTCAAATGAAAGATCAACTTGGGGACATCGATATGAATAACAAAGAAATTGTTAAGACTAAGGCAATAGTACAGTCTATGACAATAGAAGAAAGAAGAAATCCTAGTATACTAAATGCTTCAAGAAAGAAAAGAATAGCAAGAGGTAGTGGTACTAGCGTTCAAGATGTAAACAGACTTATAAAACAATTCGGTGAAATGAAGAAAATGATGAAGATGTTTACAGGAACTCAAAAAAGCATGAAGAAAAGGGGAGGCTTTGCCGGTTTACCTTTCTTTAAATAATAGAAAACAAAAAAGATAAATTTTTTCGGAGGTGTCGATATGGCAGTTAAAATAAGATTAAAAAGAATGGGATCTAACAAAAAACCTTTCTACAGAATAGTAGTAGCAGATTCAAGATCTCCAAGAGATGGAAAATTCATAGAGGAAATAGGATTCTACAACCCTGTAGTTCAACCAAAGCAAGTTAAAATAAACGATGAGAAAGCTGTTAAATGGTTAGGATGTGGAGCACAACCAACTGATACAGTTAAAAACTTATTCGCTAAAAACGGAGTTATGGAAAAGTTCGAAGCTTCTAAGCAAGCTAAGTAATTTCCTGTTAGGAGTGAATTGATATGAAAGAGCTAGTACTAGATATAGCAAAAGCTCTTGTCGATAATCCAGAAGCAGTTGAAGTAGAGGAAACTTTTAATGGAGATGAAATAATTCTAAAGTTAAGAGTTGCTCAAGATGACATGGGTAAGGTTATCGGTAAGCAGGGTAGAATAGCTAAAGCTATAAGAACTGTTATAAAATCTGCTTCAAATAGAGAACGTAAAAAGGTTACTCTTGAAATAATATAAAGGATTAGGTATTAACCTAATCCTTTTTGTATATACTTTGTATATATTGCATTAATATAAAGCACAATTATTAAAGAAGGTGAGATTATGGAAAATAAATTAACTCATTTTAAAATAGGAAAAATAGTAAAAACACAAGGATTAAAAGGTGAAGTAAGAATTTATTCTTCAGCTGATGATATATATAGATTTGATGATTTAAATACTTTCTATATAGGGAAAGATTTAAATACTGAATATAAAGTTGAAAAGGTTAGATATAAAGGTAACCTAGTTATAATGAAAATAAAAGGTATAGACAGAGTTGAAGAGGCTGAAAAAATAGTAGGTAAAAACTTATATGTATCTAGAGAAGACTCTAGAGAACTAGATGAAGATGAGTTCTTTATAGCTGATATGATAGGTATAGATGTTTATACAGTAGATGGAGAGCATGTAGGCGAATTAAAAGACGTACTACAATACTCTGCAAATGATGTTTACGTTATAAAAGGAAAAGAAAACCAAGAATATTTAATACCAGCTGTTATGAAGTTTGTACCAGAGATAGATATAGAAGAAAGAAAAATGATAATAGACCCTATAAAGGGAATGTTAGATTAATTTAAGGTGATAACATGAGATTTCATATAATGACGTTATTTCCAGAAATATTTAATTCTTATATGAATGAAAGTATAATGAAAAGAGCTGTAGAGAAAGGTATTATAGATGTACATATATACAATATAAGAGACTTTTCTACTAATAAGCATAAAAAAGTAGATGACTATCCATTTGGTGGTGGAGCCGGTATGGTTATGACCCCTCAACCTATATATGATACATATAAGCATATAGTGGACAAGTTCAATATAGAAAATCCTAGAGTTATATACTTAACTCCGAAAGGAAAAGTACACAATCAGGATATAGCAACTGAGATGTCTACGTTTGAAGATGTTATATTACTTTGTGGACATTATGAAGGTATAGATCAAAGAATAATAGATTTAATAGTTACAGATGAAATCTCTATAGGAGATTATGTATTAACGGGAGGAGAACTTCCTGCTTTAATTCTTATAGATTCTATATCAAGACTTATACCAGGGGTATTAAATCAAAATGAATCTTTTGAAGAAGAATCTTTCAAAGATAATTTATTAGAGTACCCTCATTATACTAGACCAAGAGAATTTATGGACATGGAAGTACCTGAAGTTTTACTTTCAGGAAATCATAAGAAAATAGATGAGTGGAGACACGAACAATCTATTGAAATAACTAAAGAAAGACGTCCTGATTTATACAAAAAAGCTTGTAAATAATAGGGACATATAGTATAATAAAATCTGTTGAAAAAATAAACGGGCGTTCCTCTTTTTACACTTGGTCAGGTAATTAAGAGCGTCTATGATACCAGGAGGATAAAAAATGAACGAAATATTAAGATCATTAGAGCAAGAACAATTAAAAAGTGATGTTCCTAACTTTGGACCTGGGGACACTGTAAAAGTACACGTTAGAATAGTTGAAGGAAAAAGAGAAAGAATACAAGTATTCGAAGGTGTTGTATTAAAGAGACAAGGTGGAGGAGCTAGAGAAACTTTCACTGTAAGAAAAATATCTTTCAACGTTGGTGTAGAGAGAACATTCCCAGTTCACACTCCAAAAATAGAGAAGATAGAAGTAACTAGAAAAGGTAAAGTAAGAAGAGCTAAATTAACTTACTTAAGAGGTAGAGTAGGTAAAGCTGCTAAGATAAAAGAAGCTAGATAATTTAACTTTACTATAAATAGGGGACTGAAATTTCAGTCTCCTTTTTTGTAGTGAATATTAAGTAAAATTGAAAATATGAATAAATATAAATTATAAGTTTAATATAAAGAATAATTTGTGTTTTTAATATTATAAAAAGGAGACTGAAATATGAAAATACAAAGAATGACAGATGAATATTTAAGAGATGATAGTTTGCATATAAACTGGTACCCAGGGCATATGAAAAAAACTAAGGAATTAGTTCAAAAGAATTTAAAGCTAGTAGATGTTGTTGTTGAATTATTAGATGCAAGAATACCATTTAGTAGTAGAAACCCTGATATAGATAGATTTGTAGGAGATAAGCCTAGAGTTGTTGTGCTAAACAAAGCTGATATATCAGACCCTAATAAATTAAATCAATGGGTTGATTATTATAAAAAGAGAGGTATTAAAGCTATACCTGTAGACACTTTAAAGGGAAAAGGCGTAAATAAGATAATAGAAGAATGTAAGAATGAAACTAAAGAAAAGATGGAAGCTTTAGTTAAAAAAGGTAGAATAGAAAGACCTATAAGAATAATGATAGTAGGAATACCTAACGTAGGAAAATCTTCTCTTATAAATAAGCTTACAGGAAGAAAAAGTACTCAAACTGGAGATAAACCAGGGGTAACTAAAGGTAAGCAGTGGGTAAAATTAAAAGGAAATTTAGAACTATTAGATACACCAGGTATTTTATGGCCTAAGTTTGAAGATGAAGAAGTAGCATTAAAATTAGCATTTTGTAGAGCTATAAAAGATGAGGTATTAGATGTAGATACTTTAGGTTTAAGATTAATAGCAAAATTAATGGAAATAGAGCCAGAAAAATTAAAAGAAAGATATAAATTAAATGAATTAGGAGAAGAACCTATAGATACTATGGATATGATAGGTATAAAAAGAGGTCTTATCTTAAAGAAAAATGAATTAGATTATACAAGAATAGCTACTACAGTTTTAAATGAATTTAGAGATGGAAAAATGGGGAGAATAACTTTAGAAACTCCTAAAGATATGATAGTAGATTAGAAAAATAGAGATTATATTGGTAAATTATTTAATAGGCTTACAAGAAAATGTTTTCCTTGATTTACTAATGTAATCTCTTTATTTTTACAAAAAAATACATATTTTTTGCAAATATAATCGATATTATATTTCCCTAAATATAAGCAAAATAAAGCGTTTTCGTTGAAAATCGATATTATACAGAAAATTATGAATTTTGTGTATTTTTGTAATATTATTGACAGTTAGGAATATATATAATATAATATTTTCAGAATATTTAATCGAAATGAAACTTTATTTAGGGGGCTTTAATATGAAAAATACGAATAAGGATATAATCGTAGTAGGTTTTGCATTGTTTGCCATGTTCTTCGGAGCTGGAAATCTTATATTCCCACCTTTCTTAGGAGTTATATCAGGAGAGAGTTGGACAATAGGATTTACAGGATTCTTATTAGCTGATGTAGGGCTAGCATTACTTGCAGTAGCAGCAGCGGCAAAATGTGGAGGAGATGTTAATAAAATCTTAGATAGATCAGGAAAAACGTTGGCAACAATAATAGGGGTAGCAATAATGATATGCTTAGGGCCATTGTTAGCAATACCTAGAACAGCAGCTACAACGTTTGAAATGGGGGTACAACCTATAATAGGAAACTCTGTATCACCAGTAATATTCTCTATAGTATTCTTTGCTTTAGTATTATTACTTACTATAAGACCATCTAAGGTTGTAGATATAATAGGAAATGTATTAACGCCAGCGCTTCTTATAGCACTAGCAATTTTAATAATAAAAGGAATAATAACTCCTTTAGGAGATATAAATCCAGATGCACTTGTTCAAAATGTATTCTCAGAAGGTATATCACAAGGATACCAAACTATGGATGCCTTAGGAGCAGTTGCACTTTCAACAATAGTAATCGCATCTCTTCATAATAAGGGATATACAGATAATGATCAAAAAGTTAAGTTAACTATAAAAGCAGGAGTAGTAGCGGGAGTTGCTTTATGTTTAGTATATGGAGGACTTACATACTTAGGAGCTACAATATCTAAGTTATATGTAGGGCAAGATATAGGAGCAATATCTCAAACATCATTAATAGTTGGTATAACAGAGCAATTACTTGGATATCCAGGTAAAGTTATATTAGGAGCTATAGTAGCATTAGCTTGTTTAACAACTGCTATAGGATTAACTTCAGCAACAGGACAATATTTTACAAAGCTAACTAATAATAAATTAAAATATGAAGTAGTAGTAATTGTAGTTTGTGTGTTTAGTGCAGTGGTATCTAACTTCGGAGTTAACACAATAATACAATTCTCAGCACCGATATTAAATATAGTTTATCCAGTAACTATATTACTAGTACTTACAACTTTATTCGCTAAGAGAATAAAAAATGATAATACAGTAAAAGGTGCAGCATATGTAACTTTAATAATAAGTATACTAGGTGTTGTGAATACATTAGCTAGTACTTATGGATTACCAATACACATACCATTCTTAGATGTGCTACCATTTGCACCTTTAGGATTTAACTGGATAGTACCTGCAATAGTAGGTGGTATAGTGGGAAGTTTTATAAAAAAGCCTGAACCAGGGTTAAGTATAGATACGAATAAAATAGGTTAATAAAAGGAAAGCTAAAGTCGTTGATAATATTATCAACGACTTTTTTATTATTAAATATGTTAATACAACATACGAAAAGTGTATCTATATAATAAGATTTAAAAGGGTATAGCTTGGAGGTTAAATATGAATAAAATTATAAAAAGAGATGGAAGTATTGAGGTATTTAGTAAAGTTAAAATTCAGGATGCTATTTATAAAGCAACTGTAAATAGTGAACAAGGAATCGATAAAGAACTAGGTAAAAGTATTTCTAACAAAGTTGAAGAAATATTTAAAAGTAAAGAAAAGGCTATGACTGTTGAGGAAATACAAGACTTAGTTGAAGTTTTACTTATGGAATCAAATAGAAAAGATGTAGCAAAGCATTATATATTATATAGAGAAAAAAGAGCTAACATAAGAAAAAAACCTTGGGAAATGGATGAACTCCAAAAATCAATATGGAAAAATAAATATAGATATAATAATGAAAGTTTTGATGAATGGATAAATAGAATATCTGGAAAGAATGTTAGAATAGCTAAACTAATTAGACAAAAAAGATTTTTATTTGCAGGAAGAATATTAGCTAATAGAGGTCTTAATAAAGATGGATTAAAAGTTACATACTCTAATTGTTATGTATTAGAACCACCAAAAGATAATTTAGAAGATATCTTTGATACTGCTAAAAAACTAGCTAGAACTTTTAGTTATGGTGGAGGAGTAGGAATAGATATATCAAAACTAAGACCTAGAGGTTCTAAAGTTAATAACTCTGCAAAGAACACAACAGGTGCAGTTTCTTTTATGGAATTATATAGTATGACAACTGGATTAATTGGTCAAAGAGGTAGAAGAGGAGCTCTTATGATATCGATGGAAGTTAGTCATCCAGATATAGAAGATTTTATAGATATAAAAACAGATTTAAATAAGATAACAAAGGCGAATATATCAGTAAGAATAAATGATGAATTTATGAATGCTGTAGAAAATAATGAAAATTATAAATGTAAATTTATAGTTGAACACAACAATGAACATATTATTAAAGAAGTAAATGCAAGAAAATTATTTATGAAGTTATGTGAAAATAATTGGGATTATGCAGAGCCAGGAATACTATTTTGGGATAATATAAAAAATAATCATTTAATGAGTGAAGATAAAACTTTTACTCACTCAGGTGTAAATCCTTGTGCAGAAGAACCACTTCCAAGTGGAGGAAGTTGCTTACTGGGGTCTATAAACTTAGCAGAGTTTGTAATACAACCTTTTTATGAAAATGCGATGTTTGATATTAACAAATTCAAAACATGCGTTAGAGAGGCTGTCATAGCCTTAAATGAAGTATTAGACGAAGGACTTAAACTACATCCATTAGAAGAACAAAGAATAAGTGTAGATAAATACAGACAAATAGGTTTAGGCGTCATGGGAATAGGGGATATGCTTCTTAAAATGAATTTAAGATATGGAGAAGATAAATCTATAAATCTATGTAGCTTAATAGCTAAAACTATGTTAAATGAATCTGTAAGACAATCAGCGTTACTTGCAAAAGAATATGGCCCATTCAAAGAGTATAAAGAAGAAGCTATATTTAAATCTAAATTCTTTATAAAAAATTTAGATGAGGATGTAAAAGAGTTAGTAAAAGCATATGGCATAAGAAATTCGCAGTTACTTACAATACCACCAACTGGATCTATATCAACAATGCTAGGTATAAGTGGAGGTATTGAACCTATATTTAACTTATCTTATATAAGAAAAACAGAAAGCTTACATGATGAAGATGTATATTATAAAGTTTATACACCTATAGTTAAAGAATATATGGATTTAAACAATATAACTGATGAAAAAGACTTACCAGATATATTTGTAACTGCTATGAATTTAGATTATAGTGAAAGAATAAAAATGCAACAAGCTTGGCAACAGTATATAGATGCATCAATATCTTCTACAATAAACTTACCATATGAAACTACTGTTGAAGATGTATATGAAATTTACATGAAAGCATGGAAAGCGAATTTAAAAGGTATAACAATATATAGAGATGGTTGTAAAAGAGGAGCAGTACTTATAAATGAAAAACCTAAAAAAGAAAAGAAAGAAGATATTGTAGAAGAAGAAATATCTGTAACTAAGGAAGAAAATGAAAAGTTTGTTTGTCCAGAGTGTGGGAACGAACAAATGGCAAATACAGGGGGTTGTAGTATTTGTTTAAAATGTGGATATAGTGGATGTAATTAATCTAAATTTAATTAAAGTGCTTAAAATTATATTAAGCACTTTAATTTTTTGATAAAATAGATATATTAAGATAAAACAAAAGGAGATATAAACATGAAAGATAAAAGCGTTAAGGAAATAAATGCGATTGTAGAATCTATAAGTGTGGATGAGTATTTAAAGTACATAGACATATTAAAAGATGATGAGAGAAAATCAGTTAAAAATATAGCTATTAAATTAGCCAAAAAGTTAGATAAAATAAGAGCTGAAAATGAAAGATTAGAAATGATAAATACCTTTGAAAATGAAGGTTATGAAAAAGGATATACATACATAGGTGGTATAGATGAAGCTGGAAGAGGGCCTTTAGCAGGACCTGTTGTTGCAGCTGTAGTAGTTTTTAAACCAGGAACAAAAATAGAAGGTATAAACGACTCTAAGAAATTAAGTGAAGCTAAAAGAGATGAATTATTTGACATAATAAAAGAACAAGCTCTAGATTATGGAATAGGTATAGTTCAAAAAGATGAAATAGATGAGTATAACATATTAAATGCTACATATATGGCTATGAAAAAAGCTATACATTGTTTAAAACAAACACCAGACTATTTATTAGTAGATGCAGCACATGTACCTGATGTTGATATAGACCAAAAATCAATAATAAAGGGAGATTCAAAATCTATATCTATAGCAGCTGCAAGTATATTAGCAAAAGTTACAAGAGATAGTTTAATGTATGAATATGATAAAATGTATCCAGAATATGGATTCGCATCTCATAAAGGATATGGAACAGACCAACATTATCAAGCTATAAGAAAACATGGGATAACACCTATACATAGAAGAAGTTTTTTAAAGAACATATTATAATTTCTAACTTAAATGATATAATTATATAGTCGATTAAAGTTAAGGGAGTGTTATAAATGGAATATAAAGAAATGTTAAACAATGCAAGAGAAAACTTAAATGGAACTTGTAGAGTATGTAAAACTTGCAATGGAGTAGTTTGTGCAAGTGAAGTTCCAGGAATGGGTGGAAAAGGATCTGGAAGTGCTTTTATAGAAAACTACAAAAGTTTAGATAAAGTTAAATTAAACATGAGAGTTATACATAATGTTAAAAATCCTGACACAACTATAGAAATGTTTGGAAGAAAAATGAAAGCTCCTATATTTGCAGCTCCTATAACAGGAACTACTTTAAATATGGGTGGTAAATTAACAGAAAGAGAATATATAACTAGTGTTGTAGAAGGTTGTATAGAAAATGATATATATCCTATGGTTGGAGATACAGCTGTAGACGAATTTTTAATAGAAAACCTAAGGGTATTAAAAGAACATGGTGGAAATGGAATTGTATTTATAAAACCATGGGAAAATTCAGATATAAAAAGAAAAATAAAACTAGCTGAGGAGTCAGGAGCTTTTGCAGTAGGTGTAGATATTGACGCTTGTGGATTAGTGACATTATCTATGCATGGAAAAACTGTAGAACCTAAATCTGTAGAAGCAATAAAAGATTTAAAGGCATCTACGAAATTACCATTTATATTAAAAGGGATAATGACTAAAGAAGATGCGCTAATGGCTGTAGAAGCAGGCGTTGATGCTATAGTAGTATCTAACCATGGAGGAAGAGTACTAGACCATACACCAGGAGTTTGTGATGTATTAGAAGACATAGCAAATGCTGTTAAGGGGAAAGTTATAATACTTGCAGATGGTGGAGTTAGAACTGGTGTAGATGTAGTGAAAATGCTAGGACTTGGAGCTGATGGAGTATTAATAGGTAGACCATTTGTAACTGCTTCTTTTGGAGGACTTACACAAGGTGTAGATATGTATGTGAAAAAAGTTATAAATGAAATAGAATCTACTATGATATTAACAGGATGTCAAAATATAGAAGATATAGATAGTAAAGTTATATTTAAAAAAGCTTAGTGTTTTACTAAATTAATATTAAAAAGTAAAAAGGGATTATCTTAAAAATTTGTGTGGATACATAAACACATTTTAAGATAATCCTTTTAAGTTTATATTAGAAATTAATTATTTTTTACATTTATAATATCTGAAGATTTAATTATATCAGTTGTATTTTTATAAGATTGTTCTGCTTTATCATAAGATACATTAGGTATAGTTGAAATTTGATCTTTACTAATTAAAGGAATTATTTCATATGTATATTTTCCATTTTTATCTATGTATTTGTTTACCCAAGTTGGAATATAATCAACACTAGATATTTTAGTTTCATCAGTTTCTAGATTTTTGCTTATATTTATGTTAACTATAACTCCATCTTCTGTATATTTTTTATTAAGAATTTCATTTCTTTGATTACTTAAAAAATTACCAAGAGAATATATAACTAAAGTTTGGTTATCATTTTTATCAGATTTTATCATTTCTATTGGTTGAACAACATGAGGGTGTGACCCTATTATTATATCCACTCCATAATCACATAGCATTCTAGCTAACTCATTTTGAAATTCATCGGGATATCTATTATATTCATTTCCCCAGTGTAGCATAACAACTTGTAAATCAGTTTTATTTTTATTCATTTCATCTAATGTTGCTTTAATTTCATTAAAAGCTTTATTTACATCATTAGAAGTAAATATATTTAGATTATTTAAATCACTAGATTTTACTGGTAATCCATTTAAGGCTTTATTATTTCCTGATACTTGTCCATAAGAATAAGATGTTATTCCTAATTTAACTCCATCCACATCTTCTACTAAGTAGTTACTTTCAGATTCATTTTTTCTTGTTCCAACAGTTTTTAAATCTTTTGATCTAAGGATATCTAAAGTTCTATAAACTCCATCTGAACTTCTGTCATAACTATGATTATTAATAGTAGAAACAATATCAAAACCACTATTTTTAATAGCACTTGCTAACTCATCAGGAGAGTTAAACCTAGGAAATGAAGAATAAGTTTTGTCACTTCCAGCCAATGTTGTTTCTAAATTAGCTATAGCTAAATCAGATTTAGAAACATATGGAGTTATGTATTTAAAATTATTATCAAATGAATATGTATTACTTTTACTATCAAATTGAGATTTTAGTTGAGGATCATGAACCATTATATCTCCAACAGCAGTTAATGTTATATCAACTGTACTTTTAGAATCACTAACAACACTTTCAGTAGGCACGTAATTTTCTTCAGTTTCGAATATATTAAGGCATACAAATATTAATACAATGGTTAAGATAACAGGAATTGATGATAATAAAATTATTTTATTTCTTTTGTGCTTAAGTTTCTTCTTTCTTAATGTACGTTTCATAATGTGCCCCCAAAATTAAAATTAATAAGTATATACCCATCATAATCAGAAAAATATCAATTAGCAAGAGATAAAAAGTTACATTTGAAAAATTTGTATATAAAAATTAAGTAATGACGATAATGTAGAAAAATTCAAAATAAGGAGCGTTTATATGAATAATATACAAAAAGGTAGATTAGGAGAGTTTTTAGCAAGTAATTATTTAAAGTCTATAGGCGCTTGTATAATAGAAAACAACTATAAAATTAAATCTGGAGAAATAGATATAATTGCTAAATTAAATGAAGAAATACTATTTGTAGAAGTTAAATCAAGAAATAACATAAACTTTGGATATCCAGCAGAAGCTGTAAATTATAAAAAAAAATTAAAAATTATAAATGTTGCTAAATATTATATATTAAAAAATAATTTAGAAAAAATGCCAATAAGATTTGATGTTATAGAGGTTTATTTAAAAAACAATAAGATAAACCACATAGAAAATGCTTTTTAGAAGTAATTAGATATATAAATGAGGTATGTGTATGTTAAGTATTATAAATTCAAGTACATTAGTTGGAATAGAAGGAGTAATGGTAAAAGTTGAAGTTGATATAACCAATGGTATACCAAGTTTTAATATTGTTGGTTTAGCAGGTGCATCTATAAAGGAATCAAGAGAACGGGTTAAGTCAGCTATATTAAATAGTGGATATAAGTTTCCAAATTCTCGTATAGTTATAAATTTATCTCCAGCAGATATGAAAAAAGAAGGAGCATATTTTGACTTACCTATATCAATAGGAATATTAAGAAATTTGATAAACGAAGAAGATAGGTATTTAGAGGAAAGTTTGTTTGTGGGCGAACTTTCACTAGATGGAAAACTAAGGAAAGTAAAAGGCGTATTGTCATTAGTGATAAATGCAAAAAATAAAGGAATAAAGAGAATTTTTCTACCTAGAGACAATGAAAATGAAGCTAGATTTATAAGTGGAATAGATATAATACCTATTAATAATTTAAGTGAATGTATAAAAATTATAAATAAAGAAATAGAAATAAATATAGATACAGACAAAAACTTATCAAATGTTAATTTTAGACAATGTAAATATGATGAAGATTTTTCTGATATAAAAGGAAATTATTTTGTTAAAAGAGGTGCTGAAATTGCGGCTGCTGGAAATCATAGTTTTTTAATGATTGGTCCGCCAGGATCAGGAAAAACCATGATAGCAAAAAGAATACGAACAATACTTCCTAAAATTAATGAAGAAGAAATTTTAGAAGTAAGTAAAATATACAGTGCATCAGGACTTATACAAAATGAAGAAGGTATTATAAAGGAAAGGCCTTTTAGATCACCACATCATACAGCTACTAAACAATCTTTAGTTGGAGGAGGAGCTGATGCAAAACCTGGTGAAGTAGTATTAGCGCACAAAGGAATATTTTTTTTAGATGAAATAGCTGAGTTTGATAGAAAAATACTAGAAACATTAAGACAACCAATAGAAGATAAATATATAAATGTTTCTAGAGTAAAAATAAATTTAAAATATCCTTGTAATACAATGTTTATTGCTGCAATGAATCCGTGTCCATGTGGTTTTTATATGTCTGAGAAAGAATGTAAATGTAGGGCGTATGAAGTTAATAGATATTTAGGTAAAATGTCAGGTCCATTATTAGATAGATTTGATATGTTTATTGAAGTTAACTCCATACCCTATGATGAGTTTAATAGTACAAAGAAAGAAGAAACATCAAAAGATATTAGACTTAGAGTTGAAAGTGCTAGAAATATTCAAAAACATAGATTTAAAAATGACAATATAAGTTTTAATAATGAAATAAAATCATCTAAGTTAAATAAATACTGTCAGTTAAGTGAAGAGGGCGAAGACATTCTAAAAGTTATTTTCAATAAATATGATTTAGGAAATAGAAGCTATACAAAGCTATTAAAAACATCTAGAACTATAGCTGACTTAGAAGAATCAAGGTTAATAGAAAGAAGTCATATACTAGAAGCATTCTCTTTTAGAAAAGCTTATTATAACTATTTTATGGCAGAATAAAGTTTACTTAGAGGTGAAAAATGAATAAAAAAGATATATATTTGTGGTTATTATCTATAGGCGGTATAGGAAATAAAACCATAGAAAAAATAGAAAGTAATATAGAAAATATAGAAGACTTAATATATTTTGAAGATAAAGACATACTAAAAATGGAAAATTTAAATTTAAATATTAAGAAGAATATAGTAAAATATAAAAGTCTTGCATATATAGACTCTATAAAAGAGAAATTAGAAAAGTATAATGTAAATTACATAGGTAAAAATGATAGTATATATCCTTTAAAATTAAAAAATATATATAATTGTCCTTGTGTACTTTTTTATAAAGGTGATATAAATTTAATAAATGAAGTATCACTAGCTATGGTAGGTTCTAGAAAACCTACACCATATGGAATATGGTGTGCTCAAAATATAAGCGAAAAACTATCTAATCTTGGTATAAATATAATTAGTGGTATGGCCATGGGTATAGATGAACATTCTCACAAAGGGTGTATGAAAGGAAGTTCAAAAACTATAGCTGTATTAGGTTCAGGAGTTGAAAATCCTCTACCTAAAAGTAATATTAAATTATATGAAAAAATACTAGAAGATGAAGGGCTTGTGTTATCTGAATATAATGTAGAATATCCTGTATCTGCAGGGAATTATCCAGCTAGAAATAGAATAATTAGTGGATTAAGTGAAGGTGTAATAGTAGTTGAAGCAGCTAAAAAAAGTGGAGCTTTGATAACTGTTGACTTTGCGCTTGAACAAGGTAAAAACGTTTTTGCAGTACCAGGTAACATTAATTCAGAGATGAGTAAAGGGTGTCATAGAATTATAAAAGAAGGCGCAAAGTTAGTTGATGATATAGAAGATATAATAAATGAATATAATTTTAAAAAATTTAATAAAATACCTAAAAGTAGCAATAGCAAGCCCTTAAAGGGTATTCAAAAAAGCATTTTTGATATTATAAAAATGAAAGGAAGCTTGCATATAGATAAGATTTGTGATTATACTAATATGAATATACAAGATATAAATTGCGTTTTAAACCTTTTAGAGATAGAAGGTATGGTTGTAGAAATGCGAAATAAGATATATAGTGTAAAATAGAATGAAAAAATTGTGGGGGTGTGGTTATATGGCAAAAAGCTTAGTCATCGTTGAATCGCCTGCAAAAGCTAAAACCATAGAAAAATTTTTAGGAAAGAGCCATTATACGGTAAAAGCATCGGTAGGACATATAAGAGATTTACCTAAGAGTAAATTAGGAGTAGATATAGAGAATAATTTTGAACCTCAATATATAAATATAAGAGGTAAAGGGGACGTTATAAAAGAACTAAAAAAAGAAGCTAAAAAATCAAAAAAAGTTTTCCTAGCGACCGACCCCGATAGAGAAGGAGAAGCTATATCTTGGCATCTAGCGCACATACTAGCACTAGATGATACAGAGAACTGTAGAATAGAATTCAATGAAATAACTAAAGATGCTATAAAAAAAGCTATAAAAAATCCTAGAAATATTGACTTAGATTTAGTAGATGCACAGCAGGCAAGACGTGTTTTAGATAGATTATTAGGATACCAAATAAGTCCTATACTTTGGCAAAAAGTTAGAAAAGGACTTAGTGCAGGTAGGGTTCAATCTGTTACAACAAAACTAATATGCGATAGAGAAAAAGAAATAGAAGAGTTTATACCAAAAGAATATTGGACTATAGAATTAGATGCAAAAACGCAAGAAGATAAAGAATTAACTTTAAAATTCTATGGAGAAGATGATAAAAAGGTAGAACTTGAGAGTGAAGAGCAAGTAAATAATATATTAGATAGAATTAAAGACAAAGATTTAGTTGTAAAAAGTATAGAATCTAAATCAAGAAGAAAGTCAGCTCCAAAACCATTTACAACAAGTATGTTACAACAAGAAGCTGCTAATAAACTTGGATTTACAACTAAAAAGACAATGATGGTTGCTCAAGAATTATACGAAGGTATAGATATAGATGGAGAAGGAACTGTCGGATTAATTTCATATATAAGAACAGACTCTAAGAGAATATCTGAAGAGGCAAAAGAAAAAGCTAAAGAATTTATAATTGATGAGTATAGTGATAAGTATTATAAATTTGAAGAAAAGAAAAAAGCTAAAGAAGAAAAGAAAAAAGTTCAAGATGCCCATGAGGCTATAAGACCTACATCTGTAGATAGAACTCCAAATAATATAAAATCATCATTAAGTAGAGATCAATATAAATTATATGATTTAATATGGAGAAGATTTGTAGCAAGTCAAATGGAAGACTCTGTATTTGATACTTTAAACTTAACATGTAAAGTTGATAATATTGTATTTAAAGCTACAGGATCTAAATTGAAATTTGATGGATATACTAAAGTTTATAACTTTACAGATAGAGAAGATAAGATACTTCCACAAGTAAATGAAGAAGATGAATTATCAATTGAAGATATAAAGCCGAATCAACATTTTACACAGCCACCAGCAAGATATACGGAAGCTAGTTTAGTAAAAATATTAGAAGAATTAGGGATAGGAAGACCGTCTACATACGCTCCTACTATAGCTACTATACTTAATAGAGAATATGTTGAAAAAAATGGATCAAGCCTATGTCCAACTGAACTTGGAAAAATAGTTACTAAAATATTGGAAGAAAATTTCCAAAAATTTGTAGATATTGATTTTACTGCAGATATGGAAAATATGCTAGATGACGTTGAAGAGGGCGAAATATATTGGAAAGAGGTTGTTGCTGATGTATACGCTCCACTTAAAGAAGCTATAGAAGTAGCAATTGAAAATATAGAAAAAGTAAATATGGATGAGGAAACAGATGAAATATGTGAAAACTGTGGATCTAACATGGTTATAAAATATGGTAGATTTGGGAAGTTTATAGCATGTAAGAATTATCCAGAATGTAAGACTACAAAACCTTTAGTTAATAAAGTTGGGGTAACATGTCCTAAGTGTAATAAAGGAGATATAATACTTAGAAAATCTAAAAAAGGTAAGGCTTTTTATGGGTGTTCTAATTATCCAGAATGTGATTTTATATCATGGAATAAACCAACTGGAGAATTATGTAGCGAATGTAATTCATACTTAGTTGAGAAAGTAACTAAGTCAGAAACAAAGGTAATTTGCTCCAATAAAGAGTGTAAAAAAGAGAAAAATTTAGAAAATAATAATAAAAGCAATGAAGAATAGTAAATAATGTGTCGAAAAGCGATGAATAGTATTGAAAAAGATTAGAATCTATGTTAATATGACAGTGCTAAGCAAGAACGTTAACAACGAGGAAAATGTATTTAAGGGTTATAAAGTGGCCAAACTTCATGAGGAGATGATTAATAGATGGCGAGTCAAATGCTAGAAAAAACAAGAAAAATAAACAAGACACTACAAACTAGTGGCGGTAGTAGTGTATCGTTTAACTTATTAGCTGAAGCATTAGGTGAAGTTTTAAATTCTAATGCATACGTAGTAAGTGCTAAGGGTAAAATATTAGGATTATACCTTAATGATGAAAAAGATAGTTCAGTTATTGAAGACGAAGAAACTCATAACAAGATGTTTCCACAACCATATGTAAAGAGTTTATTAAAAGTATCTGAAACTAAAGAAAACTTAACAGGCGAAGCTATGGTTGAGTTATTCCCTTATGAGGAAGAAAGAATGAACAAGTACTTAACTATAGTTCCAATATTATCTAGTGGTCAAAGACTAGGAACGTTAATACTTTCAAGATATGAGGAAGAATTTACAGATGACGATTTAGTAATAGCTGAATACAGTGCAACTGTTATAGGTCTTGAGATATTAAGAGCTATGGGAGAAGAGTTAGAAGAAGAAATGAGAAAAACTGCTGTAGTAAAAATGGCTATAGGAACATTATCTTACTCTGAATTAGAAGCTGTAGAGCATATATTTGAAGAACTTAACGGAAAAGAAGGTTTACTAGTTGCTAGTAAAATCGCTGATAGAGTAGGTATAACTAGATCTGTAATAGTAAATGCATTAAGAAAATTTGAAAGTGCAGGAGTTATAGAATCAAGATCATTAGGTATGAAAGGTACGCACATAAAAGTGCTTAATGACAAACTAATAGAAGAATTAGAAAGAGTAAAATCTAATTAATGACATAAAAAAATAAGGTATCCCAATTGGGATACCTTATTTTTTTATGCTTAATGAAACTATGTCTAATAAATGTTTGTTGATAACTTATGAAAAGTTTAGGTTAATTTATGGAATTAAAAGTAGTCCTAAGTAATATGTATAAGTATATACAAATTTAGGAGGGATAAAATGGTTAAGTCGATGGTGGCTAAACATGCAATTTGGCCTAAAGAAGAAGATATAATATTTAGTTTGGCAGCAAAAGCACAAATAGATAAAGAATTAAATGGAAAAGAAAATGTTATTGATGCTACTATAGGTGCACTGATGGATGATGAAGGAAAACTTATAACATTAAATTCAGTTTATGATGAATATAAAAAATTGGACAACACTTTAATAGCTCCATATGCACAAATTGCAGGGCAAAAAAATTATATAGAAGCTGTAAAAAAAGCATGTTTTAAAGAATTTATGCCAAATGGACATATAAGAGTAGTTGCATCTCCAGGTGGAACAGGATCAATAAAAATGGCGATTTTTAATTATACTGATGAAAATGAAACTATTCTACTACCTAATTGGTATTGGGGACCATATAAAGTTATATGTGAAGAGATAAATAGAAATATTAAAAATTATGAGCTATTTAATGAAAAAGGAAATTTTAATTTTAACGCATTCAAAAATCAATTCTTAGAACTATCTAAAAATCAAGATAGAATTTTCACAATACTAAATACTCCAGCACATAATCCTACAGGATATACAGTTACAGATAATGAATGGGACAAGATATTAGATTTATGTAAAGAAGTTTCAATTGAGAAAGATAAAAAAATAACAGTGTTTATAGATATAGCTTATATAGATTTCTCAGGTAAAGATGGAAATGATACAAGAGAGTTTTTTAAGAAATTCTCAGATTTACCAGAAAATATATTAATCATAATAGGATATAGTATGTCAAAAGGGTATACAGCTTATGGAATGAGAAGTGGAGCTTGTATATGTATATCATCTGATAAAGATATAGCTGATGAGTTTTATTATTCTTGTTCTCACTCAGCGAGAGCAAATTGGTCAAATTGTAATAGAGGAGCTATGGAGCTTTTATCAACGATAATGAATGATGATAATAAACTTAAAAAATATGAAGAAGAAAGAAATAGCTATAAAGGAATGTTAAAACAAAGAGCAGAAGCATTTGTTAAAGAAGCTGATAATATTTTACTTGATATACTACCATATAGAGATGGATTTTTTGTAAGTATACCTTGCGAAAATCCTTTAAAAGTATGTGAAAAAGCTATTGAAAGCAAATTATATACAATACCACTTAAAATGGGAATAAGATTTGCGGTTTGTGCTGTAAGTGAAGAAAAATGTAAAAAAGCACCTAAAATTATAAAAGATGCTATAGACTTTGTTAAAAGTTTATAATGCAAAATAAGTAATAAAACTACTATACTTATAGTATAGCTACTTTTAAGTATAGTAGTTTCTGCTAAATAATAGGCCAAGTTTCACTTAGATTACATAAGGGGGATAAGAAATGAAATTATTAATGACAGGTAATGAAGCGATAGCTCGAGGAGCTTACGAAGCAGGAGTCAAGTATGCATCAGCATACCCTGGAACACCAAGTACCGAAATATTAGAAAATGTTGCTACATACAAAGATAGCATACTAGCAGAGTGGGCACCTAATGAAAAGGTAGCACTTGAAGCAAGTATAGGGGGCGCTATAGCTGGAGCTAGAACACTTGCATGTATGAAACACGTTGGGGTAAATGTTGCAGCAGATCCTTTATTTACATTTGCTTATACTGGAGTAAATGGAGGTATGGTTTTAGTTTCTGCGGACGAGCCAGGAATGCACTCTTCTCAAAATGAGCAAGATAATAGGAATTACGCTAAATTTGCTAAAATAGCATTATTTGAACCAGCTAATAGTCAAGAAGCTAAGGACATGATAAAAGAAGCTTATGAAGTAAGTGAAGAGTATGATACTCCTGTTTTATTTAGAGTAACAACTAGATTATGTCACTCTAAGGGAATAGTTGATTGTAGTGATAGAAAAGAAGTAGGAGTAAAAGAATACGTAAAAGATGTTCAAAAGAGAGTTACAGTTCCTGCACATGCAAGAGGACTAAGACTAGAGGTAGAAGAAAGATTAAATAAATTAAGAGATTACTCAAATAATACAAGCCTTAACTTTATGGAAATTAACAATGATGAAATTGGGATAATAGCAAGTGGGGTTTGTTATAATTACGCAAAAGAAGTTTTTGAAGATAATGCATCTTATTTAAAATTAGGATTTACTAATCCACTTCCAGATAAAAAAATAAGAGAATTTGCAAGTAAAGTTAAGAAAGTTTATGTTATAGAAGAAAATGATAAATTTATAGAAGACCAAGTAAAAGCTATGGGTATAGAAGTTATAGGCAAAGATATATTCCCATATACAGGTGAAATGACACCAGATGTAATAAGAAATGTAATGTTAAATGAAAATAAAGAAACTCTAGAGTACAATGAAGAATTAGTTGTAGGAAGACCTCCGACTTTATGTTCTGGATGTCCTCATAGAGGATTTTTCTATGAGTTAGGAAAAAGAAAAAATATAATGATATCAGGAGATATAGGATGTTATTCATTAGGATTTGCAAGTCCATATAATGCCCTAGATTCGATTGTATGTATGGGAGCTAGTTTAAGTGTTGGACATGGTGCTCAACAAGTGTTTAATATGAAAGAAGATAATAAGATGAGAGCTGTTGGAGTTTTAGGTGACTCAACATTTTTCCATACAGGTGTAAATTCACTTATAGACATAGCTTACAACCAAAGTAATGCTATATCTGTAATACTTGATAATAGAATAACAGGTATGACAGGGCATCAACAAAATCCTGGAACTGGTTATACACTACAAGGTAAAGAAGTTAAAGAAGTTGATATAGAAAAATTAGTTTCAGCTTGTGGAATAGATAATATAAGAACTATAGATCCAAATAATTTAAAAGAAGTCAATGAAGCTCTAGATTGGGCATTATCATTAGATGAACCATCAGTAATAATAACTAGATGGCCATGTGTACTTAAAAAGTTCTCAAAAGAAGATAAAGAAGAGTTTAAAGATGCATTTAAAGAAAAATGTGATGTAGATAAAGATTTATGTATTGGATGTAAATTATGCTTAAAATCAGGATGTCCTTCTGTATCTTTTGATAAAGAAAGCAAAAAAGCTTGTATAGACAAAACTAGTTGTGTAGGATGTGAAGTTTGTTCACAAATATGTCCAAAACAAGCTATATATAAGGGGGAGAGATAAATGACAAAGAGTGTACTTTTAGTTGGAGTTGGAGGACAAGGAACTATACTTGCAAGTAAGCTTTTAACTATAGGGCTTATGGAATCAGGATATGATGTTAAAATGAGTGAGATACATGGAATGAGTCAAAGAGGAGGTTCTGTATCTTCACAAGTTAGATATGGAGAAAAAGTTTATTCACCGGTTATAGAAATGGGTGGAGCTGATATATTAGTTTCTTTTGAAAAAATGGAAGCTTTAAGATGGTTAAAATATTTAAAACCTGATGGGAAAATAGTAGTTAACAATCATAAAATTAACTCTATGCCTATATTAACAGGTAAAGCAGCATACTTAGAAGAAGAAATAGATAATGAATTAAATAGAATAGGTGCAAAAGTTATAAATGCATCAGAAAATGCTATAAAACTAGGAAACCCTAAAACTATGAATATCATATTACTTGGAAGCTTAGTTAAATCTATGAACCTTGAACATATTGACTGGAATAAAATTATAAGTGATAATGTAAAAAAGGACTTTGTAGAAATCAACATAAAAGCATTTAATGTTGGTATGAATCTAGTAAAAGAGGGAGTAGCTTATGGGGTATAAAATATTAGCGATAAATCCAGGGTCAACATCTACTAAAATCGCAGTATATGAAGATGAAAAAATGCTTTTTTCAAAAAGTATAGATCATAGTGCGAGTGAGCTGGAAAAATACAAAAACATAACAGACCAATTTGAAATGAGAAAAGACAAGATTATCAATACTCTTGAGGAAAGCGATTTTAAGGTTGAGGATTTGAATGCTATTGTAGGTAGAGGAGGGATATTACCTCCAGTAAAATCAGGAGCATATTTAGTTAATGATGCTATGGTAGATAGATTAAGAAATAGACCTATAGTAGAGCATGCATCAAACTTAGGGGCTTTAATATCTTATGAAATAGCTAAAAATATAGGTGTAAATGCTTATATTTATGATAGTGTTGCAGTTGACGAGTTAACTGATGTAGCTAGAGTTTTAGGATTTCCTGAAATAGAGAGAACTTGTTTAAGTCATGCACTTAACTCAAGAGCTATGGCTATGAAGTTTTGTAAAGAAAATAATGTAGATTATAAAGATGTAAATCTAATAGTAGCACATTTAGGTGGAGGTATAACTATTGCTGCTCATGAAAAAGGAAGAATGGTAGATGTGGTTTCTGATGATGAAGGACCATTTTCTCCAGAGAGAAGTGGTAGAATACCAGTTAAAAAAGTAGTTGATATGTGCTTTAGTAAAGATTATACTCATAAAGAAATGCTAAAAAAAATCAGAGGAAAAGGTGGAATAGTTGCACACCTTGATACTGTAGATATTAGAGAAGTAGAAGCTATGATAGAAAATGGTGATGAGAAAGCTAAACTAATATATGATGCACTTATATACCAAGTTGGAAAAGGTATAGGAGAGTTAGCTACAGTTTTAAAAGGTGAAGTAGATGCTATAATACTAACAGGTGGAATAGCTTATTCTAAAAAGCTTACAAAAGCTTTAAGTGAAAGAGTTAACTTTATAGCTCCAGTAATCACTTTACCTGGTGAAAATGAATTAGAAGCACTAGCATTAGGGGCACTTAGAATATTAAGAGAAGAAGAAAATTATAGAGAATATGAAGAAGTTTTAGCACAGAGTTTAAATTAAGTTATTACTTAAAATAAATATAAAAAATGTCCTATATAAATTAGTGTAAAAGTTTTTATATAGGATGTTTTTATGCTTAAATTTAATCTGTTGATATATTTAAATTATAAGTATTGGATAAACATAATCTTATTAAATGATAAAAAGAGGGAAAGTTTCCCTCTTTTATGATTTTTAAATTATAAATTTGCAATAAAGTGTATAACTATCTAGTAACGAAAGTTTCACAAGATGCATTTTGCATATTTATTTGAACAGACTCTGCTTTACAAGAACCTCCACTATTGTGCTTACAGTTATCGGCAGCACATGATATAGAATGAGTTTTAGCACAAGTACATCCACCAGCACAGTTTGTAAATGAACTGTCTGCTCTATCTTGGAAAGTACCACAATTAGTTTGAGAAGTAGTGTTAGCACTAGCTCCATTTACTTGGATACCAGAAGCATAACATCCACCGCTTTGATTGTAGGCACAACTTGAAGCTGAACAATTTATTGGATTTGACATATATATACCTCCAAAATAAAATAAATTCATAGTCAATTGACTATGAATTTATTATTTGATTATTTAAAAAAATTATTAGCTATATATTAAATTTACTTATTTAAACAATTTTGACAAAGAACATCAACATCGTCATAAGATTCTCTTCCAAAGTTATCATTTAAGTGATAAACTTCTAAACTATCGCTACATCCGCAATTTGAACATTCAAAGTTATAATGATTTAAAGCCCTTTCTCTAAAAAGTTTCCAATGTATAGAGTTTAAGTAAGTGCAGTAATCAACTTGTATAGTTGACTCTAAAAATTTCATATATAAATCATCTAAATCATTAGAATTAAGTTTGGTATTTTCTGGATCGAAGTTTTCGCATAAGTCTCCATTTACAGGAGTTAAGTCTGTCATAATACATTTGATATCATAAGTGAAATCTTTATTAGGACCTTCTAAAGAAAGGTGCTTACAATATGAACATGATTTTTTCGGTAGTTTCTCTTCTAAAACTTTTATCTTAGTACTCATAAATTTATCCCCCAATAATAGTTATTTGTACAAGTATATTCTTTAAATTAAAAAATTATGAGAAATATTTTAAAATAATAATTAAAAAGGAAATATAGTAGTAAAAAATGAATATTTAAATAAACCGATTCAAATAACTGAGGAGGTAATATATGAAAACTATAGATTTTAAAAGTATAAAAACTAAAGTTAATAATGAAGTGGAAAATAGATTATTAAAAAATGGTTTAAAGACTGTTAACAATATGGATTTTATTAATAATTATATAAAGAAAGATAAAGGTACAAATTTAGAAATAGTTGAAAACTTAGATTTAAGTTATTTAAAATTTGAAGATATAGATTTTAAAGATATAAAATTTAAAAATTGTAGTTTTGAAAATAGCATTTTTATTAATTGTAAAGCTACTAAACTTAATATTATGGATTCTGATTTAAAAAGAGTAATATTTAAAAGTTTTAATATTAATAATATAAATATAGAAGATAGTAGCTTAAAAAAAGGAATATTTATAAATTGTAATATAAATTATATCAGGATTAAGGACTGTGACTTAAAAAGTTTTAAACTTGTAGAAACACATATTTGTAGTTTTGAATTTGATGATAGTTTGGTTACTAAATTTAATGAAGATACTTTTTTTGATAATGAGAATTTTACATATAATGAAAATAGTTATAGATTTTATAAAGATATAGCATATAAATTTCAACAGAATAATTTGCTTAATCACTATGGTGAGTATTTTTATATTTATAAAAATATAGAGAGAAAAAACTTAAAAGGATTTGATAGATATAAGTCTAGGTTACTATGTATGATTTGTGGTTATGGAGAAAGACCTACATATGCTTTGATAACTTCTTTGGAGATTATATTTATATTCACTTTTTTATATATGGGGTTTGGACTTAGTTTAGGAGATAAAGTTATATCATACAAGAACTTATTTATGTTAGATAAACCTCTTACGGTAATTATAAATGATTTTATAAGAGCATTTCATTTTAGCATAGTGACTTTTACAACTGTTGGATATGGAGATATTACACCTATTGGATATAGTATTTTATTATCGGGAGTAGAAATGTTTTTAGGTGTTACTATGGTTGGTATATGGACAGCTACTTTAGCTAGAAAAATTAATCGATAAAATGTTAGTTATGTATAAGTAGCTAACATTTTTTTTCATGAATTTATAATTAATGAATATTTGTGAATAGGTTATGAAATTTAGGTGTAACAATATATATATATTTTAGGGTGATAAGTTTTTAAAGGGATTCGCATGCATAGTAGTTCAAATAATAGACTAGGAATTGGATACATGGAGTGATTAACCATAAAAACTATATGAAAATGAAAATAGTATAGTGATAGAAGATAAAGTTTTGAACATACTTTTGTGATGTAAAAAAATGATTGTTAATTAACTAACTAAAATGATATAGATTTTATCTATATATATTAATGTATGTATAGATATATTCGATTGTACAACTATGGTAAAAAATGGTTATAATTGAGGAGAAAACGAGAAAAGTCAAAATATTTGAAATCATGGGGAATTATACAAGGAGTAAGTTATGTCAAAAGTATTAGTGGAATTTATAAACACATGACCTACATGTGATGAGCATGGGATGCTAGTAAAAAAAATAGGAGATCAATATAAAGATAAAATTGATGTTAAATTATATCAAGCGGGAAAAGATTTTTCTTATATAAAAAAGTACGGGGTAATAACTAAAGGGACTTTGATTATAAATCAAAGAAAAAAATATGATAGATTATCAAAAGATATAATCGAAAAAGCAATATTAGAAGCAATTAAGAATTAGGGGAGAATTTAATGTATATTTTAGATTTTTTTAAAGATGTACTAATGACATCTATAAGTATATTAAACGGAGCGTCAGGATGGTTAGTAATAAGTTTTATAATAGCAGGTCTACTACATAATCTAATAAGTCCGGAAAAATTTCAAAAGTCATTAGGAAATACAAAAATATCATCTTTATTTAAAAGTACAGTATCGGGTATGTTACTTCCGATATGTAGTTGTGGAGTTATACCAATAGGTATAAGTATGTACTTTTCAGGTGCATATCTTGGACCGGTACTTGCATTTATGACTTCAACACCGATTATAAATCCAATTGCTGTTGTTTTAAGTTTAGGACTTTTAGGACCATATATAACAACTATATACGTTATAGCAGGTTTTGTTATACCTATGATAGTTGGATTTTTAGGAAATAAACTTGGTGGCAATGAGTTGTATATAAAACAAGACGAAGATGAAGAAGTATTAATAGAATTAGAAGAAGATAGTTTAAGTTTTAAACAAAAGTTAATTGAAGGGCTTAAATGGTCATTTTCAGAATTAGCAGTAACAATTAGTAAGTATGTAATATTAGGAATGCTTGTAGCAGGATTTATAACTACAGTATTTCCAAGTAGTATAATACAAAAATATTTAGGAAACCCAGGGGTATTATCTCTTGGAAGTATAGCAATACTTGCATGTGTTATGTATGTTTGTGCAGTAGGACATATACCGTTTATAGCTGCATTAGTTGCAAGTGGAGCATCGCCAGGAATTGCGATAACATTTTTAATAGCAGGAGCAGCAACAAATTTACCAGAACTTATAAGTATGTACAATGTTATCGGAAAAAGAACTGTAGCGATATATTCAATAACACTAACAACTTGTTCATTGATAGTAGGATATATAACTAATTACTTGCTAGTTGGAAGAGCAAATAGTGTAAACTTACAAGCTAAACAAGAGTCTATAAATATAGCAAACTCTATAATGTTAAATATACCAGATAGTGTAAGTTATATTTGTTCGTTTATAATATTCTTATTTTTTATAAAAGCTATAATTCCTAGCTTGAGAAAGGTTGTTTTACATGAAGCGTAAAAAGATGGTTATGATTATAGTTTTGGTAGTTATAGTTTTTGCTGGTATTTATGTTTATAGTAAAGAAAAAGAAAAACAAAATAATGATTTACCAGAAGTTAATAAAGAATATTTAAACTACTTTAAAGAGAATGTAAAAAATAAAAATATAATTACCTACACAGAACAAGATTTAAACAATGATAAAGTTAAGGATTTGTTAGTAGTATATAAAAAAAATAACACTCAAAATGAGATGGTAGGAATTATAAGTAAGGGTGAAGATGTATATATGACAGAACCTATAAGGGCTCCAATAGAAGATATAGTTATTGAGTTTAAAAACATAGATGACAAAGATAAGATGGAATTAATATTATCTGGATCTAAAAATGGAAATGTAGGTTATGCAATATATAGATTAGAAGGAAATAAATTAATTGATTTATTTGGGGAAGGCATGAATTCATGTTGTTAGTATAAAGCATAATAGTGGGAGGAAAAAATGAAAATATCAAAAAAAGTAAAAGCATTAGTATTAATCGGGGCAATAAGCACTACAGTTTTAACGGGATGTTCAAGCAAAGAAAGTAATCAAGAAACTGCTACAAAAGGTGATTCTGATTACACTATAAAACTAGGTTATTATAACTGTGACCATATGACAGCAGCACCAGTAGCTGTAGACGCAGGAATATATAAAGACTTAGGTTTAAATGTAGAGGCTGTAGGAAATGGTAAAGTTCCAGAAGCTATGGCAGCAGGACAAATGGATGCAGGGTATATTGGGACAAGAGGATTAGTAGGGGCTATACCAAAAGGTTCTCCTATAGTAGTTGCAGCAAACAACCATACAGGAGGATCAGAGTATTTAGTAGTTGCTAATGATGTTAAAGATCCAAAAGAATTATTAGGGCAAAAAATAGCAACAGATCCAAGTGGAGATTTATTATGGACTACAGATTATGGTCCAGAAACAGGATTACCAGCAGATTCTTCTAAATATGAAGTTGTAAATATAGATTCAAGTAAAGATGCATATTTAGCATTAAAAACTGGTCAAATAAAAGCATTTAGTGCATGTGATCCATGGGGTTCATTAGCTGAACATGAAGGTGTTGGAAAAATAATAGCATCAACTCAATACAAAGAAAAAGACACAGGAAAAGAGTATAACTGTTGTTCATTCTCATTAAATACAAACTTTATAAAAGAACATCCAGACCTTGCTAAGAAAATGGTTCTAGGACACACTAAAGCTATAGAATATATATACACTAATCCAGTTCAAGCAGCTAAGATATTTGCTAAAAACTACAATGTAGATGAAGAAGTTGCATTAATGACAATATATAAAAAGACTGTAGGAGAAGGAAGAACTCTTACTTGGAAAACAACTGGAGAAGAATATAAAAACAATTTAGAAATGTATAAAGAAAATAAAGCATTAGATAAAATGCCTTCATATGATGAAGTTGTAAATACAGAATTATTAAACTCTTGTGGAGCAGATGATTTTGATGTATTTATAAAAGAAAAAGTAGATCCAGTATTCCCACAAGGAATGAGCTATGAAGATTGGAAAGCGAAGGCTATGGAGATAGATGGACAAAACTAAAAATATAATCATAGGACTACTTATAATTATAGGAAGCTTAGGAATATTATTTTTTAATCCAAATGATGAAAAAATAGATGGCAATATAAAGATAGGGGTATCTGATGATACCTCTGGCTTTGTCATTAACTATATGAAAAACAATGGATATTTTTCGGATGTAGAAGTAGAAAACTTGATAGAACCTTATTCTATAAATGATTGCTGAGCAACTTCTATGCAATGGGCTCTGAGTTCAGACCAGGTAGATATGGCTATAATTTGCAAAGAAGCAGCAAATAAGTTTGTAGAGTATGATAAAAATTTTGAAATAGTAAGTCCTTTAGTACAAAACTCAGATATATTTTTACTGAAAAATAACAATCCTCAAAAAATAGGTGTTACTCAAAATAGGAATTATCAATTAGATTTAGTAAAAAGTTATTATAAAGAAGCAAAGCCAATACCTTTTATAAGTGGGGGTCTTGGGTATGCACTTGAAAGTAATAAAGTTGAGGGGATAGTTGTAGATGCTATAAAAGGGCTTAATTTACAAGGAAAGAAACTTTCTACATCATCAAAAAAAGATTATGATACTTATGTTTTAGTTGTTAATAAAAACTTTAAAAATAGTGATTTATACAATCAATTTGTAAAGTTATATAACAAAAGTGTTAAAGAATTAGGAAATGAAAAAAACTTTAAAAAAGAATTAGAAATTTATACAGATAAAAAACTTTCTAGTAAAGATTGGGGTGAGTTTAAAAGTTGGAAGCTAAAGTTTCTACCAATACAAGATTAACTAAGAAGAAAAATGTTAATAAAAAACTTATAGATATATTTTATAGAGTATTAATTGTAGTTTTAATAGTAGGTATATGGCAAGTAAGTGCAACTAGAATAAACAGTTCACTATTATTACCTATGCCAATGGATGTTTTTAAAGGATTTTTAACTTGTATAACAGATCCAGAAATAGTTAAGAACTTACTTATAACATTACAAAGGGTTTTAAAAGGATTTATGTACGCAATGATATTTGGGTTACCACTTGGACTTTTAATGGGATTTTCAAAAGGGTTTGAAAGAATGGTTTCTCCAATAGTAGACTCAGCAAGACAAGTACCTATAATGGCTTGGGTACCACTTACAATAGTATGGTTTGGAATAGGGGATGGACCTACTATATTTTTAATAGCATTCTCAGGAGTATTCCCTGTAATACTTAACACAATACAAGGGGTTAGATCTATATCAAAAGATTATTATAATGCAGCACAAAGTATGGGAGCATCACCATTTACTATATTTACAAATGTAATGCTACCAGCAGCACTGCCAGATATATTAACAGGGGCAAGAATTGCAATAAGTACAGGATGGATGTCTGTAATCTGAGCCGAGTTTATAGCGACGAGTGCCGGTCTTGGTTACTCAATGGTACAAGCTCAAACAATGATGAATACAGAGCTTTTAATAGGACTTATGATATTTGCAGCATTAGTAGGGTTTATGATAGATAGAATATTAAAATTTATAAATAAAAGCCTTTGTAAATGGAGGTTTGACAGTTAATGAAACTTAAAATAGAAAATGTAAACAAAACTTTTATAAATAATAAAGTAGAAAATAAAGTATTAGAAGATATTAATTTAGATGTAAATGAAGGTGAATTTGTATGTTTACTTGGGCCAAGTGGATGTGGAAAAACAACTTTACTTACAATTATAGGTGGATTTCAATCTTGTGAAGAAGGACAAGTTTTATTAAATGATAAGGTTGTTACAAAACCAGGAATAGATAGAGCTTTTGTTTTTCAAAACTACGCACTTTTCCCGTGGAAGAGTATAAAAGCTAACGTAGAGTTTCCTATGAAACAACAAAAAATTCCTAAAGAAGAAAGAGAAAGAAAATTAAACGAGCTACTTGAGATATCGGACTTAAAAGGAAAAGAAAAAATGTATCCAAACCAGTTATCAGGGGGAATGAAGCAAAGAGTAGCAGTTATAAGAGCATTAGCTTGTAATCCAGAAGTTTTACTAATGGATGAGCCTTTAGGAGCTGTTGATTTACAAATGAGACAAAATCTACAAGAAGAGTTAGAAGATATATGGATGAAAAAGAAAATAACTGCAATGATGGTAACTCATGATGTTGATGAAGCTGTTTATATGAGTGATAGAGTTGTAGTTATGTCTAGAGATAAAGGGCGTATAATAGAAGATTTAAAAATTGACTTAGAAAGACCAAGAAATAGAAATAGTGATGAATACTTAGATTACAAAAATAGATTAACTAAACAACTAACAAAATGTTATGAAGAAGCTTAAGGGAGATATTTAATGAAAGGCAATAAGTATAGGAATTTAGACAAAACACAAAAAGAAATTAGAGTATCTATAATGGATATGATAATAGAAAAAGAAAGAGTAGTAAATTTAGAGGAAGTTAAAACTTATATAAAAGAAAAGTTAAACTTAGAAGAAGATTATATAAGTTTAACTTTAAGATTTTTTATAGATAAAAATATAATGGTAGTAGACGAAGAAAATTATATAAATTTTATATACCCTGTATCAGCACATGCTACAATGCATAAAGTTACATTAGCTGATAAAAGACAATTTAATGCTATGTGTGCGATAGATGCACTTGGATGGAGATGTACTTTTAATCAAGATATAGATATAAATTCAAGATGTTACACTACTGGAAAAGAGATAAATATATCTATAAGAGATGGAAAAGTAGAGAATATAAACAATCCAGATTTAAGAATATTACATATTAATTTAGACAAATATGAAAACTGGGCTTCTAGTTGCTGAAACATAATGAATTTCTTCTGGACGAAGAATGAATTTGATAAGTGGACGAAAGAAAATGGATTTGACAATAATGAAGATATATATTGTTTAGATATAAATGAAGCTATGGATGCATCATTAGATATTTTTGCAACGGATGAAGTAGTGGATACAGAAAAGCGACTTGTTGTGTAAAATATAAATAAAGCTAATTAAGGTGAGAAATTTCACTTTAATTAGCTTTATTTTTGTTTAAATAAATTTTATTTAAAAAAATTTAATAAAAAAATAAAAAATTTTTAAAAAAGGTACCTAAATTTAAAAATAGATTTGTATATATTAATGTGATAAAAGAACAATATAAAAAATTATAGAAAATATATATAGATATTAAATGGATTTAGGAGGTTTACAATGAAAAGTATAGTTGCGATATTATCGTTAGCCGTTATAACGGGTATGGGAACAATTGGATTATTATTAGGAGGCAATGCTATAGCACAAAAAATAGATACTAAAAATCAATATATAGCAGGAATAGAAAGAGGAATAGACTCGATTTTAACAGGAAAATATGATGATAATTGGAATTATGATGTAGAGCAAAAGTATGGAGAGAACTGGGAAGAAGAATTAAATAATAAATATGGAGATAATTTGAGTGAAAGTAATGAATATGAAGTAGAAAATATTACACCAGAAAATTTAGATGATGATAATTCAAATAATGATAAATATAATACTTACTACTACACAGGAGATGAAGAAGATGACGATAAAGATAATGATAAAAGTAATAAAAAATATGAAAAAAATAAAAAAAATGAACAAATAAATAGCGATGACAATAAAGATAATGAAGATAATGAAGAATATAAAGATAATGAAGAATATGAAGATAAAGATAAGGAAAAAGATGACGATAACTATAAAGATAAAGAAGAATTAGATGAACAAGATAATATATATGAAGAAAATAACAATGTGTATTTAAATGGAAAAGAGGAAACAAATGAAACTCATACAAATAATGGAGAAGATATTTTAAATGGTGAAATTCCTGATAACATAGATGGAAATTTAAGCGATGATAAATTTGATAATAATACAGAAGATGTAAATGGCATTGATAAAAATTATGATTATGATAAAGATTTACAAGAAAATAGTATGGATATAGGATATTATTTAGTAAAAAATCAATAGTATAAATCATGATATTTTTAATTTTGATATATAAAAATTTCTAAAATTCATTTAAAATATAGTATTGAGTAGAAAAACAACTAAAAAGGAGTAAGACATATTTTATGGATTTTAAGAATAAAGATTTTCAAAATATAGATATAAATAAATTCATACATGATAATATGCCCTTTATCATAAAAACTATAAGTGAAGTAACTGGAAAATATGTTTGTCTAGATAATGATGAAGAAATAAGTATAGCTTTATTAGCTTTTAATGAGGCAATAGAGAAGTATGATGAGGCTAGGGGCAATTTTTTTACATATGCAAAGATAGTTATAAAAAGTAGACTAGTAAATTACTTAGTAAAAGAAAATAAAAATAATGAAACTAAATCTCTAGAAAAATTACAAGAAGAAGGTATAGACTTTAGTGAGGAGCTAGTAAATCCTATAGAAGATAAAACAGCTCTAGTAAAAGAAATGAATGAATTAAAAGTACATATAAATGAATTTGGATTTAGTTTAGAAGATTTAGTAGATGAATCTCCAAAGCACATAGATACAAGAGAAAGAGCCATAAGCCTATCTAAAAAAATAAATGAAGACGAACCTATAAAAGAATTTATGTACATAAAAAAAAGATTACCTATAAAAAAAATATCTCTTAAATATGTTGTAAGTGAAAAAATAATAAAAGGTAGCAAAAAGTTTATCATAACAGTTGTCATAGTTTTTGATAAGAATTTTAGAAATTTAAAACTATGGATAAGAAAGCAGGTGTAATAGATGTACTTTAAGGGAATTGTTATGGAAGTTAAGGACACTTATTCCATAGTTATGAAAGATGATGCTACTATGGCAAGAATTAAAAATAAAGAAGATATAAAAGAAGGAGACACGATCATTTTCTTAGAAGATGATATATATAATGAAGAAGTTAAAAATATTAAATCTTTCAATAGATATATAACTCCGTTTATAGCTGCAGCTGCAATACTAATAATGATCATAATACCTATGACAAGTAAACCAAGTACATATGCAGTTGTTTCGTTAGATATAAATCCAAGTATTCAATTAAACATTGGCAAAAACAAGGAAATATTAAAAGCTACAGGAATGAATGAAGATGCAAGAAGATTAGAATTAGATAAAGTTGATGGTATGGACTTAGATGACGGGTTAAAAGAAATTAAAAATATATTAGAAAAAGCAAACTATAATTTACAAGGGGATTCAATGTTAGTTGGATTTGCACAAGTAAAGGATAGTAAAAATAGTAAATATGATAAAGAAATTAAAAATGCTATAGATAAGAATTTTGAAGGAATGGATATAGTTTATTTAGATGCTAATAAGAAAGATTTAGAAGAAGCTAATAAGAAAGGAATAAGTTTAGGTAGATATTTAGCAGAGATTAAAATTGGAAATAAGCTAGATTATAATATAGAAAAAATTAGTGTTGAAAAAATATTTACTCTAATGAATGGTGAGGACGAAACTGATAAAGAAAAAGAAGTTGAATCTGAAATAAAAACTGATAGTAGTGATGATATAGATGTAGATTATTACCAAAATCAAGAAAATAAATTAGAGAATGATATAAATCCAATTGAAGTAGAGGGTTCAAGAAGTGAAACAAATGAAAATAATGGAAACCACTACGGGCAAGACGAAAGTTTTCAAAATAACGGAAATCACTATGGACAAGATGAAAGCTTTGAAAATAATGGAAACCATTATGGACAAAATGGAAATCCAGGGAATAATGGGAATAACAATAATCAAGTGGGTAATCAAGTAAATAATGGAAATCATAATGGATATGATGACATAGATGATAACAAAAATCCTGGAGACACAGATGAAGATAAGGATGACGATAAAATAGATATAGATGATAACAAAAATCCTGGAGACACAGATGAAGATAAGGATGATGATGAAACAGATATAGATGATAACAAAAATCCTGGAGATACAGATGAAGACAAGGATGACGATAAAACAGATATAGATGATAACAAAAATCCTGGAGACATAGATGAAGATAAGGATGACGATAAAACAGATATAGATGATAACAAAAATCCTGGAGACATAGATGAAGATAAGGATGATGAAACAGATATAGGTGATAATAAAAATCCTGGAGACATAGATGAAGATAAGGATGACGATAAAACAGATATAGATGGAAATACAAATCCTGGTGGCACAGATGAAGACAAGGATGACAATAACCATGATCATTGTGGTTGTGATGGTGATAATAAAGGTGATGTTATAATAGTAATAGTACCTAAAAAATAATTTTAAAATAAAGGATACTTAAGATTTAAAGTTTAAGTATCTTTTATTTTTTAGAATTAGTATAAATATCTTACAAAAATGTTACTACAAAAACAAAAACATATGATGTATACTAGTTCTATTAAGAAAGGTGATGATAGAATGAAAAAACTATTATGTTTATTATTAGTAGTTTTGACAATGGGAACTATGTATTATTTTTCAAGTCAAGAAGGAGATGTATCTAAGGGGCAATCAGATACAGCAGTTAGCGTAATAGATAAAGTAAGAGATGAAGTTACTTTAAAAGACCATAGACTTATAAGTGTGAAAGATAAGGTTTTTAATTTACTTAAAAACTATGGAGATAAAGGATATATAATTAGAAAAATAGCACATTTTAGTATATATGCATTAATAGGAGCATCTATATGTTTATTTATATATGTTCTTAGTAAAAGAATATATATATCAAGTGTAGTAGCATTGATTTTAAGTATAACTTATGCATATTATGATGAAATGAGGCAATTATCAGTAGCTGGTAGAGTAGGAAGTATAAAAGATGTTTTGATAGATTCTTCAGGAGCTTTTACTGGAATTTGCATAATATTTTTTATAGTTATTACATTTAAAGGAATAAGAGGATTTTTTAACTTTGTATTTAAAAGAAATAAAGATATAGACGAATTGGATGAATTTGAAGAAGTAGAAGAAAATTAAAAAAACATCTCAAAATATTTAACTATTTTGAGATGTTTTTTTTGCTAAAGATTATATAAAATCGACCGTATAAATCAAATAAATTAAAATTAAAATTAAAGGGAGATTTATATGAAAAATTTAAAAATAAGCAGAAAGTTAGTTATATGTTTTGCTGTAGTATTAATATTTTCAGCTATATCTAGTGGTAATACACTAAATAGCCTAAAGGAATCAGGCAAATTAAGTCATAGCTTATTTACAGGACCTTATGAGTCTACAAGCCAAGCTATGGGAATTTATAGAGAATTAACTTCTATTGACCAAAATATAGCATATTCAGTTTTAGCTAAAAATCCATCAGATAATAGTTATGAAACTACTATTGAGAATAATTTTAAAAGTATTGATGAAAGAATAGATGTACTTAAAAAAGATTCACATATAGATAAATCTTTAATTGATAAAATAGAAGCATCTATGGATAACTTAAATAAAGAGTACCAAAAAGTATTTTCATTAGTAAAACAAGGTCAATATGATAAAGCAAATGAGATGCTAATAGACGAAAGTAAAGCTTATTATCAAGCTTATAGCATTTGTGTAGATAATTCGAAAGCACTTTATGAAGATGCACAGCAACAAGGTATAAAATTTGATGAAGGAGTAAGTTCTAACATATCAAAATCTTATATTGTATCTTTAGTAATGAATTTATTAAGTTTAATATTAGGAATAATTATATGTATATATATTACAAAGAGTCTTAAAAAACCAATTGAAGAAATAGAAGAAGCATCAAATAAAATGGCTGATGGAGATTTTGATATAGAAATTGAATATGAATCAAAAGATGAACTAGGAACTTTATCAGAAAGTATGCGTCAAATGAGCCATAGAGTAAAAGAGATAATAGATGATACAGTTAGAGTATTAGGAGAAGTTTCTTCAGGAAACTTTGATGTAGAACCAGAAGTTACATACTTAGGAGTATTTAAAAATATTGAAGATTCAATGGTTACAATAACTAAAGACTTAAGTGATACGATGACTCAAATAAATTTAGCGGCAGAAGAAGTAGAAGCTGCATCAAATCAAGTATCAAGTGGGTCGCAAATGTTAGCACAAGGTGCTACTGAACAAGCAAGCTCAGTTGAAGAATTATCATCAACTATTAATGATATATCAGATAAGATAAAAGAAACTGCAATTAATGCAAAAGAAGCTAATGATTTATCAAGAAGTGCAAGTAGTCAAGTAGAAGAAGGTAACAAACAAATGAAACAAATGGTAGCTGCTATGGAAGAAATATCAGTTACATCAAATGAAATAGGAAGAATAATAAAGACAATAGATGACATAGCATTCCAAACAAATATATTAGCCCTTAATGCAGCAGTAGAAGCAGCAAGAGCAGGAGAAGCTGGTAAAGGATTTGCGGTTGTAGCAGACGAGGTAAGAAACCTAGCTGCAAAATCAGCAGAAGCAGCTAAAAACACAGCTACACTTATAGAAAGTTCAATATTATCAGTTGATAAAGGAACTGAAATAGTTGATAATACAGCAGTAGCACTTAACACTATAATCGATACTACAAGTAAAACTGCTGCATTAGTTGATATAATAGCTAAAACTTCTGAAGAAGAAGCAGTTGCAATAGAACAAGTTACATTAGGAGTAGAACAAATATCAAGTGTAGTTCAAACAAATTCAGCTACATCAGAAGAAAGTGCAGCAGCTAGTCAAGAATTAAGTGGACAAGCACATATGTTAAAAACTCTTATGGACAACTTTAAATTAAAAAATGATAACAAATGTGGTAAGTATATAGATTTTAATGATTTAATGTAAAACTAAATAAATTAAATAAATAAAAATGACTTTTGTATTTTACAAGAGTCATTTTTATATTGGGTAAAGTAAAAAAATTTGAGCATAGAAATGTTTTCCCTAGAAAAATGAAGATATCTTTACAAAAAAGCTGAATTTTAGTGCTAAAAAAACCTATCTTAGTCCAAATTAAACAAAATCAAATTAAATTATGATAATATATCAAATAGTTAAAAAATAACTATTTAACATAAATAATCTATCATAAAGATTATAAAGACTTAGACAAAGTAAAATTGTGGTAAAAATTTTACTCATATAGATTTTATAAAATTAAAACGTTTCAAATAATATAGCTATATAAAAAAAATTACGTAATTAAATTTAAAACAAAGCATAAAAATAGACATTAAATTATAGGGAGAGAAGAAATATGAATTTTAAAAACTTAAAGATAGGTAAGAAGTTAAGTCTAGCTTTCATTATAATGCTTGTATTTACGCTTTTTACAAATATTTACACAATATCTAATTTAAGAAAATCAGAAAAACTAAACACAGAATTATTCGAAGGTCCTTATCAATCAACATCAGAATCTATGGGAGTTCGTAGAGATGTTGTTTCTATAGGAAGAAACATAGGAAATGCTATGTTAGAGCAAAATCCAGCAAAATACAAACCTGTAATATTAAAGGATTTTGACAGCTTAGAAAAAAGAGTAGAAATTCTTTATAAGGCATCTTCAAGTGAAGAAGCAATAATAAAAGAACTTGAAACTGCTATAGATGAATTAAAAGAAGAGTTTATAGTAATTTATGATGTACTGGAAAAAGGTGATTATAAAGCAGCAGCACAAATGACAGGAGATGGAAGTAAAGCAGCAATTGCATATGAAAGGTGCGCTCAAACTTCAATAAAACTTAATGAAGATGAAGAAGTTAGAGGAACTGAATTTAATCAAGGAATAGGAAAAACTGTAAAACATGGAACAATAGTATCTATAGTTATATGCTCAATAAATATAATATGTGGAATATTCATATGTATATTTATAACAAGAAGTTTAACTAATCCGATTAAAGAAATAGAAGAAGCATCTAATCAAATGGCTGGTGGAGATTTTGATATTGATATAGAATATGAGTCAAATGATGAATTAGGCTCACTATCAGATAGTATGCGTCAAATGAGTTATAGAGTGAAAGAAATGGTAGAGGATACAGTTAGAGTATTAGAGGATGTTGCTTCAGGAAACTTTGATGTAGAACCAGAAGTTACATATTTAGGAGTATTTAAAAATATTGAAGACTCAATGGTTACAATAACTAAAGATTTAAGTGATACAATGACTCAAATAAACTTAGCAGCAGAAGAAGTAGAAGCTGCATCAAATCAAGTATCAAGTGGATCACAAATGTTAGCACAAGGTGCTACTGAACAAGCAAGCTCAGTTGAAGAATTATCTGTAACTATTAATGATATATCAGAAAAGATACAAGATACAGCAATTAATGCAAAAGAAGCTAATGAATTATCAACAAGTGCAGGTATACAAATAAAAGAAGGCAATGAGCAAATGAAACAAATGATAGCCGCTATGGAAGAAATATCGGTTACATCAAATGAAATAGGAAGAATTATAAAAACTATAGATGATATAGCGTTCCAAACAAATATATTAGCACTTAATGCAGCTGTAGAAGCAGCAAGAGCGGGAGATGCTGGTAAAGGATTTGCAGTTGTAGCAGATGAAGTAAGAAACTTAGCTGCAAAATCAGCAGAAGCAGCGAAAAATACAGCTACTCTTATTGAAAATTCAATAGAATCAGTTGATAGAGGAACAGAGATAGTTGATAATACTGCAAAAGCGCTACAAAGCATAATTGATACTACAAATAGAACAGCTACATTAGTAGACTCAATAGCTAAGGCATCTGAAGAAGAAGCAGTTGCAATAGCACAAGTTACATCAGGAGTAGAACAAATATCAAGTGTAGTTCAAACAAATTCAGCTACATCAGAAGAAAGTGCAGCAGCTAGTCAAGAGCTAAGCGGACAATCTCACATGCTAAAAACACTTATGGATAACTTTAAGTTAAAAGGTGATAATAACTGCGGGAAGTATATAGATTTTGACAATTTAGATTTAAACTAATTAAAAATAACTGTCTTAAATTAATTTAAGGCAGTTATTTCTTTATTATGAGGCTTTATAAGTTTTATTATTAAATTGAGATATAAATCCTTTAGGCATTTTACTTAAGAAGTAAACAACCATAATACAAGATAAAGGTTTATCGATTATATTAGTAAGTATTCTAGGTATAAATGCAGCTGTAAATATTTTTTGACCAGATTGAACTAAAAATCCAATTAAAAAGTCAGCACCACTTCCGCTTAATCCCCCGAATAATAATACAGAAATAGGAGTTCCAATTAAAGGACAAACTACAGCTAATAATAACCCTGTAAAGAAAGCTTGTTTATAACCGAATCCTTTTTTCTTAGCAACAAATCCAACTATAAGTCCAAGAACAATATTAACTAAAGCAAAAGGTATGTTAGTAGGTCCTGATATTACTCCTAAAACTAAGTTTGTACAACCACCGATAAGTGCACCCCAAAATGGACCTAAAACAACAGCACCTAGAATAGTTCCAACTGTATCTAAAAATAGAAATGGGATATTCAACATAGCGACAAACATACCAAATACTACATTTACAACTATACACATAGAACCAAAAGTTACTTTTTTAGTATTCATAAAAATTTTCCCCCTGAATTAATTATTTCAAATATTATACTAATACAAAATTCGAAATAATTGAAATAGAAAAAATATATAGACAAATACTTTCATATAGTAAAAATCTATAATAGAAAAATGAAGTAATATGATAATATAAGTATGTTAATTGGAGAAAGGGGATAGCTTATGTATAGAAATAGGAAAATAGTAGTGGTTTGTCACTGTTTATTAAACTGTAATTCAAAAGTAGAGGGACTATCAATATTTAAAGGGGCTCATGATATATCAAAACAACTAATAAATAATGATTATGGAATAATTCAACTTCCTTGTCCTGAAATGATAATGTATGGAATAAAAAGATGGGGACATGTAAAAGATCAATTTGATAATTTATTTTTTAGAAATCAATGCAAAATTATGTTAGAGCCTTATATAAAGCAGTTTTGTAATTATATTGAAAATGGATATGAAATAAAAGGGATTATAGCTGTGGACGGAAGTCCTAGTTGTGGATATAACTTAACGTGCATATCAAAGGAATGGTTTGGAGAAATAAGTGGATGTAAAAACTTAGATGAAAAAATAAATACACTAAAAATGGTAAATGATAAAGGCGTATTTATAGAAGAGTTAGAAAAATTATTAATAGAACATGATCTAAAAATTCCTATAATAGGATTAGATGAAAATATAAAAGACAATACAAATATAATAAACAAATTAAAATAGGGACAGATAATCTATCCCTATTTTTATATTATTAAATTTATTTACATTATAGTATAAAGTCAGATATAACTTTTGCTACACCATGATTATTATTAGTTTCAGTAACATGATTTGCAATTTCTTTTATACTATCTCTAGCATTACCCATAGCAACTCCAAGACCTGCAAATTCTATCATATGTCTGTCGTTTTCTTCATCACCTACAGCGATAACTTCAGATGGGTCTATTCCTAATTTATCACATAAAGCTTGTAGCCCTGAACCTTTATTTACTTTCTTATTTAAAAACTCTAAGAAAAATGGAGCAGAACGTACTATAGTATATTTATCGTGAAACTCCTTAGGTATTTTAGGTATAATATCTTCAATAACCTCTGGCTCATCTACTAGCATAACCTTACAATAAGTTAAATCAGAATTTATATCAGATTCTTCCATGCAAATTACAGGTATATTATTTAAAGTAGATTCATGGACACTGTATTTTGGAACTTCCTTGTATGGAACAACAAGAGAGTCTGGAGTATTTATATGAATTTTAATATCATGCTTTTTAGCTAATTCATTATATATATAATCAAAATCTTCATGAGTCATTTCTATATTAGAAATAACATCTTGAGAAGTAATTTCTTGAACAAGTCCCCCGTTAAAAGTAACTACATAGTTTTCCTCATCATTAAGCTTTAAATCTTTTAATAAAGTTTGAACACCAGGTAATGGTCTTCCTGTAGATAAAACTACCTTAACACCCTTTTGTTTTGCGTTTTGTATTGCATCAAAAACTTCCTGAGTAACCTCTTTTTTACTATTAAGTAAAGTACCGTCTATGTCTAAAGCGATTAGTTTATACATTAAGTTCCTCCCAATATTTTTATTTATTTTATTAAATACAGTTTATATTATATAAGAAATTATATCAATAGATACACATTAGCAATGCCTAGAAATAAAAGGGAGGGGCTTTAATTGACTTTAAATATCTACTATAGTAAAGTATGAGTTAAAGACAAATTTAGAAAAAATTTACAATTAGAAAACTGTTATTTTACTAAAAATTACATAAAATAATAATTATTAAGATAACCTAATAAAATATTAAACTAAAATGATAGGAGTGATTAAATGAAGTTTAATGATTTTAAATACAAAAGACCTGATTACGATAGTATAAAAGTAGAGTTTAAAGATTTAGTAAAGGCTATGAAGGATAGTCAAACTTACGAAGAACTTAGAAGCAATATTGATAAAATCAATAAAATTAGAAATCATATAGAATCTATGTCTACATTAGTATCAATAAGATATAGTATAAATACACAAGATGAATTTTATGAAAAAGAAAAAGAATACTGGGATGAATTTGGACCTCATTATGAAGAGTTAAACTCATTATTTTATAAAGCTATAGTAGATTCTAAATTTAAAGAAGAACTTACTAGAGATTTAGGTAAACAATTTATGGCTATAGCTGATTATTCACTACAAGCATTCTCTAAGGAAATAATATCTGAATTACAAGAAGAAAATAAATTAGCATCAGAATATACTAAGCTTTTAGCATCAGCTAAGATAGAATTTGATGGTAAAGAAAGAAATCTTTCTGGTCTTGGACCATATATGACTTCTCAATTTAGAGATGAAAGAGAAAAAGCATCTAAAGCTTATTATAATTTCTTTGAAGAAAATGAAGAAAAATTTGATGAACTATTTGATAAATTAGTTAAAGTAAGACATAAAATGGCTAAGAAATTAGATTTTGATAACTTTGTACAATTAGGATACATAAGAATGCTTAGAACTGACTACAATGCTGATATGGTATCTAAATTTAGAGATCAAGTTATTAAGTATATAGTGCCAGTTGCAAGCAAGTTATTTGAAAGACAAAGAGATAGATTAGGCCTTCAAAAGTTAAAATACTTTGATGAAAGCTTTGAATTTAATAGTGGAAATGCAGCTCCTAAAGGAGATTCTAAGTTTATAATGAATAATGGTAGATTAATGTATTCTGAGTTATCAAATGAAACAGATGAATTCTTTAAATATATGTTAGATCATGAATTAATGGACTTAGAAACTAAAAAAGGAAAAGGTGCAGGTGGATATTGTACATATATACCAGATTACAAAGCTCCTTTTATATTCTCAAACTTTAACTCAACAGCAGATGATATAGATGTATTAACTCATGAAGCAGGACATGCCTTCCAAGTGTATATGTCTAGATGGATAGAAATACCTGATATAAACTTCCCAACATATGAAAGTTGTGAGATACATTCTATGAGTATGGAGTTTATAACTTGGCCATGGATGGAATTATTCTTTAAAGAAGATACAGATAAATATAAGTTTACTCACTTAGGTAGTGCAATTAAGTTTATACCTTATGGAGTTTTAGTTGATGAATTCCAACATATAATATATGAAAATCCAGATATGACTAAGGAAGAAAGAAAATTAGTATGGAGAGATTTAGAAAATAAATACCAACCTCATAAGGATTATGAAGGTAATGACTTCCTTGAAAGAGGAGGATGGTGGTTTAAGCAAGGCCACATATTTAAAAATCCATTCTATTATATAGATTATACTTTAGCTCAGATTTGTGCACTTCAGTTCTGGCAAAAGATGAGAGTTGATAGAGAAAAAGGATGGAGAGATTATTTAAACATATGTAAGATCGGTGGAACTAAGTCTTTCTTAGATATAGTTGATGAAGCTAATTTAATATCTCCTTTTGAAGATGGATGCGTAAGTAGTGTTATTGATAGTATAGAAAGCTATTTAAACTCTATAAAAGATAAAGAAATGTAAAAGGGTAATCCGTTTCGGCTTGTGAGAGCTGTAATGGTTGTTTCCTTCACACAAATCCTATGGGGATTTAAGTGTTACGTCAACAACCATTACAACTCTCACTTACCGCCGGAGGCGTTTACCGTAAGGTGAGGAAAGAAAGAGGATAAAAGAGATTTAAAATCTAGAGATTTTAAATCTCTTTTTATTTTTGGAATTTTATTAAAAAAAGTTAATATACTTAGAAAGGGTTTAGAATATTTTAAGTGAATTTTTTAATAGGTAAATTACTTGTAAAAAATATTTGAAAAATTCAAAATAAAAGAAGGAATATTTATTAAAAATTAGAATAAATATAAATCGTGGGAATTAACTGTACTGTATACAAAGAACTCTAGAAAACGGTTATTCCAAAGAATACAGCATTTGCAATGGTTTGACAAAAAATAAACAATTGTTACAAAAAAACTTAAAAAAATATTGAAAAAAGTATTGTATATATTTGCCAAGGTGGATATAATGTAATTAAGAAATGCAAGAAAAACAACAAAAGGGAACAGACAAAACTAAAAAATTAAACCGTTTGAAGGTTAAGGGAGACGACTTCTAATGTGGGGACATTGGAGGTGACCGAAGGGACAAACTTAGATCTATCCCAAATAGGATTTAAGTGAAATTCTCAGGTGAATGGACTTTAACTGGACGGATCTCTGAAAAAAGAAATTTTAACAGGGGACTAAGTGGGGACTTGGTCGCCTGTTTTTTAATTGGGAACTATATTTGAAAGTGAGTGTAGACTTATGCTGATAATCACTAATAATCCTACAATCAAGGAAAACGTTATAGATAAAGAAGTTTTAACGTTAGACACTGATTATATAGGAACATTAAAAAAATGTAGAGATTTAGTTCATGAGGGGTATGAGCTATTATCACATCCGCTATATGGGAGCGTAAAACCCAACGAGACACCTTATCGTACAGTCATATTGAAAAAGGGGAAATTCTTAGACGTAAACTCATTAAACTTAATAGAAGATGCAATAGAAACAGCAGAAAAATTTAAAAACAACAAAGCAACTCCTTTGTGGACTGAAAGAGTTTTAGACGATTTCAGAGTAATAGATTTTGATATAATAAGGAATACAATCCAAAGAATGCAATATGTATAAGCTTTGGTGTATATATATTAATAATAAGAAAACAGGGGGACGTAGGTTATGGAAAATGTATATGATATAGTCATAATCGGTTGTGGACCTGCAGGGCTTGCAGCTGGTCTTTATGGAGCAAGAGCTAAAATGAAGACTTTAATACTTGAAAAAGACAAAACTGGTGGACAAATAGTTATAACTCATGAAGTTGCTAACTACCCAGGATCTGTTGAAAATGCAACTGGACCAAGCTTAATAGCAAGAATGGTTGAGCAATGTAAAGAATTTGGTGCTGAAATAGCAAGAGATGAAATATTAGAAACTGAATTAGATGGAAACATAAAAGTATTAAAGGGTCAAAAAGGCGAGTATAGAGCTAAAACTGTTATAATAGCTACTGGAGCTACTCCAAAGAAAATAGGATGCCCAGGAGAAAGAGAATTAACAGGTAAAGGAGTTTCTTACTGTGCTACATGTGACGCTGACTTCTTCGAAGATTTCGAAGTATTCGTAGTTGGTGGAGGAGACAGTGCAATAGAAGAAGCAATGTACTTAACTAAGTTTGCTAGAAAAGTTACTATAGTACATAGAAGACAAGGATTTAGATGTGCTAAATCAATATTAGAAAAAGCTCAAAAGAATGAGAAAGTAGATTTCTTATTAGATACAGTTATAGAAGAAATAAAAGGTGATGGATTAGTTGAATCTGTAGTATTTAAAAATACTCAAACTGGTGAAACTAGTGAATTCTTCGCTGATGAAGAAGATGGAACTTTTGGAATATTCGTATTCGTAGGTTTCGATTCTCAAACTAAGTTATTCGAAGGTAAAGTAGACATGGATGATCGTGGATACATAAAAACTGATGATAACATGCTAACAAATATACCAGGTGTATTTGCAGCAGGGGATTGTAGAGTTAAATCTTTAAGACAAGTTGTTACTGCAACTGCTGATGGAGCAATAGCTGCTGTTACAGCTGAAAAATATATAGAAGCAAACTTCGAAGAAGAAGCTGCTAAGTGCTAAGGTACGTTTACTAAGGTTATCGGGGGATGATGTTTAAGTAGCTTAAACATTACTTAGGACGGTACTTTTAAAATAATAATAGCTAATAATATATTTCAAATATATTAAAATATAAAAAATCCAATAAGGGGGATTCTTAAAATGATAGCATTAGAAAAAGATACATTCGATCCAGAAGTATTAGAAGCTGAAGGGTATGTTTTAGTTGATTTCTGGAGTCAAGGTTGTGAGCCTTGTAAAGCATTATTACCAGATATAGAAAAGTTTGCAGAGATGTATGGGGAAAACATAAAGTTCTGTAAGTTTGATACTACTAAAGCAAGAAGAGTTGCTATAAAGCAAAAAGTTTTAGGGCTTCCAACTATAGCTATATACAAAGATGGAGCTAAAATAGACGAAGTAACTAAGGAAGATGCTACAGTTTCTAATATAGAAGCTATGATAAAGAAGTACTTATAAGAAATTAATGGGGGATAAACTTCCCCGTTAAAAATAAATTAAGTTCAAAAAAAATAGGGGGTGCCAACATGCGTCTTGAGTTAGGGGAAATCTTTATAAAAGATGTACAATTTGGAGAAGTAACAGAAGTTAAAGATTCAGTATTATACATCAACAAAGAAGAGATGTTAAAGGAAATTGGTGGAGATGAGCATATAAAATCAATAGATTTAGATATAGTTCGTCCTGGAGAAAGTGTTAGAATAATACCAGTTAAAGACGTTATAGAACCGAGAGTCAAAGTTGAAGGAAAGGGTGGAATATTCCCAGGTGTTATATCTAAAGTAGATACTGTTGGAGAAGGTAGAACTCATGCACTTAAGAATGTAGGAGTTGTTACAACTGGTAAAATAGTTGGTTTCCAAGAAGGTATAATAGATATGCAAGGTCCTGGAGCTGAATACACTCCATTCTCTAAGTTAAACAACGTAGTTGTTATAGCTGAACCAATAGATGGATTAAAGCAATATGATCATGAAAAAGCTGTTAGAATGATAGGATTCAAGTCTGCTATTTATTTAGGAGAAGCTGCTAGAAATGTTACTCCAGATGAAATAACAACTTATGAAACTAAACCATTATTTGAAGCTGCTAATGAATATCCAGAACTTCCAAAAGTAGGATATGTATACATGCTTCAAACTCAAGGATTATTACATGATACTTACGTTTACGGAGTTGACGCTAAGCAAATAGTACCAACTTTATTATACCCAACTGAATTAATGGATGGAGCTATAGTAAGTGGTAACTGTGTTTCTGCTTGTGACAAGAACCCAAGTTATGTACACATGAATAACTCTGTAGTTAAAGATTTATATGCTCAACATGGAAAAGAAATAAACTTCATGGGAGTTATAATAACTAATGAAAACGTATACTTAGCAGATAAAGAAAGATCTTCTAACTGGACTGCTAAATTATGTAAGCAATTAGGATTAGATGCTGTTATAGTATCACAAGAAGGATTTGGTAACCCAGATACTGACCTTATAATGAACTGCAAAAAGATAGAAGGTCAAGGGGTTAAAACTGTTATAGTTACAGATGAGTATGCTGGTAGAGATGGAGCTTCTCAATCATTAGCTGATGCTGACGTTAAAGCTGACGCTGTTGTAACTGGTGGAAACGCTAACCAAGTTATTGTATTACCTAAGATGGATAGAGTAATAGGACATCCTCATGTTGCTGATGTAATAGCTGGTGGAGCTGCTGGATCTTTAAGAGAAGATGGATCTATAGAAGCTGAGATACAAGTTATAACTGGAGCTACTAACGAAACAGGATTCGGGTTCTTAACAGCTAAGGGGTATTAATAAGCTGTAGTACGTATGGTCGCTTCGTGCCATTTAAACATTGTTTCCTTCGCACAAAGTCCTAAAGAACTCGGACTTTAAGTGCTACGTCAACTAATGTTTAAACGTCACTACGCTATATTCGTAAATACAGACAATTATTAATATAGTTGTGAAGAATTAGATATAAAGTACAAAATTAAAAATTTAAAATATAAAAAAATAAAGGGAAAAGGAGAATTATTATGAGCTTATTAAATAACAAAAAAATCATAATAATAGGTGACCGTGATGGAATTCCGGGACCTGCTATAGAAGAGTGTGTAAACACTGTAGATAATACTGAAATAGTTTTTGCTTCAACAGAATGTTTTGTCTGAACAGCTGCTGGGGCTATGGACTTAGAAAACCAAAACAGAGTTAAAGATGCTGCTGAGAAATTCGGAGCTGAAAATGTTGTGGTTTTACTAGGTGCTGCTGAAGCCGAAGCTGCAGGTCTTGCAGCTGAAACAGTAACTGCTGGAGATCCAACTTTCGCTGGACCACTTGCTGGTGTTGAGTTAGGATTAGCTGTTTATCATGTTGTTGAGCCAGAAGTAAAAGATTTATTTGATGAGTCAGTTTATGAAGATCAAATAAGTATGATGGAAATGGTTCTTGAAGTTGATGAAATAGTAAGCGAAATGAACGATATAAGAGGTCAGTTCTGCAAATATAATGCCTAATTAAATCAAAAGGGGTTGAGATAAGATGGAAAAGATAAGAGTAGTTCACTACGTAAACCAATTCTTCGCTGGAATTGGTGGAGAAGAAAAAGCTGACACTAAGCCACATATAGCTGAAAGCTTACCTCCAATAAGTGTACAATTAAATAAATTATTAGGGGACGATATCGAGATAGTTGGAACTGTAGTTTGTGGGGATAGCTACTTCGGTGAAAATATGGATGCTGCTAGCCAAGAAGTTTTAGAAATGGTTAAGAGCTTTAATCCACAATTATTTATAGCTGGACCAGCGTTCAATGCAGGAAGATACGGGGTTGCTGCAGGAACAATAACTAAATTTGTTCAAGATGAATTACAAATACCAGCTTTAACAGGAATGTACATTGAAAACCCAGGTGCAGATATGTTCAAGAAAGATCTTTACATAGTAGAGACTGCTGACTCTGCTGCTGGAATGAGAAAAGCTCTTCCTAAGTTAGCTAAGTTAGCTATAAAATTAGCTAACAAAGAAGAAATAGGATCTCCAGCTGAAGAAGGATACATACAAAGAGGAATAAGAGTAAACTACTTCGCTAACGAAAGAGGTTCTAAAAGAGCTGTAGATATGTTAATCAAGAAAATAAAAGGTGAAGAGTTCACAACTGAATATCCAATGCCTAACTTTGATAGAGTAGATCCAAACCCAGCTGTAAAAGATTTAGCTCATGCTAAAATAGCATTAGTTACTTCTGGTGGTATAGTTCCTAAAGGAAACCCAGATAGAATAGAATCTTCTTCTGCTTCTAAGTACGGAGAGTACAACATAGCAGGTGTTATGGATTTAACTGAAGAAACTTATGAAACTGCTCATGGTGGATTCGACCCAGTTTACTGTAACTTAGACTCTGATAGAGTTTTACCAGTAGATGTTTTAAGAGATTTAGAAGCTGAAGGTGCTATAGGATCTTTACATGAATACTTCTATTCAACTACAGGAAACGGAACTGCTGTTGCAAGTTCTAAGAAGTTCGCTGCTGAGTTTTCTCAAAAGTTAATAGCTGATGGTGTTGACGCAGTTATCTTAACTTCTACTTGAGGTACTTGTACTCGTTGCGGTGCAACGATGGTAAAAGAGATAGAAAGAGCTGGTTTACCAGTTGTTCATATCTGTACAGTAGTACCTATATCTTTAACAGTTGGAGCTAACAGAATAGTTCCTGCTATAGCTATACCTCACCCACTTGGAAATCCTAAGTTAGATCCAGCTGAGGAAAAAGCTTTAAGAAGAAAGTTAGTTGAAAAATGTTTAGTTGCTTTAGCTACTGAAGTTGATGGTCAAACAGTATTCGAAAAAGATATAACTTTAAAGGATATATCAGCTAACGCTTAATTAAATAAAAAAACTAAATAGATGGGTTTTACTACCCATCTATTTTTTAAGTATTTAAAAAGTTGAAAATAAGTTTTAAGCAACGAGGCTATTATTTAGTCCGTTGATAAAAATAATAACATATATACATTGGGGGTAAATAATATGACATTTCCAGTTTTAAAAGGGGCAAGTTACATCTTAGTTCATACACCAGATATGATAGTTCAAAATGGTACTACTTGTGCTGTTGAAAGAGAAACACATCCAGATTCAGAATTTTTAAAAGAAGTTAAAAACCATATAAGAAGTTATGAAGATGTAGTAAACTACATACCAAATCAAGTTTACATAGGAAACAATAGACCAGAGGAATTAAGAGGAAAAGCTCTTCCTTGGTGTGAAGAAAAAATAGAAGGTACTAGACAAGGTAAACTTGGGGAAATAATGCCTCAAGATGAATTCTTAGCTATGATGCAATTAAGTGATGCATTCGACTTAGTTAAGTTAAGTGAAGATTTTGTAAATAATGTAAAACCTAATATCGAAAAGAACTACCCAGAGTTAGCTCCATTCTTTGGAAAACTTAAGGGTGATAATATAGATGATGCAAATGAGTTAATAGCTAATCATCATGCTGAAGGTTTATACCACAATGGTGAGTTAGTTGGATATGTTAAGAGAGCTCATGATGTTGACGTTAACTTAAACGCTCATACAATGTTTGAAAACTTAGTTGTTAAGGCTTCAGGTGTTGTTGCTGCTGTTCAAATGTTAAGAAAAAATAATATTAATCCACTAGATGTAGATTATGTAATAGAGTGTTCTGAAGAAGCTTGTGGTGATATGAACCAAAGAGGTGGAGGAAACTTCGCTAAAGCTATAGCTGAAATGGCTGGGCTTCAAAATGCTTCAGGTTCTGATACAAGAGGATTCTGTGCTGGACCTACTCATGCTTTAATAAATGCTGCTGCTTTAGTTAAGGCTGGAGTTTATAAAAATGTTATGGTTGTTGCAGGTGGAGCTAGTGCTAAACTTGGAATGAACGCTAAAGACCATGTGAAAAAAGGTTTACCAGTATTAGAGGACGTTGTTGGAGGATTCGCTGTATTAGTTTCTGAAAATGATGGTGTTAACCCAATAATAAGAACTGATTTAACTGGAAAACACAGTGTTGGAACTGGATCTTCTCCACAAGCTGTTATGACTTCTTTAATAACTACTGGACTTGATAGAGCTAACTTAAAGATAACTGATGTTGATGTTTACTCTGTTGAGATGCAAAACCCAGATATAACTAAGCCAGCTGGTGCAGGAGATGTTCCAGAGGCTAACTACAAGATGATAGGTGCTCTTGCTGTTAAGCGTGGAGATTTAGATAAGAAAGAGTTAAAGAACTTTGTAAGTGAAAAAGGATTACCAGGATGGGCTCCAACTCAAGGACATATACCATCAGGAGTTCCTTATATAGGATTCTGTATAGATGATTTAACTACTGGTGATAGAAATAGAGCTATGGTAGTTGGTAAGGGAAGTTTATTCTTAGGTAGAATGACTAACTTATTCGATGGTGTTTCTTTCATAGTTGAGAGAAATCAAGGTGTAGAGGAAGAGGCTGCTGCTGTTTCTAAGGAAGAAATAAAGAAAATAATAGCAGAATCAATGAAAAAATTAGCTCAAGATATGTTAATAGAAGAATAGTATAAAAAGGCTAAATAGGAGTGGCTTCGGGCTCAGGTTATTAATGCTTGGGGCTTGGGTAATATTGAGTTTCTCTTAGCATGAAGTCCTGTGGACTTTAAATGCTCGTTCAACTTCAATATTACCCTGCGCCTTCGCATTAATAACACCTCGCCCTTCGCCACCGAACTATTTAGGACTTTTTACAGGGAAAGAGAAGAGAAAAAGACGGATGGAATTTTAAAAAATTCACTTTGAGAGGGGAATCGTTATGCCTAAGAAGATTATAGCTGAAACTTTCCTTGATATAGCTAATGCTATTGAAAGTGGGGAGTTTGGTAAGAAGGTTAGAGTTGGTTTGACTACTTTAGGTAGTGAGCATGGTGTTGAGAATTTAGTAAAAGGTGCTCATCTAGCTAAGTCAAATCTGTTTGATATAGTTTTAATAGGACCTAAGGTTGATACAGATTTAGAGATTGTTGAAGTTAATGATGAAGGTGAAATGCACAAGAAGATGGAAGAGTTATTAGACTCAGGATACATAGATGCTTGTGTTACTATGCACTACAACTTCCCTATAGGAGTTTCTACTGTTGGTAGGGTTATAACTCCAGGTAGAGGAAAAGAGATGATACTTGCTACTACTACTGGTACTAGTGCTACTCATAGAATAGAAGCTATGGTTAGAAATGCTGTTTATGGTATATCTACTGCTAAGTCTATAGGTATAAAAAACCCAACTGTTGGTATATTAAATGTTGATGGTGCTAGACAAGTAGAGAAAGCTTTAAAAGATTTACAAGGTAATGGTTATGATATAACTTTTGCTGAGTCAGTTAGAGCTGATGGTGGTTGCGTAATGAGAGGAAATGACTTATTATGCGGTGCTCCTGATGTTATGGTTACTGATACTTTAAGCGGAAATATATTTATGAAGGTATTCTCTTCATTTACTACTGGTGGAGATTATGAGTCTCAAGGATTCGGATATGGTCCTGGTGTAGGTGAAGATTATGATAGAAAGATATTAATAGTTTCTAGAGCTTCTGGTTCTCCAGTTGTTGCTAATGCTTTAAAATATGCTTATGATGTTGTTAAAGGTGATGTAAGTAATGTTTCTAAAGATGAGTTTAAAGCTGCTAAGAAAGCTAAGTACGATGATATAATAGCTGCTTTAACTAAGAAAGAAGTTAAAAAAGATGATGATGAGGACGTTAAGATGCCGGAGAAAGAAGTTGTTACTCATCAAATAGCTGGTATAGATATTATGGATTTAGAAGATGCGGTTAAAGTTTTATGGAAGAACGGTGTTTATGCAGAGAGTGGTATGGGATGTACGGGACCTATAGTACTTGTTGCTGACGGAAAAGGAGAAGCAGCTGTTAAGATGCTTCTAGATGCAGGTTATACTGCTAAGTAATATAAAGATAATTTAAATCCTTGCCATGGATGTGTGTTTTAGAGGGCTTACCTAGGCTTGGAGGTTGATATGTTAGTTTTGCTCCATACAAGCAAAAGATCATGCTTGTAAATGTCGCTGCAACTAACATATCAACCTCCTTAGCCGGGCGAAGCCCTTTTTTATTTGGAGAATAAGAAAAAGCATTGCTGCAACTAACATACCACCCCTTGCCTAACTGGGTAATATTTTTTTGTGTAGAGATAATAAGAAGTATTGCTGAAACTAAGATAGCCTTCCTTGCCGAATCCGGCAATCTTTTTTGTAGAGATAACTCAACTTACATAAAATTAATGATATTAAGTTAAATAATATATATTAAAACAAATTAGTGTAATGAAATATTAAATACTAAGTAGTATCAAAAAAGTACCTTAATTGGTAATATCATAATCTATAAAATTATCGTAAGATAAAATTAGGGATAAATGTTTTATATAAGGGGTGATTGTTATTGTTATTATACTAATTTGCATATCAACATTATTATTTTTAGGAATAATAGAGCAAATTAATCAAAAAAGGAATATAAAAAAAATTCCTATTAGAGTCAATGTAAATGGAATAAGAGGAAAGTCGACTGTAACGAGGTTAATAACAGGCATTATATCGGAAGCTGGGTATAAGACAATCGGAAAAACAACTGGAACTGCGGCTAGAATGATATACTGGTTTGACGATGAAGAGGAAGTTATAAAAAGAAAACCACAAGGTCCTAACATAGGAGAGCAAATAAAAGTTATACAAAAATCAGCGAAATTAGAAGCAGAAGCTCTTGTATGTGAATGTATGGCTGTAAACCCAGAATACCAAGAAGTTTTTCAATCAAAAATGCTACAAGCCAACATAGGTGTAATAGTAAATGTGTTAGAAGATCATATGGATGTAATGGGGCCAACCTTAGATCAAGTAGCACAGGCATTTAGCAGTACAATACCATACAATGGATACTTAATAACTGTAGATGGAGATTATAGAAATTATTTTGAAAAAATTGCAAAAGAAAGAAATACTAAAGTTATAGTTGCGAATAACTCGGATATAAGCCAGGAATTTTTATCTAAATTTGATTATATGGTTTTTCCAGACAATGCATCATTAGCGTTATCTGTTGGTCAAGCTTTAGGAATAGATAGAGAAACCTGTTTTAGAGGAATGTTAAATGCACATCCTGACCCAGGAGCTATGAGGATAAGTAGAATAGGTGATAATTATTTAAACTCTTACTTTATAAATGGATTTGCAGCAAATGATCCTCAATCAACTTTAAAAATATGGGAAAGGGTATGTGAAATGGATTATAACTCTAAAGAACCTATAGTAGTTATTAATTGTAGGCCAGATAGAGTAGATAGAACTAAACAATTTGCAAGTGACGTTATACCTTATATTGAAATTGAAACACTAATTGCAATTGGAAATATTACAGATCCTATAACAAGACTGTTTGAATCTGGTAAATTAACAAATGTTAAAAATTATATAAATTTAGAAAATGAATCATCAGACAAAATAATGGAAGTTATGACTCCGATGCTACAAGACAAGTTAGTTTATGGAATAGGCAATATACATGGATCAGGAGAGGGATTTATAGAAGCTATTATGGATTTAGACAAAGAAGATTCTATCGAAGTTTTTGTATAATTAATTTAAAAGTGGGGGGAAATAATGATAGTAACTGAATTGCAAGTAGCGATTATATTAGGATTAACTCTGAGCCTTATATTTTCAGAAAAGTTTGGAATAACACCGGGAGGATTAATAGTACCTGGATACTTAGCTTTATCTATGGACAGTTTACAATCTATATTACTAATATTCATAATGAGCTTAATTATATATATTATAGTTAACTTTGGAATAGGCAAAATAACAATAATATATGGGAGAAGAAGGTTTTTAGCATCGTTAGTATCTGCTATATGTCTAAAGTTATTAATAGATATGTTTTTACCAGAACTATCAATGCAAGTTAATGCACTTACAGGAATAGGTATAGTTTTACCTGGATTAATAGCACATACTTTTTATAAGCAAGGAATAAAGATAACAACTATAAGTTCAATAGGGTTATCATTTATAGTATATGGAGTAGTAAGTATGAATCAATTCATATAAGGAGAAATTAAAGTATGTATGGTAATTTAAGTTTAAAAGAAAAAATACAGATACACATAAAAAATAGAAAGAAACCTACATTAATAAATTTAATAACTATAACTATAGTATTAATTATAGTACTTATTATTATTAAATTATAACAATATGAATATTTATTAAGTATATAAATCTATCCGCAAATAAAGCTTAGGGATGGATTTTATTTTTATTAAAAAGCTAATATAAGGAGTTGAGGTTATCTTTGATTAAGAGAAAGAAAAAATTCATATTATTAACAGTTATAATTATAATAATAATTTTAAAAATTAATAACACGTCATTTGTATATAATGAAAATAAAAATGAAAATGAATATGGAGTTAGTTCATCTAATGATATAGCTGTAGAAGTAGGTATGAATATAATGGAAAGTGGAGGAAATGCTATTGACGCAGCTATAGCTATTTCTTATGTCCTAGGTGTAGTTGAACCTTATGCCTCTGGAATTGGTGGAGGTGGAGGTATGCTAGTTTATTCTAAAGATGATAATATAGCACAATTTTATGATTATAGAGAATATGCACCTAAAAATACGAAGGATAGTACTCGATATATAGGTATACCAGGATTTGTAAAAGGAATGGAATATATACATAATATATATGGAAATTTAGATATGGAACAAGTTTTAAATCCAGCAATATACTATGCAGAGCAAGGTTTTACGCTAAATAAATTTTTATATAATAGATTTGAATTTTCAAAAAATAAATTAAGCAAATATAAATTGCCTCAATTTTATAAAGAAGGACAAACCTTGGAAGTAGGTAGCAAAATAGTTCAAAAAGATTTAGCAAGGACATTAAAAATTATACAACAAGAAGGAGCTGATGTTTTCTATGAAGGTATTATAGGTGAAAAATTAATTGAATTTACAGGATGGAATGAAGAGGATTTAAACTATAAAGTAGAACGAAAAAATCCTATAAAAAGTAATTTTATGGAATATGAAATAACAACTGCACCACCACCATTTTCAGGAATTTCATTTGCTCAAATACTGAAGTTAGCCCAATATGCAGATTTAAAAGATTACGAAAGTGATAAATTGGATTATATAAAAAAAATGTCTAAAATTATGAATGTAGTTTATGAGGATAGACTGAAAAATATTGGTGATCCTAATTTTATTTCTAAAGAATATGATTATATGGTAGATGATAGATATGTAAAAAATATGTTAAATAAAAATTATAATAAAAACTATAATATAAATGAAGAAGAGAATGAGCATGAAAGCACTACTCATTTTGTTGTAATAGATAAAGATGGAATGGTTGTATCTTGTACAAATACATTAAGTGATTTTTTTGGAAGCGGAGAATATATAGAGGGATTTTTTTTAAACAACGCACTATCTAATTTTAATTATACAAATGAAAAATCTATAAATACATACCAAATTGGAAAGAAACCGAGAACATTCATGTCACCTACTATAATCAAAAAAGAAAATGAATTTATAATGGGTATAGGTAGCCCGGGAGGAAATAGAATACCGCAAGTAATGAGTCAGGTTACTTTGAATAACTTGGTATTTAATCATGATTTACAAGAGTCTATAAACAATGACAGATTAATATTTAAAGATTTATATAATATAACAAGTGAGAAAAAAATAAATGAAAAAGATAAAAAAATTTTAAATGAAGAAGGGTATAAAATATATATAAATGAATCTAAGTTGTATTATGGAGCTATACAAGCACTTGTAAAAAATAATGATGGAAAAGTTTTTGGAGGAGCTGATTATAGAAGAAATGGTAGTTGGGATAAGGATAATGTAGATACTTAAAATATTTAGAATGTAATAATATAGTTCTTTATTACTTAAATAATTGTGACTTTATTTATAAATATTATTGATGTGTAATAAAATAATATATTAATGAATAGATAATGTGAAGAGTGTGTGAAGGGTGTTTTCATATATATTTCACAAAAAACGGTTTTGTCTGAAATTGGTGTGAAAATTATAGATGATTAGGTTCATATATGTTAAGATATAGCCCAGTAAATTTTGAGAAAAGGGGCAATTATATGAGTAACATTAAAAAGATTGTTATAGGACTAATAGCATTTATAGTGATTACACCCATGGTTGCTTTGGGGTATTTTTATTTTAAGTTAAATTCGATTTATGACAAGGATACGGCAAAGGAAATTAATGATAAGATAGAAAAAGTTGATGAAAGTAATGGTATAACAAATGTGTTACTGATTGGTGTAGATGGTGATAATTTGGATAAAGGTGATAGAGCTGGGTCTACTATGATAATTACCATTGATGAAAATATTAAAAGTGTAAGGCTGACATCTATTTCTAGGGATACCTTAGTAGATATACCAGAACATGGAGAAGGAGCTTTATGTGAGGCTTATACGTACGGAGGACCGGCTCTTTTACTTCAAACTATAGATAAAAACTTTGGAGTTAAGATAGATAAGTATGCATCGTTTAGTTATGAGTCATTCCCTGAAATTATAGATATAATAGGTGGAATTGATGTTAGTATAAAACCTAAGGAAGTTGACTCTATTTCAGGTATTGATAAGGCCGGAAATCAGACATTAAATGGAGAACAAGCTATAGAATATACCTGGATTCATGACGATGGTGATTATGAAAGAGATGAAAGACAGAGAACTGTTATAGAAGCTACTTATAATAAGTTAATGGATAATTTCGCTAGTAATTTCATGGAGGTAGGAGAAGAAATATTTAAGCATGCTAAGACTAATATGACTCCTACAGAAATAGTTTCATTAGCTAATAAGGTTATATCTATAGGAGATACGCATATTGCGCAAATGGAGTTTCCTATGAAAAATTATAGGGAAGTTGAACAGGTTGATGATGAAAAGTGGGTTATCAATTGGGATGAAGATTACAATAAGGATCAGCTAAATAAGTTTATATATGATTATCATAACTATAGACACTAAATTGGTGTGATTTGAACTTTGTTAGGCTCCTGGTGGGGGGCGGTATGTTAGTTTTGCTCCATACAAGCTGAGAAACGCTTGTAAATGTCGCTGCAACTAACATACCGCCCCCCACTTATGCTATGCAAAGTTCTTTTTTTGTAGGCGACTTTTTCATGGATAAAGAGTAATAAAAAGTATATTACACTTAAGTAGTACTAAAGTGTAATTAAAACCTATAAAAGTATGAGATGAAGATTAAACTTATGGTCAATATTAAAAAAATGTCCCATATATTACAATATTTTAGTAATATATTTTGATATTTGGGGGAATAATTAAATGCCTAAATCTGTGAAGAAGTTTAGACAAAGTAAGAAATTAGCTGCTGCAGCTATAATATCGGGAATAGTTTTAAGTGGACAAGGAGTATATGCAAATGAGCCTAATGATTTAGGTGATGTAGAAAACAATACTGTTGTTGTAGAAGAAGTTCAACAACCTGTTCAAGAAGAAAGTAAAGAGGAAGTAAAAGAAGAGAATGTAGACAAAGAAGAAGTAAAAGAAGAGTCTAAAGAGGAAAATTTAGATAAGGAAGAAGTAAAAGAGGAAAATAATGTAGAGAATAATAAAGAAGAACAAGTTAAAGACAAGGAAGAAGTGGAAGTTGATAAAGTAGCACCTGAACAAAAACCAGAAGAAAAAGAAGAAGATAAAAAAGAAACATCAACTGATTATAGAGAACAACTACATTATGCTATAGAAGAAATGAGAATAGCTATAAATTTATTAGATACTTCAGATTTAAATAATGATAACAATTATGAAAGATTAAAAGTATTTTATAAAACGGCTGTAGACAGAATAAAGAATATGGAGGTTTTACCTGAGGATCAAGGACATATAGATTGGATAAACGAATCAGCTAAAGAGATAGAAGGTAAAATGTATTACATAGATAGAGTTAGATATGAAGTAAATAGAGTTAATACAGTTTTTGAAGATTCTAGAAGAGATACTTTAAAAAATAAGCAAATAGTTTTAGATGCATTAGGGGATTCAGTAGAGGTTGGAAGATATCATGTTAATTCAACAACTTTAAACTCTGCTATGAATCTTTATCATAAACTATATGCTAAATGGGATAAAGATCTAGAAGAGGCATTAACTCAATTAGAATATGCTATAGAAGAAACTAGAGAAGCTGTAAACTGTATGGAAAATAAAGATTTAACAGTTAATGAAAATTACGATAGAATGGTAGCTTTTATGCAAGCTGCATTAGATAGATTAGAAGGATTATATGTACTAGAAGGTTTAGAAAATTATAGTGAACATATGAATAATTTAAAAGCTAATTTAGAAGTTGTTCAAGAAACTGCTAAACTAGCTAAAGAAATAAGAGAAGCTATGGATAAGGTAATAAATGCATTTGATAATAATTTAAGTAGAGATGAAAAAATAAAAGCTTTAGATACATTAGGAACTTTGGTAGATGAAAATAAATACAATATAAACACTTGGACTTCATATACTGCAATGGAATTATATCATAAATACTATGCATTACTAGAAGAGGAAGATAAGGATATCCCATTAATACCATTGGAGCCAAGTATACCAGTGAAACCGGAAAATCCAGATATCCCATTAATACCATTAGAGCCAAGTATACCAGTGAAACCGGAAAATCCAGATATACCGTTAACACCATTAGAGCCAAGCATACCAGTGAAACCGGAAAATCCAGATATACCATTAATACCGTTAGAACCAAGTATACCAGTTAAGCCAGAAAACCCAAATATCCCACTAACACCATTACAGCCAAGTATACAAGTAAGTATAAATAAGCCAAGTACAGAAAATAATAAAAAACCAAGTAATGGTAACAATCCTCAAACAGGAGATATATCTATGATAGGATATGTAGGACTAGGAGTATCTTCAATAGTAGGACTTACAATAAATAAAAAAAGAAAAAATTAAGTAGGGGGAAACAAAAATGATTAAAAATAAAATGGCAAAATTAGTAGGAACTGCTATGGCAGCGACACTTATATTATCAGTATCTGCACCAGTTGTTGCAAATGCAAATGAAAAGGAAGAAGCTCCAAAAGCTACACAAAGCCAAGAGTACAACGAGCAATTAGCAATAGCAATAGAAGAAATAAGAACGGTTGTAGACTATGTAGACAATAAAGATTTAACTAATAGAGATAATAGAGAGTATGCATTAGCATTCGCAACAGCAGCAGTAGAGAGAGTAAGAGGAATGGAAAATGAAGGACATGTAGCTTACATAAATGAAACAGCAGATCAATTACGTAAGGCTATAGATATAGCAGATAGATTATACACAGAGATGAATAATATAAAAGTTGCTTTTGATGAGAATTATTCAAGAGAGCATAAAGAAACAGTATTAGGATATTTAAATGGATCATTAAGTGAAATAGTACACTCATATTTAAGAAATGATATAAATGATGCAACTTTAAATGCAGCTAATGGTTTCTTACATGAGTATGCTAATAAATTAGCTGAGGAAATAAAAGGAACAGAAACTGAGGAAAGCCAAGAAACTAATAATGAATATAATGAGCAATTAGCAATAGCTATAGAAGAAATAAGAACAGTTGTAGATTATGTGGATAATAAAGACTTAACTAATAGAGATAATAGAGAGTATGCATTAGCATTTGCAACAGCAGCAGTAGAGAGAGTAAGAGGAATGGAAAATGAAGGACATGTAGCTTACATAAATGAAACAGCAGATCAATTACGTAAGGCTATAGATATAGCAGATAGATTATACACAGAGATGGATAATATAAAAATAGCTTTTGATGAGAATTATTCAAGAGAGCATAAAGAAACAGTATTAGGATATTTAAATGGATCATTAAGTGAAATAGTACACTCATATTTAAGAAATGATATAAATGATGCAACTTTAAATGCAGCTAATGGTTTCTTACATGAGTATGCTAATAAATTAGCTGCAGAAATGTAGTTTTAGTTAGAACTTTGCTTAGCAAAGTTCTTTTTTCGTATAGAAAGAGATAATAAACAAATTTTTTTGTATTATAAAATAGATGGAATATTTGTAAAGTTTTTCCTAGGCGTGTCGTAGATGTAATTATACGTAACACTAGGAGGATATTAATGTACAAGAAAATAATAAGTACCATAGCTATAATTACGATTTTAAGTTTAATGCCTATATCAGTGCATGCAAATACTAAGCTAAGTGATGTTAATAATCATTGGGCTAAAGCTTCTATAGAAGAGTTTGTTAATAAGGGATATATAAATGGATATGAAGATAATACATTTAAGCCAGATAATTCTATAACTAGAGCTGAGTTTATTAAAATAGTTAATAAATATTTTGGATATAAATATTATTCTGATAGAGACTATTCAAATATAAATCTAGGGTATGATGTAAGCAAAAATGATTGGTTTTATAAGGACATTTGTGCAGCAAGAACAATTGGGTATATAAATGGATATAGTGATGGGAGTATGAAGCCAAATTCTTATATAACTAGAGAAGAGGCAGCAAAAATTATATCAACTATAAAGTATATATACGATGAAGATTTAGATAAAATAAATAATTTTAATGATAGAAATAATATATCTAAATGGGCAGATGGATATGTAGAAGGCGTTGTCGAGGCTGGATATTTTAAGGGAGATTATAATAAAAACTTAAATCCAAAGAAAAATATAACAAGAGCAGAGGCTGTAACTATGCTATCTAGAGTTGATAATAATAGTGAAATTGAATTTTCAAATTCTAAACAAGAGTTTAAAAATATACTTGTTAATAATGGGTTTATAAAGTATTCAGATGTGTTTGGTCTTGAAATTTATCACTTTAATGGAGTTCCTGGTGATATATCAATAGATGATGCTGGTAGTATATCAATTTCATATGATTTTAAAAATGCTAATAATCAGCTTAGTACAGGGCTGAGAAATGCTCTAAAGTGTATATTACCAACAGGTGGAGAACAAGTATATAATATTGTCAAAGATCCACTTGAAGAAGATCAAGTTTTAAACCTTGACAACAAAACAGTTAATATAAACCACCATGGATCGGAAACTACTGTATTTATAACATGGGAACATTTAAAATTTATAGGATAATTAATTTAAGAGCTATTTTCAAAATATTTTGAGATAGCTTTTTTTAATAAAAAAAATTGTAATATATGTTAAAATAGAGATGTTAAATGGAAAAAATTAGGAGGTAAATATGTATAAAAAAATAGCTAGTACTTTAATAGCAGGAATTTTATTAGGAATTATGCCGATTAGCATTTATGCAAATCCAAAATTAAGTGATATTAATGGACATTGGGCTAAAAACACTATACAAGATTTTGTTAATAAAGGATATATAAGTGGATATGAAGACAATACATTTAGACCAGAAAAACATATAACTAGAGCTGAATTTGTAAAAATTGCAAATAATTACTTTGGTTATAAAAGTAATTATAATAATAAATTTAGCGATATAAAACCAAGCGATTGGTTTTATGAAGATGTAGTAACTGGAAATGGAATGGGATATATAGATGGATATAACGATGGTACATTTAGACCAAACAATAATCTGACTAGAGAAGAAGCAGCTAAAATTATAGCAAGTATAAAGCATAAACAAGATTCAAACTTTGATAAAATTAGTAAATTTCCAGATGGAAATAATATATCAAATTGGGCTAAGCCTTATGTCGAGATATGTGTTGAAGAAGGTTATTTGAAAGGTAATGAAAAAGGATACTTAAATCCCCAAAAAAATATAACAAGAGCAGAAGCTGTATCTATGTTATCTCGAGTTAATAATACAAGTGAAACTGAGTTTACTAAATTTATACCAGAATTTAAACAATATCTTTTAAATAATGGATATTATGAAAGTAAAAATAGTCCAATAGGAAGTACCTATACTTGGAAAGAAAATAATGGGGATATAAATATATACAATAATTTAAGCATAGTATTTAACCTGAATGAGAAAACACCAGAATTTGATAATGCTATAAAAGGGGCATTAAACAAGGTATTACCAACAGGAGGAAATACGGTATATAATATAATACAAAAACCATTTAAAAAACAAACACTAAGATTAGATTCGAAAACAGTATCGATAGATAAATTTAATGATAGTATAATTATAGGAATTGATTTTTAGGTATAAACAGCAAGAAGGTAAAGAAAAGAACATATATGACGTAACTAGTTAATAGGAGTTGTTTAGAAACTGTGTAGAGACATAATGTACAAGGAGCTGATTATTTGGGGTAATAATAGTATCATCATTAGTAGTATGTCTATTATACATTACTACTAATGAAACGGTAAAAGTAATAAGAAAAAAAGAGTTTTGGATAGGAATTGGCATGACTACAATCTATTGTACTGTATTTTATGCAATGACATTTATGCTGGTTATACTTTGTAATATAGGTATAGAATCTGTTGATATATTGTTTGGATTTAACATCGAAATTGCACAACCTATACTATATTTAGTACTTTTTATAATATGGGTTGGATTTTATTGTTCAATATCAAAATATTATTATCCAACAGCTTTAATACTTAGAATGTTTTTAAAAGTAATTACTTTTGGTATATATAACTATAAAATAGAAGATATTTATGATGAAGAAGAACATCTTGAAGAAATTTATGAAAATGTGATTAATTTTAAAGATAGATGTGAAATGCTTAAAAAATAATATAAAAATAAGCTATGGTAAGTTAAATCACTCATAGCTTATTCTTGTATTATTATATGATCAAGTAATGAATTACTACAGATATTAAATAAATAATAGTTACTTATTTAATATTGTAATAGGGATGGGGTCCCTAAACTAATAATACGGTACAAAAATAAAAACTTTAGCAAAATATGTAAAATCAAAAAATAAAAGAATTGAAAAAAAACTAATAAATATATATTATTAGATAGTAAGCAAAAAAGTTATATAGTTACAAAGTGACTAAGGGAGGAAAAAAATGAGTACTTTTAAAAAAATAGTCATAGGAGTAGTTGCTTTAATTATAGTTATACCTTTAGTAGCATTTGGGTATTTCTACTTTAAACTTAATTCTATGTATGACGCAGACTCAGCAAAAGAAATTAATAAAAAAATTGAAAAAGTAGATGAAAAGAATGGAATAACAAACATATTACTAGTAGGAGTAGATGGAAGTAACTTAGAAAAAGGTAATAGATCGGATTCTATGATGATACTTACTATAGACAAAAATAACAATGATATAAGACTTACATCACTTGCAAGAGATACTTATGTTGATATACCAGGATATGGTGAACAAAAATTAACACATGCCTATGCTTATGGTGGGCCAGCATTACTTTTAGAAACTATAAATAAAAACTTTGATGTGAAAATTGATAAATATGCAGCAGTAAGTTTTGACTCTTTCCCTAAGATAATAGATACAATAGGTGGAGTTGAAATAGACGTATTACCAAAAGAAGTAAGTTATATACCAGGTGTAGATCACGCTGGAAAACAAATACTAGATGGAGATGAAGCTCTAGCATATAGTAGAATAAGATATGCAGATGATGCTTATCACAGAGATGAAAGACAAAGAACAGTACTAGAAGCTGCATACTCTAAGTTAATGACAGACTTCTCAAGTAACTTTATAGATATAGGCGAAGAATTATTAAGCTATACAAAAACAAATATACCTCCGATGGAGATAATGAATTTAGCCAAAGATGTGATAGCTATAAATAATGCAGACTTTGCACAAATGGAATTCCCACTAGAGGGACATAGAGATGGAAAAGTATTAAGCAAAGAAAAAGGATATGTAATACTTTGGGATAAAGAATATAACAAAGAACAATTACACAAGTTTATATACGACTATAAAAACTATAAACCAGAAAATAATCAATCATAATTTTAAAACAAATTAATATAATGATGAACATATAACTAGCAAGGTAGATGCTCATATTAGCAAAACCAAAAGAGACTATTTGAAGAATAGTCTCTTTTTTATCACAAAAAATACATATGAAATTCAAATTAAAATATTACTATAAAAAACAGGTGAAAAAATAAAAAATTTGAAAAATGTTATGAAAAAATTTATAACAGATAAATTATTAAAATTGACAAATGATTTAATAAAAGAGTATTACATATACTTATATATTTGACAAATTTATACAAAAAAATTAGAATTTAAGTGATACATTTAACAAATAGGAAATTTGTCGGGAGGAAAAATTGAATGAAGTCGAGAAATAGCAAAGAAAAAGGAATTATAATATTAGCTTGTACAATGACAGTAGTAATTGTATTAGGGTTTACACTAATGCAAGGAACTGTAAAATCAAAAGATAATAAATATGTATCAAAGCAAATAAATAAAAGCACTAATATAAATATATCTAAAAATGATTATGAAATACTAGATAGTAAACAAGATGATAAAAAACAAACATTAGTAATACTAGAAAAAAGAAAATTCACACCAGAGGAAATTGCAGCTCTAACAAATCAAGTTATAAAAGACAAAAACAACTTTGAGATTTATCTATTTGATAATAAAGAGAAAGTAGAAAATTTTGAATATGAAGAAAAACAAATACAAACATTAGTACAACCATCAGAAAAAAATCAAATTAATATCCAAAACTACTACACAGTAGAAGAAGAAACAGAATCTGTACCACAGTATTATGCAGTAGAATCTATAAAGGAAGAAGAAGGAAAAACTAAAATAGAAATTAGCATAGAAGATGCAACAAATCCAGAAAAAGCATTAGCACAGATTAAATTTCTAGGACAAGAAATAAAAGAATTAAATCCTAAAAAAGAATTAAATGATTTAGAAATAATAACTTATTACAAAGGTGATGAAGGGCCAAATTGGAAATATACATCAGAAAATAAGCAACTTATAATACATAACGAATTAGTTCAACTATAAAAAGAAGGGGGAAGCAACTATGAAAAATAAAAAAATATTAGGAATAACAACAGCATGCGTATTATGTACTAGTAGTATTGTATTTGCAAGTGATTTGAAATTATTTAAAAAAGACAACGTAGAATATGTACCTCTTAAAAAAATGATACAAAAAGCTGGTGGAAAAGTAGACGAGTCTAATAATTTTACAAAAATAAGCATAAATGGGAATAATATAAGTATAGATAAAGACTCATCTTTTGCTAAAATAGGTAAAGAATACTATCCATTAAATGAAAAGAAAATAAATGGATATAATGTTCCTGTAGATACAAAACCTTTATATGAAGATAAAGAGGTATATATAGATAAAAACTTTTTAAAAGATAATAAAATAGTAGATTATAAAATAGACGGTGAAAAAATAATAATAACTACAGAAAAATCGCAAGCTTCTTCAAATAATGACAAGAAGGGAAATGATAAAAGTAAAGAAAATAAAGAAAAAAAAGAACAACAAGAAACGAATGATACTAACAGTAGTTCAGAAAGACCAGAAGTAAATAGACCAACAAAGCCAGAAACAAGCAGACCAACTAGACCAAGTAAACCTAGCACAGGCGACAACAGTAATAATAGTAGCAACAACTCTGGTAATAACAGTTCTAGCAATACTGGAGGAAATAGTAGTGAAGACACTAGCACAGATACTAGTACAGACAGTAATAATAAAGGAAGTACAGGTGGAGATGCTGGAAATACTGAAAACACTGAAAACACTGGGGATAATAACAACAATGGAAGCACAGATGAAAGTGGAGGAAACAATACAGGACCTGCAAATACAGGCGGGGACTCATTACAAACACCACCAGAAACTACTGTACTACAGGCTGTAAAAAATTAATAAAATTTTTACATATATAATTCAAGAATATTCAAAAATTACCGATAATATAATATAACGTATGTCGAAAAAAAGGAACCTTTGTAGAAAGTATATACAAAGTTACCTCAAAAGAGTATTATATATGACGCAAAGGTCGAAAAAGCGAGAAAAATCATAAAATAAAACTAAATATGTAGAAATTGGAGGACAAAATGGAAGAGACTATTGATTTAAGGGAATATTTTCAAATCATAAGAAAGAGGGCTTGGATAATTGTATTAATAACAGTATTAGCAATGGTAACAAGTGGACTAATAAGCTTTTTTGTATTAAGCCCTGTTTATGAAGCGAACACAACATTGATAGTTAATACAGAGCAAAGTAAAGAAACAGAAGTATTAACAGGAGACCAACTTAATGTCACACAAAAACTAACATTAACATATGGAGAAATAATAAAATCTAGATCGGTAATAGATGAGGTTATAAAAAAGTTAGATTTAGATAAAGGTTATGATGAAGTTGCAAAAGAAATAACTGTATCTCCAGTAAAAGATACTCAAATAATATCAATAACAGTTCAAGATACAAATGCTAAAAGAGCAAGAGATATAGCAAATACTATACCATCAGTGTTCACAAAAGAAGCAAAAAGAATAACTAAAGCAAATAGTGTTGAAGTAATAGATAAAGCTATAACACCAGAAAATCCAGTAAAACCAAATAAAGTAATGAATATAGCTATAGCAGCAGTGATAGGCGTTATGGTAGGGTTATTCATAGTATTCGTATTAGAATATATGGACAACAAAATAAAAACACCACAAGACATAGAAAAATATTTAGGACTACCTATACTTGGAGTTGTTCCTAATGAAAATATGGCAAAGAAAGGTGGTAAATAATCATGATAGGAAGATTAATAACAAGACAAGATCCAAAATCACCTATATCAGAAGCATATAGAACAATAAGAACAAATATAGAATTTTCTAATTTAGATGAAGAAATAAAGACAATAGTAGTAACAAGTTCGCAACAAAATGAAGGTAAAAGTACAGTAATAGCAAATCTTGCGGTAAGTTTTGCGGGAATGGAAGATAAGAAAGTACTTGTAGTAGAAGGGGATTTAAGAAACCCAACAGTACATAGAATGTTTAATGTAAGTAATACTCATGGGATTACAGATATATTAACAAATCAAAAAAGTTTTGATGAATGTGTTCATGTAACTGAAGTAAAGGGATTGCATGTACTTAGTTGTGGAAAAATACCACCAAATCCATCAGAGATGTTAGCTTCAAAAAAGATGAGATATTTTATTGATTCTTTAAGAGATTATTATGATTATATATTCATAGATGCTCCACCAATAGGAATTATAACTGATGCAGGGATAATATCTACATATGTTGATGGAACTATACTAGTAGTTGCTTCTAAGGAAGTTGATGTGGATATGGCAAAGATTGCTAAGGAAAGACTAGAGAAGGTAAATGCAAATATGTTAGGGGTTGTACTTAATAAATTTGAAGATAACAGTGGAAGCTATGGATATTATAACTATTATTATGAGGAAGGAAGTTCTCATAATAAAGGTAGAAAAAGTAAAAAGAAAAAATAATGTACAATATTAATCAAAGAGGGGAGAGAGTTATATGGAAAATAAGATAACTTCCCCCCAAAAAGCAAGTGTATTAGAACAAATTTTAGGACATTACAAAACTAGACAATTGATATTATTACTTACAGATGTAGCTAGTGTTTATATATCATTTATGGCAGCTACATGGTTAATATATAAAACACAGCTAAGTAATGATAGCATTTTGGTTTTAGCAATAATATATATACTAACTAATATAGTATGTCTAGCGGTATTTAGATGTTATCGAAGCTTATGGAGATATGCAGGAGAAGAAGAGTTAATATCTATAGTATTAGCATGTATAGTTGCGATAATTCCAACATATATAATACACAAACTTATAGGGGGCAATTTTTCAATTGTTTTTTATCTGTTAAATGTAATATTTACTATATCACTAACTGGGGGTACTAGACTTTTATATAGAACAGGTAGAAGAGTATTAATAAGAGTTAGAATAAAAGATGATGTTTCCAATGTACTTATAGTAGGTGCTGGAAGTGCAGGAGATATGGTTATACAAGAATTAAAAAATAACCCTCAATTAAATAAAAAACCTATAGGTATAATAGATGATGATTTAAATAAAAAAGGAAGAAGAATTCATAATATACCTATATTAGGAACTACTAAAGAAATAAAAAACCTAGTAGAAAAATATAGTATAGATGAAATTATAATAGCAATTGCGAGAATAGGAAAGCATGAAAAAAAAGATATTATAAATATTTGTAAGAAAACTAAATGTAAACTAAAAACAATACCAGGTGTTTATGAAATAATTGATGGTAAGGTTGATATTAAAAAAATTAGAGATGTTCAAATTGAAGATTTATTAGGAAGAGAGCCTATAAAAACTAATTTAGCTGAAATGAGTGAATATCTACAAAATAAAGTAGTATTAGTAACAGGTGGTGGAGGTAGTATAGGAAGCGAACTATGCAGACAAGTAGCTAGCTTTAACCCAAAGCAACTTATAATACTTGATAACTATGAAAATAACGCATATGCAATTCAACAAGAGCTAATAAGAAAATATAAAGATAAGTTAAATTTAAAAACAGTTATAGCATCTATTAGAGAAGAAAAGCGTATGGATGAGATATTTAATACATACAAACCAGATGTAGTATTTCATGCAGCAGCACATAAACATGTTCCTCTTATGGAAAATAGCCCAAGTGAGGCTATAAAAAACAATATATTTGGAACAAGAAATGTAGCAAGACTTGCAGATAAGTATAAAGCAAAAAGATTTGTGCTTATCTCTACAGATAAAGCAGTTAATCCAACTAATATAATGGGAGCTACAAAAAGAGCTGCTGAGATGATTATACAAACTATGAATGAACAAAGTGAAACAGAGTTTGTTGCAGTAAGGTTTGGAAATGTGCTTGGAAGTAACGGAAGTGTTATTCCATTATTTAAGAAACAAATAGAAGAAGGGGGACCGGTAACCATAACTCATCCGGATATTATAAGATACTTTATGACAATACCTGAAGCTGTACAACTTGTTATACAAGCAGGAGCTATGGCAAAGGGTGGAGAAATATTTGTGCTTGATATGGGGGATCCAGTAAAGATTGTCGATTTGGCAGACAACTTAATAAGACTTAGTGGATTTGAGCCCAATGTTGATATTAATATCAAGTTTACTGGATTAAGGCCAGGCGAGAAACTATATGAAGAATTACTTATGAGTGAAGAAGGACTAAGTAATACAGATCATAGCAAGATATTTATTGGAAAACCAATACAGTTTGATGCTGAGAAGAGTAATCAAACTTTAGAAATTTTAAAAGATATTGTTGACAATGAAGAAGTAGAACTAATTGATTCTACTATGAGAAAGTTAGTTACTACTTATATTAGACCTGAAGAGGCAAATAAGAAGGACGTTTGTTAGCAAGGGTGATCGGTAAGATTAATAGTTGTTTCCTACACGCAAAGGCTAAAGAACTCGGCATTTAAGTGTTTTGTCAATCAACTGTTAATCTTATCTTCGCTTATTTTAGCAATCAAACTTTTAGAGAAAAATGAAAAAATATTTGGAGGGAGGTTATAGAATGTACAACTTATTACAGAGGTTAGTTGCACTTATTGCACTTGTTATTTTATCCCCTTTGTTTTTAATAATAGCACTACTTATAAAATTAGAGTCTAAAGGGCCTGTTTTCTTTAAACAAGAGAGAATAGGTAAAGATAATGTTAATTTTATGATTTATAAGTTTAGATCTATGAGAACGGATACTCCAGACGTACCAACTCATTTATTAAATGATCCAGAGATATTTATAACTAAGGTTGGTAAATTTTTAAGAAAAACTAGCTTAGATGAATTACCTCAGTTTATAAATATTATAAAAGGTGAAATGGTATTTGTAGGACCTAGACCAGCACTATATAATCAATATGACTTAAGAGATTTAAGAACGGAAAAAGGAGTTCAAGTTTTAATACCTGGAGTTACTGGATGGGCACAGGTTAATGGAAGAGATGAACTTGAAATACCTGATAAAGTTGAATTTGATAGACAATATCTTGAACGTAGATCGGTTATGTTTGATATAAAAATATTATTTTTAACTGTGTTAAAGGTATTTAAAAGTGAAGGTGTAGTTGAAGGAAGTAGAGCCAACAATCATTAGATAAAGAGAAGAGGTATTAAATATGAAAACTGCATTTGTAACCGGTGCAGGTGGATGGATTGGATTAGAACTTGTTGAAAGCTTATTGAAAGATAACTATAAAGTAAAAGCTTTAATAAGAAGAGATACTGATCAAATACTAGATTTGAAAGAAAAATTCAAACAGAACCTAATAATTATAAAAGGCGATATGATTTCTGTAGATAGTTGGAAATCGGAACTTAAACAAGTAGATTATTTATTCCACTTAGCTGCAAAAGTACACTCAAAACCAAATAATCAAGCAGAAATAAATGAGTTTTATACCATAAATAGGGATTGCACAAATAAGTTATTTGATATAGCTTTAGAAGAAAATATTAAGAAAATAGTATTTGTTAGTACTGTAGCTGTTTATGGAAATCACAACAATGAAATTATTAATAAAAATACGAAGAGAAATCCAAACACTCCATATGCCATAAGCAAAAATGATGCTGAGAAGTATGGTCTAGAATTATATAAAAAGCATAACTTTCCAATAACTATAATTCAACCTGTTACAGTGTATGGTGGTAACGATAGAGGAAACTTTAAAAAGCTATATGATTTAGCTAACAAAGGGGTAGTAGTTAAGTTTGGAAGCGGTCAAAATAAAAAAACAATAATACATTATAAGAATTTAGTTGAGATTATGAAAAAAATTTCTGAATCAGAAGATGTATATGGAAGAACTTTCATATGTGGTACTGAAAGTATATCTTATAACCAGATAAGTAGCAAGATGAAGTCAAGTTCAAAAACAAAATTGATCCTAACTATACCAGATAGTATATCTAAATTATCAATTAAAATATTAAAAATACTTAATATAAATAAACTATCAAATATAGCTTCAAATATAGAAACGTTAATGAATGATAATATATACAATTATGAAGATTCTATTGAGTATTTAAATGATAAAAAGATTATCAAATTTGAGTCATGGAACTGTAGAAAAGAATATGGAAGGTATAATCTAGAGGAGAATTAAATGGAAAATCAAACAAAAAAAGTTTTATTTATTGCAACAGTAGTTAAAGCTCATATAAATACTTTTCATCTACCATATATAAAATTTTTTAAAGATAGGGGATATGAAACTCATGTAGGAGCTAAAAATGACTTTTACGATGAAGAGTGTATAATACCTAATTGTGACGTACATCACAATATCGAATTTGAGAGGTCGCCTATAAATAAAAAAAATATAAAAGCATATAGACAATTAAAAAAAATTATAAATAAAAATAACTATGAAATTATCCATTGTAATACTCCAGTAGCTGCCATGCTTACTAGATTTGCAGCACGAAAATCTAGAAAAAATGGGACAAGGGTAATATACACAGGTCATGGTTTTCACTTTTTTAAAGGAGCACCTTTAATAAATTGGGTTATATACTATCCGGTTGAAAAGATATGCTCTTATCTTACAGATGATTTAATTACTATAAACAAAGAAGATTATGAACTAGCTAAAACGAAAATGAAAGCTAAAAATATACACTATGTACCAGGTGTAGGGGTAGATACTAGAAAATATGGGCAAATAGATGTAGATGTAGATAGAAAAAGAAGAGAGTTAAATATACCTACAAATAGTACAGTTTTATTATCTGTAGGTGAATTAAATAAGAATAAAAATCATGAAGTAATTATAAGAGCATTATCTAAGCTTAATAATTCTAATATACATTATATAATTGCAGGTAGAGGGAAACTAGAAGAATATCTTATGAATTTATCAAAAGAGCTTGGCGTAGAAAAGCAAGTTCATTTATTAGGGTTTAGAAGCGATATAGTAGAACTATGTAAAATATCTGATATTTTCTGCTTTCCATCATATAGAGAAGGTTTATCTTTATCTCTCATGGAGGCTATGGCATGTGAGTTACCTGTAGTATGCTCAAATATAAGAGGAAATGTAGATTTAATTCAAGATAAAAAAGGCGGATGCTTATGTGATGTTAAATCGATCAATCAATTTAGCGAATCTATAGAAAAACTTATTAATGACATAGATAATAGAAAGCTTATGGGAGAATACAATAAAAACTACATTAAAAAATTTGATGTAGACGTAGTTAGAAATGAAATGACTTTAATTTACGAGAATTTAAGGAGTTAATGATGGTAATTTTACTAAGATGTAATGATTTAAATCCAGATCCTAGAGTTGATAAATATATAAAATTTTATGAAGAAAATAATATCGAATATTTATTAGTCGGATGGAATAGATCAGGTGAGAAAATAAATAAAAAGAATACTATTTATTTTGAAGAAAAAGCATTATATGGAGCTAGATTAAAAAATATATTTAAAAAAATAAAATGGAATATGTTTTTGGTAAAAACATTAGTATCAAAAAAAGATGAATATAATGTAATCCATGCATGTGATTTTGATACTGCATTACCTTCATTGATTATGAAAGCATTTAATAAACGAATAGTATTTGATGTTTTTGATTGGGTAGGTAATAGTAACTTAAGTGGAGTACCAATGATAGAGTTTCTTATAAGAAATCTAGAAAAATTAGCAGCTAATAAATCTGATCATATAATAATTTGTGATGAAGGTAGAAAAGAACAAATGCATATTAAAAATAATAATATACATGTTTTACCTAATATACCATATATAGATAAAAATATTTTAAGGTCTCTAAAGGAGTATAAGCCAAGTGAAAATATTAATATATCTTATGTTGGAATATTTGATCGTAGTAGAAATATAGAACAATTATTAAAGCTAGCTAGTTTAAACAAAAACATTACATTAAATATTGCTGGTTTTGGAGCATTACAGGAAATAGTTGAAGAGTATACGAAGAAATGTGAAAATATAGTTTATTACGGAAAGGTAGACTACGCAAAGTCATTAGAAATAATGAAAAACTCGGATATAATAGCTGCTATGTATTGTAAAAATATTCATAATCATATATATGCTGCACCAAATAAGTACTATGAAGCTTTGATGTTAGGAAAACCAATAATAACAACAAAAGGTACTTTAATTGGTAATAACGTAGAAAAAAATCAAGTAGGATTTGTGATAGATGAAGACTTTAAATTCTTAGAAGAAATATTTGAAAATAAAGAATTAGAAAGTTTAATAAAACAATATTCAGAAAATGCATCTCTACTGTGGAAAAATAAATTTGAAACATATGTCGAGGAATTTATGCAAAATGAATATTATGAAATTTTAAAAGGGAAGGAAAAAATATGAAGATATTAACTATATTTACACCAACATATAATAGAGCTAACTTACTTGACCAACTTTATAATAGCTTAAAAAATCAAACTAATAAAGATTTTACATGGTTAATAGTTGATGATGGATCTAAGGATAATACAGAGGAAGTTATAAACAAGTATAAAAGTGAAAATATTATAGAAATAGAATATATAAAGCAAAAAAATGGTGGTAAACACAGGGCATTTAATAAAGGCATAGAAAACTGTAAAACAGCAGCTTTTATATGTGTAGATAGTGATGATTATATAGTAGATGATGCTGTAGAGAAAATAATAAATAGATATAATTCTATAAAAGACGATGAAAATATAGCGGGTATAGCTGGATTATGTATAGATAAACAAAATAATATACTAGGAGGCAAGTATCCAAAAGAAGGTCTTATATCAGATACAATGAACATCAGAGATGTATATGGTTTACCAGGAGAACCTGAAATATACAAAACACATATTTTAAAAAAATATAGATTTGAAGAATTTGATAATGAAAAATTCATAACAGAAGCTATATTATTTGATAAATTAACTTCTGAAAAGAAAATAAAATACTTTAATGATATATTGATGGTAAAAGAATATTTAGAAGGTGGATTAACAGACCATCAATTAAAAATAAGAATTGATAGTATAAATGGAACAAAGACATATTACAATCAAAGAATGAATTTATCTCAGATGAAAAAAGCTAAGATTAAAGCAACTATAAATCATTCAAGATTTTGTATACATGATAAATCAATAAAAGAAGTTTTAGATTGTAAATATAAATGCTTAGCTTTAGTTACATTTCCGCTTGCCTTAGGTATGTACTTTAAAGATAAAATGGAAATGAAAGGTAAATACAACTAAAAGGAGCGAAGTATGAAAAAAATAACTTTTCAACTTACTAATATGGGAATTGCTGGAGGAGTAGAACGTGTTGTATCGATATGGGCAAATTATTTCTCACAAAACCATGATATAGAAATAGTTACAGAAAACCAACAAACATCTTTTTACAATTTAGAAAAAAATATAAAAATGGGTAAATTAAATTATTTTTCAAATATAAAATTTTTACCAATAATAAGATTGATTATAATATATAAATTTTTAAAAAGTAGAGAAGATGGAGAAACGATAATATTTAATAAATATATTCCTACAACATCTATATATATACTTAGAAAGTTAGGTTTATTTAAGAACTTAAATCTTATATATTTTGCACATTCGGGAACGTCACAATTTATTAATTTCTATAAATTTTACCAAACTAAGCAAATTTTTAATGCATATGATAAAGTTATATGTTTATATGAAGATTTAAATAAAGAAAGTAAATTAATAAAAAGAGAAAAAATAGTTATTATATGTAACCCGACGGCTATAAAAGTTTCAGAAGAATATAAGGCTGATTCAAAAAATTTCCTTACTGTAGGAAGATTATCATATCCTAAAGGCTATGATATGTTAATTGATTCATGGAATATTGTTTCTAAGGAGTTAAAAGATTGGAAACTTTTAATTGTTGGATCAGGAGAATTAGAGTATGAATTAAAAGAAAAGTGCAGAGAATTAAGTTTAGAAAATAGCATTGAATTTATACCAGCAACTAAAAATATATCACAATATTATATGGATGCAAGTATATTTTTAAGTTCATCAAGATATGAGGGATTACCTATGGTAGTATTAGAAGCATTAGAAGCAGGACTACCAATTGTATCGTATGATATAGATGCTAATAAGAAATTAGTTACTGATAATGGAATATTAGTTGAAAGTTATAATATAGAAAAATTTGCTGAAGCTATGATTAAACTAGCTAAAGACAAATCAATAAGACAGGAAATGTCAGTTAATTCAAAGAGATATTCTAAAGAGTATGATATAGAAAATATTGTAACAAGTTGGAATGAAATTTTAGAGGTGTAGGTTATGAAAATAGTTACATGTACAGGATATTATGGTACTGGATCAAGTGCAATAACTGATTTATTAAGTGAATTTGAAAATATACATTCTATGGGAGATTACGAGTTTAGGTTTGTACAAGACCCAGAGGGTATATCAGACCTAGAATATAATTTAGTAGAAAATCATCATAGGCACAATTCAGGGCATGCATTAAAAAGATACAGTAGATATGTAGACTTTTTAAGTGGAAACAAATTTAATAAAAAATATGAAAATTATTTCGATGGTAAATTTAAAAAAATATCAAAGGAATATATAGATGAGTTAACAGATTTTAAATATAAGGGAATATGGCATCAAGATGTAATAGACAAAGGTAAGATATTTTACTTTGTGGAAAGATCCCTTAATAAAATTTATATGATCTTAAGAAAAGCTATATTTAGAAAAACGGAAAAGGGAATAACTTTATTGAAAAATGAAGTTACACTATATTCAAAACCTGGAGATGAGTTTTACGATATAACAAAAGAATATATAGATAAATTATTTAGCCAGGCAAACTATCTAAATAAAGAATATATTATGGTTGATCAATTAGTACCACCAACTAATATAAATAGATACTTAAGATACTTTAATGATATAAATGTAATTGCAGTTGATAGAGATCCAAGAGATATTTATATATTAGAAAAACTTTATTGGAAAGGTACAATTGTTCCTTGTGATAATGCGGAGATATTTTGTAAGTGGTACAAATATACAAGAGAAAGTAGTACGTATAAAACAGAAGATAGAAATAAAATTATGAGGATTAAGTTTGAAGATTTAGTTTATGACTATGAAAATGCAACTAGTAAAGTTTTCGAGTTTTTAGGCTTAGATCCCAAATATCATACGAAGAAAAAAGAACTTTTTAACCCAGATAAATCTATAAATAATACTAGGCTATGGTTAAAACATGACGAGTTAAAAAAAGACATAGAATATATCGAAGCTAACTTGAGTGAATATTTATATAAGTAAGCCATTTTTTAGTGAATAGGAGACGACTATGGAAAAAAATAAAAAAATATTACCTATACTAACTACTCAACTTATGTTACTAATTATGGCTTCAATATATTACTGTATAATTATAAATTCGCAACTATATGAATTAAATGAATATATACAATATACTAAAATCATCTTATTGGCTACTTTTATAATATTTATAATTTTCAATATATTATTAGGAAATAAATTTACAGATCCAATAATGGTTTTATTAGTAACTTTATTTGTATTTGATATAGGAAGAGTTATATTAGATCTTTTTGGAATGGCTGAATTTGATCAAATAACATGGTTTGCTTATTATAAACTTGATAATAAAACACAATTTAAAACTCTTATGATGTTGGTATTTACATTAAATTCACTTAACTTAGGATACTGTATATTTTCAGGATTTTCTAAAAAGTATATACTAAACAAAACTAAGTTTAGTATAACAAAAGATGAAAAGCTATATAAAATATCTAAAAAAATATTTTATTTATCGAGTATACCATACATATATAAGAATCTATATATAGGACTAAACGTTATAGGTCAAGGATATATGGCTTTATATCAAAGTGAAATGCATGTACCAGGGGGAAGCTTGGTTAACGTATCAGCATATATATTTAAATTTAGTTTTTATGCGCTATTAGCATCTATGCCAGATAAAAAAGAAATAAAAAAACCTCTAATTATATATATAATTTGTCTAGGTTTATCATTACTAGCAGGAGTCAGAGGATTCGTATTATCTGAGTTCATAATGATAGTAACATATTTATCATATAGAAAAGACTTTAAAATAAACTTTAAGAAGCTAGTAATAATAGGAATAGCGATTATTATGATATCATTTTTTGTAGGTAATATTAGATCGGGAAAAGGAAATTATAGTAAAACAGAATATCAAAGCAATTTTATAGTAGACTTTATAGAACAACAAGGATACTCATTAAATGTATTATCACTAAGTATTGAAAATGAAGAATACTTAGGGTTTACTCCAGCATATGTGCTACATCCAGTGTTTTTTGGAGATTTTGGAAAACTTATACAAAATAGATTTGATGATATAAGAATGTACGGTGTTATTACACATAGTTTAGGTCACAAACTTTCTTACTTAGTAAATAAGTATATATTTATGAGTGGAGGAGGATTAGGTGGAAATTATATGGGTGAATTATACTTAATCTCAGGAGCTACATCTTTAATAATAGGAAATATAATAATCGGTATGTTCTTAGCATTTATTAAAAGCAATATGCTAAGAAATAGAATAGGTTTATATTTCTCTTTATATGCCCTGCCATATATATACTTTATGCCAAGATCGTATACTTTAGGATTTATGGAAACTATTTTAAGACCTATCATGTTTATTTTATTAATTTATTTTTTGAAAAATAAATTAATAAAGCAAAAATATGTAGATTAATTTTTTAGAAAGAGATGAGATATGAATAATAATCTAGCAAAAAATATAATATACAAGCTTATATTAAACATATTTAACATATGTTTACCACTAATAGTTTCTCCATATGTATTAAGAGTAATAGGACCTGAAAATTTAGGAAGAATAAATTATGCAGAATCTATATACACTTACTTTTTTGCGTTTGCATCATTTGGAGTCTATCAATATGGAATAAGAGAAGTTGCTAAATATAGAGAAAACAAGGAAAAGTTAAGTGAATTCTTTACTAGTTGTTTTGTAATAAATTTAATTAGTAGTATATCTATGCTAATAATTTACATTATTTTCATAAGAGTAAATCAAAGTTTAGATAGCTTACAAATTATATTAATAGTCTACAGTATAAATATATTCAGTAATATTTTTTATGTCGAGTGGGCAAATGAAGGATTTGAAAACTATAAATTTATAACTGTAAAAACAGTAGTAATTAGAATTATATATGTAGTAGGTATATTTGCACTTGTGAGAAAGCAAGAAGATTTTATTTATTATGTAATATTAAATGTATTATTTATATTATTTAATAATTTAACAAGCTTTATATTTATTAAAAAGAATATAGGATTTAATTTTAAAAATTTACAAATACACTGCCATATAAAATACCTTTTAGCCGGGTTTATAATATGTAACTATGGAATATTATTTTATCAAATAGATAAAACAATGCTTGGAACATATGGAAGTGAATTAGATGTATCTTTATATAGTATAAGTAATATGATAATGTTTATGATACTGACAATGATACAAACTATACTAACTGTATCTGTTCCTAGATTGGTGAAAACAATGTCTGATGATTCAGAGGAATATAATAATTTATTAAATAAATTATATAAAATATATTGTATGTTTACATTTCCAGCTGCAATAGGCGTAATAATTTTATCTAAATATATATTAATATTTTATGGAGGGAGTCAGTATATTGATGCTAACTTAACTTTAAAATTATTTTCAATATTTATGATTATAATAAATATTGAAATGTTTATAAGAAATCAAGTTCTTTATATAAATGGAAAAGAAAAAATTATAGCAATATATTTACTAATAGCTGGGGTTGTGAATTTAGTAGGAAATAAAATAGCTATAATCAATTTACAACTAAAATCAGAAGGTGCTATTCTTGCAACGATAATAGCATCAATATTATTACTAACCTTAGAATATATATATATATTAAAAAATATGAAATTCAAATTTAAAATTATATCTAAAGATATACTAAAATATATTGTTTCATCATTAACATTCATACCTATATATATACTATTAAATAATATGATAAAAAATGAAATAATAGTATTTATATTAACTATAGTATTGTGTGTAGTATCTTACTTTACTATGTTAGCAATATTTAAAGATGAATTTGTTTATAGTATTTTAAAAATGAAATCTAAAAAACTTACGGATAAAAAATAAAGATAAAATATGTGAATAATAAAAGTAGGATAAGACACCCATATCTTAATTCTACTTTTATTAGTATAATTATGAAATTTTTTAAAGCTAAGACTGAATTTATAAATTGTTAAATTTAAGTAAATATATGATTTATTATTGATAGTTAGCAGTTTTTGTTATATATTAAATTAGGTTTAGAATTTTATTAATTTGTAGTAATATAGAATATAGGACTAAAAAATAAATGTTATTAAAGTTTTATTAGATACATGGAAGGTATTTTTGCTTTAAGGAGGACAATGTGTACATTTTAAATTTTATTAGAGGGTTTTGTATGGCATTAGCTGATAGTGTACCAGGAGTATCGGGTGGAACTATCGCGTTTATATTAGGGTTTTATGATGACTTTGTAAATTCATTAAACAACTTAATATCAGGAAGTAAAGAAGATAGAATAAAAGGATTAAAATTTCTATCTAAAATAGGAGCTGGATGGGTTATAGGTTTTACATTATCTGTACTATTTATAACATCTATATTTGAAAAAAATATATATGAAATAAATTCTTTATTTTTAGGGTTTATAATAGCATCTATTCCATTAATATTTAAATCAGAAAAAGAAACACTAACAAATAATAAAAAGGGCATCATATTTTTAGTATTAGGAATATTTATAGTATGTGCAATGACTTATTTTAACCCAGCCACAGGAAGTGATTACAGCTTTTCTGTTAAGGTAGATAACTTAAGTTTACCACTTATAGCATATATATTTGCATCAGGTATGATTGCCATATCGGCAATGGTTCTTCCTGGAATATCAGGATCGACTATACTTTTAATATTTGGACTGTATGTACCAATACTTGGAGCTATCAAGCATGTACTTAAGTTAAACTTTGAATATTTACCAGGTATAATTATATTTGGATGTGGTGTATTAATCGGTATTTTAGTAACGGTAAGAGTTGTAAGATACTTACTTAAAACTTTTAGATCACAAACTATCTATTGTATTATAGGGCTTATGATAGGATCTATATATGCAGTTGTAATGGGACCTACTTCTTTGGAAATACCTAAAGCACCAATGGGTGTTAAAACATTTAGTATAGTATTTTTTGGAATAGGTTGTATACTAGTTCCTGCATTAGAAAAACTTAAAACTGTGCTTAAGCATAAAAACGAAGAATCAGAAGATATTAAAACAAATTGTAATTAAATATATGTATAAATAAAAAATAATCTATTAGTAAAACTATTTAGTTTTACCATAGATTATTTTTTTTATTCAAAAAAACATTTAGAGAACACTAAAAAATAAAAAGTATTTCGACAAAAAAGAGTAAAAATAGAATGGTAAATTGTCGAAAAGTAACAAAAAATTAACAAAAAATGAAAAAAAACATAATAAATTGAAGAACGATTTTCTTTGAATGTTACAAAAAATTAACTTATAATAAGGAAGGACAAATCGAAAATTTGAAAAAAACTGAGAATAACAGAGTTTTTATAAACAAATCTAGTAAATACTTGTAAATTTTTATAAAAACTAAAGAAATTGGAGGGAAAAATGGAAGAAACTATTGACTTAAGAGACTATTTTCAAATTATCAAAAAAAGAGCATGGATAATAGCACTAATAACTATAATAGCAATGCTAGTAAGTGGAATCATAAGCTTTTTTGTATTAAGTCCAGTGTATGAGGCAAAAACTACTCTATTAGTTGACACAGATGCACCAAAAGATCAATCTATGACATCCGATCAGATTAGGGTTAGTGAACAATTAGCACTGACTTATGGAGAAATAATAAAATCCAGAACAGTAATCAAAAAAGTTGAAGAACAACTAAAAACAGAAGTAGACAAAGATAATATAAGCATAGCAACAGTACAAGAAACAGGAATATTAAGCATAATAGTACAAGGAACAAATGCTAAAAAAGTTGCTGACATAGCAAATACACTTCCAGAGGTATTTGAAAAAGAAGTAAAAAGAATAACTCAGGCAAACGATGTCCAAATAATAGACAAAGCAGTAGTTCCTAAAAACCCTGTAAAACCTAATAAAATAATGAATATAGCAATTGCTGCAGTCTTAGGAATTATGGTATCTCTATTTGTAATATTCTTGATTGAATATTTAGATAATAAAATAAAAACACCACAAGACATAGAACAATACTTAGGACTTCCTATAATTGGGGTAGTACCTGATGAATATAAGTCTAAGAAAGGTGGTAAATAAAAATGATAAATATAACAAGTTTTAAAGATCCAAAATCATCTATATCAGAAGCGTATAGAACTATAAGAACTAACATACAGTTCTCAAAAGTAGATAAAGATATACAGACAATATTAATAACAAGCTCTAAACAAGATGAAGGAAAAACAACAGTTATATCAAATCTTGCAGTAAGCTTTTCTTTATTAGAAGGAAAAAAAGTACTTTTAATAGATGCAGATCTTAGAAACCCAAGTATACATAGAATGTTTAACGTATCTAATGGTTATGGATTAACAGAGGTATTAGCAGGGCAAAAAGAACTAAAAGCTTGTGTACAAATGACAGAAATATCAAACTTACAGATACTAACAACTGGTAAGATGCCGCCAAATCCTGCCGAGATGTTAGCATCTAAAAAAATGAGAGAGTTTATAGACATATTAAAAGACTACTACGACTATATATTTATAGACGCGCCGCCAATAGGAGTCATAACAGATGCAGGAATATTAGCAAATTACTGCGATGGAACAATAATGGTTATTGGAGCAGGGGAAACAGAAATAGAAGCTACTAAAATAACTAAAGAAAGATTAGAAAAAGTAAAGGCAAATATAATGGGAGTGGTACTTAACAAGTATGTATCTGAAGGAAATTATTATGGATACTATAGTTATTACTATGAACAGGCCGATGGAAGCAGAAGTGCTAAACATAAAAAGAAAAAAAGAAAAAAATCTAAAAACAAAGAGAAAGCTTATGCATAAAAACCGCCAAGCTCTTAGCATAAGCCTTCTATAAAATGTGAGAATAAAGTTTTATATATACAAAGAACCGCCAAGCACTTTGTATATAAACTCTATTGAGGTATATGGTAATACCCTTGTGTTTATTATACGGATATTACCACTAAAACTCTATAGAAAAACTTTAAAAATTTTTAAAAATATTAAATTTTTTAAGGGGGAGTTTTGAGTGGATGCTAAAATACAAGCACCTCAAAAATCAAATGTGTTAGATACATTCCTAGGTAGATATAGAATAAGGCAACTTATATTAATAGGAACAGATATATCTTGTATATTTCTCTCGTTTATAGCATCAGTATGGATATTATACCCGAATAGGTTAGATAACAATAAAATAATAGGTATTGCAATAATATACATAAGTATAAATATAATACTTTTAACAGTTTGCAGATGCTACAACAGCTTATGGAGATATGCAGGAGAAGAAGAACTTATATCAATTGTACTTGCATGCACAATCACAATAATACCAACATATTTAATACATATATTTATTAATGTTGATTTTTCTTTAATATTTTATATTATGAGCTTGATATTAACAATAACTCTGACAGGAGGAACAAGACTTTTATACAGAATAGGAAGAAGAATATCTATACGATTCAACTTAAAAGACAAAGCATCTAATGTACTTATAGTAGGAGCAGGAAGTGCAGGAGATATGGTAATACAAGAACTAAAAAATAATCCTCAAATATTAAAAAAACCTGTAGTAATAGTAGATGATGACATAAACAAAAAAGGAAGAAGAATACACAATATACCTATAGAAGGAAGTACTAAAGATATAAATAACCTAGTAGAGAAGTATAAAGTAGATGAAATTATAATAGCCATTGCTAACATAAGTAAATATGAGAAGAAAAACATAATGGATATATGTAAAGAAACTAAATGTAAATTAAAAACTATACCAGGAGTATTTGAAATAATTGATGGTAAAGTTGATATAAAAAATATAAGAGATGTTCAAATTGAAGACTTATTAGGAAGAGAACCTATAAAAACTAATTTAGCTGAGATGAGTGAATATATAGAAAGTAAAGTAGTATTGGTAACTGGTGGAGGAGGAAGTATAGGAAGCGAGTTATGTAGACAGGTAGCAAACTTTAATCCAAAACAACTTGTAATAGTGGATAATTATGAAAATAATGCATATGCAATTCAACAAGAACTAATAAGAAAGTATAAAGATAAACTTAATTTAAGTACTGTTATTGCTTCTGTTAGAGAAGAAAAGCGTATGGATGAGATTTTTAATAAATATAAGCCAGAAGTTGTGTTTCATGCAGCAGCACATAAACATGTTCCACTTATGGAGAAAAGTCCTAGTGAGGCTATAAAAAACAATATTTTTGGAACAAGAAATGTTGCACAAATGGCAGATAAGTATAAAGCAAAGAGATTTGTACTTATATCTACTGATAAAGCAGTTAATCCAACTAATATAATGGGAGCTACTAAAAGAGCTGCCGAGATGATTATTCAAACTATGAATGAAAGCAGTGATACGGAGTTTGTTGCTGTTAGGTTTGGAAATGTGCTTGGAAGTAATGGTAGTGTTATTCCGTTATTTAAGAAGCAAATTGAAGAAGGTGGACCAGTAACGATTACCCATCCGGATATTATTAGGTATTTTATGACTATACCGGAAGCTGTGCAGCTTGTTATTCAGGCAGGAGCTATGGCAAAGGGTGGAGAGATTTTTGTGCTTGATATGGGAGATCCGGTTAAGATTGTTGATCTTGCTAATAATTTGATTAGGCTTAGTGGGTTTGAGCCAAATATTGATATACAGATTAAGTTTACTGGATTAAGACCTGGAGAGAAGCTTTATGAGGAGTTACTTATGAGCGAGGAAGGATTAAGTAATACGATTCATGAGAAAATTTTTATTGGTAAGCCAATTGATTTTGATGCTGATAGATGTAAGAAACATTTAGAGGTATTACATACTATTGTTGAAAATGAAGCTGTAGATCTAATTGACATTGCGATGAGAAAGTTGGTTGATACTTACATTAAACCGGAAGAGGCTAATAAGAGTAAGGTTTTTGCTAAGTAAAGTTTGTTATTTGGGGGGATAGAAAATGCAAAAGTTTATAAAGAGAAGTATTGATGTATTAGCATCATCGGTTGGACTTTTAGTACTTTCTCCTGTTTTATTGATTGTAGCAGTTTTAATAAGGGTTAAGTTAGGATCGCCTATTTTCTTTACTCAAGATAGAGTTGGGAAAGATGGGGAGATTTTTAAAATGATAAAGTTTAGAACTATGCTTGATGCTACTGATAAGTGGGGAGAGCAACTTCCTGATGAGGAGAGATTAACTTCTTTTGGAAGATTACTTAGAAGTACTAGTTTGGATGAACTTCCAGAACTGATAAATGTTTTAAAGGGTGATATGAGTTTAGTTGGACCAAGACCGCTTTTAGTTGAGTATAAGGAACTATACTCAAAAGAACAGTTTAGAAGACATGAAGTTAGACCAGGTGTAACTGGGTGGGCACAAGTTAATGGAAGAAATACATTGGCTTGGGATGAAAGGTTTAAGATGGATATTGATTATGTTGATAATTTCAATATAGTTATGGATATTAAAATATTATTTATGACTGTAATTAAGGTATTGAAAAGGGATGGTATAAGCCAAGACGGACATGTAACAATGGAAAAATTTAATGGGAATAATTAGCAGGTGATTATATGAAGAATATAGTTATCATAGGTGCTGGGGGGCATTCAGCGGTAATTATAGATATTATAGAAAATATGATTGATAGTGGATATGAAATTCAAATAAAAGGATTATTAGATGATAATCTTGATAGAAAAGAGTTTATGAAATATAAGGTGTTAGATAAAGTTGAAAATGCTAATTTGTATAATACAGAAAATACTGAATATGTGATAGCTATAGGAAGCAATAACATTAGAAATAAAATAGCAGAACAGTATAAAAATCTAAAGTACTTTACAGCAATACACCAGACTGCAACTATAAGTAAAAACGTATATATAAATGAAGGAACTGTTATTATGCCTAGAGCAGTAATAAACTCAAACTCCGAAATAGGAAGTCATGTGATTATAAATACTGGGGCAATTATAGAACACGATAGTAAAATTGGGGATTTTGCTCACATATCACCAGGAGCAACACTTTGTGGAGGCGTTGAAGTAGGAGAGAAAGTTCATATAGGAGCTAACGCTACAATTATACAATATAAAAAAATAGGAGCTAAAACTACTATAGGAGCAGGATCAACAGTAATAAAAGACATATGTACGGATGTGGTGGCTGTTGGAAGTCCTGCAAGAATTATAAAATAGGGGGAAATAAAATGAATAAAAGAATATACCTTGCTTCACCTCATATGGGTGGAGAAGAGATAAATTATATAAATGAAGCATTTGATACAAATTGGGTTGCACCACTTGGACCAAATGTTAATAATTTTGAAAAAGAAATATGTGAATACACTGGAGTAAAATCTGGGACAGCTTTAGTTAGTGGAACAAGTGCAATACACTTAGCACTTAAATGTCTAGGAGTTGGACAAGGAGATGTTGTATTTTGCTCAACGTTAACTTTTTCAGCTACTGCTAATCCAATAATATATCAAGGAGCAGAACCTGTATTTATAGATTCAGAGTATGAATCTTGGAACATGTGTCCTATAGCTTTACAAAAGGCTTTTAATGATGCGGTTGAAAATAACAAGATACCAAAGGCTGTTATAATAGTTAATTTATATGGACAAAGTGCTGATTATGATAAATTAAAAGCTATATGTGATAAGTACAATGTACCAATTATAGAAGATGCAGCAGAGTCTTTGGGGGCTACATATAAAGGGAAACAAACTGGAACTATTGGAGAGATAGGTATTTATTCCTTCAATGGAAATAAGATAATTACTACTTCTGGTGGTGGAATGATGATTTCAGACAATGAAGAATATACAAAAAAAGCATTATTTTTAGCAACTCAATCAAGAGAGTCAGAAAGGCACTATGAACATAAAGAGTTAGGTTTTAACTATAGAATGAGTAATGTTGTTGCTGGAATTGGACGAGGTCAAATAAAAGTTTTAAATTCGCGTATAGCTAAGAAAAAAGAAATATATGAAGCTTACAAAAAAGGTTTTAGGGATATTGAAGATATAGAGATGATGAACATATGTGATTTTGGAGAAGCAAACTATTGGCTATCAGCAGCTACTATAAAGAAAGAATCTAAAATTAAGCCTATAGATATAATGTTGGCTTTGGAAAAAGAAAACATAGAGAGTAGACCAGTATGGAAACCAATGCACATGCAACCATTTTTTAAGGAATATAAGTTTTTTGCTTCATTAGAAGAAGGAAGTGTATCAGAAGATTTATTTAATAGAGGGATATGCTTACCATCTGACAGTAAGATGGAAGAAGAAGATATCGAAAAAATTATAGATATAATAAACGAAAAATTTAAATATATTTTAAGCAAAGTATAAGTTGAGTAGTTGGTGAAGATATGGATAAAAAAATTAAAATTAGAGAGATTTAACATACACAATATAAATATAGATAGAAAAATAAGTTAAGGTGTTTAGTTCATTGGAAGAGAAAAGTGTATCAGAAGATTTATTTAATAGAGGTGTATGTTTAACATTTGATACAAAAATGGCCGAAAAAGGTATGAAAAATATTACAAAAATAATCAAGTCTCTATTTTAATGATTATATTAACTGTACATTAAAATTTTTAAATAAGGAGGTTGATTAAGTTGAGTAAAAACATATGGTTATGGAATCATTATGCTTCAGATATGTATAAAAATGAAGGTGGAAGACACTATTGGTTTGCAGAAAATTTAATAAAAAAAGGATATGAAACTACTATATTTTGTGCAAATACATTTCATAATAAAGAAGAATGTATAGATACAAAAGGAAAAAAATATACAATAAATATACTAAACAATATACCTTTTGTATTTGTTAAAACAACACCAGCATTAGGAAATGGTATAGATAGAGTTAAGAACATGGTTTTATTTTATAAAAATATATTATATATAGGTAAAAAATATGCAAAGATTAATAAAAAACCAGATGTAATAATTGCATCTAGTGTTCATCCATTAACAATGGTAGCAGGAATACAAGTAGCAAGAAAATTAAAAGTTCCATGTATATGTGAAATAAGAGATCTATGGCCAGAGGCAATATTTGCATTTAAGAAATCTAGAGAAAATAGTATTTTAGGTAAATTATTAGTTGCAGGAGAACATTGGATATACAAAAAAGCAGATGCACTTATATTTACAAAAGAGGGAGATACAGATTATATAAAAGAGAAAAAATGGGACTTAGATCAAGGTGGAGATATAGATTTAAATAAATGCCATTATATTAATAATGGTATAGATTTAGAAGATTTTATTAAAAAGTCGATAGAAAATATTATACATGATGAAGATTTAGATTCAGGAAAGTTTAATATAATATATGCTGGTGCTATTAGACCGGTTAATAATGTAGGAAATTTATTAGATACCGCTAAAATATTAAAAGATAAAACTGATATACAGTTTTTAATATATGGAGATGGAAATCAAAAATATATGATAGAAAAGCGTATCAAAGATGAAAATATAAGTAATGTAAAACTAAAAGGATATGTAAATAAAACTAATATACCTTATATCCTTAGCAAGTCATCGGTTAATATATTAAATTACTCACAAACACAATATAATTGGTCTAGAGGAAATAGCTCAAATAAACTTTTTGAATATATGGCATCTAAAAAGCCTATTATATCAACTATAAAAATGGGATATTGTATTTTAGAAAAGTATAACTGTGGGATTTCTATAGAAGAAAGTACACCTGAGGAACTAGCAAAATCTATATTAAAAATAAAAAATATGGATCAGATAGAATATGATAGTATGTCAAAAAATGCTAGAGAAGGTGCGAAAAATTTTGATTTTGATGTATTAACAGAAAAATTAATAAATGTAATTTACACTGTAGATAAATCAGAATTAAATAAGGAAAGTGTGGTATCAAATGATTAAAAGCATTATAACTGAGTATGGATTACCATGGGTTGTTAATAGGTCATTATATTCAACAAAAATAAAATCTATGAAAATAATACCTAAAATAGAAAATATATTTGAAAAAGATGTAAATATTAAAAAAATTGATATATTTGATACTAATACGACTGAGATTCAACAATTTCTAAAGAATCTTAATCTAAAGGATCAAGAAGAAATAATAAAACAGGCAGATAGAGCAATAAATGGTAGTATAAATGGATTTTCATCTATAGAACTAAACTATGGAAAACCTATAGATTGGCACTATAATCCATTAACAGAAAAAGTAGTTGACAAAAATATAAAATGGTATAAGATACCTGACTTTGACTCTGAAAGAGGAGACATAAAGGTTATATGGGAAATATCTAGATTTACACATCTTTATCATATGACCAGAGCGTTTCTTATAACAGAAAACACAAAATACTATGAAGCTTTTTCAGAACAAATACAGTCATGGTTAAGTAATAATGACTATTCATATGGAAGTAATTATAAATGTGGACAAGAATCAGCACTTAGAATGATAAATATTTTAATGGCATATTCGATATTTAAAAAGTATGATTTAATTACAAATAAAGATAAGTTTAACATAAAAAAGATAATAGAAGGTGGATATAAAAAGATAGTATCTAATTTTTTTTATGCACATAAATGTATAAAAAACAACCATACTTTTTCTGAACTTTGTGGATTAATAATAGGTGCTTGGTGTTGTGAGGATTATAAGTCTTTAGAAAAAGCATACAATCTTTTAGACGATGAAATAGATAAACAGTTTATGATAGATGGTGGATATGTTCAGTTTTCATTTAACTATCAAAGATTTTCGTTACAAATTATAGAGTGTATATTAAAAATAAGTGAAACGATAGGAATTCATATATCTGATAAAAGTAAGAAAAGAATATCAGATAGTACATATTTAATGTATCAGGTACAAGATGAGAGTGGAGATGTTCCTAATTATGGATCAAATGATGGAGCTTTAATATTTCCTGTGACAGTATGTGGATATAGAGATTTTACACCAGTAATAAATACTATTTATACTTTAATTAACAATAAGCGTTTATATAATAAAGGCAAATATGATGAAGAGTTATTATGGTTTGGTAAAAAAGATATTTTAAATTATGAATTAACTAATATAAAAAGAGAATCAAAAGCATTTCATAAAGCTGGGATTTATACTTTAAGAAATGAAAATAGTTTTATAATGACTAGTTTAGTAGATTATAAAACTAGACCGGCACAAATGGATGGACTTCATATAGATTTGTGGTATAAAGGCAAAAATATCTTTTGTGATAGTGGAACATATTCATACGCAACAGAAATAGGTAAGAGATTATCTCTAACAGCTGCTCATAACACAGTACAAATTGAAGATAAAGAACAAATGGGTAAACATGGACCATTTCTAATTTATAATTGGACAAAATCTGAAAATATTAGCTTTAATGAAAGCATGTTTAAAGGCACAATGATATCTAAAAATGGATATAAACATACTAGGCAAATTGAATGTACTAAAAATAAATTTACTATTGTTGATAGTATAGAATCAAATGAAAAACAATGTAATTTTTATTTTCATACACCCTTTGATGTTGATATAAACGAGCAAGAGATAAAAATACTAGAGAATAAATGTGAAATATGTTCTATGAAAATAAGCAAAGGTGAAATTACTTTAAAGAAAGAATATAGAAGTTTGTATTATTTGAAAAAGGAAGAAGTCAATTGTGTTAATATTAAATGTTCTATACTTGAAGGCAAGTGTGATCTTGAACTAAATATAAAATTTAAAAACTAGTTAAGGGGGATAAGCAAATGATAAATATAGTAGGGTTAGGATACATTGGATTACCAACAGCATTAATGTTTGCAAAGAGTGGAGTTGAAGTTGTTGGAACGGATTACAACAAAGAATTAGTAGAAAATTTGAATGCTGGTAAATTAACTTTTGAAGAAGCTGGTTTAAATAAATTATTTAATGAAGCATTAAATAACAATATAGAGTTTAAAACTGAGTATGTTAGGTCTGACATTTATATACTTGCAGTACCAACACCATATGTAAGTGAAAGTAAGAAAATAGATCCTAAGTATGTAATATCATCTTTAAATAGTGTGCTTGATGTATGTGAAAAAGGATCAATAATTGTTATAGAATCTACTATATCTCCAGGAACAATAGATAGATTTGTAAGGCCGGAAATAAATAAAAGAGGTTTTATAATAGGAAAAGATGTTCATATAGTACATGCACCAGAACGAATAATTCCTGGAAATATGATTTATGAACTTGAAAACAACTCAAGAACGATAGGTGTAGACGATAAAGAAATAGGTGAAAAAGTTAAGGAATTATACGAAAGTTTCTGCTCTGGAGAGATAGTAGTAACAGATATAAGATCTGCTGAAATGTCTAAGGTAGTTGAAAATACTTATAGAGATATAAATATAGCATTTGCTAATGAACTAGCTAAAATATGTAGAACTGACGGTATGGATGTATATGAAATAATAAAAATTGCAAATAAACATCCAAGAGTAAATATACTGCAGCCAGGACCTGGCGTAGGTGGACACTGTATATCGGTAGACCCATGGTTTTTAGTAGGAGATTATCCGGATTTAACTAATATAATATTAACAGCTAGAAAAATAAATGATTCAATGCCAAACCATGTCCTATCTAGAATTAGGGATATTATGAGAGAACATAATATTAAGGATATAGGCAAAATAGGTCTTTATGGATTAACATATAAAGAAGATGTAGATGATGTAAGAGAAAGTCCTACATTACAACTTTTAGAAAAAATGGATGAACATTTGGCATTTGGAGTTAAGGTATATGATCCTTTTGTAAAAGAAAGAATTGTAGAACATCAATTTATTAATTTTGAAGATTTTTTAAATGAAATAGAGGTAGTAGTTATATTAGTAGGACATACTCATATAAAAGAAAATATAGAGTTAATAAAAGGTAAACTAATATTAGATACTAAGAATATATCTAATATAAAAGATGCATATAGACTTTAGTATTAGGTAAGTCTTATGGAATAATTAAATTATATGTTGTAATAGATATATACATGGTTAAATATTAAGATAGCTAGTACAACATATATTAAAGTATAAGGAGTTAAACAATGGTAAATACAATAGATTTATATAGGTTACCTAGTAAGTTATACAAAAATAAGTTGAGTATATTGGCTAAAATCGTAAAAAATATCAAATTTCTTATATTTAATAGTATTATACCGTATACATCTGAAATAGGAAATGGAAGCAAATGTGCATATGGTTGTATTGGTGTGGTTATTCACAGCAAGACAAAAATAGGAAAAAATATTTTAATAGGACAAAGTGTTACGATTGGTAGCAAATATAAAATGGAACCTGGAGCGAGAGTATTAGGTAATATTATTATAGGAGATAATAGTAGCGTATCAAATGATATACCAGCTAAAGTTATCAAGCAAAATATTAAAGTACAAGAATATACTAGTTTTTGGGAGAACTAATAAGGAGGGAATAATTTGAGTATAGTTTTTTTAGTGCCATATGTACCCATTCCAAGAATGATTAAAAGAATAAATACAGCATATGAAATAGATGAAACGAGTGTAATATATTGGAATAGAGGTACAGAAGTAATGGAAAATATGAAGTTACCTCAAGATGTAAAAAAGTATGAGATATATCAAAAGTCAAATGAAGGCAAACCTTTAAAAAGAGTAGGAGCTACATTAAAGTTTTGTAAAGAAGCGTTCAGTATACTAAAAAAAGAAAATCCTAGTTGCATACATGTAACTAAAACAGATATGCTTTTTTTAGTATGGATATATTGCATAATAAAAAAAAATAAACCTAAAGTTATATATGAAGTAAGTGATTTACATGGATTTGCATTAAATGCCAGTAAAAATCCTTTAAAAATAATATTGAGAAATGTATTAAAGATTATTGAAAAAATAGGATGTAAAGTTATTGATAAATTAATAGTTACTTCTGAATCATTTTGGAGTGTTTATTATAAAAACTGGATAAAAAAAGAAGATGTTATATTTTTACCTAACACACCACAAGAAGAAGTATTTAAAGAATATAAGAAAAAAAATGATGGTAAATTTACTATAGGATTTATAGGTAAAGTTAGGTATAAAGAGCAAATTAAAATGATGATAGATGTAGCAAATGATTGTAATATAAATGTTTTTATAGCAGGAAATGGTGTGGATCTAGATGAAATAAAAGATTATTCTCAAAATATGAGCAATGTAGAGATATATGGAGCATACAACTATTCGGAGGAAATTGCAAAGTTATATGGAAAGGTAGACTGTATTTATTCTGTATATGATACAAATGTTAGTAATGTTAATATAGCATTACCAAATCGCTTATATGAAGCTGCAATTTGTAATATTCCTATAATTGCAGCAAGAGGTACAAAGTTAGGAAATATAATAAAAAGCGAAAATTTAGGTATAGTTGTAGAAGATTCAAATATGAAGGAACTAAAAGAAGCTATTGAAATATTAAAAAATAAAAGCTATATTGATGGTGAAAAATTTTATAATAAATGGAAATACAATGTAGTGAATGAAAATTTAAAAAAAGCTTATAGTAGCTTGTCTTAATAAAATGATATGTATTTTATATATACGCTAATAATTTTAATAGGATAATGCTTAGGGTATAATTCATATGATGTATATTTTATATATTTATACTTTGATAGAAGAGGATTAATATGAATACACAAAATAAATTAGAAAATATAAATATGGATAAACGAATATCAATAGCTATTTCTTCGATATTTATAACATTAATGGGACAGTATTTTGTACTTATCGTATTTAATTTACTTGATAGTAGTAAGGGAAGTATAGTCCAATTAACATCAAAAATGCTAGTAGCATTAGCATTTTGTTATGCATTACCCTCTGTTTTAAAAAAGAGTAAGTTAAAATTTATAATATTATATTTTATTTCAATTTTCATAATATTAGTCAATATGCTATTATTTAGTGAAAATATTGAGTATATAAAAGAAATTTTGTTTCCTATGTTTTTCATGTGTATACCATCATACATATATATTTCTAGTATAAAGGATATTAAAATATTTGAACGATATATACGTATATCTTCTAATATTATATGTATAATGGGAACTATTATAAGTATTATGGTATTTACAGGTAATGTTTTCATAGGTCCATATAGTATGTCTCTATCATACTATATGTTATTTCCAGCTATAATATATATAAGTAATACAATTGAAAATCGTAAATTTTCAGATTTTATATGCTTTATAATCTCTCTTGTTTCTATAATATCATTAGGGTCAAGAGGAGCTTTAATGTGCATAATATCTTTTATAGTATTAAAATTAATTAAAATAAGAAAAAAATATACATTTAAAGAAATTACATTTGTTACTATAGTGATATTAAGTATCATTCCATGTATCATCTCTTATAAAAATATAATTATTTTTATAAGAGATGCATTTTACAAATTAGGGATACAGAGTAGAACAATAGAATTAATATTGAGAGAAGATATATATCTAAGTGGTAGAGATAGTATATATAACGAACTTCTTAGAGAATTATACGAAAAACCTATATTAGGATTAGGGATAGGTGCAGATAGAAAAATAGAAAGTGGATATGCGCATAATATTTTTATAGAAATACTATGTAACTATGGATCTATAATAGGTTTAATAATAATAATAAGTTTGATAATAATTATTATTAGGAGCTTAATTGTATCTAATGGAAATGATTATAATGTAGTTATATTTTGGATAAGTGTAGGATTTATACATCTACTTGTAAGTGGATCTTACTTAATTGAGATTAAATTTTGGATAATGTTAGGTATTATAACCAGGAAATTTAAAAAAATATAGATGCAAATCTATAAATCTATATTTTTTATGAAGTATTAAATATAACATAGGGAAATTAAAATGAAAAAATAATGGTTGTATTTGAAACTAGACCGGAATCTATAAAAATGTGTCCTCTAGTTAAGGAACTTAGAAATAGAAAAGATTTAGAAATAACAGTTTGTGTTACAGGTCAACATAGACAGATGTTAGATTAAGTATTACAAGCTTTTGATGTTAGACCTGATTATGATCTAAGTGTAATGAAAGATAAACAAACTTTATTTGATGGTACACAAAATATATTAGGTAAGATGAAAGAAGTATTAGAAGAAGTTAATCCAAATGCAGTATTAGTACATGGAGATACATCTACTACATTTGTTACAGCACTTGCTGCATTCTATTTACAAATACCTGTAGGTCATGTAGAAGCTAAGTATCATTTTGCTCCAACAGAAGTATCTAAGTAAAATTTATTAAATGAATGTAAGAAAGAGTCAGATATATATAACTGAAAATACTGACATAGATGCTTTAAAAACGACTATAAGAGATGACTAATACTAGATTGGGTAGAAAATAGTAAACTTATAATGCTTACGACACATAGAAGAGCAAATTTAGGAGAACCTCTAAAGCATATGTTTAGGGTTATAAAGCGAATAGTTGATGAAAATGAAGATATAAAGGTTATATATCCTATACATATGAATCAGATAGTAAGGAAAACTGCTAATGAAATACTAGGAAATAATGAACGTATTCGGATAATAGAACCATTAGAAGCTCTAGATTTCTAAAATTTCCTAGATAAAGCATACATTATACTTACTGATAGTGGAGGTATACAAGAAGAAGCACCCTAATTAGGAAAACCGGTGTTAGTTATGAGAGATACTACAGAAAGGACGGAAGGAGTTAAAGCTGGAACACTTAAGTTGGTTGGAACTAACGAAGAGGTAATATATGAGAGTTTTAAGTTATTACTAAATAATAAAGATGAGTATGATAAAATGAGCAAAGCATCGAATCCATATGGAGATGGATTTGCATCAAAAAAAAGAGCGGATATATTAGAAGATACACTATAGATTACAGAAACAAACTATTTTAAGGATAATATTTAAGGAATGCTCAATAACTAGTATTCCTTTAATATTATATAGGGGGGGTTTAATGAGTAAGGTAGCTAAAGCAACTATAGGACTTATGATAGTTACTATGATATCTAAAGTTCTAGGATTTGGAAGAGAACTTGCTTTAACATATGTATATGGAGCAAGTAGCATAGCAGATGCATACATAACATCTGTAAGCATACCCACGATTTTATTTGCATCAGTAGGGACTGCACTTGCGACAACATTCATTCCATTATTTTATGAAATTGACAAAAGTAAAGGAATGAATAAGTCTATTGATTTTGCTAACAATGTATTTAATATAGTTATATTGATAAGTGGAATATTAGCAATAGTTGGATTTATATTTGCAGGACCATTAGTTAAAATATTTGCTATGGATTTTATAGGAGAGAAATTACAATTGGCAACTAATTTTACTAGGATAATGATATTTGGAGTCATATTTATAGGACTTAGCAATATAATGACATCATGGTTACAGATTAATGGAGATTTTGCAATACCTGGAATGATAGGATTTCCTTTTAATATATTTATTATAATAGGTATTTTTTTTAGTAGTAAAGGTAACGTAGAAATTATGGCTATTGGAACATTAATTGGGATAGCAAGTCAATTTTTGTTTCAACTACCATTTGCAATAAAAAAAGGATATAGGTATAAGCTATATATAAATTTAAAAGATGAATATATAAAGAAAATGATATGGTTAATAGTTCCTGTTTTTATAGGAGTTGGAGTTAATCAAATAAATGCAATTGTAGATAGAAGTTTGGCATCTACGTTAGGGGATGGGGTTATAACTGTATTAAATAGTGCAAACAGATTAAATGGATTTGTATTAGGGTTATTTATATCAACTATTGCATCGGTAATATATCCTACTTTATCAAAATTATCTACTAATGATAATAAAGATAAATTTGCAGAATCGGTAGCACAAAGTGTAAATACAGTTATGATTTTAATAATGCCTATCTCAGTAGGAGCAATAGTACTTGCTGAGCCAGTAGTTAGAATTGTATTTGAAAGAGGTGCTTTTAACTCAGAGGCAACTAATATGACAGCTATAGCTTTAGCATGTTATTCTATTGGAATGATAGGATTTGGACTTAGAGATATACTAAGTAAAGTATTTTATTCATTAAAAGATACTAAAACACCTATGGTAAATGGAGCATTAGCTATGGGGATGAATATAGTATTAAATCTTATATTTATAAAGTTTTTAGGCTATGCAGGACTTGCTTTAGCAACTAGCTTATCAGCCCTTATATGTATAATTCTATTATTTATAAGTCTAAAGAAAAAGATCGGATATTTTGGACAAGATAAAATACTAAAAACAGGAATGAAATCTTTAATAGCAGCTTTTGTAATGGGGGGAATTACTATAATAGCATATGACTTTATAGCTAATATGATCGGTATAGGATTTATAAAAGAAGCTATAACATTAGTATTAGCCGTTGGAATAGGAGCTTTAACCTATGGAATTTTAATAGTATTACTAAAAGTTGAAGAGGTAAACGTAGTAATTAATATGTTAAAAAGAAAGTTAAGTAAGGTTTAACAGTTAAAATAAGTTTAGTTGTCAAAATTGGCGGCTAAACTTATTTTAGTTGTATAATTAATATAAAGGGTTAAAAACTTTAACAAAATATTGAAAAAGGGGGAAATAAGTATGAAAGTATGGTTACATAGAATATCTCATTGTGGGAATATAGCATATGATTTATTGGAGAATAATTATTTATCAATAGGATTTTCCGATTTTTCAAATAAAGACTTTTTAGAAAAAACTATAGCTGGAGATATAGAGTTTTTTAACAATCAAATTATAGAAAAATGGAATGATTTAAAAAGAAGTAGACATAGCTTATGGAGATTTATAAATGAATTTAAAGAATGGGATTTGGTATTAGTTCCTCTGTGGGGAGCATTTTCTATATATAAACTAGAAGGAAGTCCAAATATAATAAACAAAGATTTGCTAGATAATAAATTTATAGAAAAAGGTTTTAAAATAAATGAAGATGGAAAGTTATATGAAAATAACACACCTATAGACATTGGATTTGTATGGAAGGTTACACCTATAGCAACAAATATTCCTCGTAAGGATATCTTTGAAAGAGCCTTGATATCAAGGATGAAAATACGAAATACTAATGCAGATATAACAGATTTAAAAGATATTATAGAAAATAAGATAAATCAGTGGGAAAATAATGACCTATCAACATTCTATTCAACTTTATTAGATAGTATTTTGGGGAAGGTAGAGAATAATATCAGAGAAAACTTAACACCTGATAAGTTTGAACAATTAGTTAAATGGTATTTTAATAAAATAGGTGCTAGTGATGTATACATTCCTGCTAAAAATGAAGCTAATAAAGAAAATGGAGCAGATGCAGACGTTATTGCTACCTTTGAACCTATAAAAGTTATAATATATGTACAAGTTAAACATCATTTAGGATGTACTTCTGATTGGGCAATAAATCAAATTAAAGAGTATAAGATGCAAAAAGAAAGTATGAATGATGAGTATACATACATATCTTGGGTGATTACATCTGGAGATAGTTTTTCTTCTTTAGCTATTAAAAAAGCTAAAGAAGAAGAAGTTAGATTAATAGATAAAACTGAATTTAGCAAGATGTTAATTGATGTTGGATTTAGTGATATTAATTCAGCATTTAATTAAGTAACAATTATTAAAGTAAAAAAGTTCGTAAAATTATAACCTACGAACTTTTTTGTATTAGCAAATCATATTTATTTTTAATCTTTAAACATACATAATAAAAATAAGCTCCAATAGTTCCCCCTAACGTATTTAACCATATATCATCTATTTCACAAAATCTATAAGGAATAAACCCTTGGGTAATCTCTACAAACAATGTCAATGACAAACAAGCTAATATAGCTCTTTTCATATTAAAACCAGTCTTATTATAAACAAAAAATCCAAAAGGAACAAATAACAATATATTACCTAATATTTGATACAGAAAATACCCTAAACCATACTTATTATAAAGCATTATAGGTACCTTAAATGGGATAAGGTTATATACTTCAAAACCTTCAAACTCTAAACCTAATCTTATCGGAAATAATGTAGCTGCAAATACTGCAACTACAGACATATATAATCCAAAGTTAATAATTTCATTTTTAAACTTTATATCCTTATTCTCAATAAATAGACATAAGCCTCTAAAAAAAGCATAAATAGCTACAAAAGCTATTAGTACAACTAAATTAAATTCTATTATCAAAACAAACCTCCTAAAATATACTTCGAATTAAAGTATAAACATATTATACAATGTTTAATCCTTAATTAATAACAAAGTATATAATCAATGATAAATTAAAACTGTTAAATATACATATTTATTATATTAAGTTTATAATTTTATTAAATTATAGTAATATAAAAGATAAGACTAATATAAAATCAAAGTTTGATACTTTATATACGGAGGATTAAAAATGAAACAAAGAATAAGAAAAGCAATTATACCAGCGGCTGGGCTTGGTACAAGATTTTTACCAGCAACTAAAGCTCAACCAAAGGAAATGCTTCCAATAGTAGATAAACCAACATTACAATACATAATAGAAGAAGCTGTTGCATCAGGAATAGAAGAAATACTAATAGTAACAGGAAGAAGTAAAAAATCTATAGAAGACCATTTCGATAGAAGCGTAGAGTTAGAAATGGAATTAGAGCAAAAAGGTAAAATGGAAATGTTAAAGATTGTACAAGATATATCTAATATGGTAGATATATATTTTATTCGTCAAAAGGAACCAAAAGGACTAGGACATGCAATATATTGTGCTAAAAGTTTCGTAGGGGACGAGCCTTTTGCAGTACTTTTAGGAGATGACATAGTAGATACGAAAAATCCTTGTTTAAAGCAACTTATAGGGGCATATGATGAATATAGAACTTCTATATTAGGAGTACAAGAAGTAGCAAAAGAAGATACTGATAAATATGGAATATTAGATGTAAAACATATAGAAGATAGAGTATATAAAGTAAAAGATATGGTAGAAAAACCAAAGGTAGAGGAAGCTCCATCAAATATAGCAATACTTGGAAGATATATAATAACACCAACTATATTTGATATACTTGCAAATCAAGCTCCAGGAAAAGGTGGAGAGATACAATTAACAGATGCTCTTAGAACTTTAGTAGAGCATGAAGCAATATATGCATATAACTTTGAAGGAAAAAGATATGATGTAGGAGATAAGTTAGGATTTTTAAAAGCAACAGTTGATTTTGCTTTAAAGAGAGATGAACTAAAAGATGAATTTATGGAATTCTTAAAAGCGAAAGTTCAAGATAACAAAGAAGATAAGCAGGTAAAGGTAGTAACTAAAGCAGATTTAACTGAAGAATAAATACTAGAAATATCTTAAGAAAATTATAAAAATACCTAAGTTCTACATTAGAGAGACTTAGGTATTTTTATTGTTATAAGTATAGAGTATAATTAGACAAAGTGAAAAATAGAAAGAGGAGTAGCTATGAAGAAAAAATATTTAGTTTTAACAATACTATGGATGATATTTATATTCTATATGTCGCATCAACCAGCAACAGCATCAGATGCACAATCAGGTGGGTTTATGGAGATGCTAAGCAACCTTCCAATAATAGGAGGGGTTCTAGCAGATTTTATGAAACTGGATATAGCAGTATTTGTAGTGAGAAAAAGTGCGCATATGTTTTTATACTTTATACTATCAATACTTATATATCTAGCTATACATAATAAATACAATGTAAAAGCATATATAATATCATTTATATTAACAGCATTATATGCATGCACAGATGAAGTACATCAATTATTTATTCAAGGTAGAAGTGGAGAAATAAGAGATGTATTAATAGATTCTAGTGGAGCACTAATAGGGTTAATATTAGTATATATAATAAACAAGATAATAATTAAGAAAAAAACTACTATTTATAACAGTAAATAAGAATTTTTAGCAAGAAAAATACAAGAAATATAACTATTAATATGTATAGAATTTTATAATTAAATAAATCTATACATATTCATAGAAAATATGATTATAAATAGAAAAAATATGAAAGAATTTAATTAAAGGAAAAATATGAAAACAAATTGAATAACTACTATAAATAATATATAGTAAGGAGTAAACCAATGAAAAATGAAACTAAGATTGTAGTAGCTTCAACCATAATAACTACAGTTGTAGTATCTGGATTTACTTTATCACAAGGGCCTTTAGTTCTTGCTAAAGAAGATTATAGTAGATTGAGGTCTAAAGCACCTGTAAATCATGTTAAAGGTACTATAGAAGAAGTTAAAAAGGTTGATGAAAATGAGGTAAATGAAGAAATTAATGAAACTGAAGAAGTAAAAGAAGAAGTTAAATTAGAAAAAGAAAAGTCGTCAAGTCAATCATCAAGACCGGAAGTATCAAATACAAAACCAATAAAACGACCAACACCACAAGTGAAACCAGAAACACCAAAACCAATACCACCGACACCACCACCAATAGAACCGGAAACACCAGAGCCAATACCACCGACACCACCAATAGAACCGGAAACACCAGAGCCAATACCACCGACACAACCACCAGTAGAACCAGAAACACCAGAACCAATACCACCAACACAACCACCTGTAACTCCAGAAACTCCAGAAGCAATACTACCGACAGATCCATCGGTAAGTCCGGAAACATCAGATCCATCAGTAACTCCAGAAGTACCAGAGAAAACAACTTATATACAAAAATAATAATCAAAAAAGTATTATTTAATATATTAAATAATACTTTTTTTGCGATTATGGAAACTATACTTAACGAATATTTAGATAATTTTGTTCAAAAACTATAAATAAATTATGAAATAGAGCTACTCAAATACACTTTTATAATATGCATTAATTATCTAAAAATTTGAAAATAAATAAAAACTTGCACGCATGCATAGATTGAACTTGAACTATACACAAACACATACAAACATGTTACTATTTAAATAAGTTTAGAAAACAAACTAAATAAATTAAATTGGTAAGCCGATGGGGGTATTATAGGAGATAGAGATGTCATTAAAATTTAAAAACGGGATAACAATCCACTTTAATACACTGGATGAACTAAGAAGAGAAATAGTGAAAATACTGAATAAAGCAAGGTGGAGCGATGCAAAATTAGCTAGAGAAAGCCAAATAGAACAATCTACAGTAACCAGGATATTAACAGGAAAAACAAAGAATCCTAAGATACTAACAATAGGTGATATATTTAATACTATAAATGAAATAGATATAAACTAAGGGGGATAAAAAAATGCAAATAAGCTTGAACTTTGACAGCAACAGAGACAAGCACGAAGACATATTAGAGGTAATATCTAAATTACTAGGAAAACAAAATGTAGAAGTTAAAAAAGCAACTAGTATAAATGATGCAAGAAATGCAGTGAAAAAATTAGCACAACAAGGAAATATAAAACTAGCACAAGAGCTTGTACAAAAACACTGTGGGGGCAGTATTGAACAAGCACCAGAAAATGCCTATCAAAATCTAGTAAAAGAAATAGAAAGTATAACAAACAAAGGGGAATAAAAAATGGGAAAAACAAAGGTTATAACAGGGAAACTAAGATTAAATTATGTCCATGTATTTAAGCCAAAAGCAATAGATTTAGAAAGTGATCCAAAATACTCATCAACATTAATCATACCTAAAACAGATATCAAAACAGTAAATCAAATACTAAAAGCACTAGAAGTAGCAACAGAACATATAAGAGAAAATTATAAAGAACATAACATACAAGACACAGTGATATGTGTAAAAGATGGAGACAAAGAAAAACCAACAGAAAAACATTACAACAATAGCTACTTCATAAATGCAAATTCAAAATACAAACCAGGAATAGTAGACACAAACCTAAATGAAATCAATGACGAAACACAAATATACTCAGGATGTTACGCTAGATGCTCAATAACTTTTTACCCATACAACCAAGAAGGAAAAATAGGAATAGGATGCTCACTAGAAAATCTACAAAAACTATCTGATGGTGAATTACTGGGAAGAAGTAGTGCAACAGACGACTTTAGTACTCCTTATGAAGAGGAGTTTTTAATATGAAAATTCTATCAATAGACATAGAAACCTACTGCGAAAAAGACCTGGCTAAAAGCTCGGTCTATTCTTATGTAGAACATGAAAGCTTTGAAATAACATTATTTGCCTATGCTTATGATGATGAAGAAGTAAAAATAATAGACTTAAAACATGGTGAGAAAATACCTAAGAGTATAGAAAAAGACTTATACGATGAAAACATAATAAAATCAGCTTTTAATGCAAACTTTGAAAGGATATGTTTAAGCAAATACTTTAAAAAGCTAATACCACCATCAAACTTTAGATGCACTATGGTAAATGCTATGTACATAGGACTTCCTCAAAGTTTAGACAAAGTTGCAAAGATATTAAATTTAGAAAATCAAAAAATGAGTGAGGGTAAAAAGTTAATAAAGATATTTTCAACCAATAAGTATATAAATGAAAGAAAAGATAAACTATGGGAAGATTTTAAAAACTATTGTAAAAAAGATGTAGAGGTAGAAAAAGAGATTCGTAAAAAACTACAAAACTATCAACTTCCTCAAATAGAGCAAAAGTTATGGGAAGTAGATCAAAATATAAATGATAGAGGAGTACTAGTAGATAATGAACTTTCAAAGAAATGTCTAATTATAAATGATGAAAATAATAAAATACTTAAACATAAATTAAATGGGATAAGTAATATATCCAATCCTAAAAGTGTTAAAGCTGTAAAAGAATATTTAAAAGAGAAATATAACTTTACTATAGAATCTTTAAATGCTACAAATGTAGAAAAAATACTAGAAAGTGATGTGCATGAAGATATAAAAGAATTGCTTAGAATAAGAAAGCAAATATGTAAAACTTCTTTAAAAAAACTAGATGCCATAGATAATAGTAAGTGTTTTGATAATAGGATAAGAGGGTTGTTTCAATTTTATGGAGCAAATAGAACTGGTAGGTGGGCAGGGAGGTTGGTACAAGTTCATAACTTACCACAAAATAGGATTGAGAACTTACATGAACTAAGAAATCTTGTTAAATATGAAGAAAATAATATAGCTACGATAGAAAAGAAATTTGGAAAAGTAAGTGAAGTTTTACCACAGCTTATTACAACTATATTTATTCCTAAAAGCAATCACAAGTTTATAATATCGGATTTTAGTGCAATAGAAGCAAGGGTTATAGCATGGCTAAGCGGTGAAACTTGGCGTAATGAAGTATTTAAAAGTCATGGCAAGATATATGAAGCAAGTGCTGCTATTATGTTTAACATACCTATTGAGGAAATAACAAAAGACAGTATCTATAGACAAAAAGGAAAAATAGCAGAACTAGCACTAGGATACCAAGGAGGTATAGGTGCATTAAAAGCTATGGGAGCAGATAAAATGGGGTTAAGTGATGATGACTTAAAGGAACTTGTCATAGGGTGGAGGAACAATAATAAAAATATAGTTAGACTTTGGAAGGTAGTTGAGAAAAGTGCTATATATGCAGTAGAAAACAAAACTTATGTGGATCTTGGGAAGATAAAATTCATATATGAAAAAGGGATACTATTTATAAAACTTCCTAGTGGTCGCTCAATATCTTATATTAGACCTATTGTAAGAATAGATAACTATGGCAAGAAACTAAGTTATGAAGGAGTTAATCAAAGTATTAAAAAATGGGAAAGAATAGATACTTATGGAGGAAAGCTAGTAGAAAATATAGTACAAGCAATTGCGAGAGATTGTTTAGCATATTCTATGATGAATTTAGAAAAAAACAATCTAGACATAGTTATGCATATACACGATGAAGTTGTTGTAGAAACTGAAAATGCTAGTGTCGACAAAGTGAAAAATATCATGGAAGAAAGTATTTCCTGGGCAATTGGGTTGTATTTAAAGGCAGATGCTTTTGAATGTGAATATTATAAAAAGGGTTAATTGGGGGATAAAATGAGTTTAGACAAAAGAATTAATATAAGTACATGTAAAAATAGAAAAACTACAGTTTATAAAAATGAAAGTTTACTATGGTCGGAGTTTGTTAAAAGGTTGGAGAAAACTACTTATACCAAAGAAAGTTTAGAAGAATATTTTAAAATGGAAAAATCTAAACAAGATACTATAAAAGATGTAGGTGGATTTGTTGGAGGAACTTTAAAAGAAGGCAAACGAAGAAAAGGACATGTTGAAAGTAGAAGTTTGATAACCTTGGATGCAGATTATGCTTATGATGGTATGGAACATATTGTTAGTTTGATTTATGGTTATGCTTGTTGTGTGTATTCTACACATAAACATATAAAGGAAAATCCAAGACTACGATTTGTAATACCTTTAAATAGAGATGTTGATACCTGTGAATACCAAGCTATATCTCGCATGATTGCTAGTGATATGGGTATAGAAAATTTTGACGACACAACTTATGAACCAGAGCGTATGATGTATTATCCTTCTACTTGCAGTGATGGAGAATATATTTTTGTTGTAAGTGAAGGGGATTTTTTAGATGCTGATGAAGTGCTTAGTAGATATAGAAATTACAAAGATGCTAGCAAGTGGCCAGTATCTAGAAGGTGTAGCAAAAGAATAGTTAGTGAATGTGAAAAACAACAAAACCCTAGAGAAAAAGAAGGTATGATAGGAGCATTTTGTAGGGTTTATGACATACATGAGGTTATAGAAAAATTTCTAAGTGATGTCTATGAAAATACAGATTCATTTGATAGATATACATACATAAAAGGAAGTAGTTCTTGTGGGGTAGTTGTATATAATGATGGAGATTTTGCATATTCACATCATAGCACAGATCCTGCTTGTAATAAGCTTTGCAATTCTTTTGATTTAGTTAGGCTACATAAGTTTTATAAAGGTGATGAAGAAAGTTCTTTAAAAGACATGATAGAGTTTTGTAGTAAAGATGAAAAAGTGGTTAAAGAGTTTGGAATAATGAAATTAGAAAAAGCAAGAAGTGATTTTGATGTACAAAGTTATAAAGTTAGTGAAGATTTAGATATAGATATTAATAATATGAAAGAAAATGAAACAGATGATAGTTGGCTTGGAAGTCTTGAAGTAGACAAGAAAGGATTTTATAAAGCTAATGTGAAAAATATTGCAACAATACTTGATAACGATATAAATCTAAAAGGCCATATAAGATATGATGAGTTTTTTAGTAGTATTATGAAAAGCAATAAAATCTATTGGTTAAAAGATAAGGAAGACTTAAAAAATAAAGAAGAATATAGTATGTGGGATGATTATGACGACTCACTTTTAAGATATTATTTAGAAAAAAACTATGGAATATACACACCAACTAAAACTGATGATGCAATATCTAGTATTGCTAAAAATTATGCTTATCACCCTATAAAAGATTATATAAACTCTTTAAAATGGGATGAAAAATGTAGGTTGGATAATTTACTTATAGATTATTTAGGAGCAGAGGATTGTGATTATACAAAAGCAGTTATAAGAAAAACACTAGTAGCGGCAGTTAGCAGAGTGTTCGAACCAGGTATAAAGTTTGATTATATGCCTGTATTTGTTGGGCCACAAGGAGTTGGTAAAAGTCATATTTTAAGTTTGATAGGGAAAGCATGGTATTCAGATTCTTTTAATACAGTACTTGGAAAAGAGGCTTATGAACAGTTGCAAGGATGTTGGATTGTTGAGATGGCAGAACTTTCGGCTATTAGAAAGGTCGAAGCAGAAGCGGTTAAGCACTTTATTTCTAAGCGTGATGATGTATATAGACAAGCTTATGGTAGAAGAGTTACAAAACATCCAAGGCAGTGTGTTTTCTTTGGTACTACTAATGATGTTGAGTTTTTAAAGGATAGAACTGGTAATAGAAGGTATTGGCCTGTGGTGGTTAATAAGAATAGACCTGTTAAAAACATGTGGGAAGAGTTAAATGGATATGAGGTGAATCAGATATGGGCCGAAGCTAAGGTTTTGTATGATAATAAGGAGCCGTTGATATTTGATAGGGAGCTTGATAAGGAAGTTGTTGATAGGCAAAATTCTCATATGGAGTCTAATAGTAAGGAAGGTATGATTGTAGAGTATTTGGATAAGTTGTTGCCAAGTAATTGGGATGATATGGATATTGGAGGGCGTAGAAGATATATTAATGGATGTGATTTTAGTGATGAACCTGGGGTTAAAAAGCGTGATCGGGTATGTGCTATGGAGATTTGGTGTGAGCTATTTGGAGGTGATCCTAAGAATATGAATGCACCTCAAAGTAGAGAAATTATTGGTATTTTAAGAAATCTTGATGGATGGGTTGAGTATACCAAGGGAAGTGGAAGACTTAGGTTTAAATATTATGGGATTCAAAAACTATTTATGAGGAAGGATAAGTAAGTTTCGCTGTACCCCGGTCTGAAGCAATTGAATGATTGTTCATCCAGACAAAGTCCTAAAAAGAGCGGACTTTAAGTCTTACTTCACAATTCATTCAATCACTTCAGACCTCTTAATCTTAGCCGAAGGCTCTTAAAAATGGTGTATCAAATAGCGTATCAGATGAAGTTTTTAATGATACAGTGATACACTGAATTTAAGAAAATGAAAATTAATTTAAGTTATAGCTGTATCAGATACATTTAGTGATACAGCATTTGATACAATATCTGATACGGCTTAAAGTAAGCAGTTACAAAGCTTATGCCTAAGTGTATCAAATGTATCATTAAAATCGTACATAATAAAAAAATTAAAAAAGTATAGTAAAAATACTATATATACACACATATATATTCAGAGTACATATGATACACCTGATTTGATACACATAAAAATTAAAGCATAAATATATAGACTAAGATAAAATGGCTTTGCCCGATTAGAGCTTTGGAATAACAAGGCACTATATCTTGTAGGGCTTCGCCCCTGAGGAAGATTTTAAATTCTTAGTTCAACGAAATAAAATATAAAAATTCGGTAAGGGATAGAAGGGTTTATAGTCAACTGACGTAAGACTTAAAAGCTGCTCTTTTCAAGGCTTTTGTCTGGAGGAAGTGACTATCAACCCTTCTATCCCGCCCAATACACAGGAGGATAAAATATGCTTCAACAAAACTTACTAACACAAGTGAAAATCGACGACCTACCAGAAGGATGCCAAGACATAGCACAAGTAATAGGCCTAGAAATAGTAATAGACCTAATAGACTATGCCGGAGGATCTAGCTTATACTTTCCAAGCAAAAGCTCAGTAGTAAAAAATGCAAGAAACAGAATGATAAAACAAAACTTTGATGGAACAAACTACAAACAACTAAGCAAAAAATTTGGAATGAGTGACGTACAAATAAGAAAAATACTAAATTAAAGCTATATGTAAAAGCATTAATATTATAAAAGGTATACCTAAAAATTTATGTATATGAATACCTTTATTAAATATTCTTAAATAACCTGAAAATAGCAATACTACTAAGTTCAAAAGTGCTAAAACTCCTAATATATATCCTAATGACCACTTAAACCCTAATTGTAAAAAAATATATCCATGAATAGTTATAACTGCAATTGCGACCATAGCTATAAGTACATGAAATTTACTTAAAATCTTATTAACATAAAGTAAAAATTTTCTTATATTAATTGTCAATTGACTATCTAATATTTTTACTTGAGTACTTTCAGATATTTCAAGTTTGAAAATATTTAATATTTTATTAATGCGAGAAATACCTTTTTTATTAAAATTTTTAATTATCAATCTTAAAACAAATAAAGCGATAACTATGAAAAAACAAACTTCTGAAAATGAACCTAAGTTTTTACCAAAATGCTTAAAAAAATCACTATTAGTAGTATTAATATAATTGTTTGTAAACGAATAATAAATAAAAATACAACTTAAAATTACTAGTAAAAATGAGATAAAGAATGAAAATAGATTTTTATTCTTCATATAAGGACCTTCTTTCTAATTTAATATACTATATAGATTTCCTAAAATAATTTTATATAAACAAATATATTTGATGAAAGTAAACTTGCAAAGAGAAAATATTTTGAAAGAGATTTGTTAGTTTGTAAAAATTTGGGTAATTATTATTTTAGAAAATATATTTCAGGAGATGATTTAATTGTTTAGTATTATTTCTAAAATTTGTATAGGTATAGGTATTATATCAGCATTAATTATTACAGTTGATATTATAAAACATCCTCAAAAAGAAATGCCTATAATGAACGTAGTTTGGCCTATAAATGGTTTATGGGCTGGGGTATTTGGACTTTGGGCATATTTTACTATTGGTAAACATAGAAAAATGGATATGTCTAACATGGATGGCATGGACATGAAGGATATGGACATGTCAAACATGAAAGGCATGAACATGAAGGATATGGACATGTCAAATATGAAAGGCATGGACATGAAGGATATGGATATGTCTAACATGAAAGGCATGGATATGAAAGATATGGACATGTCTAACATGGATGGTACGAAAATGAAACATATGGATATGAAATCTAAAGATAAAGATAAATATTCTAGTTTCTGGCAAGGGGTTGTAGCTGATACACTACATTGCGGGGCAGGATGTTCTTTAGCAGACTTAATTGGACCTTGGATATTCATGGCTTTTCCATTTGCACTTTTTGGAAACCTTACATTTGGAGAATGGACACTAGATTATTTCTTAGCTTTATTAACTGGAGTAACTTTCCAATATGCAGCTATTTCTCCTATGATGAATGAAAAAGGATTAAAAGTTTGGTTAAGAGCCTTAAAAATTGACTTTCTTTCTCTTACATCTTGGCAAATAGGAATGTATGGCTGGATGGCTATAGTTATATTTGGTTTATTTGGACGTTTATCTCCATATACACCAGAGTTTTGGTTTATGATGCAAATAGCTATGTGTTGTGGATTTATAACTGCTTATCCTGTAAATTGGTGGTTAGTTAAAGCTAAAATTAAAATGGGAATGTAATTATAATTAAGTACCCTTAAGATCTATATCGAGACATAGATTTTAAGGGTATTTAATTTTAAAATTATTTTTAAATATCTAATCTATGATAATTTTTATCCTAAAATGTAAAAGATAAATAAAAGGAAACTATAAAATTAAAATTACACATGTTTACACATACTATATTAACGGTAGAAAAGAAATAAAGGGAAGTATTTAAATTTAATATAAATACATTAGATAAAAATCAAGGAGTAGGTCGAGTTGAAAATATTTAGGGCGTTAAAATTATTCTTTTTTACAAATTTGATGTTGGTAACACTTGTATTATTGGGTATGTATGTTTCTTCGACGGTAATATTGAATAATATAGGTGAAAAATCAAATTTAAATTATAGCAATAGCATAATCAAATTATCAGATGGTACATTCAAAGGATTAGAAGAACTTGTTGGAAGTTTTGCAGAAGATAAAACGATAGTTAGGCTTATTAAATCTCCTGATAATTATGGAGAAAAAGAAAATGAAATTTTAGCTAGCTTAAAATATGCTAAAGGATTACTAACAGCAACAAGTTTTGCTGAATCAATAGATGTAGTAGATGCACAAAAAAATCAAATATATAGTTCTAAGGGATATCATAAAACTTATGATATGAAAAAAAGACCTTGGTACAAAGAAGCATATGAAAAAGATTTAAAAGGAGAAAAAGTTATATTAACACCTTTGCATAAAGATTATTTCAATGATAGATATGCAATGTCGATAATTTCTTTTATAAAAGAGGACAATGAAATAATAGGTTGTGTAATATTAAATACATATATGGATACATTTACAAAATATATGAGTGAACTATATGGCGACGATGGAGCTGTGGAAATATATGTAAAAATAGATGGGGATAAATATTATGAATACTCAAATGGAGTAGTATCATTGTCAGATATAAAAAGTCAAAAAGACATTTATTTAGTAGATAAAGATGATTTTGTTTTTGTATTTGATAAAAAAGTTATTCCACTTAATACAACTATAGATAAAATAAATGCTATTAACTTAGGAATGTTTTTTGTGTTTTTAATAATTACAATAATTTCTTTTTTTATAGTAAAGAAAAAAATATTAAATTTATTACTTGCAAATATACATAAGCTTAAAAGCATTTTAAAGCAATTAAATAAATATGATGAAGGGGAATTAGAGAATAAAAAAGGATTTGATCAACTTGATTTTATAGTGAATGCATTTGATGATGCAATTAATGAGAAAACAAAGGAATATTTGCTATATGATGCTTTAACAGGAATGTTAAACAGAAGAGGATTAGAAGAATTATATAAAGCTGAAGTTGATAGTAAAGCTCCATTTGCAATTATATTCATTGATTTAAATAACTTTAAAAATATTAATGATGAATATGGGCATATAGTTGGAGATGAATACCTTATAGAATTTTCTAAAAAGTTATCTAAAGCTATAGAGAAAAGAGGAGCTGTAGCTAGAATTGCAGGGGATGAATTCATAGTTTTATTAAGAAATTTTAAAAATAAAATTGAATTAGAAGAATATTTTAAAAGAAAAGTTATTAACTTATTTAAAAAAGAAAGAATTGTAAACAATAAATTTTATGCTAGTTTTTCTTCTGGAGTTGCTATTTATCCAAGTGATGGAGAAGGCTTAACAGAATTAATTAAAAAAAGTGATTATATGATGTATGAAAATAAGAATAAAGGAAGAAAAAATGAACTGGCTTTTTTTGATAAAGATATATTTAAGAAATTAGAAGAAAAAGAAAAACTTTCAGTAGACATATGTACGGCTATAAAGAAAAAAGAATTGTTTTTGAGATATCAACCTATTGTAGATTATAATGGGAAAATAAAAAAAGTTGAGGCTCTTTTAAGATGGAATAACAAAGAATTAGGAATGGTTTCACCAGGTAAGTTTATAGAAATTGCAGAAAAAAATGGTGAAATTATAAAAATTGGATATTGGGCAATAAATAAAGTATGTAAGGATATTAATCGATTAAAAGAAATAGGAGTTAATGATTTAGTTGTAAATGTAAATGTTTCTGCAATACAACTTTTAGAAGAAAATTTCGCTAAAAATGTTAAAAGTATTTTAGATAGAAATAATATAGAATTTAATAAAATTTGTATTGAAATAACTGAATCTATAGTTATAGAAGAAGACAAGACTTCATTTAAAAATATAGAAAGGTTAAAGAGCTATGGAATTCAAATTTCATTAGATGATTTTGGAACAGGATATACATCATTTTCATACTTAGAAAAATTTGCGGGTAATTCTTTAAAGATAGATAAAACCATTTTAGATAGTGCCGATGATAATGAATACCATATTATCGGTAGCATAAAAGAAATAGGAGAAGAATTAAACTTTGATATCGTAATAGAAGGAGTTGAAACTAAGGAACAGTTTGAAAAATTATGTGAAATAGGATTTAGATATTTCCAAGGATTTTATTTTTCAAGACCTATAGGTATAGAAGAACTAGAGCAAATTTATAAATAGTATAAAAATATTTTTATACTATTTAATGTTTAAAATTGGAAAATAAGTATATATATATAATACATATTGCTTAATTAATAATAATTTAGGAGGGGTTTATCATGAGTATAAAAGAAAACATAAAAGAAACAATAGAGGGATTAGAAGCAAGACACGAGGAACACAAAGAAGAAAGACATGAAAGACATGAAGAAAAGAAATTTGAAAGAGAGTTAAAACATCAAATGAAAGAAGAAGTAAGAGAAGAAAATAAAGAAGAGAGAAAAGAAGAAAGAGCAGAAGAAAAAGAAGAGAGAAAAGAAGAAAAAGAAGCTAGAAAAGAAGAAAAATCAAAAGAAAAAGAATATAAAAAAGAAGAGAGAGCAGAAGAAAAAGAAGAGAAAAAAGAAGAAAAAGAAGCTAGAAAAGAAGAAAAAGCAGAAGAAAAATAGACTTTATGTAGGAAAATGGGAATTAATTAAAAAAACTTAATTAATTCCCATTTTTTTACGCTTAAGAAAATTAAACTTTTAAAATTTATTGGAATTTTAAAAACTAACGAATTTTTATAAATAATTAGAAAATATAAACTTTATTTTATCTCGTTAATTTAAGAAAAATATGGGAATATATCTATCATAAGGAGATGAAGTAAAATGAATAAATCAAATGTAGAAGCAACACTAATATTAGAAGGGATTTTATTTGGGATTATAGGAATATTATTTTTTACAAACCCAATAGAATCATATTTTAACTTTACGGCAGTAGCAGGAATACTAATAGTAGTAATAGGTATCTTTGAAATCTTTAGAGCTTTTAAAACTAGTGAAAAAGGTTATTACATATTTATGGGGATTATAAATATAATCTTTGGGTTAATAGTTTGGTTAACACCTATAGCTACAACTGAAACATTAATATTATTCTATGGAGTTTGGGCTATCATAAGAGGTATATATCTATTTATAGTTTCAATTAAAAGAAAAGAAATCGGGTTTAATCTTAAAACTTTATACTATATATTACTAGTTATATTAGGATTATTTATCTTAGCAAATCCTATATTAACTTTATTAGCAACACCATATATAATAGGTATATACTTTATAGTATCAGCTATATTTGAAATATACTTAGCATTTCAAGTTTAATTAAGAAAATAAAAATAGTGCATTCTATAATTAGAATGCACTATTACAGTATTTATAGCAAAACTCAGAGGAATTACACATTCTAAAAATAAGGGCGTTATCAAGAATGTATATATGAAATTATACCATTTCATATATATAGAATGTATATGATACATGTGAAGTATAAGTGAAAATTACTGATGCATTAATAGTAAATATTTAACTAGATAGATATTAAGGATATCTTGCAAAATTTAAACTTAGTTTGATACAAAACAAGTTGCAAAATTTAAATATATAAAATTGAATTTGATAAGATTTGTCATTTGATATTTAATAACATTTTAATATATAATATAATGATTAAAGAGATAGAATGAAAATAATTAATGAACTTACCTTACTTTATAAAATTAGTTTAAAATCTAAGTTTGTATACTTCATACTTGTATTTTGCATATTTTTGATTAATAAAAAAGTCAAAAAGTGAAAAATACCATATCATTTTTAAGTAAAATCAATACATTAAAAAAATGGAAATTTATTCCTTTGTTAAAATTCATTATTTTAAAAATAAATTATATTGTGTTTTCGTAAGAATATTGTAAAGGTTTTTTTGTTTTATTTTGTCAAAAAATATATACAATTTAAGTTAGATAAGAAAAACAAGGGAGATGGAAGCCTATATGGAAAACACATTAGTAAACGCTATAACAAGTAAGGACTCTGCTTGGGAGAAAAGACCCAAGTATAACTGTGCAGTATTTATAATCAGTTACATTTTTATGGGAGCTGCAACGGGTATAACCAATGACTCTTTCGTATCGTATTTAAATTTAACTGTTCCAAATGTTGTTAAAGGACTTGCGATGTATGGATCAATAGCAACTTTAGCAATGGCAGCGATATTATTAACTGTACATAAAATTGGTTATAAAAAAATAATAATAGTAGCACCTTTAGTAGGTATAGCAGCACTTTTAACATGTATATTTAGTGAAAGTAAAGGATTAATACTTATATCAAACATAGCATTAACTATAGGGGTAGGTATGTTTGACTATATGTACCCTATAATGTTTACATCATATGTTCCAAAAGATAAAAGGGTAACTATGTTTTCAAGGGTAATGTATTGCAACTTAATAAGCCAGACTTTACTTACGTTTTTAAATGGTAAAATAGTAGTTTGGAAATTTGCAAAATCATTAGGAATAGATTATAATCAAGCAGCTTTATTATCAGAACATCCAGAGAAATTAACGGCAGATCAGTTACATTTATACGCAGGTTCATATAAATTTGTATTATACTTAGCTATAGTATTTATTGCATGTGGTCTTTTCTGTGTACTATTCTTAAAAGAAAATCCAGCAGATTATAGAGAAACAGAAGAAGAAATTAAACAAAGAAAAGAAAAAGGAAAATTCGATTTTAAAATTCTATTAAATAAACATGTAGTAGCATGGGTTTTAATATTCTCAATGTCTAGATTCGGGGCATCATTAGTAATGCCATATTTCCCAATATATTTAAACAATTTCTTACATATAAGTAGAGGTACAGTATCAACTATACTAACAATGCAGACATTTGCAATGTTACTTGCTTATTTTGCTACTCCACATCTAGAAAAGAAATTTGGTTCTATAGTTACAATTGCTATAGCACTTATATCATGTATGCCACTAATGCTTTTAATGGCAAATGGAGCAATGTTTGGTTCAAATGTAGCTTGGGCAGTAGGTGTAATTTTATTCTTAAGATCAGGAATTGCGAATATGTCTGGTCCAATACAAGGAGCACTACCACTTACTTTTGTACCTAAGACTTTGGTACCAACACTTAGTTCATTCATGATGCTTGTATATGCAACTGTAGGTATTTTATCAGGGTTATTTACAAGATATTTCCTATTTAGAACAGATGCTGGTTATGGATATGCATACTACATAGCAGCCGTGCTTTATGTATGTACGGCAGTTGGGGCATTGATAGTATTTAAGAAAGATTTCAATAGAGGCTTATCAGAAAAACAAATGAAAGAAAATGAAACAAAAGAGGAGTTTGATGAAGCAAACTAGACTCTAATATATAATAAAAAATAGTGCATTCTCTTAGAGAACGCACTATTTTATTTGTTGCAATAAATAAGAGGTCCTATGTATTTACATTTAGGGGTGTCACACATAGGTTAAAACATTGAATGCTTCAAATTACTTATTTTAAAAATATGGATATCGTAATAACATTAATCTAGTAATTATTATATATTTGACATGTGGAAAATATATAAAAATTTCATGAATTATATATGAAATATTTAGATTATATTATTATAAAACCAAGTCATATTCTGAAGTATCAGTAACAACTATTTTAGCTTCTACACCAGCGTCTATATCAGAACCATAAGGTGCAAATATATTTTTACTAACAATAGTATCCATAACATTTTTTATATCAGCTTCTGTTATATTTTCTCTAGGATCATCAACTGATATAGACATCTTTCTACCAACCTTAGTCATAAAAGTCATAAGTAATTTCTTTTTAGTTTCCATAATAAAGCCTCCTTTTTAATTTTTAAATTAGTTAAATATAGTATTATCTTGCTTTAAAACTTCAAGTGAAGAATGGATTTGCAAACCTATTAAAGCATTTGCAACATCTAGTACATCTTGAGTAGCCGCATCATGCTTTAGTTTAGAGTAAGTACGAGATTTTGTTATAGTTTTTCCTTCCTCATTAAGACCACAGTCAAACTTGATTTTTAAAGCAGATGGATTATTAGTTTCATAAACAGCCATAAAAAAGTACCTCCTTAAATTTTTTAAGAGATGTTTCTCTTATTAACTAAATTGTATAAAAAGGAAAAGTTATAAGATATTAAAGAAGTTTAGAAAATTAATTAAACAATATTAGCGTATATAAAAGTACAGTACAATTTATTGCACTAAAGTAGTGCCTTAATTTTGACTTTTGTGCAATAATTATAATATGTATAATGAAATCAAGAAGGGGATACAAAAGATGCAACTCAACAAAAGGCTACAAAAAATTTTAGACATACTACTAAATGATGATTACATAAAACTTGAAAAAATAATGAAATCATTAAATGTGTCTAAAAGAACAGCATACTATGATATCTCTAAAATAAATGAATACTTACAAAAAAGTGGACTAGAAATTCACAACATAAGAAGCTTAGGATATCACATAAACCCAAGTGACAAAGATGAAATTAGAAAACTATTAAAATACTCAGATGATGATTATATACTATCGCCACAAGAAAGAAGTATAAAAATAATGATAGATTTACTAATGGGATTGTCAAAATCAACTATAGAAAAATACTGTGACATGCTATATGTAAGTAGAAACACTATTTTAGGAGATATAAAAGAAGTAAAAAAATATATAAAAAAATATAACTTAAAACTAAATACCCAAGGTGGATATGAATTAGAAGGAAAAGAAAAAGAAAAAAGATATCTATTTATAAATCTATATAATGATTATGGATATTTATTTAATGAATATAAGCAAATTGAAGAATACAAAATCATTAAAGCAGAACTTGAAAAACTAAACCTAGACATTTTAAAAAATGCTAACATAACATATATCCTAATGTATCTAAGTATTTTTTATAAATACTACTATAAGAAAAACATGGACTGCTTTTACGAAGAAGATCTTCAATTTCTAAAAAACCTACCTTCTAACCAAGAAGCCAAGGAATTATTAAGTATCATAAAAAATACTATGAAAAAAGACATAGACGATATAGAAACTTACTACATACAAACTTTTTTAGTAAGTGACAGTGATATTAGAAAATATTTCAAAAACCAAACACCAAAAGCTAATTACAATCATGCAGTGAAGCTAATGGTAAAAGAATTTGAAAAAATATCATGTATATCAATTGATGATTATGAAACCTTAGAAAAAGATATACTTAATCATCTAATGCCTTCACTTTTTAGGACAAGGTATGGAGTCTATTATCCTAACATAGTAAAAAATGAAATAAAGCAAAAATATAAATCTGTATATCAATTTACTAAGCAAGCTATAAAACATGTAGATAACTTGTTAGATACATTTTTAAATGAAGATGAAATTGCATATGTAGCAATGTATTTTGGAGGATATACATCCAAGATGGGGGTTGAAATAAAAACCCCTAAAATAGTTATAGTATGTAACTTTGGTATGGCAACTTCTCAACTTTTAAAAAATCAAATAGAAGAATTGTTTGATCTTATTGAAATAGAAGATGTATTGTCTTTGGAAAACTTTAAAAAATATGATAAGTATTATGACTTTGCAATAAGTACAGTAGATATTGATAAAGATCCATCTAAATTTATAAAAGTAAGTCCTGTACTTACAGATTTGGATAAGAAAAACTTGGTATCTCAAATATCAAATGCACAGTCAACTTTTAACAAAGAACAAGAAATGATAGATAAAATTATGAGAAGTGTTGAAAGACATGCAACTATTTCTGACAAAGAAAAATTAAGAGAAGAAATAAAAACTATAATGATTAATAGTAGAGAAAAGTCAAAGCTTAATAAAGCTACATTAAAAGAACTTTTATATGAAGAAACTATAAGTTTAAATCAAGAGGCTAAAGATTGGAAAGAAGCTATAGATATATCTTGTGAAAATCTTGTGAAACTTGGATATATTAATAAGACCTATGTAAACGCTTGTATAGAAAATGTAGCACAATTAGGACCATATACAGTTATAGCTGAAAAGGTTGCTATGCCTCATGCTAATCCTGAAAATGGAGTTAATACTTTAGGAATGAGTATTACTACTTTTAAAAATGAAATTAAGTTTTCTGATAATGAAAAACATAATGTAAGTATGATAGTAACTCTAGCTCCTAAAGATAAGCAGTCACATATAAAAGCTCTTGCTTGTTTAACGCAGATGCTTAGAGATAAAGATAATATAGAAACAATTATAAATACAGATGATAAAAATGTAGTTTTAAAGTTAATAGATAAATATTCAAGGTAAACAGTAGTAAGGGGGAGTAGTATGATAGTTAAAATTGTTGACAAGGTAGATGATTATAAAAAGGCTATCGAAATGTCATGCAATATTTTAGAAGATAGGGGTTCTATAGAGAAATCTTATTTTGATGCAATAATGAAAAAGATAGATGATTATGGAGCTTACTTTTGTATAGCACCAAAGCTTGCAATGCCACATGCAAGACCAGAAGATGGTGCGATAAAAACTGATTTATGTGTTTTAAAGTTAAATGAGCCAGTAGATTTTTTAGGAAAAGAGACAAGTTTATTTTTAACTTTAAGTTCAATAGATAATAATTCACATTTAGCACTTATGCAAAAAGTAGCTAGTATATGTATGGATGAATGTAAATTAAATAAAATACTAAATTCTAATAAAGAAGAAGAGATTATGGAGGTAATGTAATATGAAAAGAATAATGGCAGTTTGTGGATCAGGATTAGGGTCAAGTTTTATGGTAGAGATGAATGTAAATGAGATATTAGGAGAACTTGGGTTAAGTGGATATGAGGTTTCTCATAGTTCTTTAGCAGATGCTACACCAGAGCAAGCAGATATATTTATCACTGCTAGTGATTTAGAGGCTAGTGCTTCTCATTTACCAAATTTAATTACTTTAGATGCTTTATTTGATAAGGATGAGTTAAAAGGTAAGTTACAAGCAGCCTTAAATATATAGTTTGCTGAGTTTGGGCGAGGGCGGTTATATATAAGTATATATAACCACCCTTCGCCTCTTAGCAAAGTAGTGGGAAGAGAGAAGAGAAAAAAGGAGGGATTTGTGATGAACGGTTTTTTAAAGGTTATTGTGGATTTTATGTCAGAACCGTCTGTTCTGATTGGTATTATAGTTATCGTTGGTTTGGTTCTTCAGAAGAAACCTATAGAGGATGTTATTAAGGGTACTATTAAGGCTATGGTTGGGTTTGTTGTTATTGCAGCCGCTGCTGGGGTTATTGTTGGTTCTCTTGAGCCTTTTGGTAAGATGTTTGAGTATGGGTTTAAGGTGAGTGGGGTTATTCCTAATAATGAGGCTGTTGTTGCTATGGCTATGGATGAGTATGGTACTTATACGGCTCTTATTATGACTTTCGGTATGATTATGAATATCCTTATTGCGAGATTTACTAAGTTTAAGTATATATTCTTAACTGGTCATCATACTTTGTTTATGGCTTGTATGATCGCTGTTATTTTAGTTTCAAGTGGTATGAGTGGCGCTCATTTAGTGTTTACAGGTTCACTTGCATTAGGGCTTATAATGGTTATTTCTCCTGCTATATGCCAACCTTTTATGAAGGGAATTACTAAGAATGATTCGGTTGCTTTAGGTCATTTTTCTTCAGTAGGTTATTTTTTAGCAGCAGGTGTTGGTAAGGTTGTAGGTAAAGGGTCTAAGTCTACTGAGGAGATGAAGGTTCCTAAGTCTTTAAGTTTCTTAAGAGATTCAGCAGTTTCAATTTCTATAACTATGTTAGTTTTATATATTGTGGTTGCGTTAGTTGCAGGTCCTGAGTATGTGGAGAAAAATTTATCAGATGGTAAGAACTTTATAGTTTATGCTATGATACAAGCTTTAACTTTCGCAGCAGGTTTTATATTAATCCAAAATGGTGTTAGATTAGTTTTAAATGAGATAGTTCCTGCGTTTAAGGGAATTGCAACTAAGTTAGTTCCAAATTCAAAGCCAGCATTAGATTGTCCTATAGTTTTCCCATATGCACCAAATGCAGTGCTTATAGGTTTTTTAAGTTCATTTATAGGTGGTATAGCATCTATGTTAGTGTTAGGTGTTTTAGGGCTTACAATAATAATACCAGGGGTTGTTCCTCATTTCTTTACAGGAGCAGCATCAGCAGTGTTTGGTAATTCAACTGGAGGTAGAAGAGGTGCTATAATAGGTTCATTTATAAATGGAGTTGTTATATCATTACTACCAGTAGCGTTACTTCCTGTACTTGGTAATTTAGGAATAGCTAATTCTACTTTCTCTGATGGGGATTTCGGAGTAGTTGGAATATTCTTAGGTAAGGTACAACAGTTTGTAGGTGGATACGGACTTACAGCAGTACTTTTAGGAATATTAGTAGTATTAGTTGCTATGAGTTTTGATTTTAAGAAAAATAAAGAGGAAGTTAGTGAAGCGGCTTAATAAAAAAAGTGCATTCTAATATTAGAATGCACTTTTCTTTTTAAAAAACTGTTTTAATACGTAATGTGAAACTTAGAATGTTTTTTAATTAAAATGTATTTTAAGATTAATTAAAAGTATATTACTACATGTATATGTAATGTATGTGAAATGTTAGATGTTTAATTAAAATTATAAAGTTTATAAATAATTTAGTATACTTTCTCGTTTATTAGAATCTCTTCCTATCGTATCTTTAGAATGAATCATAGAACTTAAAATAGATTCCTCAACAGATTCTACCAAAGCTCTAAATATAGTATCTATTTTATTTTCATTTATACAACCAATATTTATTAAATCATTTTCTTCATAGTGTTTTATTTTATTAGCGGTAGTAAAGGCTATAGATATATCTCCACTTCCATTACCTAAAAAAGATCCTGTTCTTCCAAGGGATATACTAGCTCTTTTAGAAACTCTTTTAAGTTGTCTTTCGCTTAAAGGTATATCTGTAGCGATAATAATTATTATAGAGCCTTTTTCAAGAAGTTCATTTTCTTTTATTTTTATTTCTTTACCAAGTTTTCTACCATCAACTATCAAATCAGGTTTAAGTCCAAAGTTAGATAAAACTAATGAACCTATTGTATATTCTTTATTATCTAAAGGTATAACTCTAGAAGAAGAACCTATACCACCTTTAAGTTGATAGCAGCTCATTCCAGTTCCTGCTCCAACAGAACCTTCTTCAAAGATATCGCTAGCATTTTCTATAGCTTCAAATACATGCTCTTCTTTAACGTGAAGACCTCTTATATCATTTAAAAATCCATCGTTACACTCAACAACAGTACAGTTTACAGTTCCTGTAGTAGTACCTATATCTTCATTTTGAGATAACATATATTTTATAAGTCCAGTTGTACAAGTTCCTACGCTTAAGGTGTTGGTCATTATAATCGGAGTTTCTATATTACCAAGTTCTTCTATTTGAACAAGGCCAATGCTTTTTCCAAAGCCATTTATAACAGTAGAAGATGCCATAACTTTTTCTTTGAAAATATTTTCTTCATGAGGAAGTATAGCTGTTACTCCTGTTTTAATTTTTCCATTATCTAAAGTAACATGACCAACAGCTACACCAGGAACATCAGTTATTAAGTTTTTAATTCCTTTTTTAGTATTTCCTATGTTTATATTAAATTTTTTATCTATACCCATGATAAATTCTCCCCCTTTTAAAATATATACTTTAAATGGTATACAATTTACTTGCTAAATTGAAGTAAAATTCATTAAATGGTTAAAAATAAAGAAGTGCATTTTAAATATAGAACTATATTCATATAAGTTTTTGAATATAAATGTTGGAAATACATAAAAATTGTGCTACTATATTAATATGTTCAAAAAATGAACAAGAGGAGGGGCTTATGAAAGAATACAAAATATTAAAATATATAAGTGAAAATAAAAACATAACTCAAAGAGATATAAGTAAAAATACAGGGTTATCTATAGGAAATGTTAATTCAATAATAAAGAAAATGGAAAAAGAAGAACTGATAGAAATTGTAAAAAATTCAAGTAAACAAGAATATAGACTAACTAAAATAGGATTTGAAGAATTAGAAAAACATATAAAAGAAAACAAGTTAGAAAAAATATCTATACATAATGATGAAAATAAAAAAATAAAACAAGCTGTAATACTAGCAGCGGGTGAAAAGAAGATATTTGAAAAACCAGTAGCTTTCTTAGATTTAGAAGATGGAAAGATAATAGATAGATTTATAAATATATTAAATTTAAACGGAATAGAAAAAATAGTTATAGTAACAGGATATAAAAGTGAATACTTTGAAAAATATGCAAAAGATAAAAACATAGTACTTGTGAAAAATGATAAGTATAAATGGACTGGAACAATGAACTCTCTAGCTAGGGTAAAAGATGTTATAGATGATGATTTTATATTACTTGAAAATGACATGATATTTGAAGAAAGAGCGATAGAACAAATATTAAAAGATAAAAATAGAGATTGTATGATTATAACTAGTGAAAGTGGATCTGGAGATGAAGCATTAGTAGAAATAAGAGATGGATATATTTATAAAATGGCGAAAGATATTCATCAATTTAATAAGATAGATGGTGAAATGATAGGTATAAGTAAAATATCTTATGAAGTCTTTAATAAAATGTTAGATTTATTTAAAGACAATAAAAATCCATATTTAAATTATGAATATGCATTAATGGATATCGCAAGAGATTATAAAATCGGATATATAAAACCAGATAACTTAGTTTGGACAGAAATAGATGATAAAGATCATTATGAAAGAGCAATAAAGTATGTATATCCGAAATTAAAAAGAAAAGAGCAAGAAATAAAAGTTAATAATATAAAGAATCTTTTATCTAAGGCGCTTAATATAAGTAGTGAAGATATTAATACAGTAGAACCTGTTGGGGGTATGACAAATAAAAACTTTAAGGTTAATATGAACAATGAAGACTATATATTAAGAATACCAGGTAGTGGAACTGAAGAAATGATAAGTAGATACAGTGAAAGAAATAATAGTTTAGTAGCTAACAAATTGAATCTAGATACGGATATTTTATATTTTGATGAAGAAACTGGAGTAAAACTAGCTAAGTATATAAATAATGCGGAAACAATAACTCCTCAAAGTGCAAAAAGAGAAAGTAATATGATAGAAATTACTGATATATTAAGAAAGCTTCATACATCTGACTCTATGTTTGTAAACAAATTTGATGTATTTGAAAAAATAGAAGAATATGAAGAACTATTAAAAGAAGCAAATGGAAGTAATTTTAAAGATTATGATGATACAAAGAAAAAAGTACTAAGCTTAAAAAATATACTTAATGATATTGGAATTGAAAATGTAGCTTGTCATAATGATACTGTTCCAGAAAACTTTGTAAAAGATGATGAAAGAATATACTTAATAGACTGGGAATATTCAGGAATGAACGATCCTATGTGGGATTTAGCGGCACATGCATTAGAGTGTGAGTTTAGCGAAGATGAAGAAGAATTATTCTTGAATTTATATTTTAATAATAATGTAGAAGAAAAATATAGAACAAAAATTCTTATATATAAAATTTGTCAGGACTTCTTATGGAGTATATGGACAAATATAAAGGAAGCAAAAGGCGACAATTTTGGAACTTATGGAGAAGATAGATACAATAGAGCAAAAGAGAATTTGAAAAAAATATAAAATAGTATGGGAGAGTAAGTATGGTTAATAAAAATACAGGTTTGTTTTCAGGCGTAATGTCGGGAGCTTTATGGGGATTAGATACGGCTTTAACAGGTATAATCCTTAGTAGTAGTCCGTTTATAGAAACACCAAAAGCAATATTATTAGCACCGTTTGTCAGTGCATTTTTACATGATATGTTCTCTAGTTTATGGATGTTTTTATATATGATAGTAACAAAGCAGTTAAAACAAGTTATAAAAGCACTAAAAACAAGAAGTGGAAAATATATTTGTATAGCGGCCTTATTTGGGGGACCAATAGGAATGGCATCCTATTTATTAGCCATAAAGTATATAGGAGCAGGATACACTGCTAGTATATCTGCTATATATCCTGCAGTAGGCGCATTCTGGGCATATCTGTTTTTAAAAGAAAAATTAAGCAAAAGAGCTTTTTTAGGACTTATAATTAGTATTACGTCAGTAATAATACTAGGATACTCTCCTGATAAAATAGAAAATAGTAATTATTTATTAGGATTTGGTTTAGCTTTAGTATGTGTATTAGGATGGTCATTAGAAAGTGTTATATGTGCTTATGGAATGAAGGAAGATGAAGTTGGTCCAACTCAAGCACTACAAATAAGACAACTAGTATCGGCTTTATTTTATGGGATTATTATAATACCTATGATAGGTGGTATAGGATTATCTGGAGAAGCTATTACTTCTAATCTATCTATTTTAATATGTATTACAGCATTAGTAGGAACAGCATCTTATATATTTTATTATACAGCAATTGATTCAATAGGACCTGTTAAAGCAACAGGGTTAAATATAACTTATTGTATATGGGCTATAATATTTGATATAGTTATTTTAGGTAGTGATATTACATTAAAATTAATATTATGTAGTATTCTTATAATAATAGGATCTATCATGGTTTCTAAAAATTAATTTTATTAAAGGAGTATATTTATGAGAGCAATACTTTTAGCAGCAGGAATGGGGACAAGATTAAGACCTTTAACTCTAACAACACCAAAGTCTTTAGTAGAAGTTAATGGACGTCCAATGCTAGAGAAACAAGTTGAATTTTTAAATGAAATAGGTGTTAATGAAATAATAGTTGTAACTGGATATTTAAATGAAAAATTTGAATATCTTAAAGAAAAATATGGAGTTAAACTTATTCATAATGATAAGTTTGATATATATAATAATATATATACTATGTATTTAGTTAGAGAATATTTAGGCGATAGTTATGTAATAGATGCAGATGTTTATTTACATAAAAACTTCTTAGATAAAAATATAGAAAAATCTACGTATTTTAGTGGATATAAAACAGGATTTAAAAATGAATGGAAATTATTATTTGATGAAAATAATAAAGTTAATGATATAGTAGTATCGGATGGAGAAGGATATATTTTATCAGGAATATCATATTGGAGTAAAGATGATGCTATAACTATAGTTAAAGAATTAGAAAAATGTGTAGAAGATGGGAATTTTAAAGATTTATACTGGGATGATATTGTGAAAGATAACTTAGATAAACTAGATGTTTATGTAAATAAAATAGGTGATAAGGATTCCTTTGAAATAGATTCTCTAGAAGATTTAGATAAATTAAATGACTTATTAAAAGACATGATGTAATAAATTAAAAATTAAATCAATGGTATAAATGATGTTATAAAAAGTAAAAAAATAACTGTATCTATATAGATACAGTTATTTTTTTATGAAATATATTAGGATCAATAGATTGTGATTAGTCATAAAATGTTTATGAAAATGTACTAAGTTATGGTAGACGTGATATAAATAACTTTTAAATAATTACTTTTCTAACTATTCTTAAAATAAATAATTTATAAAAAAAAATATTTTAAATAAAAATAATTTGATTTGATCCAGGATTCAATATATACTATTAGCATGTGAACAAAATAACATTAAATTAAAAAGCAATAAAGTATAAAAGAGGGGATTTGTTTATATGGAGAATTTCAGGAAACACTTAGTTTTAAAAAGATTACGAGGAATAATGGTCATATCTATAATAAGCATAATTTTTATAACAGTAGTAAGAACAAATCTATATTCTGAAATAAAAGAAACAATAGAAGGAATAAATAAACAAATATCTGACAAAATTTCAAATGACATAAAAACTAATATAGAAAAACTAGATTATATAAATGAATATATAAATTATAATTTTAATAAAGAAAAAGATAGTTATGATGAAGAAGAATTTCTAAGTGATATAAACAATATAAATAAAGGTAGTTTATTTAAATATATAGGAGTAGTAAATAAGGATGGATACTTAAGTATTGGAAACAATAAACAAGTATATGTAGGAGATAGAGAATATTTCAAAAAAGCTATTAATGGAGAATATTATATAAGTAAAATAGATGAAAATAGGTTAAACCTTGAAGAAGATATCGTGTATTCAAGACCTTTGATTATAGATAACAATGTACAAGGTGCAATAATAGGGTTTGAAAGCAAACAGAAACTACAAAATAACCTTATTAATAATGTATTCTCAGGGAATATAAATGTAGATGTTTTTGACAATGAAGGAAATGTCGTATTAGAATCAAAAGGCTTAGAAAAAATATACAGAGAATATATAGATAAAGAAAATATAGAAAATGATTCTCATAATGTTCAGATTTTTAAAGTGGAAAAAGAACCATACATAACAGTATATGATGAAATAAATGATAGTAATTGGTATGTAGTATCAGCAGCTCCATTAAATGAAGTGTTTAAAGGAACTCAAAAGGCTATACAGATATTTAATATAGCGATATTATTAATTTTAATATTATATGTAATTATAGCATCAATAAAAGATATAAGAGAAAGAAAAAAATTAAAAACTATGAGTGAAATAGATAATTTAACTAATCTTAGAAACTTATCTAAATTTAAAAAAGATTGCAAAGAAATTATTTCTAAAAAGGCTAAAGATGAAAATTATGTAGTTTTAGTATTTGATATTAAAAACTTTAACATAATAAATGATATGTTAGGTCATGATAACGGAGATAAGGTATTACAAGACATAGCTGATAACATAAGAGATATAGAATTTGAAAATATAAGTGGAAGAATAGGAGAAGATATATTTACACTATTCTTTAAAGAAAAGTGCAAAAACGATTTAGATGAAAAAGTAAGATATTTAAATAAGTATATTGTAAAATATAGATGTATTGAAAGTAATTTAGAAATAAGATTAAACATAGGTGTATTTGAGTTAAAAGGTGAGGATAATGAAATAGGAAAAGCTATCGAAAATGCAAATGCAGCTAGATTAGAATCTAAATTAAACAGTGATTATTCATATTATTTATATGATGATAAATTGGCATGTAAAATAAAACAAAAAATCATTGTGGAAAAAGATTTGAAAAATGCAATAAAAAATAATGAAATACAATTAGTATATCAACCTAAAGTTAGTTTAGAAAACAAAAAAATTGTTTCAGCAGAGGCTTTAATAAGATGGAAACATGAAAAGTTTGGATATATTTCTCCAGCTATATTTATACCAATAGCAGAAAAAAATGGAGATATAAATTTAATTGGTAGATGGGTAATTGAAGAAGTTTGTAAAGAAATAAAATTATGTATAGAAACTAATGAAAAGATAGTACCAATTTCAGTAAATCTTTCGAAGGAAGAATTATATCAAACAGATATTTCTAATTTTATAAAAGAAACTATAGAGAAATATGATATACCAGCACAATTATTAGAAATTGAAGTCACAGAAACATCAGCATTAAATGATGTAGAACATATAAATAAAGTTATAAAAGAAATAAAAAACTTTGGAGTGAAAATATCTATGGATGACTTTGGCACAGGGACATCTACTTTATGTAATTTAAAAACCATAGAAATAGATACTTTAAAAATAGATAGAAGTATGTCAACAGATTTAGAAACTAATAAAAAAACAAAATCACTTTTAAAAGCTATAATAAATTTAGCAAAAGAGTATAATTTTGATGTTGTATGTGAAGGAATTGAAAATACAAATCAAGTTGAAATTTTAGAACTTTTAAATTGTGATATGATACAAGGATATGTATATTACAAACCGCTGGAATTAAAGGAGTTTAAAAAAATTCTTAAGGAAAATTAAATAAAGTTAAAGGGCTATATCAAAATAATAAAATTAATTTTGATATAGCCCTTTTTACGCTTAAGGAATGTATGTTCAACGAATATCTTTTGATAACTTATAGAGTATAGTTATATCAACATCTTGCTGAAAGTAAAAAAGGATATTTTTAAAAAAATTTTAAATAAGATAAGACTTATGATTTGGGGATTAAAATTTATAGGGATTTTTTGAATAAAAAAATATTACTATCAAAAAATAGATTTGTACAATTAAAATTATGTAGGGGAAAAGAGGACTTATTTTATGAAAATATTTGAACGGAAATTAGTAAAAGAAAGAGTCAGAGGAATAATGTTCATTTCTATAATAAGTATGGTATTTTTAATAACTATAGCTATAAATTTATATTCAGAATCAGAAAAGACTGTTATAGAAGTAAATAATCAATTTGCAAATAAGGTATCGCTAGATTTGGAAAATAACATGGAAAAGCTATACTATGTAAATAGATATATAGAGGATATGAAAAATTTATATAAAGATGATTATAATGAAGACAAAGAGCTTAGTCATATAAATAAAGTTAGTAATAATAGCTTATTTAGCTATATAGGAGTAGTAAGCAAAGATGGATATTTAAATATAGGTAGCGGTGAAAAAATATATGTTGGAGATAGAAATTACTTTAAAAAATCAATTAAAGGAAACAAGTTTGTAAGTGATATAGTAGAAGGTAGATTGAAAACTGAGCAAAATATAGTATATTCAAGACCTCTGATTATAGACAATAAAATAGAAGGGGTAATAGTAGGACTTGAGAATGAGAAAATTTTACAAAAAAGCTTAGTAAACAATATATTTTCAGATAAGATAAAAGTAGATATTGTAAATGAAGATGGAGAAATTGTTATAGCATCTAAGGGAGAAGAAAAATTATATAGTGAAGATATCGACCAAATAATAGTTAAATATAAAGATGATAAAATAGCTAAATTTCACGAGGGTGGAAAAAACTATACTATGGCATATAAAAAAATTGAAAATACTAATTTATATGCGGTATCAGTAGCACCTCTTAGAGAAGTTTTTTTAGGAACTCAAAACACGATAGCTATAGCTATTGTAGGCATAATACTTATATTAATTTCATATGCAATTTTAGCTACTAATAAAGATATAAAAAAAGCTAGAGAGATAAAAGAGACTAGTGAGATTGATACACTTACAAAGCTAAGAAATTTAGTGAAATTCAAATTGGATTGCAAAGAAATAATTTCTAAAAAGAAAGAGGAAGATACATATATTCTAACTACATTTGATATCAAAAACTTCAAGTTAATAAATGAATTATTTGGATATGACAGTGGAGATGAGTTATTAAAATTAGTTGCAAATAATATATTAACAATAGATTTTGAAAATGTAAGTGCAAGGATAGGAGAAGATATATTTACTGTACTTTTTAAGTTGAAAAATAATGAAGAACTTGATGAAAAAATAAATTATCTAATTAATCATATAACTAAATACAATTATACTAAAAACAAAATAGATCTAAGGATAAATATGGGAATATTTAAATTAGAGAATAAAGTTCATATAGGAAAAGCAATTGATAATGCAAATTCAGCAAGAATGGAAGCTAAAAAAATTTGTAGTAAAAATTCATCTTATTATTTATACAATTGTGAACTTGGATATAAAATTCATCAAAAACTTATAGTAGAAAGAGATCTAAAAGATGCGCTTAAAAATGATGAAATCAGTGTGGTATATCAACCAAAAGTAAATTTAAAAACAGAAAAAATAGTTTCTGCAGAAGCGTTAATACGATGGAAACATAAAGATGTTGGATATATTCCCCCGGATATATTTATCTCTATAGCAGAAAAAAATGGAGATATACATCTAATTGGAAAATGGGTAGTAGAAAAAGTTTGTAGTGAAATTAAAAAGTGCAATGAAAATAATGAAAGGATAGTTCCTATTTCAATCAATCTTTCAAGAGAGGAATTATATCAAACAGACTTAACTGATTATATAGTAAAAACTATAAATAAATATGAAATTAATCCTAATTTATTAGAATTTGAAATAACAGAAACAGCAGCTTTAAATGATATTGAGTTTATAAATGAAAAGATAAAAGAGATTAGAGCGTTTGGAGTTAAAATATCTATGGATGATTTTGGAACAGGAATGTCTACTTTATGTAACTTAAAAAAATTAGATATAGATACATTGAAAATAGATAGGAGTATGGCTATAGATGTTGAGACCAATGAAAGAACTAGGGCTTTATTAAAATCTATAATTAATTTAGCGAAAGAATATAATACTGATGTAGTATGCGAAGGTATTGAAAATGTAAAACAAGTAGAAATATTAAAAAGTTTTAATTGTGATATGATACAAGGTTATGTATATTATAAGCCGCTTAATATTGAAATTTTAAAAAAATACTTATTTTAGTGCTAAAATAAATGATTTTAATCCATTTTATGGAAAAATAAAATATAAAGTTGTATAATTAATTTGTTATAATTTTCATACGCAAAAGTTTTGCGTATACATCTTTAAGCGCTCTTACTCCATAGAGCGCTCTTTTTTTACACAAAAATATACCCACAAAATTCAACAAAATAAAATGAAATTTTGCTAAATAAAAAATATTAATATTGAAAAATTATCATATAAGTATTAAAATGATGTTGTACTTTCAATTTGAATTTTAGTAGTAATTAACTTTTTTTAATAAAAAAGAAAACGTTTCTAAAATTAGATTTATTTTTAAGTACAATTAGAGTAAAGTCAGTTATAACTAAAAGCGCCAGGACTTAGATATATCTAAGTAGACGAGGACAGAGTTAATCGAATTATCGGCGGATGCTCTGCGGTGTGTTTACCATCGAAGAATTTCTTGAAAAAATAAAAGTGATTTTATGAACAAAGGGAAATTTAAGTAAATTTTGACTAAGCTCTAAAAATATAAAATTTAATAATATTTTTAGGAGGACATGAATATGTGCGGAATAGTAGGTTATTTAGGAAAGAGACAAGCAACGGAAGTTCTTATAGAAGGATTATCTAAGCTAGAGTACAGAGGTTATGACTCAGCAGGGGTTGCTGTAAACACAGGAAACGAATTAGAGATAAGAAAGGCTAAAGGGAAGCTTGCTATTCTAGAAGGAGAACTAGAGAAAAATCCTATATCAGGGGGACTTGGAATCGGACACACTAGATGGGCTACACATGGGGAGCCATCAAATATAAACTCACACCCTCACTTTAACAGTGATGAAACTATAGCTGTAGTTCACAACGGGATAATAGAGAACTACATGGAGATAAAAGAAGAGTTACAAAAAGAAGGGGTTAAGTTTATATCACAAACAGATACAGAAGTTATAGCTCACTTAGTAGATAAGTATTACGAAGGAAACTTATTAGAAGCTGTTTATAAAACAACTGAAAGATTAAGAGGAGCTTATGCACTTGGTGTTATATGCAAAGATAACAACAATGAATTAGTAGCTGTTAGAAAAGACAGTCCATTAATAGTTGGACTTGGAGAAGGAGAAAACTTTGTAGCATCAGATATACCTGCAATATTAAAATATACAAGAAACGTTTATTTCTTAGAAAATGATGAGTATGTACATATAGTAGGAGATAAAGTAGAAGTATTAAATAAAGATAAAGAAGTCGTTAACAAAAAAGTAAATGAAATAACTTGGGATGTAGAAGCTGCATCTAAAGGTGGATATGATTACTTCATGCTAAAAGAAATCCATGAACAACCAAATGGAGTAAAAGAGACTTTAGAAAGAAGATTAAATGAAGATGGACAAATTCATTTAGATGATATAAAAATAACTAAAGAAGATTTAGAAAAAATAAATAGGGTGTACATTGTAGCATGTGGAACTGCATATCATGCAGGACTTATAGGTAAATATGCAATAGAAAAATTTGCAAAAATACCAGTTATAACTGATATAGCATCTGAATTTAGATACAACGATCCGTTTATAGATGAAAATACATTATTAATAATAGCTAGTCAATCGGGAGAAACTGCAGATACACTAGCAGCTTTAAGAGAAGCAAAATCAAAAGGAGCTAGAGTATTATCTATAACTAATGTTGTAGGTTCATCAATAGCAAGAGAATCTCATGATGTATTTTATACTTGGGCAGGACCTGAAGTAGCAGTAGCATCAACTAAAGCATATACTACACAACTTATAGCATTTTACATGATCGCACTAGATTTTGCTATGAAGAAAAATAGTATAACTAAAGAGTACTACTTTAATACAGTAGAAAAATTAAAAGAAATGCCAGAAAAAATAGAATCAATATTTAAAGATGATAGTCATATATTAAATATAGCTAAGCATCTAGAAAATACTAAAGATATATTCTATTTAGGAAGAGGTCTAGATTATTCAACAGCAATAGAAGGGGCACTAAAAATAAAAGAAATAGCATATGTACATGCAGAAGCATTTGCAGCAGGAGAATTAAAGCATGGAACAATAGCTTTAATAGACAAAGGAACTCCGGTAGTTGCAATAGCTACTCAAGGAGCTTTATTTGAAAAGATGGTTTCAAATATACAAGAAGTTAAAGCAAGAGGAGCATATGTTATAGCTATAACTCAAAACCATAATGATGAAGTTGAAAAAGCAGCAGATGAGGTTATATATATACCAGAGGCTGATGATATACTAGTTAGTATATTAAGTGTTGTACCACTTCAATTATTAGCTTACTATGTTGCTAAGCTAAGAGGCTGTGACGTAGATAAACCAAGAAACTTAGCGAAATCAGTTACAGTTGAATAATTAAAAATAAGGAGCTGTCTATTTATAGACAGCTCTTTCTTACTATATAGATGTTAATATTTTTTTAACAATAATCATGTAATTTCTACAAAAAGCTACAAATTATACATATAATTTCCATACAACGTGAAAAAAGTTGTATTAATTAAAAATTACCCCTTTGATAAACTTAAATTAACAAAATGATAAAACTTATTAGGGGTGAATGCAAATGAAAAAATCATGGTTAGATTTAGAAAATAAAACAGTAATAGTAACAGGTGGAGCTTCAGGCATAGGGAAAGCGGTATCGCAAGAGTTTTTAAATCTTGGAGCTAACGTAGTAGTTTGTGATTTAAGCAAAGAAGAACCTAAATTTGAAATAAATGAAGACAGCGGAAAAATGCTATACCAAAGAATGGATGTAACAAGTAGAGAAGAAGTTACAGAGATGGTAAATAAAGCTAAGGAGACTTTTGGAAGTATAGATGTATTAGTAAACAATGCAGGAATAAACATACCTTGTTTACTAATAGATGATAAAGAAGAAGGTAGTAAATATGAATTAAATGAAGGTATATATACTAAAGTAGTAGATGTAAATATAAAAGGAGTTTACCTATGTGCTCAAATAGCAGGTAGAGAAATGGTTAAACAAGGTTCTGGAGTAATAATAAATATGTCATCAGAAAGTGGACTTGAAGGTTCTGAAGGACAAGGAATATATGCAGCGACTAAAAATGCAGTTAACTCATTAACTAGATCTTGGTCAAAAGAATTAGGTAAAAAAGGAGTAAGAGTTATAGGGGTGGCGCCAGGAATACTTGAAGCGACAGGACTTAGAACTCTAGCTTACGAAGAAGCTTTATCATACACAAGAGGAATAACAATAGACGATTTAAGAGCAGGTTACAGCAAAACATCAACAACACCATTAGGAAGATCAGGAAAACTATCAGAGGTAGCCAACTTAGTTTGTTTCTTAGCCTCTAAAAGATCAGATTATGTTCATGGTGTAACTATAAACATAGCTGGTGGAAAAACAAGAGGATAAATTCAAACTTGTGGCAGATAGGAGGATTTAATGAGTTATTTTAATAATGAAAATCGCTTAGCTAAAATATTAAAAATAATAGAGCGAAGCAATTCTGCCACATCTAGCTCTATTGCAAGTAAACTAGATGTAAGCACAAAGACGGTAAAAAATGACATCAAAGAAATAAATGAATTGCTTAAAGGATACGGATTAATTGAATTAAAACAAGGTAAATATAGACTATATATTATAGATCAGAAAAACTTTGAAAAAGAGAAATTAAACATTAACAGTCAAGATTATATGTTTAACTCTCCGAAAAAAAGAGTAGCATACATTTTAAATAAGCTTATGAACAGTGAAATACCGTACTTAATTGATGACCTTGCAGAAGAAATGAACATCGGAAGAACTACACTTGTAGGAGATTTAAAAAAATTAAGGACAGAACTTAAAAAGCATGATATAGATATAAAAGGAAAAACCAATAATGGACTTATCTTAAAGGGAAGTGAATTAAGTTTAAGAATATTTATATTAGATAATATGTACGACTTAATCTACATGGATTACAACATAGATAAAGACATTATAGATTCTATAAGAGAAATCGCCAAGAAAAATCATTTAGGACCTAGTACGATAGAATATTTCATAAAGACCTTTACTTTAATGATAGACAGATTATTAAATGGATACGAAATAAAAGATATAGATCCTAAATACAAAGAATTAGCTAATACAAAGGCTTATAAACTTATAGAGTTGTTTACAGAAGAAATTGAGAAAAAAATTCATACAAAGATTCCTCAAAATGAAAAACTCTTTGTTACATTACCTATAGTTGGTATGCGTACACCAATGAACATAGATGGAGCAAAACATATTCAAGTATCAGAGGAAGCTATTGAGCTTGTAGATGAGATTGTAGAGTTTATAAATAAGGAAATGAACATAAAAATAATACCAGGAGATTTATTTGATGAATTTTTATATCATATTACTTTTATGATAAACAGATTAAAATTTAATATAAAACTTAAAAACCCAGTTATAGAAGATATAAAAGAAAAGTATTCGGTGGCTTATAAAATGGCAGAACTTTCAAAATATTTGATTGAAAAAAAATTTAATCTTAAATTATCTAAAGATGAAGTAGGATTTTTAGCTATATACTTTGGAGTATTTATATCTGAGAATAATTATGAAAACAATAAAATTTACAAAATAGCAATAATGTGCGGAACAGGAAGAGTAACGGCAAGACTTATAAAAAGTCAGTTAAAAAAGATAATAGACTACCAAGCACAAATAGATTTATATTCAACAAACGAAGTCACAGATGAGTTACTAGACGATTATGATTTAGTGCTTTCAACAATAAACATAAAGTCTAGAAGTTTAACTCCAATAATATACTTAGATGCAATATTTGATGAATCTAAGTTAAGACAAAAAATAGAACAAGTTAAGTTTACTAAAAAGTTAGAAGTACCTTTATTACAAGGAATGGACTCGGTTTTACTGAGTTTATTAGATGAAGATAAATTTTTCATACTAGATAAAAACTTAAGCTACGAAGAAAATATAGATTTAATGATTGATAATCTTTATGAAAATGAATATGTAGACTTTGGTTTCAAAGAAAGAATGAAAATAAGAGAAGCTAACTCAACAATGGTATTTGATAAAAACATAGCTTTTCCACATGTAATAAACTATGAAAGTGATAAAGTTGTACTAGCACTAGGAGTATTTGATGAAAAAATAAATTCAAAAGACAACAAAGGCGTAAAATTGGTATTTTTACTAGGAATACCAGAAGACGTTGGAGTAGATGAAACTATACTAATTAAAATTTATAATGAGATTATTTCAATTTCTAATAATGATAAGGTAATAGAGGATATCTCTAAATTTAAAAATTATAGAGATGTATTACTTTACTTCATTAGGGAAAACGATATTTTAAATTGAGGAGGGAAATTCTAATGAACTTTTGGTTTTTAATTATTTGTTTTGGATTGGCATTTGTATTACAGTACATTTTAACTATGATGCAGATGAAAAGTTTTACACAGCATTATGGCAAATTAAGAAGAATAGGAAGAGTTGCCATTGGGAAACAAAAAGGTGGATTTAAGTCAGGAGCCATTGCAATGTTTGCCATAGACGATAAAGGAGATATAATACAAGGTTCATACTTAACAGGTGTTACAGTTTTAGCAAGATTTAAAACTATCTCTGGTTTTGAAGGTAAAAATATAGCTTCGTTATGCGAAGAAGATGCAAAAGATTATCCAAAACAAGTAAGAAAAGCTGTAGTGGAAGCCTCTTCAAATTACATAACAATTATGGCAGGTGGAGTGATAGATGAATCTAAAAGCCCTCTTGCAAGTATAACAGGTTCATTTAAAAAAGTAGTAGGACAAAAATAAAATCAAACAGGAGGAATAGGTATTATGGAATTTATAATTAAGTTTGCAGAAGGCTTTATGGGATTGTTCCAAACAGGAGCAGATGTATTTTCAGGATGGGTTACAGGAATAATTCCACAAGTATTACTTTTATTAATAGCAATGAACACACTTATAAGATTAATAGGTGAAGATAAGATAAATAGATTTGCAAAATTCTCAGCAAAAAGCCCTATATTAAGATACATGGTTGTACCATTTTTAGGAGCATTTATGCTAGGAAACCCAATGGCACTATCTTTAGGTAGATTCATGCCAGAAAGAATGAAACCAAGTTATTATGCATCAGCAAGTTATTTCTGCCACACAAGTAGTGGAGTTTTCCCTCATATAAATCCAGGTGAAGTGTTTATATACTTAGGAGTTGCAAGTGGTATAGAAACATTAGGATACAGCACAATGCCTCTTGCAGTACGTTATTTATTAGTAGGACTTGTATGTAACTTCATAAGTGGTTGGGCAACTGACTTTACAACAAAGATGGTTATGAAACAACAAGGAATTAACTTAAGTAACGAACTTAAAAGTGCACAATAGGGGGAATTAAAGATGACAAAATACAATGCTATAGAGATAAAAAAAGGTACTGGAGGATTTGGTGGACCACTTACAGTAAAGCCAACAGATGAAAAAAATATACTATTATATATAACAGGTGGAGGAGCTAAGCCTGACATAGTAGATAAAATAGTTGCATTAACAGGGTGCGAAGCTGTTAATGGGTTTAAAACATCAGTACCAGAAGAAAGTATATTCTTAGTAATAATAGACTGTGGAGGAACTCTTAGATGTGGTATATATCCACAAAAGAGAATACCTACAATAAATGTAATGCCAGTTGGTAAAAGTGGACCACTAGCAAAATTCATAACAGAAGATATATATGTATCAGCAGTAGGCGTAGATCAAATATCTTCAGCTAGTTCAGATGGAGAAATTGAAGTAGGAGAAGGAACACAAGCTGTAGAAAAAGAAGAAACTCAAAGACAATTTAAATATAGTGCAGATAAAAAAGTATCACAAACATTAGCAGAAGGAAATAATCAAAGCTTAATAACTAAAATAGGTATGGGAGCTGGTAAGGTTATAAATACATTTAACCAAGCTGCTCGTGATGCAGTTCAAACAGTAATAAATACTATACTACCTTTCATGGGATTTGTTGCCTTACTAATAGGTATAATACAAGGTTCTGGAATAGGTGATTGGTTTGCTAAAATAATGGTGCCACTAGCTGGAAATGGAATAGGGCTTGTAATACTAGGATTTATATGTTCGCTACCATTCTTATCAGCTTTACTTGGACCAGGAGCAGTTATAGCACAGGTAATAGGTACCTTAATAGGGGTTGAAATAGGTCTTGGACATATAGCTCCAAACTTAGCACTACCAGCATTATTTGCAATAAACACTCAATGTGCATGTGACTTTATACCAGTAGGACTTGGATTAGCAGAAGCTGATGCAGAAACAGTTGAAGTTGGTGTTCCATCAGTTTTATACTCTCGTTTCTTAACAGGAGTACCTCGTGTATTAATAGCATGGGCAGCAAGTATAGGATTATATCAATAGAATAAAAAGATTAAAGGAGAATATTATTATGAGCACAATATATAAAAATAACATAAAAAGCATAGGAAGCGCAGTAGAATCATTTGAAGATCAAGAAATGTTTATATTATTTGGAGATAATGCACCAGATACATTAAAAGACTTTTGTTACTGCATAGATGTATTACCAGTAAATGAAACTATAAAAGTAGGACAAAACTTAGTAATCGATAATAATGAATATAAAATAACAGCAGTAGGTGATGTAGCTGAGAAAAATCTTGTTAACTTAGGACATATAACTATAGTATTTGATGGAGCTACAGAAGCTAGTTTACCAGGAAGTATATATGTAGAGAAAAAAGAAGTACCTAAATTAGTAATAGGTAGCGAAATATCAATAATAGCTTAAATTAAAGATAGCCTTAAGGATAATAACCTTAAGGCTATTTTAAAATAAAGGAGAATATAAATGAAACTTATAATTGATACTGCAAATATAAACATAATAAAAGAAATGTGTAAATACTATCCAATAGACGGAGTCACAACTAATCCATCTATATTAGCTAAAGAAAATAAAAATCCATATGAGGTTTTAAAGGAAATAAGAGAATTTTTAGGAAATGACTTAGAACTTCACGTTCAAGTTATATCAAGTAAGAGTGAAGATATGATAAAAGAAGCTCATAAAATTTTAAAAGAATTAGGAGATAATACATACATAAAAATACCTGCAAATAAAGAAGGTATAAAAGCTATGAAAGATTTAGTAAAAGATAAAATAAATATAACAGCAACAACAGTATATACTCCTATGCAAGCATATTTAGCAGGTAAAGCTGGTGCCAAATATGTAGCGCCTTATGTAAATAGAATAGACAATTTAGGTGCCAATGGAGTAAATACTACAAAAGATATAAATGATATATTAATAAATAACAATATGGATACAGAAGTTTTAGCTGCTAGCTTTAAAAATAGTCAACAAGTATTAGAACTTACTAAATACGGTATAGGAGCGGCAACATTAGCCCCCAGTGTATTAGAAGGATTAATAAATCTAGATAGTGTAAATTGTGCACTAGATAAGTTTATTTATGAATTTGAAGAAACTTTTGGAAAAGAAAAAACAATGAAAAATATATAAAAAATATACCCACTAATTTCTTAGTGGGTATATTTATAGGATAATATGTAGATAAGATTTATAATATACAATTGTGAGAGCAATTTGGCTCGCCTCATTATATATTATACGGTCCCTAACGATCAAACTTTATGATAAAAATCAAAAAAATTTAAAAATTAAAAAAATAACCTTATAAAGTCAATATGATATAAAAAACATGAATAGCATGAAGTATGTTACGAAATGAATTAAACGATCAAAAATATGATAATTGATAACTTATTTAAGAGGTTTCTTTGATTAATATATGAAATTTAAAAAAATTGAAATTGGAATAAATTGGGATGAAATGTAGAAGTATGTTATAATAATAACAAAAGGGCAGTAATTAGGGGGAGAGAAAATGAAATTTACAAAAAAAATAATAGTAACGCTAGTAGCTATTATGATACCAATATTAATTTTAGGATGCCAAGCATCTGCTCAAAATAAATTAGTTCAAAAACCAATAAAAGCAAAAGGTTTTTTTTGGAAAGCTGAAAAAGGAAACGATTCAATATATCTAGTAGGGACTATGCATCCATCCAAATCAAATATCAATTACCTAAATGATACCATGAAAAAAATACAAAAAGAAACAGATGCACTTGCAGTAGAAGTATCATCTACAAATGAAAAATCAGTACAAGAAATATTAAAATATATAGATGAAAATAAATATCTAAAAGAAGGTGAAATAAAAGACTTATTAACAAAAGAAGAAGGAGATAAGTTAGATAAAATATTAAAATCTTTAGATGTTAAATATAAAGATGTAAAAAATATGACACCTATGGGAGTTTGCAATGAAATTAATTATGCAATTTTAACAAAAGTAGGATATCAAGAAGACGGTAGTGATATATGGTTAGAAGATATATATAGTTCTAATTATAAAAAGGTTATTGGACTTGAGGATATTAAAAATCATTATAGTTTATTGAATTCAACAACTAAAAAATTAAAGGAAGATATAAATTCTTTTAACTCTAAAACGGTAGAAGAATATGAAAAAACTTTAAATGAATGTATGTACTCATTTATAAAAGGTGATTCAAATTATATGAGAGAACGTCAAGAAAAACTATTTGAAAATGATAAAGAAAGTTATGATAAGGTACTTACAGACAGAAATATAGATATGAGTAATAAAATAGACAAGTTAGCTAAAGAAGAGGATGAATATATGGTAGCTGTAGGGACAGGACACTTCTTTGGACCTGATAATATATTAAAATTATTAGAAGATAAAGGTTATAAAATAACAAAATTGAAAAGCTAGACTAAATAAAATAAGATATTATCCGAAAATAGATAATATCTTATTTTATGCAAAAAAATATAAAACATACTAAAAATTCACTAAAAAATCAAGTTACAGATTTGTTAATATTAAAACTTTGTGCTATCATAGATAATAGTGAAAGACATTGTAAAAAAAGAAATATATTAGGTGAAGGGAGACGAATTAATGAGTAAAAGAAAAAACGTAGTTAAACGTATATTAACTGCAAGTTTAGTATGCGCATTAACTATTTTATCTAATGGAGTCGTAGCAAGTGCAAGTGAACCATTAGAAAATGAATTAAAGACAGTTATACAAAGTTATGGACAACAAGAAGTTACAGTGGAAGATGGTATATCTTTACATCTTGGAGAAACGATAGATTTTTCACAACATCCAAACTGGAAGTTGTCTAATGACAATGTAGTTTCTATAAATGAAAAAGGTGAAGTAAAAGCTATTGGAAGTGGTACAGTATTTTTAAGTCAACAAATAGGGGATAAAGTACACATAATAGAAGTTTATGTACCAGGGGCTCCTAAGTATTATAGTTTTTATAAAGCAGATGATAGTAGAAGCAGAGATTATTATAAAGTATTTGTCGATGCAGGGCATGGTGGATACGACTCAGGAGCGCCAGGTATTGGTGGAAAAAATGAAGATGATGTTAACTTAGAAGTTGCAAAAAGAGTTGAACAAAAACTACAAGCTAAGAATATAGAAGTTAAAATGAGTAGAACTGATGATACTTTTATATCTTTATCAGGAAGAGCTGATATGGCAAATAATTATGGAGCAGATGCATATGTGTCTGTACATCAAAACTCAGCAGATGGAGTAGCTGCAACGGGTATAGAAACATATTATCATGAAAATAAAGAAATGTATAAGCCTCTTGCATCAAATATACAAACAAATGCAATAAACAATACTGGAGCAAGAGACAGAGGCGTAAAACCTGCTAACTTAGCAGTATTAAGAGAATCTAATATGCCTTCTGCATTATTTGAATGTGGATTTATATCAACGCAATCAGATTATAATAATTTAGTAAACCCAGCATATCAAGATAAATTAGCAACATCTATAGCTGATGGAGTAGAAAAATATCTAAAAGATAATATAAAATTAGATGGACAAGATTATCCAGTAATAAATACTGGGAAAGTCATAAATACAGATACATTAAATGTAAGAAGTGGATATGGAACAAGTTATCCTAAAATAGGCGTTTTAAATGGTGGAGACAAAGTAGAAATTGTTGAAAGTCAAAATGGATGGCACAAAATTAAATATAATGGTGGATATGGATATGTATCAGGAAGATATATAGCTATAGATGAAAAAGTACCAGTATTTAGTGATATAAGTGGACATTGGGCTGAGCAGCAAATATTAGATTTTGTAGATAAAGGATATATAAATGGATATGGAGATGGAACATTCAAACCAGATAATCAAATAACTAGAGCTGAGTTTGTTAAGGTTGTAAACAAAGTATTTGGATTTACAAATGTATCTGGGGAAAACTTCACAGATGTAAACCCAGAGGATTGGTATTACAATGATGTGTGTATTGGTATAAATAAAGGATATATAAATGGATATGGAGATGATACTTTTAGACCTAATGCACCTATAACAAGAGAAGAAGCAGCTAAAATAATATCTACAGTTTTAAATACAAAAGGTGATGGAAACTTAACTTTTGTAGATAGTAATGAAATTTCAGATTGGGCCAAACCACATGTTGATGCTTTAAGTGACAATGGAATTATAAATGGATATGGAGATGGAACATTCAGACCTATAAATAATGTTACTAGAGCAGAATCAGTTAAAATGTTAAGTGAAGCTAAATAATTATTTATTTTTAAAATTTAAGCTGCCTTATTAGACTAAGGCAGCTTTTTATGTTTATAAATTTTTTACTTTGAGAGATTATTTAAGAATGTTAAGGAGATTGAGGAAATGAAAAAAACACTTATTTTAGGATTAGTGTGTACATTATTTTTATTAGGGTTTAGCAATAAAAATATATATGCTAATGATAAAGATGTTTATGCAGCATGGATTACAACTGTATATAATGCAGATTGGCCAAGTTCAAAAAATAATCCAGAAGCACAAAAAAGAGAAATGATTAATACTTTAGATAACTTAAAAGATGCAGGAATAAATACTGTAATGTTTCAAGCTAGACCAAAGGCAGATGCACTATATAGATCTAATATAAATCCTTGGTCAGATGTTTTAACTGGGACACAAGGAAAAGACCCAGGATATGATCCTTTAGCTTTTGTAATAAATGAAGCACACAAACGAGGTATGAAAGTTCATGCATGGTTAAATCCATACAGAGTTACAACTTCAGGAACCGATTTAAATGCATTAGCGGCAAATCATCCTGCAAGACAACATCCAGACTGGGTTTTAAGTCATAATGGAAGACTTTATTACAACCCAGAACTACCACAAGTAAAGCAACATATATATGATACAGTAGCTGAAATAGTTAGAAACTATGATGTAGATGGAATACATTTTGATGATTATTTTTACCCAACGGACTACCCATTACCAGCAGGTGAAGGCAGAGATGGGCAAGTAGCAAATGCAAGAAGAAATCATGTAAATGAAATGGTATTAGGTGTAAAAAATACAATAAAAAGTATAAAGTCAAATGTGGAATTTGGAGTAAGTCCAAGTGGTATATGGAAAAACAAAGATAGTGATCCAAATGGATCAGATACAAGAGGAAAAGAAAGTTATTACTCTGATTATGCAGATACAGTAACTTGGATAAAAAATAATTATGTAGATTATGTTGTTCCTCAATTATATTGGAATATTGGATATAATATAGCTGATTACTCTAAGCTAGTTAATTGGTGGTCAAATCAAGTAAATGGAAGTAATGTGGATTTATATATAGGACAAGGTATATATAAAGATGTAGTTGCTAGTGAAATAGATAGACAACTACAATTAAATGAAACTTATCCACAAATAAAGGGAAGCGTATTTTATTCTACATCAGATATATTATCAAATAGACAAGGGTGTAGAGATAAAATAAAAAATTATATAAATTCAAAGGTTAGCTTTAATGATATACAAGGACACTGGGCTCAGGAAGATATTGAGAAGTTTGTAAACCTTGGATATATAAATGGATACGGAGATAATACATTTAAACCAGATGGTCAAATAACAAGAGCTGAATTTGTAAAAATAGTAAATAGAGTCTTTAATTTAACTTCAAAAACTAATGAGAATTTTATCGATGTAAATCCAGGAGATTGGTATTATGATGAGATAAGAATTGCTGTAAATAATGGATATATAAATGGATATGAGGATGGAACTTTTAAACCAAATAACTTAATAACAAGACAAGAAGCAATGAAAATAATAACTACTATAAAAAATAATAAAGATAATAACATAGATAAAATTTATAAATACAATGATGGAAATCAAGTGGATGAATGGGCAAGACCATATGTAGAAGGTGCTATAGAAGCTGGATACATAAAAGGAGATACAAATAATAACATAAATCCAAAAGCTAATTTAACAAGAGCAGAAACTGTAACTATGTTGAATAGATTACTGTAAATCTGTAAATAAAACCCTATAGAATTAACTATTTTATATGTTAATTCTATAGGGTTTTATTATATATTAGAAGTATTGTGGCTGGATTTTATAAAAGTTTTTATATTTTGTATATTCTTTATGATGAAAAATGCTAATATTATAGAACTTATAGCAAGAATACCTGTAGTACCATTATAAATAAAAGAGTTTTCAGGGAATACACTGAGTAACATAGTAGTACCATTGTAAATAATATGACCTATGATACTAGCATATATAGAATCTGTATATAAAACTAATAATCCAAAAAGTATTCCTAAAAGAGAAGCATTAGTAAACTGATACATATTACCATGATATATACCGAATATAATAGCTTGAGTAAGTATTGTAGCTATTATACCAACTCTTTTTCTAAGAAATTCCATACAAATACCTCTAAATACAATCTCTTCGTAAATTGGAATTATAATTACTCCAGCAAGTATATTTCCAAAGGACATTTTTATACTTTGCACAATACTATCTGAAGCCTCTGTACCAAACTGAGAGAAAAAAGCAGAAAATATAATTATAGTTAAAATACCTATAAAAAGTTTAGAACCTAATGACAAAATAACTGTATCTAAAATTTGTTTCTTGTTTAATTTATTAAAGTTACAATATTTTAATAAGCTTGAATCATAAGATTTAAAAATAAAGTACAGTGCTATTATAGAAATAAATTGACCGATAGCCTGCAGAGTAAAGCCATTTGAATCAGAAATAGTTGCATCAATAGTAGAACCTAGGATGGAAGAATATACTACTCCACAAAATAAGACTATCATGCTAGAACAAAAAGTAAAACCAAATAATACTACTGATATTTGGACAAGTCTTTTAATATAATTTAAAACTTTATTCATAAATTCATCATCTCCTTAACAATTATACTTAATAAATCTTCTAACTTTTCTACAAATGGATTTACTAAAAAATAATAATATAGTAGAACTTATAAAAAGTATCACAATTACACTTGTATAAATAAATGATTTATCACAGTTAATAGATATAATAGCTGCACTACCATTGAATATAATATGAAATATAATGCTAGAATATATAGAATTTGTATATAAAAAAATTAAACCCAAAATCAAACCTAGTATAGAAGCGGTAATAAATTGCTCCATATTACCATGAGCTATTCCAAACAAAATAGCTTGAGTAAATATTGTAGGCACCATACCTATTTTATTTTTTAAAAAGCCAACACAAAGACCTCTAAACACAATTTCCTCAAACACAGGTCCTACAATTACAACACTTATAATAGCACCAAAAGACATACTTAAACTTTTATGAATTGAATCTAGAGCTTCAGTACCTGTATGAGAAAAAAATGAGTAAAATATAACAGAACTAAAACAACCTATAATTAACTTTAAACCTAGAGACAAGCCTATAACATCTAAAATTTCTTTTTTGCTTAACTTATTAAATTTACATAATTTAAATAAATTCTTATCAAAGGATTTGAATATAAAATACAAAGCTGCAATTGAAAAAATTTGCCCAACAGATTCTACAGAAAAATAATGTTTTTCAGAAAACATAAAGTCAATAGGCTCGCCTAAAAAAGTAGAATAAATTCCAGCACAAATAATTGTTATTATACCTGATAAAAAATTAAAGCCTAGTAGTAATATTACAAATAAAAAAACTCTTAAAAAATAAGTTTTAAACTTAGTTAAAAAAGTTTTCTTATCTAAAACATAACTCATAAAAATCACCCTTCTTCATAATTTAAAATCAGATATAGACTAACACAAAAAAATAAAAAAATGTAAAAAATGGACTAACATCTCCCATATACGCACCAAAATGAAAAGGAGTTGACAAAGGTTCGCAGGCGAAGGGATAATATATAAGTTTTAGCGACATTTACAAGCATATTTTCCGCTTGTATGGAGCAAAACTTATATATTATCCCGAAGCCCAAACCTCCAGACAACTCCTTTAAAACTAACTATTTAAACCTTTTTCAACTGAAGAGAAAGTTAACCCTGAAAATACAAGTACACAAATAATTGCACAAGTATAAAGTACAGGTGTTAAAACGGGAACATCAAGTAAACCACCTGAAATTCCAAAGATTACGCCTAAAAGTAAAAGCATAACCATGTTATAACTTCTTCTCAACCGATCGTCCATTATTTATAATCCCCTTTCGAATCTATTAATAGATTGATAAATATAATCAAAAACTGATTATAACTATATTTTATCATAAATGCTGAAATTATGCTAATCGTGGAAGGTAAATGGACAAGTTATGAAATGATATTTCTTTTTTAAAAAAATATATTGAAATAATATTTTAAACATGATACTATTAAAACAAGAAAAAGAGAAAACGTATTCAAAAATGAAATATATGGAGGCAAAATATGGACAGATTAAATTTAGGAAAACTTACAACAGAAAGTAGAAATCAAAACACTTTAGATATAGATCAAGTATCAACATTAGAAATGGTAAAAAAAATAAATGATGAAGATAAAAAAGTAGCAATAGCGGTAGAAAATGAACTTCCTCAAATAGCAAAAGCAATAGATTCAATAGTTGAAAGAATGAAAAAGGGTGGAAGACTTATATATATAGGTGCAGGAACATCAGGAAGGTTAGGAATATTAGATGCATCAGAGTGCCCACCAACTTATGGAGTATCAGAAGAACTTGTACAAGGAATAATAGCAGGTGGTCAAGAAGCAATATTTAGAGCAAAAGAAGGAGCAGAAGACTCAAAAGAATTAGCAATAATAGATTTAAAAGATAAAAATATAAATGAAAATGATACTATAGTAGGATTAGCAGCATCAGGAAGAACGCCTTATGTAATAGGAGGTCTTGAATATGCAAATGAAATAGGAGCATTAACAGTATCAGTAACTTGTAACAAAGATTCAGGTGTAGCAAAGGTATCACAAATATCAATAGCACCAGTAGTTGGACCAGAGGCAGTAACAGGTTCTACTAGATTAAAATCAGGAACAGCTCAAAAACTAGTTTTAAACATGTTATCAACTGGGACTATGATAAAAATGGGTAAAGTATATGGTAACTTAATGGTTGATGTAAAAGCTACAAATGAAAAATTAGTTGAAAGATCGAAAAAAATTGTTTGTGAAGCAACAGGAGTTAGCATACAAGAAGCAGAAGAAGTTTTAAAAGAAACAGACTTTGATGTTAAGTTAGCAATATTTATGATTTTATCAAATCTAGAAAAAGAAGTTGCAAAAGAAAAGTTAGAAAATAGTAATGGATATATAAAAGAAGCTTTAAACACTATCTAAAAAATATATGGGAGGAATAGCTATGACAAATCAAGAAATTGCAAAAAAATTAATTGAGCTAGTCGGAGGGAATGAAAACATAATATCTGCACAAAATTGTATGACACGCTGTAGACTTGAGATTAATGACTATTCAAAAGTAAGAATGGAAGAACTTAAAAAGTCAGAAGGAGCCTTAGGTGTTGTTCAAGCAGAAGGGCAGTTACAAATAATTTATGGCCCGGGAAAAGTAAATAAAATAACTGAAGAGGTAAATAAGATATTAGGAAAGAAAGTACTTTTAGGAGATGATGCCGTAAAAGAAACTAAGGCTAAACTAAAAGAAAAAAATAATACTAAGTTTAAAAATGCACTTAAAAAAGTAGGAAATATATTTATACCTTTAATACCACTATTTGTATCTTGTGGACTTGTTTTAGCAGTAAATAATATAGCTGGAGTTTATTTAGGAGATGCATATAAGACAACTGTAGCAGCACAAATTATAGGTCTTATAGGTAATGGAGTATTTGCAATTTTACCAATATTAGTTGGGGTAAATGCAGCCAAGGAATTTGGTTCACAAATGCCTATGATGGGTGGAGTTTTAGGTGGTATATTATCATCTGCAAATCTTGCTAATATTACCCTTTTCGGACAAACGTTAACACCGGGTAGAGGTGGAATTATATCAGTAATATTAGTTGTTTTACTAGCAGTTTATATTGAAAAAGGTCTTAAAAAAGTTGTACCAGATGTACTGGATTTATTTATAACACCATTAGTAACTTTAACTTTATCAGTTTTAGTAGCACTAGTAGTAATACAACCAATAGGTGGATTTATATCAGATAGTATAGGTTTAGTAGTAGCAAATACTGTAGCATCAGGTAATATGGTAGTATCAGTTATATCAGGGGCTGTATCAGGGGCATTATTCTTACCATTAGTTATGACAGGTATGCATCAAGCTTTAACTCCTATACATGCAGATTTAATTGCAAGTACAGGTTCAACAGTGTTACTTCCGATACTTGCAACAGCAGGTATGGCGCAAGTTGGAGCTACTATAGCAGTTCTTAGAAGAACTAAGAATGAGAGATTAAAGGCAACAGCTAAAAATGGATTAGTACCAGGATTTTTAGGTATAGGGGAGCCGTTAATATATGGGGTTACGTTACCTCTTGGTAAACCTTTCTTAGGTGCTTGTTTAGGAGCTGGTATAGGTGGAGCTGTGATGGCATTTTTCAAGGTTGGAGCAGTTGCACTTGGAGTTTCAGGGCTTCCGCTAGCTTTACTTATAGCTGATGGAAAGATGTTTGTTTTCTTGATAGGTGTTTTAGCTTCTTATATAGGTGGATACTTCTTCACTGAACTTTTAGGATTTGAGGATCCGGTAGAGTAGGCTGTGCCAAGTCGGGCGCGCTCCGGGGGGATGTATAAGTTTTGCTCCATACAAGCTGAGAGACGCTTGTAAATGTCGCTAAAACTTATACATCCCCCCTTCGCTTACCGAATTTGGTCAGGCTATTGCTACCTTTAAAGTGGGGAGGGAAGAGATGTTTGTAAATGTCGCTAAAACTTACACTTACACCCCCTTCGCTTACCGAATTTGGTTAGGCTATTTCTACCTTTAAGGTGGGGAGAGGTAAGGATTGCTTGTAAATGTCGCTAAAACTTACACTTACACCTCCTTCGCTTATCAAATTTGGTTAGGCTATTTCTACCTTTAAGGTGGGGAGAGGGTAAGGATTGCTTATTTCTACCTTTAAAATAGAGAGAGGAGATGTTTGTTATGAGTTTCGGTTTTTCAGTTTATTTCGGTCTTGATAATTCTATGGATGAGAATATAGGTTTACTTAAGTCTGCTCATGAGTTGGGGTTTAGTAGAATTTTTACTTCACTTCATATTCCTGAGGCTGATTATGAGGTTTTAAAGGTTGAGGTTAGGGAGTTTTTTAGAGTTGCTAAGGAGTTTGATATGGATGTTATTAGCGATATTTCTCCTAATACTTTTAAGTTTTTAGAGCTTGATAATATGGATTTGAGAGGTCTTCGTGATTTGGGCGTTAAGACTATAAGGATTGATTTTGGTTATGAGGAAGAGGATATTGCTTTTATGACACGAAATGAGTATGGTATAAAGGTTCAGCTTAATGCTTCTACTATAACAAAAGATTTTTTTGATAAGCTTGATAAGTTTAATCCTAATTATGATAATGTTGATGCTCTTCATAATTTTTACCCAAGAGTTGGGACAGGTATTTCTGAGGAGTGTATGATTGAGAAAAATGAGATATTAAGAGAAAGAGGTATAACACCTTGTGCTTTTGTTTCTTCTAATAATAGAAGAAGAAGTCCTTTAAAAGATGGGCTTCCAACGTTAGAGGATCATAGAGGTATGGATGTTAGAGAGGCTGGTAATCATTTGTTTGCTCTTGGTAATGAGTCTGTTTTTATTGGAGATTCTTTACCTAGTGATAAAGAGTTAGTGGATTTGTCTAGTTTAAATAAAGAAGCCGTGGAGCTTAGAATAAAGGTAGAAACTAGTGATAAAGTTTGTTTAAGGTTATTAGATAATGTTTATACATCAAGAACGGATGAAGCAAGAGATGCTATAAGAGCTAGTGAGAGTAGATTGATGCTAGATGGAGATGTTATTGAAAGTGATAATACAATAATTAGAAAGTATGGAGATGTAACTATTGATAATAAAGATTATCTTAGATATATGGGAGAACTTCAAATTATAAAAAATGAACAAGAAAAAGATTCTAGAGTAAATAAGGTCGCTTATGTTTTACAGGATGACTTATATCTATTAAAATATATAAGAGACGGTAAAAAGTTTTACTTTAGAAAAGTTTAAGCTATTTGCCAAGTATAAATATACTTAGGAAGTGGGTTTATGAATATTTTAGAATATATAAAGCAAAATTATGATACTTTTACGGATAGAGAAAAATTAATAGCAGATTATTTGCTTTCAAATAAAGAAAGTATAATTAATTTATCTGCAAAGGAAATAGGGGATTTGACAAGTACTTCTGCTGCTACTTTAGTTAGGTTTTCAAAGAAACTTGGGTTTAATAGTTTAAATGAGATGAAGCTTAATTTATCTATGAGTTTAAAGGATAATAAGGAAAGTTCAAGTTTTGAGTATATAGATAAAAATCTTGAGACTAAGGATATTATCTACGGTATTAAAAATTCTATAGATGCAGTTATGGACAAAACAGTTAGCCTTATAAAAGAGGAAGAACTTGAAAAAGCAATTGATTTACTTATAAAAGCGAAGAATATATATATTTATAGTGTTGGTGTTTCAGGTCTTGTAGGCATGGATTTTTACTATAAATTAAGTAGAATAAATAAAAGGTGTATAGCACATAATGATACACATCTTCAAATAACTTCATCAGTACTTATGGAAGAGGGGGATGTAGCAGTTGCTATATCTTATTCAGGAAGTACTAAGGAAGTTTTAGAATGTGTAAAAAATGCAAAGAAAAATAATATACCAGTAATAGCAATAACAAAAGCAAGTGTAAATAATGAATTAGAGCAATTAGCGGATATAACTTTGAAAGTACCCTTTGTAGAAAAGTCTTTAAGAGAAGGGGCTATGAGTTCAAGAATTTCACAACTAGCTTTAGTAGATATGCTATTTATAGGTATGGCCAAGAATAATTTAGAAGAGGTCGAAGAAAAGTTAATATTAACAAGAGAGGCTGTAAAAGAGCTTAAAAAATAACTATTTCTCAATTGAGAGATAGTTATTTTTTTATTTGGGTATAAATAGTAAGAAATAGAACTGAAATAAAATGTGAAAATAAAAACAACTTTGAAAATTTAGAAAAAATAAAAATATTCGACATTTTTTTACAAAAATTATATCGTATTTAATTTATAATATATATACCAAAATTTGGAATAAAACAGGAGATTAAGGAGAACCATGATGAAAGAAAGTTGTGTTAATAGTTTAAATGATAATTTAAACTATGTATTAAAAGAAAATGATAAGATGTATAGTATTTTAGTAAATTTGGGAGAAGTCTTATCAAATTTGAACAATAGCATAAAAAAATTTGATAAATCTATAAGTAGTATAAATAATTCCCAAGAATTGATTTGTGATATATATGAAGTGCAAGAAAATATAAAAAAAGAATATAAGAGTTTTAAAAATACATATAAAGAATTGGATAAAGATATAAAAGAAATTAAAAGATATAATATAGAAATTAAAAAAGATATTGAAAAATTAAATGAGACAATAGAATTTAATAATGAAAAATTAAAGAATGAATTATTATTAGATATTAAAAAATTATTAAATTCAGACTCAAGTTCAGAAAAAGAAAATAATATTTATGAACTAAAATCAAATACTGAAGATTTTAATTTTTGGAAGTTAGAACAATTAGCAGCTAAAGGTGACGATGAGGCACAATTTAAATTAGGAATGTGTTATTATAATGGAGAGGGAACATACATAGATTATCAAGAAGCTGTAAGATGGTATAAGGAATCTGCAAATAAAGGAAACGTAGATGCTCAATACTATTTAGGTCTATGTTATGAAAAAGGATTAGGAGTAAATAAAAGCAGTATAAAAGCTAAGATATTTTATAAAAAAGCTGCAGAACAAGGATGTAAGAAATCTGAAGATAAGATTGCTAAATAATTCATATAAAACTCATCTAAAATTCACGAAAACAGTAACATTTTTGTAATTAATACAAAAATTTACAAAAAATGACAATAAAAGGGTTTATAATACTATTGTGATAAATAATGATGAGGAGAATTTAACGTGGGTGAAAGAATAGGTTTATTGAAAGAAGCATATAGTTTATTGTTAAATATAGAGTCTAGATTAAATGAATTTGATGACTATGAAAGTAAAATAAATAAGATAATTATAGATGAAGCAAATAAGTATATAATTATAGAAGATGTTTTTGGTAGTAAGATATATTATGAGCTTTGTGATTGTTATACATCTTTTATAAAAAGTGCTAAAAGATATAAAGATGCAGAAATAAATAGAAATTATGAAAGATTAAAAAAGATAAGCTTAAAAGCTGAGGTATTATATTAATTATTAACAAAAAGCGTACATATTACATTATGTACGCTTTTATTAATGAAGTATATAATTCATACCCATGTTCATTTAAATGTATACCATCTGTAGTTAGCTCATTTCTAAGATTTTTACTATGATCTAAAAAATTATAAAACACATCTACTAAAGTAATGTTTTCATAATTTTTAAATAATAACTTACATTCTCTAAATATTAACTGTAATAACTCATTAGAACGGAGACCTTGTCCTAATTGATATCCATGTAAGTTTTCATCGCAAGGGAGTGTAGATATTAGGACTATTTCAACATCTTTTAAATTTCTAATTATCAAATCTATAATAGTTTGAATATTTAAGGCTACTTTTCTAGGACTAGTCATAGTAGTATCATCAAGATCATTAGTACCTATCATAAGAACTACCTTACTTGGTTTAAATTTTATACAAACCTCATCTATTACCCATATTAATGATTCGGATGTAAAACCACATATACCGCAGTTATATTTATTTTCGATATATGGAAAATATTTATCGATATCGTACATTTGTGTTATTGAATCCCCTAAAAACAGTGTAGAACCAGCTTTAGCGGTTTTGTTATTAGCTATAATTTCTAGTATTCTTTCAAGTTGATATTCTCTAAATTGATAAAAGCAAGGGTTATATATCATGTTTTCTCTCATAAGACGCCTCCTTATATTTACTAGTTAAACTTATTATATCAATAATTTTAAATTAAAATAAATAATAAATATATTTAAAAAATTTATATAAGAGTGTGTAATGATAAATTTTCCAAAATTCTGATATAAAATTTTTATTATCTACCAATTTCGACAAAAAAACATAGATTAAAGATGTATACTTAATAAAGGGTTAAAATACATTAGGAAGGAGGATTTGATGAAAGTTAAATTAAAAAAGTTTAAAGAAAATATAAAAACTAAAATTTTTAGAATTAATGATAATCAAAATATAACTATCAATACATCAAAAAACCTAGACTCTATGTTGAATAAAACCAAAATTGATTATAGTTATTTCAAAGAATATAACAAAACTAAAGAGTATTTAGACAATTATAATGTTGAAGATATAGATATAAATAAAATAATACATATAGAGTGGGTTGATTCTATAGAAAATGTAAAAATAACTGATAATAAAGAAGTATTAGCTAAATATCCTAAACACTTAAAGAAAAATTCGCTGTATTACAAGTCCGTGTATATATGCCCTGTTTGTGGAGAACAAGTGCTTTATAAGGTCAGAGCTTATAATATCCCAACTATATTTAATGGAAAATATAAAAAACTACACCATATATTTACTTGTCCTAAGTGTAGAATATTTTTATCGTCTATTAGAGTATACAATGAACTGCATACTAAATGGATAGGTAATAAACTTTCTGACTATGCACTTATAAGTAACAGATACTCAAAATTTAAATACCATAGATTAATATACTATACAGAAAGCTTAAGCAGTGACGATATATAATCATATAGATATAGGGGAGAGATGCTTATGATAAAAACGAGATATTTTAAAATAGTTATATTTGTACTTTTTATATTTATTAGTGTTACAAATATATCAAATGCACAAAAAAGTATAAATTTTAGAAATCTAACTATAGAAGATGGATTATCTCAGGGAACTGTACAAGCTATGATACAAGATAAAGAGGGGCGTATCTGGATAGGTACTAATGATGGACTAAATGTTTACAATGGGTATGAATTTAAGCTATATACTCAACAAAAAGACGAAGAAGAGGGTATAGCAAATAACTATATAACAGATATTGCACAGGATAATAGTGGTAATGTATGGGTTGCCACCATAGGTGGACTAAGCAAGATAAATATAAAAACTGATAAAATAACCAATTACTATAAATGTAATAAACATGGTAATTTATCTCACAATAATGTTTATGATATATTAATTTCAAGTGATGGAAAGGTATTAGTTTCAACATCAGATGGAGTTGATATGTATAATGAAAAAGAAGACAGGTTTAGTTCAATATTAAAAGATGTAAGTATATTTAAAAGCATACATGCATATGAACTAGAAGAAGATAATGATAAAAACTTATGGGTCGGTACGAAAAAAGGATTATATAAAATCTATAGAGATGAAGGCAAGGTAGAATCATTTTTAACAGAAGAATCTCACGGGAAAGATATAAATATTTATGATTTATACCTTGATGGAAAAGATAATCTATGGATAGGGACTGAAAGTGATGGACTATATGGATTAAATATTAAAAATAATAAGCTTAGAAAATATGATATAACCAGTGAAGATAAAGATGATATTGTTATAAGAGATCTATTGTTAGATTCTAAAAAAAATCTATGGGTGGCAAGTGATGTAGGTCTTTTAAAGTATGATGAAAAAGAAGATGAATTTAAAGTTTATCAAAGCTGTGAATATGACAACAACGGATTAATAGACAACGTTATATATTCTATTATGGAAGATCAAAGCGGTTTAATTTGGCTAGGGACTTATTCAGGAATAAGTATATTTGATCCAAGCAAGAATATAGAATATTACAAACATAGCAACAATCCTAATAATGACATATCCATATCGGAAAATATGGTAAGTGGAATACACAAAGATAAAGATGGATTGGTATGGGTTGGTACTAATTCAAGAGGAATAAATATATTAGATAGAGAAAATGAAAAAACTTATTATATAACAACTGAAAATGGATTGAGCAGTGACACAGTTTATGATGTAACAGGAAATGGTGATGTAATAGCTATATCTACCAATAATGGATTAAACGTTATAAATAAAAAAGATAGAAAACTTAAAATATATAATGAAGAAAATGGACTTAAAAATAGTGATATAAGAAGCGCATTTATAGATGATAATAACTACATATGGTTGGGAACTACAGAAGGTGTATTTATTGTAAATATAGAAACTGATGATATTTTAGATTTATCAAAGGTAGAAGATAAGCTATGTATTAAAGACAAGTTAGTTGGAAGTATATTTAAAGATAGTAAAGGTAATTACTGGATAGGTTACTTTTTAGACGGAGGGTTAGTGAAATATAATCCTGAAACTGACGAGTCTAAAGTTTATAAAATGAATAATAAAAACAAAAACTCTTTAAGTAGTAACTCTGTAAGATCAATTGACGAAGATAAAAAAGGTAATTTATGGATAGGAACCAACTATGGTTTGAATAAATTTAATCCAGATAAAGAAGAATTTATAAGATATACTAAAGAAGATGGGTTGCCTAACAATACTATATATGGCGTAATAGTTGATGGTAAAGGTCATATATGGGTTAGTACAAACTATGGGATATCTAAATTTGAACCATCTAAAAATGAGTTTACAAACTTTGATATAGTAGATGGGATACAAGGAAGAGAGTTCAATGCTAAATCTTATCATTTAGGATATGATAATGAAATTTTCTTTGGAGGAACTAATGGATTCAATTCATTTAGATGTGAAGAATTAAAAAAGGAAAAGTATTATGTAGACCTAGTTATAGATAATATTTATGTAAATGATAGAAGGTATAAAGATATAAATAAGGCTGATTTCAATTATGATGAAAACGATATTGTTATAGAAATGTTTTTACCATATTATAAAAATATAAGAGATACAAAGTATTACTATAAACTTGAAGGTATAGATAAAGAGTTTAAAGAAGCTAAAAGTAATAAAATAAATTTAGTTAATTTACAACCTGGAAATTACAAATTAAAACTTAAAGCTTCTAATAATAATGTTGCGATATCTCAACAAAAGACTATTTATTTTAATATAAAGCCTCCATTTTGGAAAAGTAAAGTAGCTATGATTTTATATACATTAATAGCAATACTATGTTTATTATATTATGATAGTAAAGTTAAAATATTAGATAAAATGGTAAATAAAAGAACGAGAGCTCTTACTAATGAAATAGAAAAAAATGAAGAATTATTTGTTAAAGTATTAAACTTAGAAAAACAGAAAAATAGTTACTTTGTAAATCTTTCTCATGAGTTAAGGACTCCACTTAATGTAATATCATCAACTGAGCAATTAATAAGTAGTATGATAAATAAAAAAGGAATAAGTAAAGAAAGTTTAAATTATCATATGACTGTTATAAAGAAAAATTCAGAAAGACTTCTAGAATTAATTACTAATTTAATGGATATAGAAAAAATAGAGCATGGAAAATATATTATAGAAAAAACAGAACAAGATATAGTAGAAGTTATAGAAGATGAAGCAATAAGACTTAAAAATCATGTAGAATGTGAAGGAATAGAGCTTATTATAGACCCTGAAATAGAAGAAAAAATAGTAAGTTTTGACAAAAAAGAAATAAAAAGATGTATAGAAAACCTAATAGGAAATGCCGTTAAATTTACACCATCAGGAGGTAAAATAGAGGTAGTTATAAAAGATTTAGGTGATAGCGTTTTAATTTCTGTAGAAGATAATGGAATAGGAATAGATGAAAAAAATCAAAAAGTGATATTTGATAGATTTAAACAAGCAGTAGGTGCAAATGAACAAATACAAAATTCTAGTGGATTAGGTTTAACTATAACTAGAGATATAGTTAAACTTCATGGTGGAGAAATAACTCTAGAAAGTGAGATAGGAAAAGGAAGTAAATTTATCATAATATTACCTGTGGAATAAATTTTTATAAAAAAAATATTTTATATAGCAATAACTAATAAAAACATATAAACTTTGATATAGAGATATAAATTTATCAAAGTTTATATGTTTTTTTATTTAAAACTATATACAAATGAAGTAACAATGAATTTAGGCTATAAAAAATTTGAAATGAGGTGAAATTTGAAATAATTACATTTTAAATATTAAAAATAGTGAAAAATAATAAAAAACGGGTATAATATAAGTTTAAGATAACTAAAAAAGGAGGAGAATTAATGAACTCTATATCTAAGAAGATAGATTCATATATGCTAGCTTTAATATTAGAGATATTTATTATAGTATCTATAATGTTAATACCACAAAATGCAGATAATTCTACACTGAATTTTTTAATGCTAGGTATAACTTTTTTAATAAGTATAACTTCTTATATAGGTGGATTGGTAATAGGGCTTATAGTAACATCAATCACAATCTTTTTATATGCAAGTTACATATTTTATAACAATACAATTCTAAATATGAATATAACTTATATATCATATCTGTGGATGATAAGCATGCCTATAATATGTTTAACTAGTGGAAAATTATCAAGTAATATTATTTTATTACAAGAAAATAATAAAGATCTTCAAGAAAAATATAAGCATCTGGTAACGGTAGATGAAACTACAGGACTTGGAAATGTAAGACATTTTTATAATACTTTAGATAAAGAAATGAAAAAATCTAGAAGGCATAAAAATAAGCTAACCCTAATGATGATAAAACTTCCATACTATAAAGACATTAAAAAGATAATAGGGGACTCAAAAACTGAAACACTTATGAAAAGTATAAGTGACATAATTATTGGATGTACTAGAGGAGAAGATGAAAGATATTATATCGATGAAGATATGCTAGGAATAATAATGCCTCACACTGATTTTTCTGGAGCAAATGTAGTAAAAGAAAGAATAAAATCAAAAATAGAAGAACTAAACTTAGAAATAAATCAAGGTAAATATTATGTTGATATAGATACTAAGGTGGCTAATTTAGAGATGAAAGATAATATAAAAGATGCTATAGAATTTAAAACTCTGTGTGAAGAGGAATTACAGTATGACGTATAAAGTATTAAACGTCATATTTTTAACTTTTATATTAGCTTTAGGAAATGTAGCTTACGTATTTGCCGATAATAAAGAAAAAGATAAAGCTTTAATAGTTTATGAAAATCAAAAGACATTTTCTTACAACGAAAATGTGGTGAATCATTTAAATGAACTTTTATACAGATTTAACAATCAAGTTGACAATGTATATATAAATGATTATAAAGCTGACCAAATAAATAATTACAATTCTGTATTTGTAATAAATGTTGAAAATCAAATAACAAACAATGAATTTATAAAAGATTTAAACAGTTATAACGATAAAATATATTGGGTAGGAAATAGAGTTCAAGATTTATTATATAACAATGAAAAATATAATTTAGAATATGATAATCAAACTTATAATATAAAGAGTTTGATATACAAAGGAAAAGAAGTATTAGTAAATGGAGATAACAAATTTAATCTAGTAAAATATACTGATAAAAATGTTGAAGTTTTATCTACTATGAAAGATTCATATAATGAATATCCCTATGTTATAAAAGATAAAAATTTATATTATATATCAGAGTATAAACCTGGACAATCATTTATATTCGAAGATACTTTAAATGATTTTTACAATGTAGAAAAGGCCGACAAAGGAAAAATATTTGTGAGAATTGAAGATGTTCATATGTTTAGGGATAAGGATAAATTAAAAGAGATTGCAGATTACTTATACAGTGAAAATGTGCCTTTTATGATAGCTTTAATACCAGCATATATAAATGAAAATAGTGGTAAAATAAATACTTTAAATGATGATAAAGAATTTGTAGAAACTATAAAATATATGCAAGACAGAGGTGGAAGTGTTGTTTTACATGGATATATGCATTCTTTAGATAATAGAGAAATATCTGGAGAAGGATATGAATTTTGGGATATGGAAAAAGATGAACCTTTGAAAGAAAGCATGGATATATATGTTAAAAATAGATTATTAAGTGGACTAAGGATTTGTGTTGAAAATGAAATTTATCCACTTGCATTTGAAGCTCCACACTATGCAATGGATGAAACCGGATATTTAGAACTTAAAAAATATTTTTCAACATATGTAGGTCAATTTCAAAATAATAATGAAAAATTTGCAACTAGTACTTTTCCATATATTATAAAGGGAAGCAAAGACTTTAATACTTTTATCCCTGAAAATTTAGGATATGTAGAAAGTGATAACTATTTAAGTATAGACAATATAAAAGATAATTTTTACAAATTATCTATGGTAAGAGGATATACAGGCGGATTTTTCTTCCATCCATATATGGATATAGATTATTTAAAAGAATTAATAGATTACTTTAAAGAACAAGATGTAGAGTTTTTCAATCTTAAAGATTATGATAATACAGTCAGAGTAGATGATATAAGAATAACGTCAAGAGATGGAAAAGTTAAAGCTTCATATGATGAAAAAAAGACAATAGAAAATAATAATGAAGATAAATCTTTTAATAAATATATTAAAAATATAAACGATATAATAGTTGAATCAATATCTGTTATATTAGTTATATTTGCAATTATATTTATCGTATTTAGATTTATAAATAGAAGAAAGTTTAAGAGGAAATAATATGAATAAATTAACAATTACAGATTATTTATTTTTATTATCCTTAGTATCTATATGGATTATCCTTTTTGTAAATATTGTTTTAGCAATTTGTGGATATATATATTACTTGAAAAACATGAAATTTAAAGATGAAAGGCTTGAGGAATATCCATTTGTATCGATAATGGTTCCAGCACATAATGAAGGCAAGGTAATAGGAAAAACCGTAGAGTCATTACTTTTACTAGATTATCCAAAAGATAAAATGGAATTAATAGTTATAAACGATAACTCAAGTGATAATTCAAAGGATATATTACAAAGCATAAAAAATAGATACGGGGGCTATAATTTTACAATAATTAACACAGACAATATAACCGGTGGTAAAGGTAAATCAAATGCACTTAATATAGGATATCAAAGGGCAAAAGGTGATTTTATAGCTATATATGATGCAGATAATACACCAGAAAAAACAGCACTTAGATACCTTATTCAAACTATAGTAAAAGACGATGGTTTAGGAGCTGTTATTGGAAAATTTAGAACGAGAAATAAACATAAAAACATATTAACTAAATTTATAAATATAGAAACATTAAGCTTTCAGTGGATAGCACAAGCAGGAAGAAGACAACTATTAGGGTTATGTACAATCCCAGGAACAAATTTTGTTCTTAGAAGAGCTACAATAGAAAAACTAGGTGGTTGGGATACTAAAGCAATAGCAGAAGACACTGAAATAAGCTTTAGAATTTATAAAATGGGACAAAGAATAACATATATTCCTCAGGCTGTAACTTGGGAACAAGAACCAGAAACCGTAAATGTATGGATAAAGCAAAGAACTAGATGGGTTAAAGGAAATATATATGTACTTGTTAAGTATATAAAAAACATATTTAAAGGGAAACAAAATATAGTTTTATTTGATATATTATATTTTGCTTCTGTATACTTCTTATTTTTAACATCAGTTGTAATATCAGATATAATATTTGTCTTAAGTTTATTTAATTTAGTAGAAGTAACAATACCATTTAATTTTTGGATTGTATGGATATTATCATATGTATTATTTATACTGCAAGTTAGCATAACTTTATCCATGGAAAAAGGTGAAGGTGACTTGAAAAATATACTTTTAGTAGCACTTATGTATTTTACCTATTCACAAATGTGGTTAATAGTAGCAATTAAAGGTATGTTTGGATATTTTCAAGACGCATTTTATAAAAGAGAAGCAAAATGGTATAAAACGGAAAGATTTTAAGGAGGTGCCTAATGAGGCTAATTACTATTATTATATCCTTGATTCTTACCTTTTCAAATATAGGAATAGTATTTGCAGAGGGAGAAAATATAAAATCCTATAAATTTCAAGAAGATGTAAATATAAGTGGAGTTGTAGGAAGTACTGAAAAATTCTTTGAAGTAAAAGAAAACTGGGATGTACAAGATATTAAATTAAATCTAGTGTTTACTAAAAGTGAACTTTTAGATGTAGATATTTCAACGCTAACGGTTTTTGTAAATGGAGAACCGGTAAATTCTATGAGACTAGATGGAAATAAAGAATATAAAAAGCAAGTTTTAATAGATATACCAAAAGACCTTATAAAACCAGGTTACAATAGTATATCGTTAAAAGCGTATAAAACTATATCAGACGAGATCTGAGTGGATGACAACAATACTGCTAATTGGTTAGTAGTCCATAAAGAATCTAGTATAGATTTGAAATATAAATTAAAAGCAAGTACAAATACTATAAATCAATATAAAAATATATATATGGAAACTGATGCAGCTAATAATATAAATACAGCTATTTTAGTTCCAGATAATTATACAAGCAATCAACTTAGTTCTATTATGAATATTAGTTTAGATATAGGCGAAAAATTAACACATGAAAGCTTTAAAATTGATACAAAGTTAAAGTCTGAATTTAAAGATGTAAATAAAAATGTAATATATGTAGGAGGGCTTTCAAATACTACTCCTGATTTTTTAAATTTATTAAATGAAAAGGAAAAACAAGATGCAAAAGATAAGGCAGTTATTAAACAAGTTATATCTCCATTTAACAAAGATAGAAAAATGTTGATGATAATATCAGATAACGATAGAGCTTTATCAAATGCCACAAAACTTATAACAAGTGACAAACTAATACAAAGTCTAAATAATGAAAGTGTAACTATAAGTGAAAGTCAAGATGTAACAGATTTAAAAGGAGAAAGTAATAAAAGTAAGGTATATCTAAAGGATTTAGGATATGATTACATTTTATTAAAAGGACCTTTTACACAAGAAACAAATTTTGATATCAAATTTGATAAAAATAAAACTAGCACAGAAGGTTCTAAGTTGAATTTAAAGTTTAGATATTCAAAAAACCTAGATTTTGATAGATCTTTAATTACTATTTATGCAAATGATAAGCCTATAGGTAGTAAAAAACTATCTATGCAAAATGCAGATAATGATAGCTTAGAGATAAACTTACCTAAAGATGTATTAGGAAAAAATTATTATAATGTTAAGGTAGTATTTAATTTAGATATAAAAGATCAAGAGTGTGTGACTAGGGATACAGATAGTCCTTGGGCATATATATTAGATGATTCTTATATAGATTTAGATCTTAAAGATAATACTAATTTAACTTTTAAAAGTTATCCATACCCATTTGTATTAAATGGAGAAGCTAATGATATAAATATAGTAGTTCCTAAAGGATTATCTTCTAACGAACTTAATGATATATCAAATATTGTAGGATATATGGGAAGAGATACAAAGTATAATACAGGAAGTATAAATGTTTTAAATGATGATGAGTTTTTAAGTTCAGATAAAAAAGGAAATCTTGTAGTTGTAGGGACTCCTGATAGAAATAAAGTAATAAAAGATATTAATAAAGATTTATATATTAAATTTAATGATAATTTTACTGGACTTGAGAGTAATGAAAAATTTAAATTCTTAGATCCTGAGTATTCAAAAAAACTTTCAACATTACAACTTATTGATTCTCCTTTTGATAAGAATATGGATGCGCTTGTAATATCATCTATTGATAGAAATAATTTAAATGTAGCATCAAGATATTTAACTGATGCAAGTTTACTTAATACGATGGCATCAGATGCAGCAGTTATAGATAGAGATGGTAAAATTGAGAATGTAAGATTTAAAGAAGTTAAAACTGAGGATGAAACTAAAGCCAAAGAAAAAACAAAGTTTAAATTAGGTCAAGAAGGAGAAGTATTTATTGTAATAGCTGGATTTTTATTTATAACTATATTAATTTCAACTATACTATTAGTATTAAAGTATAGAAAATAGATAGGAGCAAAAATGAAAAAAATAGTTATATCAATAATTATGTTAATTTCAATATTCACAACTATGTATTTAATTAGAGTTGAAAAGCAGATACCCAATAAATTAAAATCTGTAAATTTATCAACAGATTATGAAATAGACCAAGCGTTAAAAGACATAGATATGATGGATGCAAATACTGTAAATATACCTATAGTTATAAATATACCATCACTTACATCTAATGAAATGAAAGTAGATGAATATAGCAAAGAAAAAGCTATAAAACTTATGAAGATTTTAGATGAAAAAGATATAGCTGTAATACTAGAGCCATTTCCATGGATAGATAATGGAAGTAAATATGAAACTGAATATAACCCAAAAGATAAAGATGAATTTTTTAAAGATTGGAAAAATATACTTTCAAAACTAATATCAGAAGTGGCAAATCCATATGGAGCTGATATTATAATTACAGCTTCAAATTTTATAAATTTAGAGAAATATGAAGAAAACTGGTGTGAAATAATTGATTTTACAAAAGCTAACTTTGATGGACTAGTAACTTATAAAACAACTTGGTGGTATACAGCTTCTTGGGATGAAGAAAGTATGAAAAGATACGAGGAGAAGCTAAACAATAAATTATTTTACAAAGTTGATTTTATATCTATAGCGGCATATTTTGAACTTAGCTCCAAGGAAAGTAATACTGTTACAGAATTAGTAAATTGTTTAACAGGAACCACGGTTAATAACAGAAATCAAAATGTAAAAAGTGAAATAGAGGAATTTTCAAAAACTTACAATAAGCAAATATTTTTTGGTGAATTAGGATTTCCAAGACTTAATCATGCAGCAACACAGCCTTGGAATAATCAAGTATCTAATATAGAAAATGATGAAGAACAAGCAAGATGTTTTGAAGCTTATAGAATATCATTTGAAGACGAAGATTATATAAAAGGTTTTTCTGTATTTGCAGTTGGACAAAAAGGTAAAGATAAGTTATTTTATCCATCTAATGAAAGTATTAAAATTATAAAAAAATGGTATAAATAAATTTGTTTTAAATAGGGATTATCTATAATTAGATACTCCCTATTTTTATGCAAAGAATAAGCTATTTGTATTTATAAAGCTCAATTAATATAATTTTTTAAGAAAAAAGTAGGAAAAAGTCGAAAAAAGAAAAAAGTGGTTATAATAGCTTATGTGATATGATATATTTAATAGTAGGATAAATACAAATCTATGGAGTGAATTATGAAGAAACAGTCAAACAAATTAATTCTTTCTTTAATCCTGGTTTTAATTATAACTATTATGATATGTATGTTTTTTAGTAATACACATGCAAATTATAGTAAAGAAGGTGAAAAGGTTTTAAAAATAGGGTTTTATAGTTATGAACCTTATTATTATTTTGACAAAGATAATAAACCAACAGGGTATTATAATGATTTAATAGAGTATATATCAAAAGACTTAGGGTTTAAGTATAAATATGTTTTTTGTGATGTATCACAAGCAACTGATAAATTGGAAAAAGGAGAAGTAGATTTATTATTAGGAATAAATAAAACACCTAATAGATCAGAAAAATTTATATACACAGACCATTATATATCAGTTGAAACTTATGGAATATATACAGGAAAAGATATAAGCTATGGAAATTTAGATGAACTAAACCATATAAAGTTTGGATATATACCAAATGAAGCTAACTCAGATTGGATTTTAGAACTTTTTAAAGAAAGAGATATAAATATAATACCAGTAAAGGCGAATTCATATAAAGAGATGGATAAGCTTTTAATAAATGGAAAAGTTGATGCTACTATATCAACAATAGATAATAATAGCCTTAATAAAATGCAAAAAATATTTGAATATTCAGCGGGACCTGTTTATATAGCAGGAAATAAAAGTAATCAAGATATTATATCTAAAATAGATAGGAAGTTAGAAGAATATTCTAATAGTAACAATAATCCTATAGAAAAGTTAAATGTTAAATATTTTAATAAGGGTAATAATATAAATTTTAAAGCTGAAATTATTATAATTATACTATGTATTATTTTGATTATATGCATTGCATTTATTATTTTTAAAATTAAAATGCCGTACATAAATAAAATTAAAGCTAAAAAAGTCATAAGAGAAGATTTAATTAGCGGAAATTACTTTTTAATGTATCAACCTATAATAAATCCTAAAAAAAATATAATAGTAGGATTTGAAGGCTTGTTAAGATTAAATAAATATGGACATATATTAACTCCGTATTATTTTTTAGAAGATATAGAAGAAAATGATATGTTGTTTGAAGTATCTCTTTATATATTAAAAAAAGTAATAAATGATTATGAATTAATAAGAAACTTAGAAAATATAAAAAATGAAAAAATATATTTATCTGTAAATATGTCTTTAAATGAAATAGAAAATGATGAATTTATAAATGAGATATGTTTAATATCAAAAGAATTAAATATGAAAAAAGATAGTATATGTATAGAAATAGTAGAACGAGTTGGAATAAATGATTTATCTAAAATAAATAATTCAATAAAAAAATTAAAAGAATGTGGATTTATGCTAGCTATAGATGACTTTGGAGTAGAATATTCAAACTTAGATATATTAGAAAAAGTAGATTTTGATATAGTTAAGTTAGATAAATACTTTATAGATGATATAGATAAATCACTTATAATAAAAGAAATAGTAAATTTCTTATCTAATCTTTGTAAAATAACAAATAAAACTATTATATCTGAAGGTGTAGAATGCTTGTATCAAAAGGAAATTATAAAAAATATGGATAATGATAAATTTTATATACAAGGATATTTTTACTCAAAACCAGTAGATATAGCGGATATAAATAAAATTAATATTGATTAATATGAGTTAATGCTTTATAATTAGATAAACTAAAAACAATTACAATACCTGTATAAATTTGACGATAAGGGTCAAGAGTTTCTACCAAATCACCGTAAATGATTTGACTACAGGAAGTTTATTTATTATAACTATAAATAGTAAATTAAAACTCCTGTCTAATAAGACTGGAGTTTTTTTAGCTTCTTAAATGTTTATGCAGGATACTACAATCTGGAGGAGTATTTATGAAAAAACTAAAAGAAAAAATATTAACTGAAGGAAGAGTTTCAGGTAACGATATATTAAAAGTAGATAGCTTTTTAAATCATCAACTAGATGTTGCATTTTTAAATGAAATTGGAAAAGAGTTTGCTAAAAGATTTGAAGGTAAAAAAGTTGATAAAATACTTACAATAGAAGCATCAGGAATAGCTATAGCATCTATAGCATCACAACATTTTAATAATGTACCTGTTGTATTTGCTAAAAAAGTTGAATCTAAAAACCTAGACAAAGATGTATATGAAGCTGAAGTTTACTCATTTACTAAAGCTAAAAACTATACTATAAGAGTTTCTAAAAAGTATCTAAATGAAGGTGAAAATATATTAGTATTAGATGATTTTTTAGCAAATGGAAGAGCTGCTATAGGATTAAATGAGTTAGTAGAAAAAGCAGGAGCAAACTTAGTTGGAGTTGGAATTGTAATAGAAAAAGGATTCCAAGAAGGATCAAAACTTCTAGAATCTAAAAACATAAATTTAGAATCTTTAGTAGTACTTGATTCAATAGAAAATGGAAACATAAACTTTAGATAAAAAGCTGTTTTAAAACAGCTTTTTTTATTTTAATAAAATTATGATTAAGTAAAAAGATGGTTAAGTTTATGAATAAACTGAAGTGAATTTTTCATTTATATATAATGAAATATAATAATTTGTAGAAAAAAAGACGATAATTGCTATTAAATATAAAAGAAATATTATATAATCTAACTATAGGTAAATTATGGAATATAAAAATCAAAAGGGGAGGTCCCATATGAGGCTGAAAATAAAACTGGTAATTGGGATTACCTTGTGTCTAATATTTCTGGGGTTAATGTATATTACGGTTAAAACCACGCTGAGATACCAAGAAGAATATGGTTGCTTAGAATATAAATACACAAAGGAGTTAAATACAAAAAATAAACATGATGAAAGAATAAATTTATAAAATTAAACTGCAAATGCAGTTTTTTTTACGCTTAAGTAAAATATAATTAACGAATATTTGTATATGAGTTGGGGGCTTAATTAAAAGTAATTTTTTACAATGGGGTAAATATTTTAATTTTGAAAATATGTTACTGTTTTGAAATAGTTGTTACGAATATGTAATACAAAATAATAGTTATGTATAGTATAATTGTTTTTGTGATAAAATGTGACATTTAAGTTGCGGATAGGGGGGAAATGTTTGTGAAACAAAAAAATATTTTTGACAATCCAAATAATAAAAAAACAAAAGTGAAGAAAAATGTAAGAAATGCATTTTTACTAATGGTTGCATGTTTAGTTATATTTGGATCAGTAAACAAAGTTAAAGCTTATGTAGATGAAACTATAAAACATAAGCAAGAGCAAAAAATAGCAGAAGAAAAAAGATTAGAGGAAGAAGCTAGAAAGAAAAAAGAAGCAGAAGAAGCTAAAAAAAGAATGGTTGGTGTTAAGCACGGGGCAGAAAGTTATAGCTATGATGCAAGAAAAGTAGAAGAAAAGCTATCAAAATACGATTACTCTAACAATGGAGAAAAAGTAGTATTTTTAACTTTTGATGATGGAACATCAACTACAGTTACACCAGAAATATTAAAAGTATTAAATCAAGAAAATGTAAAAGCTACATTTTTCTTAACAGGACAAAACATTGAACGTGGTGGAGATAAAGCTAAAGAGCTTATAAAGCAAGAGTTTAATGCAGGACATGCTATAGCTAATCACTCTTATAGCCACGATTATGGTATACTGTATCCAAATAGAACTTTAAATTTAGATGCATTTAAAGCAGATTTCAAAAAAACTGATGATATATTAAAAGAAGTTTTAGGACCATACTTCTCAACTGAAGTTATAAGATGTCCAGGTGGTCATATGTCTTGGAAAGGTATGGAACCTTTAGATAACTACTTAGACCAAGAAGGAATGGCATCGATAGATTGGAATGCATTAAATGGAGATGCACAAGGGAAAAAGAAATCTCCAGAAGAGCTATATAACTATGCTGTAAAAACTGCAGAAGGTAAAGAAATGGTAGTTGTATTAATGCATGACACTTACGGAAAAGAAAACACTGCAAAAGCATTACCACAAATAATAAAATACTTTAAAGACAACGGATACCAATTTAAAGTATTAGTATAAGGTTAATATGTTTGAAATTTAGGGCTATATCTCTTAATAGAGATAAGCTCTTTTTTATTATTAGTTAAATAGGAGGATATTATGCAAAAAAGATTTATTTACTTAATCATAACTTTTTTAGTTATGATTATGGGATTATTATCTAGAAAATTTATGTTTATATTTCCCCAAAATATTGCACCTTTTATAGGTGACTCACTTTGGGCAATGATGGTTTACTTTGGATTTAGATTTTTACTTCCTAAATTAAACCTAACAAAAAGTTTTGGTGTAGCTATAGGATTTTCCTTTCTTATAGAATTTAGTCAGCTATATCAAGCAAACTGGATAAACAATATAAGAAATACTACAATAGGAGCACTTATACTTGGGCATGGATTTTTAGTTGAAGACTTAATAAGCTATACTATCGGAATATTAATTGGAATATTAATAGATATAGGGGTTAGAAAATAATCCTCCTCACACTCAACTCCAAATATAGTTTTATGAAGAAGCGAAGGGATATGATATAGTTGTTGACGAAACACTTAAAGACCGCGTCTCAGGTCTTTGTGTGCAGGAAACAACTATATCATATCCCGAGCCCCCTCGCTAAAACTCTATCTCAAATACTCATCAATAGAGTTAGCAACAGTTTTAGCTGCAACAACAGCCTCTATAACAGTCTTAGCACCATGAGTTACATCACCACAAGCGAAAACACCATCACGAGTAGTATGACCTAAATCATCAGTTAAAATAAGACCGCGATTATTAACATCTAAACCTTTATTATTAGAAACTATAGTATTTCTAGGAACTTGACTAACAGCAACTAATATAGAATCACATTCAAATAACTTTTCGCTACCTTCAACTGTAACTAAAGAAGTTTTACCATCTTCATTAACTATTTTTTTAGTATCAGCTAAAATAATACCTTCATTAACTATTTCAACAGGAGCTTTATAAGTCATAAACTCAACGCCTTCTTCAATAGCTTCATGAATTTCAGCCTTAGTAGCAGTCATATCACAAAAATCACGTCTATAAGCTACGTAAACATCTTTTGATCCATAGTGCTTAGCACTTCTAGAAGCATCCATAGCTACGTTACCAGCACCTATTACAACTACCTTATCACCTAAATCATAATTTTTAGGAGAACGAAGATAATCTATAGCGTAATGAACATGTCCTAAACTTTCACCTTTTATGTCAAGTCTTCTAGGATTCCATACACCAGTACCTATAAATATAGAATCATATCCATCTTCGAATAATTTATCAAGAGTAAGAATAGGACCTACCATAGCATTTATTTTAAATTTAACACCCATACCTTTTAAAAGATTAACTAAATTATCTATTATTTCTCTAGGTAATCTAAATTCAGGTATACCGTATCTAAGTATTCCACCTAGTTGTTCATTTTTTTCAAATACAGTTATATTATAACCTTTTTTAGCAAGTTCTAAGGCAACTGTAAGTCCAGCAGGACCAGAACCAACTATAGCTATGTTTTTACCGTTTTTTTCTACATTATCTAATTTAACTTCCTCTAAGAACTTTTTAGAGATTTCTTCTTCTATTTTGTAAAAGGCAATAGGCTCACCTTTTATTCCTCTTATACAATTTCCTGCACATTGATCTTCATGAGGACACACTATAGCACATACTGCAGATAGAGGATTATTATTAAATAAAAGCTCACCAGCTTCTTTTATTTTTCCTTCTTTATATAAATTTATAACAGTTGGTATATCTGTGCTTATTGGACAAGCGTTTTTGCATCTAGCATTTTTACATACCAAGCATCTATTAGCTTCTAATTTTAAATCTAACAAATTATCACCACCTATAAATATCTAGTCTATATTATTATAACTTATAACATCTATTTAGAATACAAAAAAAGTCGAAAATTGTAAAATATATAAGATATTGTGCTGAATTGACTATGAAATTAAGTAAATATATAATTAAAGTATAGACAGGGGAGGAAGTAAAAATGCATAGAAAATTTATAAGTACTTGTATAATATTAACATTAGGCTTAATAATTGTAGGATGTGAGAAAAATGATAAAACACAGATCAATGTAAGTGTTGCATCAAGTCTTAAAGAACCTTTTTTAAAAATTGAAAAAAATTATGAACAAGAGAACAAAGATGTTGATTTAGTGATGAATTTTGGGTCTTCAGGATCATTAACTCAACAAATAAAACAAGGTGCTCCATGTGATGTATTTGTATCAGCATCTATAAAATACATGGATGAACTAAAAAAGGATGGATATTTACTAGACAATAAGTATGAAGAATTAGCAAAAAACAGACTAGTACTAGTGAGTAATACAAAAGACATAAAAAATATAGATGATTTAAAAAGTGATGAATACAAAAAAATTGGGGTTGGAGAAATAAATAGTGTTCCTGTAGGTCAATATGCAAATGAAGTTATAGTTAAGGAAGGGATAAAACCCTACATAGAAGAAAAGCTAGTATATGCAAAAGATGCGAAAGAAGTATTAGCATGGGTAGTATCAGGAAATGTAGATGCGGCATTTTTATATAAAAGTGATACTAACCATCATAAAAATTTAAAACATTATGATATAGATGAAAATTTACATACCCCTATAGTATATCCAGTAGGAGTTATAAAAGAAAGTAAGAATTTAGAACAATCTATAGAATTTAATAATTATTTATTAAATGAAGATACTAAAAAAATGTTAAAAGACTATGGATATATATCATAAAAATATAGACTAGGAGAATTAGATTATGGATATATCACCATTAATTATATCTATTAAGACATCTTTAACAGCAACCTTAATAACTTTTATATTAGGAATAATAATATCTTATAAAATGGCGTGGTATAAAGGTAAACATGAAAATATCATAGATACTATACTTACGCTGCCATTAATACTACCGCCAACAGTGGTAGGATTTTTTTTACTTGTTATAATTGGTAAAAATGGACCTATAGGCATATTACTTGAAAACTTTGATATAAACTTGATTTTTACTTGGACAGCAACTGTTATATCTGCGACAGTAGTTTCTTTTCCTATAATGTATAGAACTTGTAAAAGTGCATTTGAACAAATTGATATAAATATGATACATGCTGCTAAGACTTTAGGGCTTAGTGAGAAAAATATATTTTTTAAAATAGCTATTCCAATGGCTTATCCAGGAATAATAGGTGCGGTAGTTTTATCTTTTGCAAGAGCATTGGGAGAATTTGGAGCAACACTTATGATAGCAGGAAATATACCAGGAAAAACTCAGACTATGCCAATAGCTATATTCTTTGCGGTAGAAAGTTCAGATATGAATCAGGCTATGATTTGGGTTATGATAATGATTGGGATCTCATCGGTAGTAATAGTATTATCAAATTATTTATCAAATAGAAAAAATAAAAAAGTTATAAAGGGGAAGTAAAATGTCTTTATATATAGATATAGAAAAGAAGCTAGACAATTACACGTTAAAAGTTAAGATAAATCAAGAAAATAAAGTTACTGGATTGCTTGGAGAATCAGGTTGCGGAAAGAGTATGACTTTAAAATGTATAGCAGGCCTTGTAACCCCTGATAAAGGGAAAATAGTAGTAAATGGTAAAATGTTTTTTGATTCTGATGAAAATATAAATTTAAAGCCTCAAGATAGAAACGTAGGCTTTGTATTTCAAAATTATGCACTATTTCCTCATATGACTGTTAGAGAAAATATAATTTTAGGAATAAAATCAAAAGATAAAAATATTAAAGAAGAAATTTGTGATGAATATATAGAAAAATTCAATTTACAAGAATTAAAAAATTCTTATCCTACAAACTTATCTGGAGGACAACAACAAAGAGTAGCTTTAGCTAGAGCGTTATCTAAAAATCCTGATATACTACTTTTAGATGAACCATTTTCGGCTCTTGATTATCACTTAAGGGATTCTATGGAAGAAAACTTAAGAAATAATTTGAAAAAATACAAAGGAAATGCTATATTTGTAACTCACAATATAAATGAAGCATATAGAGTTTGTGATGATATAGTGGTGTACGATAATGGCAAAGGAGTTAATAAAAGAAACAAAGAGGATTTATTTAAAAATCCAAAAACAATAAAAGAAGCTAAGTTAACAGGATTAAAAAATATATCTAAATGTAAATACATAAAAGAAAATGTAATATATGCTATAGATTGGGATTTGAAAATAAATTTAAAAAAAGATATTTGTAAAAATATGAATTACATAGCTATAAGAGAAGATGATATAAAAATTTTGAATAATAAAAGGACTGATGGATTTAATATGGAAATTATAAATATAATAGAAAATCCTTTTGATTATACAATAGAATTTAAAAAAATGAATTATGTGGACTCATCATCGATTTATATGAATATTAAGAAAAATAAAATAAATTTATTTGAAGAAAAATATGTAAATGTAGAGATTGATGAAGAAAAATTATGCTTTTTTTAAAATAATCAGATTTTGATATTATTTAACTTTAATGTATAATATGATTTGGATAAGGAGGAATTAGTATGAATAATTTTAAGATAGTATGTGATAGTTTATCGGATATACCTAAAAATGTAAGAGAAAAATATGATATAGAGATGGTTCCCTTAACTGTAAGATTTGGGGACGATGAATATAAAGACGGAATAGATTTAAATCCTAAAGAATTTTATGATATGTTAAGAGAAGGGAAGCTTCCTCAAACTTCACAAGCTACATATGCTCAGTTTAAGGATGTTTTTGATACATATGTAGCTCAGGGAAAGAAAATCATATATATATCTGGATCATCAAGAGCAACAGGGACATATCAAAGTGCTGTTATGGCTAAAAATGACACCGATGGAGAAATATATACTTTTGATACATTAAACTTTTCGTATGGATGTGGAATGCAAGTTGTAGAAGCTGCTAAAATGGCTAAAGATGGCACGAAACTTGAAGATATTATGAAAAGATTAGAGTATATGAGAGATAATATGTATGTTGTATTTTCTGTTGATGATTTAAAGTACTTACAAAGAGGGGGTAGGATATCATCTTCTAAAGCTGTTATAGGTAATATGCTTAGTATAAAGCCTATATTAGAAGTTAAAGATGGACTTGTTACTCCAGTAGCTCAAGTAAGAGGTAAAAAACATGTACATGGAAAAATGGTTGAGTTAGCTAAGAATAATATAGGAAATAAAAGTATTGCTATAGGACATGGAGACTGTGAATCTGATATGAGCAAATTAAGAGATATGGCTATTTGTGAATTAGAAACAGATGATGTATTAGTTACAGATGTGGGATCTTGTGTTGGAGCTCATGCAGGACCTGGTATATTAGGAATATTTTGCGTTAAATAACTAAATGAATTAATAAGTTAACAATATATAGGGACAGTCTATTTTGACTGTCCTATTTTTGATGAAAGAACACTACTTTTGTAGAACATGTAGTTGTACAAAACTATATAGTATACAATTTACATCAGGGGGGATTTTTATGAAATTTTATGCAATTTGTAGTGTTGTTGTATTAGGACTTTTTATTTATGGAGGAACTGGAGATACACCAATTATAAAGGCTGCATTAAATAATAAAGATACTATGGTTATAAATACTATTGATTATGATAAAGAAGCAGCTGAGAACGCTCTAGATTCGCTTGTGGGAAGACTGAATAAAGAACTGTATCCTTTTTACGATGAAGATAGTGGTAAAATTGGTTACTTAGATAAGTATGGAAAAATTAAAATTAAGCCTCAGTTTGATATAGGACAACAATTTGACTATGGATATGCTATTGTTGGTATAGATGATAAGAAAGGTATAATAGAGCCGGATAAAGATATTGTAAAGATAATAAAAGATGATAATAATATTGAGATATCAAGCAATAGAGAAAGTATAAATAAACTTGTAAAAAAAATATCTGAATATGAAGAATATAAAGTTGGTAAGAGATTAGGAGCTTATGGAATAAAAGATAAAGATGGTAATTTCATAGTGAAACCTAAGTATAAAGAAATAAAACTTATGGAAAGTAATGATTTAAAAGATAGGTTTCCTGAGGTAGATGTTAATTATGATATTTTTGTTGGAAATTATGCTGTTGTAAATAATGGAGAGAAAGATATTTTAGTAAATAAGGATGGAGAAGAAATAAAAGATTTAAAACATAAAGTTTTAAAATTAGATGATGATTTTATATTAGGTTATGATTCAATAGATTCTAAAAAGGTTAATATAGTTGATCTTAAAGATAAAAAGAATTATAAAGAATTTCTAGAGGTACTTTTTGTTGATAAAGACAGAGCTATAGTTAAAAGTGAAAAAGGTTACTTAATTATTGATAATAAAGGAAATGAGATAAGTGATACATATGAAAATGTACATATATCACATCGTAGTATCAATAAGTTTATATTCTCGGATAATAATAAAACATACATATTAAATAGAGATGGTAAAAAAGAGCAGTCTATAGATAAATCATATGACGAGTTTGAAATGTATAGCTCGAATTTATATCTAGGTAAGATGAAAGATAAAGGCGGAGAATACTTAAACTCAAGTGGAGAGGTAATAGGATACTATAAATAAAACAATAAAACAATAAAAAAAGTACTATTAGAATTCTAATAGTACTTTTTTTATTTATATTACACTACTTATTAAGCAGCGTTATCTTCATTGTTTCCAGTTCCACGAACTACATCAGCTCTAACTATTTTGTAGTTTTTGAATAATGAGTATCCTATGAAACCACCTAATATACTTACTACTATACATCCAGCAGCAGCTATTAAAGCAGGAGTTCCGTTTTGTCCAACTGCTACAGCGAAACCAGCTATTGGAGTAGCCATACCTGGAACATCTATTGCAAGTGGTGCAATGTAAGTACTTACTAAAGCAACAACTACACCTGATAATGCTCCACCTATGAAGTTAGTAGTGAATACTGGTATTGGGTTAGCAGATATTATATCTGATTGAGTTAAAGGCTCTATAGCAACAGCTATTGTATCTTTCTTATCTCCGAATTTCATCTTAGAGAAGAATACGAAGTTCATGAAAGAAGAACCGAATACTGCTAAAGCACCTATTGCCATTGGTAATCCAGTTAATCCTATTATTGCAGTTAAAGCCATTGAAGATAATGGAGCAGTAGCAACAACAGTTATTAATCCACCAAGTATTATACCCATGAATACTGGAGATGCATCAGAAGCAGCTAATAAAGCTTGTCCTATTTGCATTAAAGTATCGTTAACTATTGGATCCATAACCATAGCTATTCCTCTTGTTAAAGGAGCAGCAACTAATATTATTACTATTAAGTCAAGTCCAGCAGGAGTTTTTTCCTCTAAGAACTTAACAACGAATGATATTACGTATCCTGCAACGAATCCTGGTAATATTCCATATCCTGAAACTGATAAACCAACTAAAACAGCGTATACTGGAGAAACACCTAATGCTAATGGAACTAATATAGCAGCGGCAACTCCACCTAAACTACCGTTAGCGGCACCAACTTCTCCTAAGAATTTTATTCCTAATTGTTGTCCAAATAATGAAGCGTGGAATGCTTCAACTAGGAAACTTGCGCAAGCAGCACTTGCAAGGGCACCCATAGCTTTCATACCGTGAGGTGCTTTGTAACTAAATAAAGTGAATAATGCTAGTACAACTAATAGTAATGCTGTACTTGTAAGTATTGACATCATTTTATGATTTCCTCCTTGTTGAATAAAATAAATAAATGCTTGTTATTGTTTTCCCGCGACTTTCGCGAGCTTATGATTAAAGTATATTATAAAAAATCATTTTTGTAAATAGTTTTAATGTAGAAAAATGTAGAAAGAGTTAGAAAATAAAGTCAAATTATAAAAATGATGGAAAAAATTCATATAAAAATAGTTAGATTTTTTAGGTGTTGTATAGTGGCAAAAATTAGTGTAAACTAGGATTTGACAATAATTAAAGGGGTTGGAGGTGAAAGCATGAATGAAATAATAAAAGATATTATAGACTTCGTATCAAAAACTTTCCCAAAGATACATGCAAGTCTATACTTAGAGTCTCTAAAAGAGTATGCCGCTAATATTGATGTAAATAGAACTCAATTAAGAGCACTTGTATTCATAAAAAATAATGGGGAAATAACAATGACGGACTTATGTGAAAAATTAAATATAGAAAAAGGTAGTTTAACTACAATGGTAGACGACCTAACTAAAAAAGGCTACTTAACAAGAACAAGAGATTCAAGAGACAGAAGGAAGTATATATTAAACTTGACCAATGAAGGTGAGGTTATAGCTTCAGATTTCTTAGAAGAGTTAGGGGAAAAACTCGAAAAAAGATTTTTAAAACTTAATGAAACAGATAGAGAAAAGTTTATGGAATCTATAAAAAATCTAGAAGACATACTTGTAAAAGAAGAGTTCAGATAAGTGTTAACTTTCCAGTTGAATTAACAAGAAAATAATAAGAAGGCTAATCTTTAAGATTAGCCTTCTTTTATATAGATTATTATTCATTAGTAATTAAGTTGTTTTTTAACTCCATATATTTTTCAAGACCTTGTTTTAGTATATTAGCAGCTTTTTTAAGATCTGCTTCATTTAATATATATGCAAGTCTGATTTCGCTCTTGCCAAGACCTTTTGTAGCATAAAATCCTTCAGCAGGACAAGCCATAACAGTTTCACCATCTACATCAAATTCATTTAACATCCAAATTACAAAATCTTCTGCATTTTCTATAGGTAATTTAGCTAGTATATAAAAAGCACCTGTAGGCTTTTTACATATAACTCCATCAACTTGCATAAGTTCGTTATATAATACATCTCTTCTTTTTTTATACTCTTCATTAACTTCATTAAAGTAAGACTTAGGAGTTTTATATAATTCTATAGATCCAACTTGATCAAGAGTAGATACACACAATCTTCCTTGGCATAATTTTAAAACTTGAGCAATAAACTCTTTATTTTTAGAAGCAAGGGAACCTATTCTAGCACCACAAGCGCTATATCTTTTAGATACGCTATCAACTATTATAACTCTATCTTTTATTTCATCTATATTACCAAAGCTTATATAATCAAGTCCATCATAGACAAACTCTCTATAAACTTCATCTGCTATTATCCATAAATTATTTTCCTTGGCTATATCACTAAGCATATACACTTCTTCTTTAGTATAAACAGCACCTGTTGGATTACCTGGATTAGATATTAGTATAGCTTTAGTCTTTTTATCTATCTTAGAAACTATTTCTTCCTTACTAGGTAAATGGAAACCTTCTTCAGGATGAGTAGTTATAGGTCTTACAAAAACGTTTACACAAGAGCTAAAGCCATTGTAGTTTGTATAAAACGGTTCAGGAACTAATATGTTATCTCCTGGATCACAAGCTGCCATCATAGCAAATAATAAAGCTTCACTACCACCATTAGTTATAAGTATCTCGTCTTTTTCAAAATGCATATCATAAGTAGCATAATAATCAATCATTGCATCTATAAGTTGAGGCAATCCTTGAGATACTGCATATTCCAATACTTCACTATTAAAGTTATTTACTGCATCAAAAAAACCTTTAGGTGTTTTTATATCAGGCTGTCCTATATTTAAGTGATATACTTTTAATCCCCTTTCCTTAGCAGCTGTGGCATAAGGAACTAACTTTCTTATAGGCGAAGATTGCATAGATATAACTCTGTTAGAAAAATTCATTTTTAAATATACCCCCTGTTATTTGTTTGAAAAATCTGTAAAATCCCCTTACAAGAGTATCATAGCATAAGTAGATTTAAAAATCATCTTATTTTAGCAAGAGTTAAATACTTAACGAGATTTACAATTAGTGCTAAAAAATGTAAAATTATAACTGTATATTTATAACATAAAAAATTCACAGAGCTTAGACAACAACAAGTTTTTAAGTTGTTAAAAATTTGATATTAAAATAGCACTATGCAAGCTAATATAAAATATAATATAAAAATGCGTTAAAATTAAATGCTCTGAAAAGAGGTGCTTAAGATATGAGAGAATTAAGAGTTGACTTATTTAGTGGGGATGTAGTTATATTTGCACCTGATAGGTCTAGCAGGCCTACAGATATGGCTAAAATAAAAGATGAAAAAGAGCTAACTAATATATATGAAGAAAACTGTCCATTTTGCAGAGGTAATGAAAGCTATGCAGATAAAAAAACATTTGAATTGAAAGATGAATATGGATGGGTATGTAGATCTATTTATAATAAATATCCCATAATAGATAATAACTGTAAAGGCATAAATGGTAGTCATGAGGTTATGATAGAAAACTATAGACATAATGGGACTTTTTATAATATGACTGAAAAAGAATTTAATAATATGTTTTTAATGTATAAAAATAGGTATATAAATTATATAAAAGATAAAGAAATTTTATATGTAAGCATTTTTAAAAATTTCTTAAAAAAAGCAGGAGCATCATTAGCACATCCTCATTCTCAAATTGTATCTATGAATATAGTTCCAAAAGAGATTAAAAATGAGCTAAGTGTGTTAAAAAATTATTATGATGAAAACAATGAAAGTTTGTATGATAAAGTAATAAAAGAAGAAATAATATTAAATGAAAGAGTAATTTTTAATGGGGAAAAATTTATAGCAATAGTTCCTTATGCATCTATGTATGGGAATGAAGTTAGAGTTATATGTAAAGATAATACACGTTTTGAAGATTTAGAAGAAGGTAATTTAAAAGAACTTTCTTATATATTTCACAATTTATTTAAAAATATATATAAAACTTGTGGTTATATGCCATTTAATTTATCTATGCATTCACATCCTAAAAATATAGATTGCAACAATTTATTTAACTTACACTTTCATATAATACCTAGAAAGTATAGCTTTGGAGGTTTTGAAATTAGTAATGGTATGTATGTATCATCTACTATGCCAAAGGATTTTACAAAAGAACTTATATTTAAATAAAAAAGACAAAGGAGAAAAGTATGAAATTTATATCATGGAACGTTAATGGACTTAGAGCTTGTGTAACTAAAGGATTTATGGACTTTTTTAAAGAAGTAGATGCAGACATATTTTGCTTACAAGAAACTAAGCTTCAAGAAGGTCAAATAGATTTAGAACTTGAAGGATATTATGATTATTGGAATTATGCAGTTAAAAAAGGGTATTCGGGAACTGCTATATTTACTAAGAAAAAACCACTTAGTGTAAACTATGGGATAGATATAGAAGAACATGATAACGAAGGTAGAGTTATAACATTAGAGTTTGAAGACTTTTATTTTGTAACAGTATATACTCCAAATTCTCAACAAGGATTAAAGAGATTAGATTATAGAATGAAGTGGGAAGATGATTTTAGAGATTATCTAAAAAAATTAGATGAGGTTAAACCTGTTATAATGTGTGGAGACTTAAATGTAGCTCACAAAGAAATAGATTTAAAAAATCCTAAGACTAATAGAAAAAATGCAGGATTTACAGATGAAGAGAGAAATAAATTTACAGAGTTTTTAGATTCTGGGTTTATAGATACTTATAGATACTTTAATCCTGACAAGGAAAGTGTATATAGCTGGTGGTCTTATAGATTTAATGCAAGAAAGAATAATGCAGGGTGGAGAATTGACTACTTCTGTGCATCTAAAAAATTAGAGGATAGATTAGTTTCTGTAGATATTCACACAGAAGTTTTAGGATCTGATCATTGTCCAGTTGAATTAGTTATAAAATAAAAACATAAATTCATAACTCCTTTAATATAATTAAATATACTTTGTATAAAAGGAGGATACTATGAATTTATTACAGCTTAAAGAAAAAATAAAAAAAGGAATAGATTTAGGAGCTAAAGTTGTTTATATAAAAGAAGATAGTCTTTTATTTGGAATAGAAGCGATTCTTTTTAATGAGGAAGATAATAATATAGTATTTATAAAGTCTAAAGAAGAAGGAATAAAGAGTGAGGATTTTATAGATATAATAGATGAAAGATATAATCAAGTTGGAAATATAAATGCATATGTGGGAAAAGAAAGTAAATATAGAAGTGAGGATAAACCTATAGCTTACGTAGAATTTGCACAGTATGAAGAAATAAAAATGTTATTTTTAAATGCATAAAAAAGAAAGATAAATCCAAGGGAGGATTTATCTTCTTTTTTTATATTTAAACGCATTTTTCTTTTTACGTTTATTTTTACTCTTATCAGATTTTTTACAAGATGTATTTTTAGATTTAGAGTTATACTCAGGTAATTCATCTATTAAAAACTGATTTGTTTTCCCCATTTTATAAGCTAAATCAATTATCTTTTTATCATCAGATGTTAAATCCCTGTTTAATATTTTCATGAATTCTTCAAATAGACTAGCATAGTCAACTTTCTTCTTAGTAGATTTAGATCTTGTTGGTTTTGAAGGTGTATAAACGTAAGTATCTGGTATTATATCTTCATTGTAAATATTTTTAAAAACAAGTGATGTATAATATGCATCATTTAAAGCGTCATGGTAAGCTTTTTCTTGATCAAGTTTAAGTATTTGTACAGCATTTTGAAGTCCGATACTTTGACCTGATGGGTTATTAAAGTAAGATGAGGCATAATGCTGTATATTTATATAAAGCTTAGGAAGTCCTTTTGATGGTAATGAATAATAATTTATATTTCTGTGTAATTCTTTTAAATCACCAGATCCCCAAACGCATAATATATTTGACTTACTTGATATAAATTTTTTGAAATCTTTATAAACAGAAGTGAATGAAGGTGCATCTTCAACCATATTCTTAGTTATATGTGTCATTTTGCCTACAAAAGGATGTATATCTTTATATATGTTAGGTTTTACAAAACTACTAAATTTATCAATTATATTAAAATTAGCATCTAATTTTATAGCTCCTATTTGTATTATTTCAAAAGGACATTTTTCATCAGAAAATGTTTTATTATTTTCTTTATCAAATCCCTGATTAAATTCTAAATCGAAAACTATATATTCCATACAAATCTCTCCTAAAATTATTAGTTATTAACTTAGTATACCCTATGTAAAAAAAAATTTACATAGAGGATTTTAATCTAAAGTTTAAAATTAAAATTATTGCGAATATTATATATATTGTATATAATATTATAAATTACATTACGAACCAAAAATACAATATGCAATATAATATATTGTAATACATAATTCGTAAAATACAATCATCGAATTGGGGGATAAAAATGCAATCTTTACTATATGTTATAAAAAAACATAACCATAATGAAAAAGATTTAAAGGAAATACTATCTCAACATGAAAACATAAGATTTGTTTCACTTATGGGTGTTGACCTAGGAGGTAATGCCATAGATGAAAAAATACCTATGGAAGTATTCCTAGATGATATTACAAGTTTCTTAAGTTCTGGTATACAGACAGATGGTTCTAGCGTTGAATTATACAATATTGCAACATTAAATAATGCAAAAGTAGATTTGATGCCAGATAATGATGCTATTTGGTATATAGATTATAATATGGAAAATATATGTAATAAGTGCAACTTACCGATAGGAACTTTAAAAATACCTGCATTTTTATTACATGAGGGAAAAAGAGTTTGTTCTAGAGGGATATTAAAAAAATCAGAACAATATATAAAAGATTCTGTATTAGAGATAATAAGCAAATATCCACATATGATTGAAGATTTAGAAATTAATACAGTAGATGAAATTGAAAGTATAAACCTAACAGCAGCAACAGAATTAGAATTTTGGGTAAATACTCCAGAAGATAAAGCTGACTTAGAAGCTTTACATGTATCTCAAAGCCTTAAGGAGCAATACTGGAAAAGAACAAGAGGTATTATTAGAACTTGTTTAGAAAATAGCTTAATAATACTTCAAAATTTAGGAGTAGACCCTGAAATGGCTCATAAAGAAGTTGGAGGAATAACTAGTTCTATAAGTGTAGATGGAAAAACTAATCATGCCATGGAGCAGTTAGAAATAGACTGGAAGTATTCAACACCGCTACAATGTGCTGATAATGAACTTTTAGTAAGAGAGGTTATAGAAGATGTATTTTCAAGAAATGGGCTTGAAGTAACATTTAAAGCAAAACCATTAGATGGAGTTGCAGGTAGTGGAGAACATACTCATTTTGGTATAAGTGCTAAACTTAAAAATGGAAAAATAGTTAATTTATTTTCACCAAGGGATATGACAAGTAATTATACTACTAAATTTGGATATGGAGCATTAATGGGAATACTTAGAAACTATGAAATATTAAATCCATTTGTAACATCATCAAATGATGGATTCAATAGACTGGTGCCTGGCTTTGAAGCTCCTGTTTGTATAGTGACATCTTTAGGGCATACTTATGAACTACCATCTAGAAATAGATCTATACTAGTGGGGCTTATAAGAGATTTAAATAGTCCTCTTGCTACAAGATTTGAGTTAAGATCACCAAACCCACTATCTAATACTTATTTAGTTATAGCAGGATCTTATCAAACTATGTTACATGGAATAAAAGCTGTTGCACAAAGTAAATTAGATATAAAAAATCTAGAAAAAGAACTATCAAAAGACTTAGGGGAAGATGGATTCTACTTAGAAAAAGATAGAATGTATAGAGATGAGAATGATGTATTTGAAGATTACAATGAAGCTGAAAGAAATGAAAGATTTGCAATTCCACCAGCAACAGTTTATGAGAATATGATGAATTTAGAAATTCAAAAGCATAAACTAGAAGCTTTAACTCAAGGTGATGTATTTACAGATAAAATTATAAACTCTTTTAAAACAGGGGCTATTGATAAATGGAAAAAAGAACTTAAAAATAGAATTATACAAGATAACATAGATATCATAAGAAGTTTAAAGAAATTACATTCTAAAGATGATATGGATGTTTTAGATGAGGTTATGTATAATGAGATTAATGAAATAAAGCACTATCTTATGAAGGATACTATGCATAGTAAATCTTTATTTACAAGAATTAGAGAAGCTATAGAATTAGGTGATTATAATACAGCCTCAAACCTTCAAATTGAGATGAAAAATAAGATGAAAAATGTTCAACAACTTTATATACAATACCAAAAGAATATATTCTAGACTTACTGATTGAAAATGGAAAAATTTTTAGCTTTTAGAATTTACAAAAAAACTAAAGATATGTTACAATAATAAAAAAGTCGGAACTCAATGAAGTTTCGCAAGTGTAAATGTTGAAATTTAAATAGTAATATAATTTCGTGATGATTATGTAGGAACTCTCGTCAGAGTATTAATGATTGGGTAGGAGCTTTCATTAGTATTTAAGAAATTACATTTTGTTTAAAATCCAAAATTGAAAATTTGTTGTTGAAGTCTTGTATAAAGACAAAAAAATATTGTTGTCACAGAAATGTGAGAAAAGAGAAGGTGTTCGGTGTACCTTCTCTTTTTTATTATCTAAAAAATATATGAACAGCTAAACTTATTGTTGTAAGATAAGCTATTATTGATGAATATTGATTTATTTTGAATTTATTTAAAAAAGATAGTTTTGTGCAAGTTGACATAAATAATAAAATTAAAAGTAAATATCCTGTATTAAATATAGATGCATTGTCTTTTAGGTAATAAATATGAGGTATTGTAAATAATAGTGCAAGCATAATTGAAGGTTTGTTTAGTTTACTAAGTACAGGAAGTATTTTATTTATAGTTGTTTTTATAGTTTTTGAATTAATTAATAGATACGTATCTTGAAGTATGTACATAAAAGCGTAAATTAATATGAATATAGCAGATATTATTCCAAAGTAAACCTCCATATCTTTTAGCATTTTATAACCCCCTTCTATCAGTACTTTTTATCATTAAAAAGTAGTTTATAATATATTATTAAGTTAGCCTGTACATTGTGATAAATATCTAATATGAATAATTTATGGAAATTTTGTCTATATTAAAAAACAGTGATTGAAAAGGAGGTAAAGCTTTATGGTTAAAACTTTAAAAATATTAACTATGATAGGCTTAATAACTACTATAAGTACAGTTACTGCATATGGATTAGATGATAAAAGCAATAAAAGTGAACAAATCGTAAAAAATATATATGAACTAAAAGTAGAGCAAAAAAATATTAGTGACCAAATATCACAAATTGATAGCATGATAGAATCAAAAAAATCACAATCAAAAGAAACTGCAGATGTAGAAGTTATTAGTTTAAGTTTTGTTGAAGATAATGAAAATATAAGTGAAGATTCAATAGCAAAAGATGCGATAAAGTCAGAAATAGAGGGTTTAGAGAGTCTTAAAATTAGTTTAAGTGAAAAAGTTAAAAATTTAGAACTTGAAGAATCACAATTAAAAAGTGATATAGGTGGCGGTTTTAACTATGGATGTTGGCCTGTAGATGGGTTTTATGATATTAGCTCACCTTATGGATATAGAATTCATCCTATATCAAAAGAAAAGAAGTTTCATAAAGGTATAGATATCCCTGCAGATTATGGAAAGGATATAGTTTCTACTGACTATGGGGTAGTTACTTTTTCAGGTCAACAAAATGGATATGGAAATGTTGTTATTGTAACTCATTTTGATGGGAAATCATCTAAGTATGCACACAATAGTGAAAATTTAGTTAAAGAAGGCGACTTAGTACAAAAAGGTCAGACTATAGCTAAAATTGGGTCAACAGGAAACTCAACAGGAAATCATGTTCACTTTGAAGTTTTATTAAATGATGAATTACAAAATCCAGTAGATGTTACTGTAAAATAAAAAAATAATATATATTAATAATAGAAGTCTATGTAATATTTAGTGAAAACGATACTAAAATATTATATGGACTTTTATTAATTTACTTTAAAAAATAAAAAAAATAAGCTATATAAATAGTTTTAATAAAATAAATTAACCTAAATCATTTAAATACTTAAAAGTTTTAGATATTAAAAGTTAGAAAGCTAATTTTCTGACTTTTTGAAAAAAAAAGAATTATTCAGAGTCAATTGACAATACAAATTAAGAGTATTATACTTATACATTATTCGGTTAAAATAGTTAGATATCTAATTATTAACAATAGAGAAGGAGTGAGGCAAGTGGAAAATACAATGGAAGCTATAGCTACTAACAATTTATTATTCATATTTTCAGTAGTTGTTGTAACAGGTATAATACTAGGTAAAGTTAGTGAGCTAATTAAATTACCAGATGTAATACTATATTTAATAGCTGGTATAATAATTGGACCTGCAGTTTTAAATATAATAAGTATAGAATCTTTTCCAATAGAAAATAACCTTATATTAACTTTTGGATCGGCATTTATATTATATGAAGGTGGAAGAGAAATAAATTTAAAAGTTTTAAATAAAGTTAAGGTAAGTGTTGGGTTATTAGCAACTTTAGGAGTTGTAATATCAGCAGTGGTTGTAGGTTTTGCAACTAGCAAGATATTCCCAGTTTCTATAATGACAGCTTTATTAATAGGTGCAGTTATAGCATCAACAGACCCAGCGGCACTTATTCCTGTATTTAAGCAAGTTGCTATAAAGGATAAAATAAAGCAAACTGTAGTTAGTGAATCGGCATTTAATGACGCAGTTGGAGCTATATTAGTTAGTACTTTATTAGCAGTTATAACATCGGGATCATTTTCACTAGCTGAAAGTGGTAAGGAGTTAGTAGTTTCAGTAGTAGTTGGGTTAATAGTAGGAGTTGCAGTGGGACTATTATTCTCTTTACTAATATCTGATAAAAAATGGGGAGTATTCCACTCATATGCACCTATAATATCAGTATTAAAAGTAGCATTAGCTTATGAAATAGCTACTAAATTACATGGTAGTGGATATATGGCAGTATTTATAACTGGTCTTATAGCTGGAAATAAAAAATTATTCGGATTATGGGTACCAGAAGTAGATTTCCATGCAGAACATTTATTTAGAGAAAGCGTTGGAGCACTTTGTCGTATGGCTATATTCATAGTTTTAGGTACACATGTAGACTTGGCTTCATTAGGTCAATATTGGTTACCATCATTATTAGTAGTATTAGTTTTAATGTTTGTAGCAAGACCTTTAGTAGTTTTAATATGTACAGCATTTGATAGAGAAGCTAAGTGGAGCTTTAAAGATAAATTGTTTATGATGTGGGTAAGAGAAACAGGAGTTATACCAGCAGCATTATCAGGTATAATAGTTTCTATGCAAGTAGAAGGATATCAAATAATATCATCAGTAGTATTTATGACTATATTAATAACATTAATAGTTCAAGCCAGTACAACTAAGTTATTAGCTAAAAAGCTAGACTTATTAGAAGAAGATGATAATGAAAATATAAAAACTGAAAACGCAGCATAACATATAAAGACTGTCTATAAACAAGTTTTTATGAAAATGTGATTTTATGTTATTATAAATATAAGCAAGATATTATAATAATATTTCACTAATTTCATATAGAGACTTTTGTTGTAGATGGTCTTTATATTTTTAAAAAAAAATAATTAAACAGTTGAGATAGAGAACACTTTTATAACAGACTTATTTATTTGTAAGGGAATTTTTATATAAAAATAGGAGGAAAAAATAGATAATACATAGAATTTATTTGATATAGAAATTATATAAAAATTTAAAAAATTCAATAAATTAGGGGTGAGTCTATGAAAAAGAAGTTATTAAGTGATGTACTAATTTATCTCGTTACTCCAATTATTTTATGTTCTTTATTTAAAGGACAGCATAATATATATTCTATTATGTTGGGAACTATGTTGGGGATAGGATATACTATGATTATAAAATATAATCAAAATAGATTTAATTTATCTGGGATTGTATTTTTATCTATATATATAATGATGCAATCTGGAAAACTAAGTTTAACTGATGGATATTCTATATATGTATATAATATATATTGCTTATTATTTACATCAATTTTTATAATTGTTACAAATCTCTTTGATAAAAATATATTTAAACAAATATACACAGACATTCTTAAAATATCAAATTATACTCAACTTCAAATCGCAAACATTATAAAAAAGAATAATTTATATCTTGATTTTTATAAAATAACATCTATCGTAAACATTCACATATTATCATTAGTTCTAGTTAAATCACATGCAGCTTTAAGTTTAGGAAAAAGTGGATATTCAAACAATTTATATATGGAAGGATTTGTATGTACTATATTTTTTATAATTGAAATAGTATTTATAGTCTCTTTTGTAAAGAGAACTAAGCAAATATTAAGTACAAGTAAAATAAAAACTATTAAATTTGTAAGCAATGAGTCTAAAATTATTAATTTTCACAAATATAAAAATTTAAATAAATAGGGACTATCTTAAACAGTCCCTATTATTTGTGTTACAAAAGATGCTATTTTTTCAGAATCTATAGAGTTTTTAAATCTAATCATGTTTTCTTTCATAAAAGATATTCTATCACCTAGTTTATTATCAACTAAAGCTTGGAATATCTCCTTTAAATCATCTTCATCATTGTATATAATTCCTACGCCTTTATCTATTATAAAGCGAGCATTTTCAATTTCTTGACCGACCTTAGGCAGCATAACAACAACTGGGATTTCGCTTTTTATAGCTTCAAATAAAGTTGCACCACCAGGCTTTGTTATAAGTAAGGTGTTTTGTTTTAATAAATCAGGCATATTAGTTACAAACCCTAAAACATTAATATTTTGTAGAGGTTTTTTTTCTGTTAATTTATCATATAGTTTTTGATTTTTCCCACAAACTATAGTTACCTCAAACGTATCTTTATGAGACTCTAATAGTTCGTCTATATAGTAGAAAAAGTCTGTATCCATATCGAATAATCCTCTACCACCACCAACTATTAGAAGCTTGTGTTTTTCATGAGAAACATCAGAGTGATGATTAAATTCTTTTTTTACAGGTACTCCTGTAACTTTAACTTTTGTAGGATTTATTCCTTTTTGTACATATCTATTTTTTATCTCATGAGATGCTACAAAGTACATATCTGTGCTAGGATAAATCCATTCAAGACTATCAACAACATCTGTAACTACTGTTATAGTAGGAATTTTAAAGTCAGGGTTTTTGGATTTAAAATGATCTACACAAGCACCAGCCATAGGGAATGTTGATATTATAAGGTCTGGATCAGTTTCTAATATATATTCTGATAGCTTAGGTGTATACATTTTATACGCTACATCATGTTTTGAGTCGAATGACTTTTTCAAATAATAATAGTAGTTATAAAGTCCAGGAGTATACTTTGTATTAGCCTCGTAAAGTTTAACTAGAGGTTTATTCATTTTAGGTATACTAGCACTTATAAAGTTTTGTATAACAATATTATATGTAGGTTCTTTTTCAAGAATATATTCTCTAATAGCATTAGCAGCACTTATATGACCTGCACCAAATTGTGCTGTAAGAATTAAGATAGTTTTATTGGTATTATCCAATAGATCACCTCTTTTTTATATAAATTTAACTAATGATAGTATTATACATTTATATAAAAATTAAATCAAATATATATAAAATTATATGTAGGAGGAATTTAAGTGGATGTAGTAGATATTAAGAAAAATGAAAGTGTGTATAAAGATTTTGAACTTATGGATTCATTTAAAGTAGTAATATATTCATTACTAGGAATATTTATATTTTTTATACCTATAAAAATAAACGGCTATACAAATAATATAATTTATCATTTATATTTTTTTATAAAAGAAGAATACATACAGCTACTAAAAATATACATAACTATAATGGTTATAACAGGTGTTATATTGCCTATAGTAAAACAAAAAGATAAATACTGTGATGTATTTTTAAAGATTAAAAAAGGAACAAGACTTATAAGTATATTATTTATATTTATAATATTTTCTAAAACTGAATATAGGGGTTATACGAATGATAGTGTTCTTTTTATGCAAGAAATAGTATTACAGTCATCGGTATTAATTTTAATAAGTTCAATATTTATGCCACTTTTAACGGAATATGGATTACTGGAAGTTGTTGAAGCTTATTGTCACAAATATACTAAAAAAACATTTAAGATAAGTGGAAAAGGTGTACTAAACATAATGGTGTACTTATTTGTAGATGTTTTTAGTGGGTTATTCATGACTAATTTGTTATATAAAAAAGGCAAATTAAGACAAAATGAAGCCTGTATAATAGCATCTTGCTTTTCTTTTATGAGTATAATAAATTGCTTATATATATCGGATGAACTAAAATTAACATCTAAAATAATTACTGTAGTAATGGCGGGTATTTTAAGTTTAATAGTAAATTATTTTGTATGTAGAATGTACCCTCTTAAAAATAAGAAAAAGTCTTATATGTGTAAAACCTCTTATAAAGAAAGTAATTTTAAAAAAGATAAATTTAAAAATGCAATAAGAAAATATATGGCAAGTAAAGAAAAGAAAAAGATAACAACTTATATATTGGAAAATTTCAGAGAATCATTTAATATAATTATGACAATATTACCAAATTTAGTTATAATTATATTTGTAGGAGAGTTTTTAATTAACAATACAGGATTAATTGACACTATTAGTCACATTTTATATCCGTTTATAGAGTTACTAAAGCTTCCGAATAAAGAGCAATTAAGTGAGTTTATATGTATATGTATGTTTAATTCCAACAGATATATAGAGTTTATAAATAATAATATAGCTGATATATCTATACTTATCATATTTATAATATCTATTGTGCAAACGATATCAATAACTACTAATATGTTGTATATAGACAATATATGTATACCACTTAAAAAAAGAGAACTTTTAGTAATTGCAATAGAAAAAGTATTGATAACTCTAATAATAATATCTTTAATTTATTATTTACTTATAGGGTATATATAAAATAATAGGGAGGTTTATATTATGGAATACAAAGTAGATATAGTAAAAAAATATTTAAATGATGTGTTAAACATACCTAGCCCATCTGGATATACTCAAAATATAATGAAGTATATAGAAGATGTACTAACAACTCAAAAGGTAGATTATAAGGTTACTAATAAAGGTGCTATAGTGGCTACTATAGAAGGAGAAGATAATGATTATCAAAAAACTTTATCTTGTCATGTAGATACACTAGGAGCTATGGTAAAAGAAGTAAAAGGAAATGGAAGATTAGCATTAACTCAAGTTGGAGGATATATGATGACTTCTGTTGAAGGTGAATGCTGTAAAATACATACAAGAGATGGTAAGGTTTATGAAGGAACTATACAAACTATAAAACCATCTGTTCATATACACTCAGATTGTAAAGAACTTCCAAGAGTACCTGCTAACTATGAAGTAGTTATAGATGAGCAAGTTTGTTCTAAAGAAGATACACAAGAATTAGGAATAGAAGTAGGAGATTTTATATCTTTTGATCCAAGAGTAAAAATGACTGAATCAGGGTTTATTAAATCTAGACACTTAGATGATAAAGCTTCAGTAGCAGCAGCTTTATATGTTATCGAGTATTTAAAAGTTGTAGGTATAAAACCTAAGAATACTATAAACTTCTTCTTTAGTAATTATGAAGAAGTTGGACATGGTTCATCAGCAGCTATACCAGAAAACACTAAAGAATTTATAGCGATAGATATGGGATGCCCAGGTGAGGGACAAAATTCAACTGAGTACGATGTATGTATATGTGCAAAAGATTCAGGTGGACCATATGATTATGAGTTAACTAATAGACTTATAAATTTAGCAAAAGAAAATAATATAGGATATAAGGTTGATACTTATCCTAATTATGGATCAGATGCAGGTGCAATGTTAAAGTCTGGTCATGATGCTAAGACTGCTTTAATAGGTGCTGGTATATTTGCATCTCATGGTTATGAGAGAACTAATGTACAAGCTATAATAGAAACTATAAAACTTGTAATAGAGTATATAAAATAGGTGAAACTGTAATAAAGGGTACATTCCGTTAGGACGCTTCGTAGTTAATACTAATTTACCTCCATACAGGCTTAAAGATCGGGCCTGTAAATGTCGGTTAAATTAGTATTAACTACTTCGCTAAACAGGGGATGTACCTTTTATTTATTAGGGGGAGGGAAGAAAAAGAAAAAATATTTAACAAGGTATTGTGTGTTACACAGTACTGTGTTAATATATGTGTATGACGATAATAAAACAAGGTACTGTATAAAACATAGTAGCGTATTTTTACGCTTAAGTAATTTATGTTTAACGAATATCTATTAAGAACTTATAGAGTATAGTTATATCAACATATTGATGAAAGTAAAAAAAGACATTTTGAGCAACGGACGAAGCTAAATTTTTTATAGAAAGGAATGAGTGAATGAATACACAGTTTAAAAAAGGTGTTTTAGAGATATGTGTGTTAGCTCTTATATCTAAAAAAGATATGTATGGGTACGAGATAGTACAAAACATATCTAAGGTTATAGAAGTTAACGAAGGAACTATATACCCTTTATTAAGAAGATTGACTAAAGAAGGTTACTTTGAGACTTATATACTCGAGTCTAGTGAAGGACCTGCACGAAAGTATTATAAAATAACTGATCTTGGAAGAGAGAATTTAATAAACCTTATAAGAGAATGGAAAAATTTCACTAGTGCGGTAGATTATCTTATAAATTTAGATTAAGGAGGTAGTAGTATTGAATAAAAGAGAGTTTTTAGAAATATTGAAAGATTATTTGGCTAATCATTTTTCAGAAGATGAAGTTAACGATATATTAAGAGATTATGAAGAATATTTTATAGATGGGGAAATAGAAGGCAAAAGTGATATAGAGATTATACAATCTTTAGGATCTCCTAAGTCTATAGTTAGAGATTTAGTTGATGAAATGAAAGAAAGTAAAGTTAATAATAGCAATAAAAAGTTTGATAAAGTTTATGATAGCTTAAATCAATTTAAATTAAGAGTCAGAGATGGATATAAAAAATCAAAAGATGTTATAAATGATAAGTTAACACCTAGTTTAAGAAATGATAAAGATGGATTATCTACTAAGCTTATAAAGCTACTTTTAACAGGATTAAGTCTAGGATTAATGTTTGTATGGTTAATGTTTGTAGTAATGATGGTATGTGCTGGAGTAGTTATAATATCACTTAATATAGCTTTTGTTATTTTACTTGGAACATCAGGACCGTTATTTGTATTAGATAATTCTATAGCAGCACTTATAGTATTTGCAAGTATAGGTATATTAGGATTTGATATTTTAGGAATACAAGTATATATGTATATATTAAAACTTGGAAAAAGATTATATAAGCAATATGTAAACTGGTTAAAAAATAAAAAGAGATATATAGATGCTAAAGAAAGAAAAATAAATGCTAAAGGAGATGATATAGATGAATAAGAAGGTAACCATATTTGCAGTAGCATTAATTGTTATAGGGATTATAGGAACTATATCATCATCTTTATTTGCAGTTCCTTTTGCAACAAACTATGTAAAGGAACTTGAAAAAGAGGCTAATAAAGAAGTAACTATATATGATAAGAAAGTTGATATAAATCAACTAGAAATAGACACACGACATGTTAATGTAGAAATTAGAAAAAGTAATTCAGATAAACTTAAGATAGTACAATTAGGAAAAACAAATAATAAAACTTTTACTATAGATAATAAAGAGAATAATTTTAGTATAAAAGAAAATGATGAAAATTATAATTTTAATGTGCAGATACAAGGCTTTGGAGATGCTATAATAGAAATGATGAACTTGGGGCCAAATAAGATAATAGTATATGTTCCAAATGAGGTAGATATAAAAGCAAAAACTCTTGGAGGAAGTTTAATCATAGAAGATAAAAATGCTATATTAGACAATGTAACTTTTGATACTGCATATGGTAGAATATTTTTATCTAATGAAATCAAGAATATGAAGAACTTAAAAATAAGTGCTGAAGATAGTATAACATTAACAGCGGGAGAAATTTTAGGTATAGAAAATGTAAATATAAGTAGTGATTCTTATGTAAATATAAAATCTGAGTCAGGAGATATATTTACTGATAATATAGATAACTACATTCCAAATCAAATTAATGTATTTGGAGATGCTGTTATGGATGTGGATATAGATAGTGATATTCCTATTGCTAAAAATCTGAATATAGTAAATAAATTAGGAAGTGTAAATATAGATCTACCTATAGATAACTATAACCTACAATTTGATTTAAGTTCAGAAAATGCAATATATCATCTAGATGGAGATAACAGTTCAGATATGAAAACTTTTAAAGGTAGTTTTAATAACTTTAATAATAATAAACCTGAATATAAAATAAATATTAAAGCTGAAAATATAAATATTAACAGATAACAAAAGAGCTATTTAAAATAGCTCTTTTTAAATTTAAATAATAATATGCTATCTAAAGTTTTATTCATATATAGAATTTTTGCTTTGGTTAGTTAGATAAGTAGCCATAGCAAGCATTCCAAGTCCTAATGTGAATTTAGCTTGTTGCTTTATTGCGTATTTTGCAACTGGTACTGTTACTTTTCTAGTTTTAGGACTAACTAAACTAAGACCTGTTAAAACTGTAGCAGATGCAGCAGTAGCTGTTATAACAGGATGCTTTTTAGCATAATCCTTTACATAGTCAACTGTAGTTTTTTCATCATCAAAACACTCATAATCCATACCACAGCAACAATCATCATAACTACTTACTTCAGAGTTGTCTTTTTTTTTAAAACATTATTCATATCATCTTTCATATCTGTTGTTTTATCAACAACATCATGTGCAACACCATTTGCTTTTGATAAAAGTTCATTAGCTTTTTCTTCAGCCTTTTGTAAATATTCTTGTCCTTTTTCTGTATAATCATCAATTTGATTATTCATTTGGTTCTTATCCATTTAAAATCACTCCAATCAACTATATTTTAGTGTTTTGATTATTAATTCATTAATATATTATGTAATAACAAAGATTTTTATAGTAAGAAAAAAATAAATTTAAAGGTAATTTATGTATAATTTTTAGATGTTATTAGTAACCAGAAAAAGCTAGTTTCATATAATTATTATTAAGCATATAAATTTGCTTAGTTAAAATAAAATACAACAAAGGGGTTTTGACTAGCTATGAGTAGTATGAGAAAAAAGAAAAAATGGAATAATAGCTGTGGAACAAATACAGGTTGTAACAAAAAGAAAGATGAGTGTAAAGTAAAAGAAAGTTACTGTGAACCATGTAAAAAACCAGCTTGTAACAAAAGTGAATCATATAAAATGCCAGAGGCAACTTGTTGTCCAAAGGGTCCTTGTGATGACTGTGAAATAAAGTTTGAAGATACGTGTGTTAAATTAGCTAAAGAAGCTGAAAAACTTTTTAAAAAGGCATTAGATTGTGAGTGCTTAGCAGTTGAATCTTACGAAGAAGCAAAAGAATGTGATAAAAAAGCTAAAGCATTAGAGGCAAAAGCTAAAAAATTAGCAAAAGAATCTATAGATAACGAATGTGAAGCAGAAAAATTAAAGAAACAAGCAAATGACCTTTTATGTAAATCAGAAGATCTTTGCCAAAAAGCTAAGTGTTTATATAAAGAAGCAGAAAAAGCTGGAGATGAAGCTGAGAAGTACTGTGAAAAAGCTAAATGTCTATATGAAAAAGCTCAAAATGAAAATGAACAAGCAAAATGTTTATATTCTCAAGCTATGAAGTGTGATGAAAAAGCTATGAATTGTTATAAAGTAGCAGGAGAAAAAATAAAAGAGTACGAAGAAAAATCTAAAAAATGTGAAAATATGATGAAAAAATGCCAAGATAAGATAAATGATTGTTATGATATGGATGACTGTAAAAAAATGAAAAAATCTTGTTATGTAGATTTAGGACTAGATGAACCTTGTAAATCTAAACCTAGTAAATGTTCAAATAAACATGACAAAATGAACTGTTATGACAACTATGAAAGTTGTAACAAAAAAATGAAGCCAAGTTGTGAATGTGAAGTTAAATATGTATGTCCAACTTACAATAAACCTAAGAAAGAAATGAAGAAAAAGTGTAGTTGTGATTATGACTATAGCTATTGTGATATGGACGACTATTGCAGCAAATATGATTATGATAAAAAAGAAGATTATTGTGATTTAGATGATATTTTACTGATAAAAGAAGAGGAAACTGGATTATATATAAATCCAATATATAATATGGAACCAATGCAATACATGGGAGATTTTGCTTGTAAATACCCATCTATGGAAGAACCATACATGAATATGGATGAAATGGGAATGGAAGAAATGCAAGATATGTGGATGAACTATTACATGTATATGCAAAATATGATGAAAAATATGATGAATAACATGAATTAAATAAACAAAGCAAAGCTCATAGTTTAAACTATGAGCTTTGCTTTGTTTATTGTAAAATATATTTAAGTATATTTATGAAAGGGGTAAAGTATGAGAATTTTAAGAAATAATATATATTTATTAGTATTAGTTTGCTCACTTATAATCTTAAGTGGGTGCAATAAAGAAGAAACTAAGTCAATAGAGCCAATAGAAAGTAAAAAATTTACACCTGTATTTACATCATCACAAATACCTAGTGATATATATGAAAACATGATAGGAAAATCTATACCAAATAAAGAACAAGTGGATATAAGTCAGCTATCTTATTTAAAAGTTACATATTATGGATTTGACGATAAACCACATATAGGAGAAATAATAGTTGATAAAAGTGTTTCAAATGAAGTTTTGGATATATTTGAAGAATTATATAGTAAAAAATATCCAATAGAAAAAATTAGTTTAATTGATAAGTATGATGCAATTGATGATTTATCTATGAAAGATAATAATACATCTGCATTTTGCTATAGAGAGATAGCTGGATCTAATAAACTGTCAAATCATTCTAAAGGGCTAGCGATAGATATTAATCCACTTATAAACCCTATGGTTAAAAATGGAGAAGTAAGCCCTAGAGAGGGTATAGATTATATAGATAGAGAACTAAATGTAAAGGGAATGATAACTAAAGGAGATGCATGTTATGAAGCATTTACTAAAAGAGGATGGACTTGGGGAGGAGATTGGACAAGTTTAAAAGATTATCAACATTTCGAAAGATAAAAAGACTGCCTTAAAAAGGCGGTCTTTTTATTTAGTTAACTCAGATTCTATTTGTTTATAAAGGTTTTCCATCAAAGTATTAAAAGTTCTATTAGCATTCATATAATTAGAAACTAAAGGATGATTAAAGAATTTATCATATTCTCTATTAAGTTGACTTATTTTTTTTGAAGCATCTTCTATTTTATATCTAGAATATATTAGATTTTTATTTTTTGCATACTCATCAAACTGCTTTTTTAAAGATGGGTTTTTATCAAGTTCTTTTTTTGCTTTGTACATTGATTTAAACTCATTACTATTTCTAATAGATACAGCAAATTCTTTTGCTTTAGTATTTAAGTTCATAATATTCCCCCTTAAAATAAATTTAAAGCATATAATTTATACTATAAAAAAAAATTATAAATGTTACTTATATGAAAAATTAAAAGTTGTATCAAAACTATTAATTATGGAATAGTATATAGTATGAAATACAAAGACTTATAAGAACTATACAACGTGGAAAAAGAGACCAATTTAGGTCTCTTTTTATATTACAAAATTTATGATATTTTGATTAATTTCATTTTCATTAACTTCACAAGGAAATAAATCCTTTAAAAATATATTCCTTAAAATTCCAAATTCATTTTCGCGCTGAGTTTTAAATTCAAAGCCTCTGCTAATTATATTATTTAAGCTGTGAATATTATCAACTGCAGCAACTGTTACTACATATTTTTTATGTTGGGACTTAGCTATATCTATCCTTAAATCAAGTAACTTAATCTGCAAAGAATTTCCTCTATACATAGGATGAACCATAACAAATCCAGATATATATGTGTTTTTAAAATCTTCCATAGAAATACCTAAAGAAGCTAAAAGCTCCAAATCGTTTGTGCTAGGGACGTCACAAAGAGCACAAGCAATAAGTTCTAAACCTACATAACAACCTACTATAAATCCACCATTATCTATTGTCTTTTTTAAAGAATCGTAATTTCTACTTTTTAACCAATTTTTATTATCCATAGAATTACTAACATCTTCATAGAGTTTTATAACATCTCCAAAATTTTCCTCACTTAAAATACAAATATCTGCATATATATTATTAGTAAGAACATTATTTACTTTAGATAGTTTTATTTTCTTTAACAACTAAGCACCTCTTTCCTAAAATTTAATGATTAGACAATTATACCATAAATTTAATTATATTTGGCTAAAAAAATGTAAAAACTATATTAAATATTATATTAGCTTTAAAATGCTCCATATTGTTAAGTTTAAGTCTAGTATTTGATAGGAGGCATGGATTTGGACATAAGAAAAATAGACAAGAAAAAAATAAAAAAAATATTAATACTTACCGGGATATGTATAGTTACAACATTAGCTTTATGTATAGGTGGAGAAAAAAAAATAAGTGCATTTATAATGAAAGGTACGTCTAATACTAAAACAGAACAAGAAACGGAGATTTCAAAGTTTCAGCTGTTATTAGAAAATTTATTTGACCACAGAAATAAGGCTATACTGACCCAAAACGATGAAGTTTTAAAAAAGTTATATGATATAGATCATAAATTTGGGCTTTGGGCATATGAACAAGAAGTTACTAAAATGAAATACTTACAAAATTGGTCATATAAGCAAGGTGTTAAATTTAATGATATAAAAACTAGAGTAAAGGTAAGGAAAGTTAAGGAAAAAGAGGAAAATTTATATGGTATAATATGCGCAGTATCAACTGAATATAATTATTCTTATGAAAATCAGCCTGAAGTTAAAAATATGTTCAGAATAGGAACATACCATTATCTTAATATGAGAATAATAGATAATGAGTATATAATAACTAAAGAATGGTACACTGACCCATTTGCAGACTCTCTACACTTAGACAATATAAAATCTGATGATATAAGAAATTACATTATGTCAAAAGATAAAATTGAAATCAGTTTAACTAATGAACAAATAAAAGGTGTAGAATATGCACATAAATATTGTGGAGCAGCAGCAGATGAAGAACATGGAATGAAATTTAATCCAGAATACAAAGATTTTAATCCTGATGGAGGAGACTGTGCTAACTTTGCTTCACAAATAATGTATGAAAGTGGAAGATTTAAGAAAAATGGGACATGGAATTATTATAACAATTCAGGAACTAAAGCGTGGGTTAATGCTCAAGGATTTAAAAACTATCTATTAAATAGTGGACGAGGATCGTTAATTTGTAAGGGATCTTTTGAAGATGTGTACAAGCTTGCATATAGCATGACTCCTGGAGATATAGTAGCTTATGAAAAAGGTGGAAGAATAACTCATGTATCCACTGTAACAGGAGCAGACTCAAAAGGGTATCCGCTTGTTACTTGTCATAATACTGATAGAATGTTAGTGCCTTGGGACTTAGGATGGAGTGATAAAGCTATTAGGTTTCATTTAATAAAAGTACATTATTAATAATTTATGCTATCTCGAATTTGAGATAGCTATTTTTTTGAAATTGTATATTTTCATATATACCACAAAATGTTAAAAAAATATCTAAATAAAATCTAATTTATTTTAAAATTATTTAATATATGTTAAAATGATATTAGATTTATTTTTAATTTATACTACTTATTAGGAGGTGTAGTATTTGAATATACTATTTTTTATAACACCCAAAAGTGAAGTAGCATATATATATGATGACTATACGATGAGACAGGCATTAGAGAAGATGGAGTATCATAGATATTCTGCTATACCTATTATAAATAAAGATGGGGAGTATGTGGGGACTATTACTGAAGGGGATTTATTATGGACTTTAAAAAATGATTTTAATCTGAATTTACAGTTAACAGAAGATATATGTATAAGTGATATTAAAAGGAGAATGGATAATAAGCCTGTGTCTATAAATGCTAATATAGAAGACCTAATATCAAAATCAATGAATCAAAATTTCGTACCTGTTATAGATGATCAAAATATTTTTATAGGGATAATAAAAAGAAGAGATATAATTGAATATTGTTATAAAAAAATAAAGGGATAAATTAATAATTAATTTATCCCTTTTAATAATATTAGTCGTTTATTTTAACTATATTTTCGTATTTAGATTTTAAATCATTTACTTTTGAAGAATAAACTTCATTTTGTTTTTGATACATTAAGCTCTTAGCTATATCATTTTTAACTTCTTCAAGTTCAGATTGTCCACCTTCATTTTTATCTTCAAGTTTTATTAAGTGATATCCAAATTGAGTTTGAACTGGTCCTCTAACTTCACCTTTGTCCATACTAAATACAGCTTCTTCAAACTCAGGAACCATTTGTCCTCTAGGGAAAGTACCTAAATCACCATCAGCATCTTTAGATGGGCAAGAAGAGTGCTCTCTAGCAGCTTCTTCAAATGAAACTTCATTATTGTTTATTTTATTTAATAACTCATTAGCTTTTTCTTCTGTATCAACTAATATGTGTTTAGCAGAAGCAGATTCAGGCTTAACGAATCTTTCTTTGTTAGCTTCATAGAAGTTAGCTATTTCTTCGTCAGTTAATTTAACTGAAGCTAAAACTTTGTTTATAGCAAATTGCTTTAACATGTTTTCTTCTATTCTTCTCATTTCGTTTTTGAAGTTTTCATCATTATGTAATTCTTCTTCTTTAGCTGCAAGATAGAATAACTCTTGATTAACTAAATCTTCTAATAATCTTTTTTTACCTTCTTCTGTATTAAATTGCATAGCTTGATATGGATCTAAGCTTTTTAAAGCATTTTCAATGTCTAAGTTTGTTATTTCTTTTTCACCTATAGTGGCTAAAACTGTTCTCTCCATGGTATTAACTCCTTTATAATTTGTTTATTTATAGTATTAACTATCAAGATAAATAATATCAAAAAATACTATATATGTCTAATATTTCAAGTATTAATATCGAAGGATCATAAATAGCATTAGTGATGCGTTCATTATACCTACAACACCTTCCTCTAATTTATACTTAGATACTTTGACTATAGATATATACATATAAACACATACTAAAGTTAATTTAAATAGAAACCAAAATATGCTAATTGGCACTATATAGTAACTATAAGAAGAAACTACAAATGTAATTATTGTAAATATCTTATAATAAATTTCTATTTTAGACTCATAAATTTTATTACATTTAATGTTAATTAAATAAATTAAGAGATATGTTGTACAAAGTATTATATAGGACCAGCAAATAGAAGTCGCTAGATTATCAAATTTATTATCAGTTAGAATAACTCCTATAAACCAAAAAATAGTCCAATACATAATAAATAAAATTCTAAACATGTAGTCATATAATTTAACTGAATTATATTTATCAGTTGTATTCAAAATTATCACTTCCTAATATTTAATATATAAAATTATATACATAAATAGTTTTATATATTCAAGTATATATACTTACAATTATAATATAAATTAAAAAAAATTACTAAATATTTACATAATCTAAATTTTTTATAAATAGATATAATAGTAAAATATAAATAATAGGGTGATAGTATATGTATAGATATTACACAACAGGGGTTTGTTCTAAATCAATATTACTAGATTTAGAGGGTGATAAGTTAGTAGATGTTGTTTTTGAAGGTGGGTGTGCAGGGAATCTAATTGGTATTAAAAATTTAATTGAAGGCAAAAGTATAGATGATATTATTGAAATATTTGAAAAGATACCGTGTAAAAATAGAGAAACATCATGCCCAGATCAATTAGCTAATGCATTAAAAATTTATAAAAAGTATGTATTAAATGAATAAAAAAAGCTTCTACAATTTTGTAGAAGCTTTTCCTTCGCATTTAATTATCTAGTTACAACTATAGCTATTTGAGCATCTTTGTTATAACTTACTTGAACTAATTGGTTTTTCTTAACTTTTTCTAAGTCTTCGCCACCATATTTTATTTGTAATTTATCGACTCTCTTACCTTGTTTTATGATAGCTACATATTCTTTTTTACCTTTTTTCTCAAGGCTTATAAGGTTTCCAACAAAAGGTTTAAAGTTTTGGTACTTATCACCTTGTTTTTTAATATAGAAGTAAGTTCCTATAGCAAGTGCTAACACAACTCCAAATAAAACCCATCCATTAACATTTAAAGATAAACCACCAATCCATACAACTAACATTATAATCATAGGAATAATACTTTTCTTTAGTAATAATTTTCCCATTATTTCATTAGCCTTTTTTTCTGGGCCAGTCATTGTTTTTGATCTAGCATATGATTCTGCAAATTTGTCTTTTAAGCTCATATTAATCCTCCTAGATTATCTCAAATTTAAATTATGATAACAAGTCATGCTTGAAATTTAAAATATATTTATATTATGTACAAGTTTCATATTTAAATTTATATTCAAGCAAGTATAAATATATAACATATTTTATCATAAAAGTGTTAAAAAGAAAATAAATGCTACTGTAAAATTTTAACGGAAAATAAAATTTTATAACATAAAATTTACTAATTTATATACTTTGATATAATATTTGTAAGAAATGTAACTTATGTTACAGAAAAAAATTTATAAAGGGTATAATATTAACATATAGTTAAAAACTAAATGCGAACTTTATTGAAAAGGAGAATTTAAAATGAAAATAGATAAAAATACATTAATAGGTGATTTAATAAGTAAAAAACCAGAGGCTGTAAATGTGCTTATGCAATATGAAATGGGATGTTTAGGGTGTCCTTCAGCTCAAATGGAAACTTTAGAGCAAGCTGCATATATACATGGAATAGATTTAGATGAATTACTACAAAAGCTGAATGAAATATAAAAAACATCAAAGATACTTCGGACGTGGAGTATCTTTTTTATTATTTTTAAAAATTATTTTCTTTTATGGGTGGACTTTATTCAAAAATAGGATTAATATATTAAATGTTGCAATAATTAGTTTTGGAGGGAAGTGTTTAAGTGTTACCAAAGTTTTTTACAATGATTAAAAATAATGAATTAACAAAAGAGCAAATAGGTAAAGACGTAGTATCTGGTATTATAGTTGCTATAATAGCTCTTCCTTTATCTATAGCTCTAGCGATTTCGTCGGGAGTGTCTCCGGAAAAAGGACTTATAACTGCTATATTTGCAGGATTTGTAGTATCTTTTTTAGGTGGTAGTAAGGTTCAAATAGGAGGCCCTACAGGAGCATTTGTTGTAATAGTTTATGGAGTAGTTAAAACATATGGAGTAACTGGACTTATAACTGCTACTATGATGGCAGGAATTATATTAGTTATTATGGGATTGCTAAGATTAGGATCTTTAATAAAGTATGTACCACAAACTATAACAGTTGGATTTACAAGTGGTATAGCTGTAACTTTACTTACAACTCAGCTAAAGGACTTCTTTGGTCTTCAAATACAAGATGTTCCAGCTGAATTTATAGAAAAAATAAAAAGCTATATAGAACATATATCTACGTTTGATATAGCATCTTTTATAGTCGGAATAGCGTGTATCTTAATATTAGTTTATTGGCCTAAAATAAACAAAAAGATACCAGCTTCAATAATAGCATTAGTATTATCTACAATAGTTGTTAACTTATTTAACCTACCAGTTGATACTATCGGTTCTAGATTTACAGATATATCATCATCTGTACCTAAGCCACAAATACCAAACATGGATTTAGAAACAATAACAACTTTAATAAAACCAGCATTAACGATAGCTCTATTAGGTGCAATAGAGTCATTATTGTCATGCGTAGTTTCAGATAATATGATAGATGATAAACATGATTCTAATATGGAACTTGTAGCACAGGGACTTGGAAATATAGCATCTTCATTATTTGGAGGAATTCCAGCTACAGGAGCTATAGCGAGAACTGCAGCCAATGTAAAAAGTGGAGGAAGAAGTCCAATAGCAGGTATGGTACATGCTATAACATTATTACTTATAATGGTTATACTTATGCCTATGGCTAAACTTATACCTATGACAACACTTGCGGCTATACTTATAATTGTTTCTTATAATATGGGAGAATGGTCTCATTTTAAAGAATTACTAGGATCAAGTAAGTCAGATGTTATTGTGTTAGTTGTAACATTTACATTTACAGTAGTATTTGATTTAGTTTTCGCAATAGGTGTAGGAATGGTTCTACATTATGTATTAAAATTTGTAAATGATAGAAATGAAAAATCTGATTCAGATGATGAATTAGAAGTAGCATAATAAATTAAAAGGAATTGTCTTAAAGTATAGATTAATTATTTAATCCATATTTTTAGGTAGTTCCTTTTTTGTGCAATGAATTAATTTGTTAAAAGAAGTAATTTGAATATGTAAAGGTTTAATAAAAGTTAATTTGGTAATGAATTTAAAAAGTTATAAAAGGTAATAATAGTGAGTAATATCGATTTTCATGGAGGTTTATATGAAAGATTTATTATCTTTATTATTGTTAGTTTTTATAATAGGAATATTTTTAGTTGGATGTTCAAAAGAAGTAGTAGAAAATAAAAGAGAAGTAGAAAAAATTGTACCAACAGGACTTACAAATGAGATAGGAGAAGGAAATATAATAGTTACGACTCCAATAAGTACTTCTGAAAATGAAACTACACCTACTGTATATGTAGATGAATATAAAGGATTAGCTCAACTTGGATTTCAATCAAAAGGATTTGATGATTCAAGGCTTAGTTATATATATATAGATGGCAAACTTAATACCATAGAAGAATTAGGTGATGTTAATTCTATAACACTAACTATTTGTGAAGATGATTTAAAAGAAGGAATTCATAAAATTGAAGTTATCCAATTTGATAATGATAAAACTGATGGAACACCAGTAACTTATAAAGCTTGTAACTATAAAATAGATAAAAGGTAATTCGTTTAAAAAATAACTTATATTAAAAGCATTGTAGTAGATTTATTTTATTGTTAATATTTACTTGGAGTATAGTTTGAAAAGAAGCTTTAAGGAGATTGATATGGAGAAAAAATACATAATAGCGTTAGACCAAGGAACTACTAGTTCTAGAGCGATTTTATTTGATAAATATGGTAATGTAGTTTCATCGGCACAAAAAGAATTTACACAAATTTATCCAAAGGCTTCTTGGGTAGAACATAACCCTATGGAGATTTGGGGAAGTCAAAGTGGTGTCTTAAGAGAGGTTTTAGAAACTTCATTTGTAAGACCAGATGAAATTGCAGCAATTGGTATAACAAATCAAAGAGAAACTACTATAGTATGGGATAAAAATACAGGAAAACCTGTATATAATGCTATAGTATGGCAGTGTAGAAGAACGGCGGATATTTGTGATAGATTAAAGGAAAAAGGATTAGAACCTATAATAAAAGAAAAAACGGGATTGATACTAGATGCTTATTTTTCAGCCACAAAGATAAATTGGATATTAGAGAATGTAGAAGGTGCAAGAGAAAAAGCAGAAAAAGGTGAATTATTATTTGGAACAGTCGATACATGGTTAATATGGAATTTAACTAGAGGAAAGGTTCATGTTACAGATTACTCAAATGCATCTAGAACTATGTTATATAATATAAAAGATCTAAAATGGGATGAAGATATATTAAAAGAATTAAATATACCTAAAAGTATGTTACCAGAAGTTAGACCGTCTAGTGAGGTTTATGGATATACTGATGAAGAAATGCTAGCAGGTGCAAAGATACCTATAGCAGGATGTGCAGGAGATCAACAAGCTGCTTTATTTGGTCAAACTTGCTTTGAAAAGGGAAGTGTGAAAAACACTTATGGAACAGGTTGCTTTTTACTTATGAATACGGGAGATAAAGTTGTTGAATCTAAAAATGGATTATTAACTACAATAGCTTGGGGTGTAAATGGAAAAGTTAACTATGCATTAGAAGGTAGTATATTTGTAGGTGGAGCTTCTATACAGTGGTTAAGAGATGAAATAAGACTTATATATGATTCAGGGCAATCAGAATATTACGCTAGCCAAGTTGAAGATACTAATGGTGTATATGTGGTTCCAGCATTTACAGGTCTTGGAGCACCTTATTGGGATATGTATGCACGAGGAGCTATATTTGGATTAACTAGAGGAGCAAAAAGAGGTCATATAGTTAGAGCGACACTAGAATCTATAGCTTATCAAACTAAAGATGTACTAAATGCTATGCAAGAAGATTCATCAATAGATTTAAAATGCCTTAGAGTAGATGGTGGAGCAAGTGCTAATAACTTTTTAATGAAATTTCAGTCGGATATATTAAACATTAATATAGATAGACCAAAGGTTATAGAAACAACTGCTTTAGGGGCAGCATATCTTGCAGGGCTTGCAGTAGGATTTTATAAAAGTATAGATGAAATAAAAGAAAAGTGGGAAATTGAGAAAGAATTTGAACCAAGTATGGACGAAAGAAAAAGGGCTATTTTGTACAAAGGGTGGAAAAGAGCTGTTGAAAGAAGTCTTTTATGGGCTAAAGAAGATGAAGAACTAAAAGAAGAATTAAATAGAATTAATTAATAAAAAAAGAGCTTTTGCTCTTTTTTTGTATATATTTTATGAATATGAACAATATTTCCATATATAGGAGCATATAATTTTATGGATACATATTATATAGTAAAAATGTATGGAGGTGTACATATGCAAAAACTAAAATCCATTTTCATGATTTTAATTATTAATACATTAATGATGGTAGGTTGTACTAACGATGAAGATTTAGAAAAAAATGATATGAATTCAGGGAACAATACTAATACAGAAGTTGTAAATAAATTAGATGAATTAGATGAAAAAGAGGAAGATGATATAAAGGAAACAGACCAAATAGAAAATCAAAATAGTACGAAAGATGAAGAGGAAGATATAGAGACTGAAAAAGATGAAAAAGATGAAATTAATAAAGAAGATGATGATATAAATGAAACAAAACAAGTTGATATTCAACTTGTAACTATGGATGTGCATACTAGTGAGTCTATACCATTAGGGAATGTAAGTATAGATAAAAATAATGACATTGAAGAAAATTTAGAAATAGTTATAGATAAAATATCAGAATTGAAATTTGATGATGCGCCAATAGAACTTTTAAAGATAGAAAATAATATAGCATATATAGATATAAGAGAAAGTGATGATAAAAATTACTGGAGTTCTAATTATTTCCAAGGAAGTACAGGAGCTAGCATAACTAGTTTTACATTAGTTGAAAATATACTTCAAAGAAATTATCAAGGCGAATGGATTGATGGTATATATTTTAGTTATGAAGGAAAAACAGACATAGAATTTGATCATTTAGATATGGACTTTTTTGGTAATGTAATAAGTAGATAATATTAAAAGGGGCTAGATTTAAATATAGCCCCCTAAATTACTTATTTAATTAAACTTTTATTAATTAATTTAAAACCTTGATTGTTTATTAATTCATCAATTAATTCGTCTGAATTATATTTACAGTAATTCATTATACAATTTTTAGTATCATCTTCTAACTTATCAAATTCGTTATACACATCAAATGTAGCAGATATTTTAGTCATATCATCTCTTAGCTTATCAAGATCAACTAACATATGAGCATAATCAAAACTAAGCTCTTTGTTTACTATCATGTCGGCTATTACCTCTAATAATTCTTCTTTATTTTCAAAATTTATAACTACCGATTCATTTTTATATTTATTATTTAGATTATATAGCTCATCTGAAAATATATCTAATTTATTATTTACAAAATCTATAAAACCTTCTTGGCTAAATAGTTTTTGAATATCATCTATTAATGCTGTATTCATATGATCTTCCCAAAGAAGAAGTGAGAATTTATTATAGTTAGAATCTACTATAGGTTCGCCTTTATAATTTTCAAAACGTGGATGAACTCTATTATGGTACTTAGCTATAGAAACCCTAAATAAATTACCTTCATGTCCTTTAGGAATGCAGTTTACTATAAACTCGTCCATATCACTTCCTAGATACACCTTTTCTTTTAAAAGTAACTCTTTAGATTTTTTAAAGTTATCTTTAGAAAAGTTTATATTTTCATTATTTCTAGCTATTTGTAATATCATTTCTTTATATATATTATCTATTATATTATTTAACTCTTTAGTGTAATCATATTTCATAGTCTGAAACCTCCAAATTTTAAGTCTTTTAGTATATACCCTAAAAATTTATATATAATCTTTAAAAAATAAAATTCAAATACTATATAACTTAAATTATAAAACAAATTATAAATAAAATATATATTAGAATAATAATGTGTAAAAAAGCAAAAATTAACTATATAAAAATATATATTAAATAAAGGTGATAAATTGGACAAAAGAATAAGAGGTGTATTTCTTGTATTAACTTTATGTGTAATCTTACTATCAAAAATAGATAATATAAGCTTACATAAAAGTCAAAAGTTTAATGTTAATAGTAATATAAGAACTTCTTTAGTTAGAGAAATTCAAAAAGATACAAGGTATAGATGGAGCAGGTATGATAGCAGTAAATGGGTAGATAGTTATAAAATTTTAAATATAAAAAAGTTAGATTATAAAACTTATGATATCAGTGTAGAGTTTTTGCTAAATGACACAATAGGGAAAAAATATAAAATAAATGACACTTTTATTGTAAACATAAAATAAAAACATGCCTTAAAAGTTATAGTGAATTTAAGGCATGTTTAAAGTTGTTATATAAAAATAGCTTTAATGACATATTACTAAGATAAAGATAACTTTTACCTAGTAAATATAAAGTTATTGTTATCAGAAAGATCTGTATTAAACTTATAGCCATCATATGTAAAGTCTTTCAATACATCAACATTATCGATTTTATTTTTTATTATATATCTAGTTAAATATCCTCTAGCTTTTTTTGAGTAAAGTCCTATAACTTTATAAGAATTAGTATTTTCTCTAAAATCTTTAAATTCAACATTAACAATATTAAAATTTTTGTATAGATATTTAATATCTATAGCTTTGATATATTCATTAGAAGCTAAATTAACTAAAGTTTTATCATTACAGTTATTAAGCTCATTGAATAAATAAGCAGTTATTTTTTCTTTCCAAAATTTATATAAATCATTTCCACATTCGCTTTTTAACTTAGCTTTCATCTCGAGTCTATATGCTTGTATTAAATCTAATGGTTTTAATACTCCATATAGACCTGATAAAATTCTTAAATGATTATTTGCAAATTCAAAATCACTATTATCAAAATCATCTACATTTATACAATCAAAAACTTGTCCGTCGAAAGCTAAAATAGCTTGTAAGTAATCACTTTTATAAGTTTTTAATAATTTATATCTATCAAAATTCAAATTTGTTAACTCTTCGCTTAAATTCATAAGAGAACTTATTTCATTTTTATTTAAAGATTTTAATATATCTATAAGTATATCAGTTTCTTTAGCAAAGTAAGGATTTGATGATTTTAAGCTTATATTTATATTTTTATCAAAATTCATAGTTGTTGCTGGAGAAATTATTGTTATCATTACATCACCTCGATATTAGTTTATATAGAGTATATACCAACTATACATGATATTTAATTACAAAAATATAACATTTTATATTATTTATGTAATTTTATAATAAAGAAACATACAATGTATATAAAGGGGAAAGGGAGGAGATTAAAATTAATAGAAAAGAAATTAAGGAATTATCTAAAAGTCAGTTAAAAGGTCATTGGAAAATACCTGTATTATTAACTTTAGCATATTCGATATTAGTTTATATTACAGGAATGTTTCAAAATGAATCATCATCGTTAACTACAATAATAGTAAGTTTTATATTGACTATGGCTGTATCTATATGGGCTACTGTAGGTTTACCTAGATTTTATCTAGAGTTTATAGATACTGATGGCAATGCAAACTTTAGAGATGTATTAGTTACAAAAAAAGCATTATTAAAATCATTAATATACAATATAATTATTATGCTTATTTCTTTTATACTAATATTTGTAAGCATGTTTGCATTTGCAGGTATAGGAGCAACACTGATTTTTACAGAAGGAAGTATGTCTTTATATACTGTACTTATTATAGCTATAGTTAGCTTGATTGTATTAGTTTTTATAATATTTGCATTAGCTGTAGCACAAGTTCCATATTTAATAATAGAACATGAAGAATTAGGAACATTAGAAGCTATGAGTTTAAGCATGAAAATGATGAAAGGATATAAAACTAAATTATTTATATTGCAATTGAGCTTTATAGGATGGGCTATTCTTTGTTTATTTACATTAGGTATAGGATTTTTCTGGTTAGAACCATATATATTTGTAGCACAAACTAATTTTTATAGAATGTTAAGTATAGATAATATAAAATAAATAAAAAAGGATGTATCTAATTAGATACATCCTTTTTTATTTATTTATTGGGAGCTTTATTATCTTTACTATTTTTAATAAAATTAAGAGCTTCTTTAATAAGTATAAGAGCTAACACTAATAGTAAAACTGCGATTATTACTAATGCATAGTTAACTCCTATATTTGCCTTTATATTAAAGCAAAGAGATACTATAGTAACTATAAACATAAACACTATAGGTATAATAAACTCTTTAAATCCTCTATTAGAATTATAAAGCCATATAGCTATTGCCATTAAAGCGATTGCAGCCAACAATTGGTTTGCAGAACCAAATATCGGCCATATTTTTTCATAGCCCATAACAGCTAATAATCCAGAACAAACAACTGTAATTGATGTAGATACATACATATTAGTAAGTGGATTTTTCTTAGCTGATTCTTTAGGGTTAAGATCGTTAGTGTCAAAGAATTCTTGGAATATAAATCGACCAAGTCTTGTAGCTGTATCTAAAGATGTAAGGGCAAATGCAGATATTGCAAGAGATGTAAAAGTTTTTCCTGCCTCAAATGGTATACCAAAAGATACCATAAAGTTTGCAATACCTTCAGAGAATACATTTACAGGTCCACCATTTCCTAATAAGTTTCCAAACTGTTTATTAGATATATAAGCAACAGTTATAAGTGCAACTATGGCAAGTAAACCTTCTACAAGCATAGCACCATAACCTATTTTTTTAGCATCAGATTCTTTGTATAATTGCTTTGAAGAAGTACCAGAACCGACAAGAGAGTGGAATCCTGATATTGCACCACAAGCTACAGTTACGAATAAAACAGGGAATAAATATTGACCATTTACATTGAATCCAACAAAACCATCCATTTGAATTTCAGGTCTTAATATAACTATACCTAAAAGAGCTCCAATTATCATTGCGTATAATAAATATGAATTTAAATAATCTCTAGGTTGAAGTAATATCCAAACTGGAGTAACAGAAGCTATAAAAATGTATATCATAAGTAATACTATCCAAGTTTGTTTACTTAAAGCTATAGGGAATAAAAATCCTAAATAAATACAACCAAATAGTAGTATTACTCCTATAATAGTTGCTGGAAATAAAGGCATTTTAAATCTATAAACAGCAATACCGAATATTATTGCAAGTATCATAAAAAATATAGAAGCACTAGCAGCTTGAGGAGTAGAAACAAAGTTATCAGCAACTATATTTGCAAAAGCTGCAACGACTAAAACTAATGTTAACCAAGCGAATAATGCAAATAGTTTTTTACCTCTTTTACCCATATTAAATTCTATTATTTCACCTATAGACTTTCCTTCGTGTCTAATAGATGCAAATAAAGAACCAAAATCCTGAACTCCACCGAAGAATATACTACCGATTAAAACCCAAAGAGCAACAGGTATCCAACCAAATATAGCAGCTTGTATAGGACCTACTATAGGTCCAGCACCTGCGATAGATGCAAAATGATGACCAAGTAAAACTGGAGACTTAGCAGGGACATAATCTATACCATCATATTTTGTATGAGCTGGAGTTTTTCGACTATCATCAATTCCCCATTTCTTTGCTAAATACCCACCATAACATACATAACCTATAAATAAAACAACAGCACTAACCAAAAGTAAGGTCAATGAATTCATAATAAAACCTCCTTATAAAAATGGATAATATCTTTTGAATCAGAATTATAAATAAACTCATTTGTTAGTTGATCAAATAATATTAATCTTAAAGAAGAGTAGCCTTTAAGACCAAACATATAGCTTTTTCTTTTTTTGATTTTAGGAATTTGTTTTTTTAGATTAATGTCTATGTTATTTGAAGATAGGAATAATGTTATTGTTGTAGACATGTGATTTTCATCTGTTTGTACAATATTTTTCATCGCATAATCGGAAAATGGAAGTAAGTTTTTTTCAAGATAATCTTTTGATATGTAATCTAATTCTTTTGCGAATACATACTCTCTATTGTCATAAGAAAAAATAACCTTTTTCTTACTTAGAAAGTATTTAGAGTTAGTTAGTATATATTCTCCCATGAAATCAAACTTATAATCACTTATTTTATAGTTATCATATATATTAAATTGATTTTTCATGGAGTTTTTAAGTTTATCTAAAATAATAGCACCTCCTTACATTGTTTACATAAATATTAGTACTTTAATATTAAAAATTCAATCTTTAAATATATTTATATATAAAAATAAAGTTTAGGTAAAAAGTTAAACTTGACTTAAAGGGTGTATTACATCTATAATACACTTAGAAGTGTACTACTGATATAGTACAGTAATACGGAGGTGATAATATGAATTTTATGCCAAACGATAAAGAACCAGTATATATTCAAATCATAAGATACATAAAACAACAAGTTGTAAGAGGTGATTTACAACCTGGAGATAGTATACCATCTAGAAGAGAGATGGCTGTAAATATAAAGGTGAATCCAAATACTGTTCAAAAAGCATATAAGGAGATGGAAGATATGGGGATAATTACAACACAAAGAAACTATCAAAGTAATATAACTACAGATGAAGACCTTATAAATAAAATAAAAGAAGATTTAATAAACGAATCTATGGATGCATTTATACAAAGCATGAAGGCGATAAATGTGAATAAGAAAGAAATTATAGAAATAATAAACGATAGATACTAGGAGGTGGGGTTGTGATAGAAGTTAAAAATGCTAAAAAGAGGTATAGAAAAGTAAAAGCATTAGACGATATATCATTTGAAATACATGAAGGAAAGATAACTTGTATATTAGGTATAAATGGAGTGGGAAAATCTACTATATTAAAAGCTATGTGTGGTCTTATAAAGCTAGATAGTGGCGAAATTTTAATAGATGGTGATAAGTTAAGTCATAAAACTTACGAAAAAGTAGCTTTTGTCCCAGATGTAGATAATTATTTTGCACAACTTACTATAAAAGAAAGTTTTCAGTTTATGAAAGAGTTTTATAAAAATTGGGATGATAAAAAGGCTTATGAGATGTTGGAGTTGTTTAATCTAACTGATAATAGAAAAATAGCAGATTTATCTAAAGGTAATGTAGCTAGAGTTAAAATTATATTAGGGTTTGCTCAAAATGCAAAATACACTATACTTGATGAGCCATTTTCTGGAATAGACATATTTAAAAGAGAAGATTTCTTAGGTGTTATGACAAAATATATAAGTGATGAACAAAGTATAATAATAACCACTCATGAGATAGCGGAGATAGAAATGATAGCAGATGATGTCATTTTAATAGATGAAGGGAAACTATCACTAGTATTCAATGCAGAAGAAACTCGTGAAGAAGAAGGGAAATCTATAATAGATAAAATGAGGGAGGTGTATAAGAGTGAATAAGATATTAAATTTATACAATATAGAATTTAAAAGAATATACAAATTATATTTTGCTCTTATAGGTATGGTTTTTATTGCAAATCTAGTAGGTGTTGCAATAAGTATAAAAAACTCAGTAGAAAGCATTAGTTTAGATAATAACCTTCCTATGAATATAAATTCATTAAAAACTAATATAGGTTATGACTTTATAAATACAATTACTGTAAATGATGTATACATATATGGAAGTGTAATACTTGGAGTGGCTGTATTAATGTGTTTGTTTTATGCACTTATAATATGGTATAGAGATTATTACTCAAGAAGTAAAACAATATATACATTATTATGTTTGCCACAACCAAGATTTAATATATATTTATCTAAATTAATAACTGTAGTAGTTATGATATATGGAATTATAGCATCACAATTACTGTTTTGGTATATAGACTTAAATATAGTTAAACATTTAGGAGTAATACAATCACCTGGGTTTGTAAATGTATTTAAAAATATGATGCATACATATGAAGGTGTTAACATAGTATCGCCAAATATTGTCGAATTTCTAATGGTAGATGTAATAGGGGTTATATTAGCTGTAGTAGTTATATTTACAGCTGTATTGATAGAACGAAGTATAAAAAAAGTAGGGATAATATTAGGAATTTCATATATAGCTTTATCTATAGTTGGATATTTTTACTTATTTGGAGTAAGTAATGAATTTTTACTTAATCTATTATATGTTCACATAGGGTATTATATATTCTTGTTTATTATATCTTTGGGACTATCATATTATATGATAAATAAGAAAATTTCAGTTTAAGGGAGGAATATTATTATGAGAAAAAGTTTATCATTATCTGTTTTAGGTATAACAGTAGCCTCTCTTATATTTATAGGAGCAGGTATAATTACAAATGAACCTAAGTATGGTTTTGAAGATATAAAAGGAAGTAAAGAAAATTTAGGAGATGTTGTATTTATTCAAGGAAATAATACAGATTTGTATAAAAATGTACAATCAACTGTTTCTAAAGATGGATTTGAAGTGAAAAAATATTCAAATAGTAAAGGTAGAGATGTTGGACATAGTGAATATGAAAAACTTATACATTCTAATAAAGATTTATTTAGAAATTCATATCCTTTAGGAAGTGGAGTATATAAGTCGGATGAAAATATAGGTTATGTAGAAGAGTATTCTCAAACTTATAATGAAGATGGAACATACTCACAACAATTTTTAATTCGCAATAAGGATTTAAAAACAAATGAAATAAATGAATGGTATGTTACTTTACCAGAAAATATAAAAGAAGATGAAAATGTAGCAAGTGGATTTGCTGTAAGTGTAAAAGGTAATAAATTATATATATTAAGAACTGTAACGCAAGGTATAACATATAATCGTAATGGAGAAGCTACTGAAATTGGTGATAGTTATTTAAATTTATATACTTTTAATTTAGAAAATCAAGAAATTAAATTGAAAGATAACTATAAACCTATTAAAAATGGTGAATATAAATACTTATTTGATACAAATGAAGTATTTCAAAAAGATAATAAAATGTACACACTTGTAGGTAGGGCAAATTTAAAAGATGAAAACAAATTGAATTACTATCTAGTATATTATGATATAAATAGCAATAAATTTGAAGCTATAAAAGAACCTGTTATAAAAGATAGTGCATCACCAACTTTAGGTGGGAATATAGTAATAAGTAATGATATAGAAGGAGATATATTATATATTTTACAGCACGATAAAAGCAAAGAAAAAAATGCTAATGTTGAATTGTCTAAAATTAATTTGAAAAATAATAAAGTAGAATATGTAGATAAACAGTATCATATAGGCAATACTAATGATGAATATGATGTTATTCCTTTTAGGGTTATAGATAATAAGATCTATATGGGAATAACAAACTATGAAGAAAAGAATCAAAAATATGGAAGTGATATGGAAGTTAAGCACCAGATTATAGTATTAGATGAAAATAATGGTCAAACTTTATATAAAGGTGAGTATATAAATGAAACAGATTTTTATCCAAATATTAGTATAATGAAAAATAATGAATTATAAAACATAAAAAATGGGCTATTTAATAGCCCATTTTATTATATAGAAAATAAAATCATTCTAAGAACTTCGAAGTAATCATTACTTTCAAATAATATAGTCTGAGTATCTTTTAAAGCTACACCAGGGTAGAATGAGGCTTTATAAGCATCTTTATGATTCTTATACCTTATTTCGAGTTTAAAACTTTCTGGTAGCTTAATTAAATACTTAGATAAATCTGTAGATAAAGCTTCTTTAACTTTTAACAATATCTCTTTAATTGCAACTTCTGGATGAATAGATATAGAAGCAGATCCTACACCCTCAGAAACCGAAACAGTGTAAATATTAGGATTTAAACTTTTAGCTTCTTCACAAAGTAATTTATCTCCACTCATAAAAACAACAGGTACATTATAGTAACTAGCAGTATAACTGTTTATAACAAACTCGCTAGCAAGTTCATCATTTATCTTTATATAATCATAAGCCCTTCCATTTTTAGTATGAGACAAAGGATTACCATCTTTAGTAGCTCCACTATGATAACCTATAAAAATGCAAGCATCAAAATTACTATTTAATCCGCTCATCATAGATAAAGGATCATTAGGCCAACCTCTCATTAAATGTGTATTTTCAGGAAGCATATCAGGAATTATATTTCGAGCACTAGCATGTGCATCCTTTATTAAAATATGATTGCATCCAGCAGCAGTAGCACCTTTACAAGCAGCGCTTACTTCTTTTGTCATTTGTATTCTATGATACATACAAAACTGTGAATTTATATTAGTTTCATCAACATCAACTATTCCACATGTACCTTCTATATCAGCACTTATAAATACTTTCATAAATATTATCCCCCCTAATAAATATGTATTTATTTATAATTATATATAACTTTCTTATTAATTGTATGAAAATTAAGAAAATAATTAAAAGAAAACTTATTGGATTTATATAGAGATTATAGGAAATATATATTATTAATAAAAAATAATATATTAATAAGTTTATACAATAAAATTTATCTATGTTTTTATTTATAATAAATAAAAATAGCTGCCTAAAAATAGACAGCTATTAGTTAGTTTAAATTATTTAACTGCAGCAACAACAGACATTTCAACTAATAAAGCTTCTCTAGCCATTCTAGCTTCAACACATGCTCTAGCAGGCTCATGTCCTTCTACTACCCAAGAATCCCAAACTGAGTTCATATCAGCGAAGTCTTTCATATCTCTTACGTATATAGTAACTGATAATATATGTTCTTTATCAGAACCATATTTGCTTAGTAAGTCTTCAACTTTTTGTAAAACCATTTTAGTTTGTTCTTTTATATCTCCCTCACCGTGAGTTTGTCCACATAAATATATAGTGTTGTTATGAACAACAGCTCTACTCATTCTTCCAGTTCCTTCGTATCTTTTGATTTCCATAATAAATTCCTCCCATTAAAATTAAAAATAAGCTCAGGGTTTAATTATAAAGTAATATAAAAACATTTTCAATTATTACAGTTATAAAATTTAAATATAAAACAAGTAAAAACACATACAAAAAAACGTGTGCATGTTAAAAATATTCGAAAAAGGGTGTACAAAATATTAAAATATGGTATTATAGAAGTCGGCAAAAATAAACAAAATACGACAGGAAGAGTGATTAAATGGAAAAGTATTTTAAACTTAAAGAAAATAATACTACAGTGAAAACTGAAGTTTTAGCGGGAATTACTACTTTTATGACAATGGCATATATACTAATAGTAAATCCTAGTATATTATCTGCAGCTGGAATGGATTATGGAGCAGTATTTACAGCAACTGCATTATCTGCAGTAATAGCAACATTAATGATGGGATTATATGCAAAATTACCTTTTGCTTTAGCTCCAGGTATGGGACTTAATGCATTCTTTGCATATACAGTAGTTGTAGGAATGGGATATTCTTATCAATTTGCTTTAACAGCAGTATTTTTAGAAGGAATTATATTTATATTATTAACAATATTTAACGTTCGTGAAGCAATTGTAGATTCTATACCAACTAACATAAAAAAGGCTATATCAGTAGGTATTGGACTTTTAATATCACTTATAGGACTTGAAGGTGCAGGAGTTATAATACATCCAGAAGGTGGAGGAACTATAGTTGCACTTGGAAATATAATATCAGGAACAGGATTACTTGCTATAATAGGTATATTAATAACTTCTATATTATTATGTAAAAATGTAAAAGGTGCATTATTTATAGGTATGATAGTAACAACTATAATAGGAATACCTATGGGAGTTATAGATTTACCAACTCAAATAGTTAGTATGCCTCCATCAATGTCATCTACTTTATTTAAATTTGAATGGCATAATATATTTAGTGTAGATATGGTTATAGTTTTATTTACATTGTTATTTATGGATATGTTTGACACAATAGGTACTTTAGTTGGAGTTGCAACAAAAGCTAAAATGTTAGATGAAAACGGAAAAGTTCCTAATGTTAAAAAAGCATTATTTGCAGATGCAATAGGAACTACAATAGGAGCTTGCTTAGGAACTAGTACAGTAAGTACTTTTGTTGAGAGTGCATCAGGAGTTGCTGAAGGTGGAAGAACTGGTCTTACGGCTGTATCTACTGCATGTATGTTCTTCTTAGCATTATTCTTTGCTCCATTATTCTCAGTTATAACACCAGCTGTTACAGCATCAGCGTTAGTTTTAGTTGGATTATTTATGATAGAGCCTATAAAAGAAATAGACTTAGTAGATTTTACAGAAGCTATACCGGCATTTTTAACTATAATAATGATGCCTTTATCTTATTCTATAGCTGATGGTATAGTATTTGGGGTAATATCTTTTATAGTGTTAAAATTATTCTCAGGAAGAGCTAAAGAAATAAGTTTAACTACAGTTATAATAGGACTAGTATTTTTACTTAAATTTTTAATATAAATTATATCTCTTTTAATATTAAGAATATAAATACAAATTGTGTATAAAATAATTTATAAATATTAAAAGAGGTGATATTATGGCTAAAAAAAATAGTATGTTTAAAGAATTTGGAAATAAGATGGAAGATTTAGGACATGATATTTCTAAAGGTATGAAATCTTTTACTAGCTCAGTGGAGCATACAAGTGAAAAGATGGCAAAAGATATAAAAAAAGCTGGAAAGAAAATGTTTAAATAAATATAAAAGACTAGAGTTAAATCTAGTCTTTTTATTTTTTTAATAAACATATAAAAAGCATAAATAAAGTTAACATGTATAGAAAAAAACTATATATTTATGATTTTATATAGTTTTTTTCTATAATGAATAACTGAAGTAATATGATATAATCCTAGGTGAATGCAAAATACGACAAATATTCTTAAAATTTACAAAATAGGGGGATTTACATGAGTTTAAAAAATAAGAAAATGCTTTTATTAGTTAGTTTATTAGTTATAACTAGCTCAGTAGCAATAGGATGTAGTAAGGATGATAAAAATCAAAATAATGTAAGTACATCTCAAGAACAAACTATAGAAACAACAAAAAATGATTATACATATGATAATAATGAATATTTTACAGATATAAATTGGTTAGAAAAAAACTTAGATAATAAAGATGTGATAATAATAGATGCAAGAAGTGCAAAAGATTATGACAAAGGACACATACCAGGAGCTATAAATGTAGCGTGGCAAAGTTTTTGTAATATGGAAGGAAAAGGTGGAGATGAAGGATGGGGAACTCTTTTAACAAAAGAGCAACTATCTAAAATTTACTCTGATCTTGGAATCGACAAAAATAAAAAAGTTGTAGTATATGCAAATAGATCTGGATGGGGAGAAGACGGAAGACTTGCATGGATGTTCAAAGAAACTGGTGTAGATGTAAGAATGTTAAATGGAGGAATGGATCTTTGGGAATCAGAAGGAAAAGAAATTTCTAAAGAAAAAGTAGATCCTAAAAAATCTGAGTTTGTAGTAGAAGAAGTTAAAAATGATATGAATATAGATACTAAAACTTTAAAAGATAATTTAGATAAAGTTAAAATAATAGATACTAGAGAAAAAGACGAATATGATGGAGCTACTAAATATGGTGAAGTCAGAGGTGGACATATACCTGGAGCTATAAATTTACCTTTCAATAATGTTTATAATGAGGATGGGACTATAAAAAATAAAGCAGAGTTAGAAAAAATGTTTAAAGATTTAGGATTAAATAAAGATGATGAAATAGTTACATATTGTACAGCTGGAATTCGTTCAGGACATATGGCTTTAATATTAAAGTCTTTAGGATATGATAATGTTAAAAACTATGATGCATCTTATCATGAATGGGCTGGAGATAAGTCTAATCCTATAGAAAAATAGGAGGAGTACTGATGAATAAAATAAATAAAAAATCCCTAATTTTAAAATTAGGGATTATAGCTTTAGTTATAGGGATCTATTTATATGTAGAGCCTGTAAATAGATTTATTAATCAAATGGTATTTTACTTAAGTATGCTAGATTTAGAAAGTTTAAAACAATATATACTATCATTTGGAATTTGGGCACCTATAATATCATTTATACTAATGATACTTCAATCTATAGCAGCTCCACTTCCTGCATTTTTAATTACATTTGCAAATGCGGCATTATTTGGATGGGTAAAAGGAGCTATACTTTCGTGGGCAAGTGCTATGGCTGGGGCAGCTATTTGCTTTTATATAGCTAGATTTCTAGGAAGAGATGCAGTAGAAAAACTTACGAGTAAATTTGCATTAGATAGTTTAGATGAATTTTTTGATAAGTACGGAAAACATACTATTTTAATAGCTAGATTACTTCCTTTTATGTCATTTGATTTAGTTAGCTATGCGGCAGGATTAACCTCTATGAGCTTTGTATCATTTTTTATTGCAACTGGAATAGGACAGCTTCCTGCAACTATAATATACTCATATGTTGGAGGCATGCTTACAGGCGGAGCTAAATTGATGATGATGGGTATACTTACATTAAGTGCTATAAGTGTTCTTATATATGTTTTAAAGAAAGTATACAAAGAAAAGAAGAGATAGAATTAACAAAGGAATATTTTAAAATACTATATTCGGTATTTTGGGATATTCTATTTTTTTAGGAAGAAGGCAGATATATGAAATTAAGTAAAAAAACTTTAGAAAAAATAAATGAAGATAAAAATAAATGTATAGATTGTAAATTGTGTTTTAATGATTGCCCTATGATGAGAGAGTTTGGTGAATCCCCAAAAGAATTGATGCAAAAAATATTAAATGAAGAAGTAGACTTAGGAGAAGTTTCATACTCTTGTATGTTGTGTGGTTTATGTTATAAAAAGTGTCCAAAGGATATAAATTTAGAGTCAACTTTTTATGAAATTAGGAAAAGTTTATTAGAAAAAGATAAAAAAGAGGTTAAAAATAAAGGCTATAATGTAGTTAGATTTCACCAGATAAATAGTTTTACTCCTATATTTTCTAAAACTATAAGAAAAAAAGAGTCAAAAGCTATATTTCTACCTGGGTGTAGTCTAAGCAGTTATAGTAAAGAATTGGTGATGAACACTTATGAGTACTTAAAAGGGATATATGAAGATATAGGTATTACATTTAAATGTTGTGGAAAACCAACTTTAGCTATGGGAGATATAGATAAATTTGATAAATATTACTCAGACTTGAAAAATCTTGTAGAAGTTAATAATATTGAAGAAATAATAGTAGCTTGTCCAAACTGTTACAAAACCATAGGTAAAACTAGTAAAAATGTGAAGGTAACATCCGTATATGAAATTATAAATGAATTTGGGGTACCTAATAATGTGAAAGATAATTATTCAGAAATTAAATTTGCAGTACATGATTCATGCTCAGTAAGAAATGAAAAAGGTATTCAAGATAGTGTTAGAAATGTTTTAAAAGACTTAGGGGTCGATATAGTTGAATTTAAAAATAATAGAGAAAATACAGTATGCTGTGGAGCTGGCGGTATGGTAGGTGTTACAAATACTAATTTAGCTTTGCGACAAATGATAAAAAGAGGGAATGAAACGAGCTGTGAAAATATAGTTTGTTATTGTGAATCTTGTTGTGAGTCATTAATAAATAGTGATAAAAATGTACTTCATTTATTAGATTTAGTATTTAATCAAGATGTAATAGATAAAAAACTATTTACTCAAGATAAAACAAATACTATAAATAAATGGAAAATGAGATATAAAACAGTTAAATCAGTAAAATAAATTAGAGGAGATTGATATGAGTGATAAAATGAATAAAATATTAAAAATTACATTAACTATGATGGTTTTTATAACAATATTATGGATAGTGTACAACATATTAAATATGGACATAGATGCTCATGATATTCAAAATTATGTCAGTTCATATGGTAAATTTGCACCTATTATATATATAATAATGTTTGCGTTAGTTCCTCTTACTTTATTTCCAGATTCAATACTAGCTATAGGCGGAGGGCTTATATTTGGATTAACAAAAGGATATATATATACGCTAATAGGAGCTTTACTAGGAGCAAGCTTATCTTTTTATATATCTAGAAAATTAGGTAGAAACTTTGTAAAAAAACTTACTAAGGAGAAGTTAGACACTATTGAAAAAATGATAAATGATAAAGGATTTTTTGTAGTTTTAATATTAAGATTAGTACCATTATTTCCTTTTGATATAATAAGTTATGGAGCAGGTCTTACATCTATAAAATTTAGAGACTTTATGTTTGCTACTCTGATAGGAACTATACCGGGGATATTAGTATTCACAAATATCGGGGCTCAATCAGTAAATATAGGTAGTAATAGTTTTTATATATCTATAATGGCACTTGTAGTGTTGGTTGTAGGATCTGTGTTTTTTAAAAATAAAATTATTAATTTACAGAAAAAATAGGAGGATGTATGTTAGATACACATGGCAGAAAATATGTAGACCCAATTATAAATAGTGGAGCTAATTTTTTATTGAAATTGAAATTAACAGCTAATAATGTAACTGTAATAGCACTTTTAGTAGGTATACTAACGAGTGTGTTTATATATTTAGATATGAATTTAATAGCAGTAGTTACTCTTTGGCTATCAGGATACTTAGATGCTGTAGATGGAGCTATAGCTCGAAAAACAAAAACAACATCATTATTTGGAACACTTATGGATATAACCTTTGATAGAGTAGTTGAAACTTTTATGATAATATCTCTTGCATTAAAATATGTGGATGCGAGAATGAATTTTATAGTTCTTTTAGTTTGTATAATAATATCTATGACTATATTCTTAACAGTAGGTGCATTAACTCAAAAAAAAGGGATGAAAAGTTTCTACTATCAAGCAGGAGTAGCAGAAAGAAGTGAAGGATTTATATTATTTACTTTAATGATATTACTTCCTAATTTTGTAGCATTATTTACTAATATATTTTCTATTATAATATTTATTACTATAATTCAAAGAATAATAGAAGCAAAAAAAATATTATAATAGAAAAATTTTAGGTATATGGTATACTGTATGTAAAATTAAATAGGAGGTAATGCTTTTGGAAAAACTAAACAATATAAGCGATAGAAATAAAGGAATTATGTTTATAATAATATCGGCGTTTGGATTTGCTATGATGTCTGCATTTGTAAAACTTGCAGGAGATTTACCTAGCTTTCAAAAAACATTTTTTAGAAATTTAGTATCTTGCATAATAGCATTTGTATTTATAGTTAAGTACAAAGAAAGTTTTTTTGGAGCTAGAGAAAATAGAAAAATTTTAGTTCTAAGGTCTATATTCGGGACATTAGGGATACTTTTGAATTATTACGCAATTGATAGATTAGTGCTTTCTGACGCAAATATGTTAAATAAATTAAGTCCTTTCTTTGTTATAATATTTTCAGCGATATTTTTAAAAGAAAAAATAAAGTCTAATCAAGCAATAGCAGTAGCGATTGCTTTTATTGGAGCACTATTTATAATAAAGCCGTCATTTGATTTTGAAATGATACCATCTATGGCAGGAATAATGGGAGCTATATTTGCAGCATCGGCATATACTTGTTTAAGGGTACTAGGTGGAAAAGAAAAGTTTTACACTGTAGTATTTTTCTTCTCTTTATTCTCTACGGTGTCTATATTACCAATTACTATATTAGTTTATAAGGATATGAGCTTGGTTCAATTCGGATACTTAATACTAGCGGGTATATTTGCCAGTATAGGTCAATTTGGAGTTACATTAGCATATAAATATGCTCCAGCTAAGGAAATATCAATATTTGACTATTCAAATATAATATTCTCAGCTATTATAAGTATAATAATATTTAACACTATGCCAGATGCATATAGTTTTATAGGGTATATCATAATATTCTCAGCATCATATTATATGTTTTTATATAATAAAAAAGCCAATAACTAAACAGTTATTGGTTTTTTACATTTAATAAAGTTGTGATTATAAAAAATACACATGATTTATTAAATATATATAAATAAAATTTAACATTATGGATAAATATAACAAAAGAAGTCATACTATATGAATAAAATATGATTTATTATATTGACAAATAGGCCTTAATAGTATATAGTATATTGTATACAATATGAAGAATAATCCTTGATATAGATAAAATAAATAAATGCGAATAATAAGAGTGCTTATATGGATTTAATCCTTATGGGTGCTCTTATTTTTTTCTATTGAAATATTGCAAATAAACGACAAAAAAATATAAAAAATAATATTTTTCTATTGAAATCGAACTAGTGTTTGATATATAATATCTCTTGTAGGGAACGAATGTTCGAAAAAAATATTAGTAATAAATTTAAAATTAATGAATAGAATAGTATAAATTATTAATTAATGAAGGAGAGATTAACCAATGATAATATCAAATAGAAGACTTAGAGAAATAACTATAAATAACCTAAGAAATGGAGAGGTTAGTATAAGTGAACTAGATGAAATATATAAAAAAATGGGATTCTTATTTGTTATAAATCAAGGTAGATGCACTAGAATAAAAAAAGAAAGAAGTTAAAGAAATACTTATGGTATGTAGGGGGATAAATGAAATTAATAACTTATAATATTCATAAGGGTATTGATGAAAATAACAATGAATCATTGAACGATACAATAGATTATTTAAAAAGGACTAATGCGGATATAATTTGTCTTCAAGAAGTTTTAAATAGCATACATATAAAACTATTAAATGAACTCGATATAAATGGATATTTTTTATCAAATGTAAAGCTTACTAATGATTTATATGGTATAAGTATTTATTTTAAAAATGATATGGTATCAGTAGATGGAGTTCATTTGGTTAGTGAAAAAGAAAGAAGAGGATTTATACATTTACAATTATATATAAATGATAAATTGGTAAATATAATAAATTTACATCTGGGATTGAGTATTTATGAGAGAGAGAAACAGTTAGAACAAGTATTAAATTATGTAGATACGCTAAGAGGCAAAAATATTATATGCGGAGATTTCAACCAAACAGACTTAAAAATTGATAAATTTTATGATTTAGCAAAAATATTTGATTTAGAAAATACAGAAACCTTTAGTAAAAGCAAATCTAGAATTGACTATATATTTATATCTCAAAATATTAATCCTACAAAATACATAGTTGACTTTATAACCACATCTGATCATTTTCCGGTAATTGGAGAATTTAATATATAAAATCTTTTCCCTTATAATTGTGACAATAAGGTTACATATGTTTGGTAGTTATTGTTTTATCAATTGCTTTTAAACTATAATAATCTTAGGCAAAGTAGGGGGGAAGATAATGCAACAAAACATACTTACAGAAGAAAATACAGAAAGTATTGAATCTAAAAAAAATAAAAAAACACGTATTAATATGATTATTTTAGCTATATTTATTATCACAATAGGTACAATAGCAATTCATTATTTTAATAAAAATTATATATATAATGATAAAATAGCAAAAAATGTATATGTGGGAGAAACAAATTTATCAAATTTATCTATGGATGAAGCTAAAAAAATATTAAAGTCTACATATAGTCCTCAAAATATGAAAATAGAATATGAGAATAATTCATTTGACTTAAGTCCTAAAGCTATAGACTTTAATTATGATATAGATAAAGTATTAGATGAAGCATATAATTTTAATAAAACAAAATCCTATATAGAAAACGTAAAAAGGGTAGTTTCGCTAGAAAGTGGAAATAAAAAAGTATTTGAAATAAAGTCCACATATAATGAATCTAAATTAGACAATTATCTAAAGAATATATCTAAAGAAATAAATACAGAAGTAAAAGATGCTGATATAAAGATATCATCGGCAGGTGGAATTAATATAACTCCAGCAGTAATAGGACAAGAAGTTAATATAAAATTGACGAAAGAAAATATAAATAAATCAATAAGAAATAATAGTTTTGAGAAAGTAGACTTAGTAGTTGAAAAAACTGAACCAAAAATAACTGCGGATATGTTGCAAAGTGTAGACTCTGTATTGGCTACTCATAGCACGACGTTTAACAATTCGTCGCCTAATAGAGCTCATAATATTATAAGATCTGCAAATAGCACAAGTGATATACTACTTATGCCAGGTGAAGAATTTTCATACAATAAATCAACGGGTCCAAGAAGTAAAGCGAATGGATATAAAGATGCACCTGTTATTGTAAATGGGAAAATACAAGATGGATCAGGTGGTGGCGTATGTCAAGTTTCAACGACTATATATAATTCAGCACTATACTCTGGGATGGATATAACTAAAGTTAGGAACCACTCTTTACCATCGTCATATGCACCTATGGGTAAAGATGCAACTGTAGCGTATGATTACTTAGATTTAAAGTTTAAAAACCCATATGATCATCCTGTATATATAAAAAATACAGCTTATAACGGAGTTGTAACTAGTAAAATATATGGAAGTTCTAAAGATAAGCAAAATATAAGTATACAAACAGAAAATGTTGGGAGTGGAAATACTGTTAAAACGTATAGAATATATAAAGATGCATCAGGAAAAGTAGTTAAAAATGAATATATAACAACAAGTACATATAAGAAAAAATAAAATTATTAAAATTTTACTAAATAATATAAATATACATCCGTATATAATTTCTATAAATATAGCTAATATGCTTAGAATATAGATTTTGTATACGGATATTTCTATTTATAATAAAAATTATAGAAAATATGTATACGTGCATTTAAAATAAGATTAAAAGATATAATAATTGGGTATGACCATATAAATATGAACTATAACACATGAAAACAACAAATATATCTAAATATGGTCATACAATACTTATTTGTTACATAAAAAACTAAACACTGATATAATAAAAGTATCAGTAAAAAGGATAAAATGTTACACGAGATATAAGGGGGAGTTTATTTGATATATATAGGCAATAGATACAAGATAATAGAAGAAATAGGGCGAGGTTGTAAATCATGCTTATATAAAGGAAAAGACTATTATGATGGACAAACGATAATTATAAATATAATAGATTCAGGAGTAGTTAAGAGTAAAAAATTCATTTCAAATTTAATCGATGAAGCCACTACTATAAATGAAATAGATTCTCCAAACATACTTAAAATTAAAGATGTAGGAATGTATGAGTTAGAAGATGGAAGTGAAGTTTATTATACTATAAATGATTATATAGAAGGAAGTACTTTAGAACAGTTGACAAAGTATCACAGATTAAATATAGAAGAAATTGTAATAATATTAAGGCAACTGTTAAATGCATTAGAAGTTGCACATAGTTACAATATATATCATGGGTGTTTACATCCAAGTAACATATTAGTAGATGAAGGGTATAATGTTAAATTAAGTAATATAGGTATTATAAAGGCTAATAATAAAATTTTTAATAATGGTATAAAACATTTTGCAAAAAATTTAAATTATATGTGTCCTCATCAAATATGCTTAGGATATACTGATAAAAGTAGTGATTTTTATGCACTTGGAATTATAATATTTGAATTGATATTTGATAAACATCCATTTGGGGAAATAGACGATGAGGAAGAAATTCTAAGAAGAATGGACAAGGGCATAAAATGGAAAGACTTTGATACTGAGTTTGTACCTGAAAAAATATTGAATATATTAGAAAAATTATTAAGTAGAACGAATAGATATGAAACTCCTAAAGAAGTAATTATCGATTTAAGCCATTACATGTATGAAGTAGAAAACTTGTTGGATGAAAGACAGAATATTGAAGTTGAAATTGAATGTATACAAGATGATACTACAAAAAAAGTAGACAAGTTAAAAAAAGGACATAAATTAAAAAAGGTTGCAGCTGTGGGATTAGCAACAATCGTATCATTTTTAGTATTAGGAATATACATATAAGTAAAAACTATCTTAAAGAAAATCTTTGAGGTAGTTTTTTGTATTTTATGAGTTTGATTGAATAAAAAAATATTTAAGTTAAAGAATAATTAATATAAATATTTTGGAGGAAAGATATTTTATGTATATTAGAAATACTCAAAAGGGTATGGATAGTGGAGTGAATATAAAATATAGTAATTTGGTAATAAATAAAACCATATTATTAGACAGCGATAATATTAGTGAATTTAACAAATATAAAAATATAAAGTTTTTAAATATAGTATTTAATAAAGATTTAGTGTTTGAAAATTGTAAATTTGAAAAAGAGTTAATATTTGAAAATATTAAGCTTAATGGAGATATATATTTTAAGAATTGTACTTTCAATGAAAATTGTATATTTAAAAATGTGGAATTTAACAAAAATAGTTCAAAAAAAAGGTTGTTTATTAAATCTAAAATAAAATGTCAAAAACTTAAATTTGAAAAAATAAAGTATATGCCGAGATTAGATGGAGTTCACTTTAGCCATTGTTGTAAAGTTGATTTGAAAAGTATTTTTTATGAAAAAGAAAATTATAAATATGCAAAGATAAATTATCGAATAGCTAAAAATCAATCAAATATAATTGGTGATTATGACAAAGTGAGTCACTACTATTATATGGAAAGATATTATGGAGGTAAATGCATAAAAAGAGACGAATTTGAGAGTTTAACTGAATATATAAACACTAAATTTATAGACTTAATAGCCAAATACACTATTGGTTATGGAGAAAAACCGTTAAATATATTTATTGTTTCGTTTTTTATAGTAAGTATATTTGCACTCCTATATATGATTACTGGAATAAAAGATATAAATGATAATGTAATTGGGTTAAATTACGATAATTCAAATAATATAAAAAGTATGTTAAAAGACTACTTGGATTTATGGTATTTTAGTATGGCTACCTTTAGCACTGTAGGTTATGGAGATATGGTGGTTAACAATATTTTGGGAAAGTTATTAGTAAGTCTGGAAGTTTTCTTTGGCGTAACCATGGCAGCTTCGTGGGCATCTGTTATTTTTAGAAAAATGTCAAGATAGTAAATAATTACTAGATATATATTTCGCTTAATAAGTTAAAAATTAATATATACTTACTTAACTTAAGAAGGTGAAGACATGATAAAAGGAGTAAAAAAGTTTATATCAATAGTTTTAATTTTAGCAGTTGTAACTCCGTATACTGCATTTGCAAGTGAAAAAGAAGTAGATAAATACTCTTTATCATCTATATTAATAGACCAAGATAGTAGTAGAGTATTGTATGCTAAGAATCCAGATGAAAAAAGACCCTTAGCAAGTTTAAGTAAAATGATGACTTTTTTAATAGCTATTGAAGCTATAGAAAAAAATCAAGTTAGCCCTAATGATAAAATTAAAATAACAAAAAAAATAGCATCAGTAAGAGGTTCAAGTTATCATCTTAAGGAAAATGAAGAAGTTGAGTTAATTGAACTTATGAAAGGTCTCATGATAGTATCTGGCAATGATGCTGCAGTTGCTATAGCTGGTCATATATCAAAAGATGTAGATAGCTTTGTTAAACTTATGAATAAAAAAGCTAAAGAGATAGGTATGAGTAATACTAATTTTGTAAATCCACATGGACTTCCTATTTATGATTTACAAAATCCAAAAGCTCAACCAAAACAAAATATATCTACAGCAAGAGATATAGCTACTCTTGGAAAGTATATGTTTGACAACTATGAAAAGCAAGTTACTCAAATAACGGATATGACTACCTATTCAAATCCATCTAGAGGATTTGAAAAAAATAATACTAATCCACTTCTTAGAATGATACCTGAGGTAGATGGAATAAAAACAGGATATACAGGAAATGCTGGGTATTGTTTATCATTTTCTATGAATGTAGAAAAAGAAAATGATGTTAAAAAATATAGGGTTATAGGAGTGACACTAGGTGCTAACCATAAAAATAAAAGGTTATCTGCATCGTTAGCAATGTTAAGATATGGTAAAGAAAATTATCATACAGAAAAAGTTATATCTAAAAATGAATTAATAGGTAAAAAATATATTAAAGGATTGGAAGAGTTAGAAGTAGAGCTTAGAACTAAAGATGAGTTGTATACTATTATAGGAAATGAAGAGAATATAAATACTCAAGTTACTTTAAAGGAACTTGAATATCCAGTCAAAAAAGGTGATGTGTTAGGAGTTATTAAATACTATACAGACAATGGAGAAATATTAGGAAGTATAGATATAATAAGTACAAAAGATGTTAAAAATACATCGCTAAAAACAAAAATAAAAATGATATTATCAGATTAATATAATATATAAGATAGAGCAAATGCTCTATCTTATATTAATTTACAATAATATGAATAAACCACTGTTTATTTGTAAATAATTATCTATGGAAAAGTAAATTAATAGTACATAATAAGATATATATAATAATGATATAAAATTTACAAAAAACATTGTATTTTATAATTCACTATGATATACTAACGAAGGTAAAAAAATAAAATAACGCACGACTTTGTGATCTCTAAAAGGTGCCTAAACGGTTTTTTAGGGAGTTGACCAAGTCGGAGGTAAAACCAGGAGGTAAAAATGTCAGTAATATCAATGAAACAATTATTAGAAGCTGGTGTTCATTTCGGACATCAAACAAGAAGATGGAACCCTAAGATGGCTCAATATATATTCACAGAGAGAAATGGAATATATATAATAGACTTACAAAAAACTGTTAAAAAAGTTGAAGAAGCTTACAGATTCACTAAAGAAGTAGCTGAGACTGGAAAGCCTATATTATTCGTAGGAACTAAGAAACAAGCTCAAGAAGCTATAAAAGAAGAAGCTGAAAGATGTGGAATGTTCTACGTTAATGAAAGATGGTTAGGTGGAATGTTAACAAACCACAAAACTATAAAGACTAGAATAGACAAATTAAGAAAATTAGAAAAAATGGAAGAAGAAGGAGTATTCAACGTTCTTCCTAAGAAAGAAGTTATAAAGTTAAGAGCTGAAAAAGAAAAATTAGAGAAATACTTAAACGGTATAAAAGATATGCCTGAATTACCAGCTGCTATATTCGTAGTAGATCCAAGAAAAGAAAACATAGCTATACAAGAAGCTCACAGATTAGGTATACCAGTAATAGGTATAGTTGATACAAACTGTGATCCAGAGCAATTAGACTTCGCTATACCAGGTAACGATGACGCTATAAGAGCTGTTAAGTTAATAACTGGTGCTATGGCAACTGCTATAATAGAAGGAAGACAAGCTATAGCTGATGATCAAGAAGAAGTAACTGAAGATCAAGAATAATAAAATAAGTTAATGGTAAGGGGGTATACCCTTACCATTAGTAATATATAGGAGGGATTACCATGGCTATAACTGCACAAATGGTTAAAGAGTTAAGAGAAACTACAGGTGCCGGAATGATGGACTGTAAAAAGGCTTTACAAGAAGCTGAAGGAAATATGGAAAGAGCAATAGATTTACTAAGAGAAAAAGGTTTATCTAAAGCTGCTAAGAAATCTGATAGAGTAGCTGCTGAAGGATTAGTTGCTATAGAAATAAATGCTGACAACACTGTTGGTGCTATAGTTGAAATAAACTCAGAAACAGACTTCGTTGCTAAGAATGAAGATTTCAAAACTTTCGTTAAGGATGTTGCTGAAATGGCTTTAGCTACAGAAAAAGAAGATGTAGCTGGATTATTAACTGAGTCTCATAAAGAAGGAGCTTTAGCTGATGTATTAAACAACAGAATAGCTACTATAGGAGAAAAGTTAGATATAAGAAGATTCGCTAAGATAGCTACTAATGGACAAGTTGCTGGATACATCCACGGTGGTGGAAAAATAGGTGTATTAGTTGAATTAGAAACAGAAGCTAGAGATGCTGATGTTTTAACTATGGGAAGAGATATAGCTATGCAAGTTGCTGCTATGAATCCTAAATACGTTTCTAAAGATGATGTAGATCCAGAGTACATAGCACATGAAACTGAAATATTAACACAACAAGCTTTAAATGAAGGAAAACCAGCTAATATAGTTGAAAAAATGATAAAGGGAAGATTAGAAAAACAATTAAAAGAAGTTTGTTTAGTTGAGCAAACTTTCGTTAAAAACCCAGATTTAACTATAAAGCAATTAGTTGCAGACGTTGCTAAAAAAGTAGGTTCTGAAATAAAGGTTGCTAGAGTCGTAAGATTCGAAGTTGGTGAAGGTATAGAAAAGAAAGAAGAAAACTTTGCTGAAGAGGTTGCTAAGCAACTTAAGTAATTGACCAAAAGAGAACACTTCGGTGTTCTCTTTTTTAAAAAGTTAACTAAGGAGGAGTTCAAATGACTAAGCCCATGTATAAAAGAGTATTATTAAAGTTAAGTGGAGAGGCATTAGCTGGAGAAAAAGGATTTGGAATAAATAATGAAGTTGTAAATGAAATAGCTCAGGCTATAAAACAAATACAAGCTGTAGGTGTAGAAGTAGCTGTAGTTGTTGGTGGAGGTAACTTCTGGAGAGGAAGAACTTCTGAGGGAATGGATAGAACTACTGCTGATTATATAGGTATGCTAGCTACAGTTATGAATGCTATGGCTCTACAAGATGCTCTTGAAAATATAGATGTTTTAACAAGAGTTCAAACTGCTATAGAAATGAGACAAATAGCAGAACCGTACATAAGAAGAAAAGCTGTTAGACACTTAGAAAAAGCTAGAGTTGTTATATTTGGAGCAGGTACAGGAAACCCTTACTTCTCAACAGATACAGCAGCTGCACTTCGTGCTGCAGAAATGGAATCAGAAGTTATATTACTTGCTAAAAATGTAGATGCAGTATATGACAAAGACCCTAAAGTACATGATGATGCTAAGAAGTTTACAGAACTTAGTTATATAGAAGTTTTACAAAAAGAACTTAAAGTTATGGATTCAACTGCAACATCTTTATGTATGGACAATAAGATACCTATAAAGGTATTTGAACTTTCTACAGAGAATATAATAAAAGCAGTTATGGGTGAAAACATAGGAACTACTGTAAAATAAATTAATTCTTAAGGAGGAATAAAAAATGAGTGCACAAGTTAAAAAGCAATTAGAAGAGAAAATGAGCAAAACAATAGAAGCATTAAAAAACGAATTTACAACTATAAGAGCAGGTAGAGCAAATGCTCAAATGCTAGATAGAGTAAGAGTTGATTATTACGGAACTCCAACTCCAGTAAACCAAGTAGGTGCTATATCTGTTCCAGAACCAAGAACATTAATGATAAACCCTTGGGATAAGACTGCTATGGCTGAAATAGAAAAAGCTATAAGAAATTCAGATTTAGGATTAAACCCAACTAATGATGGACAAGTTATAAGAATATCTGTTCCGGCATTAACAGAAGAAAGAAGAAAAGAATTAGCTAAAAAATCTAGTAAAGTTGCTGAAGAGTTTAAAGTTAGATTAAGAAATGAAAGAAGAGATGCTAATGATAAACTTAAAAAGATGGAAAAAGAAGGCGAAATAACAGAAGATGAGTTAAAGAAAGCTCAAGATGAAGTTCAAAAAACTACTGATAAGTTTATAAAAGAAGTAGATTCATTATTAAAAGCTAAAGAACAAGATATAATGGCGGTATAATTTTGGATAAGTACTATAGATTATTAGGACTTCAAACAAATGAGGTAATAAATTTTTTCGAAAAAGAAAATAAATGTTATACTATAACTACTATAAAGGGATATAAAGATGAAGATAAATTGATAATTCCTAGAGTTATTAAAATATCTGAGTCAGGTAGTAGTGTAGAGATAATACAAACATACTTTGCTGACTCCTTAAAATAGGAGTCAGAAAATTTTATTGGGAGGTAGTTTATGAATAAAAATACTATATACGACATAAACTTAAGTAATGTACCTACTCATATAGCAATAATAATGGACGGAAATGGTAGATGGGCTAAAGATAGACTACTTCCAAGAACAGTTGGACATAAAGCTGGGGTTGAAGCTATAAGAGCAGTTACAAAAGAGTGCTCAGCATTAGGGGTAAAACATTTAACTTTATATGCATTCTCAACAGAAAACTGGAAAAGACCAAAATTAGAAGTAGATGCTTTAATGAATTTATTATATACGTACTTAAATAAAGAATTAAAAGAATTACATAAAAATAATGTAAAGATAACAACTATAGGTGATATAGATGTACTTCCAAGTAAATCTGTAGAAGCTGTGAAAAACGCGATTGATATGACTAAAGATAATACTGGATTAAACTTAAATATAGCTTTAAACTATGGCAGTAGAAATGATATAAAAAATGCTGTTATAGATATAGTAAAAAATTGTAAAAGTGGTAAAATAGATATAGAAGATATAAATGAAGACACTATAACAAAATATTTAAGCACAAAGTCTATCCCAGATCCAGACTTAATAATAAGAACTAGTGGTGAGCAAAGAATAAGCAACTTCTTGTTATGGGAAATGGCGTATTCTGAATTTTATTTTACAGATGTATATTGGCCTGACTTTGATGGAAATGAAGTTAGAAAAGCTATATATGTTTACCAAAGTAGGGATAGAAGGTTTGGTGGACTTAAGTAAGGAGATTATTTTATGGTTGTAAGAATCATTGCGGCATTAGCATTAATTCCATTATTATTATTTATAATATATGGAGGATTACCATTATACATAGCAGAAGCTATTATAGGAATAATTGCACTAGATGAGTTTTATAAAGCATTTAAAAGTAAAAATATACAACCTATAAGCATTTTAGGATATTTATTTGCTATATACTTATCTATAAAAAATATTTTTAATTTACAAATTGAATATACATATATATTCGTATTTATATTATTCTTAGCAGGGATAATTTATATTTTATCAAATAAGAAAAATATTATAGGCTTTTCTATAACATTTATAGGTATGTTTTATATACCGATATTTTTAGATTATATAGTTTTAACAATAAATGATTTTAAACTAGGTGGGATTTATGTTTGGCTTATATTTATAATATCGTTTATGACAGATACGTTTGCGTATTTTAGTGGATATTTATTTGGAAAACATAAACTTATACCGAGTATAAGCCCGAAGAAAACGATAGAAGGTAGTATTGGTGGAATATTAGGATCTACAATGTGTTGTATGATATTTGGATATATTTTCAAACTAAGCATAATCCACATGATTTTAGTAGGAAGTATAGGAAGTATAGTTGCACAATTTGGAGATTTATTTGCATCAGCTATAAAAAGATACGTTGGAATAAAAGATTATGGAAAATTAATACCAGGACATGGTGGTATATTAGATAGATTTGATAGTGTTATACTAGTAGCACCATTTGTTTATTATGCAATATATATATTTATTTAGCTTCAGGGTTATCTGAAGCTTTAATTGTATAGCATATAAATTATCAGAAAGGAATATAAATAGTATGAAAAAAATATCAATATTGGGGTCAACAGGATCTATAGGAACACAAACATTAGATGTAGTTAGAAAAAATAGAGATAAATTTGAAGTTGTAGCTATATCTGCAAATAGTAGTATAAACTTACTTTTAGAACAAATAAAAGAGTTTAAGCCTAAATATGTGGCTGTGTATAATGAAGAAAGTGCTAAAGCTTTAAAATCTATGATACCAAATGATATAAAGATAGAAGTATTATCTGGAATGGATGGATTAGTAGCTATTTCATCATTAGATGAAATCGATGTACTTTTAACTGCTATAGTTGGAATGATAGGACTAGTTCCGACTCTTGAAGCTATAAAAAATGGAAAAACTATAGCTCTAGCAAATAAAGAAACTTTAGTTACAGCAGGACAATTAGTTATGGATGAAGCTAAAAAAAGAAATGTATCAATACTTCCTGTTGATAGTGAACATAGTGCTATATTCCAGTGCTTAAACGGAGAAAATAATAAAGAAATAGATAGCATAATACTAACGGCATCAGGAGGTCCTTTTAGAGGGAAATCAAAGGAAGAATTAGTAAATGTAACTAAAAATGAAGCTTTAAAGCATCCGAATTGGAGTATGGGGAGAAAAATAAGTATAGATTCTTCTACACTTATGAATAAAGGTTTAGAAGTTATAGAAGCTAAATGGTTATTTGATGTAGAAGCTGATAAAATAGATGTAGTTGTACATCCTCAAAGTATAATACATTCTATGGTTCAATTTGTTGATAGTTCTATAATTGCTCAAATGGGATGCCCAGATATGAAGTTACCGATACAATATGCATTAACTTATCCAGAGAGATTACTTAACGACTTTGAAAGATTAGACTTCTCAAAGTTGAGCAGTTTAACATTTGAAAAGCCAGATTTAGAAACATTCCCATGTCTAAAGTTAGCATATGATTCTTTAAAAATGGGAGGCACATATTCAGCTGTATTAAATGCAGCTAATGAAGTGTTAGTAAATGAATTTTTAGAAGATAAGATAAAGTTTTATGATATACCGTATTATATAGAAAAAACTTTAGATGCACATGAATGTATAAAAAAACCTACATTAGAAGAAATATTACATATAGATAACTGGAGTAGAGAATTTGTTAAAAAGTGTATAAAATAGGGTGGTGAAAGAATGAATATAATTACTATATTAGTGGCTATTTTAGCTTTTGGAGTGATAGTATTTATTCATGAATTAGGACATTTCTTGTTTGCAAAGAAGGCAGGTGTTAGAATTCATGAATTTGCTATAGGTATGGGACCTAAGATATATAGCTTTAAAAAAGGGGAAACTATGTATAGCATAAGATTATTACCTCTTGGGGGATATGTTGCTATGGAGGGGGAAGATAGCGACTCAAAAGATCCAAGAGCATTTGGAAATAAAAGTATATTACAAAGAGCAAGTATACTATTTGCAGGACCATTTTTTAATATAATACTAACGGTTATAATTTTAATTCCTGTATTCATGTACATTGGAACTCCGAGTACTACACTAAGAGATGTAATAGATAACAGTGTAGCTCAAAAGGCTGGAATACAGGCGGGAGATACTGTGACTGAAATAAACGGACATGAGGTAAATTCATGGAAAGAGCTAAGTGAGGGGATTCAAGACTCTGAAGGAAAAGAACTTAATTTAACTATAGACAGAGACGGTAAAGAGAAAGATGTAAAAGTTACACCTGAATTTAAAGATGGCAACTATTTAATTGGAATATATCCTAAAAATGAAAGAGATATATTAGGATCATTTGGAAATGCAATAAAAGCAACAATAAGTATGATAGCTGGAATGATAACATTTATAGGCCAATTAATAACAGGGAATCTTCCTGGAGGAATAGGTGAGTCAGTAGCAGGACCAGTGGGCGTTATAAGCATTGTTGCAGATGCTACAAAGGCAGGAATAGTAAATGTGTTATACTTAGCTGCAGTAATAAGTTTAAATTTAGGAGTATTAAATTTATTACCTATACCAGCACTTGACGGTGGAAGATTATTTTTCTTATTTATAGAATTTTTAAGAGGTGGTAAGAAAATTGATCCTGAAAAAGAAGGTATGGTAAATCTTATTGGATTTGCAGCGTTAATGTTATTTATGCTATTTGTAACATATAAAGACATAGCTAGATTAGTAGGTATGTAGCGTAAGTTGGACTAGAAAGTGAAGGTGAGATAATGAGTTACGAAAGAAGATTAAGTAAAGAGGTTAGTGTAGGAAGTCTTAAAATAGGAGGCAATAACCCTATATCTATACAATCTATGACTAATACAGACACAAGAGATGCAAAGGCAACTATAGCACAAATAAAAAAACTTGAAGAAGTAGGTTGTGATGTAGTTAGAGTTGCAGTACCTGATATGGAAGCTGCTAAAAACATAGGTGAAATAAAAAGTAATGTAAATATACCTGTAATAGCTGATATACATTTTGATTATAGATTAGCATTAGAAGCAATAGACCAAGGCGTAGATGGAGTAAGAATAAATCCAGGTAACATTGGTAATATAGATAGAGTAAAAATGGTAGTAAATAAGTGTAAAGAAAATAATCTGAAAATAAGAATAGGTGTAAATGGTGGATCTTTAGAAAAAGATTTATTAGAAAAATATGGATCTGCAACAGCAGAAGCTTTAGTCGAAAGTGCACTTAGACATGTTAAAATACTTGAGGATTTAGAATTTTACAATATAGTTATATCTCTTAAATCTTCAGATATCTATAAAACTATAGATGCATATGAACTTATATCTAAAAAAGTAGATTATCCTTTACATATAGGAATAACAGAATCAGGTAGTGTAAAAAAAGGAACTATAAAGTCATCTATAGGAGTAGGGGCTTTATTACTTAAAGGGATAGGTGATACAATAAGAATATCTCTTACAGGAGACCCAACTGAAGAAGTTATAGTTGGTAAAGAAATATTAAGAAGCCTAGATTTACTAAATGATAAGATAAAGGTAGTATCTTGTCCTACATGTGGAAGATGTAATATAGATCTTATAAGTGTGGTAAATGAGGTTGAAGATAAAATAAGCAAAATTGACAAAGACATAACTGTGGCTATAATGGGATGTGCAGTTAATGGACCAGGAGAGGCAAAAGAAGCTGATATTGGTATAGCTGGAGGTAAAGGTGAAGGCTTATTATTCAAAAAAGGCGAAATAGTAAGAAAGATAAAAGGTGATAATTTAGTAGAAGAGTTATTATCTGAAATCGATAAATATAGCAACTAAAATAAAACTGTTGAGTTAAGATTCTGAATCTTAACTTAGCAGTTTTATTTTTTTTTCAATGGGTATGAGTTTTATAGAGACTAATTAAGAATAGTATTTTAATTAATGGAAAAATTAATTAGTAGTTTATATGACAATTTATAATGAGGGGTGTAAATTCATGTGTAATAAAAAGCCAACTATAATACAAAGTTCATTAGGATCGGTATTTTCAGTTTTTAGTGAAGAAGAGTTAGAAAAAATAACTGATAGTAGTAAAAGGATTATTGCTATTTCTGGTAAAGTTAATAATCCTGGAATAATAGAGATTCCTGAAAAAGCTACACTTAGAGATATTATACAACTTTCTGGAGGAATTATAAAAAACAGCGGTTTTAAAGCTGCTCAACTAGGGATTCCATTTGGTGGTTTTTTAACAGAAGATAGTTTAGATAAGGAATTAGATTTTGATTTATTCGGAGAAGATTATAGTAGAACTATAATAATACTTTCTCAAGAAGATTGTATTGTTCAATATGCTAAATTCTACATAGATTTCTTATTAGGTAAGATAAAAGAAGAAAAATATAAACCGTATAGTAAAGTAAAAGATGAAATACTTCAGATGTGGAAAATTCTAGATAGAATAAGTAAAGGTAGATCTAATATGAGAGATGTATTCATATTAAGAGAACTTGCTAGGACGGTAAAAACTACTTTAAATCAAAAGCATAATATTATGCAAGAAATAATAGATACATTCTATGGAGAAATAGAAGAACATATTGAAGATGAAAAATGTTATACAGCTCAGTGTAATAACCTTGTAAAGTTAACTATAACAACAAAGTGTATAGGATGTGGAGCATGTAAAAGAGTTTGTCCTGTTGATTGTATTTCAGGAGAAAGAAAAGAACAACATTATATAGATTACAATAGATGTACACATTGTGGTCAGTGTATAGCTAGTTGTCCTGTTGATGCTATAACTGCAGGAGATAATACACTTAAATTTTTAAGAGATTTAGGAACTCCTAATAAAGTAGTTATAACACAAATGGCACCTGCAATAAGAGTAGCTATAGGTGAAGCTTTTGGATTCGAGCCAGGAGTTAATGTAGAGAAAAAAATAGCATCAGCTCTTAGGAAGTTAGGTGTTGACTATGTATTTGACACTACTTGGGCAGCGGATTTAACTATAATGGAAGAAGCTGCAGAATTACAAGAAAGATTAGAAAAACACTTAGCTGGAGATGAAGATGTTAAATTACCAATACTTACATCTTGCTGTCCTGCATGGGTTAAGTTTATAGAACAAAATTATGGCGATATGCTAGATGTTCCATCAAGTGCAAAATCTCCTATGCAGATGTTTGCAACTGTGGCAAAAGATTTATGGGCAAGAGAAAAAGGTCTTACAAGAGATCAAATAACCTCTGTAGCTATAATGCCATGTATAGCTAAAAAATATGAAGCCTCAAGACATGAATTTTCAAGAGGGCTAAATTATGATGTAGATTACGTTGTAACAACTAGGGAACTTATAAAAATATTTGAAGACTCAGGAATAAACTTAAATGAGATAGAAGATAGCGAAATAGATCAAGTTTTAGGTGAGTATACAGGAGCTGGTATAATATTTGGAAGAACTGGTGGGGTTATAGAGGCTGCAACTAGAACTGCAATAGAAAATATGACTGGTCAAAAAATAAAAAATGTAGAATTTGAAGCTTTAAGAGGATGGGATTCGTTTAGATCTTGTGATTTAGAAGTAGAAGGATTAAAGCTTAGAATAGGTGTTGCATATGGATTAAAAGAAGCAGGTAAAATGCTTGATAAAATAAGATCAGGAGAAGAATTCTATCATGCTATAGAAATTATGGCGTGTACAGGTGGATGCGTAGGCGGAGGTGGACAACCTAAAGCTAGAAAAAGAGTGGAGACTATAGAAAAAAGAGCAGAAGGTCTAAATAATATAGACAGATCTTTAGAACTTAGAAAGTCTAATGAAAACCCAGCTGTTCAAGCTATATATGATAAATACTTAGGTCATCCTTTAAGTCATAAAGCTCATGAACTTTTACACACTAAGTATTTTGTAAAAGTCAAAAAATAAAAATATTATTTCATAAATAAAAAGTCTTTTTATAGACATAATAAGTGTGTAGGCTGTTGGAAGGAGTAAATATATGAATAGTATTAAAATATTATCAATTATTTTACTTATTGGCATTGGTAATATTTTATTTACAGGATGTAATATTTACAACAGAAATGAAAAAGATTTTAATGATGTAGGTACAAAGCAAGAGATACTAAATATATACGAATATAATGACAAATTTACTAATTCATATAAAAAATATATTGATCCAATATATAAAGAACAATATGATAGTATAGGTGTATTTTTATTAAATCAAGGGGACAAGACTAATTATGATTATGCAACAGAATATAAAGATTTGTTAGAAATAATAAAAAGAAATTTAATTAAGTTTAAAGATAATATGAATAATTTGGTAACTGAAGATATAAAACTAACTAAGTTAAATAATGAATTAGTTGAAAAAAATATAAACTTAATTAAAGGAATACAACTAGAGATTGATAATATTGTTAATATACCTGTAGATAAATACTCAATACCAAAAGCTAAGTTTATAGAGTTCTTAGAATCTAGTATAAGTGTTTCAAAGGAAGTTGAAAATGAATTTAAAACTTCTATAAAAGATATAAGAACCTATTTAGACATAGAGTTAAATAAATAATTAAGTTAATTTGGAGGTATTATATGAAAGGATCGAAGTTATTATTATTAGCATTAATAGGTGTACTTACATTAGGTGTAATAGGATGTGATAAAATTATGCCAGAAAAAACTGATGAAAATAAAACTACAGAATCTACACCTGAAACAAAGGATAATAGATATGGAAACATGACTATGGATAATTATAGAGATGAATTTGGTAAGATATATCAAAGCAATATAGCTAGATTAGAAAATTATAATGGTTATGGTAAAATATTAGTAGATGAGCCTACTAAAGATTATCCAGGTAATGAAAAGTATTTAGAAGGTTTAAAGAAAGCATATAAAGATAGTGAAGTAAAATTACAAGAGTTTGTTGATTCATTAAAAAATTTCAGTACAGATGATCAAAAGTTAAAAGAAATGAATGATAAATTAATAGCTCAAAGTGAAAAAGTTATAGCTGAATTAAAAGATAGAAGTAAAAAATTAGAAAATGTTCCTCAAGATTTAATGCAAAAATCAGAGGTTGAATTTAGAAAAGGATTAAATGATTTATTAAAAATAGATGAAGGAACAAAATCTGATTTTGATAAATTGATACAAGATGCAAAAGACTTTTTAGGAATCGATAATAATAAAACTGAAAATAAATAAATAAAAGAGTATACACAAATATTTGTGTATACTCTTTTATTTATTTATAATAACTTGCAATATCAAGAAAGAGGTAAAGTATGGAATTAATAAAATAAAAAATAAAAAATAAAATAAAATATAAAGTATATAAATATTTATCCGTATAAAAAATGAAGTAAACCACTTGTATCATTAAAATAATTGAATGTTCAATTATTTATATTACATCAACAATATAAAAAAATAAAAATGATAAATATTAATGTTTTTTTAGAGAATATGGTAGATTGCAATGATAGTTAGTATAGAAGTAAAATATACAAAGTTTAAGTATATAAAAACGGGAGAGTTGTAAAATTATAAATCTAATTAATTATGTAACGGGAGAAATTTAGATTTATTATTTTATATATAAAAATCTTATTGTATGATGTAGAAAATTATAACAAGCAAAATTATATGGAGGAACGTGTATGAAAAATTTAAAAATAGGTAGAAAGCTAAGTATTTCTTTTGTTGTATTATTATTAATTACAACATGTGCAAACTTCTATGCTATATCTAAGCTAAAACAATCAGAAAATTTAAGTAATGAGCTATTTAATAGACCATATCAACAAACTACTAAAACGATGGAGATACGTAGAGATTTAGTTTCTGTTGGAAGAAATATGGGAAATATGATATTTAGAGAAGATCACCAAAAATATAAAAGTGTAGTCGATGAAGAATTTAATCATATATATAAACTTATTGATGAAATTAATAGTAACTTTGGTGGAGACAAAGCATTTATAGAAAATCTTAAATCAGATATACAAAATTTACAGAATGAATGTAATAATGTATATAATGTTTTAGGAACTGAAGGCGGAGCTGCAAAAGCAGCAGAGATAACAAGAGAAAACACACCTTACTACAATGCGTATAATGAGTGTGTTGATGCATCAGTAGAGCTTAATAAAGTAGCGGATGATAGAGGAAATGATTTCCATAATCAAATACAAAAAACTTCTTCAGGTGCTATAGTTGCTTCAGTTACATTAAGTTTAGTAGCGATAGCAGCTGGGATAGCAATATGCATATACATAACAAAGAGCTTGAAAAAACCTGTTGAAGAAATAGAAGAAGCTGCAAATAAAATGGCTGTTGGAGATTTTGATATAGAAATTGAATATGAATCAAAAGATGAATTAGGGTCTTTATCAGAAAGTATGCGTAAAATGAGTAACAATACTAAAGAAATAATAGATGATACAGTTAGAGTATTAGAAGGAGTTGCAAGTGGCGATTTTGATGTGGATACTCAAGTTGAATACATAGGAGTATTTAGAAACATTGAAGAATCAGTAAAGAAAATAACTAATGATTTAAGTGAAACTATGTCACAAATTAATGTGGCTTCAGAAGAAGTTGGAGCAGCATCTGAGCAAGTATCAAGTGGTTCACAAATGTTAGCACAAGGTGCAACTGAGCAAGCTAGTGCAATACAAGAATTATCTGCAACTATAATGGAAATATCAGATAAAATTAAGGATACTGCAGAGAACTCTAAAAAAGCAAATGCTTTAACATTAAATTCAGCTCGTCAAGTTAAAGAAGGTAATGACCAGATGAAACAAATGGTAAAAGCTATGGAAGAGATTTCATTCACATCTAATGAAATAGGAAGAATAATAAAAACAATAGATGATATAGCTTTCCAAACAAATATATTAGCATTAAATGCGGCAGTAGAAGCTGCTAGAGCAGGAGAAGCTGGTAAAGGATTTGCAGTAGTAGCAGATGAAGTAAGAAACTTAGCAGCTAAATCAGCAGAAGCTGCAAAAAATACAGCTACATTAATTGAAAACTCAATAGAAGCAGTTAACAAGGGAACTGAGATTGTAGATAATACAGCTGAGTCGCTTCAAAAAATAATAAATACAACTAATAGAACTACTGCATTAGTTGATGCAATAGCTAAAGCATCTGAAGAAGAAGCAAGTGCAATAACTCAAGTTACACTAGGAGTAGAACAAATTTCAGATGTAGTACAAACAAACTCAGCAACATCAGAAGAAAGTGCTGCAGCAAGTGAAGAGCTAAGCGGACAAGCACAAATGTTAAAATCACTTATAGAGAACTTCAAATTAAAAGACATAAATACTTCTCGTAAACATATAAACTTCAATGAAGATGGAGCAAATTATTTCGGAATGAATGAATTTGAATAATAAATATAATATGTTATGATTTCAAAAATGGAAGCTTTTATGGCTTCCATTTTTAAATATATATTTAGATTATAAAAGGAGGAAAAATATGAGCGGAATGGATTCTTTAAATGAATTTTATGTACAAGAAAATATGCAATTATTAGAACAATTAGAAGAAATTCTACTAGGGGGTCAGTCAGAAAGTGGAAAATTAGGACAATCAGAAATTGAAGAAATTTTCCGTGCAATGCATACTATCAAGGGATCTTCAGCTATGATGGGATATGATAGTTTGACAAAGCTTACACATAGTATAGAAGATGTTTTTGATGAAATAAGAAATGGTAGAGAATTATCTGTTGATAAATGGGAAGAACTAGTGGATGTTGTGTTAGCTAGTATTGATTTTCTTAAGGAAGAAATATTAAAAGTTCAAGATGGATTATTACCTGATGCTAGTATAGATGAATTACATGACAGAGTTTCTAGCTTACTTAGTGAAAATGAAGAAAAAGAAGAGAATGAGATATTAAGCATAGAATTGCCTGAAGATACTAGTGAAATCAATGTAAAAGCAGATGGAGAAAATTGCTTTTGTGTAAAAGTATTCTTTGAAGATGGATGTGGTATGGAAGGTATAAGAGCATTTGGAGTTGTGGCTATGGTAGAAGGAATATGCTCTTTTAAGAAAACTATACCTGAAGATCTAGATGGAGATTGTGATGAATTAATAAGCAAAGAAGGCTTTACTTTATATATAAAAACAAAAGAAGATATAGATGCTGTAAAACAATGTGTATGTGAAACAATGTTTTTAAAAGATTTTGAAGTAAATGAAGTAACAGACAAAGGTGAATTAGAACAATTTTTTGGAATTATAAGCTCAAATGAAGAAAGTAAAAAAATAGAGTCAAATGAAGAAAGTATAGATGATAGTAAAAACGTTATAGAAAATGAAGAAGTAGCTATAACAAATGAAGAAAATAAAACTGTAGAAACTAAGATTGAAGAAAAAGTAGAAAATGATACTACAGCTAAAAACAGTCAATCTAAAAATAATAATAAAGTTCAAACAAATACTTCAAAAGAAGAAAATAATCAATCTCATAATCATAATAAAAATAGTTATTTAACTGTAAATATAAGCAAAATAGATACATTAATGAATTTAGTTGGAGAAATTGTAACTACTGAATCTATGGTAGAAAAACAGTCTCAATTAGAAAATTTTGATGCGGATAACTTTGAAAAACAAGCAAGAAGATTACATCAATTAACTAATGAATTACAAGATGTAGTAATGTCTATTCGTATGGTACCTATTTCATCAACTTTTACAAAGATGCAAAGAGTTGTAAGAGATATGAGTAGAAAAACTGGTAAATCAGTAGACTTAAAATTAATAGGTGAGCAAACTGAAGTAGACAAAAACATTTTAGAAAATATTTCAGATCCACTTATGCATATGATAAGAAATAGTATGGACCATGGAATAGAAACTCCAGAGGAACGTAAACAAACTACAAAACCAGAAAAAGCAACAGTTACATTAGAAGCAAAGAATACTGGTGGAGATGTAGTAATAGTAATAAAAGACGATGGTAGAGGATTAAATAAAGAAGCTATCGTGAAAAAGGCAATAGAAAAAGGAATAACTAATAAAAGTATAGATGAAATAAGTGATAAAGAAGCATACAACTTTATACTAGCTCCAGGGTTCTCAACTAAAGAGGCGGTAAGTGAATACTCTGGAAGAGGAGTTGGTATGGATGTTGTTTATACAAATATACGAAAATTAAGAGGATCTATAACTATAGATAGTGAGCTAGGAAAAGGAACAATGTTTATACTTAGAATACCACTAACATTAGCTATAGTAGATGGAATGAAAGTTAAAATTGGAAATGAAATATATATAATACCTTCGTTAAATATAAAAGAAGTATTTAGACAAGGGTCTTATGAAATAGTTAAAAATCCAAATGGAGAAGAACACAGTATAATAAGAGGAAATTGCTACAAAATTTGTAGGTTATCTAATGTTTTAGGATTAGATAGTAAACAATCAGATGAAGGCGTTATGATTTTAGTTGAATCTGAAATGGGTAATGTATGTATTATTGTAGATAGCATTATAGGACAACAACAGGCAGTAATTAAACCTGTACCTCCATTATTAACACAATTTGAAAAAGTTCATTCTTACATATCAGGGTGTTCAATTTTAGAAGATGGAACTATTAGTTTAATATTTGATGTGAATGCCATAATAAGCAGATAAACTTAAAAAATAAATTAGAAAAATTAAAAGAAACATATATATCCAAGAGGAGAGATAGTCTATGGACAATAAAAAAATAAAAGTGCTAGTTGTAGATGATTCAGCATTATTTAGAAGAATTATAACTAAGTATCTTCAAGAAGATGCAGAGTTAGAAGTTGTTGCAACAGCTAAAGATCCATATGATGCTAGAGATAAAATAATACAATTTAGACCAGATGTAATGACACTAGATGTAGAAATGCCGGGAATGAATGGTATTGAATTTTTAAAGATAGTAATGGCACAGTGTCCAATTCCAACTATAGTTATTAGTGGTGCAGATGATAGATGTTTTGAAGCTATAAATGCAGGAGCTGTAGGGTTTGTTGAAAAACCAGATTCAAGAACAATGAATGAGTTTGCCATTGATTTAGCTTGTAAAATTAAAGAGGCATCTGTGGCTAAGTTAGATAAGAAAAAATACTCTAAGAACACAACAACTTCACAAAGTGAAACTATAGTCAATAAAAGACAAGTATTTGAAAATACAAAAATAATTAGAAATGATAAAGACTTAATTGCTATTGGGGCATCTATGGGTGGTGTTGAAGCTGTAGCAAAAGTATTAAAACAGTTGCCACTAGGACTACCTGGAATTGTGGTAACTCAACATATGCCACCTGTATTTACACAAAGATATGCAGAACGTTTGAATAGAGAGTGTACAATTACAGTAAAAGAAGGTAAAGACGGGGATGAAATCTTAAGTGGACATGCATATATAGCTCCAGGTGGGTTACAAATGGGAGTTGTAAAGAAAAAAAATAAATATGTATTAGAAATTAAAGAGGGCAAAAAAGTTAGTGGACATTGTCCATCAGTAGATTATTTATTTGAGTCTGTTGCAAATGTAGTTAAGGAAAATGCAATAGGAGTAATACTAACAGGAATGGGATCTGATGGAGCTAGAGGTTTACTAAATATAAAAGAATCAGGTGGATTTACTATTGGACAAAACAAGCAATCTTGTGTTGTTTATGGAATGCCAATGGCAGCTAAAAATATAGGAGCCGTTTTAAAAGAAAGTTCTTTAGAAATGATTCCAAATGTAGTATTAAATCAATTAAAGATAAGACAATCAACAGTGAAATCTAAATAATAGATAGAAAGCAGGTACATATGAAATTTGAATGTGATAAATTAAATGTATTTAGAGAAATTAGCAATATAGGATCAGGAAATGCATCA
>NZ_CAXVJR010000004.1:0-407061 GCF_964259345.1 Paraclostridium bifermentans
TCTAATGCAGTAGGCTCAAATAAAGCTACATAATCACCTTCACCACCAGCGAAAGAACCTGCAAGTACATTGAATTGGTTATCGGTTTGATGATAACAGTTAAATTGTTATTTACTTTTTCTTAGTTTTGGATGAATTTTGATTAGAAACTTAGATAATCTTTTTCCGGGCTCTCTGCTATAATCGATATGAACTATTACTTCTTTTAATAAGTCGTTTCTTTCCTTCATGTCATTGCTTTCATAATAAAGTTCTAAAACTTTTTCAATTTGAGGTATTATATCAATTAAAGATATATTAGATTCTTGTTCTTTATTTAGGTCTTCCATAGCTTTGTTGAGACTAGATCTATTTAACTCAATTTTATCTGTTAATATTTTGGATCTGTCTAAGTATGTATCTACATCATAAATACCTTGCTCTAAAAGGTTATGTAAGTTTTCTTTTTGTTTAGATAATGTTTCATACTCAGAATTAAGTTTATTTACAATATCAGTATATGATTCTAAAGAAGAATTTTTCTTGTTTTCAGAGTTAAATTTATTTGATGGAAGTTTATAAAAATCAACCCATCTTTCAAGGTGGTGTATAACTTCTTCTTCTAACTTATCAAGTCTTACGCTTCGATTATTATTACAATTAACACATTTAATAAATTTAACTATTTTATTATTTGAATAAGTAGATTGTCTAGATAACATTTTATAACCACATCCAGAACAAATAACTAATCCAGCAAGAGGATTGGTTATAGTTAAATCTTTTTTTGTAGAAGGTAATGTACGATTTTTAAGTAGATACTGTGCATCTAAAAATATAGATTCATCTATTATTGGATCATGTAATCCTTTAGATTCTATTATTTCATCAGAAGATCTAGTTCTAGACGTTGATTTACCTCTTTCAACTTTATTCCATATTACATATCCTGCATAAGTTTTATTTTTTAAAATATCTCTAACACCTTTATCATACCAACTCCTACCAGTGGAAGTTTTCAATCCTAAAGAATTAAGGTGACTAGCTATTTTATTACCTCCATAGTGCTTATTTACATAAAGATCAAATATCATCTTAACTATATTTGCGTTATCCTCATCTATAACCATAGATTTTTTACCTAGTTCATCAAACACAAACTTGTAACCATAAGGAGGCTTGCTAGCTATGAACTTTCCTTCTTCTACACTTTTAATTCTACCTCTTTGCATACGTCTAGTAATAAGTTTTAACTCTTTACGAGCCATAAATGCTTCAAACTCTGAATATTCTTCATCCCACTCATTATTTAAGTCATAAGTTTTTCTTGGAGTTATAATTTTAGTTTGTGACTTTTTAAATGTTTCTAATATAAGCCCCTGGTCCTGCATATTACCACGACCTAATCTATCTATATCCATAACTAATACAGCATCGTATAACCCACTTTTAACCTCATCTAATAGATCTAACATTTTAGGTCTATAAGAAATACTTTCACCAGATACAAGTTCTTCTTTTATTTCAACTATATTCAAATTTTTCTCTTTAGCTATTTTTAGAAGAGTAGATCTATGTCTACTTAATGTTTCAAATTGACCTAGTTTCTCAGATTCTTCATCTGAGCGTGATTTTCTTAAGTAAATACAAGTTTTCATATTTTATCGCCGCCTTTAATTAAATGAATATAATGATATAGTAAAATATATGGGAATAAATAACAATATAAAATCGAAAATATGTTCTTTTACAATGAATAATAATGCATAAATTTTGTATAAAAAATAATATTTTACAGTTTTTTACAAAATAATCCAATTAATTATGTTATATTATAAATGACTATAGCTAATAAAATTAAGGGGGCAGTTTTAATGACAGAATTTAAATTAAAGTCAGGAACTGTAGTTGAAATAAATAATTCAACTATAGAAATAAGAAGAACTGATGGGAAAAGTGCAATGAAAGGCTTATTTGCAGGTAGAACAATGGGAGAGATGACAATAAAAATTTCAGCATTGACAGGGCTAATACAATATGCAGATTATCTTATAATTTGTGCTTCTGGATTACCATCTCCAAATGATTTTAAAATAAGTAGTGTTGGAGATATAAAACAATATCCAAACTGTATAGTAGGAAAAGAAGGTGAATTAAAAGAAATATATGATTTTATAAAAAACTTAATATAAAGTTTAAAGCATATTTTAATATAAAGTCAAATGAAAATTTATACAATATTTACTATAGTTAAAAAATATTAAAAATATTATAATCTATAGTATAAATAATATATGTAAGGAGGTGTCAGTGTGAATAATAATTTAATTTTAAATCGTATTTTTACTAAAAGTACATTTGAAAACTTGATAGAAAAAAATTCTAACAAAGCATATTCAGATGTAATAAAAAGATATTTACCAGAAGAAAATCTAGATTTTAATATAGATTACATAAGTAAAATATATGATTTTTTAAGAAAAGAATATAGAAATGAGTATTTTTATAAGAATACATTATTAAATAAATTATTATTAGGAAGACACAGCATTAATACAACAACTGCACTGACTGAGATTCCTATAAATAAATCTAAAGCTGACTTTATACTTATAAATGGAAATGCTATTGTATACGAAATTAAAACAGAACTAGATACATTTGAAAGATTAGAGAGTCAGATTAATGACTACTATAAAGCTTTTAAATATGTATATGTAGTAACGTGTGAGAATAGTTTAGAGAAACTTAATAAGACTTTGAAAAATGACTGTGTAGGGATATGTATTTTAAAAAAAAATAGTTCGATTAGTACAATTAGAAAAGCAAGAGAATATAGTTATGGATTAGATTATGAAACTATGTTTAAAATATTAAGAAAAAAAGAATTTGAAAATATTATTTTGAAATTTTGGAAAGAACTTCCTAATACAACTGATTTTGATTATTATGATGAATGCTTTAATTTAATAAAAAAAATAGATTTAAATTTATTTCATGATGAAATGTCTATACAGCTAAAGACTCGTGTTAATATTGTAGCTGATGAATATAAAAAATATGTACCTTATGAATTGAAATTTTTAGTTTATTTTTCAAAATATAAATACAATGATTATTTAAAGTTAAACGAATTTTTAAATAGTAAATTCAAGGGGTGATTTGAGAATGTACTTTCCATATTTAAGAGGAAGACAGTCAGAACTATTAGCATTAAGAGAACTTATAGAAAAAGATTTAATTGGGGAAAAGATTATTCCTGTAATAGAGATAACGCAAGTTAATTCTACTTTTTTAAAGACTTTAAATGTATATTTAGAAAATAACAGAAAGATAGCTGTTATAATGAACTCTAAAATTACAAATAGTGAAAATATGATTGACGATTGTATGGGGGATAAACTACAAGAAACAAATATAATCAAAGCATATTTAGTTAATTCTAACTTGGAAAATGAAATATCAAGAGATTTAGAATATAAAGATTTATTAATAATAAATAAAGATAAAGATTTAGAAACTTATTTTTTAGATATATTTAAAGATGATTATCCTATGTATAGTTTTATTCCGTATGAATCTAGAACACTAAAAAAATTTATACCAAGAAATAAAATATTACTTGAAGATAAATTTAAAAAAAGAAAGAGAAACTCTGATTATACAGAAAAAATAGATGAGTTTTTTTCAGATGATCATATATATTTTGAAAATGAGAATTTCAAAGGATTTTCAGACTATTCTGTAATAGGAGAACCGTATGTAGAAGGTGGATTTGCTCCTTATGCAGTAGCTATACACATAGTATACTTTGATAAGAATAAAGAACTTAGAATTAGACATTTTGTTTCAGATTCAAATAATGATATTAATAACCCTGCTGGGAAATTTAAAGAAGCAGTGAAAAAATTAAGTGAATGGATGGATGAGGAAGAATGTAATTCTAATTTTGAATATACATATGCATTAAATAAATTTAAAGAATACTATAATTTAGGTAAATTTCCAGGACTGGCTACTATAAAAAAACTATCTATTATGCATCACATAGAACTTATGAATAAATTCATTGAAAAGGAATTAGATTGATGAAATTTTGTAAAAATTGTGTTAATGACATATATATTAAAGCTATTTTAGAAACAAATAAAGAAGGAACTTGTGATATTTGTAAAAGAAGTAAAGTACCTATTTATGATACTGATAGTGATATGGAGTTAATCAATGAATTTGAAAATTTATTGGATATATACACGTGTAGAGAAAACTTACCAAAAGATTTTCCACCAGAAAAAACGCGATTATTAGCAGATGAATTACATAATAGATGGAATATATTTAATGTTGATAGTAGTGAGGTAGTATTCAAAATTATAACAAGTATATGTAAAGAAAAATATACTTCTAACCCTAATTTTTTTGAAAATAGTATAGGGATTAAAGATTATAATCAGAAAGAAAAATATTTAGTTGATGATTGGAATGATTTTTGTAGATCTATAAAACTAATCAACAGATTTCACTATAATAATATAAACTTGAATATGCTAAAAAAATTTTTAGAGTATACATGTAGTCCTATAAATAAAGATAGAAAGTTTTATAGAGCTAGAATTTGTGAAAAAGATAGTGAAAAGTTTGAAGAAAAACAAATGGGAGCTCCTCCAAAAGGAAAAGCAAAATCAGGAAGAATAAATCCACTTGGAATAAGTCACTTATATCTTTCTAATGAAAAAGACACTACAACATATGAAGTTAAAGCAAAAAATGGAGATTATGTGACTATAGGAAAATTTAAATTAAATAGAGATATTACAGTTATAGATATGAGAAAGTTAGATAAAATAAGTCCATTTTCAGAAATAGATTGTACAGAGTATGCAATTAATAGAGGAATTTTAAAGAAAATTGCTGAAGAAATTTCAAAACCTATAAAAGATATAGATGCAGACTTAGAATATTTACCTATACAATATATAACGGAATATATAAAGAATGAAAATTTCCAAAATGATGAAAAAATTGATGGGATAATATATGATAGTACAGTGAAGAAAGACAGTAGCTATAATCTAGTATTATTTGATGAAAAACTATGTGATTGTTATGAAACATCACTTTACAAAATAGATTTAACATATAAATTAGAATCTATATAAAATAAAAAGATGTAGTTTTCTACATCTTTTTATTTTATATAGATTAATTTAATTATTTTAAAGTTAGGTAAAAATGATATACAATAATTATCTATTTGAATAGATATGCCATATTTATTTTTATAGCACTCAATAGCCTCATTTAGAAAATTGATAGTAACATTTAGATATTCAGCAATTTCATATTTAGTTCTACAGTGTGCATTCCATGCATTTATAAGCCCATTTAAGCCAATTAATTTATCATAAGAGTATAATCTAGCTTTATACTCTTGCTTAGCATTTGATAAGTCATTTAAATCCAATATATTACCATAACTAGTATAATGATGTGCTAGTTCTTCAGCTAATACACATGCTTTTTCTGTATTTGTAGTTAATTTATCTTTATTAAGAGCAATTTTTCCATCATAATAAAGACCATCTGAATTGGATTTAAGAGAAACTTCCCTTAAAATTATATTATTTTCATATGCTTCTTGTTGTAACTCCTCATATATATTCACATAAATTCACCTAACTTCTACCAATTATTCATATCTTCTATATCTTTTAAAATTCTATCTATTTCTCCATGCTCAGTTAGATGATCATTATGAGCAGCTATTGTTTTTATATCAGAGTTCATATTATTCTTATTTTTAAGTTGAGTAATATTAATATTTTTTTGATATTTGGACATTTCAGTTAAGTCTTTAGTATATGAAATAACTTTTCTTTTACCGAGATCATTTAATAGTCGCATATCTTCTATATGTAATATTTCTTCTTGTGTAAAGTTTGAAACATTATCTGTTTTAACTTCTACATTTTCCTCCCACCCCATTAAATATGCAGGAGATATATCTAATGCATATGCGAATTCTTTAAGTTTATCAATATCTAAACTTTTTATATGACCATCTTCGTATCTTTTTATAGTGCTTTCATGTAAATTCACTTTTTTTCCTAAATCAACTCTAGACATCTGTAAGTTTTTTCTAGCGTTGAAGATTTTTAGACCTACTTCTTTATTGAAATCAGTCATTTCAACAACTCCTTAATAATCATTATTTTAATTATATATTATAGTAAACTTTAATGATATGCAAGAAAAATTAATTAAAAGTAGAAAAAACTTGCATAAAAGTATTGACAGTTAATGAAATGGGAATTATTATTAAAATATAACTTGCATGAGGTGCAAGAAAATAAAGAGGTGAAAACATGAAGTTGGATAAAGTAAAAGGTAGACTTAGAGAAAATAATATAACATATAATGAATTATCTTCAATGATTGGAATGAGTGTAACAACATTTAATAATAAAATAAATGGAAAACAAAGGTTTTATATTGATGAAATAAAAAAGATATCTAAAATATTAAATTTTACAGATGAAGAAAAAATAGATATTTTTTTAAATTAAAACTTGCATGATATGCAAGTGGAGGAGGATTAATATGAATAACTTAATGATATTTGATGGAAAAGAAGTAGAGGTGTTTGATTTTAACGGGGATATACTATTTAACCCAAAGCATGTAGCTGATTGTTTGGAAATTCAAGATGTAAATAGTAGTCTTAGAAATTTTAATGAAAAACAAATAAAAAAACTTAAAAATTCAGATTTGCAAGATATGCATATCCGAAAATTAAATAATGCAGGAGAAAAATTTTTAACAGAAAGTGGAGTGTATAAACTGATATTTAAATCAAGAAAAGTAGAAGCAGAACGATTTCAAGATTGGATAGCAGATGAAGTATTACCTAGTATAAGAAAGACAGGACAATATCAATACAAGAATATGAGTCCTGAGTTAAGAGCCATATTAATGCACGATGTAAAAATACAAGAGGTGCAAAAAAAAGTACTAGAAGTTAAGGAAGATTTACAAGAATTTAAAGATGATATCCCTTTATTTACTACAGAATGTAAAGAAGTAGTTAGTGCAGTAAGAAGGATAGGAACAAAGGCTCTTGGAGGAAAAGGAACTAGAGCATATAACAATAAATCTCTTAGAGCTAAAGTATATGCAGATATACATAAACAATTAAAACGAGAGTTTGATGTTAATAGTTATACAGCTATAAAGAGAAAGCATTTAAAAAATGCACTAGATATAGTTGCTAAGTATAATTTAACTATTGCATTAAATGAACAAATAGGCATGATCAACAACCAAGTGGAATTTATATAGTAAAAAATACACAAAAAATTTAATACATAAAGTGATGGAAGGTGTAAATATGAGATACAAAGTTGATAGAAAGAGATTTGAAAAAGCTATTTTAAATAGCGGATTACCAATAATTAAAATAGCCCAAAACTCAAATGTAAGCAGACCAACAATATACAAACTACTAAAAGAAGATATATCAGTTAATGGATATATAATAAGCCGAATATCAAAAGTACTAAATGTAAATATAGAAGATTTAATTGAAGAATAGGACAATTTTTTAGATTCATATAATTTTAAAAGGGAGGTTGAAGCTATGGATATTTATAGAGCTGAAACAGAAAATGCAATAGTAGAAATAATTTCTCCAGAGGTAACTCTTGGAAGAAAGCAAACGGATGAAGAAATACAAGAAATCCTTGAAAAAATAGCTAAGGTTAATTATAGAATAGCAACAAGATTATATAAAGAAGGTAAACTACCTAAAAAGAAATAGCATCTATGTGTAAAATTTAGACAAAGTAGGTAAGAGTAATGAATTTTAGAGCATTAAAAAACCAAGAGCCTATAAGCTGGAAACTTATTAAATAGGTTCTTGGAACAACAAATCAATAAAATAATAACATAATAAAAGATTATTTACAACATTAAAACTAAACACAAGATGGACAAGTATTAAATATATATAAGAAGACACGGAACTAAGTAATATGAAAAAAAGGGGACAATCTAATGACAAATAAAAAATATTATTGGCTAAAGTTAAAAGAAGATTTTTTTGAAGAGGACGCGATTTCATGGATTGAAGAACAAGAAAATGGAAAAGACTATTGCTTGTTTTACTTAAAACTATGCTTAAAATCATTAAAAACTAATGGGTTATTAATAAGAAATGTAGGAAGTATGTTGGTTCCATACGATGTAAAGACATTATCTAGGGTAACTAATACTGAAAAAGATACAGTAAGAGTAGCTATGGAATTGTTTAAGAATATTGGATTAGTTCAAATATTAGAAAATGGGGAAATTTATATTTCTCAACTGAAAAATATGGTAGGATCAGAAACTAAATGGGCAGAGAAGAAAAGACTACAGAGACAAAAAAAGGACAATGTCCCTAAATTGTCTGGACAATATCCAATAGAGATAGATATAGAGAAAGAGAATAGAGAAAGAGATAAGAGAAAAGAGATAGATATAGATATAGAAAAAAAAGAAGATAGTTATGTAGGTAGTAAAGAAAACTTAAAACAATTTAGTAAATTATATGAACAAAATATAGGGCTTATAAATGGAATAACTGCAGAATGGATAATAGAAATGTCTGAGACTATAGATTACAAGTTATTTAAAAGGGCAATAGAGATAGCCACAGATAAAAATAAATGTAGGCTAGATTACATAAAAGGAATTATAAAGCAATGGATAGATGTCAATATAACAACATATGATCAACTAAAAGCTTATGAGTTACAAAAGAAAAGTCAAAGGGGAGTGAATTCTGATGACAGAAGTAGAGAAGGCGTTATTGAAACAGAGAGTAGAGAAAATAATTCAGAAAGTGAAGCAGCAAGAAGGGAAGAGTTACTTAGACAAATCAGAAAACTTGAAGAATAAATACAAGTGCACTAAATGTAAAGATATGATGTTTATAGAACTAGAAGATGGAAGTTTTGGATCATGTGAGTGTAGAAAAATTAGAATAGCTGAAGATAAGCTAAAGGCATCTGGAGTAAGTGAAGAATTTAGAAAAAAGAGGTTTGAAAACTTTAACTATGAAAATTCTATTGAATCTATGGAAGCTTATGTAAAAACAAAAAATTACTCTAAGAACTTCAATATTATTAAATTATCCAATAATAACTCTATAATGCTTTTAGGACAAGTAGGAAGTGGTAAAACACATTTAGCAATGGCTGTATCTAATATAATGCTTGATAATAGCATAGGAGTTATATACATGCCATATAGGAGTGTAATAACTAGAATAAAACAATCTGTAACTGATGAAGAAAATTATCAAAAAGAAGTTAATATATACAAAAACGCAGAGGTGTTACTAATTGATGATTTATTCAAAGGCAGAATCACTGAAGCAGATATAAATATTATTTATGAAATAGTTGATTATAGATATTTTAAAAATTTACCTATGATAATTACAACAGAAAAAACCATAGAAGATCTAGTTGAAATAGATGAAGCAATAGGATCTAGATTATATGAAAAAAGTAAAAACTACATAATTGAAATGAAAGGTAAAAAACTTAATTACAGAATATATGGAGATTAAATGATATGAATATTTTAGAAGAAGCAGAAGAACTAAAACAACTAGCAGAAGAAATGGCTAAAAAGAAAGGAATAACAGTTCAAAAAGCATGGTATGAAGCTATAGAGATATTTAAAAGTAAGAATAAACTTAAATAGAAAGAGTATAAAAAATAAATTAAGAGGGTGAATGTAATGAGGGATATTACAGAGGAGATTTTAAAAGCAACACAAGTTCCTTGTGATTTGTGGGAATTTGAAGATTTAATGAAAAAACCAAACAATTTAAAACATAAGAGTACAGAGGAGATTGATAATGAATATAAAGAAAGAGTATATAGAAAAAACAAAAAAGTATCTAGAGATAATAAGGTTGAAAAAAGATCGAAGAGATACATTAGAAAAAGAAATAAAGTTGCTAAAAAATAGGCAAAAAGTAGAGAATGATTTAGATTTAAGAGAGTTGCAAATAAAATCATCTCCAGGAACTTGGGATATAGGAGATTTAATTGTGACTTGTGATACTAAAATACTTATGAAAGAAGTTGAAATAAATAAGATTGATGATGATATAGAAATTTATAATCTATATTTAAATAATTTAGAAGATATAGAAACTAAAATAATAGACTTAAGATATTTTTCTAAAAAGAAAAGAAGAACTTTTATAGCTATAGCAGAAAATATTAAGTTTTCTAAAAGTACAGTAAAAGATAAACATGATGAAGCAATTGAGAAGTTAGCATTTTATAAATATGGAGAAAAAGCAATGTATTTTTAGTGGAAATTTAATGGAAAAAAAACGGACACATTACAATTAAATTATGTGTTAATATAGTATTATAGCAACGGTATATAAAAAAGGATTAACTCATTTCCGATCTAGTGAGTTAGTCCTTTTTTTATGCAAAATAGAACTTTGATAATTGAATAAAACTTGTAAAATAGTTTGTCTCCATCCTTTTTAAAAAGGAGGTGATGAATTATAATGAGAGAGGAATTAAACGAAGATATCGATAAGATAGATTTAAAAGTTCCAGCAAATCCAATACCACATAATTACTATAAGCGATTTAGATATAAACTAGAAGAAAATAGTAAAATACATTCAAAGAGAAACAATGTGTTGTTTTTACTTGGTATAGGAACTGGATATAGAAATCAAGATATAGTAGATTTGACAATAGGAGATATTCGAGAAGCTTTGCAAAATGGCAGTTTTTTAATACAAGAAAAAAAGCAATATAATTCTTGGTTAAAACATATTAAAGATAATCCTAAGTCAAGAAGGAAGAAACCTAATAAACGATATGCAGAAATAGAACCTAGATCTGAGTTAGAGAAAACACTTAAAGATTATGTAAAAGGTAAAAAAAATAGTGAATATGCATTTCCTTCAAATGGAGATTATGGATATATAACAGCAAAGTCTTTTAGTAGGATTTTAAAAAATATAGGAGAAGAACTAGGGCTAGAAAATATATCGGGACATAGTTTAAGAAAAACTTATGCTACATGGCTATATGAAATGACAAATGATATAGTTTTTGTTAGTAAACAACTAGGGCATAAGAGTCCAGAAACAACTATGAAATATATAGGTATAGATAGAAAAGATAAAAAGAGAGCAGCAGGAATAATATCCAGTATGCTCTAATTTTTTTTAGTATATATATGCTCCAAAAAATAATACTATCGCAATTAATAAAAAGTATAAAAAATAACTTCTATTATATGGCTTAAAAAAAGTAAAGGTAAAACATATGGGTAATCTATATAGTTATGGAGCATAATCATATGAAAAATAAAATAAGCTAAAAACTAGTAAATTCAATGTATTAAGTGTGATTTATATGTACATTAAAAAGTTTTGAAAAACTACACAGAATAAAAGTTTTGACTAGAAACAAAACACAATTCTGTATATAAGTGATTTCAATAATTTGAGCACGTGTAATTTTTTTAACGTTTACTAAATGAAATTTTTATAGGTATATATATAAAATATTAAATAATTTCATAGGATTTACATAATGAATAGTTAAAAGTATTGAAAAATAATAAAATAAAGTGATTTGAAGATTAAAGAACATTAAACTTTAAAAAACTAATTAATTTTAATATATACTAATTATGATTAAGTTTTGTTTAAATTAATAAAATTAAGTTTTAAATAATAAAAATAGTTAAGGATTATTAATAATTGATGAAAGTATTGTAATAACTTAACTATAGTGAAAAAAGAATAAAAACTAACTATCCTCTAAAAATAGTTTTAAGGTATAGTTGAAAGGTTGCTTTAGTATAAAAGTAACCTTTTTTTATTGGAGGGATTAAATGGCGAGAGTTAAAAATCCTAATAGAGAAAAGGCCTTTGAAATATATAAAAAAAACAAAGGAAATATAAAATTATCACAAATAGCTGAAATATTATCAGAGAAAGCTACAAATATACGTAGTTGGAAAAAAATTGATGATTGGGATAATAAACTACCAAAAGTAGGAGCACCTAAAGGAAATAAAAATGCAAAAGGAAATAAAGGTAATAAACAAGCAAAAGGAGCTCCAGAAGGTAATGTAAATGCAGTTAAACATGGTGGATATATGAGCAATGATAGATATATTGAAAAGATGAAGGATATACTTCCTAAAAGTTTGATTAATACCATGAATGAATTAAATAATGAATCTACACTTGATAAACTATGGCGTAACATAATCATGTTGGATGCAAAGATAGCAAATGCATATAAGATAATAGAAGTTAAGAACTCAAAAGATCATGATATAGAAATAAAAAAACAGGATGAAGATTTTACAGAAAATGAAATCTTATTTGCAGTAGAAAAAGAAGTTAAAGCTAATGCAGCTATAGCTAAAATGAAAGATTCTTTAAGTAAAATGATAAAAACCTATGAGGAGTTATTACATAAGGATTGGGACTTAGCAACAGAAGAGCAAAAAGCTAGAATTAAAAAGATTAAGCAAGATACAGAGTATTTAAAAGTTAGAGCTAAATCAGAAAAAGAGAAATTATCAAATAACGAAAAGAGCAAAGAAGATAAGATAGATGAATACTTTGCTAAGTTAGAAGAGAGTATAACAAATGCTAAATGATTTATATCATGCTAAACAGTTAGAAGTTATGAACTTTGCTATGACCAATGATTACTTTATGTTGATTAATCATGGAGCTAAGAGAACAGGAAAAACTATATTAGATAATGATTTATTTCTATATGAACTTAGAAGAGTTAGAAAAATAGCTGATAAGTTAAATATACCATTACCTCAATATATTTTAGCAGGAGCTGATTTAGGGGCTGTACAAAGAAACGTATTAAATGAGTTAACCAATAAGTATGATATAGAGTTTAAGTTTGATAAACACAATAGATTCATATTATTTGGAGTTCAAGTATGTTGCTTTGGTCATTCTAAAATAAATGACTTAGGAAGAATAAGAGGTATGACTTCATTTGGAGCTTATATCAATGAGGGTACTATGGCTAATGAGATAGTATTCAATGAAATTAAAGCTAGATGTTCAGGAGAAGGAGCTAGGATTTTAATAGATACTAACCCAGATCAACCAGAACACTGGTTAAAAGTAAATTTTATAGATAAAGCAGATGGAAAGATTATACAAGCTTATCACTATGAGTTAGATGATAATACATTTTTAAGTGATAGATATAGAAATAATGTAAAAGGATCAACCCCTTCTGGGATGTTTTATGACAGAGATATAAAGGGATTATGGGTATCAGCAGAAGGAATTGTATATAAAGACTTTAGAAAAAATATTCATTATATAAATAAACAGCAATTAAAAGATGTTAAATTTGTAAAATACTTTGCAGGTGTTGACTGGGGATATGAACATTATGGATCTATAGTTGTTATAGGTGAAGATGATAAAGGAAATTTATATCTACTAAAAGAATATGCTAAGCAATATGAAGAAATAGACTATTGGGTAGATATAGCAAAGCAAATAAAAACAGAATATGGAAATATAATATTCTACTGTGATAGTGCCCGACCAGAACATGTAAAGAGATTTAAAAGAGAAGGCCTTAGAGCAAAGAATGCTGATAAGTCTGTAATAAGTGGTATAGAGGTAGTAGCAAAAGGATTTAAAACAAATACACTTAAAGTTGTTGAAGAAAATGTGGAACTATTTAAGAAAGAAATTTTTATGTATGCATGGAATAAAACTACAGGTGAACCTATAAAAGTATGGGACGATGTATTGGATGCATTAAGATATGCAATATATTCAAATAGGAAACCAAGTGGATTAAGCGTTTTTAAATAATTAAGGAAAATTGATTAAAAACATTTTAAATACTTTAATAAATAAAGTTTTATGTGTTTTATTTGAAAAAATAAGATGAATTATACAAAAAAATAAGACTTAAAAAAATAAAGTTCATATACAGTTCTTATGAATACGTTGAAAATGCTATGAAAATATTAACTATACTGAAAACGTCTATTTAAGGAATAGTTGAAAAGCTAGGGGGTGAGATTCCTGAATATAGATAAAATTAAAGAAATAATTAAAAGTGATAACTCAAGTCGAGAAGATATTTTAAAGTTTAAAAAGTATTATGATAACGAAGGTGATATAAAAGCTACAGGAGTTGCATTAAATGAATCAGACCCATTAAGAAATGCAGACAATAGAATAAGTCATAACTTCCATCAGTTATTAGTTGATGAGAAGGCATCTTATATGTTTACATATCCAGTTATTTTTAATATTGGAAGTGATAAGAAACTTACAGACTCAATAGTTGAAGTATTAGGTGATGACTTTGAGAGTATTTCAAAAGAAACATGTATAGAAGCATCAAACTGTGGTATAGGATGGATTCATTATTGGATTAATGATGATAAAAAAACTTTTAACTATGCACTTGTTCCAACAGAGCAAATAATACCTAGATATAATAATACTCTTAAAAAGGAGTTAAAAGAGTTATATAGATACTACTCTAGTAAACATGATAATAATGATGTAGTAATATTTGAACATTGGACTAATGAAGAGTTAGTTATATATACATTGAAAGGATCTATATCTGTAATTGATAAAATAATAGATATTAAGACTATAAAGCATAAGTTAGAACAGATTCCTTTTATACCGTTTTTTAATAATAAAAATTGCAAATCAGATTTATCTAAATATAAAGATTTAATAGATTTATATGATAGAGTAATGAGTGGTTTTGCAAATGATTTAGAAGATATACAACAAATTATTTACATACTAGAAAACTATGGAGGAACTGATTTAAAAGAGTTTCTGGGAGAGCTTAAGAGGTATAAGACTGTAAAAACAGAAAGTGATGGTACTGGTAATGGTGGAGGATTAAAAACTTTACAAATAGAAATTCCAGTAGAAGCACGAAAAGTAATATTAGATATATTGAAAAAACAAATATATGAAAGTGGACAAGGGCTACAACAGGATACCGAAAGTTTTGGTAATGCTTCTGGAGTGGCTCTTAAATTTTTTTACAGGAAATTAGAGTTAAAATCTGGATTTACAGAAACAGAGTTTAAAAAAGGATTTGCAACTTTGATAAGAGCAATTCTTAGGTACTTAAAAAAAGACGATAAAGTTAAAATAACTCAAACCTACACAAGAAATATGATATCAAACGACTTAGAGAACTCAGAAATAGCTAGAAATTCAGTTGGAATTATTCCAGAAGAAATAATTATTAGAAATCACCCTTGGATAGAAGATCCAGAAGAAGCTTTAGAGCTTTTAAGAAAAGAAGAGCAACGAAATGAGTATGATCCTTACGAGACCCCAAAAGGAAAAGAAGTAGATGAGTAAAGAATATTGGGAAGATAGGGAAAAGGAAAGACTTGATCTAATAGATATATCTGTAGATGAAAGAATAAAAGATATAGAAGATATAATGAATAATACAGTTAAAAAGCTAGAGAATGAAATTTTAAAGCTATATGAAAAGTATGCTAATGATAATGAACTATCATATCAAGAAGCTCTATTATATTTAAATGATAATGAGCGTAAAGAATTTCAAAAGGATTTAAAGTATTATATTGAAACTTCTAAAAATCGAGAGAAATCAACTTTGTATAGGAGCGAATTACAGGCTCTATCAACTAGGGCTAGGGTAAAGAGACTTGAAGTACTTAAAGCTAATATTAAAATTCAATCTACAGAACTAGAAAGACTATTAATGGATGAAGTACCAAGCACTTTTAATTCTATTTACCAAGATAGTTACTTTTATAATCTATATAGTCAATGTCTATATACAGACAATCTAGGATTAAGGTTTGATATTCCTTCTCCTAATATTATAAAGGAACTTTTAAATAATCCTTGGAGTGGTAAGAATTATAGCGATAAAGTATGGAACATAACTAGTAACTTTAATTATAAGTTAGATAGTGTTATAACATCAGGCTTAATAAGAGGTGAACATCCTAATATAATTGCTAAAAACTTAAAAGAAGCTACATTAGGTAAAAGAGATAAGGATGGAAACTTAAGAGGTGGAAAGCTATATGACTGTAAAAGGTTAGTTAGAACTGAAGCAGCATTTATAGCAGAACAAGCAACTAAAAAAAGCTATGATGCTAATAATATTAAAGAATATGAGTATCTTGCAACTTTAGATTTAAGAACATCAGCTATATGTCAAAGCTTAGATGGTAAAGTATTTAAGGTTAAAGATGCAGTTACAGGATTAAACTATCCTCCGATGCATTGTTTTTGTAGAAGTACAACAGTTCCAGTAATAAAATGGGGTGGTGAAAATGATAACTCATATGAAAGGATATCAAGAGATCCCATTACAGGAAGAAATAGTTATATAGATGATATAGATTATAGCGATTGGAAAGATAAACAGTATTCTAAATATAATAAAGATATAATTACTGCAGAAACAAAGAAAATCAGTAATAGATCAAGCGATAAAAAACAATATAGAGAGTATAAAGAGATTGTCGGAGCAGATAGTATGCCTGAATCATTTGATAAGTTCCAAAAACTAAAGTATAATAAAACTAATGAATGGGAACTGTTAAAAGATTATAAAAAATCAAGACAAAGTAATATGATTTCAGCATTTACACCTTTTAGTGATTATAAGACTTTTAAAAGTAGAATAGAAAAAGAATTGATTGGCTTAATTACATCAAATGGAATAGAAATTAAAACACAAAGTAAACATTTTATAGAAAGAGTTGTTGGAACTTCTTTTGATCCAGAAAAAAAGAGACCTAGAGATGGGGTTGATTTAAATGTTATAGAAGATACTTTAAAAAGACCTTTAAAAGTAAAAGAAGAACCTAAGAAAAATAGTCATAAATTTATTGGAGAGAAAGTAACAGTAACTATAAATCCGTATACAGGTAATCTAATACAATGTAATCCAACTGATGCTGACTTGGTAAGGAGATTAAAAAATGTATAAAATAAAGTTAAATATAAAAATATACGATTATTTGATTAATATTTTAGATGAAAAACTAAAAAATAGAATAAAAGATAGTATATATGAAAAAGATAATGTTTATTTTCACATGGATGTAGATACAAAGTTAGATATAATGGAATATGTTGAAGATAAACAGTTAGAAATTGGATTTATAAATGAAGATTATTTAAATGAAGATGGGAAAAAACTTCAAACAATATATGATGAGATATATTTTCAAACTAATTAACAAGCACTTACTAATACAAAAAAAGTAAGTGCTTTTATTATGCAATTAAACTTTTGTAAATTTAATAATAATGGAGGCGTTGTTAATTATGAAATGGGATAAGGCTTTTAAATTAATGAAACAAGGTAATAAGATTAAACTTCCTTCGTGGGGTGGTTACTGGTTTTGGGATAATGAAGCTCAATCTATAATGATGCATTGCAAAGATAATACCATTGTAGATATAAGAGAAACTAAAGTTGTTGATTATACGTTCTCGAATATAGCTAGTGATGAATGGACAATATCTAATGAAGAAAACACACCAATACTAGGAGGAGAAGCTTTATTTGGATTTGATGAAGCTATTAAGTATCTTAAAAGAGGCATTAGATTAAGTAAAAAATCTTGGCATAAGGAAGGTATGTTTATAGAGTGTCAAGTCCCTACGGAGTTCAGTAAAATGACAGGTTCATATCTTTATATAAATATAGGGAAATATAGAAACCCATGGCATCCCTCTCAGGCTGATATGCTTGAAAATGATTGGTTTATAGTAAATTAAATATTTTTCTCTTTTTAAAGTTTTGTAGAGCATAAAGAACAAAGGCATTTCTACATTACCTGGAGGGCAGGCATAAAAACCTATTAGAAAAAATAAGCATATGGAGGTTTATATATGGAATGGTTAAGAAAGTTATTAGAAGGTGCTAAGATTACTGATGGAAAGTTAGATATTGATGAATTAATTAAGAGTATTAATACAGAAATACCTAAACATATGACACCTAAAGAAACATTTAATGATGTTAATGAAAAGCTTAAAACAGCTAATAAGACAATAGAAGATTTAAAAAAGGATAATAAGGATAATGAAGAGTTACAAAAAAAAGTAAAACAATATGAGGATGATCTAGAAGCAAAAGATAAAGAAGTAGCTGCTATAAGAAAAGAAAACTTTTTAAAAGATAGCTATAGAAAAGCTGGAGCTAAAGAAGAATACTTAGATTTACTTATGAAAACATCAAAGCTAGATGATATAGCAGAGGTCAATGGAGAATATGTTGGAGCAGATAAAATAATAAATACATCTAAAGAAACGTACAAAGATTTATTTACAGTCAATGAAGATGATAAAAAAGGTGATGACTCAACATATGTATATGAACCAGGTGGTGGAGATGAAGCTAGTACAGGGAGTGCAAACTTCATAGATATAATATCAGAAAATCAAGTTAAGAGATAATAGGAGGATATATTTATGCCAAAATTAAAAGACGAATTACAAGGATTTGTTCCAGTAGAACAATCAAAAGATATCATGAAAGGAATAGCAAGAGGTTCTAGTATATTAAGATTATCTGCTGTTAAGCCTATGACAAGTGATACTAAGAAATTCCCAGTTATGACAGATGGACCAGGAGCTTACTGGGTAGGTGAAGGTGCTAGAATTCAAACTACAAAGGCTGGGTGGATTTATCCTGAGATGAAGGCTAAAAAGTTAGCAGTTATAATACCAGTAACAAAAGAAAAGCTAAAAGATACAACTATAAATGTATTTGAAGAATTAAAACCAGATATAGCAGAAGCATTTTATAAAGCGATAGATGCTGCTTGTTTATTTGGAACTAACTCACCATTTGCAAAAAATATATTTAACTCAGCAGTTACTGCAGGAAACTTTATAGTAGATGGAACTTCAAAGACTTTAGACTTAGATGTATCAGACACTATGGCTTTAATTGAAGATTCAGGATTCGATGTTAATGGATTTGTTGCAAACAATGGAATTAAGAATAGATTAAGAAAATTAAGAGATGCCGATGGAAATCAATTATTTGTTAATGGAGTAGATACTAAAGAGTTTTATAATGAACCAATAGAGTTTTCACGTAATGGATCATGGGATAAAACTAAAGCTGAAATAATAGCAGCAGACTGGGCTAAATCTTTAGTAGGTATAAGAGATGGCTTAGAATATGAAATATTAAAAGAAGCTACATTACAAGGTACTTTAGATGAAGATGGAAAGCCACTATCATTAGCAGAGCAAGACATGATAGGAATAAAGGCAACTATGAGATTAGGATTTTTACCTATAAAGGATGAAGCATTCGCAGTATTAGCAACTAAAGGTACTTCTCCTACACCTCAAAAAGTAGAAGCTTAAATTAAAAATTAGAAAGGAATGATATATATGAAATATGTAAAAGGAAAAAAGATAATAGAAGCATCTGAAAAAGCATTTAATTTAATATATAAAGAGCAAGGATTTAAACCTTATAAAGAAGAAAATAACCAAGATACACCAGATAATGAAGAAGGTGAAGAAGATGGAGCTGAAGGAGCTAATTAAATTAGAACTTAAGCATTTAAATATTGAAGCTAGTGATGAAATTATTGAATTAGAGTTGGAAAAGGCTAAAATAGATATTTGTACTTATTGTAATATATTAGAGGTTCCACTAGGGTTAAAGAATACACTAGTAAATATAACACTAGGATATATTAACTCAAAAATTAATGGTAGCGATGATGAAAATTTAAAAAGCATTCAAGAAGGAGACACTACACTTACATTTAACTCAAAAGAAAGTACATCAAAAGAAGTTGTATTTAATAATAATATAAAGGTTTTAAATAAGTTTAGAACATTATCATTTTGATGAATTTATCTAAATATAGAAAGTATAGTAAATTACTTTATAAAGATAAATTTGAAATACAACGATATACTGATGTTGAAGATGAGGATGGAAGTACTAGTGAAAAGTTAGACCCAAACCCTAAATTTAAAAATATACCTTGTAGGATATCTAAAGTTAAAGAGGATACTCATAACCTAAATATAGATGACATAAATAAAGAGATTACAAAATTTAAAATATTTTGTTCTCCAGATGAAGAAGTATTAAAGGGAGATCATATAGTTGCTGAATTAATTTTAGATGGAAAAGCTCAACAAAAGATACAAGGAATTGCAGGTAAACCAATTAAATATGATATAAATCAAGAATTTATATTAATAGAGGAAGGTCAAGCGTAATGAGTACAGATTTTAGCGAGTTAGAAACATATGTTAAAAACTTTCAAAAAGCAACTATTGAATTTAATAAATTTTTATTTGAATTTTTAACTAAAAATGCTATGGAAGTATTAGCCAAAACTAAAAAAAGAACTCCAGTTGATACAGGAGAACTAAGACGGAATTGGGAGATTACCAGAGTTATTAGACAAGGTGAAAATTTAGTAGTTTATTTATATAACAGTAAAGATTACGCTAGTTATGTTGAAAATGGACATGCAACAAGAGATAGAGAAGGATGGGTAGAAGGATATTATATGGCTACAATTTCAATTGAAGAAGTTGAAAGAAATATTCCTAAAAGGTTTGATAGAGAATTTATTAAATTTATGGCTAGCTTAGGAGTTAATTAAATGATTGAAATTAAATCAAATACTATAGTAAGTACAATTACAAGAACGTTAAAAGATAATTTTAATGATACTCAAATATATAAAGATAAGAAACTACAAGGTTTAAAGAAACCTTGTTTTTTTGTCTTTAATTTGAATTCATCACAAAGTAAAGCTACTAAAGAAATATTCAATAGAGAACATCTTATAAATATAAGATTTCATAGTGAATATACTAGGCCTGAAATAGATGAGGTAGCATTTAAATTATTAGATATATTAAGTGAAATAAAGAATGAAAAACTCATATTAAGACCAATAAGAGAAATAACTTATGAAGTTCAAGATGGCGTTTTACAGATGTTTATACCTTACAAGATAAGAGTATTCAAATCAGATGATAATGACATTAATATGAATGAAATAAATATAAATGGGGGTGTTAAATAATGGCTGGTGGTACTTTCATAAGTCAAAATAAAATAAGACCAGGAGCGTATATTAACTTTAAAAGTGTTTCTAAACCTTCTGGTAAAGTTGGAATAAGAGGTATATCTACTATACCTTTACCTCTTGGATGGGGTCCAGCAAATAAATTAATAGATATAAATAGTTCTGATTTATCTGATGGAAAAATATTAGATAAATTAGGATACTATGGATATGAAAATGAAGTTGTAGCAATAAAAGAATGTCTGAAAAATAGCTATAAGTGTATAGCTTTTAGATTAGATACTAATGGACAAAAAGCAACAGCAACTATAGCTCCATTAAATATTGTTGCAAAATATCCAGGAACAGTAGGTAATAGACTATCTATAATTATAAAAGAGTTAACTGGTGAAAAATTTGAAGTTACTACTTTATTAGATACAAAAACAGTAGATACTCAAATCGCTATAAACGCTGAAGATTTAATAGACAATGACTGGGTAGACTTTGCAGGAGAAGGTAAGTTAGTAGCTAATGCTGGAATTAAGCTTACAGATGGTTCAAATGGAACTATATCCCCTGATAATTACTCTAAATACTTAGAACTTATCAATAATAAAGTATTTAATACTATGGGAGTTTATACAACGGATAGTTCAGTAAAAGAAAAGGTGATATCTTTTATTAAGCAATGTAGAGAAGATAAAGGTAAAAAGGTTCAATGTATTTTAAATGATTACTCTGAAGCTAATTACGAGGGCGTTATATCAATAGATCAAGGATATAAAACTAAAGATGAAGTTATAGATGTAAATGGATTCGTTGGTTATGTAACTGGATTAACTGCAGGTGCTGCTTTAAACCAATCAAATACATATAGTGTTATTCCAGGAGCTATTGAAATTATAAATCCAAAAACAGATGATGAGATAAAAGAAGGTATCAATAAAGGAAAATTTATAATTAGTTTTAGACAAGATGAAAGTGTTGTAGTTGAAACTGATATAAATACATATACTGATTTCTCAGCTATTAAATCTAAAGACTTCTGTAAAAACAGGGTTATTAGAACTTTAGATGATATAAATAACTCTATAAAAAATATGTTTGAACAAACTTATTTAGGTAAGGTAAATAATAATGAAAATGGAAGAACTTCATTTAAATCAGATATTATTGCTTATTTTAAAGAGTTAAATAAATTAGGTGCTATAGATGACTTTAAAAATGAAGATATAGCAGTTTCACAAGGAAATGAAATAGATACAGTTTTAGTTGATGTAGGAGTAAAACCTATAGATGCAATGGAAAAACTATATATGACTGTTTCAGTAGGATAGGAGGAGACAAACTATGGCATACTTAAAAGCAAATGATACGATTTGCGGTAAAGAAGGATTTGCACAAATAAATATAAATGGAGAAATTCATAAATTATTTAATATAAAATCACTTGAAGCCACAATGGAAAAAAACAAATCAGAAATTCAAGTTATTGGAGCAAGAGCAACTCAACATAAAACAACTGGATGGAGTGGCTCAGGTGAGATGACTGTTCATTATGTAAGCTCATTATTTAGGAAATTAGCAGTTGAATATATCAAGACAGGTAAGGATGTTTACTTTGATATGATAGTTACAAATGAAGATCCTACAAGTGCAGCAGGAAAACAAACAACAGCATTATATAACTGTAATATAGATACAACTGTATTAGCCAAACTAGATATTGATGATGATTCATTAGAAGAGGATATGGACTTTACTTTTGATGATGCAGAAATATTAGAAGAGTTTAAAGAATTATCTTATTTAAAATAAAAATAGTAATAGTAGAAAAAGAGATAAAAGCTAACTTATTTATAGGTTGGCTTTTTTAATTTTAAAAATAATTATAAAAGAAAGAGGTAATATATATGTCAAAATTAATGGATTTTTTAGTTAGTAACCCAACAGAAAACTTAACAGAAGAGATAATAGTTTCAGATAGATTTAAAGATGGAGATGAAATATTAAAGTTTAAAATAAAAGCAGTATCACCAGATGATTTCTCTGATTTACAAAAACAATGTACTAAGGTTGGTAAAAAAGGTAAGGTCAATTTTGATAGTAAGATGTTTAATGAACAACTTGTTATAAATTATACTGTAGATCCTAATTTTAGAGATGCAGAATCAATTAAAAAAGCTGGATGTATGACACCAGAGCAATTATTAAATAAAGTTTTATTAGCAGGCGAAGTAGCAACTTTAGTAGAGGAAATAAGTGCCTTATCTGGATTTGATAAAGATTTAGAATCTCTTAGAGAAGAAGCAAAAAACTAATTAAAGAGGGAGATGGAGAGACTATGTATGCATATTACTGCTTACATAAGTTTCATTGGGAACCTAGTAAGTTTACAAATCTCTCTCTTAGTGAAAAAGCATTGGTCATTGAAATGATTGATGAAAGAATAAAAGAAGAAAAGAAATCACAAGCAAAAATGAAAAGGAGGTAGCATCTATGGCAACTATACGAAATGCAATTACTATGCAAGATAGAGTTACCCCTGTTTTTAATAAAATGAATAGAGCCATGGAAGCTACCTTAAAAGTTATGCGAAAGGTTAATGCTTCATCTAGAGCAGGTGTTGGAGCTAGAGAGTTTACTCGTGCTGAAAAAGCAATTAGAAAAGCTGATAATGCATTAATAAAATATCAAAATGACATGAGAAAAGCTAATCAAGAAACTTCTTCATTAGGAAATGCTACTAATAAATTACGTTCTGGTGGTGGAATGGGGTTTATGAATGCATATGCTGCAGTTGGATTAGTTCAACAAGGAGCACAACTTGTTAGCTCAGCTACAAATTATCTAGATACTATGTCTTTAATGCAAGCTAGAGTAAGTATGATTAATGATGGAATGCAAACTACAAACCAATTACAAGATAAGATATTAGCAAGTGCTAATAGAGCTCGGTCTAGTTATAAAGATACTACTGCAGCAGTAACAAAATTAAATATGCTTGCAGGAGATCAATTTAAAACAAATGATGAAGCTATAGGATTTGTTGAAACTTTAAATAAGATGTTTGCTATATCAGGAACTAGTGGACAAGAAGCAAGTGCAGCTATGTATCAATTAACTCAAGCTATGGGTGCAGGAAAGCTCCAGGGAGATGAATTTAAATCCATAATGGAAAATGCTCCAATGCTTGCCGATGCAATTGCAAAATCTATGGGTAAATCAAAAGGTGAGCTTAAAGAGTTATCTTCAGAAGGAGCTATAACTGCAGATATAATCAAAAAGGCTATGACAGATGCTTCAAAAGATGTAAATAAACAATTTGCCACAATACCTATGACATTTGGGCAAAAGATGACTATATTGAAAAATAACTTTATGAATACAATGGAGCCTGTAGCAGCAAGGTTTAGTCAATGGCTCAATAGTTCAGGAGGAACAGTTTTCTTTGATAGTATATCAAATGCACTTGTTACTATGGCTAGTATAGGAGTATATGCACTAGAGATAATTAGTAGTGGAATAATGTGGCTTAAACAAAATTTTGAATTTATTGAACCTGTAATAATTGGACTAGGTATAGCTTTTTTATGGTTAAAGGCACAGTCAATTATTGCTGCATTTCAAATAGCTAAGGCTTGGGCTTTAGCGAATTTGCCATTTGTAACTATTATTGCGACAATTATGGCTATTGTATATGTATTGAACTTATTAGGCATTGATGTTGTTGGAGTAATAAGTACTATAATAGGATATATATCTAATGTTATTTCATTTTTATGGAATATGCTATCTTCAATGACACCTTTAATTTATGCAATTGGAGCAGCTATAGTAACTTTTTGGCTATTACCATATTTAATAACTGCATTCCAAATGCTTGCTACACTTCCTCTGATTATGGCTAATATATGGGGTGTTATTGTATCTTTATGGGCAATGATTCCACCATTAATAGCCCAATTTGTTGCTTGGTTGGCTTTAAATTGGCCTATATTATTAGTAGCTATTGCTGTTGGTATTTTAATATTTGTATTGATTCAACTTGGAGTAACAGCTGCCGATGTTATTGGATTTGTTGTAGGATTATTTTTTATGTTGATGGCAGTTATATATAACGTTGTAATTCTTCCTATATATAATCAATTTTCAATGTTAGCTAACTTTTTATCTAATTTATTTATAGATCCAATAGGAGCAATTCAAATGTTATTTTTAGATATGGCAACTTACATAGTTGATAAAGTTAGATGGGTTGCTCAAAGTTTACAAGACTTAGTAAATATGATACCAGGTGTTGAAGTTAACATAGTTGGAAACTTAGATAACATAAAAGCTGCGATTGATTCTGCTAAAGCCGATGTATCAGCAAAAAGAGGAGTTAAGAAATCCAGTGTTAAAAGTTATAAAAGTCTTGGTAAATCTTATAACTCTGGATTTTCTGTAGGTCATAAATTTGCTAGTTCTTTTGGAGGAGGTAGTAAAGGAAGTATATTAGGTAGTCTAGCTAATAAGTTTAAAATGCCAAGTATGCCTAAAGGTTTTGGGATGGACAAAGGTAAGGGAATGTTTAAACCATCAGGAATGCCTAGTATGCCTAGTGGATTAGGAGATAAAGGAAAAGGTAAAGGTTCTGGTGGAAGTGGTAAAATGCCAAAAGGTTTATCAGACAAGCTTAATGGTGGAAATTTAGATAAGATAGGAAAAATAGAAGATGATGTTGCAATAACTGATGAAGATATTAAATTATTAAAAGATGTAGCTAAAACTGAATTTATAAATAAGTACACTACATTAAGACCTAATATGAAAGTAGAATTTACAGGACCAGTAACAGAAACGGCCGATATTAACAAAATTATATCAGCTATAGAAGATATGACTGAAGAAGCTCTATCTAATACTATAGTAGAGGGGGCATAGTAATAAGATGTCTATAGGAATTTTTATGGAATATAGGGGATTGTTAATTCAATTCCCTGTAAACCCAGAAGAACTAAAAGTAAAGACAGAAGGAAACAATGAAACTAAAGAAGTAGTAAAACTAGGAGAAGTTAATATAGCTAGAGATATGAAGCTTTCTACAGTAGAGTTTGAAAGTTTTTTACCAGAAAATAATATCTATCCATTTATAAAAACTAAAAATCAATTTGAAGGCCCTAGATACTATATTGATTTTATTGAAAAAGTTAGAAAAGATAAAAAACCAATTAGATTTATAGTTAGTGATACTGGTATAAACTTTATGGCTTTAATCGAAAGTTTTGAATATGGTTATAAATATGGATCTAATGATGTTAATTTTACAATAAGCCTTAAAGAGTTTAGAGAAGTAAGAGTAAAAGAAGTAAAAATATCAGATTACGGTAGTAACAGACCTCATAGAGAGACCTCAAACAATAGAGAAAATTCTTCAGGTAAAGTAACTCCAGGTTGTACTGTCATAGTAAATGGTAGGCTACATAGAGATAGTTGGGGAAGAGGGCCAGGAATGACTCTTAGAAATTATAAAGGTAAAATAAACTTTGTTAAAACAGATGGTAGAAAGTATCCTTATCATGTAACTGAAATGAATGGTGGTTGGATGGGATGGGTAACAAAAGAATCAGTAAAGGTGATATAAATGAATATAGAAATGATAGTTCAAAATACTAATACTGGTAAAGCTTATGATGTGTCTGATTTAATATCTGATATAGAATTTAGTCAAGAAATACAAGATAATCCTGGTAAACTTACTTTCACTATACAAAATATTTTAAATGAAAATTATATAAGTGAAGGAAGTCCAGTATCTTTAAAAATAAATAATACTAATCTATTTTTTGGATATATCTTTAAAATTGGAAAGAGTGAAAAGCATGAAATTAAAATAACTGCTTATGATCAATTAAGATATTTAAAATATAAGGATACTTATGTATTAAAAGGACTTACTTGTAGTCAAATATTTAGTAAAATTTGCAATGATTATAATATAAAATCTAATATTAAATTCTCTAGTAACTATGTATTACCTTCAAGGATTGAAGATAATAAAAATCTTGCTGAAATTATACAAAGAGCCTTTGACCAAACTTTTATTGATACTGGAGATTGGTTCTTTATGAGAGATAATTTTGGAACCTTAGAGCATTTAAATGTATGGGAAGAAAAAACAAATTTAGCTATAGGAGACGCAAGTTTACTAACAGGTTATGATTTTGAAACTAGTATTGATGATGAAACCTATAACCAGGTTAAACTTGTTAAGGAAAATAAAGAAACTAAAAAAAGAGAAATTTATATAGTTAAGGATAGCAACAATATAAATAAATGGGGTATATTACAATTCTTTGATAAAGTAGATGAAAAATTAAATGAAGCTCAGATAAAAGAAAGAGCTACAATGTTGTTAAAACACTACAACAAGCCTAAGAAATCTCTAAAACTTGAATGTATAGGAGATTTTAGAGTTAAGGCTGGATGTGGTGTTGTTTTAGTTATAGGAGATTTAGAAAAAGATATACCCTTTAATAAGTATGTAGTAGTTCTTAGTGTTTCCCATAAGATTAAAAATAACGAGCATACAATGAGCTTAGAAGTTGAGGTGATATAAAAATGGCAGGAGAAAAACTTGTTAGGTTAATTAAACAAGGGGCAAGACATGCTATTCCAGAAAATACATTAACAGATCTTGTACCAGGAGAAGTAACAAAGGAAGATCCATTAACTATTTTAGTAGAAAATAGATTCCAAATTGATTCGGACTTTTTAATACTTTCGCCTTTTTGTAGAGAATTTAAAGATAAAAATGGAACTATTATATTTGATAAATTAAAACAAGGTGATAAAGTTCTACTTTTAAGAGTTTCTAATGGACAACAATTTTATGTACTTGATAGAGGAGAAATGAAAAAATGATTCCTAAATTTAATTTTGTTGTAAGTAATTTAGAAAACTCCATTCAAAGTAGTAAAACTTATAAATTAGATACTTTTAACGGAAGAATAACGAAAAACATAGATGAATTGGAATCTATTAAACAAGCAGTATTTAAAATTTTACAAACTGAACGATTTGAAAATGTAATTTATAATGCAGATTATGGAGTTGAAATAGCTGGATTTATAGGTAAAGCAAAAGATTTTGTAAAAACAGATATAGAAAGAACTATTAAAGATGCTTTATTAGCAGATGAAAGAATCTTAGCTATAGAAAGTTTTAATGTAATTGATGATGTGAAAGATAATTTTAAAATTGAATTTAAGATTAATTCTATTTTTGGAAATATAGATTTTGAAAGCGTGGTGAAGATATGAGTTTAGGACAGTATTTAGAAAAATATACATTTGAAAACTTAATACAAAGTGCCTTAGATAAAGTTCCAGATGATATTGATAAAAGACAAGGCTCTATTATTTATGATGCATTAGCTCCTGCATGCTATCAATTAGCAGAAATGTATATGGAACTAAAACAAGTATTATTAAATTCCTTTGTTACAACCAGTTACGGCGAATATTTAGACAATAAGGTAATAGAACAAGGGTTAACTAGATATAAAGCCACATACGCTAAGAAAAAGGCTATATGTACATTTCAAGATGGTACACCAGCTACAGTTCAAGTAGGCAGTAGATTTTCTACTATTAACGAAGAGACACCTTTAACATATAAGGTTATTGATGTATTTAAAAATGAAAAAAATCAAATTGTTCCAGGTGAATATATATTAGAATGTGAAACTATTGGAACTATAGGAAATGTATATATAGGAGATCTATTACCTATAACTCATATAAATAACCTTAAATCATGTAAACTAACTACTCTTTTAGTTCCTGCAAGAGATGAGGAAACTGATGAAGAGTTAAAAGATAGATTTATATTAGAAGTTAATCAAAGACCGTTTGGTGGAAATGTAGCTCAATACGATGAAGAAATACGTAAAATTGATGGCATTGGAGAAGTTCAAATATATCCAACCTGGAACGGTGGAGGAACGGTTAAATGTAGTATTATTGATACTGAATTTAATGCAGTTTCAGAAGATTTGATAAAGAAAGTTAAAAATATAATAGATCCTATAGAAAATGAAGGTACAGGATTAGGTTTAGCACCTGTTGGTCATGTAGTTACTATAACAACACCTCAAGTAGTAGAAGTAACTATAGAAGCTAAAATACACTTAATTACAGGCTATGTAATAGACCAAGTTAAAGAAGAAGTTAAGAAGTCTATAAATGAGTACCTTAAAAGCTTAAGAAAGCATTGGGGAATTGCTGATGATATGAATAGATATGAGTTATCTGTTTATATATCTCAAATTACAATGTCTATTTTAAAAGTTGTTGGAGTAGCCAATGTAACAGACATAAAAATAAATGGAAAACCAAATGACTTACAGTTAACTCAAAATGGAGAGATTCAACAATTACCTAAACTAGCTGAGGTGGTTTTATTATGATAAATATAAAACCATATTTTCCAACTCTTTATAATGACATATTAGAAGTAGATACATTAGTCAAAGTTGAAAATGATTTATTTGAAAACCTAAATAATGAATTTGATAAAGCTATAAAAAATGAATATGTTATAACTGCAGATAAAGAAACTCTAAAAAGGTATGAAACATTGTTAAGAATAGTTGATGGAGATGATAAAGAATTAAACTTTAGAAGACAAAGGATACTAAATAGATTAGCTATGAATATGCCTTTCACTTTAAGAGCTCTAAAACAAAAGCTAGATGAATTAATAGGTAAAGGAAACTATAACATCTTTGTTGATCCTGGTAAGTTTACACTTTATGTTGAATCAAAAATATTAAACCAAACCTGGTTTAATGAAACTTACATAACAATAAACAAAATGAAGCCAGCTAATATTGTATTTATAAATAAACCTTTTATTGATGAAAAAATATTAGTTAATGAAGAAATAACTCTAGCACAAAGGGAATACAACTATAGATTGGGGTCAACCTGGAGATTAGGAACTTTGCCATTTAAATCACTGCATGAGAAAGGAGCTATAAAGTTGAAAGAAACTAACTCTATACAAAAGTATTTTTTAGATGAACTAAGAGAATTTGCACTAAGTAAGCTTGGATATGTAAAGTTAAACAATGTAAAAGTTATAAATGACTTTATAAAAAAAGATATTGTTAATGGAAAACTAACTTTAGAATATGCAGTTTTAACTAGTTTTGGATTAAATGAAATAACAAAAGTAGATGTTTATACATCGGATAATCAATTACTAACTTCTATAGATCTATATGTTCCAATTATAGAAGATATAGAGCTTAAACATGTAATAAATATCGAGGAAGGAGTTAATTAATGAGTTCTTATAAAACAAATTGGCAACTTACAGAAACAGTAATGCCAGAAGATATGAACAGAATAGAGCAAAATGTAAAAGACAATAACAAAAATCATACTGATTTTAAAACTGAATATGATAAAACTTTAAAAGAACAAAACAAAAAAATTGATGGGAAATCAGAAAAATCAGATGTAGTTTTTAAAGTACCTAAAAGACTATCAGCAACTACAGATTTAAATACTATCTGTACAGGAGGTAACTATGTAGTACTTCCTAATACTCCAAATTCACCTAATAGTGGTAAGTATGGGAGATTAGTTGTATACCAATGGGATAATTCTGGCAAATGGATTACTCAAGTATTTTATACAGATGGGGTTAATGAAGTATATACTAGATGTTCATTAAATGATTCTGCTACAAGCTGGACTCCTTGGCAAAAACTATTAAATATAAATGAAGGTGACAGTAGATATTTTAGAACTTATATAGATGGTATTAGCACTGATTTTAATAATGCAAAAACACAAGGAATATACCATGTATCTGGTGATTTCGAAAACTCACCTCAAGAGGGGCATGTATATGGGGTATTAGAGGTTATAGCAAGAGATAAACATCGTACACAAAGGTTTACAGATATAAATAACAATGTGTGGAATAGATTTTATAACAGTGGTAGCAATTCATGGACTTCTTGGTCAAAAATATATAGTGAATCTAATAAACCAACATGGAATGATGTTCAAAATAAACCTAACTCTTTTCCACCTAGCAATCATAATCATGATGATAGGTATGTTAATAAAGATTTAGGAATAGTAACAGACTTTAATTTATGTACTAAGACAGGTATCTATAAAGTAGCTAATCCTCAACCTTTTAAAAATGGCCCTTCAGGATGTAGTACTTATGGTGAACTTGAAGTGTATGAATATACATCAGGAGTAGAGTGCTTACAAAGATATACAGATGCAAATAGTAATATTTATACAAGATTTAAAAATAGTTCAACATGGAGAAATTGGCAGAAATTCTACTCAGAAAATAATAAACCAACATGGAATGAGATAAATGATAGGCCTGATACATATCCTCCTAGTACTCATAATCATGATGATAGATATGGAAGATATATTAGAAATGTTACTTTTGGTGGTAATGATGGATCAATTACTACTGTACAATTTATAGAATTACTTAAAAATTTAGGAGCATTTACGGTAGGTTATTGGGTAGGTAGAGGTACTTGGTCTTATGCTAATAATCAGTATATACATGATACAGGGTGTGGAGGCTTAGTACATTTAGCTGGAAGTGTAGTAGAGGTTATTAGTAGTACTACAGATGGAAGTAGTCAATATACTATAAGAATAACTACGCCATCTACAAGTGGTCATAATGGGTGTCTTTTAAATTGTCAGTTGGAATATGTAAATAATGGTAGTTCTTATAATCCGATGTGGACTAAGGTGTTCAATACTGATAATAAACCAGGATGGAGTGATATTACAGAAAAACCTAATACATTTCCACCTTCATCACATTCGCATGATGATAGGTATTATACAGAGAGTGAAGCTAATAGTAGATTTTTAGGTAAAAATGATAAAGCATCTAGTGCTAAAATTGCTGATAGTGTAAATTGGAATAATATATCAGGTAAACCTGGTTCCTTTCCACCATCTAGTCATGATCATGATAGTAAATACTTACAGTATAATAGAGGCAATATTGGTAGTTCTAGTGATTTTAATAATGCTACTGCAGTAGGCGTTTATGGAGTAGGTTATGATAATACAATTCCAAATGCACCTGTTAGTGGTGGCTTATATGGCGTGCTTGAAGTTTTGAGTAAACCTAATGAATTAATTCAAAGAGTTACAAGTAGTTCTGGAGATATTTGGATTAGACTTAGAAACTGGCAAGGTGTATGGGCAAGTTGGCATAAACTTACTAAAGTAGAGGATTTTGTAGGAGTATATGGGGAAAGTGGATTTCAAAAACTACCGTCAGGATTACTTATACAATGGGGAAGACATAGAGATATAGTTCCTAAAGGTGGTTGGTCAAAAGATGGTACATTTGCTTTTCCTATAGCATTTAAAGCCTTATATTCTGCCGTAGCTACAGTAACAGATTGTAATTCGGGGAACTCTGTATGGGGGGAGGTTTCGGTTAGACACTATACTAATGATTCTTTAAAATATACCATATTAGATAGAAGAACACAGGTAGTTCCAAATGACCAAGTATACGCTTTCGATTGGATAGCTATAGGACTAACTTATTAAGTAGACAGGAGAATTTATTATGAATATGATTTTACACTTCAACCTTAACACTAAAGAGTTTAAAGGGTTTAACTTTACACCTATTGAAAACAATGATTGGCAAAATATCACTATAGATAAAGAGTTATGGCAACACCTTTTAAAACTTAAACAGCCTTTTAAATTAATTGAAAATATAGAAGCTAAATCATTATACACTATGGAAGATATAGATATGTTTGAGTTATTAGAGGTAACACCTACTCCAATACCTCCATCCCCTTTAGAGGGATTATCACAACAAAATGCACAATTAATGCTTGATTCAGCTAACAAGGATATTAGACTCAAAGAATTAGAAAAACAAAATGCACAAAGCATGTTAGATAATGCAAATAAAGATATTGAATTGAAAAATTTACAAAATGATTTAGCGAACCTTGTTTTAGAGGTAGCAAAAGGAGGATTAGTATAATGAATGATTTTTGGTACAATACAATAAAAAGATATTTTGAAATGGGATTTTATACAGATGATGATATGAGGGTATTTGTCCAAGCTGAAAAGATTACAGTAGAACAGTTTGAAGAAATAGTTGGCTCAAATTATGAGAATTCAACTGAGTTAAAACCTAAAACAATCAAAAAAGATATTATATAACTATTTTTAAGGACTATTAATTAGTTCTATTTTTATGCTTAAGTGAGGACATATATGGAAAAAGAATTATTTACACAAGTAATAAGCCAAGGAGTATTTGCTTCTCTTTTTGTATGGCTTTTATGGGATACACGAAAAGAAAGTAGAGAACGTGAAGAAAAACTAACATCATTAGTTGATAAATTGGCTAATAAGTTTAATGTTATCGAAGACATCAAAGAAGATGTTGAAGATATTAAAAATAAATTATTTAAATAGGAGGATTAAAAAATGGAAAACTTAATTAAATTTGTACCAGAGCAGTTGCTTATATTAGTAGCTGCTCTTTATGTTGTGGGAATGTTTTTAAAGAAAACACCTAAAGTGACAGATTGGAGCATTCCTTGGATACTTTTAATTTTAGGGGTTGGATTTAGTATATCAATAATGGGAGTAAATGCCACATCAATATTACAAGGTATAATATGTAGTTTTGGATCTATAGCTACAAATCAACTCATAAAACAAACAATAAATAAATAATAAACTAAGATTAATAAAAGGCAGTGAACCAGACTTTTTCAAGTCTTTTTTTATTGCCTTTTTATAATAAAAAAATAATAGAAAAGAGAGGGAATTAATTATGAAAAAAAATATGATAGATGCAGGACATGGTGGATACGACTCAGGAGCTCCAGGATTACACAGATGTTTAGAAAAGGATATAGTTTTAGATATAGCAAATAGAGTAAATAAATATTTAGAAAATCAAAATATAGAAAATATAAATACTAGAACTACAGATGTATTTGTATCTTTAAATGAAAGAACAAATAAAGCTAATAAGTCAGATGTTAATTCTTTTGTATCAATACATTGTAATAGTGCAGGAAATTCTAGTGCGAAAGGGTTAGAAACATATTGCTACAAATTTAAATATAGAGCTTTAGCAGATGCTATACATGGTGAATTAATAAAAGTAGGACTTTACACAAAGGATAGAGGAGTTAAAGAGGGAAACCTACATGTTGTTAGAGAATCTAATATGGATGCTTGTTTAGTTGAATTAGGGTTTATAACCAATGAAGAAGATTATAATTTAATAATGAACAATAAAGATCGATTTGCTAAAGCGATAGCAAAAGGAATTTGTAAATTTAATAAAGTTATATGGAAGGAAGGAGAAAGTTCAGATTCTAAGTTTAAAAATGGACATTATTCTGGAAGAAAAGCTAGGGTAATAGCTAATGTATTAAATGTAAGATGGGATAGAGGTACTGAAAATAAGGTAATATGGCAAGTTAAAAATGGAGATATAGTTAGTTTACAATATTGTTTAAATGAATGGATGAGTATAGAAGGATTTAAAGGCAACAAAGGACTTGGTTATGTTAACTCTAAATTTTTAGAGTTAATCTAATAGTTTATATTAGACTTGATTAATTATTTAATATATTAATTGTTAGGAGACTATTAAGTAAAATATAAAAGGAGTATCATAAGCAAATTGATACTCCTTTTATATTTTTTCACTTGTTAATATTAATTGGAGTTAAGAATTTTTATAATAACTCGTTGAAAATAACATTTTATGATATGATATATTTTTATACTTCTACTAATTCTCCATCATCTTCTACTAATTCTTCATCATACTCATCATCTTCATCATCTTCGTCATCTTCATTATTTTCAGTATCTTCTCCATTTAATTTGATTAATTCAAACTGTACTCTATTTTGTATTTCTGTTCCGATTCTTTGTAGAAAATCTTTTTTTAATGATATATTCCATCTATCATCTAATAAAGCGTCTTTATGACTTTGAATTAGTTTAGGTATTATAAATTCGGAACATAATAAAGATAAAATTGCCACTAATTCTTCATCACTATATACACCTAAAAAACTACCTTTATAATTTTTAGAATCTATTTTTATAGTACCACTCATTTTTAACTCTAACAAAATATCATGATTTTCGCTACCATATTTAAAGTATATTTTGGGTCTTAACATTTTTAATGGATCATTATTTAGAAGAAATGCAAGGGTTCCTAAAATTTCAGATATTCGTTCTCCTTCTCCTCGTACTCTATTGTTATTATCTTTTGTAACTCCACTATATCCTTTTAAAGCATTTATATAAATATCATCTATTTTAGATAATGATATAGTTTTTGTATCTATATACATTTTAAATAACCAAAATAATAAATCTTCAGTTACTTCCAATCTATTTTCTTTAAAATCACCAAGCTCACCCCAATGAGGTTGGTTAAAGTATGGTCTTATAATATTAGTTGTATTTGTATTCCCTCTGAAAACATTCATTTTCACTTTACTTCCATCTATACTATAAATTAGTAAATCAGTAAAATGTTCTTTGGCAGAAGTATCTTCAGTTCTTAATCTTACAAAGCAGTACTCAATATCTTTGTTAAATAAACTCACATTCTTTTTTTCTATGTCTGTTGTATTCATTAAGGATACTATTTTATTTAAATCTCCTTGCTGAATATAATTTAATCTATCACTGTTTAATATAGAAATATATTGATCAATATGTCTGCTTTCTTTAAATATCCAAAATGACATTTTTTCCATAACTCAAAATCTCCTTGATGTAATTTTTGTAATAATTAATAGTCTACTCTTATTTTATGATTTTTGTATTTTATACTAATTACGTTATTTATTATAAAGTTTAATATTATACTTTTTATTTTTTTATTACTTCTACTCAAAACAGTTACTTCTATAGGTGCTTCATTAAAGCTTGTTATATTTGTAATAATATCAACCCCTACAAAAACTTCACCTTTATAATCTTCTAAATTTCTACTTAAAGCTTTAGTTATATCTATCTGAATTAAATTTGTAAAATTATCTTTTGTATAGTCACTATTATCCCATGGTGTATTATTTAACGTAGGTTCTGCCCAATTTGGAGTTTTAATATTAATAATGATGCCTCCAAGTACCTCTATAATCTTATACCATATCAAACCTTTATAATCTGCATCTATTTGAATTAAAAATGTAGAGGCTTTATGATTAGGATTATTTGGGTTTTTTAAAATACTTACATCATCTTTCATAGATCTATTTCGAATTGATATATTAATATCAGGTGAAAATGCAAACATAGATGCACAAGTATTTATAATAACAATAGCTATAGTGTAGTTAACAGTGTGAACCAGTTTATTAGAATCTATGTAATTATAGAATGTTTCTCCACCAGCTCCTCCTAGATGTTGAATAAGCCACACAGGGTTGAATTTTAAAAATATTAATAATACAAAAGCTAATATAGGAGATAGAGCTACTAAAATTGCGGCGTTTTTATGAATTTTTTTTAAGCATTTCTTTAACATCTATATCTCCTTTACTTTATTTTAGCAATAAGATTTTCTAATTCAGAAAAAACTTTATCACTATCCAAATAAATTACTCCGTTGTTAAAAATTCGTATAGTCGATTCAAAAGGATATTCTTCTATAGAAATTTTAAAACTTATTGATTTTATATCTATACAGTCTTCGACCATTACCCAATTTAATTCTTTAAAAAATTCATCAGAAATAGTTTCTTTTTTTATTTTATCAATTGTATTGTTAATACTAGATATGTATTTATTTATATAGTCATAATTAATATTTTCGTCAACTAAATCTATGAATTCTATACTACCTAAGAATAAGTTTTTCTTAAATGCTAATTGAATTAACTTTTTAAATCGATATGATGTAAAAGTATATTGTTTAACATTCATTCCAACTAGCTTTTTTAAAACCTCTGAGTAATTATTAAGCTTAAAGCTATATTTTATTCCAATTATATAATTTGTAAAAAAATAAATTTCTTCCTCTTTAAACTTCTTTTTTATTTGACTTACAGATATATCATCTAGAGCATGAATCAATTTATATTGTAACATTACTACCACCCTCTAAAATCTTTTTTATCTTTATTTATAATGATATCATATTTTGAAAAACTTACAATAAAAACTTGTTTGATTATCAATATTATGATATAATCTGCGAATTTATATCATAACAAAACTAATTTAATACTTTTAAATTAAAACAATATATTTAACGATTTATATTTTAATTTACTTTGATTAACGGTAAACTTTTTATAAAAGGATAAAATGTTATTTTTTATAAAATTAATCAAAAAATTAGAGTATAATAATTGAGAACAGGGAGAGTATACAAAAAATGTGTTATTTAAAATTATTTGAAAAATTTAAGATGGAATTGATTAAGAATGAAGTATTTTTTAGTAATCTAGAAAATATATCCCAAAAATATTTAAAATTTTTTGGTAGTGATATTAACAAGCTTAAATATGAATATGAAGAATATTGCAAATTTAATACTCATCAAAACTACAATTTTAATGAGTACGTATATTATGAGAAAATAAAATTTAATTGTGAATTAAAAGAAAAGTATAAAGAATTAAAAAAAGATGCAGATTTGAGAAAGTTAAACTATGAGAAAAAAATAAAGGATTTAGAAGAAAAATTAGGAAAAGTTAAAAGTAAATATGAAAAAGAAAAATTGAAATTTTTTATTGAAATTAATTCAAATTTATACAAAGAGGCTAGTAAAGATGCTAATGAAGAAAATATAAAAAAAGAATGTATTTATCAGTGCGATAAAATGTGCAATTTATTTGTTAATTTTAATAAAGATAAATATAAGTATTACAATATAAATCAATATGAAGATATTAACTGGAGAGTTTACCTTACATTTTCAACTGTAGTAGCAGGGAAAATATATAAAGCTTGTGAACTATATGAAAATGATAAATCTGAATATCTAAAATTTTTCTATGAAGAAACAAATCTAACTAAAATAAAAGAAAGTATTTTAGTTAAATGTTCTGAAAACTATAAATTGAAAAAAAGATTTAAACTAATAAAAAAGGGTTTAGAGTTTTATGAAATCAATGAGTATCTTATTTTTATAAATTTATTAATTCTTCAGGTTGAAGGTTTGTTTAATGACTATATGGATCTTCTAGGTATTAAAAGTGATGGTAATTCAATTAGTTATAAGTTAAAAACACTTCAAAATGCTGAAAATATATATGGATATGCATACTATGCATTTGAATTTCCTGTATTAAGAAATGCTATAGCACATGGAGAGATAATTGAAGAAAATTTAGAAGAAATATCTAATAACATACTTATGGATATATATATATTAACAGAAAAAATAACATGTAAAGAGATACCTTTAAACTATATAATCTGGTTTTTAAAAGAATCTAAAAACAAAGAAAATATAAATGCTTTTTTTATAGAGAATATAATAGAATTGGATAAAAAAAAATGTATTGAAAATTATATATTTGGAAAATTAAATGATGATATATTGAGAGAATATGATCTTTATAATCAAAAAAATAAAATAAAGTCTATATTTGAAGACTATGAATTTTGGAACGAATTAATGATTAAGGACAAAAACTTTAAACTTGTTACCATAATTAGTAAATATATAAAACAAATGAGTAATAGGAAACTAAAAGAGCCATACTTTAAAGCCTATTCAAAATTTAAAAATAAAGAAAAATTAAAAAAAATAAAAATTAATAAAATAATGTATAAAAAACATATGGAAAAGATAAATTAAAAGCCTTAATCTACTATACAAATAGTAATAGTAAAAATTTTATTTATTAAAAATCAGATCATAACAGTTAATATATATATAAACTAACCTAATTTATATATATATTAACTGTCATCATAATACTGATTATTGAACATCTGTACGCACGTTAACTTCGCCAGCTTCAGAATTAGTTCCTATAGTTAAACCGTTTTGCTTTAGAACATACTCTAGTGTCATTAAAGGTACTCCACCTTTTCTACCACCTAAAACTTCTTTACCTTCTAAATCCTTAAAAGAAAAATTAGGATTTTCTTCACGAGAAACTAAAAAACTTCCATCTTTTTGAGTTAATTGTGCAAAGTTTACAGCATAATTAGAATTTCCTTCATTATACACATAAACAGAAGCTTCAGGTCCCATAAGACCTATATCAGCCTCACCTGAAAGAAGAGCAGCCATAGTTTTATCGGCACCTTGAGTATTTATAAGGTCTATATCTATACCTTCCTCTTCAAAGAAACCTTGAGTTATAGCTGCATATTGTGGAGCGTAAAATATTGAGTGTGTTACTTCTGCTACAGTTAACTTAGTCAATTCCTTTGGTTGTTCAGTAGATGAATTATCACTAGTACACCCAACTAAACATAAAGAGAGACTTGTAATTAATGATATTAATCCTGTTAATTTTTTAAACAATGAAATCATCCCCTTAGAATTTAAAGATATAATATAATATTAAAAATCTGGTTGATTTGTGATATAGCTATTACAATTTAATTTTAGAAAAATTTTATGAATATTGTGAAAATGTTTACATAAAGAAAAATTAGGGTATCTATCACATATAAATAAATTTAAGTGTATTTTATGGAGGGTGAGGAAATGAATTATAAAAATCTTATATCAAATAAGAGATCAGTAAGAGAATTTAAAAATGAAGAAATAGAAGCTGTTAAATTTGACTTAATTAGAGAATATATAAATAGTTCTAAAAAATTATTACCACAAGTACAAGTAGACTTTAAAGTTTATAACAAAGATGAAGCTTATCAAAAACTTGATAAAGTAGCTGGATATAATGGATATATGATAGAAGCCCCAAATTATATAGTTATTTTATCTGATGTATGTGATGGTTACATAGAAAATTCAGGGTATATAGGGGAAAAATTAATTTTAAAAGCTAGAGACTTAGGAATTGATTCATGCTGGGTTACATTTGAAGATAGTTCTATTATTAAAGAACGACTTAAAATTGAATCTGATAAAGAAGTTACTGCAATTATAGCTTTAGGGTATGGAGAAGTTGTAAAGTCTAAATCATCTAGTTCTGACTCAGATAGATTAGGTGTAGATAAAATAGTATACATTGATGAATGGGGTAAAAATGCAACTATAGAGATATTAGAGCAAAGAGGCTTATTAGATGCATTTAGTTTTGCAAGAATGGCTCCGTCTACATTAAATAGACAGCCTTGGAGATTTATAATTGATGGAGGTAAACTAATGCTTGCAGTTAGAAAAGATGAATTTGCAAGTGAATATGAAGGTAAAATAGATGTTGGAATAGCTATGTTGTATTTTAGTTTAATAATTGACATGACTATGTTTGATTTAAAATGGACTCTTGGAAATGTAGATAAGGATTATAAAATACCAGAAGAATATAAGATAGTAGGATATTGTAATATATAATTTATATAAGATAAAAATAAATATAGCTGTATATTAACTAATAGGGTATGAAAAATAAAGTGTGTATTTTCCTTAGGATAATTTAATTATCCAAATTTTGGAAGGATACACACTTTGTTTTTTATAAAGAAGTTTCTCTTAAAACTAAATTTTCGTTTCTCTCAAGAAGATGTCTAATAGTCCATTCATTTTGGAATAATAATACTGGATTACTATTTTTATCTTCAACTAGTATTGTATCCATTGTCATTGAAAGTTTATCTGATTTGAAAGTATCAGCATCAATCCAACGTATATAACGGTAAGGTAGTGTATTCATTATCATATCAACACCATATTCTTGTTTTAAACGATATTCTAAAACTTCAAACTGAAGAACTCCAACTACTCCTACAATAAGTTCTTCCATACCAAAATTAGGCTGTTTGAATACCTGTATAGCACCCTCTTCTGATAATTGTGTAATACCTTTTACAAACTGTTTTCTCTTAAGAGCATTTTTTGTAGATACTCTTGCGAAAAACTCAGGTGCAAATTGTGGTATACCTGTGTATTGTAAATTTGATTGTTTTTCACTTAATGTATCACCTATATTAAATATCCCTGGATCGTGTATACCTATAATATCACCTGGGTAAGCTGTATCTATTATAACACGATCTTGTGCTACAAACTGTTGAGGTTGAGAAAGTTTTATCTTTTTCTTTCTTTGTACATGAGTTACTGACATACCTTTTTCAAATTTACCAGAGCAAATTCTAAGGAATGCAATTCTATCTCTATGAGATTTATCCATATTAGCTTGGATTTTAAATATAAATCCTGAAAAGTTATCAGAATTAGGGTCAATATCACCTAAGTTACTGTTACGAGGAGTTGGTGGTGGTGTTATTTCTAGGAATGATTCTAAAAATGGTTCTACACCAAAGTTAGTAAGGGCACTTCCGAAGAACACAGGTGTTAATTCACCATTTAATATTTTATCTAAATCAAAGTTATCTCCAGCAATGTCTAAAAGCTCAATATCCTCTAGTAATTTTGAATGAAGATCATCACCTAATAAAGTATTAAATTTTTCATCAGATATATCTCCAGTTATAGACTCAGCAATAGATTGTCCATGATTACCATCATCAAATAATTCAACTTGATTTTTATGACGGTTAAACACACCTTTGAATTCTTTACCAGAACCAACTGGCCAGTTTACTGGACAAGAACGAATTCCTAAAACATTTTCAATATCTTCAAGTAATTCAAATGGATCTTTTCCTTGACGGTCCATTTTATTGATGAAAGTGAAAATTGGTATTCCTCTCATTTTACAAACATGGAATAATTTCTTTGTCTGGTCCTCAACACCTTTAGCAGAGTCAATAACCATTACTGCACAGTCTGCTGCCATAAGAGTTCTATAAGTGTCCTCACTGAAATCTTGATGCCCTGGAGTATCAAGTATGTTTATACAAAAGTTATTATATTCAAATTGAAGAACACTTGATGCAACTGATATACCTCTTTGTTTTTCAATTTCCATCCAGTCAGATACTGCATGTTTTTGAGATCTTCTTGATTTAACTGATCCTGCTTCACGAATGGCACCACCATATAATAGAAACTTTTCAGTTAATGTAGTTTTTCCTGCATCGGGATGGGAAATGATTGCAAAGGTTCTTCTTCTTTTAACCTCATCAATCAAGCTTAAATTTTGTTCTGTCATTTTTTATCATCCTTTATTTTAATTTTATGCTTATACAAATATAAAAAATTATATTTATTAACAGTTTTAAAATGAACATAATTTTTTATGTATTATAAAAAACTATAATCCTATTGATATTATAACTTTATTGCAAAACTGTCAATATAGAAACTAACTAAATAGATGCGAATTATAGTTTTATAAAAGACATAGAGAGTATTCTCCAAAGAGATATTAAGCATTAAAGGTGTTTTACTAAAAAAGTGTGCACCTTCCTTATTGGATAATTTAATTATCACACTCTTTAGAAGAATACACACTTTATTTTTAATACAAAGCTATATTTAGTTTTATCGTTTTTTTCTATATATTTTTTCAACTATATTTAGTGCTTGATACATAATTAAAGCACATAAAGCTAAAACAATAACTCCCATCATTACTAAGTCTAATTTAAATACTTGACCACCATATACTATTAAATAGCCAAGTCCATATCTAGATACTAAGAATTCTCCAACAATAACTCCAACCCAAGCCATGCCTATGTTTATTTTAGTTAAATTTATTAAATTACCAATATTAGCAGGAAATATTAGCTTAGTTAGTATTTGAAATTTATTAGCACCAAAGCTTTTTAACATTTTTACTTTGTCTTCATCCACAGTTATAAAGTAATTATAAGCTGATAGTATAGTTACAACTACTGAAATTGTAATCGCAATAACTATAATACCATTTACTCCAGCACCAGCCCAAACTATTAATATAGGAGCTAGGGCAGTTTTAGGAAGGGCGTTTAGAACAACTAAGAAAGGATCAAGTATTTTAGATAATTTTTCAGACCACCAAAGAAGTATTGCTACTAATATTCCGAGTATTGTACCAACTATCAAACCAACAACTGTTTCATAAGAAGATATTAATACGTGTTTAAAAAGCTCCCCATTTTGAATATATTTTATAAATAGAGCATATATATCGCTAGGTTTACTAAATAAAAATACATCTATAATATTTAATCTAGCTAAAACTTCCCAAACAGCTATAAAACCTACTAATAAAAGTATTTGGAAGAAAATTATTGTTTGTTTTTCTCTTTTTAGTGATTTTAAATACTCATTATGACCTTTGGAGATATTATTTTGTTTCACTAGAATCAATCTCCTTCCATAATATATTGAAATAATCTTTGAAATTTTGAGCACTGCGAGAACTAAGAGGAGTTCTATCTTCTGTTAGGTTTAAATCTATATTGTAAGTGCTTTTTATAGTTGCAGGTCTTTTTGAAAGGACAGCTATTTTATCTGACATAGATATAGCTTCTGATATATCATGGGTAACTAATATAGTTGACTTGTTTTCGTTTTTAATTATCTTATATATATCATCACAAACAAGGATTCTTGTCTGATAATCAAGAGCAGAAAAAGGTTCATCTAGGAGTAATATATCAGGATTTACAGCTAAAGTCCTAATTAATGCAACTCTTTGTCTCATACCACCTGAAAGCTCTTTAGGATACATATTTCTAAAATCCCATAAATCATATGTCTTTAATAATCTTTCAACAAACTTAATAGATTTCTCTGATTTACTTTTTTGAATTTCAAGACCAATTGTTATGTTGTCCATTATATTTCGCCACTCTAATAAATGATCTTTTTGAAACATATATCCAATTTTTCCATTTATAGTAACATCTCCACTTGTAGGCTTTAGTAAACTAGTTAATATATTTAAAATAGTTGATTTACCAGATCCACTAGGACCAAGTAGAGTTAATATTTCCCCCTCGTTAAGTGAAAAATTAATATTTTTTAAAACTTCAAGTTCACCTTCTTTGCTATAAAAGGTTTGACAGAGGTTATTTACGCTTACTATTTCCTTCATGATACCACCACCATATAAATTTTTAGTATACATTATGATATTAAAACTCTTGAGTATTTGTACCAAAAAAGTAAAGTATACTTAAATAATATGAAACTTACTGGAATATACTAATATGAACATATAATAAATAATATTAGACATGAATATTCTAGGAGGTAAAAATGAGTATAAATAATCATGTACTATTTGAAAAGAAAGAATTACGACACTTTTGTATATATAGATTTATATTTGGGATTAGCTATAGCTTTATGATTCCTATAATACCTCTTTTTTTTGATTCGATAGGAATTGCGACTGTAATGATTGGAACAATTATGTCTTTATATGGGGTAAGTAAGACAATTATGCAAATACCATTTGGAATGGTATCGGATAAATTAGGGGATAAGAGAAGTTTAATTTTAGCCTTATTGCTTATGACATTTATTCCAATATCATATACTTTAACAAATAAACAAAATATAGCTGGAATTATATATATAATGCAAGGTGCTATTTTAGGAATGGCTGCACCAGCAACATTCTCTATATTATCAAGGTCATTAGATGAAAAAAAGAGGGGAGAATGTACAGGGTTTGCAGCTTCTGTATTTACTCTTGGAGGCGGAATTGGAGCTGCTATAGCAGGTTTTATAGTAGGAAAAGATTCTAACTATGACTTAGTATTTTATTTATCTAGTTTTGGGATATTATTGACATTAATTTTCGTTATATTCAAGGTTAAAAAAGTAAGTTTAAATAATAAAAAATCAATTGATAAAAAAGGCCCCCCTATATTAAAAGAAATAAAAAAGAATAAATTAGAATATAAGGTTTTTGTTTTAGGGTCTATTGCATTTTTAGGAGATTACATATATGGGTGTGTAGTTGCAATGATACATTTTTATGGGCAAGATGTTTTGGGGGCATCAACTATATATACATCGGCTATAGTTTCTATATATTTGATTGTATTTGGAATAGGGGCTCCTTTAGCAGGTTGGGTTAGTGATAAAATAGGAAATAAAAGACAACTGTTTTTATCTTTTGTAGTTATGAATATAACATTATTGATGTTAACTTTCATAAGAAGCTTAAACCTGTTTACAATAGTTATAATTATATATTTTTTAGGAGCTACATTCTTAAATGCATCACTTCAAAGTTCTCTTTCAGAGTTTGGAAGTAACCATAGAATAAAGGGAGCTGTATTTGGATTTGTTGGAGCATCTGAATCATTTGGATATGCACTGGGGCCTGTAATTTCAGCATCTATATATCAAATTAACAAAGAATGGTTGTTCTTTGGATTATTATCTATATCATTACTAGTTTCATTGATATATTTAACTTTACATAAAAAAGCTAAGATATAAATACCTAATAGAATTATTATTTTTTAATAAATTGTTTACATTTTAGGTATCAGTTAATACCAATTATGTATCTAGTTATTAAAGCCTTCTCAAATATGAGATGGCTTTAATAATTTCTAAAAATAATATAAAATCTAAGGAAAGGAACGATTTGTTTCGTAGGTTACAAAATATTGCAAAATCGGAATTGATTTTATATTAAAAAAACATAAAGGAAGGGGATTGACAGTGTTATTAATTGAATATTTACCGAAATTAGCTCTTGCATCTTTTATAGGTTTTTTGGTTGGTTGGGAAAGAAGTTGCAGGAGAAGCAGTCAAATAGGAGTTGGAACAACATCTAATCTTACAACTGGAGTTTGCTTATTGACTATTATATCTGCCAATTGCTTATCTGGAGCAGATCCATCTCGTCTTATAGCGAATATAATTACTGCTATAGGATTTTTATGTGGGGGAGTAATTTTTATGAAACCAACCGATGATGAGACACAAGAAATAGTGGGATTAACTACTGGGGCAACATTGTTTACTCTTGCTGGTATAGGGATTGCAATTGGATTAGGTTATTATTGGCTAGCTATAAGTGCTACTATAATAGTAGAATTAAACATATTAGTGTCACGACTTATAAAAAAAGTTCGTCAAGAAAGAAAATAAAATAATTATATACTAGTATTGTATATAGAATAAATAATAGTGGAATAAACATAACTAAGGGAGTATAAAAAAAGAGAGCCATTAGAATCATTTCTAAGGCTCTTTTCTTATTACATTATATTTCCATCTGTAGATATTATAAATTCATTATATGAAGCTTTTGTATTAGAATTTGAGATAGCTTCTTTTACGGCACGAACCAATCCTCCACAGCAAGGTACTGACATTCTTGTAACTGTTATACTGTTTATATCTTTTGTTTTGAATATTTCTGTAAGCTTATCTATATAATATTGATTATCATCAAGTTTTGGGCATCCTATAACTGTAACTTTACCCTTCATAAATTCATTATGGAAGTTTGAGTAAGAATAAGCACAACAGTCTGCTGCTATTAATATATCCGTATTATTCCAAAAATCTGCTGCAGGACTTACAAGTTTTAACTGTACAGGCCATTGCTTTAACTGAGATTCATTAGTAGTTACTTCTTTAGGAGCTGATCCTTGACATCCGTATCCAGAACTTGTTTTTAATATCTTACTTGCAGATCCAGGACACCCAGATGTTTGTTTTTCTTTTTTTAGAGCATATCCCTTTCTAGATTGATCAAATTTTTCAGTTTCTTTTTCTATTAATTTTATTGCATCAACTGGGCATGCTGGCAAGCACATTCCAAGTCCGTCGCAGTAAGAATCGCTCATTAGTTTTGCTTTGCCATTTACAACTTGAATAGCTCCTTGGTGACATGCATTTGCACATAATCCACACCCTATACATTTTTCTTGATTTATTTCAATTATTTGTCTTTTCATTTCTTAATCTCCCTTCTATACGTTAGATTTATATGTACATTATACACTATGTTTAAATTTAATTAAGTAACGAATGTTACATGGAAATAGATTTTTAAGTAATAATTTGAAAATGTTTTATAATATTATATTTAAATGATTGTAATAATCTAGAAGCTATCAAGTTTTTTAATAGGTAAATGAATGTGATATAATAAAAAATAGATGTACATGAGAGGGAGATATAGATGAATAATAGCAAACAATTTAAAGACTACTTAAGAAATAAAGATTTAGTAAATTTAAAAACAATACCCAAATCAGATTTACACAATCATGGTGGATTAGGCATGAGATTTGATAATATTTATAAATATACTAATGAGAAAATAAAAAATCCAGCTAAAGATATGTATGGAATAAAAGGATTAGATGATTTTATATTTAATGAATATATAAATCATATAAAGACTAAAAAAGATTTTTTATGGACTATAGAATCTACAGTAAAAGATGCAATAGAAGATGGAGTAAGTATATTAGAAGCTAGTATAGATTGTCATGATAGCCTTAGATTTGAAAATGAAAATGAATTCTTCAATAGTATAGACAATATAGTAAAAAAATATAAAAATGATATAGATTTTAGACCTGAAATAGGAATTGCAAAAAGTATAACTGATGAAAATTTAGAAAACATAATACCATCACTTATAGATAGTAATATATTTAAATCTATAGATTTATATGGAGATGAAGATTTAATTGGATTTGAAAGATATAAAAACTATTATGATTACGCAAAGAGTAAAGGGCTTAAACTAAAAGCGCATGCAGGTGAATTTTTAGGATCTGACAATATTAAAGATGCAATAGAAACTTTAAATTTAGATGAATTACAACATGGATTTAGAGCAGTTGAAGATGATTATGTTGTAGATATGATAAAAGAAAGAGATATAAGATTAAATATATGTCCAACTAGTAACTTATATTTAAAAGCTATAGACAATATAAAAAATCATCCAGTAAAATCTTTGTTTGATAAAGGGGTAAATATAAGCATAAATACAGATGATTTAATTGTATTTAACTCAAGCGTGAGTGAAGAGTATTTAATGCTTTATTCAAATAATGTATTTACAGAAGATGAATTAGATATCATTAGAATAAATTCTCTTAAATAAAAGATATGGCAATTATTTTGCCATATCTTTTTTAAGTTAAAACTATAGATTTAAAATTATCAAGACCTACTCTATTTATAAAATTTCTTAGTTTTTCATTTTTTTCAGCATTTTCAATATAATAGTTTATAATATTTTTAAACACTGTATATGATAAATTTTCACTCAAATTAGATGCAATTTGATATCCGCACTGAGGTTTATCTCCAGCACATCCACCAGCAATTATAAAAAATTTTCCGTTACTATCTACTAATATACCTATATCTTTAACATAAGCACTTACGCATGAATTTTTACAACTAGAGATAGCTACCTTAGTTTTAGCTGGTAACTCTATTTTATAAAAATTATTTATGATTTTCATATAAATACCTATAGTTGGGTGTTTAGACATTCTACAAAAATTAGAAGTACATATTGTTATATTAGTAAGTAAATACTTACCTTTAGGTATCAAATCCATATTTAAGTCTTTTATAATAAGATCTAAATTTTCTTCTTTAATATTTATAATAGAAATTTTTTGATTAGTACCTATTTTTATAGTTGCATCATATTTTTTAGCAACTTCACCTATATGTATAATAGTTTCGGGTAAGATAAATGAACTATTCAGGTTAGGAGTGATAGTATATTTATTTTTATAATTTATATTTTTTTGAAGCTTAATATATTTATTCATAGACTAAATTCCTTTACTTATTTTGATAATTTATTATAACCTATTTACAATATAGAAATAAATGTATTTAATAGTATTTATAAGAAAAATAAGATTTACAAAATATTAAATATAGTGGAGGTAAAATATGAATGATTCATTTAAAATAGTGATGTTAATAAGAGAAGTATATTCTAAAGTAATGAATAAAATAGAAGAAAGTTTAGCAGATAGTGGACTTACACATCAACAAATAATGGTACTCAAAATTGTAGCTCATAACAAAGAAATAAATATAACTCAATTGTGTAATGAAATGTATTTATCAAAAGGCACTGTATCAGGGATAGTAAATAGATTAGAAAAAGCTGACTATATAAAAAAAGTAAAATATCCAGAGGATAAGAGAAATACTTATATATCATTTTCAAATAAAGGATTAGAGTTTGCTAAGGAATTTAGAATTAAAGTAGAAGAAACTTTCGGAAATTTATTTGATAATTTAACAGATAAAGAAAAAGATGAAATATATGTAACGTTAAATTTAATAAAAGAAAAATTAAAATAAATGTTTGACAAAGTATAATAGCGGGTATATCATAAGTATATCAAAATGGTTCGCATGCGAACTAATTAGGAGGAGACAGTATGAGTTTTAAATTAATAGCAGCTATTATAGCTATAACATTAGCTTTAGTATTTTATACAATTGGGGTATTTAGTGAAAGAAAAGCTAAAGTATTAAAGAAAAATCATTTAATAATGTTTTATTTAGGTTTAGTTTGTGATACAACAGGTACACTTATGATGAGAAGTATTGCTCAAACAGGTACTATGGGAATTTCACAAACTGCATTAACAATACATGGTATTACAGGAACACTTGCTATTTTATTAATGTTATTCCATGCAGTTTGGGCTACTTGGGTGCTTTATAAAAATGATAAAGAAAAACAAGTTGTATTCCATAAATTTAGTATATTTGTTTGGTGTGTATGGTTAGTACCATATGTAATAGGTGCTATGATAGGGATGATGCACTAAAATTAACTTAATATACAGATAAAAACACCTTTTTAAAAAGGTGTTTTTATTTTGAAAATTATTAAAATTTATAAAGATATATTGTTTAAATTAAAGTATAATCAGTATATACATAATATATGGAGGGGAAAAATGAGATATACGGAGTATGGGAAAACTGGCAAAAAAGTTTCAGTAGTTGGCTTTGGGGGATTAAGATTTGATTTAGAAAAAAGTGATGAAGAAAATGCAAAGTTGATAAAATATGCTTACGAAAAGGGAATAAATTACTTTGATACAGCACCTGGATATTGTGATGATAGAAGTGAAAAAATATTTGGTATAGCTTTTAGAGATATGATAAAAGAAGGTAAAAAAGATTTTTATGTTTCAACAAAAGGTAAACCCAAAGTATATGATACAGCTCAAAAAGCGATAGATGCAGTAAAAAAATCAATAGAGATATTAGGTGTAGAAAAAATAGATTTTTATCATGTTTGGTGTATTAGAAAAATGGATCAATATGAACTTGCAATGAAAAAAGGTGGACAATATGAAGGGCTATTAAAATGTAAAGAAGAAGGCTTAATAGATCATATAGTATTTTCATCTCATCAACCAGGAGATGAAGTTTTAGAAGTTCTCGATGAAAATAAATTTGAAGGTGTAACTATGGGAATTAACGTATTGAACTTCCCTTATAGATGGAAAGGTGTAGAACATGCATATAATAATAAATATGGAGTAGTAGCTATGAACCCATTAAATGGAGGTACTATTCCTAAGCATAAAAATGAATTATCATTTTTAGCTAAAGAAGATGAATCTGCAATAGATGCCGCACTTAGATTTAATATAGGAGCACCTCAAATAACTGTATCACTAATTGGATTTGGAAGTTTTTCAGATATAGACCATGCATGTAAGATAGCGGATGAAAATGAAGTATATAGTGAAATTGATATAAATAATATAAAAAGTAAATTAGGAGAACATTTAAATGCTATTTGTAGTGGATGTGGATACTGTAAAGTATGTCCTATGGATATAAATACTCCAGCATATATGCTTTTATATAATGAAAAGCAAATGTTTAAAAAAACTAATGAACAAATGATAAAAGAAGTTTATGGACTTGAATGTTGGAACTATACGATGAACAGCAAATCACAAGCAAAAGAATGTATAAAATGTGGTAGATGTGAAAGAGAGTGTACTCAACATTTGCCTATAATAAAAAGATTAGAAGAGATAGCTGCTTGGGAAAAAGCAGGAGTAAATGATATAACTGTATAAATTAAATTATTAAAATCCAGGTATATGTAATAATATATATGCGTGGATTTTTATATTGTAAAACTTTTTTTAAGTTATTTAAAGTGATATAATTAGCTTACTAAAAAACAGGAGGATAGATATGAAAAGCATACTAAATAACGTAATATATTTAAATCTAATAACTAGTGGGCTAAATCCAAATTCCTCTGAAATAATAGAAATATCAGCTATAAAAATAATAGATGATAAAATATATAAATTTAATACATTGTTAAAACCTTTTGAAGAAGTTCCAGCCAGTGTACTTGGATCTTGTAAAAATTTAAAACAAGAAGATTTAGAAAAGGCTCCAACTGTTTATCAAATTAGAAGTAAATTATTAGAATTTATAGGAGATTATCCAATTATTATTCATGAACTTAGCTTTCAAATGGAATTTCTAAGAAAGTATATATTTATGGATAAGAATTATAAAAATGAATTTCTAGATTCAATGCAACTTGCTATGATTTTAGAGCCATATCATAAAGATTTTAATTTGAATTATTTAGCTCAAAATATAACTAAGTTGAATAGAAATAAACAAAATAGAGCTTTAAATGATGTAATGATAAATATACAAGTAATTAATTCTTTGATTTTAAGATTATTTAAAAATGAAGAAACTAGATTAGATAAACTTTATTTTAACTTAGATCAATACTTTCTAACTGCAAACTTAGAAAAATGGGAATGGAGTAAATATTTAATAGAGGTAGACAACAAACATGATTATGAAAAATATATAGTTTATGAAAATATAGATAATAAATTTTCTAATAATCATAATATAGATTTGATAAAATATAAAAATAATTATGAAGAATTACTAAAAATAAAAGAACTTTGGGAATCATCGAAAAACTTTAGCTATACATTCAGACCAAGACAGTATGAGTTTACTAAATTTATAAAAGATGTTTATCAAAGTAATAAATCAATTCCTAAAATAGGGTGCATAGAAGCTCCAACTGGAATAGGTAAAAGTGTAGGATATTTAATACCTGCAATAATGGAATCCTTATATAATAATAAAAAAGTAGTTATTTCAACAGACACTAAAAATCTTCAAATGCAATTAATAAATAAAGATATACCTACAGTTTTAAAATCTTTAAACCTAGAAGATGAAATAAACTATGGATGTATGAAAGGTAAGAATAACTATTTATGCAATAGGAGATTAGACGAATATAAAAGAAATAAGGTATTTAAAAGTAAAGTTGATTTATTAAAATTTATATACATTGAAAGGCTGATACAAACAGGGGAATATGGTGATATAGAAGAAATATCTCAAGACGTAAAAAAAGTATTTACAGACATAGATGATTTAATTATCGACTTAAGATGTGAATCAGATATATGTTACCCAGAAAAATGTATAGAAAGATGCTTTTATAAAAATAGAATAAAAGAGTTACCGAAAGAACATATAACAGTTATAAATCATTCATTATTAGCAAAATGGCCTTATAAAGAACAAAAGCAACTAGATTATTTAATAGTAGATGAAGGACACAACTTAATGGAAAAAAGTTATGACTTTTTTACTTTAGAATGTAACAGTTTATTACTAGAAAAGCTTGTAGATGATTTATATCCTCATAATGATTTAAATCATAAAAATGTTAGTACGATGGATAAGTTTTATATAAGTGTTGTTGGAAAGTTGCAATTAGACAATAAAATAAGAACTAGATTACAAGAAAATATAGTTCTAGTTAAAGAAAGTATAAACAATATATTAAATGGATGTAATAAATCATTAAAAAGAGATTTATATGATCACTCTTGGGAGGTTAATAGACAAGATCCACCGTTAAATCAAGTTGCTATTAAGAATAAAATTAATATAAATGAATATCTTAGAAAAGAGTTTAAAAATGTAATTATATACTTGAAAGAAATGTTGAAAAGTTTAAATTACATGATAGATGAATGTGAAAAAGAAGGCGAAGATGATAGCTACTTATTTAATAGTATTAGTGCTAAAGTTGTAGATATAGATAGTATAATAACTACAATTGAGAATTTTATAGAAAAAGATATAGATAACTATTGTAGGATAGTTGATATAAATCATGAATACAAATATTTTAATATACGAGTTATCCCTATAGATGTAGCGGAATTATTTGAAAGCATGTTTTTAAGCTCCGTTAATACGGTAATATTTTTATCAGCAACATTAAATATAAATAATAGTATGAATAATTTTAAAAAGACATTGGGATTAAATAAACATGATACTATAGATAAAACTATAAAATCTATATATGACTATGAAGGTAAAACTAAAATATTTGCAATGGATAACTTTCCTAAATATAACGCACTAAATGATAAATTTATAGATGAGACAGTAGAATTAATAGAACAAATATGCCTAAATAGCAATGGGCATGTATTAGGTCTATTTACTAGTAAAAATAGACTCGATAAAGTGTACGATAAGCTTTTACATAAGCTAAATGTACATAATATAGAGCTGTACAAAAATAAATCTTCCGTTAATCACTTAAGAGATTTAAGTAAAAAATGTGTAGTACTAGCTTCAAAGAGTTGCTTTGAAGGGGTAGATATACAAGGAGAGGGACTAACTTGTGTGATTTTAGATAAGCTTCCTAATAAAAGTTTAGATGACCCTCTATATTCATCCATAAGAAGTTTCAAGAAAATGACCTATGATGATGTTAATTATCCGCAGCTAAGTATAAAAGCAAAACAAGCTTATGGAAGGTTAATAAGAAGTAAATATGATTATGGATATTTTATTATTCTTGATATAGGAAATAATAATTCGACTATAAATAAATTACAAAGAGATTTACACAATTGCAATATACAAAAGGCAGATAAAAACTATGTAATTAACAATATAGAAAAAGATTTTAAAAAGTGGAAAATAAATACATTTAAAGAAATATTAAAAGATATTAGGTGTGATTTATATAGTCCAATAAAAGTTATATACAAGGACAATGTAGAAATGAGCAGGAAGGACTATATAAATGAAGAAGTAGCTAAGAGAAATATTGCTCTTTATATTAAAGATATAGATACAAAAAATAAAAAACTTAAAATTGCATATAAATAATTAAAAAATAATAAAAAAGACTATTTTAAAAAATTTTAAAATAGTCTTTTTTATTATTTTTAGTTAATAGGAAAAAAATTACAAATATACTTGAAAAATACAATTAAGAATACTATAATCTAATTAAGTAATTACTTAATCAAAAGAGGTAAATATGAATAAAGTTGCAAAAATATTTAAAGCATTAAGTGATGAAACCAGACTTAAAGTTCTTTTGCTGGTTTCAAATAGAGATATATGTCAAAAAGGTATATCTAAATACTTAGGAATAAGTGACTCATCAGTTTCGCAACATATAAAAATTCTAAAAGAAGCTGAAATAATTACTGGATATAAAGAAGGCTATTATGTGTTTTATCATGTAAATGAACATGTATTTGATGAATGTATAGACTTTTTTAAATCCATAGGAAGTGTTAGTAATAATATTTTAGAAATTTCAAATATGAAATTAATCAGCACAGACTGTACCAAAAACTGTAAATCAGTTAATAAGTGCTGCAAAAGAAGGGAGAAGTAAAAATGAAAGTTTGTGTACCAGTAGAAGTAAATGAAGGATTAGAAAGTAAACCATTTGGGCATTTTGGATCAGCTCCAATGTTTGTAGTTTATGATTTAGAGAATGATAAATTATCACAAATAGATAATGGAGATTTAGGACATGAACATGGAAAATGTCAACCTATAAAAGCTTTATCAGGAAATGTAGTAGATGCAGTTATAGTAGGTGGGATAGGCCAAGGAGCTATAGTTAAACTAAACTCTATGGGAATTAAAGTATTTAAAGCACAAGCAAATACAATAAAAGAAAATATAGAATTATTTAAAGCTAATAAACTAAATGAGTTCCCAAGCAATCATACTTGTTCTCATGATGGATGCGGGCACCACTAAAACTTAAAATACAATATATTTAAAATGTGTTGAGATGAATTCTCAGCACATTTTTTTTTACAAGAGTCTTAATATACTTGTAAATACTATTATTTATGTTATTATTACTTAGATAAATGAGTTTAGGAGGAATACAAATGAGAATGCTTTTTAAATATGCAGTAGAATATAAAGGACAATTTATATTAAGAGTATTTACAATTTCATTAGTTGCATTAGCAAGTATATGTTTTGACTTTATGATGGGGTTTATAGTAGATATATTTGCAAGTGGACAAGTAGAAAAGTTTATACCTATAGTTATATCAACGATGATATTAATAATTGTAATGTTTTTAACTGAATACATTGATGGACTTGTAATGTCAAAGTATATAAAAAATACTGTTAACTATTTAAGATGTGATATTTTTAATAAGGTTATAAGTAAAGATATTAAAGATTTTTCTCTAGATAATAGTGGAAAGTATATATCAGTATTATATAATGACATAAAATTAATTGAAGACAACTTTTTGAATAATATATTTTTAGTTATATCATCTTTATTATCATTTACTATATCATTGTGTGCGTTGTTTTACATAAGCCCATATATTGTAATTTTTATAGCTATATTTGGCGTATTAGGATTTATAATACCCAATTCACTTTCAAAAAAGTTAGTTATTGAGAAAAATGAGTACTCAAAAAACTTAGAAGAAATAACATCTGTTACTAAAGATTTATTTTCAGGATTTGAAGTTATAAAAGGCTTCAATATAAGTAAGAAAATAAATAGATTATTTATGGAAAGTTCTATAAATGTTGAAAATGCAAAAAGAAGATGTTCTATACTAGAAGCAATTATAAAAGGATTTTCTTTATCTTTTAGTGTAACTATATACTTAGGGGTATTGATACTAGGCGGATATTTAATGTATAAAGAGAGTATAACAGTTGGAACTGCAATTATAATTATACAACTAAGCACTCATATAGTAGGGCCAGTAAAAACTAGTATATCATTAATAAACCAGATGAAATCAGTATCTTTAATAGGTAATAAAATAGAAGATATACTATATATTTCAAATAAAGATACTGAAAATGAAAACTTAAAAGATTTTAATAAAGTTGTAGAAATAAAAAATCTCGAATTTTCATATACCCCAGAACGAAAAGCCTTAAAAAACATAAACTTAACTTTTGAAAAAAATAAAAAGTACGCTATAGTAGGGGAAAGTGGATGTGGAAAAAGTACATTAATAAAATTACTTATGAGATATTATACTGATTATAGAGGAAATATTAGTATAGATAATATAGATTTAAAAAATATTTATAGTGATGATTTATACAAGATTATATCTATAATACAACAAAATGTATTCATGTTTGATGATTCTATAAAAGAAAATATAAGATTGTTTTCAAATCATAGTGATGAAGAGGTTTTAAAAAGTTGTGAAAGAGCTGGTATTATTGGATTAGTAAAAAGATTAGAAGATGGAATAGATTCATTAGTTGGAGAAAATGGAAATAAGTTATCTGGAGGAGAGAAACAAAGAATAGCAATAGCTAGAGCTTTAATAAACAATACCAAAATACTTATTTTAGATGAATCTACATCGGCACTTGATAATGAAACAGCATATAGTTTAGAAAAATCTTTACTTGGATTAGATGATTTGACTATGATAGTAGTAACTCATAAGCTTATAAAAAGTATATTGGTTGATTATGATGAAATTATAGTAATGAAAGATGGGTCTGTAATAGAAAAAGGTAGCTTTGATGAATTGGTAAAACTAAAAGGATATTTTTATAGTTTATACTATATACAAAGTGAAGATGAAATTTAAATCAATATAGGTATTATCTAGTTAAACTTTACTAATAATAAGTATAAATATAGATTTACTTATTTATTAATAGGTATAAAATGTAAAAAAATGTTTAGAAAACTTATTAAATAGGTATATATAGATACATAAATCAAAATTAAATATGGAGGACTTATATGTTTTCAAGAGCAGAATTAAAAAACAAAGCTAAAGATCAATTAAAAGGAAAATGGCTATTAGCTATATTAGTATTTATTTGTTACTCAGCTATATATCAATTAATTAATGTGAAACTTACAAACTCAACTGATGGTTCAGGAATAGGAATAGCTTTAAATATAGTAGGATTATTAGTTTATGGATCTATACAAGTAGGTATGAGTAGATTTACTTTGAAATTAGCAGCAAAAGACCCTACTACTCAATTTAATGACTTATTTTCAGGGTTTGATGTATTTATAAAAGCATTAATTATGAATGCTATCATGGGTATTTGTGTATTTATAGGAACATTTTTATTTATAATACCAGGTATTATAGTTGGAATTATGTTTTCTCAAGCAAATTATATATTAGCTGAAAATCCCCAAAAACCATCAATAGAATGTATAAAGCAAAGTGTTGAAATGATGAAAGGATACAAAATGAATTTTTTCATATTACAGTTAAGCTTTATAGGATGGTTAATATTATGTATGTTAACATTTGGAATAGGATTATTATGGTATGTTCCATATTATCAAATAACAATGACAAACTTCTATTTAGAAGTAAAAGAAAATTATATAAAATAAATAAAATAGGCTACTTATTCTAAGTAGTCTATTTTTATCTATTGTAATAAGTTGAAATAAATGATATATTTTAAGTAAAAAAATAAAATAAAAGAGGATTTTGTATGTATTTGCCAAATAAAATCACTAATGTATTATGTAAAATTGATAGACCATATGAAATTAAATACGAAAATGGTAAGATAACATATATATATATAAAAGATAAAGATGTAAAAATTGAAGCTTCAAGTAAAGGATTCTGCTTAAATATGAAAGGTGGACCTATATTTTTAAATGATTTAAAGTCTTTAGAGCCGTTGCTTGTTAAAGTAGGAGCTATAGAAAAAAGACCAAAGTCAAAAAAAGAAAAATTGAAAAGAGACAATTTAATTGAATTATTTTCTAAGAAAAGAAATACTTTTTCTGTTGAATATATAAATTCTAAAGTTTTATCTATAAAGATGGAAAATTCAGGATTAGTTATTAAAAAAACTGGGGTAGGATATGCTATGATTGTTAATAATGAAAGTATATCTATAGACAATGTGTCATCTTTAAAAAAACTACTTATAAAGATGAATATAATAGAAGATGATAAAAAGGTAAATAAAAGTTCAGAAGATGGAATTTTATTTGAACAATTAACTTTAAATCTAGATGAATTATAAAAAAGGAGAAATTACTATGGGATGCCCAAATTGTAAATGTAATAAAAATAAAATAAGTGAAGAAGAATATAATGAGCTTAAAGAATATTTAGAAGATGAAATAAAAGAATTCAAAGTTATAGACTATATAAATAAAGAAAATAAATCAGATAGATTTGTTGAAGTTGAATTTGAAGACTATATATTGGAGTTAGAAGATATAGATACCAACAATTTAACTTTAGATATAGTTATTGATAATATTATAAGAAATAAAATGGTATAAAAAAAGGCGACAATTTAAATTGTCGCTTTTTTTATTATCTAGATAAACTTCAAATCAAAAGATTATAACTAGACAATAGTATTAATATCAAGAAAGCTAAACATACACTTTTTGATATTATAGATAAACCCATAGAAAATATAAGCTTCAATCTATGAGGTAACATGGAAAAAACTATGAATATTGATAGTCAAATTAAACCAAGTAAAGTTAACATAGAATTTTACCTACCTATTTATTTTGACATCATATTTTCTATTAAGTTGTAATAGTAGTATAACCTTTATAAATCAATATAAAACCTAAAAAGTTAAAATTATATGAATTAAATCAAAAAAAATTTACATAATAATATTGTAAATAAAACCAAAATATTAAAATATATACAAATATGTATATAAAACGTATTTAATGAAAAAAATTGCGAAGAGGTAATTAAAAGCAAAAGATTGAATTTTTATAGGTATATAAAAAATTTATGAGGGGATAGATAAACATGAATATATACAAAAAAATAATTATTTTAATATGCCTATCATCCATGATGTTGGGGTTTAGTCTATCATCAAAAAATGAAATCTCAAAAAAAATAAAATTAGACAAAGTAGATGAAGAAATTAAAACTGAGAATATCAATGAATCAGCAGTAAAATATGAAAAAGATATAAAAAAACTTATGGACTATAACAAAGAAGAAGTGCGAATTTCAAATGTAAATTATATTAGAAAGAATATAACAATACCAAGTGGAATAAATAATGATGAAATGAAATCTGTTTTACTTAATACAGTAGGAGCTAAAACTATGGTACATTTATCAGATGCATTTGTAGAAGCTGAAAATAAATATGGAGTAAATGCATTTTTTATGGCTGGAGTTGTAGCACTTGAGAGTGGATTTGCAACATCTAGAAGAGCGGTTGAAGATAACAATTTAACTGGATACGAAGTTTATAGTGATGATTCAGAAGGAAAGTTATTTAAAAGTCAAATAGAGTCTATATTACAAACAGCAAAACATTTAAAAGAAAACTATTTAACTGAAGGTGCAGTTTACTATAATGGATTGTCAGTTGATGCAGTTCAAATAAAATACTGTCCAGATGAAGGAAAAGGTAAAAATTGGGAAGGTAAGGTTAATGAATTAGCTAATTCGTTTTTAAATACATATAATAATTTATATAAGGTTGATGTTCAAATTGCAGATAATAAATAAAGAGACTTAATTTAAGTCTCTTTATTTATTATATACTGACTTAGGAGTCCATAATTTTCACGAGAGTTAAACATAAAATAAGAGGAGTAAAAATTTACAATAATAGAACTATTATATAAATATTTATTTTGATTTATAAAGTTTAAATCGCTATTTATTATATGGTGAATTGCTAGAGGCAAGTGCTCTTTAAATCTATCATACATATATTTAACTTCGTAAGGGTAATAACCCTTTAAAAAAATATATATAAATAAGTTATATGTATTTTTATCAATTAAAATCCATTCTCCTAAAATTTCATCTCTTAAATTAAAGTTAACTTTTGAATAATTATAAACATTACTTATATCTAAATTTAATATTCCTGTTTTATTATTATTAGTTAAAGTGTACTTTCTATTTGATAAATCATGATAACAATTATTACTACAAAGAAAATTAATCTCTAATTTATCAAAATTAAACGTCATTAAATAACCTCCTATATTTAGTAATTAATAAAATATATTCCTAATTAAACAAAAGTATAATAAAAAGACCTTATTTATATAAAACTAATATAAAATATAGATTTTTAAGAAAGGATATGCTATGAGACAATATAAACAAATAATAACAACAACTATAGTAGCTATGCTTTTATCTACAAATTTAATATTTTCACAAGATAAAGTAGAGAAACTTATGCCGTCTGCTGATGTAGTTTTTATAAATTTAAATTTAAAATATCCAGTAGTTCAAATGATTCTAAATGATGAAACAGAGTTTAAAGAAGATGATATTATACTATATGCAGTATCAATTAATAGAAAGTTTAAATACGATTTAAATGATTTAACAGAGCTTTATAAATCAGAAAATGAAAAAGTATTAGTAAAGTTTTTAAGAGATAAGAAAGAAGAAACTAAGATACTTTCAGGAAAAGATTTTAGAGGCGTGTATCTAAGCTTTAATCAACAATTTTGTGGAACTATAACAGCAATAAAAGAAGATGGAAGCTTTATAGGACTTAGTCATAATATAGGAGGATCAGAAGTTGCAGAAAACTCTCAAGTGTTTGAAACAACATATATTCACTCTGTAAAAGCAACACTATTTAATGATGGAGGGTTAAAACCTCATATAAAGGAAAATAAAGACGGTAAATTGAATTACTTAGGAGATGTAAATAGATACAGTGATTATGGTGTCGAAGGTAAATTAAACAACAATAAATTTGATGATAAAAAAGCTATTGAAACAGGAAAACCTAAAAAAGGAATAGCTTATATATATTGTAAATCACCTATTACAAATGAAAAAAAACTTCATGAAATAGAGATAATTAAAGTTTACAAAGATGGAGCAAAGATAAAAGTAAAAGATAAAGAGCTTAAAGAATATAGAGGTGGAGTTATTGGTGGAATGAGTGGATCACCTGTAATTCAAGATGGAAAGTTAGTTGGAGGTATCAGGTCTAGTTTAATTTATAACCATAAAGTAGGGTTTATATCAAATATAGATTATATGTTGAACCCAGATCAATAAAAATAAAAGCTATGAAATTATGTAAAATAATTGCAATAATTTTTATTGTATTTTGTACAGTCGGATTTAACGATGTTGATTTACTAGATGAAAATAACCCTAAATGGTACATGGATACTGATAACGATGGGTTACCTGATGCATTAGAAGAGATAATACTAACTGACAAATATAAAAAAGATACTGATAATGACAGATTAAGTGATGAATATGAATTAAAAAATAATATGAATCCTTTGAAAAAAGATTTAAATAGAGGGTTACAATATAAACTTAGTGATAATTATATAAGTGAAGAATTTGAACTAAGTAAGGATATAAATGTAAGTGAATATATGTTATTAGAAAGTGCTGACATTGTTAGCAAAGAGATTAAAGAAAAAGATATTGGTAAAAAAATAAAAGAAGTGTATAGAGATAAATATAAATCTATAGAGAATTTTGAAATTATTAGATTTGAAGATGGAAGTAATGGATTTGGAGGTATAGCTTTAAAACAAGGAAATACATTAATAGTTGCGTATAAACCTACTAGAAGTTATAGAGATTGGATTGAAAATTTCACTATACAGTTTATGCCACATCCTCAAAGAGACTATGCTATAGATTTTATAACTCCATTAATAAATAAAGATATAAAAATATATATAACAGGGCACTCACTAGGAGGTCTATTAGCACAGTATTCAACATATGAACTAGTTAATCAAGGTTATAATAATATAAAAACAATAACTTTTAATTCAGCTAACACATTTAACCCTAGACATATGAAAGGTGAATATGCTCCTCCTATTGTAAAAAAAGAATTAATAGAAGACTATGGATTAGCATATTTAAAACTACTTCCTAAAAAAGAGGAAGAACATATAATAGATATGAGTTATATAACTAAATTTTTAAATAAAAGTATAGGATATAGTGGATTTATAGATATAGAGAAGTTTAAAAAAAGTGACTTTAAAAACTATAATGATATAGTTAAAAATTATATTGTTTCGAAAGATCCTTTATACTTGGTGATTGGAGGTGGCTATCTAGGGGTAAATAAAATAAAGGATGTGGATTATGCACCAATAGATATCTTAAATGATAAAGAAGTATTTCAAGATTATCATAGATTAGAAAATTTTGTAGATGTCTTAGAGGATTGATAATTAAAAATCAATCCTTTGAAAATATTTGGGTAAAATGTTGTAATATGTTAAAATACGCCGTATAATTAAAATTAAAAATATAATAAAATTATTAGGAGGATTTAATATGCTTAAATTTTTACAGCGTATAGGGAAATCATTAATGTTGCCTATAGCATCATTACCTATAGCAGGTATAATGTTAAGACTTGGACAACCTGATGTAATAAGTGCTCTTGACGGTATACCATTTATGCAAACGATATTACCGTTCTTTGGCGCAGCAGGATCAGCATTATTTGATAACTTACCATTATTATTTGCACTTGGTGTTGCCGTAGGGTTTTCAGATGATCAAAATGGAGCAGCAGCATTAGCTGGGGTAATATCATTCTTTACATTAAATAATGTTGCAAAACAGTATTGGACTATGAATTTAGATCCAGATATTGTAGCTACATTAAATACATCATTTCTAGGAGGGATATTAGCTGGACTAATAGGAGGTATTTGTTATAATAAATTTAGAAAAGTTAAACTTCCTGAATACTTAGCATTCTTTGGAGGTAGAAGACTTGTTCCTATAATGGCAGGGCTTATATCTGTTATAATTGCAATACCTTTAGGGATGGTATGGCCAAACATACAAGCTGGATTAACTGATTTTTCAGCATGGATAGCAGGACTTGGAGCTATAGGAGCTGCTATGTTTGGATTCTTTAATAGATTATTAATACCTGTAGGACTTCACCATGTATTGAATTCATTTTTCTGGTTCCAATTAGGTTCATATAATGGACAGAGTGGAGATATAGCAAGATTTTTAGCAGGAGATCCAACTGCAGGTCATTTTATGGCTGGATTTTTCCCAATAATGATGTTTGGATTACCAGCAATAGCATTAGCTATGTATTTTGCAGCTAAGAAAGAAAATAGAAAAGCAGTAGGAGGAATGTTAGTGTCACTTGCACTTACATCTTTCTTAACAGGAGTTACAGAGCCAATAGAGTTCTTATTTATATTCTTATCACCGATGTTATTAGTAGCACATGCATTGCTTACAGCGGTATCATTCTTTGTGGTAGATACATTAGGAATATTAAATGGATTTACATTTTCAGCAGGAGCAATTGATTATTTGATAAACTTTGGAATAGCAACTAAACCTTTAGAATTACTGTTAGTAGGGTTAGGAATGGGAGTAGTATATTTTATAGTATTCTACTTATTAATAGTTAAATTAGACCTACCAACTCCAGGAAGAGAAAAAGATTGTGATGAATTTGATCAAGATGGAGCAGAAGAAGTCATTAAAAGTGATGATGATCTTGCTAAAAAGTACATAGAATATTTAGGAGGATCTGAAAATATAACAAAAGTAGATAATTGTGCTACTCGTTTAAGATTAGAATTAGTAGACACAGATAAAATGAATGAAAAAGGATTGAAATCTATCGGAGCAAAGGGTGTTGTTAAATTAAATAAAACAAGTGCTCAAGTTATAGTAGGGACTACTGTAGAATTTGTTGCAGATGGAATGAAAAATATACTTAAATAATTAAAAGAGTGTCAACTGACACTCTTTTTTTAATAATATTCATTAAAGTCACAATCTATACTAAATTCATTAGGACTTAAAAGACCTCCAAAAGATATAGATATATTATTCATTTGGCTTGCCAATCTTTTATTAATAACTACATTATATCCATCTACTTCAAATAAATCATCGTCATCTTTTAACTCATCCAGAGTCATATGAATTCTAGCGTCTGCTCATAAGCTTATAGTTCTTATAAAAATTCTAATATATTTTTTATTATCTTCAGAACTTAGGATTTTATTAAGTTCTGTCTTTGCTGAATTATATATTTTAATATTCATGTCAAATCTCCTTAGTCAAATTTACTTAATTATATAATAATTATTAAAAATTGTAAATTTAACGAGTGAGTTAATTTTAAGATAATGTTTGATTATTTAGGCAATCATCACAAACGAATCCTTCATTAGGAAAATAGTTATTTTCGTTATGAGGAAAAGGATTAAGGCAACGACAACATGTACTATTAAAATATTTAGGGACTGTATAAACTTCAATTCCAGGAACGCTATTAAAAGTATTTAGTGTTTTAGAAGCAGTAAAATAATCTTCATAAATGTGCTTAGCTTCATCAATAGCTTTTCTTCTTAAATAACTATCATTCATAAAAATACCTCCTACATATATAAATTTTATACAGATTTAGTATTCCTAAAATTGTAAATATGTATTAAGTAAAATTTGGTAGTTAATAGAAATATATTAAATATTATTATATAATAATATTTATATAAACATATGAGGGTAAAGATATGAAAAAAGAAATAAAAATATCAGTCAGAAATCTTGTAGAATTTGTAATGCGTACTGGAAGCATAGATACAACCAGAGTAAGCTCTATAAAGCCAGTAGAAGGGACGAGAGCACATCAAATGATACAAAGGACATATGGTGATAATTACGAAGCAGAATATTATTTAAAATACAATTTTGATTATAACGATATAAACATAACGATAGAAGGAAGAGCAGATGGCATTTTAAAGGAAGATGACAAAATTATAATAGATGAAATAAAAACAACATTAAAAAATGTTTATGAATACAATGAAAATATAAACCCTCTTCATATAGCACAAGCTAAATGTTATGGATATATATATTGTATGCTAAATAATTTAGATGGAATTTATATTCAGCTTACATATTATAATCTAGATTATGGAAATATGAATAAAATAATAAGGTATTATAGTTTAGAAGAGCTTGAATATGAGTTTTTCAACTTAATAGATGAATATAAAACATGGATAAATATGGAGCGTGAATATCAAGTTAAAAGAAATAAATCTATAGATAATTTAGAATTTCCATTTAATACTTATAGAAAAGGTCAAAGAGAATTTGCTGTATACGTATATAGAAGTATACTAGAGGGTAAAAAATGCTTTGCACAAGCACCAACGGGTACAGGAAAGACAATCTCTACATTATTTCCAGCTATAAAAGCTTTAGGTAAAAATCATACTACAAAAATTTTTTACTTAACAGCAAGAAATGCTACCAAAGATGTTTGTGAAAAAAGCATATTACTAATGAAAAATAGCGATTTAAATTTAAAGTATACAACAATATCAGCAAAAGATAAGGTGTGTAAAAAAGATGAAACTAACTGCAATCCAGAATATTGTGAATATGCAAAAGGATATTATGATAGAATAAATGAGGCATTAAAAGAAATTTTGATAAATGAAAGTAATTATTCAAAAAATAATATAGACAGATTGAGTGATAAATATAAACTGTGCCCGTTTGAATTATCGTTAGATTTAACAGTGTTTAGTGATATAGTAATATGTGATTATAATTACATATTTGACCCAAAAGTTTACTTAAAGAGGTTTTTAGATTCTAACAATAAAGAGTATACTTTTTTAATAGATGAAGCACATAACCTAGTAGATAGAAGTAGAGGTATGTATTCAAAGTTACTATGTAAATCACAATTTGATAGTATTAGTAAAATTTTAAAAGGTAAGGGTAGGAAGCTTAACTATGCCAATAATAAAATAAAATCATATTTTAAAAATATAGATGAAGAATTAACTACATATAAAGAGATTAACCTTTTAAATCACATTGAAAGTATTGAAATTGATATAGAGTTATTAAGCTTATTAAAAAGCTTTGTTCAAAAAATAGATGAACACTTAGAAGAAATAAATACTGAAAATGAGGAACTTATAGATCTATACTTTGAAATTAATAGCTTTTTAAGTATTGCTGAATTTTATGATAACAATTTTATAACTATTTTTGAACAAAGTAAAAGTGATATTATAGTTAAAATAAATTGTATAGATCCATCAAAAATAATTGCAAAACGTTTGGAAAAAGCTAAATCTACAATTATATTTTCAGCAACATTAATACCTATAAATTATTTTAATAAAATGTACAATAAACAAGAAGAGGATTATTTTATAAGTTTAAATTCTCCATTTAATGTTAATAATAGAGAGTTAATATTTGCAAATAATATAAATACCACTTATAATAGACGATATGAAACTTGTGATGATATTATAGAGTATATAAAAAATTGTGTTGAAAGTAAGGTTGGAAACTATATGGTGTTTTTCCCATCTTATAGTTATATGAATTTAGTTTATGAAAAAATAAAACAAATACATAAGCATATGGACATACAAGTTCAAACTACTGATATGAGTGAGGCAAATAAAGAAAAATTTTTAGATGCTTTTAAAGAAAATAACAAGAGTACTCACATTGGATTTTGCGTATTAGGGAGTCACTTTTCAGAAGGAATAGACTTAACTAATAATAAATTAATTGGAGTAATAGTAATTGGAGTTGGAATGCCTCAAATAGGGATTGAAAGAAACCTTATAAAAAATCATTTTGATGCTAAAGATTATAACGGATTTGATTATGCTTATACTTATCCGGGTATGATAAAAGTACTCCAAGCTGCGGGAAGATGTATAAGAACTAGTGATGATAAAGGTATTATAATACTTATTGATAGTAGATACTCCCAAAGCAGATATCAAAAACTATTTCCCAAAGAGTGGTATCCTAATAAAGTTGCTCGAAAAAGTGAGGATATAAGGAATATATGCAAAAACTTTTGGGAAAGCATGAAGGAAATTTAAAGTATTTATGTAATATAAATAAATATATTTTATATTACAAGGTTAAAGACCATATTAAAATTTAAGATGGGGGGCAATAACAAAAACATGAGTGACAAAAAAGAAAAGAACAGTAGCCTTATTAAAAAAATAGCGATAGGATTTTTAGCGCTATTTGGATGTGGAGTAGCGGCTGTAAGTATATTTGTTATGGGCATATTAATAAATACTCCAGATATAGATCCAAAAAATATGATATTTGCGGAAAACTCTATAATATATGATTCAAACAATCAGGTTACAGAAAAAATTCAAGGTCCAGAATCTAGATATGTAGTGAAAAATATGAGTGAAATACCCAATAATATGAAAAATGCTGTACTAGCTATAGAAGATCATACTTTTTACGAACATCATGGGATTAATATAAAAAGAACTGTAGGTGCATTTTTTCATAATATAGAGGCTGGATACAAAGCTCAGGGAGCTAGTACAATAACTCAACAGTTAGCTAAAAATGTTTACTTGACTAATGAAAAAACTTATAAAAGAAAAATAAAAGAGTTATATTACGCTTTAAAACTAGAAAAAGAATTGAGTAAAGATGAAATATTATTAGCTTACTTAAATACTATGTCTTTAGGACAAGGAACTAGAGGAGTTAAAGCTGCTGCAGCTAAATATTTTGATAAAGATGTATCTGAACTTGATTTAGCAGAATGTGCACTTTTAGCAGGTATAACTAAGTACCCAAGTAAATACGCAGCATATAAGACATCGCAATTAACTTTACATGATGATCTAGAAAATGCTCAAATAATTATATATGCTCAAGACTATGTACCAACAGATGATGATCTTGAAATGTATTCTATACTTAGAGAAGATGGTAAAATAGATCAACTTACTTATGATGCACTTAAAAAAGGTAGAAAAGTAGTTTATCAAGCTAAGTTTAATGATGAATCTAAGAAAAGACAAGAAGTGGTATTATCTAGAATGTTAGAACTTGGATATATAACAAAAAGCCAATATGATGAAGCTTTAAATGAAGAGATAAAGATAAAGCTAGGAGATAAAGTAGACAATAAAAATTCATCTTATTTTAATACTTTAGTAAAACAAGATGTTATGGATGCGTTAGTTAAAGAAGGATATACTAAGGACGAAGCAGAGGATATGTTATACAATGGAGGACTTAGAATATACTCTACGATAGATTCTAGTATGCAAGATGTAGTGGAAAAAGAATATAATGATAGTTCTAATTTCGCTGGAACATACAGAGATGACAATGGAAATTTACAACCTCAATCTGCTATGGTTGTAATGGACAATAATAATGGTCAGATCAAAGCAATGGTAGGAGGACGTGGAATAGGAGGAGATAGCTTATACAACAGAGCTACAAATCCAAGACAACCAGGATCTTCTATAAAACCTATTGCTGTATATATGCCTCTTATGGAAAGAGTTGGAATGACACCACAATCTTTAATGAATGATGAACCTATAAAAAAGGTAAAAGGAAAAGATTGGCCTAAAAATGCAGGAGGGTCATATCATGGAAAAGTAGGAATGAGTGAAGCGCTTAAACATTCATATAACGCAGCAGTAGTTCAAGGTGCTGCAATGCTTGGAGATAATGAGCAAGAATCTATGGAAATAGTATTAAAAGCTTTAAAAGATGTAGGTATAACTACTATAAATGACAAAAGAGATAATAACTATTCTACTGTGTTAGGTGGTATGGATAGAGGGGTGTCGCCTCTTGAAATGACAGCAGCATATGCAATGATAGCAAATGGTGGAGTATACGTAGAACCTATAACATTTACAAAAATAGAGTTATCTGATGGAACTACTTTACTTGATAATAAACCTGAAAAGGAAAGAGTATATTCACAAAATACTGCATATTATATGACCAAAATGCTGGAAGGTGCAGTTAATGATGGAACAGGTAGACGTGCTAGAATGTCTAATATGGCAGTAGCAGGTAAAACTGGAACAACTAATGATAATAAAGATGCATGGTTCTGTGGATTTACACCATACTATACAGCATCTGTTTGGATTGGAAATGACAGACCAAAAACATTAGCGCAAGGAAGTGGAATGTCTGCATCACTATGGAAAGACATTATGAATCAAATACATGACAATTTAGAAGGTAGAGACTTTGATAAAGTTGGACCTTTTGCCGATGTAGACGTAACATATAGACCGGGTATGAGTGCTAGTCCAAAGCCGGAGCCAAAGCCAGAAGAAGAAAAACCTAAGGAAGAACAACCGACTACTCCGGAAACACCAACAGATCCGAATCAGCCAGTAGATCCAAATCAACCGACTGACCCGAATCAACCAGTAACACCACCAGTAAATCCGGAACAACCAGTGACGCCACCGGTAACACCGCCAGTAACACCAGATCCACCAGTTACACCACCGGTAACACCACCAGTAACAACACCAACAGATCCACAAACACCACAAACTACAAATCCGCCAGCGGCTTAAATAAAAGACATTAAAAAAAGAACTCTACTATCAAAGTAGAGTTCTTTCTTATTTTTATTATATTTTAAATACAATGAATAACATATAAGCAACATAAGCAATTATTAACATAATCCCTTCAAACTTACTAATATCTCTTTTTCTAATTGAAAATAAATAAGTAATTATAGTTATGAATATCATTATAACTATATCTAGGAATAAACTAGGATCTACTGGCATTGGACTAATTAAAGCAGATACTCCTAGTATGAATAAAATATTAAATATATTAGATCCTATAACGTTACCTAAAGCTATATCACTTTCTCCTTTACTAGCAGCTATAACAGATGTAACAAACTCTGGAAGAGAAGTTCCTATAGATACTATAGTTAATCCTACGATTTTTTCACTAACCCCAAAATTAAGAGCTATTGCAGATGCAGAATCTACTACTAACTTACCACCTATTACTATCCCTACAATACCTATTATAGATAACAGCACCGATTTAGACATAGACATAGTTGCTACACAAGTGTTATTACCATTATCATTATCTAATAAAGTTGTAACTGAATTTGAATCAATTTTTTCGTTTCTAGAATTTAATGCAACTTCTAATAAATAATACATAAATATTCCGAAAAACATTAAAAATACTAAACCATCACCGTTAGATAATATTGGGTTTTGACTTTGCTGAAACAATAAGTCATCAGTTAAAACTAATAATAAAACAGATGATAATATAAGGAATGGAAACTCCTTTATAAGTATAGATTTTTTTACTGATAATGGTTTTATAAACGCTGACATACCTATAACACACAATAAATTAAATATATTAGAACCTATTACATTACCTAACGCAATACCATTTTGACCTTGAATAGAAGCTGTGATGCTAACTGCTGCTTCAGGAGCGCTAGTTCCAAAGGCGACTATAGTAAGACCTATAACTAAAGGTGGTATTTTTAATGAAGTAGCAATACTTGAAGAACCGTCAACAAAATAATCCGCACCTTTTACTAATAATAAAAACCCTAATAATAATAATACATAAACCATAAAAACATCTCCTTAAAAAAATATATATAAATAAAAAAGACCTTCTAAATAAACAGAAAAATTCTGTTCATTTAGAAGGTCTTGCTAACAAGATTAAACTCGCTAATTAACCGAGTGATAGTCACCGATATGACGATTAATTAACACTAAAGTGTAAGCTACTCCCCTTCTAGGGAATTAAATTGTATACTTTAATTATATGTAAATTTTAGAAAAAGTCAACTGATTTATAATAATTTATTTCTAGACATTATAAATGTTAATATTAGGCATATAATACATGTAATCAGAATAACTATCCAAAATCCACTTGGATGACCTGCAAATGGCAATCCTGCAACATTCATACCAAAAAAACCAGAAACTATAGTTGGTATAGACATTATAAGTGTTATAGAAGTTAAAAATTGCATAACTGTATTTTGGTTATTACTAACAATAGCGCTAAATGCATCCATTATTCTACTTAAAATATCACCATATATAGTTGCCATTTCTAAAGCCTGTCTATTTTCTATGATAACATCCTCAAGTAAATCTTCATCATCTGAATATTTTTTTATTGATTCAGTTCTAAGCATCTTGTTTAAAACAAGTTCATTTGCTTTTAAAGAGGTAGAAAAATATATAAGTGATTTTTCTAACTCTAACAATTGAACTAATTCTTTATTCTTCATAGACTTATAAATTTCTTTTTCTATAGCGATAGTCATTTTATTTATTCTTCTAAGGTAATGTAAATAATAGCTTGCATTTTTATAAAGTATTTGAAGAATAAATCTAGTTTTCTTATAAGTGAAGAAATTCTTAACATGTCCTACTATGAAATCATTTAATATTTTTGTTTGAGCTGTACATATAGTAATTATACTATTATCTAACAAAATAATACCTAATGGAATAGTAGAGTAGTGTGTAGAAGATGCATCACTTTCATCTATTGGAATATCTATAAGTATTAATATGTGGTTATCTTCTATATCAATTCTTGAACGTTCTTCCTCATCTAGCGCGGCTTTAATACTTTCTATATCAACTTTAAATGTTGAAGAAATTTCTAAAATTTCTGCCGTAGTTGGTTCGACTAGATTAACCCAACAACCACTTTCAAATGATTTTAATTTTTCTAATTTAGAGTCAATAGTCTTATAGTATCTTATCATTTGATCACTCCTTTATTCAGTTTTAAAAGCAATCACTTAAGTATTATCTACATAATCACTTAAACATATAATTGAATAAAGGAATTTAAGTAATTATTAAGTTATACTAAGTGATTTTATAAACAAACATATCCGAAGTGGAACACTGTCCATTTTTTATATCACTCCTTTTCTTATACTTATTAAAAAAGACCACATCAGCATCGCTGCTTAAGAGGTCAGGTAATTAAATAATAACATATATTAAATTTTAATACAACAAAATACTACATTTAATTTATTCAATATTATAAAAATTTATATACCATAAAACCATTATAATACATAAAAGTAAAAAAATTAATATATAATTAAATTATAGAAAACAAAAGGGGGAAGAGATATGAGATATAGAAAGTTTGGAAAGACCAATGAAAATATATCTATATTAGGATTTGGATGTATGAGGTTTCCTGAAATAGATGGGAAAATAGATAAGCAACAAGCAAAAAATATGGTGAGATATGCAATTGACAATGGTTTAAATTATATAGATACAGCATATCCATATCATAAAGGCGAAAGTGAAATAGTGGTAGGGGAAATATTAAAAGATGGATATAGAAATAAAGTTAAATTAGCAACTAAACTTCCATCATGGAATATAAAATCTAGAGAGGATATGGATAAATACTTAAATGAACAATTAGAAAAATTACAAACAGATTATATAGATTTTTATTTAGTTCATGCGTTAGATGAAAGCTTATGGAAAAATTTAGTTGATAATGATATATTAGATTTCTTAGATGAAATAAAAAGAAATGGAAAAGTAAAATATGTAGGATTTTCATTCCATGATAATTATGAAGTATTTGAAAATATTATTGATAGTTATAATTGGGATTTTACACAAATTCAATATAATTATATAGATGAAGAATACCAAGCAGGTACTAAAGGGCTTAAATATGCACATGAAAAAGGACTGGGGATTATAATTATGGAACCTCTTAGAGGTGGAAAATTAGCTAAAGGATTATCTAAAGACATATTAGATATATTGAGTAACTCAGAATATAACAAAACACCAGCACAATGGGCATTTAAGTTTTTATATGATAAAGAAGAAGTCGGTATAGTTCTTAGTGGGATGTCTAGCATGCAAGATGTAATAGAAAATATAAACACTTGTGACATACATGGTAAAAGTAACTCTATGAATAAAGAAGAAGAATATACAATAAATGAATTGAAAAATAAATTTAAATCAAAGATAAAGGTAAACTGCACAGCTTGTAAGTATTGTTTACCGTGTCCTAATGACGTTAACATTCCTATGTGTTTTGAAGCTTTAAATAATGCAAGTATGTTTGATGATATTGAACCTGTTAAAAATAATATGTATGAGTATCTAATTAATAAAAATAGTGATGCATCAAGATGTATTGAATGTAAAAAATGCGAAAAAGTTTGTCCTCAACATATAGATATAGTAAATAAGTTAAAAGATGTTAAAGAAACATTTAAATAATATAAGGTTGAAAAAAATAGTATACTTTGGTATTATATAGGATGCATTAAAACTTAAAAAGACAGTTCGTAAGCCTCCTGTCTTTAAATAAAACTATGGTTAAGTCTTAAAATATAATTATTATTTTGATATTTGAACCGTAGATTACTTCTACGGTTTTTTTGAGCAACGGACGAAGTCGTTGGCGACAGGAGCTAAGCGACTTTTTTATGATTTTAAATTAAGACTTATAAGGAGAAAACAAATGACAAAATACAATAAAAAGACAAAGAAGCTTGTTACAACAGCGTTAGTAGCAGCTATATACGCTACACTGACATTAGCTTTAGGTGCTATAAGTTATGGACCGATACAGTTTAGACTAGCTGAAATTATGGTATTATTACCATTTATAAAAAAAGATTATATATGGGGACTTACTATAGGGTGCTTTTTAACAAATGTAATAGGTCCATATGGAGCACCTGATGTAATATTTGGAACTACAGCGACATTTTTAAGTGTATACGCAGTATATTTGACAGGGAAATTTATGAATGGAAAAAAGTTTGGATTGCTAATAGCTTCAATTTGGCCAACAGTTATAAATGCAATAATAATTGGATTTATGCTAAATAAGTTTGTTGGATTACCTCTTTTATTATCTATGTTACAAGTAGGATTTGGACAATTTGTAGTAATAACTATAATAGCTGTACCATTATACAAATCACTAGAAAAGAAATACTTTAAGCTATTAGAAAATGCATTTTAAGTAAAAGAGAGGAAATAGTATGGTTACTCAAATTTTAATAGGCTCAACTATAGTTTTAGGAACTGCTTTATTTTTGAAAAATGAAACAGAAGATTTAGAAGTAACAAAATATGAAATAAAAAATAGTAAAATACCAAAGGCTTTTGATGATTTTAAAATAGTTCAAGTTAGTGATTTGCACAATAAAAGCTTTGGAAAAAATAATGAAAAACTTTTAAAAAAGATAGATGATGAAAAACCTGATATAGTAGTTATAACAGGAGATTTAGTTGAAGGTGATAATAAAAATTTTAAAGTTGCTTTAAATTTGATAGACGAACTAACTAAAAAATACAAAGTATATCATATAATAGGAAATCATGAGCAAAAATCTTTGATAAAAAAGTATAAAGAAGAATATAAAATTTATTTCAATAAGTTAAGTAATAAACCTATTATTGATTTAAATAATGAGAAGGTTGTTGTAAATAAAGAAAACTCAAGTATAAATATTTATGGATTGATAGTACCTCTTGACTATTATCCGTATTTTTTTAAAAACTATAAGAATAGGAAAAAAAGTTTAGATAAAAACTTTATTACTAATAGATTAGGAACATTAAATGAAAAAGAATTTAATATAATGCTTGCTCATACACCATTTTTCTTTGAGAATTATACAAATTATGGAGTAGATTTGGTTTTAGCAGGGCATGTTCATGGAGGAATAATTAGGCTACCTTTTGTAGGTGGAGTACTTTCTCCGAATAGAGAGTTCTTTCCAAAATATGACTTTGGCAAATATGAAGATAAAAATACTTCAATGATACTAAGTAAAGGTTTAGGGGGATCTAAAGTACTAATAAGACTTAATTGTAAACCTGAAATAGTAAGTATAACCTTAAAACACGAGTAAAGACTAGCTAATTTTAGCTAGTCTTTTTAGATATCCCCAAAAACTGATATATATATATAGAAAAAAACTATTAAACAATATTTAATTATAGTTTTTTTCTATGTATAATGCTGAATATTTTTGGTATAATAGTTATACAAATGTGGTAATTTATAGAAAATTGTAAAAATAAAAGGAGTGGGAATATGAAAATTAATAAAAAATTTAAAGTTCTTACAATGGGACTATTACTTTCAGTATCAATAGGAGCTCTAGTAGGGTGTTCTTCAAATGATACGGCTAGTAATGATAATAAAAATTCAGCAAAATATGAAAATATAGATGCTAAAGAAACTGAAGATTTATTAGCAAGTGGGGATGATATAGCTGTTGTTGATGTTAGAGGAAAAGATGAATATAGTACAGGACATATAGATAAAGCTAAGAATATAGATCTTAATAATTTCGAAAATAATTTAACTATATTAGACGATTACAAAGAAAAACCTGTGCTGCTTTATTGTAACTCAGGAAAGAAAAGTGAAGATGCTGCTAAGATATTAGCGGAACATGGATTTAAGAAAGTTTACAACGCAGCTGATGGTGTCAAAGAGCACGACTATAAATTAGTTAAGTAAAAATAACCTCCTGGCAATAATATATAGCTAGGAGGTTATATTATTTATATACAATAAATTAAGGAGGTAAATATGAAAAAAATTATTGCCGTGGTAATATCGATTTCATTGATTTTGTTAGTAGGATGTAATAATACTAATAATGATAATAGTAACTTAAATGATAAAATCTTAAGTAAAAATTATAACCAAATAGAAGATAGCGCTAAAGGAAGTACTGTTAATTTTTATGGATGGGGAGGGAATGAAGTTTTTAATAAATGGTTTGATAACTATGTTATACCTAATATGAAAAATAAGTATAATATTGAAGTTAAAAGAGTTGGAATGGATATAGATACTATAATGAATAAACTTATATCTGAAAATCAAGTTCAAAATACAAATGGAAGTGTAGACGTATTTTGGGTAAATGGAGAAAATTTTAAGGTAGCAAAAGATAACGGGTTATTATTTGGGCCTTTTTTAGATAAAATAGAAAATTACAATAATTATGTTGATAAAGAATCAAAATCAATTACTACAGATTTTGGAACAAGTGTAGATAATATGGAGTCTCCTTGGGGAAAAGCATCTTTTACTATTTTAGAAAATTCATCAAAAGTGCCGTTAAATATAACTGATACAAAAACTTTAAAAGATGCTATAATAAGTAATCCTGGGAAGTTTACATATCCAGCACCTCCAGATTTTACAGGAAGTGCTTTTGTAAGAAATGTTATATATGATACAGTGGGGTATGAAAAAATTAAAAATTTACCTGAAGATAAGGAGAAAGTTAGAGAAATTATAAAACCAGCAATAGATTATTTAAATGAAATTAAACCGTATTTATGGAACGAGGGAAAAACATATCCATCAACAATAGCACAACTAGATAATATGTACTCTGATAATGAGATATACTTTACAATGACTTATGCACCAAATGAAGTAGAAGGAAAAATTGAATCAGGTGAATTTGATAAAAGTACGAAATTTATAAACTTTGAAAAAGGAAACATATCTAACACACATTTTTTAACTATTCCAAAGAATGCTTCAAATAAGGAAGGTGCTATAGTTTTAATAAATTATTTAACTAGCATAGATGCACAGGCAAGTAAGAGTAATCCTAAAAACTGGGGAGATATGACAGTTCTGGATATGGAAAAATTACCTACTGAAGATAAATCTAAATTTAAAAACTCAGTTAAAATAGAAAAAGAGGTTCCTGAAATAAATGCTAATTTAGTACCAATAATAGAGCAAATATGGATTGAAGAGGTTGCTAATAGCAATGAATAAGATAAAACCATATTTATTAATTGCACCAGCGACAATACTTTTAACACTTATAATGGGAATTGGCATTATAACATGTATATGTCAAAGTTTAGGGTGCTTTCCTCAGATAGGATTGAATAATATAACCTTTGATTATTATAAAGAAATATTAAGAGATAAACAATTTATAGAATCTTTATGTTTAAGTTTAAAGACTGCATTTATATCTTCAATTATATCTGTTGGTATAGGATTATTATTAGCGTATTGTATGTCTAAAAGTAAATTTTCTAAAATAAGATATTTTATGATAAATTTACCTATAATAGTACCTCATATAGTTGTTGTGATATTAATTTTTGCTATATTTTCAAAAAGTGGGATTATTTCAAGGATATTATTTAATATAGGGATAATAAATGACTCAAATGAATTTATAAGCTTAGTAAATGATAAATATGGTATAGGGATTATATTGGTGTACATATATAAAGGAACTCCTTTTATAGCTATGACAGCGTATAATGTTTTAAAAAGCATAGATGATAAATTAGAATTTGTAGCAAAAAACTTAGGAGCTAATAATTATCAAACGTTTAAGTTTGTAATATTACCTCAAATACTACCAAGCTTAATTTCTTCATTTATAATATTATTTGCATTTTCTTTTGGATCTTTTGAAGTGCCATATCTTATAGGGGCAACAAATCCTAAAGCTCTTCCTGTAAATGCATATATAAATTATATTGGTTTAGATTTAATAAATCAAAGGCCTAAAGCTATGGCTATGAATACAATAATAGCTATTATAAGTTTTGTATTACTAATAATTTACAATAACTTATTAAATAAAATAAATAGATATAAGTAATAGGTGAAAACATGAATAAAAGTTTAAATAAATTAATTATAAATTTAATTTTAATATCTTTAATATGTCCTATATTAGTACTTTTTATATGGGCTCTGACGTCTTCATGGGTGTATCCTAAAATTATACCAGGAGAAATCTCATTAAGAGGGATTGAATATCTATTTAATTCTGAAAATATAAAGGTATTAATAAATAGTTTATTTATATCGGTGGTAGTAGTAGTATTAACTATAATTATAAGTATACCTGCAGCTAAAGCAATAGCTTTATATGAGTTTAAAGGTAAAAGATTATTTGAATTAATGATTTTATCTCCTATAATAATACCTACAATTTCTATAGCAATGGGTATACAACTAACATTTTTGAAATGGAAAATAGCTAATACGGTTTTAGGCGTTATTATAATAAATATAATTCCATGTTTACCATATGGAGTGAGAATAATAACAGATGTATATAAAGTTATAGGAAATAAACATGAAGTACAAGCAAGTATGCTAGGTGCTAGCAAAATAGATATACTAAGATATATAACTCTACCATTGATTTTACCAGGAATAATAGGTGCAGCAAGCATGTGCTTTATAATTTCATTTAGTCAGTATTTTTTAACTTTACTAATAGGTGGGGGAAGTGTAATAACTTATCCGTTAATAATGTTTCCATATATTCAAAGTGGAGATAGAACAATAGCATCAGTATATAGTTTAGTATTTATAGCTACAAGTTTATTGGTAGTTATATTGATGGAAAATTCAATTAATAAATATTACAAAAACAACAAGGAGAATATAAATGTCATCAGTTAGATTAACGAATTTGAATAAAAATTTTGATGGGATTAATATTATTAATGATATAAATTTGGATATAGAAAATGGAGAACTTATAACTCTTTTAGGCAAATCAGGATGTGGAAAAAGTACTACTTTAAAACTAATAGCAGGGCTCACTCAACCTGATAGTGGAGATATTTTGTTTGATGACAAGTCTGTATTAGATATTAAAACCAAAGATAGAGATGCTGTAATAGTATTTCAAGACTATTCATTATTTCCTCATATGAATGTATTTGAAAATATAGAATTTGGACTTAAAATAAAAAAAATAGATAAAAATAAAATAAAAGAAAAAGTTAAAGAACTTATAAGTCTAGTGAAACTCGAAGGTTTTGAAAAAAAGTATCCAAAAGAATTATCTGGAGGACAAAAGCAAAGAGTAGCAATAGCTAGAAGCTTAGCAGTTAATCCTAAAATATTACTTTTGGATGAGCCCTTTTCTAGTTTAGATATAAACTTAAGAAATGAAATGAGGCAGTTTATAATAGATATACATAATAGACTAAAAATAACAATTATATTAGTCACTCATGATAAAGAAGAAGCTCTTGTTATGAGTGATAAAATAGCAGTAATGATTGCTGGGAAAATAGAACAGTTTGATACACCTAAAAATTTATATGAATGTCCGAATTCTAAATGTGTTGCAGATATATTTGGAAAACGAAACTATATAAGTGGAGATATAGTTAATGGAGTCTTTAAATCTAAAAATATAAGTTTGGATTTGGAAAATAATTTAACCGAAAATGATGTGGAGTTAATGATATCTAAAGAAGACATATGTATATATGATAAAAAAGAAGCTTTTGGTATAGATGCTTTGGTAACTAAGAAGGTTTATGCAGGGAATTTAACATATTATGATATAAATATTGATGATACATTACTTCAATTATGTTCAAATAATAGTATATATGAAGAAGGCGAAAGAGTTAAAGTAACAATTAATGTAAAAAATGTAGTTTATTTTAAAAATAAAAATTAATATTGATTAAATAAAAGTGAGATACAATCTTCTCACTTTTTTATATATAAGGAAATATTAATACATATGTAAAAAAATTTTCATTATGAATTTTTAAATAATTAAGCTTATAAAAATATACTTATGTATAATAAAGATATAATAATGAAAAACAAATAAAAGAGGTGTAAAGTATGAATAAAAATAGAATAAAAGAACTAAAACCACTTGCACAAACTAAGTTTCTAAGCATATATGATGCAAAGTATACAAATAAATTAGGAAATGAAAAACACTGGATGATAGCTTCAAGAAAAGATTATGTTAGTTTGAGTGATAAATACTTTAATGGAAAGCAAGATGAAGTGGATGCGGTTGTAATAGCTGCATTTCATGAAAAAAGTAAAAGTTTGGTTTTAGTAAAGCAATTTAGAATACCATTAAATGATTATGTATATGAACTTCCAGCAGGATTAGTAGATCCAAATGAAGACCCTAAACTAACTATAAAAAGAGAATTAAAAGAAGAAACAGGACTTAACTTATTACATATAAATCACAATTTAGGTAGTAATCAATTATATTTATCACCAGGAATGACAGAAGAAAGTGCTAGTTTAATTTACTGTACATGTGAAGGTAATTTAAGTAAAGCGTATCTTGAAGAAGATGAAGATATTACACCTATGTTAGTTAATCAAGAAGAAGCTAAGAAACTAATAAGGGATAATGTAAAAATAGATATAAAAGCTTTTATGACTTTACAAAGTTTTGCACTATATGGAGAAAGTTTTTTTAGTTTATAATAAGTGTGATAAAATCACAGAGTTTATTAAGTGTATTTATTAAAATAATATATATAATAAATACAAAAGGAGAAAAATTATGAACTTCTTAATGAATATATTTAAAAATAATAAATACAAAAATATAGATTCAAGCGAATTAAAATCTATAATTAAAGATAATAAAAGTTATATAATTATAGATGTAAGAACTAATCAGGAATATAAAAATGGGCATATAGATAAGGCTAAAAATATACCCGTAAGTGAATTAAGAAATAAGGTAAACACTATAAGTAAGTATAAGGATAAGATTGTAATATTGTATTGTGCTTCAGGTGCTAGAAGTAAAAGTGCAGCAAGTATTTTATATAAAGAAGGATTTGAGAATATATATAACTTAAAAGGTGGAATGTATAGTTATATGAACTCTAACTAAAAAATAGTAAAAAGACTATCTGAAATTATATTAATTAATTTAAAGGTAGTCTTTTTTTAATTAATATACAGAATTTGCACAACAATGTAAGAAAGCTTACTATATTGACTACCGTATACAAATGGTATATAATACCACTTGTAAAGGGGAAATACAGTTCCCTAACAAATATATTTAATATTTGGAGGCTTAAAATGGACATAAAAGGAACTAAAACGGAAAGAAACTTAATGGCTGCATTTGCAGGAGAGTCAGAAGCTAGAAATAAATATTCTTATTATGCATCTAAAGCAAGAAAAGAAGGATATAACAAAATTGCAGATTTCTTTGATGAAACTGCTCACAATGAAATGGCTCATGCTAAAATATGGTTTAAATTAATTCATAATGGAGTTGGATCAACAGAAGAAAACTTAAAGGATGCTGCGGCTGGAGAGCATTATGAGTGGACTAGCATGTATGAACAATTTGCAAAAGAAGCAGAAGAAGAAGGGTTTGAAAAAATAGCATTCTTATTAAGAGAAGTTGGGGCTATTGAGAAGGAACATGAAGAAAGATATAAAGAACTACTTGAAACTTTAAATGCTGATAAAGTATTTGAAAAAGAAGAAGTTGTAGAGTGGAGATGTAAAAACTGTGGACATGTACATAAAGGAACAAATGCACCGGAATTATGTCCAGTTTGTGAACATCCAAAAGCTTTCTTCGAAATAAAATGTGATGAATTTTAATTAGATATAATCTTTAAAAATATACTTTAGGTTAAGAAGAAAATACATATATATAAAATAAGTAGCTCATGATTATTAAATAATCATGAGCTACTTTTATTGTTATTTATAGTTTTGATGTAAGTTCTTCTATAACCTCAGATACAGATTTTAGACAGTCTACTTTATAAGCATTGCTTCCGCAAAATAAAAGACCGTTGTCAATATCACCTGTAACAGCATCAATAAGTGCTTTAGAGATACAATAAGGAGTACTAGCTGGATTGCATGGAATCAGGCAATTATAACATTTAGTTATATTTTTTCCTTCACGAACAGAACTGATAAACTTATTAGTTATAGCACGACCAGGCATACCAACTGGACTTTTTACAATTTGTATATCATCTTTTGATGCATTTACATAGGTCATTTTATATTCATAAGAAGCATCACATTCATGAGTTGCTACAAATTTTGTGCCAACTTGAACTCCACTAGCGCCCATATCTATGTATTTTAAAACATCATCACCAGTAAAAATTCCACCAGCTGCAATAACGGGTATGTTTTTATTAAATTTTTCACCATAACTTTTAGCTATGTCTAATATCTTAACAAACTCTCCATCATAATCTATACTTTCTATATCATCCAATTCATCATTATGGTATCCTAAGTGACCGCCTGCCTTAGGGCCTTCTACAACTATCATATCAGCTGTAGTATTTTCTCTTCTATCCCACATTTTAAGAATAACACTCAAAGCCTTAGATGTTGATACTATAGGTGCTATTTTAACAGAACTACCTTTAACTAGTTTAGGAAGTGCTGTTGGTAAACCTGCTCCAGATATTATTAAGTCAACACCAGACTCAATGCAAGTTTTTACGTGTTCTTCATAATAATTCATAGCAACCATAAGGTTTACTCCAATTATTCCTCCCTTAGAATTTTCTTTTGCTTTTAATATATGTTTTCTTAAGGCTCTTAAATTAGCTTTAAGTGGATTTTCTTCGAAATCATCTTCATCATAGCCTACTTGAGCACCAGATATAACACCGATTCCTCCACATTTAGCAACAGCACTAGCAAGAGAGGATCTAGATACTCCTACACCCATACCACCTTGGACTATTGGCACTTTAGCTATTAAATCTCCTATTATTAATGGTTTCATTACTTTCCTCCAAAATGTAATTTTACTAGATAATTATATTAAGTATTAGTACCTAGTAATAATTAAATTATACTATAAAATAAAAAATAATCAATTATTATTTAAAATCTTTATAAAAACAGAAAAGACTGCCTTTAAAAGGCAGTTCATTTTGTATTAATCAGATTCAGTGGATGCAAATTCATTTTTTAAAGAAGGTTCATAATTATTGGAAGACGAATTTATAACTGCTTTATTTTTCCAATATCCTTTTTTATAATAAATTCCTGTAACAATTAATCCAACCAACCATCCTATAGGAATTCCCATCCATATTCCATTTACTCCGTATATTGAAGATAATAAATAAGAAGCTGGTATTCTAGCTATCCATAAAGATATCATAGAACTTATCATAGCAAATAAAGAAGCACCTGCTCCACGTATAGAACTAGTCAACATAAAAGAAGTACTTATAAGGAAGAAGAAAGGGCCTATTGTAAGTAAATATTTAGAACCTATAGATACAACTTCTGGATCAGTATTAAATAATTTTATTAAATTTTCTTTAAATAGGAAAAATATTATTAAAACAAAAACTGATATAGAAAGAGCCATAGTAATTGAAGATTTCACACCTTTTTTAACTCTTTCAACCTTTCCAGCTCCCATATTTTGCGCAACAAATGTGGATACAGCACTACCTAAATTCATAATAGGAAGAGAAATAAAGGTTTCTATTTTAGAACCTGCTCCAAAGGCCGCCATAGCAGAAGTACCATAACTATTAACTAAAGATTGAAGAGTTATATTTCCTATAGAAAAAAGTGTTTGTTGAACAGCTGAAGGCAAACCCAGTTTTAAACCTGTTTTAAAAATATCAGAATCATATTTCAAACTTTTAAACTTAATTTTTAAAACATCATGGCGTTTATTAAGGTATACAACACTAAATATAAAGGCTACAGCTTGAGCTATTATAGTAGCTAAAGCAACTCCATTTACGCCCATATTAAAATATATTATAAATACAATATCCAAAATTATATTTAGAATAGTTGCTATTATAAGAAAATATAAAGGATTTGTAGAATCACCAAGTCCTCTTAAGATAGCACAAACTGAATTATATCCGGTAGAAAATAGTGTTCCTGCAAATATTATTACTAAATATCCTTTAGAAAGGTTAAAAATTTCGGTTGGAGTATTCATAATTTGAAGTATGTTATCACTAAAAAAGACTCCTATTATAGTTATGAAGAAAGAAGCTATAAATATAAATATATATGTAGTATCTATTGCGTTTTTTACTTTTTCCATGTTTTTAGCTCCGTAATATTGTGATATAAGTATAGAAAATCCTAAAGTTATTCCCATTAAAAATGATGTCAACAAAAACATTATGGGATTAGCTCCAGATACTGCAGCCATTGCGTTTTTTCCAATAAACCGTCCTACAATTATACTATCAGCAGTATTATATAACTGTTGAAATAAACTACCAATTAGCATTGGAAGAGCAAAGTTAAATATGCATTTACTTTCATTTCCAATTGTTAAATCTTTCATAAAAATCCCCCTTGTATTTATTTTTTAAGTCATTAATAGTATAGTAACAAATGTTTAGAATATTCTCTATAATTAAATATTATTATTTTTAAATAATATTTTAAACTTTTTGACTATTTACAAAAATGCTATTTTTCAAAAAGTAAGTAGATAAAAAATTAAATATATAATATAATTTAAATACAAAATGAAATTATATTATAATTGGGAGGAAAAGGTTTTGGAGACAGCTAAGCTAAAAAAATTGGCAAAAGAACAAATGAAGGGGAAAACAAGTTTATTAATTATTTCAAATTTAGTGTTTAGTGTATTAACAATGGTGATACCAATCATACAACTTATGTCTAACACAGAATTAAATTCGATTACAAAGTTCATACTAATGACAATAGTACAACCTTTGTTTTTAGGAATTGCATATATTCATTACAATTGTACTATAGAAAATAAAAATGTAAAATTATTAGATTTATTTTATGGTTATAAAGTAAGTTTATTTCGTCAAGGAATCGTATATATAGTAAGAACTATGATAACATATTTAATGACTTCGTCTTTAGTAACATTAACAACGACAGTTATTATGATATTTAAACCTAATCAAGCAGTAGTTCCTATTATAATGGCTATTATAATATTTATACCATCATTTATATTACAAACTTATCTTTCGCAGATATATTATATAATGGTGTGCAATGAAGAAATGAAAGGAACTGAGGTTTTAAAAGATAGTATGTTAATGATGAAGGGGAGATTAGTAGAGTACATAGCTATAACTTTAAGTTTTGTGCCTTGGCTAATACTAGATATATTTACTTTTAAATTAGCATCTATATGGGTTAATCCATATAAAAATCAAACATTAGCAAATTATCATAAATTAGTCAGAAATGAATATTATAAAAATGAAAAAGTTATAGCCTAAATTTAAATGTAAAGAGGCGGTAATATGGTTCAAGTAACTTTATTAGGTTGTGGCGGTGGAGTTCCAACACCTGATAGATATCTTTCTTCATTACTTATAAATTATAGAGGTAGAAAGGTTCTTATAGATTGCGGAGAAGGAACTCAAGTTTCTATGAAAATAATAAATTCAGGATTTAAAAGTATAGACTATATTTGTATAACTCACATACATGGAGATCATATAATAGGACTTCCAGGAATTTTATCTACTATAGGAAATAGTGGAAGAACGGAGCCGTTAACTATAATAGGACCAACTGGGATAAAATTAGCAGTAGAAGCTTTTATGGTAATTACAGGACAGCTTCCATATGAAGTTTTAATAATTGAAAATCCTAAAGAAGATATACTAATAGACAATAATTACATAGATAATGATATTATTATATCTACACTTGAAGTAGATCACTCATCCCCTTGTATAGCGTATAGTTTTTATATAAAAAGAAAGGCTAAGTTTGATATAGATAAAGCTATAGAAAACAATGTGCCTAAATTACTTTGGAATAAGTTGCAAAATGGAAGAAATATAAAATTAGATGGAAAATTATATACAAAAAATATGGTAATGGGAGAAGCTAGAAAAGGCATTAAGATTAGCTTTGTAACAGATACCAGACCGATTGAATCAATAGTTGACTTTGTAGATAACAGTGATTTATTAGTTTGTGAAGCTATGTATGGGGAAGATGAAGATTTAGAAAAAGCTATAAAAAATAAACATATGACGTTTAGGGAGAGTGCAAACATAGCGAGAAATGCAAATGTAGAAACCTTGATATTGACTCACTTTAGTCCAATTGTTAAAGATCCGAATTTTTATATTGAAAATGCTATAGAGATATTTGAAAACACTATAATAGGGACAGATAGAATGGGACTTAGCTTAAAGTTTAAAGAGTAGTAATTATTACTACTCTTTTGTTTTGATAAAATATATTAGGGTATAATTATAATATCAACTTTGTGGAGGTCGGATATGAATTATAAAAACATAGATAATAAAAAATTGAAAGAAATGATAAAAGATAAAAATACTTTATTAATAGATATAAGAACAGAGGAAGAATTTGAAGAGAAAAAAATAGAAAATGCTATAAACATACCTCTTCAAAATTTAATGTATAATATAGACGATATAAGCGATTATAAAGATAAAAATATAATAGTTTATTGCAGAAGTGGACATAGAAGCATAACTGCATGTAATTTATTAGAATTAGAAGGATTTAAAAATATTTATAATTTAGAAAAAGGTATAATAGAGTTTGGTTAATATAAAAAAGGATTAAAATCTATAAACTAGGTTTTAATCCTTTTTAAAAAAGTTTAGAAAGTTATTTTGAAATTCATTATAAATAAAAAATATTATATATGTAAAAAAATTTAAATTTTAATTGAAAACGATGTCATAAAATGATAAAATTTATCTAGATAAATAAATAACAAATTATTTATAAAATATATAAAAAAAGAATTTAAAAATTCTTTTGTAGAAATAATAGGGGGTTTTTAACATGATAAAAGAAAGATTATCAATGCTTAGAAAGCATATGAGTGAGAAAAATATAGATGCATACATAATACCATCTTCAGACAATCACCAAAGTGAGTATGTTGGAGATTATTTTAAAAGTAGAGAATTTATATCTGGATTTACAGGATCAGCTGGAACTGTAGTTGTAACTATGAACGAAGCAGGGCTTTGGACAGATGGAAGATATTTCATACAAGCTGAAAATGAATTAAAAGATACTACTATAAAACTATTTAAAATGGGTGAAGAAGGGGTTCCTAGTACAGATGAATACCTTGATGAGGCTATAAAAGAAGGTGGAGTATTAGGATTTGATGGTAGAGTTATATGTGCTAAAGAAGGATCTAGTTTAGAAGAGAAGTTAGCTAAAAAAAATATAAAAATAGTATATGAATATGATTTAATAGATATGATTTGGAATGATAGACCATCATTATCTACAGAAAAAGCGTTTTTACTAGATGTTAAATATGCAGGAGAAACATTTAGTTCAAAGTTAAATAGAGTTAGAGAGGCTATGAAAGAAAAAGGGGCAACAACTCATGTTATAACAACTCTTGATGATATTGCTTGGTTATTTAATATAAGAGGTGGAGATGTTAAGTTTAATCCAGTAGTACTATCTTATGCACTAATAACACTAGATAAAGTATACTTATTTGCAGACGAAGCAAAGTTAAATGAAGAAATATTAAATGAATTAAATAAAGAAGCTGTAGTTATAAAACCATATAATGATATATATGAATTTATAAAAACTTTAGATAAAGACGAAAAAATATTATTAGATTCAACTAAAATAAACTATGCTATATTAAATAATATACCTAGTGAATTAACTAAAATAGATGACTTTAATCCAACTATGTTTATGAAAGCTCAAAAAAATAAAGTGGAATTAGAAAATATAAGAAATAGTCATATCAAAGATGGTGTAGCATTTACAAAGTTTATGTATTGGCTAAAAACTAATGTAGGTAAAATGGAAATAACTGAACTTAGTGCTTCTAAAAAACTAGAAGACTTAAGACGTGAACAAAATGGATTTATAGAGCCAAGTTTTGGAACTATAGCAGGATATAGAGAACATGCAGCGATGATGCATTATAGTGCAACACCAGAAAGTGATTATAAATTAGAAGCAAGTGATTTATTCTTAATAGATTCAGGTGGACAATATTTTGATGGGACTACAGATATAACTAGAACTATGGCACTTGGAGAAATAAGTGATGAACTTAAAAAGCACTTTACAGCAGTAGTTAGAGGTATGATAAATCTATCAATGGCTAAATTCCTACATGGAGTAAGAGGATATAATCTAGACATATTAGCAAGAAGACCAATGTGGAATATGGGAATAGACTATAAATGTGGAACAGGACATGGTATAGGATTCTTATTAAATGTACATGAGGCACCTAATGGATTTAGATGGAGAATAGTTCCAGAAAGATTTGATAGTGCTGTACTTGAAGAAGGAATGGTAACAACTAATGAACCTGGTATATATGTAGAAGGGTCTCATGGTATAAGAATAGAAAATGAGCTAGTTGTAAGAAAAGCAGAGAAAAATGAATATGGTCAATTTATGGACTTTGAAGTAGTAACTTTAGCTCCAATAGATTTAGATGCAATAGATGTAGATGAAATGAATAGAGAAGAAAGAGAATACTTAAACTTCTATCATAAGTTAGTTTATGATAAAATATCACCATTCGTAAGCGAAAATGAAAAAGAGTGGTTAAAAGAATATACTAAATCTATATAAATTAAAAAATAAGGGTGTATGATTTAAAATCATACACCCTTATTTTTGTGAAAACAGAATTGCTAATTAATAAAATAGAGCAAAATAATCAGTAAATTTATTTAGTAGAAAATAGTTGTTATTTAAGTAATAGCAAAATTATGAATATAAAAAAATAAAAAACTTTCGATATTTAGTAAAAAATTTAAAAAATAATAAAAATTATGTAAATATATTGAAAACGATATCATAAAATGCTAATATTATAAATGGAAAAAGAAATACATATAAATTTATATAAATAATAAGGGGGCTTATTATGATAAGGGAAAGAGTAGAAAGATTAAGAGGGTATATGAAGGAGTATGGTATAGATGCATATATAATACCATCTTCAGATAATCATCAAAGTGAATATGTTGGAGAATATTTTAAATCAAGAGCTTATATATCAGGGTTTACAGGATCTGCGGGTACTTTAATAGTAACTATGGATGAAGCTGGACTTTGGACAGACGGAAGATATTTTATACAAGCTGAAAAACAATTAGAAAATACAGGTATTAAACTATTTAAAATGGGTGAAGAGGGAGTACCGACTACAGAAGAATACTTATGTGAAAAAATGTCTGAAAATTCTAACTTAGGATTTGATGGTAGATTAATATCTGCAAACGAAGGAAGAACTCTAAAAGAGAAATTAAATCACAAAAATGTAAGCATAATATATGAACATGACTTAGTTGAAAAAGTTTGGGAAGACAGACCTTCATTATCTACTGAAAAAGCTTTTTTACTAGATGTTAAATATGCTGGAGAAACATTTAGCTCGAAATTAAATAGGCTTAGAGAAGCGATGAAAGAAAAAGGAGCAACAACTCATGTCATAACAACTCTTGATGATATTGCTTGGTTATTCAATATAAGAGGAAGAGATGTAAAGTATACACCAGTTGTATTATCTTATGCATTAATAACGTTAGACGAAGTTTACTTATTTATAGATGAAAATAAGCTAAATGAAGAAATGTTAAAAGAGTTGAATACTGAAAATGTAATAATAAAGCCTTACAATGAAATATATGAATTTGCTAAGACTATAGATAAAAATGAAAAGATATTATTAGATGATAATAAAGTTAACTACTCGATATATAACAATTTAGATAGTGAAATTGAAAAAATACACGGATTCAATCCTACTATGAACTTCAAAGCTATTAAAAATAAAGTTGAGTTAGATAATATAAGAAATAGTCATTTAAAAGATGGGGTAGCTTTCACTAAGTTTATGTATTGGTTAAAAACTAACATAGGAAAGTTTGAAATAACTGAGATTAGCGCAGCTGAAAAATTAGAAAACTTAAGACGTGAACAAGAAGGATTTATAGAGCCAAGTTTCGCAACTATAGCAGGATACAGAGAACATGCAGCTATGATGCACTATAGTGCAACACCAGAAAGTGATTATAAATTAGAAGCAAAGGATTTATTTTTAATAGATTCAGGTGGTCAGTACTTTGATGGAACTACAGATATAACTAGAACAATAGCATTAGGGGAAGTAAGTAATGAACTTAAAAAACATTTCAGTGCAGTAGTTAGAGGTATGATAAATCTATCTATGGCAAAGTTTTTACATGGGGCTAAAGGATATAATTTAGATATATTAGCAAGAAGACCAATGTGGAATATGGGAATAGATTATAAGTGTGGAACAGGTCATGGTGTAGGATTCTTGGGAACTATACATGAGGCACCTAATGGATTCAGATGGAGAATAGTTCCTCAAAGATTAGAGACAGCTACGCTTGAAGAAGGAATGCTTACAACTAATGAACCAGGAATTTACATAGAGGGTTCTCATGGAATAAGAATAGAAAATGAACTTATAACAAAAAAAGCTGAAAAAAATGAGTATGGTCAATTTATGGAATTTGAGCCAGTTACATTTGCACCAATAGATATAGATGCAATAGATGTAAATGAATTGAATAGAGAAGAAAGAGAATACTTAAATAATTACCATAAGTTAGTTTATGAAAAAGTAGCTCCTTTCTTAAATGAAGAAGAAAGTAATTGGTTAAAAGGGTACACTAGAGAAATTTAATTTTAGGGGTATGCTAAAGTAGCTTTGTTTAAACAAAGCTACTTTAATATAAAATAATATTTTTAAGGGGGATTTAATAGATGGCAAACACAGCATCTGTACCTGCAAAGCATCCTAAAGGATTATATACTTGTGGGTTAACATTTACGTTTGAAAGGTTCGCATATTATGGGTCGAAGACGTTATTATTACTATTTTTAGCGGAAATGGTAACAAAAGGTGGTCTAGGAATAGACGCTGTTGATGCAACGGCTATAGCTGCAAACCTAGCAGCATTCACTTATTTAGCACCTATATTTGGAGGTATGATATGTGATAGATGGATAGGGGCAAGATATTGTGTAATTATAGGTTCAGTTATAATGGCAGCAGGTTATGCATTAGGTTATTTCGCAACAAGTGTAATGTGGGTTCATGCAATGATAATTTTAATATCTATAGGAACAGGATTTTTTAAAGGTAATTTAAATGCACTAGTTGGGGAATTATATGATGATAATACTAGAAAAGATGCAGCGTTTTCTATATTATATACATTTGTTAATTTAGGTTCTTTTATAGGGTCATTAACAATAGGTATATTATACACAAAAACTTTTGCTGTTATAGAAAATGGTCAAATAGTTGAGTATGGATTTAGACAATGCTTTATGTTAGCTGCTATAGTGATGTTACTTGGAGGATTGCTATTTGCTTGCACTATGAAATGTTTAGGAGAAGCAGGAAAATATCCGCAAAAAATGCTTGATAAGAGTATGGAAAATAGCAAAGATTCAAAAGCAGCAGATAGACCTTTAACTAAAAAGGAAAAAGATAGAGTAAAAGTAATATTTATATTATCTTTCTTCTCAATATTCTTCTGGGTATTTTATAATCAAGCAGGATCTTCATTAGCATTATACATGAAAGACTATGTTGATTTATCAGTAGGAAGTTTTGAAATACCAGTAATGTGGATAGAAACTACATTAAATGGATTATTATGTGTTGCATTAGGTCCAGTTATGGCAGCTATATGGACTAGGTTATCTAAGAGAGAAAAAGGTGACTTAAGTATGGCGCAAAAAATAGCTTTAGGCTATGCATTTTTAGCTGTAGCATTTGGATTTGTTATATTAGCGGAGTTTAATAGAGGTGTAGGAGCTCCTACTACTGTAAAAGCTAGTGTAATGTGGTTAGTATTCTTCGTAATATTCCAAACTATAGGAGAAATGTGTTTCTCTCCACTTGGAAACTCTCTAGTAAGTAAAATAGCACCAGCTAAATACTTATCTTTACTTATGGGAGTTTGGGCATGTGCAACTTTCTTTGCAAATAAAGCGGCTGGATATGTTCAAATGATAATAGAAAAAATGGGACTTATGCAAACATTCATAGCTATACCAGTAATACTAATTGTAGGTACATTTATAATACTTGCATTTAATAAAAAATTAACTGCTATGATTGGAAGCGATGAAGAAAAAGAATCAGCAGTAGCTTAACAATAAAACTATTAAAGGTTAGGATTTAATCCTAACCTTTAATAGTTTTTGTTTATAGATTTCAAATACTCACTAGGAGAAAATCCATAAACCTTTTTAAACTTATTAGAAAAGTAATGAATAGAGTTGAATCCAAGTATTTCGGAAATTTCGCTAATTGTATAATTAGATTCCTTTATAAGTTCTTTACTTTTTTTTAACTTTAATTCATTAATATATAACTTAACAGTAGTGTCTAAATTTTTTCTAAACAATAAATGAAGTTTAGAACTACTTATACAAAATTCATCGCAAATAGTTTTTATATCAAGGTATTCGCAAACATTTTCATTTATAAACTGTAAAATATCATTTAAAAGAGTATCATCATAGTATTGTTGAACTTTATTAACAGGCTTTATTATAGATTGCTCAAAATCAATACTTAAAATTTTTAGAACTAATTCTTTTAAATAACAAATTGAAAGCTCATCGCAATATAAATGAGTAGAATTTAATTCTTTCATAAGCTTGCTAATTATATTGTATAATTCTTTTGTAGAAGAAAAAATTTTATTAGAAAGTAAATCACTATCATTAAAATCCATGTCAAAACTTACAGTTAAGTAAGAACAGGATTTTTTATTATCTGTATATTGACTATGATATTCATTTGGAGAATAAAAAAATAAATCTCCTTGAACAAGCTTATATTCTTTGTTATTAACTTTAGTATAAAGAACACCTCTATCAACATATGTGAGTTCCCAAAAATCATGTTTTTCACCTTTAAATAGATAATTAGTAGGTTTTTCTTGATAAAATTTAGTGAATATCTTTTTTATTGAAATAGTAGGAACTATTTCTTTATACGTATATGGCTGTGATAAGTTTATAGAATGAAAAAATGGATTTTCACCAAATAAATCTATACAACAATTATCAGAGATAGGTATAAAATTATAATAAACTTCTTTTTGAAGCTTAATTCTACCATTCAAAATAAAAGTTTCAATATTTTTAAAATCTGCATCTAAAGATACTACAATAAGAACTACACCGCTTTTTAATTTAATATATAAATCAGAATTTGATGCATTGAGAATATCCACTGATTTATGCAAAAGATTTAGTGAAGTTTTTTTCTCGCAAATCATAATATCCTCGGGTAATTTTGATAAAATTACACCGTATTTCTCAAAGGATAAACAAGTAGTCTGTTTAAACAATTTAAAATCCCCCTAAAATTATGAAATCTATTTCCCGTTATTAATATTTTACAAAAAAATACAGTAAAAATCAAAATTAAATCATAGGTTTTAATTAAATAACGATATAAAAATATAAAACTTTTATACAAAAGTGCAAATACATAAAATATATTACGTATTAAAATATAATTAAGCAAAGTATACATAAGCTTAAATATGAGGGGGTAGTAAATAAATGAAAAAGATTACTGTTGCAATAATTGGGGCAGGTGCAAGGGGTATGCATGCATATGCACCATATTTTAAACAACACGAGGAACTAGGGCAAGTAGTTGCTGTAGCAGAACCTCATGATATAAGAAGAGATATATGCATTAAAGAGCATAATATAGATCCTGAGAATGTATTTGAAACATGGAAAGATTTATTAGAAAAAGATAGATTAGCAGATGCGATAATAATAGCAAATAATGATGAGTCTCATTATGAACCAACTAAATTAGCGCTTGAAAAGGGATACCATGTTCTTCTTGAAAAGCCAATGTCAAATAAATTAGATGATATAGTTAAACTTGGAGAGTTAGCAAAAAAATATCCAAATCAAGTATTTATGATATGTCATGTACTTAGATATACAACATTCTTCTCTAAGTTAAAAGAAATAGTAGACAGCAAAGAATTAGGGGAATTAGTAAGTATACAACATAATGAAAATATAGGGTATTGGCATTTTGCACATTCATTTACGAGAGGGAACTGGAGAAATAGTAATGAAACAAGTCCGTTGATATTAGCAAAAAGTTGTCATGACATGGATATACTATTATGGTTAACTGGTAAAAAGTGTACTAATGTATCTGCATTTGGACATTTAACTCATATGAGAGATAAGAATTTTAAAGAAGGAATGGCAGATAGATGTTTAGATTGTAAGGTTGAAGAAAGATGTCCTTATTCAGCTAAAAAGCTTTATTTATCAGAAAAACCTATATTTGCAAAAGTGGTACATCCTGTACCTACAAAAGAAAATTTAGAAGAAGCCTTAAGAACAGGGCCTTATGGCAGATGTGTGTATAAGTGTGATAATAATGTAGTAGATCATATGGTAACTATATTAGAATTTGAAGATGATGTAACTGCAACATTTAATTTATCAGCATTTACTGAGGAATGTAATAGAACTATAAAATTAATGTTCACTCATGGAGAAGTTGGAGGTAATCACGTTAAAAATAATATAGAAATAAAGAGATTTGAGCAGTTTGGAAAAAACACTATAGAAACTATAATTCCAGAAGAAGTTGAAGGTGGCCATGGTGGAGGAGACTATGGAATAATGAAAGATTTTGTTAAGCTAGTGGCTGAAAATGGAGGAGAAGGAAGAACTAGTGCTACAAAATCTGTTGAAAGTCATATAATGGCTTTTGCAGCAGAATACTCTAGACTTAATAAAGAAGTTGTTAACATAGAAAAATTCTGGAATGAAGCAATAGAAAAACTAGAAGTTAAAGCTTAAAATTAGCTAAAATATATAAAATTGTAAAAAAAGTGTATAAAATTGCAAATACAAATTTACTCAATGTAATGTAGAATTATATTGAGTAAATTGTTGGAATATTCAGGAAAACGTTATTGGAAACGGATTATCTAAAAGGGGGGATTGTTATGTTTTTAAAAAAGGGAATCATAACAGGGGTAGTACTAACTTTAGTACTAGGATTAGTAGGATGTAGTTCAACAGGTGGAGATAGTGCAGATGGAAAAGTTGAACTAAGATATGCAATATGGGATAAAAGTCACATGGAAGCAGTTGAAACATTAATAGATGAATATGAAGAAAAAAATCCAGATGTTTCTATAAAAGTAGAACAATATTCATTTGCAGATTACTGGACTAAAATGGAGACAGCGGCAGCAGGAGGATCTGCACCAGATATATACTGGATGAACGCTGTTAATTTTAATAAATATGCAGATAATGGTATGTTAGTTAATATGAAAGACTACATAAAAGAAAAAAATGTTGATATGGGTCAATATCTAGAAAGTATAAGTAGTTTGTATAACTATAAAGGGGATCAATATGGAATGCCAACTTTTTGGGATAACAACATATTAATGATAAATACAAGACTTATGAAAGAATATGGAATATCTGAACCTAAAGAAGGTTGGAATTGGGATGAGATGATAACTTGGTTAGAAGAAGCTAAGTCTAAATTACCAAAAGATGTATATCCATTCACATCATATGCAACAGAAAGTACTCAATCAGGAGTATTTAATGAAGTTGCATCTGCAGGTGGTAAGGTAATAAGTGATGATAAAACTAAGGCTATGCTAACAACGCCTGAAACTAAAGAAGGATTTAAAAAGTATTATGATTTAGTTAAGAGTGATTTACATAGTCCTCATGATATAACTTTAGAAGTGACAGCTGGTACATTATTCAAGTCTGAAAAAGCTTTAGTTTTACAAATGGGATCTTATGGATTATTACCATACTCTGATAAAGAGCAAGCTCAGGTTGCTGGAAACTTTAAATTACATGAAATACCTACTATAAAAGAAGGTAATCCATCTAAGACTGTAATACATGGGTTAGGAAATGTTATATCTGCAAACTCTAAACATCCAGAAGAAGCATTTGATTTTATAAACTATATGTCAAGTGAAGATTCTATGAAAACTTATACTGAACTAGCATTAGTACCACAAGCACATAAGAATGTACAAGATTTATTTGGTGAAGTGATGAAAGAAAAAACAGGTATAGATACACAAGTTATGTCTAAGGTAGCTGAAAATGCTATGCCACTTCCGAATAGCTTTGAAACTTCAAAATGGGACAAAGCTATAATGGATAACATTACTAAATTTATGCAAGATGAAATATCTTTAGATGAAGCTCTTGAAAATGCACAAAATGAAATGCAAGCCATATTAGATAAAGAGAAAAAATAGTAGTAAGAGTAGGGACTGTCTATTTTAAGGCAGTCCCTTGAAACAAATAAAGGGGGATTTAAATTGCAAGCAGACGTTTTAAAAGAAAAGTCCAACAACACTGAAAAAAGAAAAGCAAAGAAAAAGAAAGCATTTAAGAAAAATATGACTGGATACATGTTCATACTGCCTCTACTTATAGGAGTGTTAGTATTTAACTTTATACCTTTTACACTGAACTTATTTTATAGTTTAACGGATTTAAATGCTTTTGGGGGATGGAGTTTTATAGGAGTAGAAAATTTTACAAGGCTATTTAAAGATCCATTATTCTATAAGGCAGTAGGTAATACCTTTTTATATGTTATTGTAACTGTACCACCAATGGTAATAATATCTGTTTGTATAGCTAATCTGCTTAATAAAAATATAAAAGGTAAAGGCATATATAGAACAATATATTTCTTACCAGTTGTAACTATGGCATCTGCATCTACATTAGTATTTCAATGGATGTTTAACTCTAGATTTGGGTTAGTCAATCAGTTTTTAGAAGCTATAGGATTAGAAGGACAATTATGGTTTACAGATCCCAACTTAGCAAGAGTTGTGATTATAGTATTTATAATATGGGGTGGACTAGGATATAAGATAATGATCTTCTTAGGAGGACTTCAATCTATACCAGAATCTTACTACGAAGCAGCATCTATAGATGGAGCTTCATCATTTAAACAGTTTACACATATAACAATACCGCTTTTAACACCAAGTATATTCTTCATAGTTATATGGTCGTTAATAGGATCATTCCAATTATTTGATGTTGTGTTTATGCTTATTAAGCAAGGAAGTCCAGCTTATGAATCAACAATAACTATGACAAGGTACTTCTACGATTTAGGATTTACACTAGGTGATAAGGGATATGCATCTGCAGTAGCTGTAATCTTATTCTTAATCATAATGACAGTAACTATAATTCAATTTAAATTACAAAATAGATGGGTTCATTACTCAGATGAATAAGATTGGAGGTAAAGTAATATGGAGATGAAAAGAAGTGCCAAGATATTAACTCATTTAGGACTTATACTTATGGCGGCGTTTATAGCATTGCCATTTATATGGATGATACTAACATCTATAAAGACATTAGCAGAAGCAGAAGCGATTCCACCTAAGATATTTCCGGAATCGATAAGAATTGAAAACTATACTCAAATTTTTAAGGAATTCCCATTTGCACAGTACTATATAAATACTATTATAGTTACTGTAGCTACTATAATATTTCAATTAGTCATAGTAACCCCAGCGGCATATGCATTTGCTAGATTAGATTTTAAGTTTAAAGATGCTATATTCTTAATTCTTATGGCTGCGATGATGGTACCTGGACAAATGTACTTAATACCTCAATATCAAATTATACAAGATATGGGGCTTTTAAATACATTAACAGCTATAGTTTTACCAGGAATATTTAGTATATATTATACTTTCTTATTACGTCAGCACTTTAAGTCTATACCAAGAGATATGGAAGAAGCTGCTATAATAGATGGAGCTTCTCAATTTACTATATTTTTCAAGTTAATGGTTCCAATAGTTAGACCGGCACTTGGAACAGTAGCTATACTTGGAGGTCTTGGAGCATGGAATAGTTTCTTATGGCCACTAATAGTAAACTCTACACCTGAAAAGTTAACACTTGCAGCAGGTCTTAGAGTGTTTGTAGGACAATATGGAACACATTATCCTAGAATGATGGCAGGTGCAGTGCTTTCTATAATTCCAATGGTTATAGTATTTAGTATATTCCAAAAGAAATTTATATCAAGTATTGCAGTATCTGCAGGTAAAGAATAAAATAAAAGAGCTTACTATTTTGAGTAAGCTCTTTTTGTATTATAGATAATTATTTAAAGTTGATTGAAAATATTATCCTTGCTAGTTCATTAAATGGATTTTCCCATCTATGATTAGTTCCAGGTGGAATTGTGACACTGTCTCCTGATTCTAATATAAATTCATCATTTTCTATATATATTTTGACTTTTCCTTCTAAAACATAAGCTAGTTCTATTGATTTATGAGACATAAGTTCATTTGATATAGTAGAATTTTTAACTAAATTTACTATTGCAAATTCTACTGAATTTGCAGATTCTGGAGATAAAACTTCAAATACTATATCATTATTTTTAGGAAATATTACTTTTTTTCTATTATCTTTTCTAACTATGAGTTCTTTATTATCTACTTCATCAATAAAAAATGTAAATAGTGGCACATCTAAAGCTTTAGATATAGCTTTTATTGTATTTAATGAAGGATTAGATAAACCTCTTTCTAATTGGCTAAGAAGAGATGGAGTTACATCTGCTAATTTTGCCAGATCTCTTATACTTAAACTTTTTTGTTTTCTAATATGAGAAATTTTCTCCCCTATATCTATATTATCCATATAAAATTCCTTTCTAAAAATTATTATATTTAGATTATATCAAATAAATATGATTGACACAAAGTAGCAATGTTGTTATATTATATTTAACAAAAGTAAAATATATTGAACAGTGAAAGAGTGGGGGAATAGAAATGGACATAAGGGTAAGTACATTTGGAGCAATAATAGGTTTATTTTTTGCAATATTTATGATTATTAGAAAATTTCAACCTGTGTACAGTTTGATGTTAGGGGCATTAATAGGTGGGTTAGTAGGAGGTCTTAATATAACTCAAACTGTTGATATTATGATGATAGGAGCGAAAGATATTGCACCATCTATACTTAGAGTATTAACATCAGGAGTATTGGCTGGAATTTTAATAAAAACTGGAGCAGTAGATAAAATATCTGAAGAAATTATAAGGTTATTAGGTAGAAAACATTCTATGTTAGCACTTGCATTATCAGCTATGATTTTAGCAGGTGTGGGAGTTAATTTAGATGTTGCTATTATAACGGTTTCTCCTATTGCTTTATCTATTGGAAAAAAATTAAATTACTCAAAGCTTGCGATATTACTTGCGATGGCTGGAGGTGGAAAGGCTGGAAATATTATATCTCCAAATCCAAATACCATTGCAATATCAGAAAACTTTAATATAGATTTAGCTAAATTAATGTTTGCAAATATACTCCCAGCTATAGTTGGAGTTATAGTAACTATAATACTTTCTAATATGTTATCTCATAAAGGAGAAGGAATAAAAGAAGAAGATTTACAAAGTCAAAGAGAAGATTTACCAAGTTTTTTTGCTTCTATAATAGGTCCTTTAAGTGCAATAGTTTTATTGTCTCTTGGAACATTTACAAAAATAAACATAGATCCATTAATAGCACTTCCATTAGGTGGGTTTATTGGGCTTATTGCAATGAAAAAAGTTAGCTACTTTAATGAATATATGACTTATGGGTTAAGTAAAATGACTGGAGTTGCAATATTATTACTTGGAACAGGAACTTTAGCAGGTATAATAAAGAACTCTCAATTACAAGAAACAACTATACATATATTAAATATGTTAAGTATGCCTGAATTTTTATTAGCTCCAATATCTGGAATGCTGATGTCCTTAGCTACAGCATCTTCAACAGCAGGAGCAACTATTGCATCTGCAACATTTGCTGACACTATAGTTGGAGTAGGTATAAGTCCTGTTGGGGGAGGAGCTATGGTAAATGCAGGAGCTAGTGTATTTGAACAATTACCACATGGATCATTATTTCATTCGAGTGCAGGTGGAATAAATATGAATATCTCAGAGAGATTTAAATTAGTTCCCTATGAAATGCTAGTAGGGATTGTAATGACTATTGTAAGTACTATAATATATGGATTATTTTAAAGCAAAAGACTACATAAATACCTTATTTATGTAGTCTTTTGCTTATTAAAAAAATTATAAAAAATGACTAAAAAATATAATATAATTCAAAAAAGTTGAAATATAGATTTATGTATAGTATAATTTATATAAAATATGAAATTTTTATTTGTTATTGATTGTTAAATATAAGACAAAAATTAAATCTTATTTTACAAATCATTTTATCAACATCTAGAAAATCTAAGGGAGGTAAAAAAATGGAAGTTACTACGATTAAGGAAGAGAACGCCATTAATGAGGAAATTTCTAGTGGGAAGAGAAGAGTAAAAGCTGTAAGTACAGAAACATTTGTATTTATTGGGGTTTTACTAATAGGATTTGGATATGTGGGTAGCCAAATGGGAATGGGGCTTATGTTTAAGTCTATAATGAACACAGCTCACGATTTATTGTTAAATACGGTATTTTTAATAATGGCACTAGCAGTTCTTGCAGGTGCATTAAGTGCATTACTTTCAGAATTTGGAGTAATATCACTTCTTAATAAAGTTTTTGCGGTATTTATGAAACCGTTATACAATATGCCGGGAGCAAGTATAGCAGGTGCAGTAACTACTTACTTATCAGACAACCCAGCAATAATTGCATTTGCGAAGGATGAAAGTTTTACTAGATATTTTAAAAAATATCAAATTCCAGCATTGTGTAACTTAGGAACATCATTTGGTATGGGACTAATAGTTACAACATTTATGATGACACAGGGTTCTGAATATGTAGTCCCAGCATTAGTTGGTAATCTTGCTGCAATCATAGGAAGTATAATAAGTGTTAGAATAATGCTTACTTTTACTAAAAAATATTATAAATATGATTCTAAGAATGAAGTTAAAGCTTCTGGGAAAGTAGAAGCTATGGAATATAGAGAAATAAGAGATGGAAGTTTATTCCAAAGAATATTAGACTCTATGCTAGAAGGTGGTAAAAATGGTGTTGAACTAGGTATGGCTATAATACCAGGAGTATTAGTTGTATGTACATTAGTTATGTTATTAACATTTGGGCCATCTGTAGACCCTAAAACTGGAGCTGAAATATATACAGGTGCAGCATATGAAGGTATAGGATTACTTCCAGCATTAGGAGATAAACTAATGTTTATATTAGGACCATTATTTGGTTTCACTGATCCACAAGCAATGGCATTCCCAATAACAGCATTAGGCGCTGTTGGAGCGGCAATGAGTTTAGTGCCAAAGTTTATAACAGAAGGAGTTATAACTCCTAATGACATAGCAGTATTTACAGCTATGGGTATGTGTTGGAGTGGATACTTAAGTACACATGTAGGTATGATGGATGCTTTAAATGCAAGAGAGCTTACAAGTAAAGCTATAATATCTCATACTATAGGTGGATTATGTGCAGGAATATCAGCACACTTTATATATATGCTATTATTTTAATAAGTTAAAGAATAGGGTAGCCTATGTGATTTAAAGTCACATAGGTTATTTTTATATTCAAATTATAATAGATATTAAAGAATGAATAAGATACAGTAATATAAATTAAATAAATCTAATGTTGTATTATATTAATTATTTGTAAAATTTAAAAAATATTGTTTGAAAAAAATAATGAAAGGTATAAATGAATTAAGAGTTAAATAATAAACAAACAATTAGTGGAGGGTATTATATATGGAATTAAAGTCACTTAAATTAAATGATAATTTATATTGGGTAGGTTCGCTAGATCCAAACTTAAGAGTATTTGATATAATAATGTATACGCCATATGGAACAACATACAACTCATATGTTTTAAAAGCTAATGATAAAACAATATTATTTGAAACTGTTAAAGCAAAGCATTTTGATAGTTACTTAGCTAGACTTGAGAGTTTAAATATAGATTTAGAAAAAATAGATTATATAGTAGTAAGTCATACAGAACCGGATCATGCAGGAAGTGTGGAAAGAATATTAAAACTTTCTCCAAATGCAAAGGTTATAGCATCTCAAAATGCTATTAATTATTTAAAGGAAATCGTTAATGGAGAATTTGAATATATAATAGTAAATGACAATGATGAGATAAAAATAGAAAATAAGACATTAAGATTTTATTCAGTTCCTTTACTTCATTGGCCAGATACAATATACACTTATATAAAAGAAGATAATGTATTAGTTACTTGTGACTCATTTGGAAGCCATTATAGTTGTGATGGAGTAATAAATACGAAAATAGAGAATAAAGAACATTATATGGATGCACTAAGATACTATTATGATTGTATAATGGGGCCATTTAAACCGTATGTATTAAAGGCTATAGATAAAATAAAAGATTTAAAGATAGATATTATATGCCCTGGTCATGGACCTGTATTAGTTGAAAATCCTAGAGAAATAGTAGATATATATGAAAAATGGAGTAGTGAAGAAATAATAATTCCAAGTAAAGATATAACTATATGTTATGTAAGTGCATATGGATATACATGTGAATTAGCAGAGAATATCAAAAAAGGAATAGAAACACACAGTGATTATAATGTTAAAATGTATGATGTTATAAATCATAATATAGATGAAATTTTAAGCTCTATAGCACATTCACAAGGTGTATTATTTGGAACGCCAACAATAAATGGAGATGCATTAAAGCCTATATGGGACATATTAGTTAGTTTAAACCCTATAGTACATGGAACTAAAGTAGCAACTGCATTTGGTTCATATGGATGGAGTGGGGAAGGTATACCAAATGTTATGGAAAGATTAAATCAGCTTAGAATGAAGACTATAGAACCTTTAGTTGTAAACTTTAAACCTAGTGAAAAAGATTTATATGAAGCTCAAAAACTAGGTCAAAGGTTTGTAGAAAAGACTATAAAAGCGTACACTAAAAAAGAAGGCACTAGAAAATGGAAGTGTGTAATATGTAATGAAGTATTTGATGGAGATGAAGCTCCGGATGTATGTCCAGTTTGTGGTGCAAAACATGATCAGTTTATGGAAGTTATAGAAGAACAAATAGTATATAGGAATGATACAGAAGAAAAGTTTGTAATAGTTGGTAATGGAGCAGCAGGATTTTATGCAGCAGATGCTATAAGAAAAAGAAATAAAACTGCTAAAATAATGATGATTACTAATGAAGAAGAATTAACTTATTATAGACCTGCACTTTCAGATTTTGTGAATGAAGATGTTAAAAAAGAAGACTTTTACATTGTAGATAATTCATGGTATAAAGATAATGATATAGAAGTTATGCTTGGGGTAAATGTAGAGAGTGTAAATGAAGATAATAAAGAAGTTAATTTAGGTAATGGAAATAGTTTAAACTATGATAAGTTAATATTAGCTAATGGAAGTTCTAATTTTATACCTACAATAAAAGGTCATGATTTAGAAGGGGTTTATACTTTAAGAAATAAAAAAGACTTAGATAAAATAAAAAAACACCTAGATAAAGCTAAAAAAGTAGTTGTAATAGGTGGGGGATTATTAGGCCTTGAAGCAGCTTATGAAATAAAACTTGCTAAAAAAGATGTAACAGTAGTAGAAGCTATGCCAAATTTACTATCTAGACAATTAGATAAAGAAGGTAGTGAAACTTTAGAAAAAGTTCTAAAAAATAATGGACTAAACTTATTAGCAAATACATTTTTAGAATCTATAGAGGGTGAAGGTAGTTTATCTAAAGTAGTATTTAAAGATGGAAGCTCTATAGATGCTGATATGGTATTATTCTCGATAGGTGTTAGATCTAATTTACAAATAGTAAAAGATACTAGTATAAATACTAATAGAGGAATAGTCGTAGATAAATATATGGAAACATCATCAAAAGATATATATGCATGTGGAGATGTAGCTGAAATAGATTCTATGGTTTTAGCTATATGGCCAGCAGCTATAGATATGGGTAAAATAGCAGGGGCTAATGCATGTGGAGATGAAATTGAATTTAAGTTAGATAATTATCCAATAGGATTAGATGTATTTGATACAAAAGTGTTTAGTTTAGGTAATATAAGTGATACTGACGGAGAACTAAGCTTAAATAATAATGGAGTTTACAAGAAATTATTCTTTAAAGATGACATCTTAGTAGGGTCTATATTTATAAATGATTTAAGTAGTAACATAAAGGTTATAAACCTTATGAATGAAAAAGCAAACTTAGCTCAAGTTCTAAAAGCTAATGTATTATAATTAAGAAAATAAACCTATCTTATAATGATTTATATAGTGTTAATTGCTGGATAAATATACATTTTAAGATAGGTTTTTATTAATTATTACAAAAAAGTAAGAAATATATCATACTAAAAATCATAAATATATTGTATAATGGTATAGTCAAATAGGATAAATATATTATAGTAAGTAACGTATACTTAAAAGAATGGGGGTTTCCTATGAAAAAAGACAATAAATTAATTAAAAATATCTTACAATATGGTTTTTTAGTATTGATATTGGGAATAACAAGCTATTTAGTTTATAAAACTTTAGACATAGATATGCTTCACGATGTTATAAAAATGGTTGATAAAAAGTTTATTATACTTGGAATTGCAGCTGTTTTAACTCATATGATTTTAGAGGGAGTAGTTTTAAAAATTGTAATAGACAGCATACACAAAGTGAATACAAAATTTATAGGATTTAAATTAGCGACTATGGGATTTTATTATAACTTAATAACTCCTTTTGCATCGGGAAGTCAACCTATGCAAATATATGTGCTTAATAAATGTAAGATGCCTGCAAGTAAGGCAACTGCCGTAATAATGAACAAATCTATAATATATCAAGTAGTAGTTACAATATATTGTTCTATATTAGTATTATTAAATACAGCTGTGTTAAAAGAGCTTAGAGGAGTAATGCCTTTAATACTAATAGGAATAGCTATAAATGCATTTACTTTGATAATGTCTATGTTAGTTATATATAATCCAGAGAAAGTGAAAAATGTTACAAAATATATTATAAATTATTTAATCAGATTTAAAATATTTAGATTCTTAGAAAATAAAATAGATAAAGTTGAAAAGTTTGCAGATGAGTATAGTTACTCTGTTAACTTATTTATAAAAAATAAAAAAGCATTATTATCAACTTTAATCATAACTGTGGTTCAATTAACTGTTTATTTTAGTATTTCATTTTGGATATATAAAGCTTTTAATTTAACTGGTCATACTTATATGTACATGTTAACTTTACAAGCGTTTTTATACATGGCAATATCACCAATACCTACACCTGGAAATGCTGGTGCAAGTGAATTAGCATTTTTCACTATATTTAAAAGTGTATTTCCTCAACCGCTTATGGGATATGCAGTATTCTTATACGGGGGATTTGTATATTATGCAGTATTAGTAGGTAGTGGAATATTTACGATGATAACTCATCATACTATGAAAAGTAAAATTGAAAAAGTCAAAGCTAAAAATGAAAAATATGCAGCATAAAAAAGAAGAGGTAAAAATCCTCTTCTTTTTTAATCTAAGACATTATATATTATAGTGTTTGCAATAGATAGGAGTATAGAAGCTCCTATAGCACTTAAAAATCCATATAAATGAACTCCAGGAACTAAACTAAATGCTAATTTTAAAACTACTCCATTTATAACTAATGAAAATAAACCAAGAGTTAAAAATGTTATTGGTAGTGAGAAAAATTGAAGAAGTGGTTTAATTGTTAAGTTTAAAGCACCAAATATAAGTGTTAATATAAGTAAACCACTAAATGATCCTATATACATACTATCCATTAGTAGTGAAACTAAATATAAAGATATAGCATTAACTACTATAAATAAAGATATTTTTTTCATAAATAAAACTCCTCTCAAACTAAATAATTTATTAATCTATAATATATAAATTATTTCTCTTATAAAAATCTATATATTTAGTATATTCCCATAAATTATTAGTTTACACATAAAAAATATTTTATTACAAAATTGATATAAATTACCATGGTTTAGACCATGATTCATTATAGTAATCTTCCTTCCAAGTTAGGTCTGTTGAAACTCTAAATATATCACTAGATATAGCTGATTTATAATATATATTAATAACATTTATTTTTTCGCATAAATCTTTATTGATAACAATTTTAAAATCATCACTTTCAAATACACTATCTTTATCTGTAGGCTCATCCAGAGCTACACTAAACATAGGTCCATATCACGCACTTATTTCTTTTATATAAATTCGCAAAAACTTATTCTCTATATTATAAGATTTAAACATGTTATTAAGTTCGCTTTTAGCTTGATCGCTGATATTTATAATCATAAAAACACATCCTTTACAAAGTTATAATATTTATAATATACCCAAAATTTTAAAAAAATAAATGACAATATTGTTAAGGAATAATTAAGGTATTACTGATATAATAAAAATAAGGGAAAAGAATGGGAGATATAAATATGGATAAATATCATAAGATATATAAAGGTTTTGTGATTATACCAATAGTAATTATAATATTAGGAATAAATAGTATTATAGGTATTATTGGTTGGGGGTTGCTTTTATTATTTGTTATACTAGACAATATAAAAGGATACATAAAAAGAAATAGAATAATTACAAGTATTCACACTAATATAAATAATGACATAAAATTTAGAGAGGTTTATAAAACTACAGAAATAGCAGGTATAATATCGGCTATAATATCTATATTTAGTTTGAAAGAAACTGTACATGTTGATTTTATTAGTAAAAATCAAGGGTCTATATATAATTTTATAGACTTTTTCTATAAAATAGAACCGTATGAGAGGTTAATGATTATAACTTTTGTAACATTAATATTATTTGGGGTTTATTCTTTTATAGAAAGTTTGATAAACTTAGCTAAAGTAACAGATGAAGGCTTAATATTTACAGATGGAACATATGTAAAATATAGTGATATGAAAAAAATAGATATCAATAAATCGATGTTTTATATAGGAGATAAAAAGAAAATTATAAAGATAAAATATGGAAATTATAATGATTCAAAAGAAATTGTAGTACAAGGTGAAAATGTTAAAAAAATGGAATATAATTTAGAAAAAAATACAAGTATTAATCTAGAGACTAGTTTTTAATAAAGTTTGAATTTAATCAAACTTCTTGTAATATTAGTCAATAAACAGTTATAATATTAAATAGAGTAATAAATATATACAGAAAATGTATATAAAAGCTAACACAAATTTAGAATGTTATAAACTTAATCATAAATAGAAGGGATATATGGCTATGTTTTTTTTCGATTTTTTAAAAGGAAACAAAAAGAAAATAAAAGCTCAGATAAGTGAATTGAAAATTGAAAGAGAATGCTTGCAAAAGGAATTTGATAAGCACCACAACAAATATGAGGAACTATGGAGAAAGTATCATAGTAATGAAATGAATTACACGTCTGCTATGAAAGTAGATAATAAATGTTATGAACTTAAATCAAGGATAAAAGAAATTGATAAAAAAATAAAAGAACTAGAAGAAGAACTATAAAATAAAAAGCTTATAAGTTTATATTTAACTTATAAGCTTTTACTTTTTATATAATACGAACTGCACTTTTAGAATTTAAATATCAATACAGTGTAATGAAATATCAAGCACCAGTTGCTATAGTATTACTAGTTTTACACATATTCGTAATGTATACATTTGCATTTTAAGTTTATATAGTTTTTTAAAGGAGGATAAAATATGAAAGTTTTAATAACAGGATTTGATCCATTTGGAGGAGAGCCGGTAAATCCAGCTGAAGAAGCTGTAAAAAGAATTAAAGAAAATATAAATGGTGCTGAGATTATAAAATTAACTATACCTACAGTAAGAACAAAATCAGTACAAGAAATAGAAAAAGCAATAGAAAAATATAACCCAGACATAGTTATATCTGTTGGACAAGCAGGGGGAAGATTTGATATAACTCCAGAAAGAGTAGCTATAAATTTAGATGATTTTAGAATAAAAGATAACGAAGGAAACCAAGTAGTAGATGAAATAATACAAACTGATGGACAAGCTGCATATTTCTCAAATTTACCTATAAAAGCTATGGTTAAGCATATGAATGAAAATGGGATACCAGCATCAGTTTCTAATACAGCAGGAACTTTTGTTTGTAACCATGTAATGTATGGGATATTATATATGATAGATAAAAAATATCCAAATATAAAAGGTGGATTTATACACATACCATATATGACAAATCAAGTTATAGATAAGAAAAATATGCCTTATATGAGTTTAGATGATATAGTTAAAGGACTAGAATTAGCTATAGAAGCTTGTACTATATATAATAAAGATATAAAAGCTATAGGTGGAGAAATATGCTAATAAAAAAGATATTTGTCTATGGTAGCCTAAGAAGTGATATGTTTAATTATAATATATATTTATATGGAAAAGTTTCTAGTTCTAAAAAAGGATATATAAAAGGGAATTTATCGCATATAGATAATAAAGGATATCCAGCAGTTATTAAGGGTGAAAATAATGTATTAGGAGAATTAATGGAGTTAATAGATTTTGAAACTACATTAAAAGAATTAGATGATATGGAAAGTTATACCCAAAGTGGAGATAATAATGAATACAATAGATGTGAGGTTGAAGTTACACTTTTAGATGGAAGTGTAGAAACTGCTTACTACTACGAGTATAATCCATTATCTAAAGTTAATGAAAGTGATGTATTAATATCTATTGATTCTGGTGATTGGAAAGAATTCATGCTAAACAAATAGATATAACATAAGCTACTTTTAAACTATAATGTTTTTAAGTAGCTTTTTATGTTTTAAAGAAATAAAGTGATATTACAAATTTAGCATATAATATAAAACTATGGTATTATATAAGAAAGATTTAGGAAAGGAAATAAATTAAATGGGAAAAACACTAGTACTAGCTGAGAAACCTTCTGTTGGAAGAGATTTAGCTAGAGTATTAAATTGTAAACAAGAAAAAAATGGATATATAGAAGGTAGTAAATATATAGTAACATGGGCACTTGGTCATTTAGTTACACTTGCAGAAACTGAAAGTTATTCAAATAAATATAAAAATTGGGATATAAATGATTTACCTATACTTCCAAAATATTTAAAGACTGTAGTTATAAAAAAGACATCTAAACAATTTAACACAGTAAAAGCACAATTAAATAGAAATGATGTAGACAATATTGTTATAGCAACAGATGCAGGAAGAGAAGGAGAATTAGTTGCTAGATGGATAATAGAAAAAGCACAAGTTAAAAAGCCTATAAAGCGTTTATGGATATCATCTAGTACAGATAAAGCTATAAAAGAAGGATTTAATAAATTAAAAGATGGTAGAGAGTATGAAAATCTATATCGTTCAGCAGTAGCTAGAGCAGAAGCTGATTGGTTAGTTGGAATAAATGCTACACGTGCACTTACGACAAAATATAATGCACAACTTTCTTGTGGTAGAGTACAGACTCCTGCTGTTAATATGATCTACAAAAGAGAAGAAGAAATTCAAAACTTTAAACCAAAAGAGTTTTACGGAATAAGTTTACAAGCACCTATGTTTAAATTAAGTTGGGCAGATAAAAATAATAGTCAAAATAGTTTTAACAAGGAAAAGATAGAAAAAATATTATCTAAAATAGATAATAAAAACGCTGAAATAGTAGAAGTTAATAAATCATATAAAAAGAAATACTCACCAGGATTATATGATTTAACAGAGCTTCAAAGAGATGCGAATAGAATATTTAACTTTTCAGCAAAAGAGACACTATCTATTATGCAAAAGTTATATGAACATCATAAAGTGCTTACTTACCCAAGAACAGATTCTAAATACATAAGTACTGATATAGTAGATACTTTAAAAGATAGAGTTAGAGCGTGTAATGTAAGTGATTATACGAGAGTGTGTACAAAATTATTAAAAGGAAAGATAAATACAAATAAATCGTTTGTTGATAATTCTAAGGTTACAGATCATCATGCTATAATACCTACTGAAGAGAGAGTATTTTTAAGTGATTTAAGTGATAAAGAAAGAAAAATATACGACTTAGTTATCAAAAGATTTTTGAGTGTATTAAGTGAGCCTTTTGAATATGAACAAACTTCTATAAAAGCTAGTATAGAAGGGGAAACTTTTGTAGCTAAAGGTAAAAAAGTTATAAAACTTGGATGGAAAGAAAACTATACTAATATAGATGAAGGTGAAGATACTGATCAAAATCTTCCAAGCTTAAATAAAGGTGATATTATAAAAATAAGTAAAGCTAGTATGACTAGTGGAAAAACTCAACCTCCAAAACCACTAAATGAAGCTACATTACTTGCACAAATGGAAAAAGATGGACTTGGAACTGTTGCAACTCGTGCAGATATAATAGAAAAGATTTTTAACTCATTCTTAGTTGAAAAAAGAGGTAAAGATATATTTATAACATCTAAAGGGAAGCAATTATTAGATTTAGTTCCTAGCGAATTAAAATCATCAGAACTTACATCATCTTGGGAGAAAAAGTTAAATGATATATCTAATGGTAAGTTAAAAAAAGATATATTTGTAAATGAGATGAAAAATTATACTAAGGATATTGTAAGCGATATAAAGAGTAGTGATGCTACTTTTAAACATGATAATTTAACTAGAAATAAGTGTCCTGAGTGTGGTAAGTACATGCTAGAAGTAAATGGGAAAAGGGGAAAAATGTTAATTTGTCAAGATAGAGATTGTAATACTAGAAAGACAATTTCTCAAACAACTAATGCTAGATGTCCAGTTTGTCACAAGAGATTAGAACTTCGAGGAGAAGGTGAAAATAAAACTTTTGTTTGTAGTTGTGGTCATCGTGAAAAATTAAGTACCTTTAATAAGAGAAAAAAAGAAGAAAATAATAAAGCATCTAAGAGAGATGTAAATAAGTATTTAAAAAATCAAAATAAGCAAGAAGAGAGCTTTAATAATCCTTTTGCTGAGGCTTTAGCTAAGCTGAAAAAATAGGGCAGCTAGGGTTGGAAAGGGTGTGATATATGGTCTTTACCCCATAACATATATCACACCCTTTTTTTTGTAAAAAAGAGAAAAAATGAAAATTTTATTTAGAAAAAGCGCAATATAGTGTAAAATACTAGTAAGTAAACTAACGTTTTCACAAAAATTGAATAAGGATGGGGTGCTTATGAATAAGGGGAAAAAAATGTCTTTGTTTGGGTTTTTTACATTTACTTCAGCTATGGTTATGAGTGTATATGTATATCCAACTTTTGCAACAGCAGGATTTAGCTTGGTGTTTTTTTTAATACTTAGTGGGATATTATGGTTTATACCTACTGCATTATGTTCAGCTGAGATGGCATCAGTTAAAGGTTGGGAAGAAGGTGGTATTTTTACTTGGATAGGAAATACTTTAGGTGAAAAATGGGGATTTGTAAGTATATTTTTTCAATGGTTTCAGGTAACTATAGGGTTTATACCTATGCTTTTTTTTATAACAGGTATGTTATCTTTTGTATTTAATGAGTCTAGTATTAATAATAATCCTGGGATTAAACTTGTAATTATGTTAAGTATATTTTGGGGGCTTACTTTTTTACAATTTAAAGGAACTGAATTAACTGTAAGACTTGCAAAGATAGGATTTATATTCGGGATAGTATTACCTATAATATTTTTAATAATATTATCTGGATTATATGTCTTATCAGGAAATAAGATAAATATAGAAATTAGTAAATCTACAATGTTCCCAGATTTTACAGATATAAATAGTTTGGTTGTTTTTGTATCATTTATACTAGCCTATGTAGGGATAGAAGCATCAGCAACGCATATAAATGAAATTGAGAATCCTAAAAGGAATTATCCATTAGCGATAATTATGTTATGTGTAGTTTCAATAATTTTAAATATGATAGCGGGGTTATCTATTGCAATTGTAGTACCAAAAGAAGATTTAAATTTGAGTACAGGGGTAATACAATCTTTTGAAATTTTAATTAATCACTTTTTTAAAGACTCAAGATGGTTGTTAGTAGTTATAGCTCTAATACTTCCGCTTAGTACAATGGCTAAAATAAGTACATGGATAGTTGGACCTTCAGAAGGAATATATTTAGCTTCTGAGAAAGGAATAATTCCAAAAGCTTTTAAAGAGACTAATAAGCATAATGTACCTGTAAACTTAGTTATAGCACAAGGTGTAATTGTTAGTATATGGTGTTTTGTACTTACTTTTTTCACAAAAGGAAGTAATTTATCATTTTTTTTATCTGTATCTTTGACAGTTTTAATATACTTAATGGCATATACAATATTTTTTATAGCTTATTATGTACTTTTATTTAAAAATAAAAATTTAGAAAGAAGTTATCATATAAAGGGTGGAGACAAAGTTAAGTTTATAGTAGCAAGTATAGGATTTATTGCTACTGTAGGGGCATTAATAGTTTCATTTTTCCCACCCACACAGTTTAGTCCAAGTGATAAAAAGACATATGAGAGTATTCTTTTTAGTAGTTTTATAATTACCTTTATAATACCTTTTGTGATCTATAAATTCAAAAAATAAATAAATTAATTAATTAAAATTTGATTTACAGATTTGAACATGATTGTGTTGATAGTTTTGTAATGATAAGTATGTGATTTTTAATATGGAGATTAGTGAGTTTAAGTATTTGGTATGTGGGGTATTGTTATATAGTTTTGGTCCATACTATATAACAATATCCCTTTAACCGTTTAATTATAGTTATTTTAGAGTTATATAACTTTTTCTAAATAATGAATATAATATAGCCAAAATAGCTATACCTATTATTAATCCATTAACAGATAAGTTTAATAATCCTCCTATTATAAATACCACACCCATTAAAGTTGTAGTTATAGCTTCAAACTGAATTGTTTTATCTTTGTCTATTTTTCCAAATCTTTTTGTAAGCCTTTCAAAGTATTCTTCTTTAAAAATTTTATTTTTAAATTTAATTTGGATAATTGAAAATATGATTGCTGCTACTCCAAGGAATATATATAAGTTGTTTGTATTATCCATAGTTGTCACTCCTCTTTTATATTAGTTTATATATTATATCATCTAGTTTAAAAACTTACTATAATTATATCCAAAGTCAAAAAATAAACACCACAGATTACTAATCTATGGTATTTATTAAGTCCAATGATTAAGCAAGAAATTTGCTATACTTTCAAATGGTATTTTTTCGTTTTTTAATAAACCTTGAACTACTAAACCATCAACTATAGATACTAGCAAAAACGATAGAGCTTCTGCATCTTTTGTACCTGTTTTTACAATTTCTGATTTTAAAGTATTTCTCCATTCTATGTATTTAACCTTAATTTGATTTCTTAAATGCTCATTACCCATTATTGCTTCACATAATACATACATGTGTATACGACCACGATCTTCTATTGTAGATATTTTTTCTAATATAAGATTTATCATATTATCTTTTGAAGTTTCTGAGTCGATACCTTGAACGCAGTTTAAAACTGCATTTGTTATGATGTCTAAATGCATATTAGCTATATCTGATATTAAATCATCTTTAGAAGAGTAGTGGTAGTAAAGCGTACCTTTACTTATATCTACAGCCTTAGCGATATCAGCAAGACTTGTGTTTTTTATACCGTTTTTAGTTATTAAATCTGTTGCTGTTAATAAAATATTTTCTTTCATATTGTTTGGCTTCATAGAATCGACCTTTCCTAAAAAACTACTATTTTGATAAAACAATTATAAACTTAGAAGAAAATGTTGTCAACAAAGTACAATTTTAAAAATTAATAATTTACAGAATTTTTAATCATTGACTTTTAAATGAAGTGAAGGTACAATTAAAATAAGAATCGGTCGCCCGACCGACTGAATAAAAATAGAAAATAATAAATTTAGACTGATAAATATAAATATATATAAATAAAGAGAGGGAATATATGAGTAAAATAAAAATAATAACAGATAGTTCATGTGATTTAAATAAAGATATAATAGAAAAATATAATATAGGGATAGTAGGACTTAATGTTTCTTTTGGAGAAGAAACGTATGTTGATGGGGAAATAGATAATGATACTTTTTATGAAAGAATGGCAAATGAAAAACAACTTCCAAAGACTTCTTGTCCATCGCCTGAAAAATTTGCGAATAGTTATGATTGTGAAGAAGAAGTTTTAGTAATTACTATAACTTCAAAATTATCTGCTACATATTCAACAGCATTACTTGCAAAGACTATGTATTTAGAAGAAAATCCAAATAAAACCATAGAAGTAATAGATAGTGAAAACGGATCTATAGGTCATGGGTTATTAGTAGTAAAAGCAGCTCAACTAGCAGAACAAGGAAAATCGTTAAATGAGATAATAGAAGAACTTGAAAAATTAAAAAATGATATAGTTTTCTTTGGCTCTCTTGAAACTTTAGAAAATGCTATAAAGGGTGGAAGAATAAATCCTTTAGCTGGTAAGCTTATAAATGCTTTGAACTTCAAGGTTATAATACAAATTACTGAAGGTATAGTTAAGCCGGTAGACAAAGCAAGAGGAGATAATAACTCTATAAAGAAAGTTGTTCAAAGTGTTTCAAGTAGGGTTTCTGAAAAAAGCAATAGAGTTTTAGCAATAGGTCATTCTAATTGCATAGAAAAAGCGTTGAAGGTTAAAGAAATGATGATTAAAGAAAATCACTTTGACGATGTAACTATTAGTGAAATTGGATCGGTTATGGGAACATATACATCAAAAGGAGCTATATTAATAAGTATTTTATAATAAATAGAGTATCTCATGAACTTTTTTATGAGATACTCTATTTTTATTAATATATTGTATATAGCTATATAAATCAATTTAATATAGTTTACATAATAATATTATAGAACTATATTGCAAATTTATATATAATATTTTTTCAGAGAAAACTTTTTTAAAATTAATTATTACTTATGCTTTTTAACATATTCATAAGCATCATCTATACCTTTAATAAAGTTTACATAATCTTGTTAAAGTGAAATTTATGGTTTATAACCACCTTCGTAGCCTGGAATATGATTTATATTTACGTCAGTTTCCTTTTTTATAAATAAAGGACTTAATCTTTCTTTCAAATGTAGATTCAATTAAAGTAATAGAGACGAAAAATACTTAATGATTTTTTTCATAACTTAAAAAAAGTAATCCCAGTAAATATATAGAGTAATTATAAATGATATTATTGTGTATATAAGAGATATGCAAAATGGAATGCTATTTAGAAATTTAAGAGTATATTTTTTGCTTAAATCCCAATCTATAACTAAGTATGCCCATGAATCACCTAAAAATCTATTGTGAATATTGTCGTCGGTAGAGAAAAAACCTATTAAAGCAGTAAAGAATAAACCTGTCATAAATGATAAATCAATAAAGCTAGCATTTATTAAATTACTTAAAAAATGATTTGAAAATATTAGTACAATTAAAGTTATAATAGCTACTAAAGCTTTTTTCAATATAAAACCTCCTTAAATTAATTTAATATAATTGTATTTATTTAAATATGTTTTTGCAACATAAAAAAGGTTACGAGTTTGCAAAGGTGAAATATACTAATATAACTTTAAATTGAGATATTAAAATAGATAATTTAGGGGGAGAAATAAAATATGAAAGATATTAAATTACTAAAAAATATAGTAGATATTTACAATATGAACGTAGATGAAATAAAAAAATTAAATATTGGTATTGAGCTTCAAATATTTCCGCAACATATACTAGATGATGATTATAGCGGTATAATAAAAGAATGCAAAGAGAAGTTAAGTAATATAAATAATATAATATCAATTCATGGCTCATCATTTGACTTAAACCCAGGAAGTACAGATAAAAAAGTATTAGAATTAACTAAGTATAGATATATGCAATCTATAAATATTGCAAAAGAAGTAGGGGCTAAGTTTGTTGTTTTTCATAGCCAACTAAATCCGTTAATAAGTGTTGATAAAATTAGAAAACTCAAACTTAATAATCAAATAAACTTTTGGAAAGAATTTTTAAATGACATCAGTGATGTAGATATAGTTATTTTATTAGAAAATGAATATGATGATAACTATGAAGAATTACTGAGTATAATAAAAGAAGTGAATTCAGAAAAGCTTAGAATATGCTTAGATACTGGACATACATTAGCATATTCCAGTATAAATTTAAAAGAGTGGGTAAGTGGGTTAAGTGATTATATAGAATATATTCATTTACATTATAATGATAGCAGCTTTGACAGTCACAATGAACCTAGTATTAAACAATTGATAGAGTTTAACGATATACTTAACAATGCCAACATAAATCCATATATATGTCTAGAATATGGAGTAGATGATTTAGAAGGTGGTATTAATAGAATTAAAAAATATTTGATATAAAATATAACAGGCTGTCTTAATAATACAATGTAATTTATTTATAGGTTACATATATCATTAAGACAGCCTATTTTTACGATAAAGGAATTTATGATTAACGAATATATATGAATAACTTATCGAGTATAGTCATACTAAGATATTACTGAAAGTAAAAAATGACATTTTGATCAACGTATGAAGTCGTTGGCGAAAGAAAGTAGTTCGTACACGTAGTGGATCAAGTGAAGTGACTTTTTTATAATAAATTATATTTTATTGTGAAAATAATGAAAACTTAGAATTATAGGTTACATATAGAATATTATGTAAATTGTTTTAGTTATTAAAAAGATGGTATATATAATATTGTTAAGAAAAATTAATTACTTGTACGGGAGGTATCATCATGAAGTTTAATAAATCATTAATAATAGGATTAGGGATTGTAATAGTATGTGGAGCTGGAGTAAGTTACTCTTTAGTTAAACATGATAAAGCAGAATACATAACAAAGGAACAAGCTAAAACTGTAATGTTAGAAAAAGTTCCAGATGGAAAAATATTAGAGTTTTCATATGATAATAATGATAGTTCACCAAAATATGAATCTCAAATAGTAAAAGATAATATAAAATATGAAGTAGATGTAGATGCGGAAACTGGAGATGTAATAAACTTTGAGCAAGAAGTTCTTAAAGAGAAAGATGCAAATGCACAAGCACAAAAAACTACAGATAAATTAATTAGTGAAGACAAAGCTATGGATGTAATGCTTAATAAAGTTCCAAAAGCAACAGTTAAGAGTTTTCATTTAGATAAAGATGGAAAAGATCCAGAATACGAAGGAGAACTTATAAAAGCAGATACAAAATATGAAATAACAGTAGATGCAAAAACAGGAGATATAAAAGAATTTAGTCATGAAAAAATGAAAGATAATTATGACGTAAATGATGATAAATATGGAGACATGGAATTTAATGACTAAGTAAAAAAAGTGTAGGTATCTAAAAATTTAGATGGTTACACTTTTTTTACTTACATATATAATTCTTTTTATTTGTATTTATATATATTATAATATTTAATTGTAATCATAATAATATGAAACAATTAACAAAGAATAATAGAATTATATAGGACGTAATAATATGCAAAAAAGGATAATAGTTTTGACAATTATATTTTTAATTGCACCGATATTAGGAACTTATAGTTATAGTGAAACAAAACAATTAACTAAAGAAGAAAAAATTGAAGATTTTAATTGTATGTACAATACTATAAAAAATGGATATCCATATTTAGGAGTAATAAAAAGGTGTAATAATTTAGATTGGTTAGCGAAAAAAGATATTTACATGAAAAGAATAGAAAATACTAAAAATGATGAGGAATTTACGGAAGAGTTATCTTCAATATTAGGAGAATTAGGAAATAGGCATACAGAATTAATTAACAATAGAAATAGGTATAAGCTTTTTAAAAAAGCGTACTCTAAAAATAATTGGTATGAATTTCTTGATGATGAAAAAGTAGTAAACAGATATAAACATATACAAAATGAAATAAAAATACCTGAAAATATGCTTTTGAAAAAAGAACTAATTTTAAAAGATGTAGTAAAGGGAGATATAGGATACATATATTTACCAGTTATGGCTTCGAAAAATGGGTCTATAAAGAAAGATTTAAGCATTATAAGTGACTATATTGATACACTTAACAAGCATAAAGCTCTAATAATTGATATAAGAGGTAATAAGGGTGGTAGTGATAGCTATTGGAAAGGTATCGTATCTAAACTTATAGAAAATGATATTGAAATAAATGGATATAGAATTTATAGAAATAATTGTAAACTAGTAAAAGATTATACGAAAAAAAGAGATCGAAAGTTATCACCTATTAAAAATTTACCTGAGAATGTAGTTGAAAATGCTCCCAAAGAAATATTAAGAGATTTTAGTGATTTTGAACATGTAAACTATGTTATAAAATCTGATAAAAACACAAAATTTAAAGGAAATATATATTTACTAACAGATGAAGACGTATATTCATCATCTGAAACATTTGCCATGTTTTGTAAAGATTATAAATTTGCAACAATAATAGGACAAACCACTGGAGGGGATGGTGGTGGATTAGATCCTATTTTAATTAAATTAAAAAATAGTGGATTAATCTTTAGAATGGCTAGTGGGATGTATTTAAATAAAGACGGAATTTGCAATGAAGAATACAAAACCACTCCTGATTTTAAAATAAAAAAGTATGAAAGAACACAGAATTTTAAAGGTGATAAGTGTATAAAAAAGGTTTTAGAGATAGAAGAAATATAACATAAAAAAAGTGTAATTATTTAATATTAAGTAATTACACTTTTTTTATATTTTAGCAATTATATTAAAGTGTAAATTCATAGATATACTTATTATATAAAGTTTAAAACTTAAATTCTGAAAAAATAAAAAATAAAGAAAATATAGACTATTACTATCCTTGAAGTTAATGATATAGAAAATATCTATATTTATTGAAATAGTATATTTAATTTAGTAGTATTAAAAAAATAAATTATATGGATTTTATGTGTTTTTTAGCATAAATATCTAATAATATTTATAAAATATAAAATTAACTAAAATAATACGGAGGTAAAAATGATATACAACAACATATTAGAACTTATAGGGAAAACTCCAATACTAAAATTAAATAATATACAATCAAATAGTAATAATATATATTTAAAGCTAGAAAAATATAATTCAGGTGGAAGTATAAAAGATAGAGCGGTCCTTGGTATGATTGAAGATTTAATAGAAAGAGGAGAGTTAAAAGAAGGAGATACAGTAGTAGAGGCAACTAGCGGGAATACAGGAATTGCATTATCTATGATAGGAAAAATTAAAGGACTTAATATAATAATAGTGATGCCTAGTTCTATGAGTAAAGAACGTATAGATTTAATGAAAGCATATGGGTCAGAGGTTGTTTTAACTGGTGAAGGGGGAATGAAAGCTTCTATAGATAAAGCATTAGAACTTGTAAATGAAAATGAAGACTATAAGTCATTAAAACAATTTGAGAATGAAAGTAACCCTAAAAAACACTATAATACAACTGCTATTGAAATATATGAAGATATAAAAGATATTGATATATTAGTATGTGGTATAGGAACTGGAGGAACGATAAGCGGAATTGGAAGGTATTTAAAAGAAATAAATAAAGATATTAAAGTTATTGGAGTAGAACCTGAAAGTTCACCTTTAATATCAAAGGGATATAGTGGAGGACATAAAATACAAGGGATAGGTGCAAATTTTATTCCAAAGAATTTAGATATGAATGTAGTAGATGAAATTGTTACTGTAAGAGATGAAGATGCTATGAATACTGTTAAATTACTAGGGGAAAAAGAAGGAGTTTTAGTTGGAATATCTTCAGGAGCAAATGTATTTGCAAGTATGGAAATAGCAAGAAAATATACAAATAAAAATATAGTAACAATAGCTCCAGATGGAATAGAAAAATATTTATCTATGAACATATTTTAATAAAGTATATACAATAATAGAAGTCTAAAAATAGGAGGGAAATATGTTTAAAAAGATAAATGATGACATAGAGTATATATTAGAAAATGACCCAGCTGCAAGAAGTAAATTAGAAGTATTTTTATTATATCCTTCGATACATGCGCTTATATCACATAGAATAGCACATTCTTTTTATAAACATAATATGTTTTTTATAGCAAGATTGATATCTCAAATCAATAGATTTATAACAGGTATAGAAATACATCCAGGAGCAACTATAGGAAGTGGAATACTTATAGACCATGGTATGGGAGTTGTTATAGGAGAAACTGCTATCGTTGGCAATAAGGTAACTATTTATCATGGAACAACTCTAGGTGGAACAGGTAAAGAAAGTGGTAAAAGACATCCTACAGTTGGAAATAATGTAATAATTGGAGCGGGAGCTAAAGTTTTAGGACCTATAACTATAGGTGATAATTCAAAAGTAGGTGCAAATTCGGTAGTTTTAAAAAATGTACCAAATGATAGCACTGTAGTCGGTATACCAGGAAAGATAATAAGTAAAAAGTAAGTTTAATTTGTAATTTGTGCAAAGAGATGACTATTAATTTAATAGTCATCTCTTTTTGTTAAGAAATTGTTACTCATAATTTAAAGTAGATAACATAGGTATAAAGTATATAGAGTTAAAATTTAATATTTAGTGGGAGCTAGTTAAAATGAAGTTAAATAAATATGATACAAACTATAAAAGTAAAAGACTACGTTTTTTAGTTTGTATATTATCGGTATTAGTTTTAATTTTAAGTTTTAAAATAATTAAATTAAAAACGATAGAAGAGCTTATGTGTTTTGAAACTAAAGAAAACACAGAAGATACTAAAGATAAAGAAACAAAGCCTGTCATGGGGATAAAAGAAGACTTTGTAAAATACTCATACAATGCATCTGAAGTTTTTAAAAAATTAGATACATATGATTACAGGAATCATGGAGAAAAAATAGTATTTCTAACTTTTGATGATGGAACATCTACAACAAATACACCAAAAATTTTAGATGTACTGGAAGCTGAAGGTGTAAAAGCTACTTTCTTTATAACAGGACAAACAATAGAAAAAGGAGGAGAAGAAGCTAAAAATTTGGTGAAAAGACAATTTGAAAGTGGGCATGCAATAGGTAACCACTCTTGGTCTCATAGCTATAAAAAGTTATATCCTAATAGAAAGTTAGATTTAGAAGCTTTTAAAGAAGATTTTGAGAAAACTGACAAGCTTCTAAAAGAGATACTGGGAGAAAATTTTGAAACAAGGGTCATTAGATGTCCTGGAGGAACTATGTCTTGGAAAGGAATGGATGAATTAAAAGGTTATTTACAAGAAAATAACAAAGTAGCAATAGATTGGAATGCTTTAAATAAAGATGCAGAAGGAAAACAAAAGAATGCAAGGGAACTTTATCAGGAAGCAGTTAAGACTTCAGAAGGAAAGGAAATTGTTGTTTTGTTGATGCATGATACTTATGGGAAGGAAGAAACTGTAAAAGCACTACCTAGTATAATAAAACATTTTAAAGACAATGGCTATATTTTTAAAACTTTATCATAAAAAAATAAGCTCTAGTAAATTAAATATACTAGAGCTTATTTACATTTATATAAGATTAAAATCTTATGTATTCTAATTCATTGGATATACTTATATTAAATATATATGAAAGAGAAACTTCGTTTAAGAATCTGTCTTTTTCTTCATCTGTTAGATTTATTAAATTAAGTTTTTGATGATAATACATAACAAATGCTTTTAAGTCGGATATATCATCAAACATATAATAGTTAAGACCATCATCTTCTATATTATATTTTTCTTTTACTATATTAAATATTGTTCTACCACCAAATAAATCTGCTAAATATCGAGTGTAAGCATGAGCTACTAATAAGTTTGGATCTGTTTTAGATATTTCATTCAATCTATTAACAAAAACTTTTGTTGAATCACAGATTTCTATAGAGTCTAAATTACCCTCTAGTAAAAATTTAGAATCTTTTAATAAAGATTCAGCTCTAAAAACTTCTGGAGTTATAAATTCTTTTAAAACTTCATTATCCTTATGTTTTTCTAAGTTTTCTTCAATTGCTTTGTAAACAAAATAGAGGTTATATATATACTCTCCATAAGTTTGTGTAGTGGCTTCTCCACTAATTAGTCTTTTTATGAACCCTGTATTTTCAGCCATACTATGTAATCTTTTAGTATTATTTTGAATGGCTTTTAAGAAATTCATATCCATAAAATCATCTTCTTTCTTTTAAATTGTGATTACATATTAAAAGAAATACCCAGCGTTATTGATTATAAACGTATAAGTGTGTTACAAATTTGAAATATCATATTAAGCAGGAATAATAGTATAATAAATATACTATAATCATTATAGAGTTAAATTAAAAGATAGGTGATAATGTGCAAGATTATAAATATATTAAAGTAAAGGAATTGGATAAATGGAAGGATAAGATGAAAAAAAAGCCTTCTATTGTAAATAAGGTATCAAAAGGAACTCAAAATAAAATAAATTCTATACTACCAGAAAACTATCACAATATAATTACTTCTGCTATTAAAAATATGACTAAGGTTGTTTTATTCGGATCTAAATATACTACTAAGAAGCCTATACTAGATATGTCATTAGAAGAAAGAGATAATTTAGCCTATGAAAAGATAAGGTTATATAAAAAGACTGCTATGATAGAAGGGGCGGGAACTGGTGCAGGAGGAATAATTATAGGGCTTGCGGATTTTCCGTTACTTCTTAGTATAAAGATAAAGTTATTATATGATATAGCGAGTATATATGGGTTTGATACAAAAGATTATAAAGAAAGATTATACATTTTAAATATATTTCAATTAGCTTTTTCTAGTCAAGATCATGTAAATTATATATTTAATAAAATGGAACATTTTGATGATTATAAAGATACTTTATCTAATGATATAAACGAATTTGATTGGAGAAACTTTCAGCAAGAATATAGAGATTATATAGATTTGGCAAAACTTCTTCAGCTAGTACCAGGAATAGGAGCTTTTGTAGGAGCATATGTCAACAATAAGTTAGTAGATAAACTAGGGGAGTATGCTATTTATTCATATCATATGAGATTATTAAATCCTAAAAATTATATTGTAGAAAAAGAAAGTTGGTTATCTAAACAATATAAATTTATTATTAATAGAAGCAGATTAAATAAAGAATAAAAGTTTTGAGTTTATATTTGAAAAATTTAAAAAATTATGATAATGTGTATTTAAAATTAAAATTTGGAGGAGATTATAATATGTCTTTTTTAAACAAGTTAGCTGGATATGGTTCAGTAGATAATTCTGCTGGAGATAAAATAAAAGAATATTTAATAGATGGAGAAGAAGTAATACAAGCATTTACTTTTATAAGAGATTCTGTAATATTAACAAACTATGGTATATACTTAATCGATGTTCAAGGTGTTAGTGGAAAGAAAGTAGAAGTTAAATTTTTCCCATCTAAAAATGTAAAAAGTATATCATTTGAAACTGCATCTACATTTGATTTAGATGTTGATATAAAAATAGGTGTAGATGGAAATACTACTGTAGGTCAAAATGGAATAGCATATAATGCACCTATATCATTTAAAGTTCCAAAAACACAATCTAGTGAAGCTAAAGAAATTGTAAAATTAGTAAAACAATATTATTTATCAAGATAATATGAGCTGTCTTAGTTAAGACAGCTTTTTACTTGCTCAAAAATAAAAGGATATTTATCATCTACATAGAATTAAACTTGTTTAATAATAATTTAAACAAAGGGATGTGAACTATATGAATCACAAGGGAACTAAAAGAATAGAAACAGAAAGGTTAATTTTGAGAAAATATACAATAGATGATACAAGTGATATGTTTAAAAACTGGGGTTGTGATGAAAAGGTAACTAAGTTTTTAACATGGGAGAATCATAAAGGAATAGAGGATACAAGAAAAATACTTAATATGTGGATAAATGAATATGAAAATATAGATAAATATCAATGGGCAATAGAATTAAAAAATATTAAAGAGGTTGTTGGAGATATTACGGTATTTAATTTAAAGAATAAGCGATTTTCATGCGAAATAGGATACTGCTTATCAAGTAAATTTTGGAATAGCGGAATTATGACAGAAGCACTCATAGGTGTTATAGGATATTTATTTGATGAAATTGGGTTAAATAGGATTGAAGCAAGACACAATGTTGATAATATTGCTTCTGGAAAGGTTATGATAAAAAGTAATATGAAGTATGAGGGCACTTTAAGAGAAGCAGGAAAAATGAAAGGTGAAAATCAATTTTATGATTTAGCAGTTTATTCAATTTTAAAATCAGAATGGAAAAGTTTAAAATTATAAAATTTTAATATATATTATAGTGCATTTTTAAACTATTTTAATCCATTTATAATTTTAGATGTATTATTTATGATACAATTATCATGGTAAAAAATGTATTTTTAAAATATGCAAATATAGAATTAAATAGGAGGGGCAGATGATTGAGGTTAGTAATTTATCTAAATCTTTCACTAGAGTAGTAAAAGATGATACAGATGGCAAAAAGAAAAGATTTACTAAGATAAAAACAAAGAAAGAAGACTTCTTAGCTGTAAACAATATAAGCTTTACTGCTAGAGAAGGGGAGATATTAGGTATATTAGGACCTAATGGAGCAGGGAAAACAACACTACTTAGAATGCTTGGAGGAATACTAACTCCTACATCAGGAAGTATAAAAGTAGCTGGATATGATTATTCTATTGATAAAAATGCAGCGAAAAAAGAAATAGGATATTTATCAGGAAATACGAAACTATATAAGAGATTATCACCAAGAGAGTTATTAACTACTTTTGCAAATCTTTATGAAATGCCAAAAGAGGATATAGAAAAATCTATAGATGAGGTCATAAAGATAATGGATATGGAAAAGTTTATAGATAATAGGATAGAAAATTTATCTACTGGTCAAACTCAAAGAACTTCAATAGCAAGATGCCTTGTACATTCACCCAAAATATATATATTTGATGAACCAACATTAGGACTAGATGTTATAAGTAGTAAGTCTATAATAGACTTTATGAAAAATGAAAAACAAAAAGGAAAAACAGTCCTATATTCAACTCATTACATGGAAGAGGCTGAAACTTTATGTGATAGAATAATGATGATACATCAAGGTGAAGTGATTGCTATGGGTACACCAAAAGAGTTAAAAGAAAGGACTAATACAGATAACTTAAGAGATGTATTTATAACTCTAGCAAGTGAAAGAGGTGATATCTTTGAGGACTAAGATAATAAATCAAATATTTAAGAAAGAAATTTTAGATATATTAAGAGATAAAAAGACTGTATTTATGATGATAGTACTACCTATAATTTTATATCCTGTACTTATGGTCGGTATGAGTCAAGTTATGATGATGTCAATGAATAGTATGCAACAAGAAGATATAAATATAGCTTTTAATCAAAAACCAGATAAAGTGCTATTACAGGTTATAAAAGAAAATAATGAAGCAAAAAAAGAAGATAATAGTGAAGCTGGAGATTTAAAGATAGTAGAAACTAAAGATTATAAAAAAGATTTAGATGATGGAAAAATAAATGCATATATTGAAATCCTAGAAAAAGGAAAAACTAAGGAATTCAAGGTATATATAGATTCTTCAGAAGACTCTTCATCAATGGCAACAGGAGAAGTTGAAGATGTACTAAACACATATAAAGAAGATTTAGTGAAAACTAATATTCAAAATAGTGGTCTAGATGTTAAAGCTACATTAGAACCTATTACATATGAAACTGTAGATATTGCTAAAAATGAAGAAGTAGCAGGTCAACTTTTAGGTCAAATCCTTCCATTTGTATTGATAATAGGACTTTTAACTGGAGCTATGTATCCTGCAATTGATGTTATGGCTGGAGAAAAAGAAAGAGGAACATTAGAAACATTGTTTACTTTACCTATAACAAACTTAGAACTTGTAATGGGTAAATATATGGCTGTTTCAGCTTGTGCAATAGCATCAGCAATATTAAATGTTTTTTCAATAGCTATAACAATTGGTTTCTTAGTTACATCACAAGGTATGACAAGTGAAATGGGTATGATGAATTTTAACTTATCACAAATGATATTACCATTTATTATAACTATGATATGTGTATGTTTATTTGCAATGGTAGTTTCAGCTGTAAGTATGTGTGTTTGCTCATTAGCTAAAAGTTTTAAAGATGCACAAAACTATATAACACCAGTAAGTTTATTTGTTATGATACCTTCATATGTATCTATGATACCTAATGTAAGCTTAAATAGTTTTACAGCTACAATACCAGTAGTTAATATATCTTTACTTATAAAGAGTGTACTTACATTTAATAGTGATATAAGTTTAATAGCCTTAGTATTATTTTCAAATCTTGTATTTGTTATAATATCAGTTTTATTACTTTCTAAAATGTTTAATTCAGAAGAAATATTATTTGGAAGTAGTAAAAGTTTTGCGTTACTTGAAAAAAGAAGTAATATAAAACCTGGAACTATACCATCAGTTGCAGATGGAGTTACTTTATACTCTTTAGGGGTAGTTTTATTAATATATGTAGGCAGTTTAGTTCAGGTGAAATTTGGTATGGGTGGATTAGCGCTTACTCAAGTTATGATTATAGCATTACCTTTAATATTTGCATGGTATATGAAAACTGACTTTAAAAGCACATTTAGTATAAAAGCTCCTAAGATAAGTCAAGTATTAGGCGGTATAGTGCTTTGGGCAGGTATATTTATAATAGTTAATCTTATAACTCAGTTAATACTTTACTTATTCCCTCAAAATATGAAGATAGTTGAAGGATTAAATGATGTTTTAAAACTAGACAATAATTTTATACTAAACCTATTAGTTGTTGCAGTTATGCCAGCTATATGTGAAGAAATGTTCTTTAGAGGGTTTGTATTTAAATCATTTAGTAATAATAGACAAAAGAAATCTCAAATATTAGCCGTGGTATTTAGTGGTATATTATTTGGATTTATGCATATAGACTTTATAAGAGTTATACCTACTAGTATTTTAGGGATAGGTCTTGGATATGCAGTTTATAAGAGTGGATCAATATTTATACCTATGCTTATGCATTTTATAAACAATGCTATAGCAGTTATATCAATGCATAGTACCGGTAATGACAACTTAATGGTTAAATTAGGTAATTTATTAACTTTAGATTTTAACAACTTAGACGTAGTAAAATTAATTTTAATAATAGTTACAAGTGTAGTATTGGTATTTATAGGTGCAAGATTATTAGATAGAAAAAAAGAAAAATAAAATTAAAATAATAAAGTGATGTATCAAAGTGGTTTTACTTTGATACATCTTTTTTTGTATTTAATATATTTATTAAATCAAAACTTGAATATACTTTATATGATGTATTACACTGGTATTAGACGTAATTAGACAATAATCATCAAAAAAATAAATGGATTTCATTAAATTAAAATATTTTACTTATGATTATATTCAATATATAATATATTTGAAATTGAATTTGTTAAAAAACTTACTATTAATAATAGATATTATCTCTATATTTAAGGGAGGAAATTTTATGAGAGACATTACTGTAATAGGAGCTGGCGTTGTAGGGTGCGCTATAGCACGAGAATTGTCAAAATATGATTTAGATGTAGTTGTAATTGAAAAAAATTCAGATGTAGCAGAAGGGATATCAAAAGCTAATAGTGGCATTATCCATGGAGGTTACAATGAAAAGAAGGGAACATTAAAAGCTAAGTTAAATTTAGAAGGAAATAAGATGATGGATGAACTATCAAAAGATTTGCAATTTCCTTTTAAGAGAAATGGAGCTTTAGTACTTGCATTTAATAAAATTGAACTTGAAAAAATAGAAAAATTAAAATCTAATGGAGAAGAACTTGGAGTTGAAGGGTTAGAACTTTTAAGTAAAGAAGAAGTATTAAATTTAGAACCTAATGTAAATAAAGATGTAATAGGAGCGTTACATGTAAAAAATTCAGGAATTGTAAGTCCCTATGAAATGACTTTAGCATTTGGAGAAAATGCAGTAGAAAATGGAGTAGAATTTATTCTAGGCAAAGCTGTTGAAGATATAAAAAAGGAAGAAAATAGTTATAGAATAATATTAGAAGATAGAAGAATAATAGAAAGCAAAATAGTTATAAATGCATCAGGATTAGGTGGAGAACATATAAATGACTTAGTAAGTGATGTGGAATATGAGTTAGATCCTGTAAAAGGTGAATACTGCTTGTTTGATAAAGTAGCTGGAAGCTTATATGAAAAAACTTTATTTCAAGTTCCAAGTGAGTTAAGTAAAGGCGTATTAGTTACTCCAACAGTAGATGGAAATCTTTTAATTGGACCGAATGCGACTATCAGTGATACTTTAGATACTTCAAAAGAAGGTATAGATGAAATATTAAAAAAAGCTAAAAAGAGTATACCAAATATACCTGTAGCAAGGGTATTAAATACATTCTGTGGATTAAGACCTAAAGTTTGTGGTGGAGATTTTATAATTGAAGAAATTAGAGATGCTAAAAACTTTATAAATGTAATAGGAATAGATTCTCCAGGATTAACTGCAGCGCCTGCTATCGGAGTTTATGTAGTTGATATTGTTAAAAATTTAATTAATTTAAAGAAAAAAGAAAATTTTAAGAAAATTAGAAACAAAATAGTTAGAATGAGTGAATTAAGTATAGAAGAAAAAAATAAATTAATAAAACAAAATCCAGCTTATGGAAAAATGGTATGTAAATGTGAATTTGTTACAGAAGGTGAAATTGTAGATGCTATAAAAAGACCTTTAGGAGCAACAACAGTAGATGGAGTAAAAAGAAGAACTCGTGCTATGATGGGTGGATGTCAAGGAACAGGATGTATGTTACCTATAAGTATGATATTAAGTAGAGAATTGAAAATAGATATAAGTAAAGTTAAGAAAAACTCTAAAACATCTACAGTTGTTGGATACAGGGAGGTATAGATATGAGAGAGTATGAATTAGTGATAGTTGGTGGAGGAGCAGCAGGTATACTATGTGCTATAGATGCTTACCAAAAAGGAATAGAAAACATTCTAATAATAGAAAAAGATCCAGTATTAGGAGGAGCTTTAAACTTAGGTGATTATAATATAAGTAAAAATAAAGCCATGACAGGAAAAGAGTATAAGCAAATTCTAATTGATAAATTAGATAAATGTAAAATAGATATACAATTAAATACTATGGTGTTAAAAATCGAAGATAACAATGAAGTGCTTTGCACAAGTCCTGAATATGGAATTGAAAAAATAAAGGCTAAGTATGTAATATTAGCGAATGGTGGAAAAGAAAGTTCAAGAAAGGCTTTAACTATGGTAGGTGATAGATGTTCTGGAATACTTACTGTAGGAATGGCTAAAAAAATATTTAACATGGATGTTATACCAGGAAAGAATGTTCTTATAATAGGTGACTCTACTTTATATATGATAGAAAAAGATCTAAAAAATCATAATATAGAAGTAGTAGGAATAATCAGCGATAATGCACATGTAAATGCATATGGATTAACTGATAAAGTTTATAAAGATTATAAAATAGAAGGTATATATGGAGATGGAAGAGTAAGTAGAGTTAAAATATCTAAAGGGGATGAAGAAGAAAATATAAGTTGTGATACTTTAATATTTGCAAATCCTATACTTTCAGATGGCGTAGTAGCTATGAGAAGTAATATAAAATTAAATCTACATACCACTGGACCAGAAGTTGACGATAAATTTATGACGTCTAGAGAAAATATATATGCTTGTGGTAATGGTATATACCCACACGACTTTATAGAAGATATAGAAAAAGAATGTGCCGAATTAATAAATAATTTATAAGTTTGCTTTTTATTGTTATAAAAATTTCGTTATGGTATTATAATTACTAAAGAAATTTTAAAAGGAGCAACAAAATGAAAATAAGAGGATTTGAATTAGTAAGTAAAAAAGAATTTGAAAAAGTAAACACAGATGTAAAATATGAAGAATTAGAATTACCTAAAAGAGCAACAAAATTTGCTGCTGGGTATGATATAAAGAGTACATTAAACTTTACATTAGAGCCAGGTGAAGATATAGTTATACCAACAGGATTCAAAGCATATATGCAAGTTGGAGAAATGTTAGCTTTATTTCCAAGAAGCGGTATGGGATTTAAGTATCAAATACAACTAGCAAACACTGTAGGTATAGGAGATGGAGACTACTATAACTGTGAATCTAATGAAGGTCATTATTTTATAAAGTTAGTTAATAGAGGTAAAAAAGCTTGGGAAGTTAAAGTTGGAGATGGTATAGGGCAAGCTATATTTATGCCAATACTTTTAGCTGATGGTGATGACTTTGAAAATGGTGAATTAAGAACTGGTGGATTTGGATCAACTGGTAAATAATATTTAACAAAAGCTACTGTATATTATATATAGTAGCTTTTTTACGCTTAAGGAATTTATGATTAACGAATATTTGTTGATAACTTATAGAGTATAGGCATATCAACATGTTGCTGAAAGTAAAAAAGGACACTTTTGAGCAACTGACGAAGTCGTTGGCGACAGGAGCGAAGCGACTTTTGATTATTGTCAATTTAATGTTACAAAGTTAGTTGTCTAAATATGGTATTATAGATACATATATAAATTAAGGAGTGAATTAAATGTTAGATTTTACTTTTCATAATCCAACTAAGATAGTATTTGGAAAAAATAAGATAGAAGAATTAAATAACCTTATACCAAAGGATGCAAGAGTATTAATACTTTACGGTGGTGGAAGTATTAAAAAGTTTGGGACACTAGATAATGTAAAAGAAGCTTTAAAAGATCGTGCAATATTTGAGTTTGGAGGAATTGAACCAAACCCTAGATATGAAACATTAATAAAAGCAGCAGAAGTTGTAAAAAAAGAAAATATAGACTTTTTATTAGCTGTTGGTGGTGGATCTGTAATGGATGGAACTAAATTTGTAAATTTAGCTGCAAACTATGATGGTGAAGATAAAACAGATTTATTAAAATTTGGATTTAAGCCAGTTCCAGTAACTAAAGGATTACCTATAGGAACGGTAGTTACATTACCAGCAACAGGTTCAGAAATGAATGGAGGAGCTGTAATTACATATAATGGAGGAAAATTCTCTACAAGAAGTCCACTATCTTTCCCGACTTTCTCAATATTAGATCCAACACTTACATATACTCTACCTAAAACACAAGTTGCAAATGGTGTAGTTGATACATTTATACATGTACTTGAACAATATGCAACATACCCTATAGATGCAAGATTCCAAGATAGAACAGCAGAAGGTATATTAAAAACATTAATAGAAATAGGAAAAGGAACAATTGATAATCCTACAGACTATGATCTAAGAGCTAACTTAATGTGGTGTGCTACTATGGGGCTTAATGGGCTTATAGCAGCAGGAGTAGTTCAAGATTGGACAACTCATAAAATAGGACATGAACTAACTGCTTTATATGGAATAGACCATGCTAAGACTTTAGCTACAGTACTTCCTGCATTATGGGAAGTTAGAAGAAATGAAAAAGGTGGTAAGTTAGTTCAATATGCTGAGTGTGTATGGGATATAACTGATGGAACTGATGATGAGAAAATAGATTTAGCTATAAATAAAACTCGTGAGTTTTTTGAAAGCTTAGGAATACCTACTCACTTATCCGCTTATGGACTTAAAGAAACTGATGTAGACACTGTAGTAAATGCACTTGAAAGTCATGGAATGACTAACTTAGGAGAAACAAGAGATATAACACTTGATATAAGCCGTAAGATAATAGAAAAAGCATTATAATATTATATGAAAAAGAACTATATATTTTTATAGTTCTTTTTTGTATAAAAGGATATTAGTATGCATAAGTAGAAGTAGATGAAAAGTTTGAGATAGCTACAAGGAGGTAAGGTTTTTGAAAAAAGGGCTATTGTTATTTATACTTATAGGTATATTAGGGGGAGTAGGTTGCAAAAGTGAAAAAGAAATAACCTTAAACAAAGAAGTTTTAACTCAAAAAGAAGAAATAAGGGATAGATTGAATGGTAATTCTATGGGAATTTATAGTGTTGGCAATTTAGAAAAAGGTGAATATAAAGTTAGCATTACATATGAAGAATACAATAAAGGCAAGCTTAAAAAGTCTGAAGCGATAATAATAACTGAAATCGAAATAATGGAAAATAATGAAATAGTAACAATAGGAATTAATAAAAATAACAGTGATAAAATGATATTTGATATAAGTCAACATAATAAAGATAGATTTATAGCATCATCTACATCAGCTTGGGTAGATTCAGATAATATAGATATCAAAGAAAATGGGTTCTCCTGGAATATGTTAGACGGATCATCTGAATATAATCATATTATAAAACTAGATGAAGAAATAGCTATAGCATGTTTAAATATGGGAGATGGATATGCTACATATGGAATGAACCTAGGAAATAGTTTTGTGAAACCGAATATAAATGATGATATTTTAGATAATAAAAGAGATATAATATTTTATTTAAAAATAAGTAAAATTTAAAAATAAGGAGATGTATAATGGGAATATGGAATGAAGTTAAAAAATTTGATGCACATATTCATATAATACCTAATGAGAAAAGAGAAGAGATAATATACTAGAGCATAATATAGAAAAGAACTGTTATTTTAAAACAGTCCTTTTTACATGCTATATATTAAATTTATTCAGGAACTATAATAACTGTACATTTAGATTTTTTAACCACGTGTAAAGTTACAGATCCTATTGCATCTATAAAATTATTTTTTGTTGATTTAGTCATAACTATTAAGTCAAAGTTGTCGTCTTTTGATTTTTTTATAATTTCTACGCCTGCATCTCCGAATAGAGAGTGTGTAGTTACATTATATCCTGAAAGTTTATTTTTAAAAGATTCTAAAGTCTCTTTTATTCTTTTTTCAGATTCTTTTATTTTCATATCAATAATCATTGGGTTGGTTATATTTGTTAAGCTAACATCATTTACACACATAAGTGTTATATCAATGTTATCTTTAGGAAAATTGTTTAATATAAAATCTAATGATTTTTGACTTCTATCGCTTCCATCAATAGGTACTAATATTTTTTTCATATAAACACATCCTTTTATTTTAATAATATCATATAGTAAAATATATTTAAAGATTTTTGTAAGTAAAAGGTTACTAAGTAAAAATATTGAATCTAAATAGTAATTAATTATTTTTACTTAGTATATGATTTTGAATAAATTTTGTTAAAAGTATTAATACATAGGGGTGAAGTAATGAAAATAGCTATACTTGGATTTAGTGGAAGTGGAAAATCAACAATGGCTAAAAATTTTGGCAAATACTATGATATACCTGTTTTACATCTTGATACTGTTAAGTTCTTACCTAACTGGGTTGATAGAGATAGGGAAGAAGGAAGATCTATAGTTTGGGATTTTATGAAAAATGATTCATGGGTAATAGATGGTAATTATAGTGATTTTTATCAAAAAGAGAGATTAGAACAAGCTGATAAAATAATATTTTTAGATTTTCCACGAAGAGTTTGTATGTATAGAGCATTAAAGAGGTATTTTAAAAATAGAAATACTACAAGAGAAGATATGGCTAAGGGATGTATAGAAAAAATGGACTTGGAATTTATATGGTGGATTTTACATGAAGGAAGAACTAAAGAAAAGAAAGACAGTTATAAACAAATGCAAAATGACTTTCAAGATAAAATAACTGTATTAAGAAATCCAAAAGAAGTTGAGTTGTTTATAAAAGCATTTAGCTAAAGCTAAGTGCTTTTATATTTATTACAAAATGGAAAAAATAATTATAATAGTTTTTTACATTGAACTAATAATGCTTATATGAAATAATATAAATTAAAGAAATTATGTAAAAGGAGAGTAGTTTATGAAAAATACTAATTATAGAGAGCTGGGAGTTGTACTTCTTAACAAATAAGGAGTTATACATTAGGAAAACTCCTTATTTGTTAAGTTTGTAATCATACAACTTATAAATAAAGGAGAATTAAAAAATTGAAATATAAAAATGCAAAAAATATATTACCACAAGAATTATTAGAACAAGTTCAAAAATACATCCAAGGGGATGCTATATATATTCCAAGATCAAAAGATGAAAAAATACCTTGGGGTCAAAAAAATGGAGCTAGAAAAGCTATTTATACAAGAAATAAGGATATATTTAACTTATATAAGCAAGGATATTCAATAGAGGAGATAGTAAGTATATACAATTTATCAGAATCGAGTATAAGAAAAATAATATCTAAAATAAAAAAAGAAATGAAAACTACTAAAGAAGAGTTAAATATAGGAGGACTTGCACATGAATAATACTACATTTGAAAAATTACAACTAGATGAATTAAAAGAATTAATAAAATTACACTGTGTAAGTTCACTTGGAAAAGATCTTATAGATAAGTTAACTCCTAGTAAAAGCTTAACCGTAGTTAAAAGAAAATTAAAAGAAAATGAAGAAGCTAGAAATATTTTATCAAATAGTAATCATATACCACTAGAGGGACTTTTCAATATACATTCTACAATAGAAAAAGTTGAAAAAGGTATGATATTAGACCCTATGGAACTTGTAAAGGTTCAAGATTTTTTAAGGGGATGTAAAAAGATAAAAAAATTTATGATAGATAAGGAGTTTTACGCACAAACCTTAAGTTCATATGCGCTAAATATAACTGAATGTGATTATATAGAAGATGAGATAAGCTATGCTATAAAAAACAATAAGGTAGATTCAAATGCATCTAAAGAATTAAAGAAAATAAGAAGAAATATAGAAGTTTGTGAAAGTAAAATAAAAGAAAGATTAAATAAGTTTTTAACTTCAAGTGGTAACAAAAAGTATATACAAGAATTTATAATAAGTAAAAGAGGCGATAGATACGTAATACCTATAAAAGCTTCTTATAAAAATGAGGTAGATGGAACTGTTCTTGATACTTCATCAAAAGGAACAACAGCATTTATAGAACCAAATAATGTATCTAAATTTAGTTTAGAACTTGTCAGTTTAAAATCAGAAGAGAGTATAGAAGAATATAAGATACTATCGTATTTAACTGAATTAATATTTGAAAAGATATCTAATATTAAATTAAACATAGAAATAATAGCAGAGTATGATATGGTATTTGCTAAAGCTAAGTATAGCCTAAATAATAAATGTATAACACCTAGTGTAAATAATAGAGGATATATAAAAATAGTAAATGGTAAGCATCCTCTTTTAAAGGGAAAAGTAGTTCCTCTTAATTTTGAAATAGGGAAAGACTATAGAAGCTTAATAATAACAGGTCCTAATGCAGGTGGTAAGACTTTATCATTAAAAGCAGTAGGATTATTAACTTTAATGGTTCAATGTGGATTTGACATATGTGCAGAAGAAGGTAGCCAAATTAGTGTGTTTGAAAATGTATTTGTAGATATTGGAGATAATCAAAGTATTGAAAATGCACTTAGTACTTTTTCATCACATATAAAAAACATTGCAGACATTATGAATAAAAGCAATAAATCTACACTTGTATTATTTGATGAAATAGGAAGTGGTACAGAGCCTAATGAAGGAGCATCACTTGCTATTGCAATATTAGAAGAATTTTACCAAATGGGATGTATAACAATTGCATCTACTCATTATGGAGAAATAAAAAATTTCGCAAGTATGCATAAAGACTTTGAAAATGCAGGAATGTTATTTGATAAAGAAACTTTAGAGCCACTTTATAAATTGGTTATAGGTACATCAGAAGATAGCAATGCATTGTTTATATCTAAAAAAATGGGTATAAGAGATAAAGTTTTAAAAAGAGCTAAAAAATATATGACTAATAAAGAATATAATTTAGACTTAGTAAAAACTCAAAAAGTAGAAGTAATTGAAGATTTAGAAGAAGTTGTAAAGGACATAGTTAACTTCCAAGTTGGAGATAAAGTAAAATTATTAGACCAAAATGACTATGGTATAGTTTATAAAGAAATTGATAAATTCAACAATATTGAGGTTTTATACAAAGATGAGTTTGTAAAAGTTAATGTTAAGAGAGTAGAACTTTATTTAAGCAAAGATGAATTATATCCAACAGGATATGATATTGATAGTTTATTTACTTCTTATGAAGAAAGAAAACTAGAAAAAGATATTAAAAGAGGTTCTAAAAAGGCTTTAAAAAAGATTCAAAAAGAAATAAAAAATAATAAGTAAAAGTTAAAAAATACTCCTAGGTACGTGAAATAATACTTAGGAGTATTTTTATTAATTGTTTGTTTAAAATTTGAATAAAATGACAATAATATATTAAATGGTAACTTATATACTTTATTAATATTAGAAAAATTATTTAAAATAGAATTTTGATGAAAAGGTTTTGAAATGATTTTAATATTAGGTTGAATTTTCAGAAAAATAGTACTATACTTTACTTGAAATACTATATAAAGGAGGGTTAAAAATGAAAAATTACTTTGTTGATAAAATGTTAAAAATTAGACAGTATTCATTCAATATTTCAGCATATAAAGCTGTTAATGGGATAAGTGCGTCTAAAATTCAATATTTGAGTCAATAGAGTAAGTTATAAATTTTAATCCTGATATAAATTTAATTAGAAAAAATATATCCGGGCAGGTTTATTCTTGCTCGGATTTTTTAGTATACAAATTTATAGATTAATTTGTCATGCCTCTAAACCCGAGTAAGAATTTGCTTGACGGATTTTATGGAGGTTTTAAATATGATAGAATTAGAAATAAAAAATTTAGAGAAGAGTTATGGATCAAATTTGATTTTTAAAGATATTAATTTTGATGTTAAAAGCAAAGAAAGAGTAGCCATAGTAGGAAGAAACGGGTGTGGGAAAAGTAGTATCTTCAAAATAATAGTTAACAAAGAAAATAAGGACAGTGGAGATATACTAATAAGAAAAGGTTTGAGGATAGGTTATTTAGAACAAATTCCAGAATTTGAAAATTACAAAGTAAAGGAAATATTAAACCTAGGATTTCCAGAGTTAATAGAAATAGAAGATAAATTAAGGAAATTAGAATCAAAGATGCAAAATATAGATTGTGATATGAATAATGTTCTTAAGAAATATAGTCAGTTGCAAGTAGAGTATGAAAATTTAGGTGGTTATGAAAAAGAAACAACTATAGCAAAAGTATGTACAGGATTAAATATAACTGAGGATTTTCTAGAATCCGAATTTAAAACATTAAGTGGTGGCGAAAAAACTAGAGTGATGCTTGGTAAGATTCTAGTAGAAAAGCCAGATATACTTTTACTAGATGAGCCAACAAACCACCTTGATATGAAATCTGTAGAATGGCTTGAAAATTATTTAAATGATTACTTAGGAAGTGTAATAATAATTTCTCATGATAGATACTTTTTAGATAGAGTTGTTAATAAAGTTGTTGAGATAGAGAATTTAAAATCAAAAGTTTATATAGGCAATTACTCAAGCTATCAGGTTCAAAAAGAAGAGGATTTAATATTAAAACAACATCATTATAAAGAACAGCAAAAGAAAATAAGCTCTATGGAAGAATCTATAAAAAGACTTAAAGTATTTTCACGAAATGGAGATAACGAAAAGTTTGTAAAAAGAGCACAAAATATGCAAAAAAGACTAGATAAGATGGATAAGTTAGAAAATCCTAATAAGAAAAAAGATAATATGAAAATAAACATAACAAATAGTACAAAACAATCACAAGATGTAATATTAATAAAAGATGGTAAAAAGTCATTTGAAGGTAAGTTGTTATTCGAAAATGCAGATATTTTAATTAGAAAAGGGGAAAATGTAGCATTAATAGGAGAAAATGGATGTGGAAAATCAACACTTATAAATATAATTTTGCAAAGTGAACAACTAGATAGTGGAGAATTACAAGTTGCAAATAGTTCTAAAATAGGATATCTTCCACAATATATAAAATTTGAAAATGAAGATAAAACTATATTAGATTGGTTTAGAGAAGATATAAATATATTAGAAGGAAAAGCAAGAGAATACTTAGCTAAATATATGTTTTATAAAGATGATGTATTTAAAAAAGTAAAATCTCTTTCAGGTGGAGAAAAATCAAGACTTAAGCTTAGTAAGATACTTTACTATGATATAAATTTATTGATACTTGATGAACCAACAAATCATTTAGATATTGAAAGCATAAATAATTTAGAGGATGTATTAAAAGATTTTACAGGAAGCATATTTTTTGTATCTCACGATAGATATTTCATAAATAAAATAAGTGATAGGGTATTATCTATGGAAGATAATTCAATTTATAATTGGAATGGAAATTATGATTATTATAAAGAAAAAAGAGAAGAGCTAAACTTTAAAAATAAGATATGTGAAGAAAAACAAAAAAAGAAAAGCGAAGATAAGAATACATCTCAAATAGAGTATAAATCTCAAATAGAGTATAAATCTAAGTGTAATAAAAGTAAAATAGAAAAAGAAATAGAAGATTTAGAAATAAAAATAAAAGAATTAGATATTAAAATTGAAAATATAAGTTCAGATTATGAAAAACTACAAAGTTTATATGAAGAGCAAAATAATCTTGAAAAAAGTTTAAATAAGTTACTAAATCAATGGGTAGAAATTTAATATTTAGAAAATTTGCATATATTAGAAAATTAAATGGTATTCATAGAAAATTGTAATTTAAAAAGGTGAAATTTTAGTGCTAAAATATAATTAAATAGGGAAAAGGAAGTTCTTTAATAATTTTAAGGGGGCAAAAGTTATGAATGAACTAAAGGAATGGATGGATTTTATAGATACTGAATGTGAAATTGAATTTACTTACAAAGAAGATATGTATGTAGTTAAATCTTTTAATGGAAAAAGGTATATAGCTAAAGGTGAAGACATTTTATCAAAATATTATAATAATACAGCCATATTAGAAGCATTTAATTTAAATAACACCTGCTTAAAAAAGCTTATAAAGTCTAATGAGGTAAAGATAATGACTATTTTCTAGAAATGTTAATATTTGTATAAAAAAGAGTATGTATGTTGATTGTAACTATTCAAAATACATACTTTTTTTACGTTTAAGGAATTTATGATTAACGAATATTTATAGATAGTTTATGAAGAATAGGCATACCAAAACTTTATTGAAAGTAAAAATGAGATTTTGCTTGTAACATTATAAAGTATATACTACTATTATAATATAAACTACCTCATATAATAAGGTAAGTCATAAAGCAAGGTAGGTGAACTTGTGGAATTAAATAAGGAGTTACTAAAAGGGCATATAGATACATTGATACTATCTATATTGAACAATGAAGATTCATATGGATATGAAATTGCAAAAATAGTAAGAGATAAAACTACATTTGAGTTAAAAGATAGTACTATGTATGTGTCTCTTAAGAGATTAGAATCTAAGGGTTTAATAAAATCATACTGGGGAAACAATCAAGACGCAGGTGGAAGAAGAAAGTACTACAATATAACAGAAGATGGGAAAGAGAATTTTAAGGTTAAAGTTCAAGAGTGGAATTTTATACAAGAAGTCATGAATAAATTTTTAGATGGAGGTAACTAATTATGAAAATAATTGAAGATTATTTAAATAGGATATACAAAGATGACGACAGTAAAGAAGCTCAAGAATCAAAAGAAGAGTTAAGGCAACATTTAACAACCTGTGCAAATGAGTTTATAGAACAAGGTTATAAGATAGAGGATGCACAAAACAAAGCTATTGAACAATTTGATGGAGATAGCGAATTATCAACAGAGGTAAACTCTATTTATAAGCCTAAAATAGATATAAGAAAAGAAAGAGTAAGAAAATTATCAAAATTAAGATGGAAATTTATAAATATATTTGGATGGCTTTTTGGAGCTGCTATGTTTACTGGATATATGAACGTTGAAAGTTATATCCCAACGTGGTTAATTTCATTGTTAGTATTTTTAATCAGTATATTATTAGTTTTAAGTATAGTTATATATGGACTAAATAAAAATATAGAAAAAAACTAAAGTAAATAGAATAATGATAGTATTATAAAAGGGGTGTTTATATGAGTGATTTTAAAAAATCAGTTAATCTATTTAAAGAAACAAAATGGGTATCGTATGGGACTTATATAATGACTGTTGAAGGATTTGGATATACAGAAGGGGTAGAGGAATATTCTCCTATTATGAATACCTTTAATTATAAATCAGATGCATATATAGTTAATGCAAAATATAATGATCAAAGCTATTTAATTGGAAGCAAGGAGCTATACAATAATGTATCTAAAGGCGATAAGATAGTAGTAACAATTAAATATTTTTATGATAAGGATGAAAATCTTATTCAATCTAATATCCATAAGTATCATACTTATCCAATATCTAATGATTAAATATATACTTTGTCAAAAGAACTAAAACTAGTGAAATAAGGAGAAATATTATCAATTTGTATTTCAATAATTATTGGAGAAAATTTATAGAATAAAATGAAGGCCAACAGATTGGACTAAAGAATCTATTGATTTTTTAGAAAAGTATAGTTAATTTAATACTATTAAATCTACAAATTTAATATGTTACGAACCAAAAGGGTGAGAGCTATGCTCTCATTTTTTTATAAAAAATAAAAAAATTTGCAACTAAATCTATCTTTTGTGTTTCTAATATATATAATCTAGATTGTACTAAAATAAAGGAGAATGAAATGGCAAATGTAACAATAAGAAAATACATAAATTTATTTAATAAAAATTTAAAATCTTTGTCTGAAGATGAACTAATCAAATTATCTCAAAAAGGGAATGATGATTCATTTGAAGAGCTAATGAAAATATACAAAGATTATATATATAAGATGGCATTTTTATATGTAAAAAATGAGCATGATGCACTAGATGTATGCCAAGAAACTATTCTAAATGCATATCTTGGAATATCTAAACTTAACAATACAGAATACTTTAAAACCTGGATAACAAAAATTTTAATAAATATTGTTCACAATAAAAATAGATACGATAATAGATTTCAAAATATTAGTGTAGAAGATATAACATTAGAAATACCATATGAAGATATTGAGGCAAAGTTAGATTTATATGATGTAATTGACACTTTAGAAGATAAGTATAAAACACCAATAATTTTACAATATTTCTATGACCTACCCATATCTAATATTGCAAAGATAATGGAATGTAATGAAAATACAATTAAATCTAATATAAGGCGTGGAAAAAAGAAAATGTATGAACAGCTTAAGGAGGATAAGTATGAGTAAATTTGATAATATAGAAACTTCAAATAAAATGGACAAAGTTATATCAGATGCTATAAAACAGGGGAAAAAAATAAAGGCTAAGAAAAAAAAGAAAGTTTTACTGGTTGCGTCTGCGGCATCGCTATTATTAATATCGGGAGCAACTGTTGTTGGAGTAAAAAATCCATCATTTGCAGAAAAGCTACCTATAATAGGAGATATGGTTGATTTAATACAGAATTCAATGCAAGCTGGAAATTTAACTGATAGTTATACTGATGTTAATAAATCCTATACTAAAAATGGTCTTACAATAGCTGTTGAAAGAGTAGTATATAGTAAAAATCAAATGTATATGGAATTGGAGCTTAAAACAGACAAGCCATTTGATGAAAGTGAGTATAAAGATATAATTTCGCCAGTTAAGTCAACTGATAAAAATCCAACTAATAAGTATCTTAATATGGTTAACCCAGTATTTTGGATAAATAATAAAAAAGTAGAAAGTTATGGATTTGATGCACCTGAGTTTAACTATGTGGATGATTATACTTTAAAGGGAACTATGTTAATAGATTTTAAGTCTCCCATAAAGGAAAATAATACATATGATATATTTAAAATGGAATTTGGGTTAGAGGCTTTTGTAGGATATGATGGTGACAAGAATAAGTATGAATATATAAAGCCTATAGATGGCATATGGACATTAGAATTTCCAGTGAAGTCTAATAAAGAAAAGACAAAAGAAATAAAAGTTAATAAAAAACAAGACAATATAACAGTTAAAGAAGTTACATTATCTCAAACATCGCTAAATATAATACTATCTTCAAAAAAGAGCAGTATTATAGAAGGTGTAGAAGTTAAAGATGATAGTGGTAAATTTTTAAATGGTGCTGGTGTAGCTACCTCTGATGGTGATAAATATGATGGTGACTATCATTTAAATAGTATAAACCAAAATATGGAATCTATAACGGTTGTAGTTTATACTCTTAATACTGAAGATCAAAATAAAAAAGAAGTAAAAGAGATTAAAGTTGATTTAAAATAACATAGTAAAAATAAATTAGATTTAATAAAAATTGGAAAGGTTTTACAAATGATATTAAGGGTATACATATTAAAGTCAGTATAAAACAATTAAATTATATTGACCAAATATTAAAAGAAAGGAGCTAAAGATGAGTAAACATTTATCTACAAGTATTCGTGTAGCTATAGAAAAGGACAATCCTTCAATTTGTAGAGATGAAGAAAAATGTATAAAGTGTGGTATGTGTAAAAATATATGCACTGATTACATAGGTGTAAACGGAAATTATTCACTAGAAGATACTAAGGATATTGCTGTATGTATAAACTGTGGTCAATGTGCTAACGTTTGTCCGCAATCGAGTATTACAGAAGTTTATGATTATGAAAAAGTAAAATCAGAAATAAAAGATAATGATAAAATAGTCATATTTTCAACATCACCAGCAGTTAGAGTATCACTAGGTGAAGAATTTAATATGCAAGATGGTAGCTTTGTTGAAGGTAAAATGGTTTCTCTAATTAGAAAATTAGGCGCTAATTATGTACTTGATACAAATTTTGCAGCAGACTTAACAATAGTTGAAGAAGCTAGTGAATTAATAGAGAGAATAGCTGAAAAGAATAAACCATTGCCTCAATTTACAAGTTGCTGTCCTTCATGGGTAAAATATGCTGAAACATTTCACCCAGATATATTAGATAATATTTCGTCTGTTAAGAGTCCAATTGGAATGCAAGGACCAACTATAAAAACCTATTTTGCAAATAAAATGGGAATAGATGCATTAAAAATTGTAAATGTAGCTGTAACACCATGTACTGCTAAAAAGTTTGAAATAAAAAGAGATGAAATGAATTCATCTGGAAAATATCATAATTCAGAAGATATACGTGATATGGATTATGTTATAACTACAAGAGAACTTGCACTTTGGGCAAAAGAAGAAAACATTGACTTTGAATCATTAGAAGATAGTTGCTATGATAAGTTAATGGGAGAGTCTTCTGGAGCAGGTGTCATATTTGCAAATACAGGAGGAGTTATGGAAGCAGCTCTTAGAACTGCATATTCATATCTTACAAAAGAAAAACCACCAAGATTATTTTATGAATTAGAAACAGTAAGAGGACTAGAAGAAGTTCGTGAAGCAACTTTGAAAATTAATGGAATGGAAATTAATATTGCTGTTGTTTATGGAACTGAAAATGCATCTAAGTTTATCGAAAAAATGAAAAATGGAGATAAACAATATCACTTTGTAGAAGTTATGACTTGTCCAGGTGGATGTATTGGTGGTGGTGGACAACCAAAGGATACTCAATTTAAAGGAGATTCTCTTAGAGAAAAACGTATAAAAGGACTTTATAAAAGAGATTCAGGTATGGAAGTTCGACTAAGCCATGAAAATGAAGAAATAAAAACGCTTTATGAAGAATTTTATTACAAGCCTTTAAGTAAGCTTGCAAAACAAATGTTACATACAACTTATTATGATAGAAGTGAAGACTTAGGAGGTAAAAAAATGAGTACATCAGTTAAATATCGTTGTTCAGTGTGTGGTTATATACATGAAGGAGAATTACCAGAAGGATTTACATGCCCTATATGTAAAAACCCAGCATCAGTATTTGTGAAAATAGAAGGTGAAGGATCTAAGGATAGTGAAACTACTAATAAATACAAAGGAACAAAAACAGAGAAGAACTTAATGGAAGCATTAGCAGGAGAATCTATAGCTAGAAATAAATATACTTTCTTTGCAGATGTTGCTAAAAATGAAGGATATCAACAAATTCATGATATATTCTTAAAAACAGCTGGAAATGAAAGAGAACACTCTAAGTTATGGTTTAAAGAACTGGGATATCTAGGAGATACAGATCAAAACCTACTTCATGCAGCTGAAGGTGAAAATTATGAGTGGACAGATATGTATGCTAGATTTGCAAAAGATGCAGAAGCTGAAGGATTTTTTGATTTAGCAGAAAAATTTATATCAGTTGCAAAAATAGAAAAATCTCATGAAGATAGATATCGTAAACTTTTAAATAATGTTCAAATGAAAGAAGTATTTGAAAAAGCAGAAGAAACTATGTGGGAATGCTTAAACTGTGGACATCTTGTAATGGGTAAAAAAGCTCCAGAAGTTTGTCCAGTATGCTATTATGCACAAGGATTCTTTGAAGTTAGATCAGAAAATTATTAAAATAATGACACTATTGAATAAGTATTGAGTTTGTTCAGTGGTTTTATTATTTTAATAAAATTAATATTAATAAAAAATATAGCTAGTATAAAAGCTAGCTATATTTTTACGCTTAATAAAATTATATTTAAGAGATAAAGTAATTATTTAAAATCAAATATGGAGATGATTTTATGAATGGTAGTAAAAATGTAGATGTATATATAGAATATGGTGAAGATGCAACTATACCAAAGTATGAAACTCCTTTAGCATCAGGAGCAGATTTATTTGCAGCTAGAGATATGGTTATAAGACCATTTGAAAAAGTTGCAATTCCTTTGAATATAAAATTTGCTATACCGGATAATATGGAAATTCAGATAAGAGCTAGAAGTGGATTATCACTAAATACAAACTTAAAAATATCAAACTCTGTTGGAACTATAGATGCTGATTCAGTAAGTGAAATTTGTGTAATATTAGAAAATAATTATAACATAGCTAATTTACCTTATGAAATTGCAGCAGATATAAGTAAGTTAAAAGATTTAAAAGAAAACTATAGGGAAGTTTTATTAAGAGACTATTTAGAAGAACAAGGACATGATATACAAGAGTACAAAGAATGTGAAAAAGCATATAGAAAACTTATTAAGAACTATATATATTTAGATAAAAATGGCAACCCATATGGAAGTATATATATAAAAAAAGGTAATAGAATAGCTCAAATGGTGCTTGCTAAGTATTATAGAGCTAACTTTATACACGTTTATGATGTTGAGGAAATAAAAGGTATAAACAGAGGCGGAGGATTTGGACATACTGGTTTTTAAATTAATAAAGAGTATATGTATTAATACATATACTCTTTTAAATTTACGAATATAATTAAAGTGTCAACTAGTTATGATTAATAGCATATAAATTTTAGTTCCAAATAAAATTTTATTATAAAATAAATATAGTTTTATAACTTATTTATATAGTATATAATTAAATAAATCATATATATTACATATATAAATACATACTAAATATTTAAGGAGGTATTATGTCTATAATATTAAAAAATGTAGAAAAAGTTTATAAAAGTGGGGAAGTTGAAACGAAAGCTTTAGAAAATATAAATTTAGAAATTTATGATGGTGAATTTATAGTTATATTAGGACCTAGTGGAAGTGGAAAAAGTACATTGCTAAATGTTATAAGTGGATTAGATACGCCAAGTAGTGGAGAAATATTCTACAATAATGAAAAAATAAGTGATTATAATGAAGATAAACTAACATTATTTAGAAGAAAGAACTTAGGATTTATATTTCAGCAGTATAACTTACTTCAAAACTTAACAGTAAAGGGTAATATAGAAATTGGTTCGGCTATATCTGAAACTCCACTAGATATAGATGAAGTATTAGAAGCTGTAAATATGACTAGTGAAAAAGATAAATACCCATATCAACTATCAGGAGGACAACAACAAAGAGTATCTATAGCTAGAAGTATTGCAAAAAACCCGAAGATACTATTTTGTGATGAACCTACTGGAGCACTTGATGAAAACACAGGTAGACAGGTACTTGAACTGATACAAAATATGAATGAAAAATATAAAACTACAACTGTAGTTATAACTCACAACCCAAATATAGCTCAAATGGCAAATAGAGTAGTAAAAATGAACTCGGCTAAAATAGTAGAAGTTAGTACAAATACGACTAAGAGAAAGGCAAGTGAAATAAAATGGGCGTAAGGGTACTTTTTGAGAACACTTTAAACTCTTTTAAGAAAAAGAAGTTACAACTAATAGCAATTGGAATAATTATTGCACTTAGCTCATTTTTGTATACTACTATGTTTTATGCTATAGATAGCTTAAAAACTCCACTTGAAGAATTTGTAAAAGAAACTAATCAAGAAGACTTCTCTATAAATATGATAAATGGACTTACAAAATTTGATATCAATAATATTGATGACAAATATAAAAATGATATAAGTCAAGTCTTAAATTATAAGTTAACAGATATAAAAAATTATAATAAAGAATTGTACAATGAAATAATAAATAATAGAATAGAAGCTTTTGAAAAGGAATATAAAAACTTTAATTTAGAAAGCAGAGAATTTAAAGAAATCAATTTTAAAAATAGTGGAGTAAGCAATAAGATAACGTTATTTAAAGATAATAAAGATATAAATTTATCTTATATAGAAGAAGGAAGCAAGCCTGTTAAAGATGATGAAATAGCTGTATCTAAAATATATGCAAAACACAACAATTTAAATATAGGAAGTAAGTTAAAGATAAACGGTAAGCTATATACAGTAACAGGATATGTATTATTTCCGGATAACACACTACCTGTTAGTGGAAGTGATTTTGTAATAGATAACTCAAAAATAACTATAGGCTTAGTTAATGATAAGGAATATGAAAATATAGAAGCTAAAGAAGATTTTTACCTATCAGGTGAAGCTAAAGACAATAAAGATTTAGATAACTTTACAGATGATGTTACAAAAACATATAAAGATAATGATGATTTAGATTTTATAACTAATATTACACTTACTAAAAATCAAATGAGAAGTGGTGCTATATATGAGGAATTAAAGGGTGGTCAGGCAATGACTATCGGAATTAGTGTTATTATATCCACTATAGCTGTTTTAATAGTTCTTATGATAACTTATAAGATAGTTAAAAATGAAAAAACACAAATCGGTGTTTTAAAGGCTATGGGTTATTCTAATAAAGAAATATTAAAGCCATATATCATGCTTTTAACTATAATGTCACTTCCGATGCTAATAATAGGATATTTTTTAGGTAAGTATAGTGCTTCATTTATGAAAGATTTTTATCTGGAATTTTATTTAATACCAGATGGAGTAATCAAAAGTAAAATATCAGTAATGCTTATAGCTATAGGTATTCCTATGCTTGTTATAATAGGACTTAGTTATATACTTATAAATAAAATGTTATCTAAAAAAGTTACAAGTCTTATGAAAGTAAGCGACAAAGAAAAAGTAGGATTTTTAACAAAAGGATTAAATAAACTATTACAAAATGCAAAACCTCAAACTAAGTTTAAATATTCATTTATATTAGCCAACACAAATAAATTTATAGTATTTTTTATAGGGATAGTATTTTCATCTATGTTAATAACTATGGGACTTATGATGAGTGGATTTTTTGATAAATTAATAGTTGATTATTATAATTCTACAGAATATGTTTATGAAGGTATAGTAGATTTTAGTAAAGGATATCCAAAACTTAAAGATGACCAAGAAGTATTTATAAGTTTACCTAACTCTATGTATAAAGACGAAAACATAAATGTAGTAGGTATTGATTATAATAACAAACTTCACAAGCTATATGACAATAAAGGCAATGACATAACTAATAAGATAAAGGATGGAGTAGTTATTAATCAAAGCTTTGCAAAAACTTATGATGTAAATGTAAATGATGAGATAAAGATAAATATAAATGATAAAGACTACAATAAAAAAGTAGTAGGTATCAATGAAGAATATGGTGAAAATAAGGTATATATGAATAGAAGTGTTCTAAATAACATAGTTGTAGATGGTGAAGGAGAAATTGTTTTAGATGATGGTAATTTTTATAATGGAGTATATTCTAAAGAATCTTTAGATAAAGATGATTATTTAACTGTTATTAATAAAAATGATATACTTGAACAAACTGAGCTTATGCAAGGATTTACAACAGTTAGTATATACTCTATGATTGCATCTGCAATAGGTATAGCCGTTATAGTACTTTATGTACTTACTACTATGACTATTGAGGATAATTACTATTCAATATCACTTCTTAAGGTTATGGGATATAACAAAGGAGAAGTTAATTCTATGATGTTAAGCAGTTATTTTGTATATTCAATAATATCTTATTTAATAAGTATACCTATTACTATATTTGGCTTTGGATACATGATAGATTATTTAGCTAAAGAATTTAATATGGTTATGCCTTTTGAATTTGAATTTAAGTATATGTTTATAGGTCTTTTAATAGTAGTTGTTATATTCATGTTAGGATCTTATGCTGCTAAAAAGAAAATAGAGAAAATATCACTTCAAGAAGTATTAAAAGCTTATAGAGAATAAGAAAAGAGGATGTTACCTTAGGGTAGCATCCTTTTTATTTTGAATTCTAATGTGTGTTATAATAACATTGAGGAGGATTGGGATGTTAAATATATTAGTTATATTTTTAGGGATGATGTGTTTTTACAGGGGATTGATGTTAACTAAGACCGAGAATATAGACAAGTACGGAAATGATGATCCTAAAATGGTAAAAGATAAACAAGGATATATAAATCTGTTTTCCAAAGTGTATTTTTCTAAAAGTGCTAAATTAATTTTTTTAGGAATATTTTTCACATTAGATGATTTTTATATAAATGTTTCAATAGGAGCTTTAATAATAGTGCCGAGTATATTAATTGTTTTATTTTTAGTAGAGTTTTTTATAGCAAATGAAAAAAGAAAAAAATTTATAGAGCTAAGTTAACTCTAAGAACTATCTATTTTATAGGTAGTTCTTTTTTATGATTTAAAAGTAAATTTTACATAAAAAACTAAATTTGTAAAAAATAGTTGACTTTGTTAAAAAGTTAATATAATATATATTTGAAAATAATTATCATTATAAAATGAAAAGGAGAATTGTTATGCTTTTGGTTTATTCATTAATATTTGCAGTGGTAATGTCACTGTTACTTACATCTAGCATAAGAAAAAATTCAAAATTATATTATGCAATAGCTTTAATAATAGCTTTATTAACAAGTTTTTATAAACTTTATGGAGATACATTTGGTATAGAGCTTACAGGATTTTTACTAGCATTTGAGAAAGCTTCGATGAAAGGAATTTTATCAGTAGCATTTTTTGTTTTAGTAATGTTTGCAGGTGCACTTAATAGAAAATGGGATATTACTAAAAAATTATTAAGTATAAGAGCACAATTAGCTATAATAGGTTCTATATTGATACTTCCACACGGGTTAATATATACATATTTTATATTTGGAGATTTTATTAAAAACTTTACAATACCAGGGTTATCAATGATTCATTTGACTATAGGATTGATAGCATTTATTGTTATGATTCCATTGTTTATTACATCATTTAAATTTGTGAGAAGTAAGATGAAGTATGCTAAGTGGAAAAGTATTCAAAGATGGTCTTATTTATTTTATGGTCTAACTTATTTACATATAATACTTATTCTTTTAAAGAAAGATAATATAGATACGCTAAAGATTAGCATATACACTATAGTTTTTGGTGTTTATACTATACTAAGAGTATTAAAAGAATTTAATAGTAGAAAAGCAAAATCCTAAGCTTTATAAAATCTAGTTTTCTAATTTAGAGAACTAGATTTTTTACTATTATAAAGGTTATTTTACTTAAATGTAAAATATAAATAGAATATAGAGAATAAGGGAGGGAATTTATTGGATAAATTTATAAAGCCACTAATGGGATTTATAAGTGGAGTTTCACTTATGTTAGTATTTAGTTTTTCTATGCCAATAATAGACAATATAGCAGCTAAGCTATATTCTAATGGATTTAGTTCTTTTGGGATATTGATTACTGGTATTATTAGTGATGGACTATTGGCAGTATCTTTATTAGGCATTATTATAACTATTATTTTTTCATTTAATATACTTAGATTAGTATTAAGAAAGAAATCAGAAAATAGTGATGATAAAAATAAGTGAAATATTTAAAGTAGCAAAATAGATATAAATATAATGGTTTTGTAAATTAATAAAGTTTATAAGGAGTATTATTTAAGGTGAAAAAATATATATTGATTGGATCTATGATATTAATTACTTTACTTGTAATAAATAGCTTTAAATACGATGAAAAAACAAGAGAAATTTCTATAGATTCATGGAAAGAAGATATTTCGTATTTAGATGAGACTTTAAAAGAAACACATCCTGATTTATTTAGAAATATTTCTGAAAAAGAGTGGAATAAAGATATAAGTTCTTTAAAAAAGATATAAAGAAATTATCAGATACTGAAATTTTACTAAGATTATCAGATATAATTTCAAATATAGAAGATGGACATACACTATTGCCAATGAATGAAGCGCTAACATCATTAAATAATCTAGATAATGGTAATATATTATCTTTTCCTATAATAATAGAAGAATTTAAAGATGGATATAGAGTTGTAAAATCTGATAAAGAATATAAAAATATTTTAGGATATAATTTAATTTCTATAAATAATACTAAAATAGATGATGTATTAACTAAAGTAGGTAATATAATGAGTGCTGATAATGAGCAAGGTGAAAAATCAAAATCTATAATGTGTTTTAATTCATTGGACATTTTAAAATTTCTTGAGATTATAGATAATGAAACTGCTTCATTTGAATTTGAAACAGATAAAAAAGAAAAAGTTATTATTAAAATTAATTCTAAAAAAATAAAAGATATAGAGTTTATAAGTATTGAAAGAAAAAGTTATATTACAGAAAAACGAACAGAAGGAAGAGATAAATTCTACTGGTTTGAAAATTTTAAGGATGATAATATACTTTATTTTCAATACAATCAATGCATTTCTAATAATACTATGTTTATTAATGAGGCTGAAAGAAATAGGCTTCCTAGCTTCTCGCAATTTATTCAAAGTTTAATAGATGAAATTAACAATAATGAATTCGATAAATTTATTATTGATTTAAGATATAACACAGGAGGAAGTATAGGGTTAACTCAAGCTTTATTAAGTAGCTTAGAAAATAGGACTAATATAGAAGATAAAGATATATATGTTCTTATTGGAAAAAATACATTTTCAGCAGGCGTAGTATCTGCTTACTTAATAAATGAATGCTTAGATGTAATTACAGTAGGAGAAGAAACAGGTGGAAATATAAATTTATTTACAACATTACCTAACGAGGACATAATAGAGTTACCTAATTCAAAGAAAAAAGTTCTACATCCATCTGATTTTACAAATTATACAAGTGATGAAGTCAAAGGGGTAAAATCTGACATTAATATTGTTCAAAGCTTTGAAAATTATATAAGTGGTATAGATGATTTATATGAATACGTGAGAATGAATTAGTAGTGATTAAATTTAGGGGGGAATAAATATGATAAAGGGGTTTGCAGATTTAAAGGGAAGTAGTCAGTATTTTAGCAATATAGATAAAAAGAATTGGATTTTAGAAAATGATAGGTACAAGTATTCAAAATTAGGATTAGGAACTTTTATTGGTAATTTCAGTGATGAAGATTCACAGTTATTTAGAGAAGCTATTGAATATGCATTATTGAATGGGGTAAATTTTATTGACACAGCGATAAATTATAGAGGAATGATATCAGAAAGAGATATAGGATTTGTAATTACAAAACTGATACAAGAAGGTAAAATTAAGAGAAATCAATTTATAATATCATCAAAGGCAGGCATAATTCCAGGGGATGGAGCAATTATGTTTAGACCTATTAACTATATGCAAGAAAAACTTATAGATACAGGAATACTTAATAAAGAAGATGTATATATTGAAGATACACTTTGGCTTACTATGAATCCAAGATACTTTGAATATGCATTAGAAATTAGTAGAAATCATTTAAACTTAGAAACAATAGATATATATTACATGCATGAATTAGAATTATCGATGAGGCATTACGGGCCTGATGAATTTTATAAAAAGCTTAAAGAGATTGTAAAAGTATATGAAAATATGGTAAGCGAGGGTAAAATCAGAGAATATGGAATGGCAACTTGGGATGCATTTCAATTAGATCCTAGTGATGAAATGTATATATCACTAGAAAAGGTAATGGAAGTTGTTGAAAGTGTAAGTAAGAATCATAATTTTAAGCATCTAATGATTCCTATTAATTCAAACAAGAGAGAATGTGTAGAAAATAAGAATCAAAATTATAAAGGTGAGAAACTAAGCATAGTTGAATGTACAAAAAAATATAAGATAGATGTTCATGTTAGTGGACCATTAGGACAATGGGAAGATAAAGATTATAATAAAGTTGAAAAATATTTAGAGTATTTGATTAAAGAAAGTGGATGTAATTCTTACTTTGTTGGGACGAAAAGAATTAAACATTTAAAAGAAAATATGGGTATAGTTGAAAACTTGATTAAGTAGATTATATCTTATGGAGGATAAATATGAAGAAAATAATAAGTATATTTCTAATATTTACTGTATGTTTAATTTCAGGATGTACAAGTACAAATGGAAAAGATTCAGAAATGGAAGTTAGAGGATTGACATCAAAAATTTCATTAATTACAACTGCATCTGATGTTTATAAAATAAATGTATCAATGCCTGAAACTTTTAGTGAAGAGATGTATAAAAAATCAGGAGAAGACTCACTAGATTATTACAAATGGGCAAAAGATACCTATAACTCTATGGATGATAGTCTAAAATTTAGATTAAGAAATATATTTGAAATTTATGGAGAATGGCAATTTGTAAATGAAACTATCTCTTTAGAAGATGATGCTAGTGTAGATGAAATAATAGAAAGTATTAATACTAGTGAAAATCTAACGATAAGTGAAAATCTTAAAAAAGATATAGAACTTTTCTTTAAATGTTTTTATAAAGACTATTTCAAAGAGCTAATAGATAAAAATACATCTAAGATAGACCAGTCAGTTAAAGAATTGAATGAGCTCATAAAAGAAAATGATATAGATGTATTTTCTTTTATGGAGGAAAATTCAGGAATTAAATTCTCAAATAATTATAAAGCTTTGTTTTACTATGATATAGTACCTATAGGAGCAATGGGATTTGAATATGATGGAAACAAGGTATCTACAATTCAGCCTAATACGGATAGTAATATCTTATTAAGAACACCTTTTCATGAATATTCACATGAATTATTTAGAAGTTTTACACTAGATGAAGAATTTAAAAAAATATGTGAAGAGCTTACAAAGGATGAAAAACTTTTAGACTCATATAATTCAATAGGAAGAAATGCTTATGATTGGGTAGGGTGGTGTGAAGAGAATCTAGTAAATGGATTTTCAGAATATTTATCTCATAAATATTACGGTAAAAAATCAAAACAACCTATATATGCTTATGATTTAGAGTTTTGTAATTACCTGATAGAAGAAAATTTTAATCCTAAAAATATTTCATTAAAAGATATAAGTATAGAGTTTTACAAAAACAAAATTGATAGTATAAAATAATGGGTATAAAGATGAAAATAAAAATAGTATTAAATTAATATGTGTAAATAAGGGTTAAACGAGGTGAATAAATGGAATATAAAAATTCTTTAGAACAGATAAAAGAGTTATTATGGTCAACTTGGGATACAAAAGAGATTGGAGATTCTGAGTTCAATATTATAAAAAGTAAATTAAAACAATTATATGAACAAAGTAACGATCCAGAATGTTTAGCTATAATATCAGAACTACATATACATAAGTCGAACTCGAATAAAAGGGATGCTAAAAGATATGCATTAGAAGGACTAAAACAAGATTGTAATAGTACTTTTATGCATGATAATTACAATATAGCTTCAAATGGTGTTTGGGTCGACTTTATAAAAAATAATCACAATGACATAATAGAGTATTATTATGATTTTATAAAAGATAATCCAGATGTATTTATAGCTAGAATTATTTTAGTTGAAAACTTAATAGATAATTATCGATTTGATGAAGCAAATATAGAAATAGAAAAAGCATTAAAGTTAGAAACTGAAAAAACATACTTAATGGAAATTTATAAAGGTGAGATACTTTATAAAAAGGGAAAAATAGATGAAGCTATAGAGCTATGGAATAAAATATGTGATAAAAATAAAGATAACTATAAATGTTTTATTTCTATTGCAAATCAATATGCCAATTTTGCTAGATATAAAGAAGCTATAGAATTTTATAAAATTGCTTTTGATATGCAAGAAGCTCCAAGGAAACTAGATTCTTTAGTTGCTATGGTGAAAATATTTGAAATAATTAAAGACTATAAAAGTGCCTTAGAAGTTACTAACTTTATATTAAAAACTTATGAAAGTGATTATAATATCACAGATGGAGAAGATTTAAAGCCTTATTTAGAGGATAAGAGGAAATTTGAATATCTTATAAGTGAAAACGTTTAGGAATAAATATTGATAATGCTTTTTAAAAGTGGTATGATTGTAAATATAAATAACTACATTAAAATACCTTGTTGTATCAATATGTTAGTTATGTCGTAACCTTCTATTTTGAATCGATTTTGTATTACAAAAATAACATCTTGGGATTACAAGATGTTATTTTTTTACGCTTAATGAATTTATGATTAACGAATATCTGTGAATAACTTATAGAGTATAGTCATAACAAGATCTTGCTGAGAGTAAAAAAGACATTTTGAGCAACGGACGAAGTCGTTGGAGACATGAAGTAGTTTGCACACGTAGTGGCTCAAGCGAAGCGAATTTTTTATGCTTAAGAAAATTATTTGAGGGGGATTTGTGATGAAGAAGTTAACTCTTAATGAAAGAATATATGGGGTTTCTATATTATGGAAAGAAGCAGAGTACAATTTTGCTTATTGGGATAAAGTAAAAAACTTAAATTGGGATGAGGTTTATAGAAAATACATAGATTTAGCAATCAATACAGAAGATTTTATAGAGTATTATAAGTTATTAAAAAGTATGTATGCTTTATTAAAAGATGCACATACCTGTGTGGACTTAGAGGATTATGAGAATTATGTATTTGCTCCAAAATTAGTAATAGACAATATAGATAAAAACTTATATATTAGCAAAAACTTAGGTGAGTATAATGACATAGAAGTAGGAAGTAAAATTTTAAAGATTAATGACATAGATGTTAGTGATTACTTGAAAGAATATGTATTTCCATATACATCAGCATCAACAAACCATTACTTGTGGGCTAAGGGAGCTAAAGAACTATTACTTGGATATAAAAATGATTATGTTAATCTTAAAGTATTAACACCTGATAATATAACCAAAGAAGTCAACCTAGAACGAATTATGTTAACTAGAACTGATTTGAAATTAATTAAATATAATAATTTACATAGTATAGAGTTTAAAAAATTAAATAAAGATATTGAATATGTAAAGATAAATCACTTTATGGATAAGACTATCGTAGAAAAGTTAAAAAAATATATAGAGGGGATAGTTTACTGTAATGGAATTATTATTGATATAAGAGGTAATAGAGGTGGAAACTCTAATATAGCTATGGATATTATTAAAATTTTAGCTAAGAAACCATTTAAAGAAGCGAAGTGGAAAAGTTATAAATATATACCGGCATTAAAATCTTGGGGGATTACCTGTGATTTTGAAGAAGGGGAGTTTGAGGAAATTAGTCCTATAGATTGTAAAAAAATAGATGTACAAATAGCTATATTAATAGATAATCTAACATTTTCTTCAGCTGAAGACTTTTTAATAGCATTAGATTCAATAAGCTTAGGAACTTTTATAGGAGATATAACTGCTGGAAGTTCTGGAAATTCCATTTACATTAACTTGCCAGGAAAAATGTATGCTCAAGTATGTAGTATGGTTGATTTATATCCAGATGGAAGTGAGTTTGTAGGAAGTGGAATAAAGCCACACATATATATTAAAAAAGGTATGTCAGATATAATGGGAATTAAAGATTCAATTTTAGATAAAGCTATAAATTTTATATTAAATAATAGAGAGTATAAAGATAAAACTAAATAATTATTTTGCACTTAAAGAATAAGGGGTATATAACATTTAACTGATATGTTATATACCCCTTAATTAATATTTAGATATAATTCGAAAATTTGAAATATATAGTTAATATGAAGTTTACATGAAATATATAGTAATTAGGGAGAAACAAACAAAAAGCGACTAAATGGTGATAGAATGATAAGATGGAATATATGTAGAAAGGTTGATAATAATGAAAATACTCATTGTAGGAAGAGAAGATTCTTTAATAAAGTCGATAGCTCATAGATTTTATAAAGAAGGACATAAAGTATTTATACTAAGTGAAAACAATGTAGATGAACAATATTATAAAAACTATCAATTAAACTCTGATAGTTATAAATATGATTATATATTTAAAAATACTCAATTTAATATAATCATCTATATAAACTACAGAATAAAAAGTAATATATTATTAAATATCTTAGACTCAGGTAAAAAATACAATACTTCCCAGTTTATAGTAGTAAACCTAAATGAGCGAACTAAAGAAACCTCATTAAGTCAAAGTATTTGTAAAGAATATCAAAAGCTATATGGTTTAAGTATACCTATTATAAATGTAGACAAAGTATATGGAGATATTGATAATGATAAACACTTTTTATTAAATATGCTAAGTGACATAAAAGAAGATAAGCAAAGAACTTATGATGACACTTTAAAAAGCGGATACACCCATATTTTAGATTTATCAGAAATTATATACTTAGTATCTAAAACCAAAATAGATAAAGAATATAATATTTATGGATGTGAAATAGCTACGCAAAAAGATATATACAATTTGGCAATAAGTATTAAAAACAATAAAGAAGATTATAAAATACAAAAAAATAATTCAAAAGAATTTAAAGAATTTTTAGATGATACTAGATTTAAAGAAAAGTTTAATCTAAGTAAAGAAGTAAAGAGCTTATATGGGATAAAGACTGATAAAAATTTAAATAGGAAAAGAAAAAGTAAAATAAAAGATAAAAATGAATTTATAAAGATAACAAAACCTTATGTAGAGAACATAGGGATGTTTTTAATTGTTGCTTTTATTTCTTCATTTTTAGAAAATACCAACTCAGTATTTACTATAGTAGACTTAAAGCTTATATATGTAATTATAATTGGTATGATGCATGGAATGAGACAGTCTATAATAGCAGCTACTTTATCTTGTCTATTATTAATATCAAGTCAGATGCATCAAGGAATATCAATAATATCAATATTTGTACTTAGCCAATCTTTAGTTCAAATATTAATGTATTTATTAGTAGGAATATATACAGGATATGCTAGTGATTTTAAAAATGCTCAGATAAAAGAATTAAAAAGAATAAACAATGAACAAAACAGTAAGTATGAGTTTTTAGATGATATATATAACTCAACTTATGAAGAGAAAAAAGAATTAGAACAAAAGTTCATAAGTTCTAAAGATAGCTTTGGCAAAATACACTCTTATATAAAAGAATTAGACAGCTTAAAACCACAATATATACTTAAATCATCTATAGATATTATGGAAGAATTTTTAGAAAACAAAAATATATCTATATATACTTTAAATAATAACTATTTAAGACTCAATGTAAAGTCTAGTAATAACAACTTTAATCCTGCAAAAAGTATAAAACTAGACAATTTAGGAGAAGCGAGAGAAATCTTATTAAATCAAGAAATTTATATAAACAAAAGCTTAAATCCTAATCTACCATCTATGATAGCTCCTATATTTAAAGAAGGAAAAGTAATAAGTATCATAATGGTAGATAATGTGGAGTTTTCAAAGATGAATTTATATTATCAAAACTTATTTAAAATTATAGTAAGCTTGATAGAATCTGCAATAATAAAGGCGTACAGTTATAAACAACTAACACGTAAAGAAAGATATATAAATGACACTTTAGTTTTAAAATCTAAATATTTTAAAAGTAATTTAGAAATATGTGAAGCATCTAGGAAAGAAAAAAAATCAGAGTATACTCTTTTAAAAGTAGAAGCAGATGGAAATTTAAATGATTTATCTAGTAAGATATACAGATGTATAAGAATGACTGATTTACTTGGAATTTACAATGGTAGTTTATATATAATACTTAATAATACAAATAAAGAAGAAAGTAGTATTGTAATAAATAGGTTATTAAATCAAGGCTTAGAAGCTGATATAGTAGATGGGGTAGAAGAATATGCTTAAACTATATGTAATTAACTTTATTATAAGTTTACTTATATTAATAGTTATGAAAATTTTTAGAGTAAAAAGTTCATATACAAACTTTTTATTAATGATAACTATTCCTTTTATAGGGATTATATATACACTATCAATATTTATCTTTAAAACTTTTATAAAAAGTGAAAACGGTAAAAATGCAATAGAAAAAGAGAGTGAATACGATAAGGATATAAGCTTACTTATAAGAGAGGCAGAACTTAAAAATAAAAGAGATTTGGTTCCAATAGAAGATGCATTAAATTTAAATACACATACTGTAAAAAGAAATTTAGTTATAGAAATGTTAAAAGAAGATCCATATAAATACCTAGAGTTTTTACTTAAAGCTCTTAGAGATGAAGACAGTGAAACATCACACTATGCAGCAACGGCTATAACCCAGATAAAAAGTAAACTTACTATTGCTATGCAAAGTATGGAAGTTGAATACGATAAAAATAAAAATAACAAATATATAAGTGACAGATATATAAAATCTATAAAAGATAGTATCGACAGTAAACTAATGGATGAAAAAGAAAACTTAAGATTAACTTATTCATATAAAATAGCTTTGGAAAAACATATAAAAAATATTGAAGTTAAAGAAAGCTATTTAAATGAGTTAATAAAAATATATATTCAAATTAAAGATTATGATAAGGCTATATATTTTTCACACAAATATATAAAAACCTTTAAAAAAACATATAAACCATATATGTTTTTATTAGAGGTTTACTATAACTTAGACGATAAGAAAAACTTTGATGTAGCTTTAAATTCATTAAGAAACTCTAGTATTAAATTAGATAAAGATGCATTAGATATAGTAAGATTTTGGATAGGAGGTGGCAATAATGTTTAATAAAAGATTTATAATAACTTTTACAGCATTAATCTTAGCTTTAGGATTTGCTATCTCTCTTATGAAAAATAATTATGTATTTGATAAGGTTCAAAATACTAAAATTGAGAAGTTAGATAAGAAAGTATACACATCAAGTAAATATGAAGAAGCAAGCAAAAAATATACTGAGAAGTTTTTAATTCTAAGTGATAAAAGTGAAGAATCTCAAAAAATTAAATCTAATTTTGATGAAGTTATAAAATCTATGGATAAGCAAGTTATAAATCAAAACATAAAAGAATTTAATGGAGATACAAATGGATATAGAGCTATTATAATAAACTCAGAGGAATTACAAGAATTTACTCAACTAGAAAGCCTTATAAGCTATGCAAAGTCAGGTGGAAATCTTATATTTTCACAAAGACCATTAAATAGTATAAACTTATCAAAATACTCCGATGAATTAGGAATAGAAAAAATGGGAGATTTAGTAGATGCACAAAATATGTATGTAGATTCTAACATACTTATAAAAGGAGAAGGATTAAAAAGAACTCAAGACACAGAAAATAGTTCTTTAGATATAAAATTAAGTAAAGATGCTAAAGTGCATATAAGTGCAGATGATGATATACCTTTACTTTGGGAAGAAAAACTGGGTAGTGGAAAGGTAATAGTCGCAAATGGACAATTTTTAGGTGAAAAATCTAATAGAGGCATACTAACAGGCATACTTTATAGGACTTCTGATAAATTTATATATCCTATTATAAACTCTAAAGTACTAGACATAGATGACTTTCCGTCACCAATGCCTAAAGGAAATTCTGATATAGTTTATAAATATTATCATGTAAATGATGAAAAATTCTTTGTTGATATATGGTGGCCAGATATTGTTAAAATGTGTAAGAAATATAATGCAGTTCCAACAGGATTTTTAATATACAACTACGAAGACATAACTAACAATATAGAAGATTTTAATGGAAAATCATACTCTGAAAGTTTGGTAACATTAGGTAGAAATTTACTTAAAGTTGGAGGAGAGATAGGAATACATGGATTTAATCATCAGCCTCTTACTACAAAAGAGTATACAGAAGGTAAAGAATTAGGATATAAACCATGGAAGAGCTATAGTGAAATGTTAGAAGCACAAATTGCTCTAAATAGATTTATACACAGTGTATATCCAAATTATAAAATAAAAGGTTATGTACCACCATCTAATATAATAACTGAAGAAGGTATAAAAGCATTAAAAGAAGGTATACCGAGTATAAATGTTATAGCATCATTATATGTAGCAGGTAATGATAAACTGGCTTATGAACAAGAGTTTTCAAAAGATAGTGATGGAATGTATAATTTTCCAAGATATAGTTCTGGATACGATTATGAAGAGTTTGAAAAGTGGATGATTTATAATGGAATAACTATAAATGGAGTATTTTCACACTTTATACACCCAGATGATATATTAGACCCAGAAAGAAATCATGGTATGAGTTGGCAAGAACTTAAAAAAGATTTTGAAAAACTTATGAAAGAGGTTTACCAAGATTTTAGATGGTTAGAAGCAGATACAATATCTCAAGGAGTAGAAGCTTTAGATACTTATTTAAAAACGGAAAGTGTATTTTCATATGATAAAAATACAATAAACGGATATCTAAAAAATACTTCAAAAGATGATTACTTTATATTAAGAAGTGAGAGTGATATTGTAAAAACAAATGGATGTAGCTATAAAAAAATAGATAAAGATATTTACCTTATACATGCTACTAATACTGATTTTAGTATAACGACGGGAGGTAAATAATTATGAGAATATGTTTAATAGCAGAAGGGAGTTACCCTTATGTAACTGGTGGGGTTTCAAGTTGGATTCAAATGTTGGTAAGTAACATGAAAGAACATGAATTTGTAATATATGCAATAAGTGCAAAAGAGGATGATACTCTTACTTATAAATATGAGATTCCACAAAATGTTGTAGAAATAAAAAAAATATATTTAGAAATACCAGATGACAAAAAAATAAAAGGAAAGTCTAAAGTTACACTTACAGATTATGAAAAAGAAGTAATAGGCAAGTTTATACTAGGTGATTACTTTGAGTGGGAAGATTTATTTAACTGCATCAATAGAATAAAAAATATAAATACAGTAGATATATTAATGAGTGAAGATTTTTTTGATATAGTAAGTCATGTAGCAAGCAACTATTATCCTCATATAATATTTAATCATTTTTTCTGGACTATAAGATCTATGATGATGACAGTATTTGAAGTTTTAAAAAGTGACATACCAAAGTGTGATATATATCATAGTGTATCTACCGGATATGCAGGATTAGTTGGAGCTTTGGGAAAATATTACTACAAAGATTCAAGATATATATTAACTGAACATGGTATATACACAAGAGAAAGAGAAGAAGAAATAATAAAAGCAGACTGGGTTAAAGGTTACTTTAAAGACAACTGGATAAAGTATTTTTACAGTTTATCAAGAGCAGCTTATACTTATACTGATGAAGTTTATAGCTTATTTGAAAAAAACAAAGAACTTCAAATTGAATTAGGTTGTGATAAGAACAAGATAAAAGTTGTTCCAAATGGTGTTAACATAGAAAGATTTAAAAACTTAGATACAAAAAAAGAAGATGAAAATACTATATATGTAGGAGCGATAGTAAGAGTTGTTCCTATAAAAGACGTAAAAACTATAATACATGGATTTGTAAATGCAAATGAAGAAATTGAAAATATGAAGTTATTTATTATAGGTCCTATGGATGAAGATGAAGATTACACAAAAGAATGTCTTGATTTAGTAGAATCGCTAGGTAATGAAAATATAGAATTTACAGACAGAGTAGATATATCAAAATATATAGGTAAAATGGACATGTTAGTTCTTGGTAGTATAAGTGAGGGACAACCATTATCTGTACTTGAAGGAATGGCTGCTAAAAAGCCTTATATAACTACTAATGTAGGAGCATGTAAGGAACTTTTATACGGAAATGATGATAATATAGGTGATTGTGGAATAGTAGTTCCTGTTATGGGATATGGTCAAATGGCAGATGCAATAATAAAGTTGGCAAAGGATGAGGCGCTAAGAAAAGAGATGGGCGAAAAAGGATATAAACGAGCATCGAGTTTTTACACTCAAGAGCAGTTTATAGAAAACTATAGAAAGATATATGGAGAAGTATAGTTATGGCAGGAATCGGATTTCAACTTAAAAAAATAATAGACAAAGATGGATACTTTGCAAAAACTAGAACCTATTTTATGTCGGCCTTAATCACTGTAGGACCTATGATTATATCTATATTATTGTTTTTATCAATGCAATATATATTAAAAAAGATGGGAGAAACATATTTAAATGTACAATTATTTAGCGCAGTAATAATCTATACATTCTTTATATCATATATATTTTCTAATGGTATAAGTATGTTTATATCAAGGTTTGTTTCTGATTGTATATACAAAAAAGATACAGAAGATGTATTTCCATCACTAATAGGAAGTATAATCTTATATAGTGTTTTTGCTTTGATAGTAACTAACTTATTATTTATAAATTCAAATATAGATATATATATAAAACTTTTTACTATTAGTATTACTTTAGTAATAGGAATAATATGGATAGAGATAGTATATTTATCAGCTATAAAAGATTATTTAAAAATAGTAATGGGATTTATAATCGGAACAGCGATTATAATATTTGGAACTATAATTGGGATAAAGTTTATAAACTTACCTCAAATATATATAGCATTAATCTTTACTTTAACAGGATACGTGTTTATATCAATATTATTTATGGGGTTACTTTATAAAGATTTTGGATATGAAAACTTGAATCTATCAAAATGTATGAGTTTTATACCTAGCTTAGATAAGTACCATGAGTTATTCTTAATAGGATTATTTTTAGCATTAGGAGCATATTGTCATAATCTTATAATATGGTTAACAGATAATGCAACAGTAGTTGAAGATACATTTAGAATAGCATCTTTTTACGACGTACCAAGCTTTTACGCTTTTTTAAGTGTAATACCAGCAGTTGTAATATTTACAGTAAAAGTTGAAACTTTGATATTTCCAAAATATAAAGAGTTTTATAATTTTGTAAAAGATACTGGAAGTATAAATGAAATAAAAAGAGCTAAAAAAGAACTCATTGATTCAGTTGTAATGCACATGACGCACATGATGGAATTACAATTTATAGGAAGTTTTACATTTATAGTATTTGGATTTAAAATACTTCCATATATGGGATTTATGAGTGACTCTATAGAGATATTTGGAATGCTTACACTAGGGGCACTTGCATACATTTGTATGAGTTTCTTAATTATAATGTTACTTTATTTTGATGCAAGACGTGAAAGCTTAAAAATAGCAACAGTATTTTTTATAAGTACTTTAATACTATCATTAATTACAGTATTATTAGGTAAACCATATTATGGATATGGATTCTTCTTTTCAAGTATAATATCTATGATTTACGCTTTTAGACAAATAAATAGATTCTTTAAAAGGATAGAATATCATATATTTGCAGATCAACCTATGTTTGATATTCAGAAAAAAGGTATATTTACAAAGATATATTATTTCTTCAATAAATAAAAATAAAAAACTACCTATTTCTAGGTAGTTTTTTATTATATATTATTTAATATTTATATCACAAAGTTTGAAGTAGTTTGGAATTATTTCACAATCATTTGCAAACTTTATACTAGGATTACTAGTAGCAGGATCTATTATACTTATAGCTACACTATAATCACCGCTTGATAAATCATTTGGTAAATTTATAGATGTATTAAAGTTTATATCACCAGGAAGCCAAGTTGTAATGTCTTGGTTTATATTTGTGTTATAAACTATTTTTTTATCTTTACTTATTAAAGCTATATTAACAGGCCATTTGTAATAAAATGGAGCAACACCTTCGTTTTTCATATTAATATCAAGTTCAAGAGTATCTCCTGGATTTAGTGAATCATTAAATTTTACACTATCTATAACATATCTATAACCTACAGTTTTTAAAACTTTATCAAAGTTTTCTTGAAGACGCCCTTTTCTATCAGCGGGACAGTTAGGGCCTATATAAGTTACATGAGTATCTTTTATTTGATTTAAAGTAGTTTCTATATTAGAATCTTTTAAAAATCCCATACCGCCATTTCCATTTGCAAACTCTCCACCAGAAGGAGCTGTTTTCCAAAAGTCGGGCATTGCAGGTTGATTAACTTTAGTTAACCAGTCTGTATATCCATTATTTATCCAAGATATATATTCTTTTGTTGAACGCTTATTACCAAGCATATCATTAAATAGACCCATGTTATTTTCTTTAGCAACTGTAAAAGGTCTTCTCATTAATAACTTTTTACTATCAAAGTATTCTACATAATGAGATGCATAAATGTCAGCTACTTCTTGAGAAGGAAATGGTATGAAAAAGTCATCTGCTTGATAAGTATGCCATTCACCCCAATGACCGATACTTCCTAAAGCTATAAATGCAATATCTGATGAATTATTATATCTTTTAGCAAGAGCTTCTACAGCTTCTTCGTGATACTTGATGAGTGTTTTATTTTCATAATTTGGACTAAACCCACTGCCATAAGAAATATTATACCAAGTTCCATCTTCATTCATTTCTTTATACAGCCAATCTGGTATATACTTTTTATTCTCAGTGTTTGGACGATCCAATACAAGCCTTAATATTATTTTTACGTCTTTGCTTTTCCAATAGTCAAAGTTATATTTTTTTTCGATAAAATCAAAGTCATATATTCCTTTTTGAGGTTCTAGTTCGCTTAAATATATATTAGCGTAAACTAGCTTATGAGGCTGTGTATAGTCTGTGTACATGGCATCTGGAGCCCATCCCATTAAAGGGTTGTTTAATACTATATCACTTTTAGGTGGAGTATACGTAGCTTTTGAGTCAGCTTTACATGCAACTGTAGTAACTGATATAAATAGCAATGACAATGATGCTATAATTGTTTTTAGTTTTGCGTTCATAAAGACCTCCGAAATCTATCTTTTAATTATGTTAAATATAGCATAGTTTTGATTGTAATTATAGTGGTATATTGTAAATTTACTTTGTATAAAATAATAAAGATAGTCACTAACACGTTAATGACTATCTTTATTATTTTATATGTTAATTCTTTTCTTTTCTTCTTTTTGTAAGCTCTGCAACTGCTGTAAATAATACGTCAGTTGATGAATTAAGAGCAGTTTCACAAGAATCTTGTATAACTCCTACTATAAAACCAACTCCTACAACTTGCATTGCAATATCATTTGGAATACCAAATAAACTACAAGCTAGAGGAACTAATAAAAGTGAACCACCTGCTACACCAGAAGCGCCACATGCACTTACAGCAGATAATAAACTAAGAAGTAGAGCCATTCCGATATCTACTTGAATTCCAAGGGTATGAACTGCTGATAATGTAAGTATAGATATTGTAATAGCTGCTCCTGCCATATTTATAGTAGCACCTAGAGGGATAGATACAGAGTAAGTATCTTTATCTAATCCTAACTCTTCACACAATTCCATGTTTACAGGTATATTAGCAGCAGAACTACGAGTGAAAAAAGCTGTTATACCACTAGATTTTAAACACTTAAATACAAGCGGATATGGATTTTTACGAATACCTAAAAATACTATAATTGGATTTACAACAAGAGCTATAAATGCCATACATCCAACTAATAATAATATCAATTGACCATAGCTAAGTAATGATTCAAGTCCTTGAGTTGCAATACTATTAAATACAAGCCCCATAATTCCTAGTGGTGCAAAATTTATTACCCATTTTACTACTTGTGAAAGTGAATCTGAAGCATTAAGAATTAGTGTTTTCGTAGACTCAGCTGCGTTTTTAAGTGCGAATCCAAGTATTATTGCCCAAGATAAAATACCTATATAGTTTGCATTTAAAAGTGCTGAAACAGGATTGTCAACAATATTCATAAGAAGTGATTTTAAAACTTCTACAATACCACCTGGAGGAGCTACATTTTCAGCACCTGCACCAAGTGTTAGAGTAACTTTAAATATAAAACTTGCTATAACTGCAACTAATCCAGCTAAAAAAGTTCCTAAAAGATAAAGCAGTATTATGGATTTCATATTGGTTTGTTTTCCGCTTTTATGCTGAGATATTGCAGACATTACTAAGAAAAATACAAGTATTGGTGCCACAGCTTTTAAAGCTCCAACAAATAATGACCCCAAAATCGTAATTGGACTAGCTATATCTGGTATTGTTAAAGCTAATATGATACCAATTATAAGACCTATTAATATTCTTTTTACCAAACTAAGCTGATTCCATTTGTTAAAAATTTTTTTCATATAACACCCCCAAAAGTTATTACATAAATAGAAAAATTTAGTACAAGTATTGAATCTACTAAAGTTTAACTATGATATATAATATTAAAAAAATATATTTTCTATGTTTGTCCGTACGATAAAAATATATTTTTAAATCACAAAGAGACTGCCTTAAATCTGACAGTCTTTTTTTATAATCATTACAGTTTAAAAAATATTAATTTAATCTTCTAACACTACTAATAATCCTATTCTTAAAGCTTTTAATATACTATCGATAACTTCTTTAGATGCAGGTAATCCATTAAAGGTAAGTTCATCTTTATCAAGTAATTGTCGAGTATTTTTTAATATATTTTCAACTGAATTTAAATCTTCCTCATAATGAGGGTATTCAAAATTTGTTAAACCTAGCAAATAATCTGTAGAAACGTTTAATGAAGTAGCTAATCTAGCTAAAATTGTAGCCTTGGGCTCTCGTTGGCCACTTTCGTAACGAGATAAAGCAGAAACTGTTATACCCGCTTTTTCGCAAAGCTCTCTTTGATTCAACCCTAATTGAATTCTTGAATTATGAATTCTTTCTCCAATTGTATCCACATACATCACCCCATATTATAAGTATAAGACAAATTTACCCAAAATTAAACTTAAAATAACATTATTAAGTTAGGTATATACAAATGGAAAGCACACTTGACATTGAATTTGAATATGATACCATTATATGTAAAGTTAACTTTCCGTAAAAGATAAAAGGAGTATATAGGTAATGAAAAATAGACTGGAAGAAATCAGAAAAGAAAAAAATATAACTCAAGAAGAGTTGGCAAGTGTTTTAAGTGTTTCAAGACAAACGATAAGCTCTCTAGAAAAAGGAAGATATAACCCATCTATTATACTTGCTTTTAAAATTTCTAGATACTTTGACATGTCCATTGAAGATATATTTATATATGAGGAGGAGTAAAATGAGAAATAATATTTTGTACACAGGTATAGGGTGCTTAGTAGTAGGAGCTATATATGTTTTATTAGGAATGTTTAAACAAAATTCTCCATATATATGTGGATTTGGAGGAGGATTTATAGGTTCTGGAATTATGATGATTAAAAATTATTTACATTGGTCTAAACCAGAAAACAAAGAGGCTTGTGAATTAAAGTTAAAAAAAGAATCTATAGATAGAAATGATGAAAGAAAGGTAATGCTAAGAGATAAATCAGGAAGAATTACTTATATAATTACGTTAGTTCTATTACTTATTATAAATATAATATTTAGTATAATGAATGTGGACTTATTTGTTTTAAAGACATTAGGATTATTATGGATTTCTATGTATATATGCGGAATTGTTGTTTTTAAAATCTTAAGTAATAAGTTTTAATATTTAATAAATATAAAAATAGGGGAGAAGATTATGAAACAAAAAATTAGAACATCATATAACGAAAAGATTTTTGAAAAATTAAAAATAGATTGTGAAAAGTGTTTTGGAATTTGCTGTGTTGCTTTATATTTTTCAAAAACAGAAGGATTTCCCAATGATAAAGTAGCAGGAAAGCCATGCATAAATTTACAAGAAGATTTTGGATGTAAAGTACATGCAAGTCTTAAAGATAAGGGATTAAAAGGATGTATGACATATGATTGTTTTGGAGCAGGTCAAAAAGTAGCACAACTAACATTTAAAGGTGAAGATTGGAGAAAGTCTAAAGAACAAGCAAATAAAATATTTGATGTATTTTTAGTAATGAGACAACTTCATGAAATGTTATGGTATTTATATGATGCAAAAACATTTATATGTAGCGATAACATAAAAGAAGAAATAGATTTTATGATTAAGGAAACTAATAAGCTTACAAATCTTGATACTAAGTCAATAATAAATATTGATATTGAAAATCATAGAATTAAAGTTAATTCAACTTTAAAAAAAGTAATTGAAGTTGTTAAAAATAATGTTTCTCATGATAAAAAAATTAACTCAAAGAATAAGAAAAATTTAAAAATAGGTTATGATTTTATAGGTGCTGATTTAAAAAATACAAATTTAATTGGAGCTAATTTTGCAGGTGTATTTCTTATAGCAGCAGATATGAGAAATACAAATCTAAAAGGAGCGAACTTAATAGGAGCAGATTTAAGAGATGCAGATATTAGAGGAGCGAATCTTGAAGAAGCTATGTTTATTACACAGACTCAAATTAATAGTGCAAAAGGAGACTCTAAAACAAAATTACCAAATAGCATAGATAGACCAGAGTATTGGGAAAAGGGCTAAAAATAGCCCTTTTTTAATTAATCATATTTTTTATATATATCGCAAATCCTATTGTAGGATCATTTACAGTTGAATGAGAAATTGCTCCTATTAATTGGTTATTCTGTATTATGGGAGTACCGCTCATTCCTTGTATAATGCCACCATTTTCTTTTAAAAACTCTTTATCTATAATCTTTATCATCATAGATTTATCTTTATTTTTAGATTTTTTATTTATTTTAACTATTTCAGCTTCTATATAATCAAATTCATTATTTTTATTTTTTACAACTAAATAAGCTTTAGCTTTTTTTATATCTTCAAACTCTCCTATTGTACATTTTTTACGGCCATTATTAATATAATTTGAATTAATTATGTTACCTCTAATTCCAAAATTATTGCAATTCTTTAAAATACCTACTTTCGTATTTTTATCATAGTTTTTAATTTTACCTGTTTTAGAGCGTGTAGAGAATATCTCTCCACTTTTTACTATACAATAAGGATTTTTAGGAGTTACTGTATGAGCTAGTGCACCAAAGGTACTGTCATCTTTTATATAGGTTAATGTTCCTACACTTTCCATCTGATCAGAGTATTTTAATCCAGCTAGTTCAAATTTACTAGAGTGTATTGTTAGCTCTTTTCCCTGTCTATTTACTTTAACTAATACGGTATCGTTATCAGTTAAATAGTGTGTATAAACTAACAGCATGTATGATTTAATTATTTTTTTATAGGGTTCATAGTTTTTAGATATTTTAAGTATTATATCACCTTGTTTAAAACTTTTTGTATGCTTTGGGGTCTCGTAAATTATAGGAGTATCAAAAGCTACATGTATATCTATCATATCGCCACCTAGGTATACTGATTCATTGTGTGAGTATGTAGTGTTTAAAGGTAGTAAAAATAATATCAAGGAAATTATGAGCGTTTTAACATATAATTTTAATTGCTTAGTCATTATGCATCTCCTCTATAATATATTAAAGATTTATATAATATAGTTTATGTTTTTAATTGATAATTATTAGATATGTAAATAGGTATTTATTTGAAGAAATGTTTTTTGAATTATTTTAAGGGTAGTTTTTAGATAAATATCTAAAAACTACCCAATTTTTACAATCTAATATTAGTTTTTTTTAACTTTACAAATTTTTTCTTTATATGTATTTCTTTAGCAAATCTATGGCCAACCTCTAAAGCTTGAAGCATACCAAGTAGAGATTCATCACAAGCTTGATCCCCGTCAATAAATATAGTTTTAGAGTCTAACAGCCTATCTTTTAATAAGTTTATTAACTTATCTAACTCTATATCGTTATATACATTATTTGCATTTCTTACATGACTATTACATAGTAAATAATCTACGGAAACATTAAAATAATGTGCAATTTTTACTAGCATTTCTTTATCTGGAAATCTATCATTAGTTTCATATTTAGATAAAGATGAATACGTTATACCAAACTCATCAGCTAGTTCATATCTGTTTAAATTTAACTCTTCCCTTAGTTGTTTAACTCTAGTTCCAAAATCCATAAAACCACCCTTTCGGTATAATAATAGCACAAATTGTATCAATATGGAGAATTTATTTGAAAAATTACTATTAAATTGTATAAATAACTTTATTTGAGTAAAATTAATGTATTTATTCTAGTGATTACTACGTCTATCGATATTTATGATTTGAAGAGTATTTTAAACATTTAGGTAATGAAATTTATTATTTATAATCTTGCAGTATATCCATCTGGAAATTTCATAAAATATACCTCCGGAAATATGCTATTAGTAATAAATATTAAGATGTACAAGCTTTTAGAACAGCTTGAATTGTTAAAAAATAAATATTCAGAAAAATGAAGGGCATAAAAAATTAATGTAGAAAATAGTATTTATAGATAAGCTAAATTTCAAGGGGGGATAATTGTGTTTAAAGTTGATTTAAATTGTGATATGGGAGAGAGTTTTGGAAGCTATAAAATTGGTATGGATGAAGAAATATTAAAATACATAACTTCAGCTAATATTGCTTGTGGATGGCATGCAGGGGATGCTATGTGTATGAGTAAAACTGTGGAAAGCGCAGTGAAAAATAATGTTGAGATAGGTGCGCATCCTGGGTTTATGGATATTGAAGGATTTGGAAGACGAGAGATGGTTGTTAGCAAAGAAGAAGCTAAGGCTTATGTTAAGTATCAACTTGGAGCATTAATAGCATTTGCAAACTCTAATAATATAAAAATTCAACATGTGAAAGCACATGGAGCCCTTTATAATATGGCGGCTAAAAATAAAGATTTAGCAATTGCAATTGCACAAGCTATTTATGAAGTTGATAAAGATATAATACTTTTAGGACTAGCAAATAGCGAGATGATAAATGCAGGGAAAGAAGTAGGGATAAAGATAGCAAGTGAAGTTTTTGCAGATAGAGCATATAATCCAGATGGAACTTTGGTTTCAAGAAAATTAAAAGGATCAGTAATTCATGATACAGACCTTGCTATAAAAAGAGTTGTTAGAATGGTTAAGGAAGGAAAAGTTGAAGCTATAAATGGAGAAGATATAGATATAAAAGTAGATTCCATTTGTGTTCATGGAGATAATCCTAAAGCTTTAGAATTTGTAGATAAGATAAAACAAACACTTATAGATGAAAATATAGAAATAGTTCCTATAAAAGAAGTTATAAGTGGAGGTGATATATAATGAGCTCAAAACAAGATATTAAAAAAGGTAAAAATAGTAAAAATATGACTGCACTTTTAGGGGCAGCATTCATAATGGCTACTTCTGCAATTGGACCAGGTTTTTTAACTCAAACTGCTACCTTTACAGAAACTTACAAAGCTAATTTTGGGTTTGTTGTACTTATGACAACTATATTATTTATAGGAGCGCAACTTAATGTATGGAGAGTAATAGGAGTATCGGGACTTAGAGGACAAGATATTGCCAATAAGATATTACCAGGTCTTGGATACTTTATAGCGATTTTAGTAGGACTTGGAGGTCTTGCTTTTAATATAGGGAACGTTGGTGGAGCAGCATTAGGACTTAATGTAATGTTTAATATAGATGTTACATTTGCTACAGTTGTTTGTGGAATATTAGGGATAGTTATATTCTTATTTAAAGATTCAGGCCCTATAATAGATAAATTTACTAGAATACTTGCCATAGTAGTTATAGTAATAGTAGGTTATGTTGCAGTTATAAATAAACCTCCAGTAGGAGATGCAATATATAGAACTTTTGTACCAGAAAATCCAACATCTTTATTTTTCCCAATAATAACTCTTTTAGGAGGTTCTGTTGGAGGATATATAACTTTTGCAGGTGGTCATAGATTAATAGATGCAAACATAGTTGGAGAAGAAAATTTAAAAGATATAACAAAATCATCACTTTTAGGTATATCAGTAGCTACTGCTGTAAGAATACTTTTATTCCTAGCAATACTTGCGGTAGTTTATCAAGGAGTAGAACTAGACCCTTCTAATCCTGCTGCATCAGCTTTTAAATATGGAGCAGGAGAACTTGGATATAAATTCTTTGGACTTGTATTATGGTCTGCTGCAATAACTTCTGTTGTTGGAGCTGCTTACACATCAGTATCTTTCTTAAAAACTCTACATCCGTTTATTCAAAAACATGAAAAAAGTTTCATAATAGGATTCATTGCTACTTCAACTTTGATAATGGCTTTAATAGGAAAACCTGCAACTCTTTTAGTTTTAGCTGGGTCTTTAAATGGACTTATATTACCTATAACATTAGGCGTTATACTAATTGCATCTAAGAAAAAAGAAATAGTTGGAGAATATAAACATCCGAAGTGGTTATTTATATTTGGAATAATTGTAGTGGCTATAACGGCTATAGGTGGAATTATATCTTTACAAGATATAGCTAAACTATTTGGATAAGGGGGAGTATTTATGAATACTAGATATTTACTAGCAGGGGATAAGTCTATTGTTGTTGAGTTTGGAAACTTAATATCTGAAGAGATTAATAAAAAAGTGGTTTCACTTATGGAAGCTATTGAAAATTCAGATATAAATGATTTTATAGATGAGATGACACCAACTTATAGATCACTTATGATAAATTATAATCCTTTAAAAATTGATTTTGATAGTCTTTTGAAAGAAGTTAAGTTATTAGAAAAGAATATTAAATCAAGTGGGACTATTAAGAAAAACATAATAGAAATACCTGTTTTATATGGTGGAGAATATGGACCAGATATAGAAAATGTTGCAAAGCACAACAATTTAAGTATTGAAGAAGTTATAAAAATTCATAGTGAAAAAGAGTACTTAATATATATGTTAGGATTTACTCCTGGATTTCCATATTTGGGAGGAATGGATGAAAGAATAGAAACTCCTAGGCTTAAAGTTCCAAGAACTAAGATACCAGGAGGTTCTGTTGGTATCGCATCGAAACAAACTGGTGTATATCCAATAGATAGTCCTGGGGGATGGCAACTTATAGGAAGAACACCTCTTAAACTTTATAACCCAGATAAAGAAAGTCCTATTTTATTAAAAGTGGGTAATTATATAAAGTTTATTCCTATAACAAAAGGTGAGTTTGATAAGTTATCAGCTGAAAATGGAGGTGATAATTAATGGGTTTTAAGGTTGAGAATAAAGGTCTTTTAACTTTGATACAAGGCGGTAAGAGAGTTGGATATCAACAATATGGAGTTCCTGTGTCTGGTGCTATGGATGAGTTTTCACATAGGTTAGGTAATATTTTAGTTGGAAATAAGGAAGATGAAGCTAGTCTTGAGATACTTATGATTGGTCCTGTTTTAGTATTTGATAAAGATACTAAGATTGCTGTTACTGGAGCGAATTTAAACCCTAAGATTAATAATACAGATATAAGGATGTATAAAAGCTATATTGTTAACAAGGGTGATGTTTTGTCTTTTGGAAGCTGCGAAAGTGGATGTAGGGCTTATGTAGCTTTTGAAGGAGGTATTGATGTTAAGCCTGTTATGGGAAGTAAGTCTACTTATACTAAGGCTAGTATGGGTGGATATGAAGGTAGAGGTTTGAAGGAAAATGATTATGTTAAGTTATTTGATTTAAAAGATAAGAGTATAAGTACTATTGATGATAAATATATTAAGTGTTTTGATAGTGAGGTTGTTTTAAGAGTTATAAAAGGGCCTCAAGATGATATGTTTTTAGAGGGTGAGTTTGATAAGTTTTTAAGTAGTGAGTATGTTGTTAGTAATGAGTGCGATAGAATGGGGTATAGGCTAGAAGGTGAGTGTATAAAACATAATAATGGTGCTGATATTGTTTCTGATGGAATTGCTTTTGGAGCAGTTCAGATTCCTGGGCATGGGAAACCTATTGTTATGATGAGTGATAGACAGACTGTTGGTGGGTATACAAAGCTTTGTAATGTTATTAGTGTTGATTTGTGCAAGCTTTCTCAGTTAAAGCCTGGTGATAAGATTAGGTTTGAGGAAGTTGATATTTATAAGGCTCATGAGATTTTAAGGGAGTTTGAAGATTATATAGTTAAGATTAAAGAAAGTATTAAGGTACAGGAAGTATTGAGAAATAGGAGTATTGTTTTGAGTATTGATGGGGTTATTTTTAATACTTTTGTTGAGGAGGTTAAGTGATTTTGGAATTCTAGTTTTAGAGTTCTTTTTTTGCTTTCCAATAGGGGCTTCGGCGGTAGTTTGGGGATATATATCATATTCCTTCACTGTAAAGCTAAAGAGCAGGATTTAACGTTACGTCATATTGGTATATATCCCCAAAACTACCTCCTTAGACTTTAAAAAATTTAGGTAGTACTAAATTAAAAAGTTACATAATTATATTATTTATTAGCGGAATTTAATTAAATTTTGTAGTAGTTGATTAATATATATGATACTTACATTATTTTTAAATTTTACTAAAATACTAGAACTTTAAAAGTATATAATGTATGAATTGGAAGTGATGATTTGAATAGAGAAAAATTTTCAATCTTATAAATAACTTATTTTTATGAAATTTTATTATCTATATATAAACAGATAAATAATATATTTACTTAATAAGCTTTATTAACTATAATAGTAACTATGGAAATATAACGAAAGGTGTCAAACTAATGAGCAAAAGTAGAGAAAGAAAGTTAAATGAACTTACATTTGAAATAATTCAACAATGTCCTAATAATTGTATATATTGTTCATCTAATGCAAACATGGAGTGTGTTGGGAATAAAGTTGATTATAATACATTTAAAAATGTAATAGATGACGCTAAAGAATTAGGTTTAAAACAATTATGCATATCTGGAGGAGAACCATTTTTACATGAAGATTTAATAGAAATGGTTACATATACTAAAAGTAAAGATATAAATGTATCAGTTTATACAAGTGGGATACAGATTAAAGAGAAACAATATAAAAGCTTAAATAAAGATATGCTGACTAGATTAAAGCAGATAGGTGTAGACAAATTAATATTTAATCTACAATCTTTAGAAGAGAATATATACGATCAAATAATGAGTACAAGAGGCAACTTGAGCATATTAAAAGAAAGTATAAAAAATTGTGTAGATAGTAAAATATACACAGAAATACATTATGTTCCAATGAAAATAAATATTGATCAAATTGATGATATAATACTGTATTGCAATGATATTGGAGTAAATAAAATAAGTTTATTAAAACTTGTTTTGCAAGGAAGAGCATTGGAAAATAAAGAAATTTTACATGTTACAGATGAGTATTTAGATGCCTTTAGAAAAAAAATAATAGAGTATAAAAAAAATGACAAGATAAATGTGGATATTAGATTAGGAACTCCTTTGAGCGGAATAAAGAGAACAAAAAGTTGCAGTGCAGGATGGGAAAAATTAGTGATAAGATATAATGGGGATGTATTGCCTTGTGAGACATTTAAGTATGTGAATTATATATTAGAAAATAATAAGAATATAATTCCAGATAATATATATGAAAAGTCTATACTATTTATATATAATAATTCAGAGCTATTAAATTATTTAAGAAAGAAAATTCATGAAATAAGTGAGGAAGGCAGTTGTGGGTCATGTCCAGTTATAGGGAAATTTATTAATGTAAGGGGAGTATAATTAGTGTCAAATATAACAATAAAATTAACTGATGAGCAAGAAAAAAAGATATTAGAAGATATAAAAAAAGAAGATAATAAACAAATTAGCAAAATAAATTTTAAAGATAGATTTATTTATTTCACAATAGCAATGCTATTTTTAGTACCAGGGGTATCATTTTTTATATTTAAAAAGTGGGAATATACTACTCAGTATGTAGTAATGACCATAGCTATAAGTATAATAATTATAGTTTTTATATTGATAAGAGAGTTACATTCAATATATGAATGCTTATCTGATGGAGATAACAATATAAAATATGATATAACAATAATTAATATGTATGTTAAAGTTATAAAAAACTTAGTAATAATATTAGGTATTATATCGGTATTATTAAGTATTACATTATACATACCAATGATAAAAGATATTTTTAGGAGTTAATATATGGGAATAAAAAGATGTTTCAATGATACAAAAGAGTATTTTAAAGGAATAGAACAAGACGAATTAGAAAAAAAATTTCAAGGGTGGTCATATGATCTTACACTAGGTCCAGATTCATATATAACATCAGATGAATACCCTAAAAGGTTATCTGATACCGACCCATATCTTATAATTAAGCCTGGGGATTTTGCATTACTAATAACCGATGAATCATTGAATTTAGACAATGATACAATGGCATTTATATCAGTTAAGTTTACATATAAAAAACAAGGATTAATAAATATATCTGGATTTCATGTAGATCCTGGATATAAAAATAAAATTATATTTTCTGTTTATAATGCAGGACCATCAGATATTATATTAAAATATAAGGAACCTGTATTTATGATATTCTTTCAAGAATTAGAAAGTGAATGCAAAGCTTGTAATGATAATAGCAGAATATATAATATTGACAAATGTGAAGAATCAGAAAAAATAAAAAAACAGTGTAAAAAAGGGACTAGAAATGGAATAGAAGGATATAAAGATGTACCAGTTAGTCTTATATCGGAGATTAAAGGACAAAGTGTTACATTGGCAGATAATCATAGAAAAATAGAAGATTTAGAAAGACAATTAAAAGTTTACAGTAATGTATTTATAGGGATAATGATTCCAATAATAATTCTATTAATTACGCTTATAGCTGGTGAATAAAAAATAAAAGCAAAGTGCAAGATTAAATTAATTGCAACTTTGCTTTTATTATTTGTTGATAATTCATAGTTTGATTGACCATTAAGCATGATACAACTGTAGAATACTCAGGTGATTTTTTATTCTTATACCATAACAATTCATGATTAAGTATTTTCATACTTATTTTACTTACATCTAACCCTAGTGCTTCCATGCTATATCTTTTTAATTCAGGCCTCTTGCAAGGGAGATTTTTTTTGCAATTACATGGTTTGCACAACCTACAACTACCATTAGAAAGCATTAATCCATTAAATTCATTTTCTAATTCCCTCATAAGATTATCCATTCTTGATTTTAATATAGAATTACTAGCTTTAACTTTCATATACTCTGTTTTAGTATAGTTAAATTGATCTAAATTACAGTACATAAGAACTATTAATACATGATTATAATCTTTAGAATAAGAGCTAAAAGTAGGACTATATGGAGGGCAAGCCCATTTTTTCTTATAATTAGGGCAACCTTCTTTACACATACTATTAAATAAAATTTTATTTTCAAACTTAAGTAGATCAGATACCTCACAAGTTACTGCACGTAAGTTTATTATTATATCACTAGATGGAGTTTTATGAGTAAAGTCAAAATTAATAATAATATTCACCTCTAAACTTATAGTATTAATTATATAATTTTATATTAACATTATAGATATAAATATATCAATACAAAGTTATATAATTATAAATAATAAAATATTATATATAATTAAAAATAAAAATAAGAAGGAGATTATAATGAACAATAGATTTAATTTAAAACAAGGGGACATAGTGATGAACGATGATCTAATGAAAATATTTAAATGTAGTGGGCAAGGTGGTATGAGAAAATCAAATAAAACAAACACATTAATATTAATATCAGATGAAACAAAAGGACTATACGAAGATAAATGGTATGGAAGCGAGTTTCACTACACAGGTATGGGGAAAAGTGGAGATCAAAGTCTAGATTTTATGCAAAATAAAACTCTAGTACAAAGTAATACTAATGGAGTAGAAGTCTATCTATTTGAAGTGTTTGAAAAGAAAAAATATACATATGTAGGCCAAGTAAAACTAAGTGGAGAACCATATCAAGCTATACAAAAAGGTGAAGATGGATTAGATAGAAAAGTATGGATATTTAAACTAAAGTTATTAGATGGATACAATACACCTAAAGTTAATAAAGATATAATAAAACAAAATATAGAACAAAAGGAAAAGAAAGTAAAGAAGCTTTCAAATGATGAGATAAAAAATAAAGCTAAAGAAGTAAAAGGAAAACCAGGAACTAGAAATATAGTATCAGAAACATTTAATAGGAATCCATATATAGTAGAATACACAAGAAGAAGAGCTAATGGAATATGTGAACTTTGTAAAGAAAAGGCTCCTTTTACAAACCCAAAAGGAGAACCATATCTAGAAGTACATCATATACAATGGTTATCTAAAGATGGAGAAGATACTATAGAAAATACCGTAGCATTATGTCCAAACTGTCATAGGAAAATGCATGTACTTAATTTACAAGAAGATGTAGCATACTTAAAAAATATAACAAAATAAATTACAAACAAACAGCTCAGGGAAACATATGCATTTCCCTGAGAAAACAGTATTGGTACTACTCAATTAACACATTTCATGAATTAAATTCTCAACAGCAGGATCCACTTAATATAATATAAATCACACCTTTTACCTGATACATAAGTATACTAAAGGTTTATTACTTAATAAATATGGAATATAATAGTAATGAATATTAAAAGAAAATGATTTATAAAGGGAGAAAAATGAACGGATTAATATATAAATTAAGCGAATTAAAAGATAAAAATAAACAAGACATAATAAGTGAATTAACAGAATATACAGAAACTAAAGGATTTGTAGTAGAAGAAGGGCAAATAGCAGCTTGGAATGCTTGTATTGATTTTCTAAACTATCAATATAGCTTAAATGAAACTTATGACATAACATGTATATTTGAATACTTGTTACCACTAGAAGGTGGAAGAAGGCCAGATGTTATAATGTTATTTGAAGAAAAGGTAATAATACTAGAATTTAAAAACAAAGAAACTTACAAAGAAGATGATATATCTCAAGCGATAGGATATAGAGAAGATATATATAACTACCACAACTACACAAGAGAAAATAACTTAGAAGTGGAAAGTTATTTAGTGTTAACTAAAGGAAATATAAGTAGTAATATAAATAACCTGCAAATCTTAAATAAACAAAATTTCATAGAAACAATAGACTTTGAAAATCTAACAACTTCAACCAAATTAAAAGCAAATAAGTTTTTAAATTCAGGCTATGAACCACTACCAGATATACTAACTGCAACATATGATTTATTTAAAAGTGGGAAGTTACCACATATTCAAAATATATCAGATGGAGATATAGAAAAAGCTTATATAAATCTTAAGAAGATTGTATTTAACAATATGAGAAATAATTATGGTAAAAATATAGTATTTATAAGTGGAGTGCCAGGAGCAGGAAAGACCCTTGTAGCACTTAAGTTTTTATATAACTATAACAATTACATAAAGAAACAAAAATATACTAAAGATGGAGCTATATATTTATCAGGAAATGGACCTCTTATAAATGTTATAGAAGCTCAGATAGATGAGGCTCTTGGCGAAAATGGTTTAGGTAAAGCTTACATAAAAGGAGCAATTAAATTTAAAAGAGAATACATGAATAATAACAAGGTTCCTAATTATAATGTCTTACTATTTGATGAAGCTCAAAGAGCTTGGGACGAGGATAAGATGGACTCAGGTGGAATAAGCGAGCCTCAAGCTTTAATTAATATATGTGATAAAATTTATAGTGATAAAAAGAATGTTACCTTAGTTTGTTTTGTAGGCAATGGACAATCTATACATGAAGGTGAAGAAAAAGGTATAAGACTTTGGGTAGACGCGTTAAAGTCTAGAAAAGATTATACTATATATCTACCTAATAAATTTGAAGATGATTTTAAAGAGGTTGGAAATCTAAATATAGTAAATGACTTACATCTAGATGTATCTATAAGAAATAATTTTATAGACATATCTAAGTTTGTTGAAGCTATTTTAAGTTGCGATACATATGAAGCTATTAAAGAGCTAGAGTATATAAAATCTAAAGGATTTGTTATTAAAGTAAGTCGTGATTTTAATAAGTGTAAAGATTATATAGAAAATATTGAAAATAAAAACTTAAAATATGGATTCCTGATATCTTCAAAGGTCAAAGGCAATGATATTAAAATTGTTAAAAATGCTTTAAGTAAAGAAAATTTTACAAGCTATATAGATTCAAAAGATGCAGGTACTTGGTTTTTAAAAGAGTGTAACTATATGAATAGTGCAGCTTCTGAGTTTGCGTGTCAGGGTTTAGAAATAGATTTTCCTATAGTTATATTTGGTGGAGACTATGTAATAAAAGATAATGAATTTTACTTTGATAAAAATAAGCTTTCATACCAGTTAAAGAAATACAAAGAACCTAAATCAATCATGGAAAATATTTATAGAGTTCTTTTAACTAGAAGTAGAAAAGGTATGATTTTATTTATACCAAAAGACAATAACTTAGATGAAACTTATGAGTTCTTCAAAAACATAGGTATTTGTGCATTGTAAAAAATCATATAACAAAATTATACCTAAAAAATAAAGATGAAATTAGATAAAAACAAATCAAATAGTAGAAGAAGAAGGACTTAATAAAACTATAGCACAATATTTCTTGCATATGTGCATAGATTTTAAAATATTTATTAGTGTGTCTGATGGCGCTATACGCGTATATATATGGTGTAAAATATATATTTTACTATATACTTTTTTAATTTTTTTATTATATAGAAAAATAAGGTAACAAGGACACAAAAATCTTATATAACTTGCAAATGCTAAAGTTGAGGCGTGTCTGATAGTGTGTCTTATGGTGTGTCCTTGAAGGTTAAGGATACACTAAATAGTTGAACAGCATTTTAATATAAAATAGTTAGGTGTATCCTTGTATCCTTAAACAAAGGCATAAGACACGCTATGGGACACACCTAAATTTAAAAAAATTCAGATCTTTTTACACTGATTAGGGAATTTGAAAACATAAAACATACAATATAATTGTAGTTGTAATTAACGCATATATCAACAACAGTTTTTGTATTTTATAACTTTTAAATAAGATCATCTGCATTAAGATGTATAACGTTAGAATAATACTTCAAAGTTATTTCATTTCTATCTATGCAGATATCTTTTTTAAAATAAAACCAACCATCATAAATTGCAAAAGACTTGTTAATAAAAGTAACATTACTAACATAAGCAAATACAACAAAAAAGCAAAGTAAATTGAAAATATTAAATAAAACACTTCCAAAGCTCAATCTAAAATAGACAAAATCATCTACAAATTCAGCATAAGAATAAAAAGCAAAAAATAATATTACAATAGAACATAGCCTTCTGAAGAATCCCTTAGGATAACAAACTAGACTAAATAACCTTATTATAAAATAAGCAACTAAAGGAATAAAAAGTAAAATAACTTTTAAAAGAATTAACTCCATATTAACAACTCCCAACATAAAATAAAATATAATCCCCTTAATAAAATATTAACACAAAAAATTAGAAAACTAACTAAAACTGGACTAAGATAAGCCTATATCGGAGTGAAATCTAATATCTTACTCCAAAAATCGAGCATCTTAGTCCAACTTTATATATTTAAATTATATATTTGTTATAATCTTGTGTATAAATTAACGAATGGGGAGGAAGAAATGAAATGGTTATTAGTTACTTAATTCCAATGTTAATTGGTGGGTGGTTTATAAGTCGAGGGGTAAAGATTATTAAAACTAAAGATATATCAAAATATGGAATGGATGAAGAAGACAAAGTGATAGATAAAAATAAATATATAAAGATAACATCACATCATTACTTTCTTCAGGGAATAAACTTAGTAGTATTAGCCTTATCTTTTACTGTAGATGAGTACTATTTAAACTTATCAATGTTAAACTTAATGCTATTTACTTTAATATTTCCTGCATTTATGATAATAGAAATAATATGGTTTAGCAAAAGAAAAAAAGAGCTAATTAGAACTATATAGTATAAAGAGGAGAACACATGAAAAGTATTGAATCATTAGAAAATTATATGAAAGTCAATCTTCCTAATTTAACAATATCAATGCCTTTATTTTATAATTCAGAAATAGGAATTAGATTTGAAATAGGAGATTCTAACATAGACTATTTTGAAGAAAAAACAAAATATATGAATGGTGTATATATGAAATCAATTGTCTTATTTGAAGAAGTATTCAATCCTAATACCGATATATATATTGTAGTCAATGCTAGTAGGTGGATTGATGATGAAATAGATGAAAATAAAGAAAAAGAAAAATTACATAAATACATAAAAAATAAAGAATTGTATAATACGATTGAAGGTATTAAATTATCATATATCTATAAGGATAATGACGATGAAGATGAGAGTATAACATTTAGATATTGCTTAGATTGTAAGCTAAAAGATATAAAATATAGAGAACTATTAAAATCAATAGGAAATCAAGATATGGGTATAAAACCAAGTTTTTATGATGAAGTTTACTTTATAAACAAAAATGAAAATATTATTTATCACTTATATGATGACAGAGGGCTAGATATTGTATCTAGTAAAGCAGCTAGTATTAAACATATTTACGATAAGTACAATAAATGGATACTTGATTATGATAGAAAAAGAATTAATAAAACTTTCTTAAAATAAAAAAATTTATTATAATAAATATAAAAAAGGAAGTGGATAAAATGATAAATCGATTAGTACGAGTTACCGTATTAAGCTCCGAGCAAAGACTGTAATAAAACACTATTTGTGAGGGGCATGATTTAAATAAATTACAATTTGTGTGCAGTCTTTGCTTAACTATTTGCCTAAAAATATATAGGAGCAAAGTTAATGAAGTATAAAAAAGCACAAAATGTATTACCAAAAGATATTTTAGAAATAGTTCAAGAATATATCGATGGAGAGTACTTATATATACCACGAAAGTCTGATAATAAAAAATCTTGGGGAGAGTCAAGTGGAACTAAACTTGAGATGAAAAAAAGAAATATAGAAATTTTAAATAAATATAAAGAAGGAATATCAATAAAAGAACTATCAAAAAGATACTACTTATCTGAAAGTAGTATAAGAAGGATAATAAGATATAGTAGTACCTAAGCAAGAATAGTACCTAGTTTTACTTAGGTACTATTTTGTTTGTTCAAAAACATTTCTGAAATGAATTTGAAATTGATATTATTATTATATACATGATAATATTTTAGAGAGGAAATTATATATTATTTTTATAAGGAGGGGAATTAATTGAAGCAAAATAAGTATGATAACAAAAACTTTTTTGAAAAATACAGTGAAATGCCTAGGTCAAAGGATGGATTAAAGTCTGCTGGAGAATGGCCGATATTAAAAAAAATGCTACCTTCATTTGAAGGTAAGAGTGTACTAGATATAGGGTGTGGGTTTGGATGGCATTGCAGATATGCAAGTGAACAAGGGGCTAAATTTGTATTAGGAATAGATATATCTAAAAATATGATAAATGAAGCTAAGATGAAGACAAATTATGAAAATATTGAATACAAGTGTGTTGCGATGGAGGATTTAGAGTTAAAGGATAAAAAATTTGATATAGTTATCAGTTCATTAGCATTTCATTATGTAAAAGATTTTAATGAAATATGCAAAAAAGTATATAACAGTATGTCTGATAATGGAAACTTTATATTTTCAGTTGAACATCCTATATTTACAAGTAATGAAAAGCAAGACTGGCAATATGACAAGAATAATAATATAAATCATTGGCCGACAGATAATTACCTAGTAGAGAATAGCAGGAATACAAATTTTCTAGAGGAAGAAGTTATCAAATATCATAGAACAATAGAAACATATATAAATACACTTATAAAAAATGGATTTATAATAAAAGAAATTTCAGAGCTATTAGGATTAAATGAAATGTTAGATGAAAACCCATATTTAAAAAATGAGATAAGACGACCTATGTTTTTAATAATATCAGCTAGTAAGTAAATGTAAGAGCTATCAAATTTTGATAGCTCTTTTTTTTGCACCAAATTTGCCACAAACTTGCTTCTAATTTACGGAGATTTATATTTTGTAAAACTATAAAATTTAACTATAGAAAAATTAAAAAAATAGGAGGCAAAACACTTTTATGAAAATAAAGAATTCTAGAAAATTAGTTCAAATATCAGTTTTAATAACTGTAATAATATCGGCATTAGCCCAAAGTATACACTCATTGGGTAAGGTAATACCTTGGTTACAAGAATCATACTTTCACTACATATGTCCAACTTGTGGAGTAGTTAGTATATATCAGTTTTTCGTATCTCAAACAATATGGGCAGATAAAGTAAAAAGTATACTCGGATTGATAATAGCGGCTGTAATAATAATTACAATAATATTTGGTCCTATAATATGTGGATTTATATGTCCCTTTGGAACAATACAAGATTTAACTGCAAATATAGGTAAAAAGATGTTTAGAAATAAATATAATAAATTCATTCCCAAAAAACTAGATGAAAAGTTTAAATACCTAAGATATGTAACTCTAATAGGTACAGTTATTTTAACTATAACTGCGAATGTAATGATAATAGAAGCCATAAACCCATACCATGCTTTTTTAGGAATATTTAATGCAAAATCAATAAGTTTAATAGGCTTTGGAGTATTAGTTTTTATAATAATTGCTTCACTATTTGTACAAAGACCTTGGTGTAGGTATTTATGTCCTTATGGAGCGTTATTAGGTATTTTTAACAAATTTAAAGTATTTAGAGTAATTAGAAAAGATAAAACTTGTGTAGGTTGCAAAAAATGTGATAATAGATGCCCAATGGGGATAGATGTACATAATAAAGATTTTATAAGAGATTTAAGCTGTATATCATGTTTAGAATGTGTAGATAAATCTGTTTGTCCTAACTCAAAAACTATAGTATACACATCAGATGAAATAGAACCAGACGAAGAAACAAATAAAGAAGAAAAAGAAATGGAAATAAATTAAGAAAGAAATAAATTGGAGGGAAATATAATGAAAAATAGTAAAAATAAAGTTGTCGCAGGTATAGTAGTAGGTATGATAATGGGATCGGTTGGAACTAGCTTACTAACAACATATCAAGTAAATGGTCACAATAATAATTTTGAACATGATAATTATCAAAGCAATTTTGAACAAGGTGAAGGGCAAGAGGATGGCATGCATGAGGGAATGCAAGGACAAGGTAAAGGGCGTAGAGGTGGTGGACGCCATCAGGGAGAAGGCTCTTTAGAAGCTAGTGAAAGTATAGATGTTGAAAGTGGTCAATATAAAGATGGAACTTATAAAGGCCAAGCTAATGGATATGCAGCTAATATGCAAGTAGAAGTAAAAATATCAAGTGGAAAAATAACTAACGTAGAGGTGGTTAGCCACAATGAAACTCCAGGATTTTATGAAAAAGCATTCGAGGAAGTTCCTGCATCAATAGTAGAAAAACAAAGTACAGATGTAGATACTATATCAGGAGCAACTTATAGTAGTGTGGGAATAATAAATGCAGTAAATGATGCTTTATCAGATGCGAAAACTACAACAGATACAACTGCTGATACATCAAACTTAGAAACAGTACAGCAATAAAAGGAGATAAATATGAATGAATTTATAGAAGTTGAAGCATTTATATTTGGAACTAAAGTATATCAAAAAATATGTACTGATAATTTTAATAAAGAACAAGTACATACAATTTTTAATAAGGCAAATGAAATAATGCTAGATTTTGAAAATAGATTAAGTTTTTATAAAAATGATAGTGAAATAGGTAAAATAAATGAAAAAGCTGGAAAGTCATATGTGAAAGTAAGTGAGGATACTTTTGAAATAATAGAAAAAGCTAAGTATTACTCAGAAAAAACACATGGATTGTTTGATATAACAATAGCTCCATTAGTAAAAGAGTGGGGGATAAATACTTATAACCCTAAAATAATACAAGAAGATAAAGTCTTAGAAATTTTAAAGTTAGTAAATTATAAAGATATATTACTAAAAACAGAAACTAGAGAAGTTATGTTATCTAAAGAAAATCAAAAAATAGATTTAGGAGGAATAGCAAAAGGTTATATAGCTGATAAAATAATAGACTTTTATAAATCTAAGAAAGTTAAATCAGCAATAATTAATATTGGTGGAAATATAAAAGTTTTGGGTAGTAAAGATAATAGTGAACCGTGGGGAGTAGGAATATATAAACCTCAAAAGCATAGCCAAGATATAATAGCTAAGATAAAAATACAAGATGAATCAGTAGTAACATCTGGAGACTATGAAAGAGCTTTTAAATACGAAGGCAAATTGTATCACCATATATTAAATCCATTAACAGGATATCCTGCAAATACCGATTTAAAAAGTATAACTATAGTTTCTAAAGACTCAATAAAGGGAGATGCTTTAGCAACACCACTTTTTATAATGGGAAAATATAAAGCTTATGAATTTATGAAAAAATATAATATCAGTGGGATTTTGGTTACTAATGAAGATGAAATAATCATAAGCAAGGACTTAATAAGTAAGTTTAGTTTATTTGAAAACTATAAAGTATTATCATTTTAATAAGGGATTGTCTAAATTAGACATCCCTTTTTAGCTATTATATACAATAAACAACTAGATTTTAGATACAAGAAGAAGTATTATAAAATAAAAAGAACTTAATGAAAAGGAGAACTGTTTTGTCAAAATTAATATATATTGCTGATGATGAAGATAATATAAGAAAATTAGTAAAGACATTTTTATTAAATGAAGGTTATATAGTAAAAGATTTTGAAAATGGAGATTTATTATTAAAAGAGTTTAATAATAAAGAATGCGACTTAGCTATACTAGATATTATGATGCCTGGATCTGATGGATTTGAAATATGTACAAAATTAAGAGAACAAAGCACTGTACCAATTATAATGTTAACAGCAAGAGATAGCGACATAGATTATATAACAGGTTTGACGCTAGGAAGTGATGATTATTTTACAAAACCATTTAGTCCCATGGCGTTGGTTATGAGGGTAAAAGCAATATTTAGAAGAATAGAGTTTGAAAAGAATAATAATCAACAGGAAAAAGAAATAACACTTAAGTTTGGAAATATTATAATAAATACAAAAAACAAAATAGTAAGTTTTAAAGAAAATAATATAGATTTAACTCCTAATGAATACAACCTATTAACTTATTTGTTTGAAAATAAAGATAAAGCTGTATCAAGAGATGAGCTATTAAATAAAATATGGGGATATGATAGTGAAGTAGAAACAAGAGCTGCGGATGACACAGTTAAAAGACTTCGTAAAAAAATATCTAAAACAAATGTGTTGATAGAAACAGTATGGGGGTTTGGATTTAGACTAAAGGTAAAGAATGAGAATGAAAATGATTAAAAAATTAAAAAACAAAATAAGTATAAAAACCAGAATACTAGTAAGTATATTAATTTTAATAATTACTATTTTTAGTGGAATCGTGATATCATTTAATTTATTAGTTCATGAATATATAGAAAAAAGCTCTAGAGAACAATTACAAAAAGCAACTTTTATAGTTGAGAATTTCGATGAAAATTACAAACCTAGAAGAGGGCAACACAATAAATATGGAGAGCCACAAGATATTTTTTCGAATTTCTTACAGGGTATTCAAGATAAAATAAAGATGGCTGAAATGGAATCCGATGCACAAGCTATGGTAATTGATGAAAATTATAATATGATATTCCCAAGCTCAAGAGATGCAATATTTTTAGATTTAGATAAGTATAAATCAATTTTAAAATACATACAAAAACATGAAATAAATTTAGATAGTGATAAAGAAATTAAAATATCAACAGGGTCTAAAGATTATTATATATCAACAGTCAAGTTAAATAGCTTAGAAAGCAATGATAGTTTATATATGGTACTGTTCATAGATGTATCAAGCACAATAGATTTAGCTCAAAAAGTTAACTATGTATTGATTGTAATTATGATTATTGCTGGTATACTAGCTATAATTATATCAATTATTTTAGCAAAAAATATTGCAAATCCAATACAGGAGTTATGTAAATTTGCTAAAAGTATAGGAGATGGAAGTTTTGAAAAATGTAGTTCTGATTTTAAGGATAAAGAACTAGATGAACTTTGTAAGGTAATGAATAAAAGCGTAGAGAAGTTGGATAAATACGATAAAGAACAAAAAACATTTTTTCAAAATGCATCACATGAACTTAGAACACCACTTATGTCTATAAAAGGGTATGCAGAAGCTATAAAATACAATGTAATAGATAAAGATAGAGCAAGTGATGTTATTTTAGAAGAAAGTGATAGACTAACAGATATGGTTGAAGATTTATTATATCTTTCTAAGATGGACAATATAACAAAAGATTATAGTTTAGTTGAATCTGATATGAGAGAAATATTATCTAATTGCACTTTAAAGCAAAAGCCTACAGCAATAAAAAACTCTATAAGTTTTAAATATGAATTTGATGATAATCCAGTAATTCTAAAATGTGATGAAAAGAGTATATATAGAGCTTTTTTAAATATTATAGATAATGCTTTAAGATATGCAAAAAGTGAGATAATACTTGGATGTAAAAAAGAAGACAATAAAATTGTAATATTTATAGAAAATGATGGAGATAAAATACCTGAAAAAGATTTAAATCATATATTTGATAGATTTTACAAAGGAAGTAAAGGAAAACATGGAATAGGACTTTCAATAGTAAAATCTATTATAAATAAACATAAAGGAAAGATATATGTAGAAAATAATGATATAGGAGTTAGATTTACAATAGTTTTTGAATTACAACAATAGAAGATAGAAAAACAGGGTGGCTTATTATATGCACCCTGTTTTAGTTTTTCAAACAAATATTTTCAATAAACTTGATAGCATTTATGTTACCATTTTCAGTATCTAGTTTAGATTTAATTGATATAGCTCTATTTATATTTACAGAGCTATCCATATCAATAAAAGCTTGTGATAAATCATTTATAGAAATATTTGTTTCATACATTGGTTTTAGAGCATAGCCCATTTTGTAGAGTCTATTTGCCCAAAATGGTTGATCTACTGAAAAAGGCATGATTAATTGTGGCTTACCAGATTTTAAAGCTGTTGCCATTGTACCAACACCTCCATGATGCACAATACCCTTAGAAAGAGGGAATAATAGACTATGAGGTGCAGATTTTACTGATAATATATTATCTGCATTATCAAAATTCATACCACTTGTACCAGTTAAAACTATAGCTCTATTATTAGTTTCTTTCAAAGCTTTTATCAAAACTTCCTTAAACTTTAAAGGATTTTTAAGTGGCATACTACTAAAAGAAATTATAATTGGAGCATTTCCATTAGATATAAATTTTTTAATTTCATCACTTAGTTGCTCATTAGCGCTATCAATAAAAAGAAAACCTGATAAGTATACTTTTTTACTCCAACTATTAACATCTTCAAAAATAAACTTGCTTACAGGGTATAGTAGTGGTATAGGTTTACTTTCAACATTATAAGTATAAATGCCACATTTACGTTTTGGAAGTTTTAATATTTTTTGTCTAAAGTCATTTATCTCTTTTATATATGAAGCTTCTGCATACTTTATTGGTAAATAAGTTAGTTTATTTATTATTGACCCGAAATTACCTTTATAAGAAATAGCTAAGTTCGGAAACTCTTCAACCGGATATACAATAGGCACAGGAGGCATATGTATACATGGTATATTAAGAGAAATAGCTATATCAGGAGCACCTAAAGCCTTTGGATGATAAACAATTACATCAGCACTTTTAGCACAATTATAAAATTGCTCTAAAGTTTTTCTATAAGCTGGATTTATATATTCTTTGGAATATTTTATAGCTTTTATAATATGCTTAGAAGCATTATTAAAAATATCTTGCCCATCCTTGCTTTCCAATAATTCCATCAAGTCTAAATCTGCTTTGGAAAACTCTATATTATAACTTTTTATTAAATCTTTAAAACTTTCCCCGGTGCAAATTACTGCACTATGACCACGCTTTATAGCTTCAACTGCTAGTGCTATATATGGTTGAACATCTCCACGAGTACCTAAAGTAAAAATAGCAATTCTCATAATACCTCCATTATTTATAGACAGCTTGCTTTAGTATAAGCGTCCATTTTTTGTATTTATTCATAACTTCATCTATATCAATGTTTTCGTGAGATTTTAGCTTAGATTGCAAATAACCATCTAACATTAAAGAAATCATTTCTAAAATATCACCTATGTCTAGATCATCTTTGAACTTACTTTTATCTACATTTATAAAGTATTCATATACATTGACTTGACTATCTAATGTGTTACTTATCATATCTAAAATTTTTTCATCATTAGAACAATATGCCATAACAACAAAGTTTAATATGTGAGGATTTCTTTTAAGAAGCTTACATTTTTCTTCTGTTATATACTCAAGTATCTCGAAAAGATCAGTACTACTTTTACATAGTTCTATATTAATACTTTTAGATATTAAATCTTTAGCATACTTAGCCTTTCTTCTTCTAATTTATTAAATACCTCGTTCAAAAATAAACCTCCTAAATATTTGACTAACTTGGTTAATAACTAAAATTATAATTTATTGACTATTTTTTTCAAGACCCTTAAAATCAATAAACAATAAAATAAAGCAAGAATTAAACTATATGAAAATATAGAATAATACTTGCTTTTTATTAAACATTATTTTGTTGCTTAGAATTTGTTTCTTTAATTATCATAGCTATTATTAAACAAACAACTATCATAATACCACCACTTACATAAAATGGTGTAGTCATAGATACGCTATCGTAAACAAATCCACCAATTAAAGGACCTATAACAAGACCAAAATCACAAACTATACTATATATACTATACATAACACCCATTTGAGAATCATTAGTTACATCTGTATATATACTTTTTATACATACTCCATATAAAATTCCGCCCATTGTAGATATAACCCATAAAATACATAATAATATAAATGAATTAGCACTAGGTGTAGCAATAGATGTAATAGCTATTATCAATAGACCTAATATCATGGACTTTTTCTTAGAAGATTTATCTGCATAATTTCCAATTTTAGCTGCAAACATACTTTGTGCGATAAGACTTGGTAAATATGCAATAGCTATTAACATCATGTCATTTGAAAATTTGTCTATAAGATATATCATGATTATAGAACTAACAATTGATGACCCTATAGCGACTATAAATATTATAAATAATACTTTTATTGTGTCTTTAGATAGATTTTTTAATTTATTCTTTTTAGATAGTATAGACTTTTGAGCAGAGAAATTTTGAGTCTCGGGAACTTTTTTTATAGAGTTGAATAAAGCATACAAAGAAGCTATAGAAAATATTGCAAATAATATCTTCCAACTTTCCATAAAACTAGCACAAGAAAATACGAAAAAAGTTAACATACATCCATAAAAATATCCACTAGAATGATATCCATCAATTTTTCCAAATGCTTCTGAAGAATTGGTTTTATCTGTTGTATCTGAAATGATTGCATAAGTAGAAATAGTCATAGAAGCAGTTGCTACACCTTGAAGAATCCTTGCAACGTATATTAACGTCATTGTGCTTGCTACTGCGTATATACAGTGGGAAATAGCAAATACAAGACAAGAAAATAAAAAGATAGGTTTTCTACCACAAGTATCTGCTATTTTACCCAATATAGGTCGCATTATTATAAGTATAAATGATAGTACTGAATAGAGACCTGCTATTTCTAACGCACTCATATCTAAGTTTTTACTATAGATAGTTAACAAAAATCCCATTACTCCAAAGGGGAGTGATGTTAAGATAATGGGTTTGCTTAAGTATGTGATATTACTATTCATATTTCACCTCCAAGATAATATAATTATATTTATTCTAAAGGTTATATATAAATTCCTTTATAGTTTACATAAAGATAGATTGTTCAAGCATAAAAAATAAGCACTTTAAATATAGTGCTTACATAGATTATTTATCTAATAGTCTTTTTCATTAGGTTTTATTATATCATATTTTTGAAATCTATGAGGAACAAGGTGATATAAAAGAAGAACTGGACATACAATTAGCATGAATAGAATAAACTCTAAAAACTTATTATTCATATTAAATTCGAATTGAAGATTTATTGCAGTAAAGAACACTAAGAAGTTATATAAAAATACATAAATAGTAAACTTGGGATTATAAGAAGTACTACAGTTTGAACACTTTAAATATTTAACTGTACCCTTAAATCTATCTTTAAATATAAATCTATAATTGCAAACAATACAACTTTTCAAAAATTTCCTCCTTTTTATAGCTAATATTTAGATCGGCATAATCTTTTATTAGACAAATATAAGTCCCACCTTAAATTAATGAAAAAGACCTAAAAATTAGGTCTTCATTAGCTATTTAAATATTTTTTCAAAGCCTTAATACCTAAAACTAATACATAAATAGTTAAAATAGATATAACAAAAGATAAAGCCATATTAAAAATACCTATAAATCCAACAAATCCAAACCCCATATCAACCATAAAGTTAGCCCCCATAATAACACCTTTCTAAAATTTTTTATATAGTTAAATAATACAAATAAACTTTAGTAAAATCAATAAAATATAGAACTTTATACAAATAAACATATTTATATAAAAATAAGACTATATTCAAATATTTGAATGTAGTCTTATTTTTATTAAGAATACACTTAACTAGGTAGCGAAGGGGGGATATATAGGTTGCAGCGACATTTACAAGCATCTTTTCAGCTTGTATGGAGCAAAACCTATATATCCCCCCTGAGCAACCAAAAGACATATTCTAAATAATAATCATAGCAACAAAAGTTGTAACCACCAATCCACACAAAACAGGAATTAAATTTCTCTTAGCAAGCTCAATTGGACTAACACCACATATAGCAGCAGCAGGAACCAAAGCCCAAGGTACTAAACACCCACCACCAGTCCATATAGCACCAATTTGACCTAATGCAGCAAGAGCTCCCACGTTACAATCAACAGCAGCTCCAAACACTGCAGCAGTAGAACCAGCTAAAGCCATACCAGAAAATCCAGAACCATCAAGACCAGTAATACAGCCAACAACAGTCTGTATAGATGCAACAAAATACTTATTTAAAGGAACTGCCTCAGATAAAGCTATACCTAAATCTGACAATAAACCTTGAGAAGAAGGTGATAAAACATCTCCTAAAAGCTCTGTCAAAGGCAAAACCTCACCCATATAGAAAAATGCTCCTATAGGAATAATTACTGCAAAAATTTTCATTCCAAATAAAAATCCATCCGTAACATTTTCACATATATTATCCAAACTACCTTTTCCATGATTAATAACATTTATTATAATCAATAAAAATATAGCTGTTCCTCCTAGTAGTGCAGTAGCATCTCCACCTTTTAAATCAAACATAAACATAGCTAAAATATCTAAAGAAAATAATATTAAAACTAAAAATGTAGCTATCTTAGCCTTAACATTAAACACTTTAACATCAACTTTTTTATTTTCAGTTATTTCATCTTTAAATAACCCCTTCTTTATATCTCTTTTTAACATATAAAAAGCGACACCTATAGTAACAATAGCCATAACCCAAAATAAAATCATACCATCATTAATAACGCTAGAAACATCAATACCAGCAGCACCAGCAGTAATACTTGGGGCACCTTGAATTATAAAATCGGTTGAAAGTGCAAGACCATGACCAAATAAATTAAGGGCAACAGCAACTCCAATAGCAGGAAGACCGGAACGAATAGCTATAGGTAAAAATATTGCACCAACTAAAGCGACTGCTGGACTAGGCCAGAAAAACCAAGAAAGAATAGTCATAGAGATACCAACCGTGAAAAAAGCAGTAGTTTCATTTTTTATAATTTTTGAAAATGGTTTTATCATATATTCAATAGCATAATTATCTTCAAGTGACTTCGATAATGCAACCATTATGGAAATGATCATTATTACAGGGCTAAGTTCTTTTAAAGATATAATAAGCCCATTAAAAACAGCTCCAATAGATGTAGATATATTGCTTGTATAAAATAAAGCTAAGAAAAATACACCTAAAATACAAGGAACTATAGTATCCTTTTTCATAATCATAGTAAATAATATTATCAATATGAATATTGCATAAATATAGTGAGCGCCAGTTAAAGTCATATAATGTCCCCCTTAAAATTAAGATATTATAATATATGAACAAGTTATACTATTAGTTACCACTGCTAAAATAGTATATATCTAAAAAAATTTAGTTTTAAAAAATTATAATATGTTACTACAATATAAAAATTTTCATAATATATAACATCTAATTATTAAAATATAATTGAGTAATAGTAAGGAGGTGATAGAATTGAATGTTAATTTACAAAGAATGGTTCCTACTTATTGCTATCCAGAAGAACTAGGTGAATTAGAATATTTTATTCAGTTTAACGTATATGAAACTATAGATTATAAAAATGATATATTAAAAGATATAAAGGAAACATATGACCTTGTATGTTTTTGTGAGAGAGATTTAGACATTTGTAAAATAGGTCATACATCCCCAAGACTAAATATAATATCTACAAAAATAATAAATACAATAGAAGGAACATCTATAGAAGGTCAACACTTAACAGGTAAAAAAATAGTAATAATAGGAGAATTAGAATTAAGTTTAATTATATATTATTGTACTGACTATGATGGATATAATCAGTTTGTAAAGGATATTAGTATTCCATTTAGCACATTTATCATGATTCCAAAAGATATATGTAACTTAGGCGATATAAATTTAAGATACTTTATAGAAGATGTAAGTTTAGCATATTTATGTACTACAAGAGTTTTAGTAAGTACTACTTTATTAATTCAATATGTAGATGAATATTAATTATACTAAAATAAAAAGGTGAACCTATGAAAGTTGTAAACGAATGCAGGGTAGATTATAAGTATAGGTTATCATTAAAAAGTCCAATAATAAATAAAACTATTTTTAGCAATATAGCATCAACTCAAATTATAAAAGAATCATTAAAACTAAGTAAAAGTGTAAATAAAAAATCCACATATACCTTTGATATACTAATCTATACAATAACTATCAAGAATATAAGTGACTCTATTATAAAAAATATATTCTTTAAAGATGATATTCCTAAAAGTACACGGTTTATTGAAAATTCAGTTAAAATAAATAATATAAAGTTAAGATGCTTAAATCCTAATGAAGGATTTTATATAGAAAAACTAGATGCTAAAGATAGTATAGAATTATCCTTTAAAGTATTAGTAGTTCCTATAAATTATTACAATATAATAGAAAACTTTTCAATTATTGAATATGATTATATATATAATGTAGAAGAAGCACCATATTTAGTAAAAAAGGAAAGTAACATAGTAAAAACTAAGTATGCGAAAAAAATATTTAAACAAATGACATTTGGTGATTATTTTAAAACTTCTTATAGCATAGACAAAATAATAGACTATAAATATAACATAGACATAATGGATACAAAGATTATAAGAAATCCAAAACCTAATTTATATACGCTTTTAATAGTTGGAAAGATAGAGTTTAAAGTGTGGTATAAATATAATTGTTGCAAGAAATGTAATTCAGAGGTATTTGGATTTTCAACATGTATGTCAGTTCCAGTAGGTATAATCTTAGGAAATAAAGATGATATAAAATACGATATGCAATACTTATCTATTGATTTAGTAAATTCCAATACTATATTTTTAAATATGAGTTTATTATTATATTATTGAAAAACATCGACAATACAAAGTATAATCGATGTTTTTTGATTTAGAATGGGTTAGGATCTATATTTAAAACTGTTTTCTCAGGATATGGACTAGATTTAGATTTAGCTGTAACTAAGAAATCATATCTTATTCCTAATGGTTGGTCTACAGGGATAGTAGCTGTAATTTTTATAACTTTAGAAGTATTAGGTGCTAAATTTGACATTTCAGGTAAATCCATTTCATAAAGTGTATTAGCAGGTACATCAGCGATTTTAACATTATCTATATATAAGGTATAATCAACATTAACTTCTTGAATAATCAAATTAAAACTATCATGGCCTCCACCGGTATTTCTAAAATAATCAAGTATAACGGCAGTATTACCAGGGGAAGTAACTATAAAGGAAGTAGTATCATTAATTTTGTATATAGGGTCTGGAGTTAAAGTAAGATTAGGTTGTAAAACACAACTTATTAAGTTACTTTGTTCACCACCATATACTTTAGTAGTTGAAATGTCATTATAGTAAGAAATAGTAGTTGCTTGTGTATCAATAGTAGTACTTGATAATAAGTTTGGAACTAAAAATACTGTAAAGAACATATAACCAGTAGTATCACCATTTAAATTAGGTACATTTATTATAATTTTTCTATCAGAAGAATTATAATTTGCACTACATAATCCTGTGTTACCAATACTTGAGAATATAAAGTTATCATCTATAGGGATTTCAATTATTGCATTTTTTAAACTTATAGGACTATTATTTTTAAATAGCAGCTTAAACTGAAGAATAGAACTATTATTTATATTAGCTATTTGTGTATATACACCATAGGTAGTTTTATCTGTAACACTTAAATCTATAGATATACTAGGGTGATTAACTACAACATTTAATCTGCTAGTACGAGTACGGAAGCTACCTTCAGGAGACACTTGATAGTAGCAATTAGCGGTGTTTCCTTGTATTGATGTTGACACCCCAATTGTATTAGCTGAGTCATCTATTTTAGCCTTTAGAGTATAAACTATTGACCTATTTACATCTATAGCATCTATAATTTCTTCTGTAGGGAATGTTACTTTATTACCTACAATCTCAGGAGTTACTAATACTCCATTTTTGTAAGCAGGTCCAATATATCTTTGATCATTATTTGGTAATATATCTTCTACATATAATCCATAAGCGATAGTGCCTTTAGGAACAGTTATAATAATTGAATAGTTTATAGAACTCCCCACTTTAAAAGTATTAGATAGATTAGTTTTTTGAATAGTTATATTCTTTGAAGATATAGTTACAGAAGCACTTTTATTTAAGTTAGTGTATCTAAAGTTATCTGACTCACTATCATATACTTGTGAGTATGGATTAGTATTTGTTGCTGTAGTAGTTATAGAAACTCCAGGTGCAATTGTAGATATAATACCTACATCATAGGTTAAGGTTATAGATTGACCAGGAGATAATTTATTTATATAAACATCTATATTATTATTAATAGTAGTTTGGTTATAGTCACCTGTTCCAGAAACAATTATACTATCTGGATTAAGTACAAACAAATTTTCTGACAAAGTATCACTAAGAGTAAAATCAAAGGCATCTGTTTCACTACCTAGGTTATTAGTATTATTAATAGTAACTGTATAAGTGTATACTTCATTTGCTTTTATACCGTTCTTATTTGGACCAGATACAGTTTTACTTAAGGTTATATTTGGTTTACCTATATTAACAACTACTTGATCTCTATCACTATAAGCATATCCATAGGTGTTAACACCTTTTAATTTCATTAAATTTATATTTTGAGAGGGACTCCCTAAAGAATCAATGGCTACTTTAAAGTTAATAGTGAAATATGAGCCACCTTCTACATCTCCATAATAAAAATCTACTCCATGTGGACTTATTAACTCAGGTAGGTTAATTGGATTTTTATCAGTATATATATAATTTAAATTATCTATAGGTCCTGCAGATAATGGAAAGAAATCATCTATATATACTTGCTTTTGAATAGCTTCTAAGTTAGATGCATTATAATACAAAGTATATTCAGCTAAATCTAGAGGAGCTAAGGTACTTATTGACTTAGGTGTTCCATCTTTATAGTAGGCTTGTATAAACTCTTTATTAATACTTCCAATATTTATACTAGAGCCAACACTAGAACTATCAGTTACCTGTGTTAGTGGTCCTATAAGAATTCCTGAAATATCAGTAGTAACTAAGAAATTATCAAAAGCTATAGCAGGTAGAGGATTGTTATTTCCATCTAGTTTATATCTATAATAATCATCCATAATAGCATTTATATTTACTGTAAAGATTGAGTTTTGAGTAGATAAAGCAAAATTATAGGTCATATAATAAACTTTTAGAGTTGCATCATCCACTACAGAGGTTGGGTCAACAGAACTAGAAACATAGGTGATTCCATCTGGTAGAAAATAATGGACTGTTATATTTTGTATATTATAATACTGGCCTACTTTATAAATATAAGAATAGATTATACTTTCTCTAATATCTACAATAGATTTACTTATAGAGGTTAATATTATTAAATCCATTGCTAAAAAGCTAAAACTATAATATGAACTTGCCATATATTCAGAATCAGCAGATACCATACTTAAAGACATATTTAATGAAGTACCATGAGCTATAAAAGCACCTTGGTTATTATTATATTGATTCCAAATAGCATAGCTAAAAGTTAATTTAATATAACTACTTTCAATAAGGTATATATTGCTATAATAAAGTTGAGTATAAGCCTTACCATCAATAGTAACAGTATTTATAATAGGATTTAAAAACATAGATGCATATGCACCAGTAACTTGGATGTTACCAATATATCTTATACCATCTTCTAATAATATAGTTATATTTACCAAAGAAGTTGAAATAGAATTATTAGTAAATATACAAGTTGAAGTGTAAACTTGTGTATAATCAGATAATTCTATAGATGTACCAGCACCTTTTAATACTTTTTTAGATGTATTAATAGTCCCATCAAACCTAGAACTTACATAAGTCATTTCTATTAGCTCAGTTAATATTTCATTAAACTCATCATAACTTCCACGAGGCATAGTATCTACACTACAACTGACACTTAATATAGGAAAATTATATCCAAATTCAATTAAATCGCCATTGATAAAGGTGTTATTACATTTCAATGTAACATTAATACTAAAATCAACTTCCATAGGCGCCAGATCTTTTAAGTTTACCCATGAATATACAGTGTTATTATCTATATCAGTGGTACTACTAGTATAAGGTATAGATGAATCTGAAAGAGATAGTCCATCAGGAAGGGTTATGGAAAGACCTAAGTTATATAATCTTTGATTTTCACTTAAATTTTTTATATTCATATTAAAGTTTGAAGTAGTTCCTATTACAATTGATACATTCTGAGTGTTATCAATACTAATACTGAGTATATTATCTGGCATAAGATCACTCCTTAAAATTTACTTTAATATAGTATATTAAAAAGTCAGAAAATGTTGAATTATATACCGAAAGATTAGTGAAATATGGAACGTAAAAGTATTAAATTCATATTATATAAATAAGGTGTTACTGACTAGTAAATCAGAAAAACCTATAAATAATATAATACTTAAAGTATAAAGGAGAGTGTGAAATGGCGTTAGAACAGCGATTTGCAACTATAGATAAAGCTATTTTAGTGGCAACTGGAAATAGTTTAGTAGTATGTGGAAGTACAACTGAGCCATCTGTAAATACATCTGACCTTATTATGATAAATGGTAACACAACCAGAGACTGGAATGAATGTGGTAGTACAGCTACTTTAAATATATTAGATAATAGTACAATACTTTACGCAGAAATTGTATGGTATTCTACAGTATATAGTAATGTAGTTGGTGCACCAGATCTTAGAAGTATACAAGATAGTTCGATAACTTTAACTACATCAAAAGGTGATTATGAAATAACTCCTGAATATACACAAAGCTATAATGCAGAATCAGGAACTATAGATAGATATAGAGCTGCTGAAGTAACAGATTATGTAAAAGATTCATTATCGGGAAGCTATTCTGTATCAGAAGTTCCTATAAGTATACCTAGCACAGGACTTAGTAATTCAAGAGGTGGGTGGACATTAACAGTAATATATAGAAATGATACCTTCAAACCTCAAAAAATTATCTATAACTCGGGCATATCTGTAGCAACTCCAAATACATCACTGCAAACAACTATTTCAGGGTTTACAACATCTTCAGATATTTTAGATTTTAATGGAAGCGTATGTATGTCTTGTGCAAATGGAGGACCATTAAATGGAGAAGAAATTGTACTAGTGGGACCATCTTTTGCAAAGTTAACTAATATAGGAAATACTGTCAATAGTCCAAATCCAAATCCAGGTAATGCACCTAATAACCCAGGAAATAGCTTCTTCTCAGGTATAATAAATACAGCTAATCCGCTAAGTGATAATAATGGACTTTTAAATATAAATGGAACTAACGGAACTAATAATAATGATGGTTTTGTGCCAACTCAACTAGTAGGAGCAAGAAATAAATGGGATATAACAAATGTAGATATAACAAACACATTAGTACCAAATCAAACTTTACTAGCAGGACAAATAACAGAAGGTGAGTTTGGTGATGGAGTTCAATTAGTAGCACTAGGAGTGCAAGTGTCATCAAAGGCACCAAATATAACAGCGAAATTAGATGCATTTGATATAGATGGAGATTCAGAATATAACATTGAAGTAGGTGAAGCATTAATTTACTCATTACAAATAAAAAATGAGGGAGCGTTAGAAGCGAATAATGTTATAGTATCAGCAAACCTAGATTCATCAACTTCATTTATAAAAGGATCATTAAAGATAAATGGAGTAGAATATCAAGGCTTAGATATAACACAAGGTATAAACCTAGGAACTATAGGTGTAAGAGGAATAAAAAATATACTATTTGCAGTTAAGGCAAATTCAGTACCTGAAGCTGGAGTTGTAAATCAAGATGTAAACTATAGTTATCAATTTGCTTCAGGAATAGATAATATAACAAACTCTGCAAAAACTAATAAAATAGCTGTAATAGTTCAAGATGGAAAGTTAGCTATTACAAAAACTGCTTCAAAATCAAATATAAGCTTAAATGAAAATGTAACTTATACAATAGATATAGAAAATATAGGTACAGAAACTGCGAAGAAATTATTCTTACAAGATAAAATAACTGAAAGTTGTTCATTTGTAAATGGAAGTGTATTTATAGATGGTGAGCCTTATAGTGACTATAATCCTAAATTTGGATTTAGCTTACCTGATTTAAATGTAGGAGACAGTATACAAGTAGTATTTGAATGTAGAGTAGACTCTTTACCACAATCAAGAAAAGTAAATAATATATGCTATATAACATTTGAGTATATACTTGACCAATATGGATATTCAAGAGAGAAAACAGCAATTAGTAATTCAACTTCAATTCAAGTTCAATATGTAGATATAGTTGGGGAAAGATGTAATAATAATAACTATCCAAATATTGGAGAGATAGTAACTTACACATTAGAATTAACTAATATAGGAAATGTAGATGCTAAAAATATTCAAGTACAAGAGCCAACTATACCAGGGACTACTGTTGTAGAAGATAGCGTTAGAATTAATGGTGTACTACAAGATGGATTAAATCCATTCACAGGATTTACACTACCACAACCTATAGAATCTATGCAAACTACAAGTGTAGAATATCAAGTTTTAGTAGATAGTATTAATCCTGATAATTTAATTGAAAACACTGCGCAAGTTCCATTTAAATATGAAATAGTTGCAGGTGGAAATGTTACAGAAGATGAAAAAATATCTAATACAGTAGATACTATAGCAAACTTTGTATGTATGAACATTATTAAAACTGTAGATAAATCTCATGCTGAAATAGGAGATACATTATATTACAAAATAGACGTAAGTAACAGTGGTAATATAAATGCTACAAACACTTTATTTACAGATATTATACAACAAGAAGCATCATTTGTAGCAGGTACAGTAGCTATTAATGGTATATCATATCCAAACTACAATCCAAATCTTGGATTTACACTAGATATAATATGCCCAAGTGACACTGTAGAAGTTACTTTCCAAGCTAAAGTACAATCTGTTCCAAATCCTAATATAATAACTAACCAAGGTAGTTTATTATATGGGTATAAGCCAGATCCTAATGGATCTACATTAACAAACACTATATATACTAATGAAGTTGAAACTATTATAAATAAAGCAGAGTATTCAATAGTTAAAAGTGTAGATAAAAACTATGCTCAAATAGGAGACCCACTAGTTTATACTACAACTATTCAAAATATAGGTACTGTAATGCTTGAAAATATAAAATTTGCAGACTTTGTAGGTAAATACCTAGCATATTATCCTCAAACTGTATATATAGATGGAGTTCATAATCTTGAACTTAATCCAAATAATAAATTTTCAATAACAAATATGAATCCAGGAGACACTGTAAATATAGTATTTGCAGTTACAGTAACAGATAATCCTGAGATTGGATATATTACTAATACATCAGAAGTTACACTAAGTTATAAGATAACCCCAAATAGTCCGATTATGACTGAAACCGTATACTCAAATGAAGTTGTAACGTATGTGCCATATGCTCAAATAGATTTAGTAAAGAGTGTAGATAAGGCATATGCAACAATAGGAGATACTTTAACTTATTCATTTATAGCTACTAATATAGGCAACTCAGCAGCAATAGATACTTTATTCTCAGATATAATACAATCAGAAGCAGAGTTTGTTCCAGGATCTGTAAAAGTAAACGGAGTTACAAGAGCAGACTTTAACCCAGAAACAGGATTTACACTAGGAAAAATGGAACAAGGTCAAGGTGTTACTGTAGAATTTAAAGCTAAAGTTAATAGCTTGCCAAATCCTAATACTATATTAAACAATGCAACAACGTCTTATAGTTACCACATTGACCCAGATCAACAAAAGGTAACTAAAACAGTTACAAGTAATACGGTAAGCACTATAATAAATGATTATTCAGCGACAGTAACAAAATCTGTAGATAAATTATATGCCCTTGTAGGAGACACTCTAAATTATACAGTAGTAGTAAATAACACAGGTACTGTAACTTTAAAAGAAGTTAATCTTTTAGATATAATTCAAAGTGAAGCTAGCTTTATAGTAGGGTCTGTATTTATAGACGGAGAAAATTATGAAGATTACGACCCTAATACAGGATTTATAATAAATGATGTATTACCAAGTGGAAATGTAGTTGTAATGTTCAAAGTGAAAATTGATAGCTTACCAAATCCATCACAAATAAACAATAGTGCTGATGTTAATTTAAAATATCAACTAAGTCCAACAGGACCAACATTAGAAGATAGCTTAAAAAGTAACACAGTTACTACAAATGTTAGTGAGACAGTAGTTACAAATACAAAAAGTGTTGATAAAGTTTATGCAACTATAGGAGATGTATTAACTTATACTTCTGTTATATACAATGATGGGAATACTGACTTAGAAAATACAAACTTTATTGATAATACTCCGAATCATACAACATTTGTAGCTGGAACAGTAAAAATAAATGGAACATCTTATGAAAATTATAATCCAAATAATGGATTTGAACTTGGAATAATTTCACCACAAACATCTAGAACTGTTACTTTTGATGTAACTGTAGATAGTCTTCCTAATGATGGTTATGTACAAAATACATCTATACTAAACCACCAATTCAAAATAGAAGAAAATGGAGATTATATATCAGGTAGTGTAACAAGTAATAATGTTGTAACTTATATAAACTTTGGTGATTTGAATATAACTAAAACTGCAAATAGAACAATAGCTAAGTTAAACGATATTATAAATTATAGCTTTGTGATATCTAATATAGGAAATACACAACTACAAAATGTATTATTCACTGATGTAATTCAAGTAGAATCAACTTTTAGTGAAGGTAGTGTATTTATAAATGGAGAAAATAGACCAACATATGATCCAAATACAGGATTTAGTATAGGAACTATACCTATAGGTCAACAAGCTACAGTTAGTTTTGACGTATTGGTAGATGCTATACCTGCTGATAATAATTTACTAAACAAAGCAGACGTAACATATTCATATTATGTTGATCCAGAACAAACTCCTATAACATATAAAAAAGAATCAAATACAACAACTGTAGAAGTTTTCGATACTATAATATCTACTAATAAATCTGTAGATAAAGCTATAGCTCAAATAGGAGATACACTAAGCTTTACAATTGATATAACTAATAATGGAAATGTAGCAGCACAAAATATATCATTTACAGATTTACTAGATGAAAATATAGAATTTATTGCTAATTCTGTATATGTAAATAATATACAACAGCCAGAATTTAATCCAAATATAGGATTTGACTTAGAAGATATAGATGCAGATAGTACAACAACAGTTACTTTTGCAGCAACAATAAACACTAGACCTGCAGATAATATAATATACAATTTTGCAACTATCGATTATAGCTATGTAGTAGATACAGAAACTATAGAAGCAACTATAAACACAAACACTACTCAAACTTATGTTGCAATTGGAGAATTAACAGTTACAAAATCAGTAGATAAAGATTATGCTAGAGTTTCAGAGACTATAGCTTATACAATAGTAGTTAGAAATACTGGTTCTGTAGATGCAATAAATCTAAACGTACAAGATTTAATACAACAAGAAGCATCATTCAATAGTGGTACAGTTGTAGTAAATGGTGAAACAAAACCACTTTATGATCCAAATATAGGGTTTGAATTAGATGATTTAACTCCAAATCAATTCCACACAGTAACTTTTAACGTTAGTGTTGACTCACTACCTGAAAGTGAAGAGATTGTTAATAGTGCTGAAGTACTATTTGAATATAAATTAACTCCATCAGATGAGCCAATACCTGAAACAGCTACATCAAATGAAGTTAATACACTTATTAAAATAGGCGATTTAGAAGCTACAAAAGTAGTCGATAAAGCTTATGCAACTATTGGAGATACTTTAAAATATACTATTACTGTTAATAATTTAGGAAATGCCGATTGTATAGATGTATTCTTTAAAGATACAATACAATCTCATGCTAGCTTTATAACAGGAACTGTAAAGTTAAATGGTCAAAGTAAACCAACGTATAATCCAAATGTAGGATTTAATATAGACAATATAGGTGGATACACAAGTAGTACAGTAACTTTTGATGTAAGAGTTGAGCAACAACCTATAGATTATATTATATACAACTCTGCTATAGTAGATTATAAATACTATATAGACCCAGATAATCAACCTATAGTTGAAAAAAGCTTTACAAACACAGTACAAACAACAATAAATATAGGTTCATTAGCAGTTAATAAATCTGTTAGTAAGGACTATGCTACTATAGACGATGCAATAACTTATACAGTTAATATACTTAACAATGGAAATGTAACTGCTAAGAATGTTAACTTTAGAGATGTTATACCTACAGGAGTAACTTTTAAAACAGGATCAGTAAGAATAAACGGAAAAAGTTATCCATCGTATAATCCTTATTCAAGCTTTACTCTAGGCAATATTCTATCAGGAGATAGTGTAGAAGTAACTTTTGATGTTAAAGTAACGTCTTTACCAAATCCATCATTAATAAACAATACTGCTAATGTTACTTTTGCATATCGTATAGATCCAAACTCTTCAGATATAATAGAACAAATAGATTCAAACACTGTAACTACTCAAATAAATGTAGGCTCAATAGAGCTAAATAAAAATGTAGATAAAGCATACGCTACACTAAATGATACATTAATTTATGCAGTTAAAATAACTAATACAGGTAATGTATCTGCAGGCAATATCATATTTACAGATAGCTTACAAGAAGATATTGCATTTGTAGAGGGTAGCGTTAAGATTGGTGAGGATGAGTACCTAGATTACGATCCAGAAGATGGATTTAATATAGGTGACTTACAACCATTAGATAGCATAGAAGTATCCTTTGAAGTAACTGTACTAGAGTCAAGTTTAAGTCCTTCTGTATTAAACTATGGTGTAGGAACATTTGATTATAAAATAGATCCTGAGGGACAGTACTACAGTAAGTCAAATCAATCAAATACAGTATCAACAATTATAAGAAGAGCAGTGTTAACTACAACAAAAACCGTTAATAAAGCTTATGCAACATTACAAGATAATCTAAATTACAGTGTATTAGTAAAGAATGATGGTAATGCAGCTCTATTTAATTTATCATTTGTTGACTTCTTATCTGATGGAGCTGTATTTAAAGCAGGAACTGTAGTAATTGATGGAGAAGAGTATGGAGATTATAATCCAATAGATGGATTTAATTTACCAAATAACCTATTACCAGGATTAACATCTTTAATACAATTCCAAGCTACAGTAACTACAATACCTTCACCGCCACAAGTAACAAACTATGCTATAGTAGCTGGAACTTATCAAATAGATCCAGAAGGTCCAACTTATGATATATCTTCAACATCAAATACTGTAACAACAAATATTAATATAGGAAGTTTATCAAACACAAAATCAGTAGATAAGGATTATGCAAAAGTTAACGGTACAGTAATATATACTTGTGAAGTAACTAATACAGGTAATGTAAATGCAACTAACTTAGTATTTACAGATATACTACAAACGGAGTTGAATTATGTATCTGGAACTGTAAGTATAAATGATGTGGGATATCCATCACTAGATCCAACAATTGGATTTGCGTTGACAGACTTATCACCAGGTCAAACTGTTACAGTTAGATTTAGTGCTAAGATAAACTCATTACCAACGCCACCATATGTAACAAATACTTCTAATGTACAGTTCACTTATAAGATAAATCCTACAGGAGCTTCAATAAGCAAAGATCAAGTAAGTAATAATGTAACTACTAATGTAGTTCTAGGAAAATTAACTTCAGTTAAAACTGTTGATAAAGCAATTGCAACTATAGGAGATGAGTTAACTTATACTATAAAGTTAACTAATAATGGAAATGTTATTGATAATAATGTATTCTTCCAAGATATACCTTCTAAAGGCGTAGAGTTTAAGTCAGGAAGTGTCATAGTTAATAATGTAAGTCAACCAGGATTTGACCCAACAGAAGGATTTAGTTTAGGAGATATAGGCATAGGTAATGTTGTAACTGTTATATTTACAGTTGTAGTTGTATTTGTTCCAGAAACTAATAAAGTAACTAATCAATCTGTTACAACTTTTGAATTCTTAGTAGATCCAAAACAAGCACCACATGCAGCTACAAGTTATTCAAATATAGTTACAACTAATATTTCATATAGTAGCTTAAATGTAGAAAAAGCAGTAAATAAGCAATATGCTACTATAGGGGAAGAGTTAACTTATACAATAATCATTACTAATACAGGAAATATAGATGCAACTGATGTTGTATTCTTGGATCCAACACCTCAAAACTCAGTGTTTGTATTAGAATCTGTAACTATAAATGGTGTAGCATATCCTGATTACAACCCATCTATTGGATTTAATTTAAATACGATGATACCAGGACAAATCATAACAGTAGTTTATAAAGTTAAAGTTATAGACTTATGCTAAAATTATAAAACAAATGGTGAACTCAAAAGAGTTCACCATTTTATTATATAAAAATTGGTATTTAATTTTTAACTTTAGACATATCATAACCTCTATCAGTTACATATCCATCGACAGACCAAATATTTAACTTTTCATTTTTTGCTTCATCTTGAGTAGCTAACAGTTCATCTAAATGTTTAGTCTGATCATACACATAACCAACTCGAGCTAATCCTTCTTGAACAACTCTCTCATTGTACATCTCTAAATTACCATCTTCAGGGCATGTATACCATAAATAACCTAAATATCTTCCATATTTATCTGTTTTATCGCCTTTATCTAACTCAAAATAAACTGTATCACCAGGTTTTAATACAGACTTAGCAAAATCAGAAGCTTCAGGACCAAATTTTTGAACACCTAGCTTTGGATGTTTAGTTTCAGGTGTATCTATAAGTAATAACCTAGTATCTACTTCTTTGCCACTAGGGAGTATTATCTCAACAGTATCACCATCTACAACTCTATCAACAGTAGCTTTTATAATTTTCCCACTAGATGAGTTTTTATTATTACTAGACATTGATACATTACTATCATCAGATTTACTTATATCTATTTTATTTTGTATATTACTTTCATGAGTAGTATCAGTAGAAGCACATCCTGTTAAAAGTACTGACAATGATAATGCGGTAGCTAATATTATATTTCTTAGTTTTACACTTTTCTTTAAATGCATTATGACCCTCCTATATAGTTGATAAAGTATATTTTAGCATAATTTATTTCTTTATTACTATAATATATATCTAAAAACTAGGGGGTACTAATAAGTTTTAATATGTAGGAATTTTATTATTAGAAAAAAGTTTTGGAAAAAGTGTTGACAAAGTGAAAATATAAATATATTATATTAACAACGGGTTGTTAGCACTCGTTAACAAAGAGTGATAACAGAAATAAAAAGATTTACTATTAATAAATAGATATATATAGATAAAACTGAATATGGAGGGATTTTATTATGAATATAGAGAAAATGACAGTTAGAGTACAAAAAGGCTTAAATGAAGCTTATGATATAGCAGTGAAAAATCACAATCAACAAGTGGACGTAATACATTTATTAAGTGCACTTGTAAATCAAGAAGATGGACTTATTCCAAATATACTAGAAAAGATGAATATATCTGTTGTAGCATTAAATAACAGTATAAATACAGAATTAAATAAATTACCACAAATACATGGTGAAGGTATAAACTCACAAGGAGTAACAGCTACAAGAAAAATAAATGAAGTATTAATAAAAGCTGAAGAAATATCTAAAGAATTTAACGATGCATATATAAGTGTAGAACACGTTATACTTGCAATGATGGAAACTGAATCAAAGACTAATGTAGGGAAAATATTTAAACAATATAACATAAATAAAAATGACTTTTTAAATGTATTATCACAAGTTAGAGGAAGTCAAAGAGTAGAAACTAATGACCCAGAAGGAACTTACGAAGCTTTAGAAAGATATGCTACTAACTTAGTAGAATTAGCTAAAAAGAATAAGTTAGACCCTGTAATAGGAAGAGATGAAGAAATAAGAAGAGTTATAAGAATTTTATCAAGAAGAACTAAAAATAATCCAGTATTAATAGGTGAGCCTGGTGTTGGTAAAACAGCAATAGTTGAAGGTTTAGCAGAAAGAATAGTTAGAGGAGATGTACCTGAAGGATTAAAAGATAAGGTAATTTTCTCATTAGATATGGGTTCTTTAATAGCAGGAGCTAAATACAGAGGAGAATTTGAAGAAAGATTAAAAGCTGTATTAAAAGAAGTTCAAGCTGCAGAAGGTAAAATAATATTATTTATAGATGAGATACACACAATAGTTGGAGCAGGTAAAACTGATGGAGCTATGGATGCTGGTAACTTAATAAAACCAATGCTAGCAAGAGGAGAGTTAAACTGTATAGGTGCTACTACATTTGATGAGTACAGACAATATATAGAAAAAGATAAAGCACTAGAAAGACGTTTCCAACCCGTTATGGCAGAAGAACCAAGTGTAAGTGATACTGTTTCAATACTTCGTGGACTTAAAGAAAGATTTGAAATACATCACGGTATAAGAATACATGATAATGCAATAGTTGCAGCAGCAAAACTTTCAGATAGATATATTCAAGATAGATTTTTACCAGATAAAGCAATAGACTTAATAGATGAAGCTGGAGCTATGATAAGAAGTGAGATAGATTCTCTTCCAACAGAATTAGATACTGTTAGAAGAAAATTATTAACTTTAGAAACTGAAAGAGAAGCATTACTTAAAGAAAATGATGAAAAGAGTAAAGTAAGACTTGAAAACTTAGGAAAAGAGTTAGCGGAATTAAAATCTAAAAATGATGAAATGACTGCTAAGTACGAAAAAGAAAAGAGTCAAATACTAGAAATAAGAAACTTAAAAGCAAGACTTGATGAAGCTAAAGGTGAAGTTGAAAAATACGAAAGAGAATATGACTTTAACAAAGCAGCAGAATTAAAATACGGCACTATACCAACGTTAGAAGAAGAGATAAAAGCACATGAACAAAAAATGCAAGAAAGTTATGAAAATGCTTTATTAAAAGAAGAAGTTACTGAAAATGAAATATCTCAAATTGTTTCTAAATGGACAGGAATACCAGTTACTAAGCTTGTAGAAGGAGAAAGAGAAAAATTATTGAAATTAGAAGATGAACTTCACAAAAGAGTAATTGGGCAAGATGAAGCTGTAACAGCTGTAAGTAATGCTGTTCTTCGTCATAGAGCAGGACTTAAAGATGAGAATAAACCAATAGGTTCATTTATATTCTTAGGACCTACAGGAGTTGGTAAAACAGAACTTGCAAAAACTTTAGCAAATAATTTATTTGATAGTGAAGAAAATATAATAAGAATAGATATGTCTGAATACATGGAAAAACATGCAGTTTCTAGACTTATAGGACCTCCTCCAGGATATGTAGGATATGAAGAGGGAGGACAATTAACAGAAGCTGTTAGAAGAAATCCATACTCTGTAATACTATTTGACGAGATAGAAAAAGCTCATGAAGATGTGTTTAACTTATTCCTTCAAATATTAGATGATGGAAGACTTACAGATAATAAAGGTAAGACGGTAGATTTTAAAAATACTATAATAATTATGACTTCAAATATAGGTAGTTCATATTTATTAGAAGCTGGTGAAAATATAAATGATGAAGCTAAAGAGTTAGTAATGAATGAAATGAAGAGAAGATTTAAGCCAGAGTTTTTAAATAGAGTTGATGATATAATAATGTTTAAGCCATTAGATAAAGAAGGAATTAAGCAAATAATAGATATATTCATGAAGTCTTTAAGAAATAGATTACAAGATAAGGATATAGAGATAGAAGTTACAGACAATGCAAAAGAGATAATGGTTAAGGAAGGTTATGATCCTATTTACGGAGCTAGACCACTTAAGAGATATATAAGTAATGTACTTGAAACTATGATAGCTAAGAAGTTAATAGCTGGTGAGATATACAATGGATGTACTATTGTAGTTGACGGTGATAATGAAAATATAAATATATCTGTGAAGTAAATATAAAAACTTGAATTTTGTAAGATAAGAAAAAGCTATGAAACACAAAGATAAACTTTGTATTTCATAGCTTTTTTATTTTTAAAATTTAATTACTTTTACTTTAGCATGTCTAATAATAGCCGATAAATAGTATAAAGTGTAAAAATATAGAAAATTTTAAAAAATAAAACAATTTAATTGGAGGTGTTATACAAACAAAAAACACAACTATTTTAGAATTAAAAATTATTTACTATTTTAAATAAAGGATGAAGATGAAAATGACATTTAAATTAAAAAATAAAAATAAAGATAAAAGTATAAAAACTAAACTTACATTAATAATTGTATGTTTTGTAGTGACATGCACTTTACTATTAGGGACAATTACGAGTTTTTTAAATTATAAAACTGCTAATACAATTTTAGGAGATAGTATTATAGAAACGACTAAACAAGCATCTGAAATAGTTTCTCAAAAAATTATAAATTTAGAGAATGCAGCAATACAAACGGGTATTATAAAAGAACTTTCAGATCCTAATGTAAGTGTAGAAGAAAAAAAGAGTATTATGACTAGACAAGAAAAGTTATATGGATTAACAGTAGGTCATATTTTAGATTTAAATGGAGTAGATCTTTTTAATAAAAAAGATTACTCAGAAAGAGAATGCTTTAAAATTTCTAAACAAGGACAAGCGTATGTAAGTAGCCCTGTACTTAGTAAAACAACAGGAGATATTACGATGTTGGTTTCAGCTCCTCTTTGGGAAAACGGAGTCCAAGGGAGTAATATAGTAGGCGTTATAACTTTTAATGTAGATAAAGCTTTTTTAAGTGACATTGTAAGCAATATAAAGATAGGGGAAAGTAGCTATCCTTACCTTTTAGACAAAGAAGGAATGACAATAGGAGCTCAAGATATTAGTGTTATTGGAGTTCAAAATACTATAAAAAAATCAGCAAGTGATAAAAGCTTAATACCATTTGCAGAAGCAGACAAAAAAGTTATTTCAGGAGAAACAGGATATTTTGATTTAGAGTATAATGGTCAAAGTAAAATTTTAGGATATGCACCAATACAGCATAGTGATGGTTGGGGGATAGGTATAACTATAAATAGAAGTGATTTCCTTGGACCTATGTATACATCAATTATAACTACTATAATATTAGCTGTAGCATTTACAATTATAGCATTTATTGTAGCAATAAAAGTTTCTAATAAAATAGGTAATCCATTAAAAAAATGTAGTGAAAGATTAAAAACTCTAGCTGAAGGTGATTTAAAATCAGAGACTCAAGTTATAGATGAAAATAATGAGATAGGATTAGTATCAAATGCTACCAATAAAATAGTTAATGATTTTACAAAAATGATAAATGCTTTAACAAATATATTAACTGAAATTAGTAATGGTAATATAGATATTGATGTACATAGTAATGAATTAAATAATTTATTTGTAAATGATTTTGAACCTATATTAGTAGCTATAAATAAAATTGTAGATGGATTAAATGATACTTTAGAACAAATAAATGTTTCGGGGGATCATGTTGCAATTGGATCAGAACAATTAGCAGAAAGTGCACAAGTTCTTTCTCAGGGGGCTACAGAGCAAGCAAGTTCAATAGAGGAACTTTCAGCGACTATAAATGAAGTTTCAGACCAAATAAATAAAACTGTACAAAATGCAGTAAAAGCAAAAGAAATATCTGAAAAATCAAGTATTGCTACAGATAGAGGAAGAGAACAAATGAAGCAGATGATTGATGCGATGGATGAAATAAGCAATACATCAAATGAAATAGGCAATATAATAAAAAGTATAGATGATATAGCATTCCAGACAAATATTTTAGCATTAAATGCAGCGGTAGAAGCAGCACGTGCAGGAGAGGCAGGGAAAGGATTTGCAGTCGTTGCTGATGAAGTTAGAAATCTTGCTGCAAAGTCTGCACAAAGTGCAAAAGATACAGAAAATTTAATTGAAAAATCGCTTAAAGCAATAGGAAATGGAGCTACAATTGTTTCAGACACTGCACAATCTCTTGAAGAAGTTATTGATGGAGCTAAAAGAACATCAGAGGTTATACAAGAAATTGCAAATGCAAGTAATGAACAAGCTCATTATTTAAATCAAGTAAATACTGGAGTAGAACAAATATCTATAGTTGTACAAACAAATTCAGCAACGGCACAAGAAAGTGCAGCTGCAAGTGAAGAGTTATCAAGTCAAGCTCAAATGTTAAAAGAAATGATTTCGAAATTTAACTTGAAATAACACTAAACAAGCTATTGAAAAACTAAATTAGTTTTCAATAGCTTGTTTTTATTTTTATTGAATTTATGATAATATAAAATTGGTTAATTAGGTAAAATAAAAGGCTTATTATAAAGGAAGTTGAAAAGGGGATAGATATGAAATTTGTATCGGTAAGAAAATGTGATGATTATACTTATGAAAATATAAAATCATCATTAGAGAAAAATTTAGACGATATTGGGGGAATAGATAAGTATATTAAACCAAATAGTAAGGTTTTGATAAAGCCGAATCTACTTATGAAGAAAAACCCGCAAGAAGCTGCAACTACTCATCCAGGATTGGTTAAGGTAGTTTGTGAAATATTGCTTGACCTAAATTGTGAGGTAATAATAGGGGATAGTCCAGGTGGACCTTATACTGTATCTGCTCTTAAGGGGATATATAAATCAACTGGTATGATGGATATAGCAGATGAATTAGGTGTGAAATTAAATTATGATATAAGTGAAGTTAAAGTTGTAAATGAAGAGGCAAAGGCTTTAAAGTATATGGATATAATTTCTCCGATAACTAAAGTAGATTATATAATAAATATATGTAAATTAAAAACACATGGGATGGCGACATTTACAGGTGGTGTCAAGAATTTATATGGTGCAATAGCAGGATTAAAAAAAGCAGAGATACATTATAGATTTCCAAATGAAGAAATATTTTGTGAAGATGTTTTATTAGATATATGTTCTTATGTAAATCCTACTTTAACTATTATGGATGGTATTATTGGAATGGAAGGTGAAGGACCTTCCGCAGGAATCCCAAGACATATTGGCGTAACTTTAGCATCATCTAGTCCATATGCAATAGATACTGTAGCCTGCAAAATTATAAATTTAGATATGAATAGAGTTCCAACTATAAGAGGTAGTATAAAAAGAGGGTATATTAAAAAAGATTTAAGGGATGTAAGTATTGTTGGCGATGATATAAATAAACTTATAATAAAAGACTTCAAAATACCAAAAACAAGTAAAGATTTTAGATTATTGGCATCTAGTTTACCCAAATTTATACACGAACCACTTACAAATATTCTAACTCCAAAACCTGTTGTTTCACATAAGGATTGTGTTAAATGTAAAAAGTGTATAGAAGTATGCCCAGCAAAGGTTATAACTTTAAATGACAAGATAGAAATAGATTTAGATAAATGTATAAGATGTTTTTGCTGTCATGAACTATGTCCTAAAAAAGCTGTAAATATAAAAAGAAGTATTATATTTAAACTTATAAAATAAATTATAAAAAAGATTAATAATCGAGATATTTAAAAAGAAACTACCTAATATTTAGGTAGTTTCTTTTTAAATATCTTGATTTAATAAATAAAAAATTAATATATATATGAATTTATAGAAAATTTAAATAAGTTGAAGTCAAGTATTTTCAATGTTTTAACCAGATAAATTTATGGTAAATAATAAATTATAATGATATAATTTAATAGGATAATAATGTAGAATAAGGGGTTAAAATATGGAAAATGTAAATTTTTTAAAAAATATTAAGAAACAAAGAAGGATTGATATAGTAGCTATATGTATAGTATCAGTTTTTATGTTTTTCTTATATATTTGTACACTTATAGGAATTATGGATTCAGATACTATTCTTAACGTATCAAAAGATGAGATTATAAGAATAGGAGGGACGGTATTATCTATATTAGGTGTAGTCAGTTGTTTATTATCATATGATAGTAACAAAAAAAAGGAACTATTTATAATGTCACTTATGTACACAGTTTTTTTTATAGATATGTTTATAGCAGATATTGTGAGTTACCTAAATATAGATATTAATAATTACTTTGCTATACTAACATCTTTTATAAGAGTTTGTATTATATATATAGCATTTAGTGATTTTAATAAATTAAAAAATATTATAGTCAATAATAGAAAGGCATCATTTATTGTGATTACTATTCTTACTATAATAGCTACATATATAGAATATAATTACATATTTCCATATGAAATAGGGGTAGTTGAATTTTACGAAGACTACAATGCTTTTTTATTTATAGCTTATATATTAATAGCTATAAAATTCTTTGTAAAAAGTTTTAGCAATAAAGAATATATATATAGTGTAATTGGAGCAAGTGCACTTATGTTTTCTCTAAAATCTATATATGATTTTTATTATTTAGTAAATCCAAGTATAAATGTTGCTTTAATTGGAACAACTACTGTATATTTGGGATTTATAATTTTTATCTTAGGACTGTTTATTGAACTTAGTCAAAATATACAAATGAATAGAGTCTTGGATGAACAAAGAAATTTATTTATTAAGATAATTGATGAAAATAAACATAGTTGTATATTAATTTGTGATGAAAATTATAAGATAAAATATAAAAATGAAAAGTGCTTATATGTTGAGAGAAAATATAAAGAAAATGAACATTTTAAAATGGAAATTGGTCATAAATTTAATATAGAAAAAATATGCAAAGAAAGATTAAAATTTGATGAAATTGAAGAACAAATACTAAAATCAGGTGGATTTAGTAAAGATACATATATTGAAGAAATTGATAAAATAATAGATATATCAATACAAATATTTAAAATAAATAATAAAAAATACAAGGTAATAACTATAAAAGATGTATCGGAAAAGTATGAACTAGAAAAAGCTTTATTGCAATATGAAAAAATTAAACAAGAAGATGAAATAAAAAGTGAGTTTTTTTCAAATATTAGTCATGAATTAAAAACTCCTTTAAATATAATATACTCTGCGAATCAATTACTCGGATTTAGTGTACAAAAAGATAACTTTAAAGAGATATACATAAAGTATAAAGATTGCTTAGATATAAATTGCAAAAGAATGCTTAGATTAATAGATAATATAGTCGACATTACAAAGTTAGACTCAGGATTTAAATACCCACAATTTGACAACTATAATATAGTTAAGATAGTTGAGGAAATGACCTTATCTGTTGTAAGTTATGCAAAAGTAAAAGGTATTGAAATATTATTTGATACAGACGTAGAAGAACTTGATATAAAGTGTGATCCAGACTTCTTAGAAAGAATTGTTTTAAATTTAATATCTAATGCCATAAAGTTTAGTGAAGAAGGAAGTAATATTTTAGTAGAGATATTTAGTAGTGAAATTTGGGTTGGTATAAAAGTAAAAGATGATGGGATTGGAATTCCTATTGAAATTCAGAATAAAATATTTGATAGATTTGTACAAGGTGATAAATCTATGAGAAGAAAAAAAGAAGGTAGTGGAATTGGTCTTAGTCTTGTAAAATCACTTGTGGAACTAATGGATGGGAAAGTCTATTTAGAAAGTGATGGAAAAAGTGGCACAACATTTACAATATTGCTACCAAATAAATTAGTAAGTGAAGAAACGGGAAAAGGAAAAGTACATAAAGATTATCATGTTGATTTACAAAGAATACAATTGGAACTTTCAGATATATATGAACTTCATGAATCAGAATATGATACATAAACTAATAAAAAATAAGATACTTAATAAGTATCTTATTTTTTGTGCTTAAGGGATTTATGTTTAACTTTGAGCAACTCAAAATTTTTATAACAAATGTATATATAAATACATACAATAAATAATGCAGATATATATTAAGGGGGAATTCTCATGAGAGAAGACTGTAAACTATATGAATTAAGAGGAGTATGGATAACTACAGTATATGAGATCGATTGGCCAAAGACTAAAAACAACCCACAGGCTCAAAAAGAAGAATTTATAAAAATTTTAGAGCAACTAAAAGATTTAAATATAAATTCAGTATTCGTCCAAGTTAGACCTACATCAGATGCATTTTATAATTCAAAAATAAATCCATGGTCAGACTATCTTACAGGGACACAAGGAAAAAATCCAGGGTATGACCCACTTGAGTTTATGATAGAAGAAGCACATAAAAGAAATATGGAAATTCATGCCTGGTTAAACCCGTATAGAATAACTACAAAAGGAACAGATTTAAATCAACTTGCAGATAATAATCCTGCTAAATTACATCCTGAGTGGGTACTGGAACATAATGATACACTTTTTTACAATCCGCAAAACATAGATGTAATAAATTATATAGCTACAACTGTATTTGAAATAGTAGCTAAATACAATATAGATGGAATTCATTTTGATGAATATTTCTATCCATATAATTATCCACCGCCAGATTGCAAATGTAAATATATATGTACATGTGATGGAAATTATGAATGTATAGTAGACACTGCAAGATGTAGAATGGAAGCTATAAACTATATGATAAGAATGGTTTATAATGCTATAAAATCAATAAAACCAAATGTTCAATTTGGAATAAGTCCTTTTGGTATTTGGAAAAATAAATCAAGTGATATAAATGGATCTAATACGAATGGATTGGAAGGGTATTATGATTTATACTCAGATGCGCTAGTATGGATAGACGAGGGAATAATAGATTATATAGCACCTCAAATTTATTGGGAAACTGAAAATAAAGATAATCCTTATGAAACATTGGTTAGATGGTGGTCCAATGTTGTAGATGGAACGAATGTTAAATTGTATGTAGGTCAAAATATAAATAAGGAAGAAACTGCAAAAGAATTAACTAAAGAGATAGATATAAATAGAGAGTACAAAGAAGTTGAAGGAAATATATTGTTTAGTTATAGAGATATAAAAAATAATAATCAAGGAGTAATTGAGCAATTAAAAAAAGCATATTCTCAAAAAGCTTGCATAAAAAGATAATTAATTTTAATAAAATATAATATAAATGTATTAGCCAACATTTGGATAATACATTTTTTTTATGTTAAAATATAACAAGAAACGATAAAATTTTCTAAAAATCAATTCAAACAGACATAAAGATAACTAAAAAATGAGGTGATAGTTACAATGGACACTTTTAATATAGGAATTGATATTGGATCGACTACAGTAAAAGTAGTGGTACTAGATAGTAATAAAAATATAGTCTTTAGTAAATATAAAAGACATTTATCAGACATCAAGAATGCTGTTACAGATGTATTAAAAGATACCTATGAAATTATTGGTAATAAAAGTGTATCTATAGTTATAACTGGATCAGGGGGTATGAATTTAGCAAATAATTTAGGAATTGATTTTGTTCAAGAAGTAATTGCTAGTACAAAGGCTGTTGAAAATCTAAATCCAGAAACAGATGTAGTTATAGAATTAGGTGGAGAAGATGCTAAAATCATTTATTTAACAAATGGAATAGAACAAAGAATGAATGGTATATGTGCAGGTGGAACAGGATCATTTATTGATCAAATGGCAACACTTTTAAAAACAGATGCAAGTGGATTAAATGAACTAGCAAAGGATTATAACAATATATATAGCATAGCTGCAAGATGTGGAGTCTTTGCAAAAACAGATATACAACCACTAATAAATGAAGGTGCTAGAAAAGAAGATATCGCAATGAGTATATTCCATGCTGTGGTAGTTCAGACTATCAGCGTTTTAGCTTGTGGAAGAAAAATACAAGGTAAAGTAGCATTTTTAGGAGGACCTTTATACTTTTTATCAGAGCTAAGAAAAGCTTTTATAGAGGTACTGAAGCTAAAAGATGAAGATATAATTTTTCCACGTAATGCACAACTATATATAGCAATAGGAGCTGCATTATCATGTAAAGATAAAACTATTACATTAAGTGATTTAATACATAATATTGAAAATATTGGAAATAAAGAAGTTATACATAGCAGTAACCTTAGACCTTTATTTAAAAATGAAAATGAATATATAGAATTTAAAGAAAGACATGAGAAAAATATAGTAAAAACTAAGGATCTAATGAATTACGAAGGAAAATGTTTTTTAGGTATTGATGCAGGTTCAACAACTACAAAAGTAGCCTTGGTTGATGAACAAGGAAACTTATTATATTCTAAGTATCAAAGTAATGAAGGAAAACCGCTAGATTCTACAATAAGTATTTTAAATGATATATATAATATTTTGCCAAATACAGCATATATAGCAAACTCAGTTGTTACAGGATATGGAGAAGCTCTACTTCAAAAGGCTTTAAAAGTAGATATAGGAGAAATAGAAACAATAGCACATTACAAAGGTGCAAAGTTTTTCTCGCCTAATGTAGATTTTATACTAGATATAGGTGGGCAAGATATGAAATGTTTAAAAATAAAAAATGGAGTAATAGAAACCATAATATTAAATGAAGCTTGTTCCTCTGGTTGTGGATCTTTCTTAGAGACTTTTGCAAAATCATTACAACTAGATATAAAGGATTTTGCAAAAAAAGCTTTAGAATCTAAAAATCCTGTAGATTTAGGGTCAAGATGTACTGTATTTATGAATTCTAGAGTAAAACAAGCTCAAAAGGAAGGAAATTCAGTGAGTGATATAAGTGCGGGACTTTCTTATTCGGTTATAAAAAATGCACTATATAAAGTTATAAAAGCAAAGTCTAAAGAAGATATAGGAAAATACCCAGTGGTACAAGGCGGAACTTTTTATAATGATGCTGTATTAAGAGTTTTTGAAATATTAACGGATAAGGAAGTTATAAGACCAAATATTGCTGGAATAATGGGTGCATTTGGAGCAAGTATTATAGCCAAAGAAAAATACAAAGAAGGTTATAATACAACACTTTTAAATAAAAAATCAATAAATTCTATAAACTTAAAAGTAACTACAACAAGATGTGGAAAATGTTCTAATAATTGTTTATTAACTATAAATAACTTTGGAAATGGAGATAAATTTATATCAGGAAATAGATGTGAAAGAGCATTATCTTTAAAGAATGAAGAACATGAAAATATAAATTTATTTGACTATAAATATAAAAGAGTATTTGACTATAAAAGCTTAGATAAAGATAAATCATATAGACCTGAAATTGGAATTCCTAGGGTATTAAATATATATGAAGATTATCCGCTATGGCATACTATATTTACAAATTTAGGATTTAGAGTAGTTTTATCTAGTAAATCATCTAAAAATTTATATGAAAAAGGTATGGATTCAATAGCATCAGAGTCTGTTTGTTATCCAGCAAAAATAGTGCATGGACATATAAATAGTTTAATTGAAGATGGAATAAAAAATATATTTTATCCTTGTATAAGACATGAACACAAAGAATTTAACAAAGTAGATAATCATTTTAATTGTCCTGTAGTTATGTCTTATTCAGAAGTAATTAAAAATAATGTAAGTGAAATAAAAGATAAAAATATCAACTTTATAAACCCATTTTTGCCTATGAATAATAAAAAAGCTTTAAAGAAAAAACTTTATGAAGAATTAAATAAAATAAAAGATTATGATGGAAAATTTATTTATATAAGTAAAGAAGAAATAAATAAAAGTGTTGATTTAGGTTTTGAAGAATATGGCAAGTTTAAAGAAGATATACGCAAAATGGGAGAAGAAACTTTAAAATATCTTGAAGAAACTAATAAAAAGGGTATAGTACTAGCTGGAAGACCATATCATATAGATCCAGAGATAAATCATGGAATACCAAAGGTTATAAATTCTTTAGATATGGCTGTACTTACAGAAGATAGTATATGTCATTTAGGAGATACCTATAAGCAGTTAAGAGTTGTAGATCAGTGGGCTTACCATTCAAGATTATATAGGGCAGCAGAATTTGTTAGTAAAAGAAATTATTTATCATTAGTTCAATTAAACTCATTTGGATGTGGTCTGGATTCGGTAACAACAGATCAAGTACAAGAAATTTTAAGTAGAGAAGGCAAGATATACACTTGTATAAAAATTGATGAAGGAAATAATTTAGGAGCAGCAAAAATAAGACTAAGGTCACTAAAAGCAGCTATAAAAGAAAGAGAAGCTAACAAGGTAGAAAATGTAAAAGTTGAAAGTGAATATACTAAAAGAAGTTTAATAGAGTGCGTAAAAGAAAATTATAATATTTTAGTGCCTCAAATGTCACCTATACACTTTGATTTAGTAGAACACAGTGTAAAGTCATGTGGATATAATATGACGTTACTTAAAAACTATGAAGGAGCTATAGAAGAAGGTTTAAAATATGTAAATAATGATGCATGCTATCCTGCTATAATTGTTATTGGGCAAATTATAAAAGCTCTTAAAAGTGGAAAATATGATTTAAATAAAACTGCTGTAGCAATTACTCAAACTGGAGGAGTTTGTAGGGCTACTAACTATATAGGCTTTTTAAGAAAAGGATTAAGTGATGCAGGATTCAAAGATATACCTGTGGTATCACTATCTGTAAATGGAGAAGAAAGCAGTAAGCTATATAAAGTATTTTCTTTAGGCCTTATAAATAAAATTGTAATGGCAGCTATTTATGGAGATTTACTTATGAAAGTTTTATATAGGGTTAGACCTTATGAAATAGAACAAGGCAGTGCTAATAGACTTTATGAAAGATACTTAAATATTTGTAAAAATAGCTTGGAAGATGGAAGTATATCTCAGTTTAAGAAAAATATATATAACATAGTTAAAGATTTTGATGAACTGCCTATAAATGATGAGAAAAAACCAAAAGTAGGTTTAGTAGGAGAAATATTAGTAAAATTTCATCCCTTAGCAAACAATGATATTATACACATATTAGAAGAAGAAGGAGCGGAAGTTGTTGTTCCGGAATTTACAAATTTCTTTTTGAGTTGTGCTTATAATACTTACTTTAGGGCTGATAATTATTTAGATAAAAAATATAAAAAACTTGGTGGAAAAGCAATAATAAACACTATAGCAGTGTATCAAAAACATTATATGAAAGCATTAGAAAATAGTAAAAGATTTAGTAAACCAAAGAGAATTGAAGAACTAGGAAAAACTGCATCAAAAGTCATATCTCTTGGAAATCAAGCTGGAGAAGGATGGCTTTTAACAGCTGAGATGATGGAACTTATTGAAAGTGATGTAAAAAATATTATATGTATGCAGCCTTTTGCATGCTTACCAAATCATATTACAGGAAAAGGTGTTATAAAAGAATTAAAATCAATATATTCAAACACTAACATTGTTCCTATAGATTATGATCCAGGAGCAAGTGAAGTTAATCAATTAAATAGAATTAAACTTATGTTGTCAACTTCATTTAAAAACTTAGGATAAAACTTATAAAGGGATGTCTTAAAGTTATTAGCAAATAGCTAATGGTTTTAATACACCCCTTAATTTTGTTTTTATTAAATTTATCCTATAGATAAAGAGTCATCTTCATCGTAGCTTCTTAAGAATGAATTATTTTCTTTATTAAATAAAATGAAGTATTCTAAAATTAATACTATATTAAATATAGATATAACTACTAAGGCATAAACCATATGATTTAATGTAAGTCCTATTTTTATAGGAGGAGTAAGCATATATCCGTAATTAGCTTTAATCATAGTATCTAAAATAAACATTAATACATGATAAAAATTTGTGAATATTAATATATTCTTAATATCTTTTTTAGATACATTTATTTTCTTAGCAAACAATATATACACAGATCCCCATAATAGTAATATATGACCTATAAAATAGGAAAACTGAGTTACATGCGGAAATGAAAATGGATCAAGACCAGGAAATAATAAAGCTGCAGGAGCCGTAAATATTCCCCAACAAGCCCCCAATTTCATAGGGAATTTCTTATTTAAAATCATACCGATACTTATAGTTATAATTGCAATTCTACAGTGAAATAAAGGTAGTCCTTCTTGAAGGATATTAAAATCAGATAAAGTATACCAACAATACAAAGTTATCTGTTGAACTAATAAAACAATTCCTATAAATAATTCTAACTTTCTACTTCTTGATTTCATTTTATATATATAAGCACTAATAAATAATGCAAATGCTAATAAAGACAAGTGGATTATTCCAAAATTAATAAAGTTATGATTCGATGTATTACTTCTAAAAAAGTAAAAAATATTATGCATATTAAATTCCTTTCTAATTATTATTTGACAGCAAGTATTATAATACGACATATAATAAATGAATACAATAATTACTACAAAATTGTAAGATTTATTATATTAATAAAAATATTAAAATTTATCAAAAAATATAGGTTTTAAATTTAGCATAAAGATTTAAAAAATTTAGAAAATTATTACAAAAACTATGGTACTATAAAGTTATGGATAATAAATTAAATATAGTAGATATACGTATAAAAGAGGGTGAAGATATGGATATATTGAAAGTAGAAAATATCTATAAAGAGTATGACAAAACACAAGTAGTAAAAGGTATAAGTTTAAATATAAAAAAAGGTGAAATATTTGGATTATTAGGACCAAATGGAGCTGGTAAATCAACTACGATAAGCATGATTACAGGGTTAGTAAAAAAAACTAGTGGAAAAATTATATATGAAGAAAACACAAATTCTATAGCAAAATGGAAAGAGAACATAGGCTTAGTTCCCCAAGATTTTGCACTATATTTTGATTTAACAGCATACGAGAATGTAGCATTTTTTTGTTCTTTATATGGATACAAAAGAAAAGAACTAAAAAAAAGGGTAGAAAAAGCTTTAGAATTTGTTGGGCTCTTAGAAGTTAAAAATAAAAAAGCATCAACTTTTTCTGGTGGTATGAAAAGAAGATTAAATATTGCATGTGCAATAGCGCATTCTCCAAAACTTATCATAATGGATGAACCTACAGTAGGTATAGATCCACAGTCTAGAAATCATATACTAGAATCAGTAAAGAAGCTAAGAAAAGAAGGTGCAACAATTATATATACTTCCCATTATATGGAGGAAGTAGAAGAATTGTGCGATACAATAGCGATAATTGACCATGGAAAAGTTATGGCAGTAGGAAATAGTAGTGAATTAAAAGAAGTTGTAAAGGATGAAAATATATACCGTATAGAAGTAGACAAAGAAATTGATGATATAGACGAAAAACTAAAACAAATAAATGGAGTTTATAGAGTGAAAGTAGATAAAAAAGATATAGAATGTTACTATAATGAAAATAAAAAAATTATTGAAGATATAGTAAATGTTATATCTAAGGAAGATACTAATATAAGAAATATGAAAAGTGAAATTCCTAGTTTAGAAACTGTATTTTTAAATTTAACAGGAAAATCTCTTAGAGATTAGAGGTGAATATATGTTTATTTCAATGTTAAAAAAAGAAATCATACAATTTCTAAGAAATAAAGGCAATGTAATAATGATGTTTATATTTCCTATAGCATTAATAACGATATTAGGATTTGCACTAGAGAGTATTATGGGCTCCTCTATTGATATATTTAATGATGCAAAAGTTTACTATAATGTTAAAGAACAATCTAAATATGAAGAAGGATTTGAAGAATTTAACAAAAATATAAGAAAAGAGTTTAAAGATATAGAAATTGAAGAAACAAATGATATTAAAAAAGCTAAAGATGAAGTAAATAACAATAAAGCATATGCTTTGATAACAATAGATAAAGATGGGTTTGAATACTTTAGAAATGAAAATGGAGAAAGTACAGGAGCTCAAATTTTTAGGAGCATATTTGAAGGAGTAGTACAAAACTACTCTATGGTAGATTTAGTAATAAATAACAACCCTCAAATGTTTAATAATATATTTGATGAACAAGTAAATAAATATACTAAAAATATCCAAGTAGGAACACATACTATAACATCAGTTGATTATTACACATTTGCAGAACTAGCACTTATAATACTTTATGTATCTATAATAGTAGGAGAAAGTGTAATAAAAGAGAAAGAGCTAAGAACTATAGATAGGATAGCTATATCAAAAGCAACTAACTTAAAATTAATATTATCTAAAATGTCTTTAGGAATTATAATAGGAACTATTCAAATATTAATTGTATATATATACTCATCAGTAGTACTTAATGCTAATTGGGGAAATAACATACTACCAATGATGATAAATTTATTAGCTTTAACTTTATTTGCATCTGTAGTAGGTGCTGTATGTGGAATAATCGTAAAAGAAGGAAAGTCTTTAAATGGGATTCTAAATACTTTTATAATAATAACATGTTTATTAGGGGGATGTTATACACCAATTGCCATGATAAAAAGTATACCTATAATAGGGAATTTAACGGTAATAAGTCCTATATATTGGGTAAATTCAGCTCTTATAAGTTTAAGTACAGGAGTGGCTGATATTTATACAAAAGTATCATTAACTTTATGTTTTTCAATATCAACTATATTAATCTTAATAGTATTGATAAGTAAAAAGCTTAAAGGTGGTGATATAAGTGCTTAGTCTTATAAAAAACATAACTAAAGTTTTATTTAGAAAAAAGACAATAATATTAACGCTTATAATAATACCAACTATACTTACAGTAGGAGCAAGTTTCTTACTTGGATCAGAGATGAAATATGGAGTTGGATTAGTAAATGAAGATAAAGGAATAGTATCTAAAGAAATAATACAGAATATAGAATCTATGGATTCGGTAAAAGTAATAAATTTAGATAAAGATAAAGTAGATACAGCAGTTGTATCTAAAGAAGTAGAGCTATGTATATTAATAGATAAAGATTTTAGTGAAAATATAATAAAAGGTAAAGAGGATACTATAGATATAAAATCAATAGGAGATAGTGAAATAAAAGCAAGTGTAGTAAATGTTATAGATTCAACTACTGATAATATGATAAAGATAGGAAAATTAGCAAATAAAGATGAAGAAAAATTTAATAGATACTTAAATGAATATAAAAATAGCGATGTTAAGTATGAGGTTAATAAAGAAATTCCAAGAAAAATAAGTGTATCAGCATCTATAGGTATGGTTATTATGATGATGTTTATATCTTCATTTTTTATAACTAGATTTATAATAGATGATGAAAAAGGAGGTACAAAGGATAGGATACTACTGGCTAATGTATCAAAACTTAAATATTACACAAGTGTATTCATAGTATTTTTTATGTGCAGTGCAGTAACATCTATTTTATATTATTTTATATGCAAATTAGCGAATTTTGATTTCCAAACACAAAATACCGTATATTACTTATATGTATTACTAGCAGTAAATTTTGTAGCAATTGGATTTAATTTAGTTATAGTTACTGTAAGCAGTACTCCTTCGGTAGCATCAAATTTATCATCACTTATAGTAACTTGTTGTAGTATGATAAGTGGATTATTTTGGCCTTTTTATGTGATGCCTGAGCCACTTCAAAAAATCGGTAATTTATTACCAACAAGATGGGCTATGATAGCAATTGAAAATATACAAAAAGGATACGATTTAGGAGAAATAATGCCACAAATTATAAGTATTATACTATGTGGATTGCTGTTTTTGGCTATAACAATACTATTTTCTAGAAAGTCAAAATCAGCAAGTTAAAGTTATGATAGATAAGGGGTGTCTCAAAATGATTAATTTCATTAATAGGGGCACTCTTTTTATATAAACATTTATAGAATTATATAGATTCTAGCTAAGAAAAAGGAGCTAATCTCTATTGATACAGCCCCATTTTCATTAATTATATATAAAAATTTAATAATGATTTTCAAACTTACACAAAAACTCGTTTGAGTATAATGTACCTGAATTAGTGTTATTTAATTTAGAAATTTCATTATTTGCATAGAATTGAGTTTCTTCACTAGTAAAATTGTATATAGGTTTTTTAGTAAAATAAAGTTGTATACCAATAAATAATAAGAATAATAACAATAAAGCAACTATTATTTTTTTTCTATACCTAAGTACATGTACTACTAAACTAGTATCAATTGATTTTTTCATATTTTTAACTCTCAAATCGGTTAAAGATTCATTAAAGTCTTTATACATATAGTTCCTCCAATAAAAAAAATTATATATAATATATGAAATTATATTACCCTAAGAATTAATTAAAAAATCAAATATAATTAAAATTTCTATAAAAATTCACATATTTTTCAAATTACAATTTTTATAAAAAACACGTAAATTTAATTTACAATTGATTTTTCAGAAAAATTAGATTATTATTACTTGTAAAGTAGGTCAAAGGGGGATAAATATGCAATTTAAGTTATATTTAAGTGGTATAAATTATAGTTATATACAGTTTGAAAAAGATAAAGTAACACACTCTAAATTGAATATAAATACAAATAAATTTGAATCAATAAGAGAGTTAACAGAAGAAGAGAATAAATACTATAAAGAATTGAGTAAGATAGATTTATTAGAATTGTCATCAAAACTAAAATCTTATCAAAATAGTTTTAAAGAAGAAAAAGATATAATTATTACAGATTATAACGAAATTTATTCAAAATATGAAGATAATTTATATGTACAAAGAGAAAAAGTAATGCCAATAGATATAGTAGTTTATAATAAAGATATAATAGGTTTTGTAACTACAAACTCATCAAATACAGCAGTTTTAGTAAAAGAAGGTTTTGAAGATAAGACACCTCTAAAATTATGGAAAGATTATGATAAAAACATATATAAAGTAAGTCAACCTATAGAAAAAATGATAAAAATGAGAGATAACACAAATCTATCCACGTTAATATACCTACCAAAAGATATAAATCAAAAAGTTGCAACAATATTAGTAAGAACACCTTATGGAAAAGAAGATTTAATAAATAGATACTTAACATATGTGCAAAGAGGATATGCACTAGTTTTACAAGATGTAAGAGGAAGGAATAAATCAGAAGGAGAGTTTGAACCGCACTATTATGAAGCTGAAGATGGAGATGATACTATAAATTTTATAGCAAAGCAACCATGGTCAAATGAAAAAGTAGGTATGATAGGAGGTTCATATCTTGGATTTGTTCAATGGGCAGCAGCGACTACTCAAAATAAATACCTAAAAGCTTTAGTAAGTATAGTAACTTCAGGAAGCCCTTTTGTAGATTTACCAAGAAAAGGAGGAGCATTAGCGTCAGGAGTATTGGCTTGGGCATTTTCTGTATCTAAAAAGGAAATGGATAGAGAAAAAATGAATAGAACGGACTGGGATGAGGTCCTTAATATAAGGCCACTTGAAAATATAGCAAATAGAGCCTTAGGATATGATATAGGATTTTTTAATAGATGGTTAGAACACAAGGATAATGATTATTATTGGAAAAAGCAGAGTTGGTATAATAAAAAAGAAAATATAAAAGTTCCTGCTATGATAGTTTCAGGATGGTTTGATGATAATGGTATGGCAACTACAGAAGCTTTAGAAATAGTAAAAGATTATGATTCTAAGGATAAAAAGATAATACTAGGGCCATGGATGCATAAAGCAAATACAGCTAGAGATATACATAATGTAGCCTTTGGAAATAATGCTATAAGGTTTGATTTAGATTACTATTACTTACAATGGTTTGATAATAAATTAAAAGAAATAGACAATAAAATAAATGAAGGTCCTGCAGTTGAATACTATACAATAGGAGAAAATAAGTGGAAAACTAATAATACATGGCCAATAGATAATATAGAGTACACTGATTTTTACCTAACTAGTGAAAAAAGTGCTAACACTTCTAGTGGAGATGGTAAGTTAGTTTCAAGAAAATCTAAAAATAATAAAGACACATATAATTACGATCCATTAAATCCATCTATTCATATTATAGATATGAGTGAAAATGAAATATCTGTTCCAGAGAACTATATAGAAATAGAAAAAAGAGAAGACATGTTGTGTTTTAGTACAGAACCTTTAGAAAAAGATTTGACTATAACGGGAGAAGTTTTAGTTAAGTTCTATGGAAGTAGTGATAAAAAAGATACTGATTGGGTAGTTAGAGTATTAGATGTAGATGAAAAAGGAAATTCTATAAAATTAGTAGATGGAATACTTAGTGCAAGGTATAGAAATGGATTTGAAGAAGCTAAATTTATGGAAGAAGGAGAAATATATGAATTTGCAATAAGAACATCTAAGGTTTCTAACACTTTTAAAAAAGGTCACAAAATAAGACTTACTATAACTTCTAGTGCAAAAAATTATATATTTCCAAATAGTAATACAATAGATGGTCATAATAGTAATGTATTCGAAATTGCAAGAAACAATGTTCATCATGGAATAGATTATCCCTCTAAAATTATATTACCTATAGAGAAATAGGCATAAAAACAAGGCGAATTGTTAAGTACAATATCGCCTTGTTTTTGTGATATAATCAGAATATAAATGAAATAAGGAGGAATATTTATGAAGATTATTCACACTAGTGATTGGCATATAGGAAAAATTGTAAATGAATTTTCAATGATAGAAGACCAAAAATACATTTTAAATAAATTAATAAATCTTATAGAAGAAGAAAAACCACAAGTACTTATAATAGCAGGGGATGTATATGATAGATCTATCCCACCGGTAGAAGCGGTGGAATTATTAAATGAAACGCTAAGCAAATTGATAATAGATAAAAATATAAAAGTTTTAGCTATATCAGGTAATCACGATGGAGGAGAAAGATTAAGTTTTGGTAGCAAAATACTAGAAAAACAAGGTTTATATATAGCAGGAAGAGATGATGAAATATATAGACATGTAGTTATAAATGAAAATGGTAAAAATATAAACTTTTACTTAGTTCCATACAAAGATCCAGCACTTACAAAAAAACTTTTAGAAAATAAAGATATAAAAAGCCACAATGATGCTATGATAGCAGTTATAGAAAAAATAAAAGAAAATATAAATAAAGATGAAGTGAATGTGCTAGTAGGACATGGATATGTAACTATGAAAAGAGAAGATGCAATTAAATGTATAGAGGATAAATATGAAGTTGCAGATCTTCAAACATCTGAGTCAGAAAGACCGCTATCAATAGGTGGAACAGATTTAATAGATGGAAATATATTTGATGATTTTGACTATGTAGCTTTAGGACACTTACACGGAAGACAAAGAATAGGAAGAGAAGAAATGAGATATTCAGGATCGCTTTTAAAGTATTCTTTCTCTGAAGTAAATCAAAAAAAGGGTGTTTACATATTAGATGTAGATGAAAATAAAAATATTGATATAGATTTTAAACAGCTACAACCAATAAGGGATTTAAGAGTTATAAAAGGAAACATAGAAGATATAGTAAATGAAGGAAGAGAGCTTAAAGAGGGAAAAAATGATTACATACAAGCAATATTAACAGATGATGGAGAACTTATAAATCCTATGGAAAAGCTAAGATCAGTTTATCCAAACACTATGTTAATAACAAGAGAAAGAAAAAGAACTTATAGTGAAGATAAAACTTCAGCTAAAGGTGAATATAAAAGTAAAAGTAAGTTAGATTTATTTAAAGAATTCTACGAAGATTTAGGTAGTGGAGAATACACAAAAGATAAAGAAGAAGTATTAATTCAGACTATAAATCATGTATTAAAAAGTGAGGTGAAATAATGAGACCTATAAAATTAACAATAAGTGCATTTGGCCCATATGCAACTAAACAAGTTATAGATTTTGAAGAATTAAAAGGAAGAAATATATTTGTTATATCTGGAAAAACAGGAGCGGGAAAAACAACTATATTTGATGCTATAAGTTATGCATTATATGGAGAAGCAAGTGGAGAAGCAAGAGAAAATGATTCGCTTAGAAGTCATTTTGCAGATGATGATGTAGAAACTTTTGTAGAGTTAGAATTTGAATTAAAAGGTGAAAAATATATTGTAAATAGAGTTCCTAAACAAAAAAAGAAAAAGTCTAGGGGAGAAGGATATACAGAAAAAAGTGCAGATGCAACACTTACTTTACCTGATGGAAAAGTAATAACAAAAGTTACTAATGTTACTAATAAGTTAACTGAAATACTTGGCATAACTAGAGACCAATTTAAGCAAATAGTGATGCTTCCTCAAGGTGAGTTTAAAAAGTTATTACTTGCAGATTCATTAGAGAGAGAAGGTATTTTTAGAAAAATATTTAATACTTATGACTTTGAAAAAATACAAATAGAGCTTAAAGAAAAAGCTATAGCTTTAAGTAAAAATAGAAATAAAAGCAAAGATGAAATACAAACAAACTTAAAAAATATAAAAGGTGAACATGATATAGTTATTGGAGAGTATGTAGATTTTCCATTTGTTATAGAAAAGTTAAAAGAACTGATACAAAAAGACACTAAAAACTATGAAGATTTAAGTGAAAAAGATAAAAAGATATATACTAATTTAGAAGAGATAACTAAAAAAAGAATAAATATAGAACACAATAACAACTTAGTTAAGGAAAAGAATAATATAATAAAAGAGTTAGAAGAACTTTTAATTAAAGAAGAAGAATTTAAAACTAAAAAAAGTAATATAGAAAGTGCAAAGAAAGCAAAAGAAGTTAAATATATAGAAGATAAACTTATAGAAAATGAAGATACATTAAAAAATAGAGAAGAAAACTACAAAGTAAGTTTAAGTAAAATAGAAAAGCTAAAAGAAGATTATAAGTTGGCTAAAGAAAATTTAACTAAAGAAGAAGCTAAAGAATCTGAAAGAGATAATCTTAAATTAGAAATTGAAAAGTTAAAAAGTATAGAGCCTAAGATATTAGAATTTGATGAACTAAAAAATAAGGTATTAGATTCTAATAAAAGGGCTGAAGAAGTTAAGATCAAAATAGAAGAAAATAAAAAACTTAATGAAAAGTTAAAAGTTGAAAAACTAGAAAATGAAAATACTTTAAAAGAAATAGCTACTTTAGAAACTAAGAAAGTAGAAATAGAAAATAATATAGAAAATAAAAATAATACAATAAAAGAAATAAGAGATTTATTTAAATCTATAGCTAACTATGAAAATACTGGACTTAAGCATTTAAATTTAAGCAAGGAATATGAAGAGTTTGAAAAAACTTATAAAAGCATTAAAAATGATTATGAAAAAATGGATGATTTATATAAAAAAGAACAAGCAGGGATACTTGCAAGTAAGTTAGAAGAAAACATGCCTTGTCCTGTTTGTGGATCAACTAATCACCCAAGCCCTGCAAGTATAAAAAATGATGTAAAAGTACCTACTAAAGAAGAATTAAAGTTAGCTAAAGAAAGGTTAGATGAAGTAGAAAAAGAAAATAACCAAAAGATGAATGACTTAACTAGATTAAACTCAGAAGTTAAAAGCCATTTGGAATTTGTTAACAGCAGTTTAGCTAAATTCTCACAGGTTTTAAATATAGAGAAGACTTATTCTAAAAATACAGCAAGTGAAGTTAAAGCTAAAGGTATAGAATTAAAAGCTGTAATAGAGAAACTATCACAAGATTTATTAAAACTTAAAGAAAAAATAGCTTTAAAAGAAAATATAATTAATAGAAATAAAGCTATAGAAAACAACATTGAAAGTAATGAAAAAGAATTAAAAATCTTAGAAGAAAATGAAAAGAATTATTTAAAAGAAGTTACTCAAATGACTACTAAAATAGAAGAGTATAAAAAGTATATACCTGAAAATATAGTAGATATAAAAATATTAAAAGAATTAATAAATAATAAAACTAAAGCTTTAAATGATAGTATGGCTAAATTAAACAAGTTAAGAGAAGAAAGTGAAAATCTATCTAAAAAGTTAGAAGGAGAGATTTCAACTTCTAAGGAAATAAATAAATCAATGGAAGAATTAAATAAGATAATTAAAGAAACTAAAGAAAAATTTGAACTAAGCATAGAAAGCTCAAAGTTTAAAAATTTAGAAGAGTATAATCTAGCTAAAGAAAATATAGCATTTATACAAGACTTAGAAAAACAATTAGAAGTATACTATTCTAAACTTAATATACTTAAATCTAAAAAAGAAGAACTAATAAATAAAACTCAAAATTTAGAAATCTTTGACTTATCTAATATAGATGAAGAAATCAAAAAGCTTCAAAATGATAAGAAAGAAAAAGAATCTATATTAAGAGAAGTATATTCTATATTAGAAAATAATAAATCTGTACTTAAAAATGTAGAGGCTCTAAATGTTAAATTTAAAGCTATGGAAGAAGAATATAAGGTTGTTGGAGAGTTAGCTGACTTAGCAAATGGTAAAAAATCTCCATATATATCATTTGAAAGATATATACTAGCTTCATACTTTGAAGACATAATAGAAGCTGCAAATATAAGACTTGAAAAAATGACAGGAGATAGATTCTCTTTAATAAGAAAGAAAAGCAAAAGTAAAGGTGCTGGACAAAAAGGTCTAGAACTAGAAATATATGATAATTACACAGACAGCTCAAGAGATGTAAGTTCATTATCGGGGGGAGAAAGCTTTAAAGCTTCTTTATCATTAGCACTAGGACTTTCGGATGTTGTTCAATCAAATGCAGGAGGAGTATCATTAGATACTATGTTTGTAGATGAAGGATTTGGAACTCTAGATCCGCAATCACTAGATAATGCTATTGATAGTTTATTAGAACTTCAAAGAGGTGGTAGACTAGTAGGGATAATATCACATGTTGAAGAACTTAAAGAAAGAATAGACGCAAAACTTGAAGTAGTTGCAACATCAAAAGGAAGTAAAGCAGAATTTAATATATTATAAATTTATATAGAAAAAAGACTACGATTTATAATCTGAAGTAGTCTTTTTTCTTTTGTCTAAAACAATTAAAAGAGGTTTTGTATGAAAAAACAATGAATAATTAATGAAAAAATAATGAATAAATTGAAAATGAAATTTCAAAAATAATAAATTTAAAATATATGATTATATTTTCAAAAATGATAAAAATACATAATAATATTGAAATTTTAATGTTATTATTAATTGATATATATGTGATTAATATGAAGCTTAGATGATAAATGAATAAGAATTGTTTTAAACTTGCAAATAAGGGTAAAAATAAAGTATAATAACAAAGGATTGTTAAGCAATAAGAAAACTAAAGGAGGAAACGAGTACATTTGACTTTACATAAGTTTTTAAATTGAATAACTATTTAAAAAGGTTGTTATATTATTAAAAAAAGGGAAGAATAAAAGTATTTATCTGAATATTTTATAAAAAATAGGAGGAAAGAGTTATGAAAAAATTAATTGCAGAGTTTATTGGAACTTTTGTGTTAGTATTATTTGGAACAGGAACAGCAGTTTTAGGTGGAGGTATGGATGGCATTGGTACTTTAGGAATAGCAATGGCATTTGGTTTATCGATAGTAGCAATGGCATACAGTATAGGAACGATATCAGGCTGTCATGTAAATCCAGCTGTATCAATAGCAATGTATATGAATAAGCGTATAGATTCAAAAGAACTTATAAATTATTTAATAGGACAAGTTTTAGGAGCGATAGTAGGGACACTTACTTTAATGGCATTTTTAAAGAGTTCTAACTTACCATTAGACAATTTAGGACAAAATACATTTGGAAGTTTAACAATGGGTGGAGCATTTTTAGTAGAAGCAGTTTTAACGTTTGTATTTATATTAGTTATAATGATTGTTACAGGTAAAAATGGAAATTCAAACTTAGCTGGATTAGCTATAGGATTTACACTAGTATTAGTTCACTTAATAGGAATACCTCTAACTGGAACATCAGTAAACCCAGCTCGTAGTTTATCACCAGCAATATTTGTAGGAGGAGAAGCTTTATCGCAATTATGGTTATTTATAGTAGCTCCTATAGTGGGGGGAATTATAGCAGCTATAGTATCTAAAAATTTATTAGATAGCGAAGAAGTTTAATAAGGGTAAAACTATAAAAAGTTTAAAAAAAATTAGGGAATTTTATATACGAAAGCACTTATTATTTTTAATAAGTGCTTTTTAAAATTATAGATAAAGTAGGATAATTGTGGTAGAATATACTGTGGCAATAAATTGCAAATTGAAAGGGATAATATGGATTAAGATTTTAAATATAATTATATTATAAATTGAATTTTAAATATGGAGGTGCAGGACATATTGAAAAAAAAACGGTTTAAAATATTTATATATGTAATTATATTTAGCATGTGTTTGATAAGCTTAATTTCCATATATAATAATAAATTATTATATCAAAGTGTAAAATTAACAAAGCAAGAACGACAATGGATAGAAGAAAATAAATCAAGAGAAATAGTAGCTGACGTTGCATCTAATAATAGTATATATTATTATCAAAGCAAAGATGGTGATTTTGGGGTTTTTAAAGATTTAGAAAGCTATATAAATCAATTGTACGGAATAAATATAGTAACTAAATATAACTCAATGGATGAAGCTGATTTAATATGGGCAGCTGAAACCAATTCATTTAAAAAAGAAGGATTTATAAAAACTGCTCCTTATGATTTTTCAGAATTAAATATTTACACAAAAGAAAAGATAGAATCATTAGTAGAATTAAAAGGTAAGAAAATAGCAGTATATAAAAATTTTAAAAGTTTAATCAAAGATTATGGTAAATATGCAGATTTTATAATAGTTGACAATTTAAAAGATGTTAAGGAATTATATGAAAGTGAACAAGTATATGGATTTGTGTCAGATACAACGACATTAAAATCTCTTAAAATATCGCCAGAAAAACAGGTATACTCAAATAATATATCTAACAAATACAATCTTCAATTAAGTATAGCCGTTAAAGAAGACAAAATCTTAAGAGATTTAATGGACAAGGCATTAAGAAGCATATCTAAAAAGCAAATGAATAAGATTAAGATTGAAAATGAATTAATGTATATAAAATATAACCTAGGACTTACTAAAGAAGAAAAGAAATGGCTAAAAGAAAATAACCAAATATCAATGAAAATTGATTATAAATTACATCCTTATTATTATGAATACTCATATAATAGGGGGATACTAAATGAATATATAAATAAATTAGAATATCTTTTAAACGTGTCATTTGTAGATTTTGATGAAAATAAAGATATAAGTAAAGAGCCACAAATATATTTTGGGGTATATAAAGATGATGAAGAAAGTAGACATCTAGAATTAATGAAGCCTTATAATAGTTATAATTTATATATATATTCAAGTTCGGAAAAAGTTATAGATGACATGAGCGAACTAGAGGGTCACACTATAGGTGTTGTAAAAGATGGAGATAGGAATTTTTTAAAAGAAAACTTAATTGATTTTCAGTATATACAATACAAAAATTATGAGGATATGATAGAAGACTTACATGATGGAACTATAGATTATTTCTTAGGAGATAATTACATAATGGGCCATTTTACAGAAGAACATAATATGTATAAAAACATATTTCATGTAGGTGTAGTTGAAAAAGTATTTTATGAATCTATAGGAGTTAATAAAGATTATGAAATGCTAGCTAGTATAATGAAAAAAGTAGATAGCAACATAAACACAGATGTTGCCCCTAAGTTTAATGAAGTTAGTATAGAAGATGCAGATAATGTTGATTATAAATCAATAGCTAAAATAGTAGTTATATTTATAGGAATTATGACTGTAAGTTCTATATATATATTTAAATTAAGGAAAGAAGTTAAACTTAAAAATGAATTTCATAATAACTTAGAAACTGCTTTATCTAAAAATGAAAAATTAGTATTATCATTAGTCGAGACACTTGAAGACGTTAATGCATTAAATGATTCTGATACTGGATTACATATAAAGAGGGTGTCAGGATATTGTAAAGTAATAGCAAGTTATATGGGATGTGATGAACAATTTATAAATGAAATTGTATATTTTTCATCACTACATGATATAGGGAAAGTAGGAATTCCTGACAATATATTAAAAAAGCCAGGTAAATTAACTAAAGAAGAAATGGAAATAATGAAAAAACACGTAGCTATAGGTTATGATATAGTTAAAAAGAATAACCTTGGAGCAGTTGCTAATAATATAATACTATACCACCATGAACGATATGATGGAGAAGGATATATAAACGGATTAAAAGGAAAAGATATACCTCTAGAGGCTAGAATTTTAGCGATAGCGGATGTATATGATGCACTAAGAATGGAAAGATGTTATAAAAAAGGATTTTCTCATGAAACTGCAATGGATATTATAATATCTGAAAAAGGAAAGCATCTAGATCCGGAAATAGTAGAGATATTAATCGATGCTAATGAAGAAATAAATGAAATATTTAACTCAAATAAATAATAAAGAAGCACTTATCTAAGAATATAGATAGGTGCTTTTTATTATTATAAAACTATATTGAACTTAGAATTGTTTAAATGTTCATATACAGTTCATAATTTAAAAATATACTATTTTTATCGATAAAAAATGAAAGGATTGATTATATGAAAAAACCTACTAAAATCATAGTAGCAGTTGTAGTTGTTGTAGGGACAATAGGAACTATGGGAGGACTTTTTGTAAAATCTAAAATAGATGATGCAAAAGCAATTGTAAATGAGGCTAAAAATCAAAGTGCAAAAGTAAAAAGAGGAGATATAAAAGTAACTGTAGCAGGAAGTGGGGTTGTTGCCTTAAAGGATAAAACTAACCCAGATTATGATGAACTAGAATTAGAAGTTGAAATTGATGAATTAGACATAGATAAGGTAGCAGTCAATCAAAGTGTAGAAATAAAATTAGATGCATTTCCAGATGAAGTATTTTATGGAATTGTAACAGATGTATCTCCACAGGGAACAGTGGTAAATGGAGTATCTAATTTTATGATTAAAGTTTCATTACCTACAGATGTAAAAGAGATAGCTAAAGTAAATAAAGATACACAAATAAGACAAGGAAAATCAAATGATTACATAAGTGTAGCAAACTTAGAAAAAGATGATGAAGTAGAGCTTATAAAAGAAGATGGAGATTATTATAAAGTAGCTACAAAAGATAGTGTACAAGGTTATATAGAAAAAGATGATCTAACAGATATTAAAATAAAGCCAAATCAAAGCGGTATAATAAATAAAGATGTAGTTAATTTAAAAGAAGATTCATCAAGTAATTCAGATACAGTAATCAAATTAATAGATGGAGATAGTGTAGAAATTCTTGATAAAGAAGATGACTGGTACAAGGTAAAAACATCTAATAACCAAGAAGGATATATAGAAACTAGCGATTTAAACACAGTTAAAATAAAACCAGGTATGAATGCAAGTGCAAGTATATTAGTAGAACAAAAAGATGATGTATTATATGTTCCAATAGAAGCAGTTAATAAAGAAAATATAGATGATTATTATGTTGTAGTACCTAAAAATTCTAAAGAACAAGATGTAAATGTTGGAATACATAATGAAGACTATATAGAAGTTACAAAAGGCTTAAATGAAGGCGAGGAGGTTAAGCTACCTGAAAAAGAAATAAGTTTACCTCAGTCTCCATTTGATATGATGCCTCATAATAATTCTAAATAACTTGGAGGTAGGTATGAACAATTATGTAATAAATGTAGAAAATGTATACAAGAGTTATCAATTAGGAGAAGAAAAATTAACTATATTAAATGATATATCTCTCAAAATTAAAACAGGTGAATTTGTAGCCATAGTTGGACCTTCAGGTTCAGGAAAATCAACTTTTATGAATGTATTAGGATGTCTTGATTTAGCTGATGAAGGAAAATACTTATTAGACAATGAAGATATAGAAAATTTAAGCGATGATGATTTAAGTGAAATAAGAAATAAAAAGATTGGATTTATATTTCAACAATTTAATTTACTTAATAAATTAAGTGCATTAGAAAATGTTGAATTACCATTAATGTATCAAGGTATATCACCGAGTAAAAGAAAAAAACTAGCAACAGATGCACTTAAAAAAGTAGGGCTTGAAAGTAGAAAAGGACATATGCCAAATCAGTTATCAGGAGGACAACAGCAAAGGGTTGCAATAGCAAGAGCCATAGCAACTAATCCTCAAATATTATTAGCAGACGAACCAACAGGAGCATTAGATAGTAAAACTAGTGAAGAAATATTAAACATAATAAAAGATTTAAATAAAGAAGGTAGAACGATAATAATGATAACTCATGATAATGAAATAGCAAATCAAGCGCATAGAAAAATTCGTATAAAAGACGGTAGACTTTACGAATAAAGGAGGTAAGACATGGGTTTTTATGAAAATTTCAAAATGGCATTTAGACAGTTAGTATCTAATAAAATGAGAACACTTCTTACAATGCTTGGTATAATAATAGGTGTGGCTAGTATAACTTTATTAGTATCAGTTGCTAAAGGAATGCAATCAAGTGTGAATGAACAAATGAGCGGATTAGGTTCAAATCTTGTAACTGTAAATATTTTACCAAACCAACAAAATAAAATATTAAGTTATAAAGATAGTAAGAAATTTGAAGATATAGATAACATAGACTATATAGCACAAGCAACTAGTGGTAAGGTAACTGTAAGTGCTAACAACCAAAGTAAAGATATAAGTGCTGTTGCAACTACAGATACTTACAAGGAGGCTAAGGATTTAAATCTTAAAGAAGGTAGATTTTTACTTCCAATAGATTTAGATTACAATAGTAAGGTAGTAGTTCTTGGAAATGATGTAGCAAAAGATTTATTTAATGACAGAAGTCCAATAGGAGAGTATGTAAATATAAATTCTATACCTTATAAAGTAGTAGGAGTTATGGACAAAGATGAAAATGCTATGATGAATACTAGTGATAATAGAGTTTTTGTTCCTATAACAAGTGGACAAAGACTTCTTAAAAATACAGGTGTTGAAGAAATGTATATAAGTGCTAAAAGTGCTGAGGATACACCATATATAGAAGATGAAACAAAGGATATGCTATATGATGAATTTTCAGATGAAGATTTATATGTAGTGTTTAATCAACAAGCTATACTAGATACTATGGAATCTATACAAGGAACTATGACTATAGTTTTAGGAAGTATAGCAGGGATATCATTAGTAGTTGCAGGAATTGGTATTATGAATATAATGTTAGTATCTGTAACTGAAAGAACTAAAGAAATCGGAATAAGAAAAGCGCTAGGAGCTAAAAGAAAAACTATACTAATTCAATTTTTAATAGAATCTACAATAGTTAGTTTACTAGGTGGTATAGTAGGTGCGATAATAGGTATAGTAGGAGCTAAAATAATATATTATATTATGGGGATTAGTGGAGCTATATCTTGGAGTGTAGTAGGAGTAGCTTTAGGATTTTCTATATTTGTAGGTGTTGTATTTGGGATAATGCCAGCTAATAAAGCTTCTAAATTACAACCAATACAAGCATTAAAGAGTGAGTAATAGAATATGAAAGGATGAAGTTATGGTTAACATACTTGTGGTAGATGATGATAAAAATATAAGGCAGTTAATATCAGTTATACTTAAAAAAGAAAACTTTAACGTATATGAAGCAAGTGATGGGCAGGAAGCTTTAGATATTATAGAAAATAAAAAAATAGATTTAAGTATTATAGATATAATGATGCCTATAAAAGATGGGTATTCATTAACAGAAGATATAAGAAAAAGCTATGATATGCCAATTCTTATGGTTACTGCAAAATGTGAATCACAAGATAAGTTAAAAGGATTTGAATTGGGGATTGATGATTATATCGTCAAGCCCTTTGATTTATTGGAGCTAGTAGCTAGAGTAAAAGCAATGTTAAGAAGGTACAAGATTTTTTCAAAAAATATAATAAAAATAGGAAATATTGAATTAGATTACAATAAGTGTTCACTTAAAATAAATGATGAAGAAGTACCTATAGCACTAAAGGAATTTCAGGTATTGTTTAAATTGAGTAGTTTTGAAGGTAAAATATTCACTAGAAATGAACTTATAAAAGATATCTGGGGTATAGATTATGAAGGTGATGATAGAACTGTAGATGTACATATAAAAAGGCTAAGAGAAAAATTGGAAAAGTCTAGAGTAAATATAAATACAGTTAGAGGATTAGGATATAAGTTAGAGGTAATAAAGTGAGAAAGAGCATATATTTTAAACTTGTAATAGCTTTTATTTTTACTATAATTATAGGGATTTTCTTGAGTTTTGAGTTGAATTATAATCTATATTTTGACAAAATATATGATAATTTAAGCAATAAACTTTTAACTACGGCTAAAGATGTAGAAGTACTTTACAAAGATCAAAGTGAAGAAAATTTTGATGATATACTAAATACTAGTGTTTTTTCACCATATAATATTAATATATATAAGAATGGAAAACTAATAAAAGTTTATGGAGAAAATTTAAAAGTTACAAAAGAATCTATAAAAACCTTAGACGAAGGTAAGATATATATAAACCAAATTAAGCCAAGTAAATTTCCTATAAAAAATATGCCTACAGTAGGATATCCATTTGAATTTAAAAATGATAGTTATTATGTATATATAACTATAAATTTAGTAGAACATTTTTTTGATGTGAGTATACCTATAAAGATAAACTTTATAATCATAATATTTACAGGAGTTGTTATGTTTAGCGTATTAGCTAAGACTATTGTAAGTAGAATTAAAATCTTGACTATTGCTTCTAAAGAAGTTGAAAGTGGAAACTTTGAAATGAAAATAGAAGCTAAGGGAAAGGATGAAATATCAAAACTTACTAAAAATTTTAACTCAATGGTAAAAAAAATAAGAAAAACAGAACAAATGAGGCAAGAATTTGTAGCTAATGTATCTCATGAAATTCAATCACCTATAACTTCTATAATGGGATTTTCAACACTTTTACAAAGCGATTACTTAGATGATGAAGATAAAAAAAGTTATGCTAAGATAATAGAAGAGGAAAGTAGAAGATTATCAAAGTTAAGTGAGAATTTGTTAAAGTTAACAACTTTGGATAATGAGCAAAATATAATAAAAAAATCAAATTTTTATCTAGATGAACAGATAAGAAAAGTAATTCTTATGATGGAAAATCAGTGGGCTAAGAAAAATATTAACTTTAATATAAACTTACCTAAAACAAAGATATATGCAGATAAAGACCTGTTAGAGCAAGTATGGATAAACTTAATTAACAATGCTATAAAATTTAGCTATGAAAATAAGTCTATTGATATAAACATAGAAAATGTAGAAAATAAAATCAATGTAAGTATTAGAGATTATGGCAGTGGTATTAGTTATGACAAAATAGAAAAGATATTTGATAGATTTTATCAAGCTGATGAGTCTAGAAAAATAGAAGGTAGTGGACTTGGTTTATCAATTGTTAAGAAAATTGTAGATATACATAATGGAAGTATTTTAGTAAATAGCAGAATAGATGAAGGTACTCAATTTATTGTAGTAATATAAAAAACTGTCTTAAAAATAATTAAGACAGTTTTTTATATTTAAGAAAACATTTTAAACAAGCATTTTTCTTGTTACCTAAAGAGTTCATGAACCCATCTATACTTATATAACCTAAGCTATTAACACCTACAGATTTACATATTTCATTTAAATTCATACTGGAACCTAGAAGCTCTGTGTTTGAAGTGTTAATTCCTAAACAGCAAGAAGATTTTACTACAGGAGAAGCTAATCTATAATGTATTTCTTTAGCACCAGCATCTTTTAAAAGAGATACTATTTTCTTACAGGTAGTTCCCCTTAACATAGAATCATCAACAACAACAACTCTTTTACCTTCTATATTTTCTTTAATAATATTTAATTTTAATGAAACTGTTTCATTTCTTTTTACTTGAGATGGCTTTATAAAACTTCTACCTACAAAACTATTTCTTACAAATCCTGTAGTATAAGGTATAGAAGATGCTTTAGAATATCCTAGTGCTGCAGTTATTCCTGAATCGGGAACACCTATAACAATATCTGCATCTACAGGATGTTCATTATATAAAGTTTCACCAGCTTTAAATCTAGAATTATAAACACTAACTCCGTCTATAATGCTATCAATTCTAGAAAAATATATATACTCAAAAGCACAAGTATTACATTTAGCATATTTAGATAGCTTAAAGCTTTTTACACCATTAGAATCAATTTTTAAAATTTCACCAGGTAATATATCTCTTATGAATTCTCCTCCTAAAATATCTAAAACACAGCTTTCAGAACATACTACAAAAGCATTATTAACTTTTCCTATACAAAGTGGGCGTATACCCTGTAAATCTCTAAAAGCATATAACTCATTATTTGTAAGAAGTACACATGAAAATCCACCTTCTAATTTATTTACAATAGAAGCTAATGTTTTTTCCATAGATGTATCATAATATTTTTGTATAAGTTTTAAAATAACCTCCGAATCTGAAGTCGTATTAAATTTAAAATTTTTTAGCTCTTTCTTTAAGATAGAGGCATTAGTGATATTTCCATTATGAGCTATAGCAATACTACCTAAAGAAAACTTATCTAAAATAGGTTGAGCATTTACTACATTACTTTCTCCAAAGGTAGAATATCGAACATGGCCTATGCCTAAGTAACCTTCTAATTTGTTGAATTTATTATTAGAAAAAACTTCATTAACAAGTCCCATATTTTTATAACAAGTGATATTATCTGTATTAGAGTAAGCTATTCCACAACTTTCTTGTCCTCTATGTTGCATAGTTATGAGTGAATTATAAAGAGTAGGGAAGAGGTCTACTTTATCAGTAGAAAATAGACCTACAACACCGCACTCTTCTATATATTTATCCATATTATCAATGTACATATCTAATTATCCGCTCTTAATATATTTAAATCTTTTCCTTGCATTATTTTATTCATATTTCTCATAGAACACATTTTTCCGCACATAGTACAACTATCACTATGTTCTGGAGTAGACTCTTTTCTGTATCTTCTAGCTTTTTCGGGGTCTATAGAAAGATCAAACATTGTTTCCCAGTCAAGGGCTTGTCTAGCTTTACTCATTTTATTGTCCCAGTCTCTAGATCCAGGTATTTTTTTAGCTATATCTGCAGCATGAGCAGCTATTTTAGTAGCAACAATACCTTCCTGTACATCATCTAAGTTAGGAAGTCTTAAATGTTCGGCAGGTGTTACATAACATAAAAAGTCAGCACCACAACTAGCAGCTAAAGCACCACCAATAGCACTTGTTATATGATCGTATCCTGGAGCTATATCTGTAACTATAGGGCCTAGAACATAGAATGGAGCATTGTGACAAAGTTTCTTTTCAAGTAACATATTTGCTTGAATTTCATCTAAAGACATATGACCAGGGCCTTCTATAATAACTTGAACATTTCTATCCCAAGCTCTTAGCGTAAGTTCTCCTAAAATCATTAATTCTTTTATCTGACATGCATCAGAAGAATCATTTATAGAACCGGGTCTTAACGCATCTCCAAGGCTTAAAGTTAAATCATATTCTTCACATATATCTAGAAGTTCATCGAAATACTCAAAGAAAGGGTTTTCTTTGTTGTTTAACTCCATCCAAGCATACATTAAAGAACCACCTCTTGAAACTATATTCGTAAGTCTAGTATTTCTTTTAAATACATTAGCAGTTTCTCTATTTATACCAGCGTGTATAGTTACAAAGTCAACTCCATCTTTGGCATGTTTTTTAACTACATCTAAAAACTCTTGAGCTGTAATATCTTTTAGCTCTTTATCATAAAATCCAACTGCATCATAAATAGGTACTGTACCTATCATAGCACTAGAATCAGATATTAATCTTTGTCTAAATTCTTCAGTTTTTCCAAAAGAACTTAAATCCATTATAGCTTCAGCTTTCATATCTAAAGCTAGTTTTACTTTTTTCATTTCCTCATCTATATCGTAACAATCTTTTGATATACCTAGATTTACATTAATTTTTGTTCTTAAATTTTGACCAACACCTTCAGGATTTAAGGATGTATGATTTTTATTAGAAGGTATAGCAATTTGACCACTTGCAACTAAACTTTTTAAAATTTCTACATCAATATTTTCTTTTCTAGCTACAATTTCCATTTCTTTAGTAGTAATTCCTTTTCTAGCAGCATCCATTTGAGTTGTGTAATTCATTTTAAAATCCCCTTTTTTATGTATTTTTAAAAATATTATTTAAGCATAATATTCTTAAACGTAAAGAAAGCTTTGCCGTAGGGCAAAGCTTTTTAGCTATGTATTATAGAAATGTACTATAAAAAATATAGTCATTATCATAATCTCAAGAAAATAACTTTCCTACGGTAGTTCTAACTACTTCAGGTTCGGAGGGTTAATGAATAAAATTCATCTCTCAGCCAAGATGGCACCCCTAGTTAATCTATTTATTTTTAGTTGAATTACTTAAGTAACTTCAAAATCATTATAGTCTTAAAAAAATATTATGTAAAGGTTTTTTTGATAAGTAATTTATTGATAATTAATATCATAATTAAAAATATACAAAAAATTTATAATGAAAAAGTAAGCGTTATTGTAATTCAAATACTAAAATTAAAATATATAAAGGAGTATGAAAATGAAACTGAATTTAATAGGGATTGATGAAAAAACAATAAATGATTTATTGCAATTAAAAAGAGTTATAGATTTTGAAATAGATGTAAAAGGTGAAAAAGTAAATATACATAAGTTAGATGAAGATGAAAAAATAGACATTGAAATAAGTAAAGGGATAATAAAATATAAATGTAAAAATCATTTGTTTAGAGCACTAAGTATATACATTCAAAATAGTACAAATACAGAATTTAATATAAAAGAAATTCAACAAATTAAATATATAGGGCCTATGATAGATGTATCTAGGAATGCAGTTTATAAAATAGATAAGTTAAAAGATATTATGGTTAATATGGCAATACTTGGATTTAATGAAATGATGCTATATACAGAAGATACGTATGAAATATCAGAATATCCATACTTTGGATATTTAAGGGGTAAATATTCAAAAGAGGAGTTAAAAGAAATAACTAATTACGGAGAAATTTTAGGAATAGAGGTTATACCATGTATACAAACACTAGCACATTTAAAACAAACTCTTAAATGGGATTATGCAAAAGACATAAAAGACACCGATGATGTATTAATTGTAGGGGAAGATAAAACTTATGAATTTATAGAATGTATGATTAGAAATTTAAGAGATTGTTTTAAAAGTAATAAGATACATATAGGAATGGATGAAGCTTTTGGTTTAGGTAGAGGAAAATATCTAGATAAAAATGGGTATAAAAACCATTACAGTATTATGACAAAACATTTGGACAAAGTGTGTGAAATATGTAAAAAGTATAATTTCAAACCTATGATGTGGGATGATATGTTTTTTAGAATTGGTTCACCAAATGGGACTTATTATAATTTAGATACAGTTATAGAAAAAGAAATTATAAATTCAATACCTAAGGACTTATCATTGGTATATTGGGACTACTATCATAATGATAAAGAAAGTTATGAAAAATTAATAGATATAAGAAGTGAACTGAATAATGAGATAATATTTGCGGGAGGCATATGGAAATGGACAGGATTAGTTCCATGTTATGATAAAACTTTTAAAACTACAAATGAAGCTATTTCAGTTTGTAAAGAAAAAAATATAAAAAGAGTAATAGCTACTATTTGGGGCGATGACTCAGATGAAACACCTATAGATACTATAATTCCAGGATTAATACTATTTTCAGAACATGCATACTCAAATAATGTAAATATGAAAGATATAAGTGACAAATGCAAATTCTTAACAAAATTAAATTTAGAAGATTTTTTTATTATACAGGACTTAGACAAAATAGAAGAAGGGGATAGCGAAAATCTTAGAACTGTAAATCCATCAAAATATTTACTATATCAAGATATATTATTAGGAGCTTTTGATGCTCATATAGAAGATTTAATAGAGTTAAAAGGAATTGAGTTTATAGAAAATTACTATATGGATTTATCCGAAAAGTTAATTAACAAAGCTAGAGATAATGATAAATTTTACAAATTGTATAAATTATATGCAAATTTAGCTAGAGTACTTTCTATAAAATCAATAATAGGAGTAAAAATAAGAAAGGCATATTTAGAAAGAAATATATTAAAATTAAAAGAAATATGTGATGTAGATTTAAAAGAATTGATAAATAGAATAGATAACTTACAAGAATCTTATAGAAAGATATTGTATAAAGAACGAAAAGGTCAGGGGTTTGAAGTTATAGATATAAGATTAGGAGGAGTAAGATCAAGAGTTATTTCTACTATATATAGGTTAGAAAGTTATATAAATAATGATATACAAGTAATAGAAGAATTAGAAGAGGACAGATTGATATACAATAAATTATTTAATGAAAATTCAAAGCAAGTAAGTTTTAATAGATATAAAGACATAGTGACACAAAATATACTTAGTTGGTAATATAAATTAAAAACAAAATGTCCTAAGAAAATATATTTTATAATCTATAGGGCATTTTGTTTTGAGTTGGGATAATAGGTACACAAATTCCTAGTAGGAATATCATATTTAATATTTTAAAAATAAACTATTAAAAAGATAACAATATTGAAAAAATAAAAGCATACATATAAAATCTTAGTAAAGATTAAAAAATAAATTAATTATAATTAATAAATGAAAAGTATATATGAATAGAATAACTAAAAAAACAATTATATGAATAGAGTGTTAATAGTACTAAAAGTTAAATATTTTAAATAAAAGGAGAGTTAATATGAATATTGTAGATTTAACACATTATATAAATGAAGATATGACAGTTTACCCAGGTACAGAAAAACCTAAAATAAAGAAAGCTAACACGTTAGAAAAAGATGGATTTAGAGAATCAAAATTGACTATGTACTCTCACGTAGGTACTCATATTGATGCTCCGGCACACATGCTAGAAAAGTCGTCTTATCTCGATGAATTACATATAAGTAACTTTATAGGAAGAGCAACTATATTAGATTTTACAAGTAAATCAAAAATAGAATTAAAAGATATCAAATTATATGAAGAAGAAATTAAAAATAGTGAATTTATAATAATTAAAACAGGATGGGAAAAATATTGGGGAGAAGATAAATACTTTAAGGGCTTTACAACTATGGATGAAGAATGCGTAAACTGGATTTCTAAATTCAATTTAAAAGGAATAGGTATTGATGCTATATCTATTGATAGTGTAGATAGCGAAGAGTTTATAGTACATAAGACTATATTGTCTAAAAACATAATAAGTATAGAAAATCTATGCAATTTAGATAGTGTGAAAAGTAAGTATTTCACATTAAGTGTATTACCTTTAAAGTTAAGTGAAGCAGATGGATCACCAGTAAGAGCTATAGCTATAGAATAATTAAAAAATTATAAAACAAAAGACAGGTTAAAAAATAATAACCTGTCTTTTATTATGCAAATATTTTAAATTGAAATAAATTACAATAATTGTTAATTTATTGATGAAAAAGTGTTATAATATTGTATACGTTGATGCTTAGATTTCTAACAAAAATCTCAAATAAAATATGGAGGTAATTATGAAAAAGGGAATTCTGGTTTTCAAAAGAGATATGAAAAATCTAGCTAAAAACCCTGTAGCACTAATTATAATCATAGGTGTATGCTTATTACCATCTCTTTATGCATGGGTAAACATAAAAGCATGTTGGAATCCTTATGAAAATACTAGTACAGTACCAATTGCAATAGTAAACAATGATAAGGGAGCAACTTTAGATGGTAAAAAACTAAATGTAGGAAATGATGTTATAAGTGAACTTAGAAAAAATAAGAAAATAGGATGGAAGTTTGTAAGTTCCGAAAAAGGTAATATGGGAGTCATGGATGGAACTTATTATGCAATGATAGAGATACCTAGCAATTTTACAAAAGACTTAACAAGTGTAACAACTGGAAAACCTAAAAAACCTACTATAATATACAAAGTAAATACAAAATCTAATCCAGTTGCAGGTAAAATAACTGAAGTAGCAGAGGAAACTCTTGTGAATCAAATAAATGCTAATTTTATAGCTACAGTAAATAAAACTGTTTTTTCAGAGTTAAATACTTATGGAAAAGATGTTGAAGATAGCAAAGATAAAATAATTGAGCTTAAAAAGGCTATAATAGCGCTTGATGAACATATGGATGTTGTAAACTTTGCACTTGAAAGTGTAAATAGTAATTCTAAGAATTTAACAGAATATTTAAAAAGCATACAATCTACATTACCACAAGTAACAAGTGGAATAAATGCAGTGGCAGACTCAAATATGAGTACAAGTGAAAATATAGCTAATATAAAAGATAATTTAAATAATTCATTTGATGGTATTAAATCAACTTTAAATCAAATTAACAATGAAAATAATCAAATAAAAGATATAGTTAGTAGCTTAAATAATAGTGACTCAATATCTAAAAACACTATAGAAAATGCTATATCTCAAATTGATAAACAAATAAATAATAGTAAATCACAAATAGACTCTATTATTAAATATTTAGATCAATTTAATAATATTAAACCTAATGAAAAAATTACTAAGTTAATAAATGATTTAAACAAGATAAAAGATCAACTAAGCAATGAACAAGATCAATTAGCTACACTAAAAAGTAAATTAGATGGATCATTAGAATCTATGAAATCTACATTAGATTCTATAAATTCTACAACAAGTAATTTATCAAGTAATGTTAATAATGCAATAAACTCATATGACTCAGAAGTTAGACCAGCATTAAACAATACAGCTGATAGTTTAGTTACAGCAACTAAAGATGCAGCAACATTAGTTGGAAGTTCTAAAGGTTTAGTTCAAGCTGTTAATGATATGTTAGGATACGCATCAAAAGGAAGTAATTTAACAGCAGAAATGACTAAAGATTTAGACTCTAAATTAAATCAATTTAAAGATGTAATACATATATTAAGTACAGAACTAAAAAAGGTTAATGATGATGATTTAGATAGTATAATAGCTATACTTCAAAGTAAACCGCAGCTTATGGGAAATTATATATCTAATCCATTTAATTTAAAGTCAGAGCCAATTTATCCTATAGCAAATTATGGTTCTGGTATGGCACCTATATACACAACTCTTGCATTATGGGTTGGAGGAATAGTACTCGTATCATTATTAAAAACAGAAGCAAAAGGATGTAATGATTTAACTATAAAAGAAAGATATATTGGTAAAATGATAACTTTTGTATTTTTAGCTATGATACAAGGTTTCATAGTAGCATTAGGTGATAAGTTTGTATTAGGAGTACAAACTGAAAACTTATTCTTATTTATATTTACAGCAGTATTATCTTCTGCAGTATTTACAATTATTTTATACACATTAGTATCACTATTTGGAAATATAGGTAAAGCTATAGGTATAGTAATGATGGTTATGCAAATTGCAGGTTCTGGGGGAACATATCCTATACAGGTAGACCCTTTAATATTTAGAATACTTCAACCATTTTTCCCATTTACCTATACGTTAAGCAACTTAAGAGAAGCTATAGCAGGACCTCTTTTAAGCACAGTTATGTTTAATGTTGTTATACTAATAGGGTTTGCTGTTTTAAGTATATTAATAGGATACTTCTTAAAAGAAAAACTTAATAATACTGTTACTAAGTTTGAAAAAGAATTTAAAGAATCTGGATTAGCAGAGTAATTATAGAGGTGAGAATATGAAAAAGATTTTTAAAATTTATTTAAGAGATTTAAAAAATATAGTAACTATTCCAGCTGCCTTTATAATTGTATGTGTGCTTTGCTTAATACCATCGTTATATGCATGGGTAAACATAAAGGCATGTTGGAATCCATATGTAAATACAGGAAATTTACCAGTTGCAGTAGTAAATCAAGATGAAGGAGCTTCAGTTAATGGTAAATTTGTAAATGTAGGAAATGAAATAGTAGCTGAACTAAAAAAAGATCATAATATAGGTTGGCAATTTGTAGATGAATGGCAAGGTAACTATCAATTAAATGAAGGAAAGTTTTACGCATTAATTGAGATACCTAGCGATTTCTCTAAAGATTTAGCAACGCTTACTACATCAGATCCTCAAAAGCCAAATATAATATATAAGGCTAATGAAAAGGCAAATGCAATAGCAACTAAAATAACGGATGTTGCTAAGGATAAATTAGTAGAAGAGATAAAAGCTAATTTTGTTGATACAGTAAATGAAGAAGCTTTTGCATTTTTATCGTCATTAGGAACTAAGCTAGAGGACAATAAACCTCAAATAATAGAATTGAAAGATGCATTAAATAGTACTTACAATAACTTAGAAAAGATTGATAGTTATGTAAAGGAAGCTAATTCTCATGCTGATACATTAAAAAAATATTTAAATGATACAAAAGGAAATCTTCCTCAAATAACCAAAGAGGTAAATGACCTACAAAATGTAGTAAGTAACAGCAAAGATTTAGTTACAGCAACACAAAGTAATGTAAATAATGCTTCTCAAAATTTAAATAATAACATGGCAGCTATAAATGATATACATACAAAGCTACAAAGTGAAATTAATAATTTAAAAAGCATTAATGATAGTACATCAACTGAAAATATACAAAGTTCTATAGATTCTACAATGAAATTGATTTCGTCTATGCAAAGTGCAATAGACAAGCTTATAAGTGGGCTTGAGAACTTAAATACTACACATGGTAGTAATAAGATTCAAAATACAATAAATTCACTTAATGAATTGAAAGACATACTTTCTTCAGAAAGTGAGAAATTAAATAATATAAAATCACTGCTTGAAAGTGGTGAAAATAAGGAGAAAATAAACGAACAACTTAATTCTTTATATGATTTATCAAATTCATTTAATAATAAGTTGAATTTGATAAGTTCTACTTTTACAACAGATATATCTGGTACACTAGATAGTGTAGGAGATGCTATGATTTCTAGCTCGGATAATATAAATAATGTATTACAAAGTATAAATGTTATAGTACCTCAGTTAAATGCACTTTCAAGTTATGGTATATCAAGTAGCGATGTTGCAGTGAAGCAAGCAGAAAATATTTCTAAAGAGCTAGACAAATTTGAAAAAGATTTAGATAAATTAATAGATAAAACAAAAGTATTAACAGATAAAAATTTAGATAAATTAATTTCAACATTAAATAAAAATTCAAAAGATATAGCATCCTTTATATCATCTCCTGTTAATGTTAAAACAGAAGAGTTATATAAGGCAGGAATATTTGGAGTTGCACTAATGCCATTTTATTCAGTTCTTGCTATATGGGTTGGAGCTTTATTATCAACATCATTACTTACTACAGAGTGTGAGGAACTAGAGGGAGAACATACAAATTTAGTTCAAAAACACTTTGGTAAAATGCTTACATTTATGACAGTATCTTTAATACAGTCATTAATAATTGCAACAGGAAATATATTTATATTCCAAGCACCTGTAAGTATTCCATTATTATACTTATTTACAATTGTATCATCGGTGCTATTTACAACGATAATATTTACACTAGTTTCTTTATTTGGAAATGTTGGTAAAGCTCTTGCTGTATTTATTATGGTATTTCAAATTGCTGGGTCTGGAGGTATATATCCAATACAAACAAATCCTAAGATATTTGAAGTATTACAACCGTTCTGGCCATTTACTTATGCAATAGATGGATTTAGAGAGGCTATAGCAGGTCCTAGTATGCCAGCTGTATATCATGATTTAAAGATGTTAGCAATATTTTTTATAATATTCCTATCGTTAGTTATATTTAAAAAGGTATTCCATAATATAACAGAATTTATGAATGAAAAATTTGAAGAAACTGGATTATAAAATTATAAACTGGTATGAGATAAACTATCTTATACCAGTTTTTTGTTGTGTATAGAATTAGTATTATTTAAGCAAATTAAGGAAATAATTTGTATATAACTATAAATTAAAATGAGAGGTAAAAACATGAAAAATATGAACTTAATTTTATTAACAATATTAATTTCTAGTATAAGTATAGGATGTAGCCCTACAAAAGATAATAGTAAAGCAAATCCTTCTTTAGAAGAAGCTATATTAAAAGAAACTAAAGCAACTCAAAGTGATGAAAACAGATATGTGTATTTTTATGAAGATTTAGATAATGATAAAGACTATGAAACAATTGCATACCTTTGGGGAAAAGATTTTAGTGGTAGTGGAGGCGCAACTATGTTAGTGTTTGATGAAAAAGACGATAAGTACGAATTTATATCCAAAACAACACTAGTTAATATGCCAATGGTAATAAGTGAAAACTCTACAAATGGATATAATGATATTATAGTAACTGTTAGTGGTGGAGGAATAAAAGAAGATTACAACACAGTGCTTAAATACGAAAAAGATGGATATCCTTTAAATGCAAGTATACAACCTAAAATAGATATAAATGATATAAAAGAAAAAAGTAAAATAGATATTAAAATAACTTCAGAAAGTGGATTTGGACTAAAGAAAGTAAACTAGCAAATAGCCTATAAAGATTAAAAATGAATCTTTATAGGCTATTTATTATTTTATATGAAAAGTTATTAATATATAATTGATAATATAGTTACTAAAAAGTAACCTATTATCAATTAGTATGAAAATTGGTACAATTAATAAAAATCTAAAAAAATCAAAGGAGGATGATTATGGAAAATTTGAACTTGATTGTAGTATTTATAGAAGGTATACTATCGTTTTTTTCACCGTGTATACTGCCAATACTTCCAATTTATTTAAGTATGTTATCAAATAGTAGTATAGATAATTTAAAGAGTGAAAAAAGTAATTTTATATATAGTTCATTATTTAAAAATACCATATTTTTTACGCTTGGAATATCTGTAACATTTTTTATTCTAGGTTCATCAGTAAATGTATTAAAATCATTTTTTGATACTAATAAGGATTTAATAATGCTTATTGGTGGATTAATAATAATTTTTATGGGATTATTTTATATGGGAGTTATAAAATCTACTTTATTAAATAGAGAGAAAAGATTTAAAATGGAATCTAAAGAGATGAATCCTATAACAGCACTTTTACTTGGATTTACATTTAGCTTTGGATGGACTCCTTGTATAGGACCTATACTTGCATCAGTTCTTATAATGTCATCAAGTTCTGAGAGTATAGCAGCTTCAAATTTACTTATATTAGTATATACAATAGGATTTATATTACCGTTTATAGTAGTTTCAATATTTTATAACAAACTATTTAAAACTATGGATAAAATTAAGAATCATATGGAATTGATTAAAAAAATAGGCGGTATAATACTTATATTATCAGGTTTGATTATGTCTATGAAGGGGGGAATTAACCTTTATAATCATGTAAATAAACAAGAAATGCAGATACAAGAAAATCAAAATTTAGAAAGTAAAGAAGACGAGTCAAAAGTAATGTCTGTAGATTTTACATTATATGATCAATATGGAAAAGAGCATAAACTAAGCGATTATAAGGGTAAAACTGTATTTTTAAACTTTTGGGCAACATGGTGCCCTCCTTGTAAAGAAGAAATGCCATATATAGAAGAACTTTATAATGAATATGATAAAAATAGTGAGGATGTAGTTATATTAGGAGTAGCATCGCCTAATATGGGGCGTGAAGGGTCAAAAGAACATATAACTGAATTTTTAAAGCAACAAGGATACACATTCCCTGTAGTTATGGATGAAGATGGAAGCTTACTTTATCAATATGGAATAAGTGCATTTCCATCAACATTTATAATAGACAAAGAGGGATATGTAACTCAATACATACCAGGAGCTATGGATAAGAATACTATGAAATATCTTATAGAAAGCAGTAAATAGTATAAAAGACTATCAACGTACTTTAAAATGATGTACATTGATAGTCTTTTATTATATTATAAAATAAACAATTAACTATATAATCTGGGGAGAATTATACATGAAAACAATTACGGTAATAAGTTTAGGAGATGAAACAGGTAATTCACTTAAGATTCAACTTGAAAGTATATTAAAAGAAAATATTAAAATAGAATATTATTCTATCCATGACAAGACAATAAACATTAAAAAATCAGATTTAATTGTATTTTCAAGTGAAGATGTAGCCAATTTATTTTTAAATAAGGTAAATTATATAAAAAGTTATGTCATAGTTAGGAGAGTAATTCAGTATGAGCTATTAGATAAATTATTCACTTTAAAAAAGGGAACAAATGTATTATTAGTAAATGATACTAAGGAAACTTGTGAAATAGCTATAAGACAACTTATAGGACATGGTGCAGAACATTTAATATATCATCCATATTATCCAGGAATAGAAAGCTATAAATTACAAAATATAGCAATAACTCCTGGGGAGGAAAAATTTGTACCTAAAGGAGTAAAAAAAGTAATAAATATAGGTACAAGAGAGATAGATATAGTAAGTATAATGGAAATTATTATAAATTTAGGGGATTTAGATATTTATCAAGATTTGATATCATCATATTTTTATAGAAAGATAGTAAACCAATATAAAAAGTATGTAAATATATCGAATAAAAGTACCAAGTTAACTAGAATCTTAAAAGATATATTGGATAATTCAACTGAGGGAATTATATATACTAACGCAAAAGATGAAGTATTAGTATGTAACAAAGTAGCTATGAACATATTAGGATATAAAGCCGATATAATAGGTAAAAATATTTACAAAGTGTTTCCTAATTTAAATAAAGACATAACAACTATAAATGAAAATGAAATATTTATCTCAACAAAAACTATATATTCTAAAAATGAATTAATGGGTTATATGATAATACTGGAGACTTCTTCAGTAATAGAAAAGTTAGATGAAGAGCGTAGAAGAAAGAAAAAATATAATAAAAATTATGTTAAATATACTTTTAAAGATATGATAGGCAATAATGATAAACATAATAAAATGATAAAATTATCTAAAAAAATATCAAAAACGAATTCTACTATATTAATACAAGGAGAAAGTGGGACGGGAAAAGAAATTTTAGCTCAATCGATACATAATGAATCAGATAGAAAAGATAACCCATTTGTAGCTATAAACTTCTCTGCTTTATCAGAAAATTTGCTAGAAAGCGAATTGTTTGGGTACGAAGAAGGGGCTTTTACTGGTGCTCAAAAAGGTGGGAAAGTAGGCTTATTTAAAAAGGCTCATAAAGGAACAATATTTTTAGATGAGATAGGTGATGCGCCATATCATTTTCAAACTAGACTTTTAAGAGTATTGCAAGAGAGAGAGATAACACCAGTTGGAAGTTGTGAAGTTATTCCAATAGATGTAAGGGTGATAGCTGCAACTAATAAGGATTTAGTAACAGAAGTTAAAAATAATAGGTTTAGAGAGGACTTATTTTATAGAATCAATGTTATGCCTTTATATACTATTAGTCTTAGAGATAGAAAATGTGATATAAAATTGCTTATGAAGTATTATTTAAAAAAGCATAAGATATTTATACCTTTAAAAAATTTTGTGGAAGAAGATGTCATGAACTTTTTAAATAATTATAATTGGCCAGGGAATATAAGAGAACTAGTAAACATTGTAGAGTTTTTAGTTAACATAAAAGAGAATAATATAAAAATAAAACTAGAAGATTTACCTCAGTATATGTTTAGAAATTTAAGTGAAGGTAAATTTCTAAACAATGATACTATAGATAATGCTAAACATGATGATAAAGATTCTAAGGAAATTGTAAGAAATTTAGAATTAAATGAAAATGAACAATGGGTATTGTATCAAATATATAAACAAACTGGAATAGGTAGAAGAGGAATCTGTAAGATTGCTAAGGATAATAGCTTGAATTTAGGAGAAGGTAGAATTAGAGGGATATTAAATAAGTTGAAAGAAAATGAATATATAGAAATAAATAGAGGAATAAAAGGGACAAAAATTCTAAATAAAGGGATAAAATTAATAGAAAATGGGATATAAAAAGGGTTAATACTAATTAGTATTAACCCTTTTTATATTTGCAAACAACATATAATTATCGGAAAATAATTAAAATTTAGAAAATAATAATAATATTTTAGATAAAACAATGAAAAAACTTGGAAATTTATAGCTGTATAAAAAAATGGCATATATATTGCTAATATAAACAAATAAATATTAAGTAAATATGAACAATGGGGGTATGATAAATGATTAAAGTTGAAAATGGAAGAAGGAAGCCATCTATATTACAAGCGATAACACCGATAATATTCATGATAGTGGCGTTAGCTGTAGGATATGGATATTTTAAAATGAAGATAGAACCTATTATGGTAATATCGGCATTCTTTGCAGCTGTTATAGCTCTAAAGTTAGGGTATACATGGGATGAAATGCAAAAGGCTATTATTGACAAAATAGCAAGTGCACTTCCAGCAACTCTAATTTTATGGAGTGTTGGTTTTTTAATAGGATCACTTATGTTTGCAGGTACAGTACCTATGATAATTTACTATGGAGTTCAACTTATAAATCCTAAGTTTATCTTGGTAACAGCATTTATATCTTCAGCTATATTATCTTTAGTTACAGGAACTTCATGGGGAGCTGCAGGAACTATTGGAGTTGCAATGATGGGTATTGCAGGAGGTCTTGGAGTATCATTACCAGCAACAGCAGGGGCTGTAGTAGCTGGAGCATTTTTTGGAGATAAATTATCTCCTTTATCAGATACTACAAATTTAGCGCCAATGGCTGCAGGAAGTGAACTATACGATCATATAAAGCATATGTTATACACAACAGTACCAGCAGCTATAGTTTCAATAATTGTATATCTATTTGTTGGTCTTAAAACAAATGTAAGTGAAATAGCGACACCAGAATTGGTTACAAATATGACCGCTCAATTAGACTCAATGTTTAATTTTAACATAATATTATTACTTCCTATAGCACTTGTAATATTAGGATCAGTAAAAAAATGGCCTACAATACCAACTATGTTAGGAACAAGTATACTTACTATAATATTAGGAGTATTAGTACAAGGATTTAGTTTAGTAGATGGATTTTCTGCTTTAGTAGGTGGATTTGATGTAACAATGACGGGATACACAGGAGAAATATCAGAAGAAGTTTTAAAACTTATAAATAGGGGTGGAGTAGCGTCAGTAACAAGTACAACGGTATTAATATTCTGTGCTATGGGATTTGCAGGAATAGTAAGTGTGGCAGGTATGTTAGATGTAGTATTAGAACTTTTAATGTCAAAAGTAAAATCTACTTTTGGAATAATATTATCTACAATAATATCTTGCTTTACAGTTGCATTTGTTACAGGAAGCTCTTACTTATCAATACTTATACCAGGAGAGTTATTCAAGGATGTCTATCCGAAAAAAGGGTTACATCCTAAAAACTTATCTAGAACATTAGAAGATTCTGGAACAGTAATTGTACCATTAGTACCTTGGTCAGCAGCAGGTGCTTACATGGCATCAACGCTTGGAGTTTCAACAATGGAGTATTTACCTTGGGCTGTACTTAACTATACAGGGATAATATTCGCTATAATACTTGCAGTAACAGGATTTGGTATAGCTAAAATAGATAAAGAAGATAAAAAAATAGTAAACAAGTAAAAAGGGGGATTAAATTATGATATTAATTAAAAATGTAGATATATATTCACCAAAACATTTAGGAAAAAAAGATGTATTAATATGTGGAGAAAAAATAATTTTGATAGAAAAAAATATAGAATTTAAAAATGACAAGATAAATATTATAGATGGAAGTAATAAAATATTAGTACCAGGGTTTATAGATCAACATGTTCATATAACAGGTGGAGGTGGAGAAGGTAGCTTTAAGACTCGAGTACCAGAAATAATGCTTAGCAAATTAACTTCATCAGGTATAACAACAGTAGTTGGACTTTTAGGTACTGATGCAACTACAAGAAGTGTTGAAAACTTAGTATCAAAAGCTAAAGGATTAAAAGAAGAGGGAATAAGTGTATATACACATACAGGATCATATGAATATCCAACAGTTACACTAACTGAATCTATAAGAAAAGATATAGTATTTATAGATGAGATAATAGGTTGTAAAATAGCTATATCAGATCATAGATCGTCAACTTTAACAAATGAAGAATTGCAAAGAGTCGCATCTGATGTTAGAGTCGCAGGTATGATAAGTGGAAAAGCTGGAATATTAGTATGCCATATGGGAGATGGAAAAAGAGGGTTAAATCCTATAAATGAAGCTTTAGAAAATAGTGATATACCAATTAAAACTTTTAGACCAACTCATGTCAATAGAAATAAAGAACTACTTGAACAAAGCTTTGAATTTGCTAGACAAGGTGGAATAATAGACTTGACTTGTGGTATATATAAAGATTTAAGTCCTAGAAAGGTTATAAAATCAGCAACAGAAAAAGAAATACCTAAAGAAAATATTACTATAAGTTCAGATGGATACGGAAGCTGGTCTAACTATGATGAATATGGGAATTTATTTAAAATAGGAGTATCTAGTGTTAAAGCATTACACAATGAATTTAGACTTATGGTTTTAGAAGAAAATATTGAGATAGAAGAGGCACTTACTTATATAACTTCAAATGTTGCAAAAGCATTAGAAATATATCCTAAGAAAGGAATTATAAAAGAGGGTTCAGACTCAGATATACTTTTACTAGATAATAACTTAGATATAGATACTGTTATAGCAAGAGGAAAAATTATGGTTGAAAATAAAGAAATAAAAGTATTTGGGACTTACGAGTAAGTTTTATATTGAGGTGGATATATGAAAACTGTTGGAATAATAGGTGGTATGGGAACTGTAGCTACTATTGATTTATTTAATAAAATAGTGCTTGAAACTAATGCAAAAAGTGATAAAGAACATCTTCATATATTGATAGATAATAATGCACAAATTCCAGATAGAACTAGTTTTATATTGGGAGATGGAGAAGACCCTACTTATGAACTTGTGAAATCTGCCAAAAACCTAGAGAAAATAGGAGCAGATTTTCTGGCTATACCATGTAACACAGCACATTACTTTTATGATGTTATAAAAGAAAATGTAAATATAGAAATAATAAACATGATAGAAGAAACTTCTAAATTTATAAAAAGCAAAAATATAAATAAAGTGGGACTACTAGCAACATCGGGAACTATAAAAGCTAAAGTATATGATAATGTATTTGAAAATTATGACATAGAAATTGTAAAACCTAACTGCTATGAACAAAGTATCATAATGGATTTTATATATGGTATAAAACAAAGCGAGAAAAGTTTTAATAAAGAAGGAGTAATAGAGGTTATTAATAATTTAAAAGAAAAAAATGCAACTAATGTAATATTAGGTTGCACAGAACTTCCAGTAGGAATGAGTATGTTAGGTATTGAAGGAAACTTTATAGATCCAACAAATATATTAGCAAAAGCATGCGTAAAAAAAGCTAAGCAAGAATCATAATGAATATAGAGAACATAAAATAAGTGCTTTAAATAGATAAGAAATGGTTAAGGCTAAATATCTATTTAAGGCACATTTTACTTTATAAATAAACACCTATACTCTAGAGGAGTCATATTTAAATTTTTCTTAAATATTTTTGAAAAATATGACTGTGATGAAAAACCACATAAATTACTAATATCATTTACCGAATAACTGCTTTTTCTAAGTAAATCACAGGATTTTTTTAACTTATACTCAATAATATATTGCTGAGGTGTTATCATCATATGAAGTTTAAATATTTTATAAAAATAACTTCTATCTATATTAAGGTAAGAAGATATATCAGATACTGAAATATTATCACCATAATTTTTTTCTATAAAACTTATTGATTTTGAAATATAACTCTCAGATTGTGATGTAGTTTTATTAAAAGAAGTAGAGTGATCATTTATAAGTATAGATAAAATTTGATACAAATATCCAAGTCCTTCTAATAAATTATTATTTGAACAACTTAAATACACATTTTCAAATAAATTATTAAGCTTGTCATCTTTAGAATAATTAAATATAAAATTTTCATCTAAAAAACCACAAGAAGACAAAAGTTCTTTGGCTTTAGAACCATTTATACCTATCCATCTATAGCTCCATGGATTCTCACTAGATGGATAATAGTTATTATCGGTTCTAGGAGGTATAATAAATCCATCACCAGCTTTTAAATTATAAACCTCATCTTTTATAAAAAAGCTACCTTCACCTTCAATTATGTAATGTATTAAATAATAATCTATTTGTTCATACTGATAAGGATCTCTAGGAGTACAATGTTCAAATCCACATTCAAATATATATAATTCATTACTAGGCTTTAAATCTGTTGAAAATATTCCTATTTTATTCATAATAAATCCCCTTTAAAATTTAATATAATAATAATTTAATTTAAAAATATTCACATGTCAAATTAATATGCAACAATAGTACAAATTAATGAAACATTAATATATTGATGATTACTTATAAAAACGTGTACTATTAAGTCAAAAGATAAATATTTAATTTGTTAATACAACAAAAGTACAATTTTATTATAAATATATGTAGGGGGACTTTTTTATTATGAAGCTTTGGGAAAATATAAATATTGATGGTATAAATAGATTAGATGCAAGGGCTCATTTTTTAAGCTTTCCATCTAAGAAATTAGCTTTAACAAGTGAAAAAAAATATACACATAATTATAAAAATTTAAATGGAAATTGGAAGTTTTTATTTTTAAATGCTCCAGAATACTCTCCAGAAGGATTTTTCAAGGAAGATTTTAATATAGATAGCTGGGATGAAATAACAGTACCAGGCAACTGGCAATTACAAGGTTATGGGAAAATGCACTACTCAGACTTGTGGTACAACTTTCCTATAAATCCTCCATATGTTCCAACGGAAAATCCAACAGGAATATATAAGAGAAACTTTAATATAGATGAATCTTGGTTAAAAGAAAAAGTAATAATTAAGTTTAATGGGGTAGATTCATCGTATAATTTATGGATAAATGGAAAAGAAGTTGGATATAGCAAAGGAGCTAGGATACAAGCTGAATTTGATATAACAGAGTATGTAAGAGTAGGCAAAAATGAAATAACAGTAAGAGTTTACCAATGGAGTGACGGAACATATTTAGAAGACCAAGATATGTGGTGGTTAAGTGGAATATTTAGAGATGTAGAATTATACACTGAGCCATTAAATGGAGTAAATGACATAACACTAATTACAGACGTAGATGAAAATTATATAAATGCAACTTTAAAAGTAAATTTAAAATTAAGAGAATTTAATAATCAAAAAATTAATTTAGAATTACTAGATATTAATAAAAATGTAGTATTTGAAGAAATGGTAGAAGCTGATAATAAAGAAGTAAATTTATCAAAAGAAATTAACAATCCACTTAAATGGACAGCAGAAGAACCAAACTTATATACGTTAATTATAAGTGTTTATAAAGATGAAGATTTAGTTCAAGTAATACCACAAAGAGTTGGATTTAGAAAAATAGAAATACAAGGAGAAGTATTTACAGTAAATGGTGTTGCAATAAAATTTAAAGGGGTAAATAGACATGATTACAATCCTAAAAATGGGAGAGTTGTTGCAAAAGAAGAAATAGAAAAAGATATTATACTAATGAAGCAACACAATATAAATGCAGTAAGAACAGCTCACTATCCAAATTCACACTATTTATATGAATTATGCGATGAATATGGATTATATGTAATAGATGAAACGGACTTAGAGTGTCATGGATTTGAATTAACAGGAAACTACTCTTGGATAAGTGATGACCCAGCCTGGGAACTAGCACATGTAAGTAGGATAGAAAGAATGATACAAAGAGATAAAAATCATCCATCTATACTTATGTGGTCTTTGGGTAATGAATCTTCTTTTGGTTGTAACTTCAAAGCTATGGCAAAAAGATGCAAAGAACTAGATGATACAAGAATAGTTCACTATGAAGGAGATTTTAGGGTTTCAGAAGAAGATGGCCCAGTTTCAGAAGTTTACAGTACTATGTACACTTGGCTAGAGAAAAAAGATGCTAAGTTTACTATGGATACAATAATTAATGATGTAAAGAAACCTCATATATTATGTGAATATTGTCATGCTATGGGAAATGGACCAGGAAACTTAAAAGAATACCAAGAACTATTTTATAAGTACGATAAATTACAAGGTGGATTTATATGGGAATGGTTTGACCATGGGATACACACTATAGATGAAAATGGTCAAGAGTATTATAGATATGGAGGAGACTTTGGAGATGACCCAAGTAATATAAACTTCTGTATAGATGGTCTTAAAATGCCAGATAGAAGTATTTCACCAGGATTATTAGAATATAAGAAGGTTATAGAGCCAGTTCAAACAAGGTCTATTGATTTAGAAAAAGGTTTATTAAGTGTTATAAATAGATATGATTTTAAAAATTTAAATACATTAGAGTTAACTTATAACATAAAAGAGGACGATAAAATTATTTTAAGTGGAAGATTAGAAATGCCATCAATTAAAGGAAGAGAAACTTGCGAAATAAAATTACCGTATAATTTAGATTTTGAAAAAACAGATGGAGCAACATATTATTTAAATATATCATATGTATTGAAAGAAGATACAGAATGGGCGAAAGCAGGGTATGAATTAGCAAATGCACAATTTGAATTGCCTATAAAAACTGAAAAAATAAAAGTTATACCAAAGGGAAGTTTAAATGTAGTTAAGAACCATTGTATATTGAGAGTAGAAGGGGAAAATTTTGAAGTTAACTTTGACTTAGTAAAAGGTAATATAACAAAAGTTACAAAAGATGGATATACATTAATTGAAGACGGTCCAAAATTAAACTTCTGGAGAGCACCAATAGATAATGATATGTATATTGTTGAAGATTACAAGACAAAACACTTTATGCATTTAATGCATGAAGTAGTAAGAAATATAGAATATTCTTTAGATAATAATATACTTACATTTAAAGTTGAAACTATAAATGGAAGTACAAATTCTGCATGGCACTACAAATCAAGCTATGAATATAAAGTACTTCCAAGTGGAGATATATTGATAAATGTAAATGGAGTTCCTTCAGGGATGATAGAAAATGCTCCAGAGATGTTACCTAGAATAGGGCTAAAAATGAAAGTTAATAAGGAATTAGAAACTGTTAAGTATAAAGGCAGAGGGCCAGGAGAGTCATATTCTGATACAAAAGAAGCTAATTTATTTGGAGTATATGAAAATACTGTAGATGGTTTATTTACTAATTATGTAAAACCTCAAGAAAATGGAAATAGAAGTGAGTGTTCATGGGTTAGCTTAAGAAATGACAGAGGAATGAGTATAATGGCAATAGCTGATAAAAAACTGGATTTTAGCGCTTCATATTATGAAGATACTGACTTAGAATATGCAAAACATACAATAGATTTAAATAAGAGAGATTATATAGTGTTTAATATAGATTACAAGCAAAATGGAGTAGGAACAAATTCTTGTGGACAATGGCAATTAGATAAACATAGATGTAAATTTGAAGAATTTAATTTAGGATTTAGATTAGCAATATTTAATAATAAAGAAGTAAGTGAAGTTAATCTAGGAAGAGAAGAAATAGTGATTGATTAATAAAAGGTAAATAGCTTTTAATGTAGAAAATATAGTTAATATGTATTATTAACTATATTTTCTTATATTATCTATGAAAGTATATATATTAACGATATAAATTATTAAATATAAAAAGGGGAAAATTTATGATAGATTTATTTAAAAAAATATACAATAAAGAAAACGATGTGAGAACTTTTTTCTCACCAGGGAGAGTAAATTTAATAGGCGAGCATACTGATTATAATGGTGGAAATGTGTTTCCATGTGCTCTTAGTTTTGGAACATATGGAGCAATAGCTTTAAGAGATGATAAAACTGTAAATATGTACTCTAAAAACTTTGATGAATTTGGAGTTATAAGTTTTAATTTAGAGAAACTAGAAAATGAAGAAATACATAATTGGGCTAATTATCCTAAAGGAGTTATAAGTGTACTTATAAACAAAGGATATAAAATAGATAAAGGTTTTGATATGGTTGTTTATGGAGATATACCAAATGGAGCAGGATTATCTTCATCAGCTTCAATAGAGCTTTTAATGGGGGTTATGTTAGACAATATATTTAATTTAAATATAAATAGAATAGATTTGGTGAAATACTGCCAAGAAGCTGAAAATGAATTCATAGGAGTAAACTGTGGTATAATGGATCAGTTTGCTATAGGAATGGGAAAAGAAAAAAATGCAATACTACTTGATTGTAATACTTTAAATTATTCTTATGCAAATATAGATTTAAAAGATGAAGTTATAATAATAGCAAATACAAATAAAAGAAGAGGGCTAGCTGATTCTAAATATAATGAAAGAAGAAGTGAGTGTGAAACTGCACTAAAAGAACTTCAAACTAAATTAAATATAAATTCATTGGGAGAACTAAGTGAAAAAGAATTTGAAAATAATAAATACTTGATAACTAATCCTATAAATATAAAAAGAGCAAGGCATGCGGTATATGAAAATCAAAGAACTTTAAAAGCTGTAGAAGCTTTGAAAGAAAATAATATAGAAAAATTTGGAGAGCTTATGATAGCTTCACATAACTCACTGAAAGATGACTATGAAGTTACAGGTAAAGAACTAGATACACTAGTAGAATTAGCACTAAATCACAAAGCTACAATAGGATCGAGAATGACAGGTGCTGGATTTGGAGGATGTACTGTGTCTATAGTAAAAAAAGATATGAAAGATGACTTTATAAAAGAAGTAGGAGAAAAATACAAAGATATTATAGGATATAAAGCAGACTTTTATATAGCTAACATAGGAAATGGAACTTGTGAGTTAGGCTAGGAAAAGGAGATTACTATGAGTATATACACTGAATTTGAAAGACTTATAAACTATGGATTAGAAAAAGAACTATTCTTTTATGAGGATATTGATTATATAAGAAACTCACTTATAGAGTTATTTAACTTAGATGAATATATAATAGAAGAAGGTGGATGTGAATCAACTGATTTACAAGATATTATAAATAAATTATTAAATTATGCATACGAATTAAATATACTAAAAGAGAATACAATTTTATATAGAGATTTACTAGATACAAAAATAATGAGTTTGCTTATTCCTAGACCATCGGAAGTTATAAGAGAGTTTAATAAAAGATATAAAGAAGATAAAATCAGTGCGACTGACTATTTATATAATTTGAGTAAAAATTGTGATTATGTAAGAAGTAGTAGAATAGCTCAAAATATAACTTGGAAGACAAATACTGAATATGGAGATTTAGATATAACTATAAATTTATCAAAACCTGAAAAAGATCCAAAAGAAATTGCAAAAGCAAAAGAAGCTAAAACAACATCATATCCCCAATGTTTATTATGTAAAGAAAATGTAGGATATAGAGGGAGATTAAATCATCCAGCAAGACAAAATCTAAGAACAGTGCCAATAATACTTAAAAATAGTAAATATCACTTACAATACTCTCCATATTCTTATTACAATGAACATAGTATAGTACTTTCGGATGAACATAAACCAATGGTTATAAATAAAGATACTTTTGATAGAAACCTAGAATTTGTAGAGAAGTTTCCACACTATTTTATAGGGTCTAATGCAGACCTGCCAATTGTAGGAGGCTCTATATTAAGTCATGACCACTATCAAGCTGGAAGATATAATTTTGCTATGGACAATGCTAAAGATATACTGGAAATTAAACTAAATGAATATGAAGATGTAAAAATAAGTATGATAAAGTGGCCTTTATCTGTAGTTAGGTTAAACTCTAATGATAAAGATAAATTAAGCAAACTAGCTAATTTAATATTAAACCATTGGAAAACTTATTGTGATGAAAAAGTAGATATTTACTCTTATACAAATGATATTCCTCATAATACTATAACACCTATAACTAGAAAAAGAGAAAACAACTATGAGATGGACTTAGTATTGAGAAATAATAAAACTAATGATATTTACCCTGATGGAATATTCCATCCACATAAAAACTTACATAACATAAAAAAGGAAAATATAGGGCTTATAGAAGTATTAGGATTAGCTATACTTCCAGCAAGACTAAAAAAAGAAATAGAAATTATAAAACTATGTTTATTAAGAGCAAATGATGAAAACTATATAAAGGAAAATTTAAGCATACACGTAGATTGGTTTGAATACTTAAAGTCAAAATATGATAACTTTGATACTGAAAATATAGATGAAATACTAAAATATGAAATTGGAATAGTGTTTAAAAAAGTACTAGAAGATTGTGGAGTATTTAAATTCGATAAAGATGGAAATAAAGCTAGATGTAGATATATTGAAAGTTTAAAAAAATATGTAGGTGAGTATGATGAAATACAATAAAAAAATTGTAGGTGAATTAAAAGACAAACATATAATTGCTCATAATGTATCTTTTGAAAATGGTTTTGAAGTAGAGATATTAAACCTAGGTGGTATAATAACAAAAATAATAACTCCAGATAAGGAAAATAACTTAGAAAACATAGTTGTAGGATATAAAGATATTAATAGTTACATTGAAAATCCATCGTATATGGGCGCAATAATAGGAAGAACAGCGGGTAGAATACACAATGCTAAAGTTGTTATAGAAAATAAAGAATATAATTTGTATAAAAATTATGGAAATAATCAAGGTCATGGTGGAAATATAGGTTTTAATAAAAAAATATATGATGTTAATGTTATAGAAGATAAAGATAGTATAACTTTAGTATTTACAGGTACTAGCTATGATATGGAAGAAAACTATCCTGGAAATGTAGATATAAGTGTTAGTTTTGAAATAAGCCAAGATTTTAAAATAACACAAACATACAAAGCAAATACTGATAAAACTACACTAGTTAATATGACTAACCATAGTTACTTTAATTTAAGTGGGAATATTAAAGAACCAATAACTAACCAATACTTAAAAATAACTAGTGACTATATATTAGAATTAGATGAAACTTGTGTACCAACAGGCAAGTTTATAAGTGTAAATGATACGCCATTTGATTTTAGAGATATTAAATGCATTGGAGATGATATATATCAAAGTCACGGTCAGTTAAAAATAGGTTGTGGGTATGATCATGTATTTATGCTAAACAATAAGAAATTAATTCATTTAGAAGATAGAAAATCAAAAAGAGCTATGAAAATAAAGACTAATAGAGCAAGTGTAGTTGTATATAGTATGAATTTTACTGATGATTTAATTTTATATAATGATAAAACAAATCAAAGAAGACATGGAATATGTTTTGAAACACAAGCACCACCAATAGGTCATAATATGTGCTTTATAGATAAATCAACACTTAATAAAAATGAAGAATATAAACAAATTACAGAGTATAAATTCTATATATTAAATCAATAAAAGGAGAGAATTATAATAATTTAATTCAAAATTTATAGAATTAATTAAAAAAGATATGATATTATGAATATAAGATGATTTTTATATAATCATTTAAAACGACATAAATAAAAAATACAGAGAGCCTATCAAAGTAAATCAGAATGATATATATTGATAGGCTTTTTTTTGTATAAATTCGAGGAGGAGAGTATATGGAAAGAAAAATATTAACTGTTTGTCCGTATTGTGGAGCTGGATGTCAGTTAAACTTAGTAGTAAAAGATAATAAAATTTTAAGGGCAGAGCCGGCTAATGGGAGGACAAATGAAGGAAAACTATGCCTAAAGGGCCATTATGGTTGGGATTTCTTAAATGATCCTCAAATATTAACAGCTAGATTAAGAAAGCCAATGATTAGGAAAAATGGGGAACTAGAAGAAGTAGAATGGAATGAAGCAATAAGCTATACAGCATCAAGGTTAAGTGAAATAAAAGAAAAGTATGGCCCAGATGCTATTATGGGAACAGGTTGTGCTAGGGGAGCTGGGAATGAAGCTAATTACATAATGCAAAAATTTATGAGAGCTACAATAGGAACAAATAATATAGACCATTGTGCACGTGTTTGACATGCACCATCAGTAGCCGGTCTGGCTTATTCATTAGGAAACGGAGCAATGTCAAATTCCATACCAGAAATAGAAGATGCAAACTTATTATTTATATTTGGATATAATGGTGCAGATTCACATCCAATAGTTGCAAAAAGAATTGTTAAAGCAAAAGAAAAAGGTGCAAAAATAATAGTAACAGATCCAAGAATAACTGAAACTGCTAGAATTGCTGATATACACTTACCTTTAAAAGGTGGAACTAACATGATTTTAGTTAATGCGTTTGGAAATGTTTTAATAGAAGAAAAACTATATGATAAAGAGTTTGTTGAAAAACATACTCAAAATTTTGAAGAGTATAAAAATATAGTTAAATCATATACACCTGAATACGCACAAAAATTTACAGGTGTTGATGCTAACATAATAAGAAAAGCAATGAGAGAATATGCAAAATCAAAAAATTCGATGATACTTTATGGTATGGGTGTTTGCCAATTTGGTCAAGCGGTTGATGTAGTTAAAGGATTAGCTTCATTAGCTCTTTTAACAGGAAATCTTGGAAGAAAAAATGTAGGGATTGGTCCTGTTCGTGGTCAAAATAACGTTCAAGGGGCTTGTGATATGGGGGCACTACCTAATGTATATCCAGGGTATCAAAGTGTAGAAGATTTAAGTATTAAAGAAAAGTTTGAAAAAGCATGGAATACTAAACTATCTAGCGAAAAAGGATATAGTCTAACAGAAGTACCGCACTTAGTATTAAAAGAAAAAAAACTTAAAGCATATTATATATTCGGAGAAGATCCTGTTCAAAGTGATCCTGATGCTTGTGAAGTAAGGGAAACTTTAGATGAATTAGAGTTTGTAGTTGTCCAAGATATATTTATGAACAAAACAGCACTTCATGCGGATGTTGTTCTTCCATCTACTTCATGGGGAGAACATGAAGGAGTTTATACTTGCGCAGACCGAGGCTTTCAAAGAATGAGAAAAGCTATAGAGCCAAGTGGGGATGTCAAAACTGATTGGCAAATAATAAGTGAAATTTCTACTGCTATGGGATATCCAATGAATTATAAAAATACAAAAGAAATTTGGGATGAATTAAGAATGCTATGTCCTAATTTTAAAGGGGCCACATATGAAAAAATAGAAAAGTATGGAAATGTTCAATGGCCGTGTAAGAATGAAGATGATTCAGATAGAGGAACTATGTATTTATATGAAGGTGGAATGTTTTCAACACCAAATAAAAAAGGGAATCTATTTGCAGCCAAGTGGAGACCTCCAATAGAATTAGAAGACGAAGAATATCCGTTTAGCTTATGTACTGTAAGAGAAGTTGGACATTACTCAGTTAGAACAATGACTGGTAACTGTAGAGCTCTAAAAGAGTTAGAAGATGAACCAGGATATATTCAAATAAATATTAATGATGCTAAAAAATTAGATATAAAAGATGGGGAACTAGTAAGAGTAAGTTCAAGAAGAGGAAGTGTAATAACTAGGGCGTTAATAACTGATAGAGTTAAGCCAAAAGCTACATATATGACATATCAATGGTGGATAGGAGCTTGTAATGAGCTTACTATAGCAAATTTAGATCCAATATCTAAAACTCCTGAATATAAATATTGCGCGGTTAAAGTAGAAAAAATAGAAGATCAAGATTTAGCTGAGCAGCTTTTGGAAAAAGAGTACAAGGAAATAAGAAGAAAAATGCTTATTAAAAATCCTTAAGGTGGAGGATAAATTAAATGGAAAACATATATACAAAAGAAGAAAACTATTTAATAAAATATGTTCAGGATAGCTTTATTAAAACACCTATAATAAAAATAGAAGATTCAAATTTAAATAAGATTGATGAAAATGTAATTGGAGAATATCCTCTTTGCCTTATTTTAAATAATAAACACATAAATACATTTTTATGTACACCGTATAATATGGAAGAACTTATAGCTGGTTTTTTGGCTAGTAAGGGATATATAAATAATAAAAATGATATTTTAGATTTTAAAGTAGAAAAAGAAGATGGAATTGCAAGAGTAAATATAATTAAGAAACAAGACTCTATAGACTATGAATATATATACTTGAACTGTTTTGATTATATAAAATGTAAAGCTATAGAAAATGATATTGTTATAGATACAAATACTGTATATAGGATTATGGAAAAAAATTTAACTTATTCAAAATTATTTAAGGATACTGGTGGAGTTCACAGTGTATCTATATTTGACAAAGATAAAGAAATAATTATATGTGAAGATGTAGCAAGGCATAATGCTATGGATAAAGCAATTGGACATTGTATATTAAATGAAATATCTCTAAAGGATAAGGTAATAGTAGTAAGTGGAAGGATATCTTTAGAGATGATATCCAAAGCAGCTAAAATGCAAATACCTATAGTAATATCAAAATCAGCACCTACTAATTTAGCAATAGAACTATCAAAAAAATTAAATATAACTCTCATAGGGTTTGTAAGGGGAGAAAGAATGAATATTTATACAAATTCACAAAGAGTTATTTTAAAAGGAATTAAATTATAGAAATTAAGTTGGATTTATATTAATTATTGAAAGGTGAGGGGAATATGAAAAGTAGATTAGGTTCATTTGTAATAGCAGATCCTAATAAATGCACTGGATGTAGAGCTTGTGAATTAGCATGTTTTGCAGTTCACAATAAAAATAATAATATTGGATATACAGTAGGCACAGTTGAAGTACCAGTAATACCTAGACTTTTCTTAGTAAAAGACGATAAAGTGTGTATGCCTATACAATGTAGACATTGTGAAGATGCTCCGTGCTTGAATGTATGCCCAGCAAAAGCAATAAAAAAAGAAAATAATACCATGATAGTAAATGAAGAAGTTTGTATAGGTTGTAAGACTTGTTTATTAGCATGTCCTTTTGGAGCAATAAGTTTACTCCCACAGTATAATGATGGAAAAGAAGTGGAGCAAAGAATCATTGATGAAAGTAATAAGATTGCTTATAAATGTGATTTATGCAAAGATAATGAAAAAAAAGCATGTATAGAAGCTTGTCCACAAAAAGCATTAGAGTTAATTTCTCCTATGGAAAATAAAAAAGAAAAAAATAAGCAAGCAGCATTAAGTTTACTTATGACTAACAAATAAAATAAACAAAGGGGGGAATAAAATGATAGTAAGTATAGACAAAGATTTATGTACAGGATGTAGAGAATGTGTTAAAGTTTGTCCAGTAGATGCTATAGAAGGTCAAGATGGTAAGCCTCAGAAAATAAATGAAAAAAAATGTATTTTATGTGGTCAATGTGTACAAGTTTGCAAATCTTATGCATCAGTAGAAGATAGGGGATATGAATTTGTAGAATCTAAAAGGAAAGAAAGACATTTACCAGAATGTATAAAAGAACCTGTATTTGCAGCTAATAACATATGTGATATAGAAAAAGTAAAGCAAGCATTAAATGATCCAGATAAAATCACTATGGTTCAATGTGCACCAGCCGTTAGAGTTGCACTTTCAGAAGATTTTGGTTATGAATTAGGATACCTAACACCAGGAAAGATGGTAGCTGCACTTAAAAAATTAAATTTTGATAAAGTATATGACACTAATTTTGCAGCTGATTTAACTATAATGGAAGAAGGTAGTGAACTTATAAAAAGAATAGAATCAGGTGAAAATTTACCTATGTTTACATCATGCTGTCCTGCATGGGTAAAATTTATGGAAGATAATTATCCGAATTTAACAAATCATTTATCTTCATGTAAATCACCTCAACAAATGGCGGGAACTATGTTTAAAACATATGGAGCACAAATAAATAATATCGATGCAAGTAAAATATTTAGTGTTTCTATAATGCCATGTACTTGTAAAAAGTTTGAATGCAATAGACAAGAAATGAATAGCAGTGGATATAAAGATGTAGATGCTGTTTTAACAACTAGAGAGTTAGCATATTTAATAAAAGATATGGGAATTGATTTTAAAAATTTGAAAGAAGAAAAGTTTGATGATTCATTGGGGAACTATACAGGAGCAGCCACTATATTTGGAGTAACAGGTGGAGTTATGGAAGCTGCCATAAGAACAGGTTATGAACTTATAACTAATGAAAGTATACCAAACTTAGAGATATATGAAGTAAGAGAAAATATTGGATTTAAAAAATCAATTATAAAAGTTGGAGATTTAAATTTAAAAGTTGGAATTGTTAGTGGGTTAAAAAATGTAATTCCAATTCTTGAAGATTTACAAAACAATAAGCTAGATTTAGACTTTATAGAAGTTATGACCTGTCCAGTAGGTTGTGTAAGTGGAGGAGGTCAACCTAAGGTTTTACTAGAGGAGTATAGACAATTAGCATATCAAAATAGAACTAAATCAACGTATAATCATGACGCAAACCTAGAAGTAAGAAAATCACATAATAACCCAGACATTAAGAAAATATATAAAGAATTTTTGGAGAAACCATTAAGCGAGAAATCTCACAGTTTACTTCACACAAAATATTGTGTTAAAAAGGAAGGAGCAAAATAATGAATTACTTCGTAATAGCAGATCCTAATAAATGTATCGGTTGTAGAACTTGTATGATAGCTTGTGTGGTAGCTCATAGTGAAGAAGATATTTTCTACAAAGAATTTAATAATATAAATTTCAACCCTAAACTTGATATTATAAAAACTGACAAAGTAAGTGCTCCAATACAATGTAGACATTGTGAAGATGCACCTTGTGCGAAAGCTTGTATATATAATGCTATAGAAAAAGTTGACCACACAATAAAAATAGACTATAAAAAGTGTGTAGGATGTAAAACTTGTATGATTGTCTGTCCTATAGGTGCAATAGATATGGCTTCTCTAAATGAAATAAGTGAAGATAAACTTTATTTTAGAGAGAAAATGGTAGCTAATAAATGTGATTTATGTATTGAATCAGATGAAGGACCTGCTTGTGTAAGAGTGTGTCCTACAAATGCTTTTAAAATAGTTAAAGAAGATGATATAGATATTGAAGTTAAAAACAAAAGAAAATTAGCGATAAAAAATTTATAAAAATTTATTAAATATAAGTCCCTCAATATGCATTTAATCATTAAGAGGGACTTGTATTATTTTTATACAGAATATTTACATATTTTTAGAAATATTAAAAAGAAATTAGTTATAAAATATCAAAAAAAGAAGGTTTTTTAAAAGTTATATATAAAATAATATATAGGCTTTCAAATCAAAGATTAAAATTTATTATGTTACAAAAATTTGAACTATATTAAAATAAATCAGTTTACTTTGTAGTAAATAAGATAGTTGATAGAGGTATTAGTTATGATAAAATTTGAAGATGCATTGGACTTACTTTTAAAAAATACAAATGAAAAAGAAAAAGAGTTGGAGTTTATAAATAATTTAAAAGATAGAGTATTAGCACAAGATATATTTTCACCAATTGATAACCCTCCTTTTGATAAATCTCCATTAGATGGATATGCGATAAAAGCAAGTGATATAAAAAATGGAAGCAAAAATAATCCTATAAGATTAGAAGTAATTGATAAGATATATGCAGGAGATGTATCTAAAGCGACTATTACAGATGGAACATGTGTAAGGTTAATGACAGGATCACATATTCCAATTGGGGCTGATTGTGTAGTTAAACAAGAAAATTGTAAAGCTTATGAAAACTATATTGAAGTATATACAAGTCATAATCCATATGATAATTACTGTCATAAAGGTGAGGATTTTAAAAAAAATACTATGGTTTTAGAAAAAAATATAATTGTAAAATCATCGCATATTATGGCTCTAGCATCTCTTGGAATAGATAAAGCATTAGTTTATCAAAAACCTGTAGTAGGTATAATTACAACTGGTAGCGAAATACAAAATCCAGGAACAACTTTAAACTTAGGTAAAATATATAATAGTAATGGATACTTTTTAAACTCAAGATTATTAGAGTTAGGAACAAAACCTATTATGTTTGATGTAGCAAAGGATGATGAACAACATATAATAGATGTGTTAAAAAAAGCAAGTGAAGATTGCGATATAATTGTAACTACGGGCGGAGTTTCTGTTGGAGAAAAAGATATTCTAAAGCAATGTGCTATAAAATGTGGGTATAATATATTATTTCACAAAGTAGATATAAAGCCAGGGTCTCCTATGCTTGGTGCAAAAAATGATGAAAATAAATTATTAATTGCTTTATCAGGAACGCCAGTAGCTGCAGCAACTACTTTTGAACTATTTGTAAGACCTATAATAAGTAAGATGTTAAATTGTAAAGACATAAATTACAAGAAAATAAAAGGTATTATGCAAGATGAATTTTTAAGATGTAGCAATAAGAGAAGGTTTTTAAGAGTGAATATACAACAAATGGATATAAATAAAGTTTACATAGATTACGTATATCAAAGCCCTGGACAAATTCATACAATGATAAATAGTAATGGCTTAATTGAGGTTAAAAAAAATACAACTCTTAATAAAGAACAAGAAGTAGATGTGATTTTATTATAGATGTAGAAACTGGTGATTAAAATATGAAAATAAAAAAGAGTGTTATAATTTTATCTGGTGGAAAAAACTCTAGAATGAATTATAAAACAAAAGCATTTTTAACTTTTAATAATAAAAGATTTATAGATATAATAATAGATCAATTAAGTGATTACGATGAAATAATTATATCCTGTAATAATGATAATGAGTATGAATATTTAAAAGATAAATCAAAATTAGTAAAAGATTGTATAACAAACATTGGACCTATTGGGGGGATATATTCTTGCTTAAAAGTTTGTAAAAATGAACATGCACTTGTAGTAGCTGCAGATATGCCATTTTTAAGTAAAGAAACTTTAAATTTTTTAGGGAGTCAAGATTTCAAAGAGGATGCTCTTATATGTAAGGTAGGAAATACATATGAAGTTTTAAGTAGTGTATATAGCAAAAGTTGCTTAGATAAAATGAAAGATATGATAGACAAAGGAAACTATAAAATTTTAGATTTAATAAAAAACTTGAACGTAAAAATTGTAGAAATAGAATGCAATAAAGAATTTTCTAATATAAATACATTGAAAGAGTACAGTGAAATTAAAAGTCAAGAAATATAGGAAAGGGTTGATAAGATGCCCGTTGTGGTAAATGTTATTTCTAGTTGTTCAGGTGTTGGGAAAACTACATTAATAGAAGGTGTAATCAAAGAGTTAATAAATAGTGGATATAGGGTTAGCACTATAAAACATGATTCACATGGATTTGACATAGATAAAGAAGGCAAAGATACATACAGACATAGAGAAGCTGGAGCTAGTCAAATTTTTATATCATCTAAAAATAGATTAGCAATGATTAAAGAACTAACACAAGAAACAGAATTAGAAGATATAATAAATATGGCAAGCGATACTGATTTTATAATTATAGAAGGATATAAAAATAGTATTTATAAAAAAATAGAAGTTTTCAGAAGTAATATCAGTGAAAAAATAATAACTCCAAAAGATAAATTAATTGCAATAGCTAGTGATATAGATCATAAAGAGGCTTTAGTACCAGTAGTTGATATAAATAATTATAAAGAAATCGCAAATATAATAAAAAGATTAAAATGAATTAAACATCTCTCTAATTATTAGTTTAATACTTAGAGGGATGTTTTTTATTGTTATTATAAAAACAATAAAAGTAAAAATTTGGTAAAATAAAATAGTTAAAAATAAAACCTTTTGTAAAGTAACTTCGTTATATAAGTGGAAGGGGGGATAAAATTGCCACAGTCGGATGAAAAATTAATAAGAGAAATACTAAGAGGAAATGAAAGTGCCATGGAAATTCTCGTAAAAAGATATTATGACTTAGTACATAGTTTTATATATAGAAATACGAGTGATTACAATGTAGCCTATGACATAACCCAAGATGTATTCATAAAAGTAATGAAAAATATAGATAAATACAAAATAGAAAGTGGAAATTTTAAAAGTTGGTTATTAAAAATATCTGTTAATACAACTAAAGATTATTTTAAAAGCAAAACTTATAAACAAAGAAGTACAAGTTATGATATTTCAAACCATGAAATAGAAGATAAAACCAATGTGGTAGATATTTTATCTAAGAAGGAAGAAGCTTTTAAGATAAAAGAAGCTATACAAAAACTACCTAAGCTTCAAAGAGAAGCTGTGATACTTAAATACTACAATGATTTAAAAATCAAAGAAATAAGTAAGATCACAGGCGATAATGAAAACACTATAAAATCAAGGTTATTCAATGGAGTAAAAAGCTTAAAAAAATTACTTGGAGGTGATAATTATGAGCAAAATACCATCAAAGATAAACGACATGAGATATGATGATATAGATGACTATGAATTTGAAAATATGTTAGAAGAAGATTTGTTGGATATAGAAAATTTTTTAGATAGTTATGTTGTAAAAAAGGTAGATGAAGATAAAATTGATTTAACCATAGAAGTATTAAGAGAATATATGCCGGAAGTTAAAAATGAAAATATAGTAGAGAAAAACAGTACATATTTATTAAATAAAATAAAAAGTAATGTAGAACTATTTAAAATACAATTTAAGCTATTTAACAAACTCTACATAATAGCATCACTACTACTTACATTAGGAGGCGTAATAGGAGGCGTAAGGTATAATTTAAATCCTTATGTAGCTATTTACACAATTTCTCCTATTCCAGTGATATTAGGACTTGTAGAAGTATTAAGAGGAAAAGAAGATGGAGTATGGGAACTAGAACTTAGTTTTAAGTATTCTTTTAGAGAAATAGTATTTGCAAAATTAATAATAATAGGAATTACATCTATAGTTATAAGTTTAGCGATGAGCTTTATATTATCTAATACTTATTCACAAGTTAATTTATTAAAATTAATAAACACAAGCTTAATACCAATTTGTTTTATATCTATTGTTTCGTTAGTAACAGCATCTATATGTAGAGGTATAAATAGTATAGCTTTATCTACAGGAATATGGGTGATATGTTCAAATATGGTTGATAGCAATACTTTTAAGAATATTGCAAATGTAAGTAATTTAAAACTATTTTCAGTAGTTATAATACTAGGAATATTAACGGCTATTGCACTAAAAGTATTTTACAAAAAAAGTATAAATTTTATAGACTATAGAAAATTTGATTTTTAGGGGAGATAAATTATGGAATTAACATTAAAAAATATAACAAAGTCTTTTAAGGATAAGGTTGCAGTAAATGATTTTAGTGTAACTTTAAATAGTGGAATATATGGGCTATTAGGACCTAATGGTGCAGGAAAAACATCTCTTATGAGAATAATTGCAGATGTATCCAATGCTACAAATGGAGAAGTTTATTTAAATGGTAAAAATAAAACAAGCCTAGGAGCCAACTACAGAGAGGTATTAGGATACTTACCACAAGATGTGGGATTTTACAAAAGCTTTACAGCACAAAAGTTTTTAGAGTACGTGGCAACGTTAAAAGGAATAGACAAAGATAAAGCTAAAGTGAAGATAGATGAACTTTTAAAATTTGTAAACTTAGAAAAAGATAGAAAAAGAAAAATAGGCAAATTTTCAGGGGGAATGAAACAAAGATTAGGTATAGCTCAAGCTCTTTTAAATGACCCCAAAATACTAATATTAGATGAACCAACAGCAGGGCTAGATCCTAATGAAAGAATAAGATTTAAAAATTTAATTGCAGAGATTTCAAAAGACAAGATTGTAATATTATCAACACATATAGTATCTGATGTTGAGTTTATAGCAAATGAAATATTAATTATGAGAAATGGAGAATTAGTTGAAAAAGCTACTCCAGGTGAAATATTAGATAGTATTAAAGGTAAAGTACATAGTTTAAAGATAAAAGAAGATTTATTACATAAAATTCAACACAAGTTTAAAATTTCAAATATTATAAGAGACCATGAAAAGATTATAGTTAGAGTTGTTGGAGATGAAAGTCCATTAATTGATGGAGTAGAAGTTATAGAAGAAAATCCTAACCTAGAAGATTTGTTCCTATACTACTTTGATAGCAATACTGATTTATAGGAGGAATTAAAGATGAAAGAATTAGTTAAATTTGAGCTATATAAGATTTTTTCTAAAAAAGTAGTATGGATATTATTAATAGGATGTATAATAGCATCTTTATCAGATACAGTTACAAGTTATTTGGATATAAAATCAAAAGGGTTAACTTATTCAAGTATCCAACAGATAGGTAAAGAATATGAAGGAGATATTATCACAGAAAAAAAAGTAGATAAATTTGAAAAAGAAATTAGTGAGTTATACAGAGATTATAATAAAGGAAAAACATTAACTGATAAAGAAAAAGTAAAATCATTTGGGATGGACGATTATATGTTATGGGTTAATCCTGATTATTTTATAAATGGAAAATTTTATAATTTTGATGGGATGAAAAAAGAACTTAATAAGTTAGAAAAAGAAGGTGCAAGCAATACTTATGAGTATAAGGAACTTAAATACATACACGATTTAGTAGCTAAAAAGTCAACTCCAAAATATTATTTTAAATTTGGGTGGAGAGAAGCAACTGATTTTAATATAAATTGTCTATTTATGGCTATATTAATACTTGTTTCAATATGTACAATATTTAGCAATGAATATCAAAGTAATACTGTATCAATAGTATTAAGTTCTAAAAATGGAAAGAAGAATCTAACAAAAGCAAAAGTTATAGCTGGAATTATATTTTCAACCTTTGTATTTTTAGTTATGAATGGAATACAAATAATAATACTTGCTATACATGGATTTAAAGGGTGGAATTTGCCAATGAGCTTTTTACAGAGTTATGTTAGAACTCCATATGATATTAATATAGGGACTTTATATATTTGTGGATTAATAGTAAGTTTTATAGGTATTTTACTATTTACTTTACTTATCATGTTAGCGTCATTAATAAGTAAAAATAATCTTGTATCTCTTGCATTAGGTATAGCTATATTACTAGGTCCGGATTTTATAGGAAGATTTATGCCTACGTATAACTTAACCAAAGTTTTTGCAGAATTAAATATAGCAAAATTAATAGGACCATCAAGTATATTTTCAAATATAAGCACTTATAACATATTTGAAAATCCAGTTTTATATTTAAATGTAATAATTACAATTGCTATTGTAAGCATACCGATAGTTTTATACTTTATAAATAGATTAGGAAAAAAACAGGTAGTACAATAGGGGGAGATTAAAATGAAAGAATTAGTTAAATTTGAGCTCTACAAGATTTTTTCTAAGAAAATAGTAATGGCCTTAATAATAATTGGGTTGTTAGTGCCTTTAATAAGTACAGCAGTATTTTATATAGATATAAATAAAAAAGGCTTTAGTGGTTACGATGATATAAAAAGATTATGTAAAAATTATGAAAATCAAGTTATTACACCTAAAGAATCTGAAAAATTAGAAAATAATTATCAAACAGTTATGAGAAAATACAATAAAGGGGAAGTTGTATCTGATTATAACAAAGCATGTACATTTATAAGAAATGATTATTTTACACCAGCAACATTTTATATTTTAAATAATAAAATGTATGATTTAAAATCTATGGAATCTAGTCTTGATAAGTTAGAAAAAGATAAATCTACTAATAGCTATGAATATAAAGAACTTAAATATGCCTATGATTTGGTATCAAAACAAAAAACTCCAAGATATGAATTTAAGTTTTGGTGGGCAATGGCAGTTGATTTTTATATAATTCAAATGTGTATGGCTATAATGATTATTGTTGGGATATGCACAATATTTAGTAATGAATATCAAAGTAATACAGCTGCAATAGTTTTAAGTACTAAATATGGACAGAAAAAATTAACTATTTCAAAGATTATAGCGGGACTTACATTTTCAATAACTATATTTTTAATTATGACTGCGTTACAGACTTTGCTTCCAGCAATGAATGGATTTGAGAATTGGGATGTGACAATAAATCTTATGGCATTTTATAGATTAACTCCATATGTAACTATGAACATAGGAACTTTATATATAAGTGGTATAGTTATAAACTTTATAGGAGTTATACTATTTACTCTATTAGTAATGTTAGTATCATTAATCAGTAAAAATAATATGTTATCTTTTGCTATAAGTGTAGCTTTACTACTAGGACCCAAATTTATAGGTGGGGTTATGCCAATAGAAATTTTACAAAAAGTATTTACAGAGTTAAATATACAAAATTTAATAGCTCCAACGAATTTGTTTTCAAAAATAAGTATATATAATATATTTGGAAATCCAGTTTTATACTTAAATGTATTAGTTACAATAGGCATTGTGAGCATACCGACAGTTTTATACTTTATAAATAAATTAGGTAAAAAACAGGTATTACAATAAGGGAGAGATTAAAATGATAGACTTAATAAAATTTGAGATATATAAAATATTTTCAAGAAAGATTGTATTAGTATTAATATTAGCTTCTGTAATTATATCAATAATGCCTACAATAAATGAATATACAGAAGTAAAGGAAAAAGATTTAAGTTATAGTAGAATAAAAGAGATAGGCAAAGATTATGAAGGCCAGGTTATAACTAGAAAGCAAATGGATGAATTTGAAAAAAATGGTAGAGATATAAGGACAAGATATAACAAAGGGGAAAAAATAAGTGATGCAGAAAAGATACCAACTTTTTTTATGATTGACTATCATATTAATTTAAATCCAGATTATGTTATAAATGGGAGTAAATATAAATATAAAGGTATAGAAAAAGAAATAGATAGAATGGAAAAAGATGGAGAAACAAACACTTATGAATATAAAAATATTAAGTATGTAAAAGATTTGATAGACAAAAGAGAAGCTCCAAAATATTATTTTAAATTTGGATGGGAACAAGCTACTGAATTTGTTAAAACCCCTATATTTATAGCCATTTTAATTATAGTATCTGTGTCAACAATATTTAGCAATGATTATCAAAGTAATACAATCCCTATAGTGTTGAGTTCTAAAAATGGGAAAAAGAAATTGACATGGGCAAAAGTAATAGCAGGACTTACATTTTCCACTACAACTTTTTTAATTATAAATGGAATACAAGTATTAATATTAGCTTTACATAAATTTGATGGATGGGATGTACCATTAAACTTTTTCTTCATGTATGAAAGAACACCTTATAATATAAACATATCAACTTTCTATATATTAGGATTATTAGTAAGTTTTATAGGGGTCATACTGTTTACATTAATAGTTATGCTAATATCATTGATAAGCAAAAATAATTTAACAGCATTTGCAATAAGTATAGCAGCGTTATTAGGACCTGAGTTTATATCTAAAGTTATGCCTACATATACCTCATCTAGAATTTTTAGAGAAATGAATATTTACAATCTAATGAGACCTATAGCTACATTTGGGGATATAAGTACATACAATATATTTTCGAATCCAACTTTATACTTAAATATACTACTTACAATAGGAGTTATTAGTATACCTATAGTTTTATATCTTATAAATAGGATAGGAAAAAAACAAGTTATTTAATTTAAAGTAACTATATAGTATACTTATTTATAAGTTAAGGGGGGGTATATAGATGATTATAAGGGAAATAGAGGAAAGAGATAATAAACAAGTAGAAAGCTTAATTAGAACTTGTTTAATAGAGTTTGGTGCAGATAAACCAGGTTGTGCATGGAGTGATCCGGACTTAGGAAGGTTTTATCAAATTTATCAAAATGATAAATCTAAGTACTGGGTAGTAGAGTATAACAATAAAATAATTGCAGGATGTGGTATTGGGGCACTAAATGGGTTAGATAAAGTATGTGAACTTCAAAAAATGTATTGCTTTAAAGAATTTAGAGGAATGGGACTTGCAAGCAAACTACTTGATTTGAGTTTAGAATTTGCAAAATCATATTACGATAAATGCTATATTGAAACTTTTGAAAATATGATTGGAGCAAATAAGTTTTATTTAAAAAATGGATTTAAACAATTAGATAAACCACTTATAGAAACGGAACATTATGCATGTGATATGTGGTATTTAAAAGATTTATAAGTTTAAGAAAGCTTCTTTTGATTTTAAAATTAAAAGAAGCTTTCTTGTATATAGATAAACTATATATAAGCAACACTTAGAGCTATAAGAAGTTGTGCACTGAAGTATACTAAAAGATTAAATACACCAACTATCTTATGGCAACCTTCATAAAAATAATTAAAAGCTAATATTAAATCTGATAATACAAATAAAAGTGCGCCAACTGTAACCCATAATATATAAAAGCTATTAATACTACTATTAAAATATAAGTTTAAAGATTGTGTAAACATAAAACTTATAACTACAGAATAAAAAGCTACGTATCCAAATGCACCTTTAAAATCAATCTTCTTTATAGATTTTAGAATTATTAAAGCAACAAAAGCCATTAAAACTGTATATATTATAGTTGAAAAATTAAAACTACTAATAGAAATAAATCCTATTGAAAAGAATACATGAGCTAAACTAAAACTTAAAAGACCATAAACAAAAGCTTTACTCATAGAAGTTGAATTTCCATTTTCAAATATAAGAAAAACATCTCCAAATAAAGAAAAAACAAGTCCAATTAAAATCAATACAAAATAATTGAAGTTTCCACTATACTCTATATATCCAGATATAGATATAGATACAAACAATAAACTTGTTATAGTTTTAAAAATTCCAGCATAGTTTTTACATGGATTGTATGTAAAATATAATAAGATAGCTAAAGATACTAACATCAAAGTTACTAGTAAATAAGTCATAAAAACCTCTCCCTTAAATTATTTATACATAAATATAATAACATAATATGTATTTAGTGTATAAAAATTACAAATTGAAGTTATTAAACAAACATAGTTCTTGAAAATAAAACAACTTTGATGTAATGTATAGTATGTGAAAAACTAATGAAGAATTAAGGAGATATCAAAGTGACTTATATAAACGCAAAAAGCAAGTATTTAATAAACGTAAAAAATGTAAAAATAAAACATAAATATGATACATTAATAAGTAAATCAGTAAATATAACTGAAGATCAAGTAAAAGAGTGTAAAGCATATGCAAAAAAGTGTGTTGAAAAATATAATGACTATAAAAAATTAGTACCATCAACTATAAAAGATGAAAAATTACAAAAACAAATAGGGGAGCAAATTATATTTGCCAATAAAATTGGTGAGTGTGGAGTATTAAATTATCTTAAATATAGAGGAATTAAACCAGAAACTTTAAAAGACAATAAAATTGAAATAAAAACTTGTATAGATAAAAATATACATAATAGACTTATAGTAGATAAGAGAGAGTTTGAATCAAAAGAAAGAGCTAATTACTATGTAGGAGTACACTTAAACCTAGATGTTGAAAATAAAAAACATCCTGTTAAGAAATACTTAGTAAAAGATATATATGATATAAAAAGAGTTCAAGTATATGGATTTTTAGAAGCTAAATACATGGATAATCTAAGATATGAAACTATAGAGAAAGATGGAAAGAAAGAATTTAAATTCTATACAAAGAAATCTCCTAACTACAATAAAAAAGATAAGTATGCTAAAATAGGAACTGAATGTAAATGGTACTACTTAGATAGAGTTATGGATATAGAAGGATTAGTAATGAAAATAAAAAAATAATAAATAAGTTAAAATAAAAAAGGACTGTGTTATAAAACACAGTCCTTTTTACGTTGAAATTAATTATGATTAACAATTATGTATGAACAATTTATAACGCTTGAAAGTAATAAAAGATTATAGTTTAACAAAGATAAGGGCGTTTTAAATGCATAAATTCAAATAAGGACTAGTATATATTTATAAATAGTATTGTTTATAAATTAGGGAGGTAATATATGGGGTTTGAAATTGTAGATGGAATAAAAACTATAAATTTAGATATGGTAGCTACAGTAGCATTAGCTAGTTTACTTTTGTTATTTGGTAACTTTCTAAAAAAGAAAGTAAAAGTATTAGAAAAATTTTGTATACCAGGGCCAGTAGTTGGAGGGTTGTTATTTGCAATTATAGTATTTATATTAAAAAGTTCTAATATAGTAACTGTATCTATGGATACAACTCTACAATCTCCATTTATGATAGCTTTTTTCACAACTGTTGGACTTGGTGCTAGTTTTGCTCTTTTAAAAAAGGGTGGGAAATTACTTATAGTTTACTGGTTATTATGTGGATTACTTTCAATTGCTCAGAATTTGATAGGAGTAATTGGCGCTAAACTAACAGGTATAAATCCTTTAATAGGTGTAATGTGTGGTGCAGTTTCTATGGAAGGTGGACATGGAGCAGCTGCATCTTTTGGAGCAACTGTGGAATCATTAGGAGTTAACGGAGCGGTTACTATAGGTATGGCAGCTGCCACATTTGGTGTAATGTGTGGAGGACTAATAGGTGGACCTATATCTAGATACTTAATAGATAAATATAAATTAAAACCTATTGAAAATGAAGATAATATAAATGTATCTGTTGAAGAAGTTGCAGGTATAAAAATTAGTGACTCTTTTTCATCTAACACTATGATTGTACAAATAGCAGTTATAGCTTCTTGTATGACAATAGGCAGTTTAGTTGGGACTTGGTTTTCAAATGTAACGGGAGTAGTTCTTCCTGGTTATGTTGGGGCAATGTTTATTGCTGTAATTTTTAGGAATATAAATGATAAGTTTAAAATGGTAAATTTAGATTTATATTCAATAGATATAATAAGTAATATTTGTTTAGGGATATTTTTAACGATGGCTTTAATGACTATAAAATTATGGGAGCTAGCGGGACTAGCAGGACCAATGATAATAATAGTTACAGCACAAGTTATATTTATAGCTTTATATGGATTGTTTATAGCATTTAGATTATTAGGAAAAGACTTTGACGCTGCAATAATGGTTTCAGGAATGTTAGGGCATGGATTAGGAGCTACACCAAATGCATTAGCAAATATAAATTCAGTTACATCGAGATATGGAAATTCAACTAAAGCGCTTTTAATTGTACCATTAGTAGGAGCATTCTTAATAGATTTAGTGGCAATACCTACAATAGTGACTTTTATAAATTTATTTAGTTAACGGAAAAAGCACCTATCAAAAGATAGGTGCTTTTTATGGGCTAGCGTATACTTATGTCTGTGCATAAGTTCCCACTGAATATTAGTATACTATGAAAAATGAAAATTGTAAACAAATAAATTTATTTAAAAATTTTTAGATCATTAAAAACCTTGCAATAACTAATTAAAATAAGCTTAAAAAATTTATACATTAGAATAAGAGATTAAAACATAAAAAAATGGTGTATATACAATATGTAGTGCGTAAGAATACGAATTAAAACTACATATTGTATTTTGTTTTGAAATATTTATTTTATTTATTTTGCAAAGGTGGGAAACAATGGACTATATCAAACTCAATAATCAAGTCATAATAAAAGACAAAGATGGAAAATATCAATTAGAGAAAGATCAAGAAGCACTTAAAAGTTATATAGAGGACTATATAATTCCTAAAATGAAGAAATTTAAGAATTTAGAAGAAAGATTAGATTACTTGATAGAGAATGACTATTACTCAAAAGAGGTAATAGATAAATATAGTATGGATTTTATAAAGTTAACTTATAAAAATATAGAAAAAGAGAATTTTAAATTTAAATCATATATGAGTGCTAATAAGTTTTATCAAAACTATGCACTAAAAACAAATGATGGAAAAGAAATACTTGAAAATTATAATGATAAAGTATTAATAGTATCACTTGCGCTTGGAAATGGAGATGAAAATTTAGTTTCAAACTTATCGCAAAAGCTAATAAAACAAGAATTTCAACCTGCAACACCAACATTTTTAAATGCGGGTAGAAAAAGAGCTGGTGAAATGGTGTCTTGCTTCTTACTCTCAGTAGAAGATAGTACAGAAGGAATATCTTACGCGGTATCATCGTCAAATCACTTATCTAAAATAGGTGGAGGAGTAGCGCTTAATTTATCTAAATTAAGAGCGAGTGGAGAACCTATAAAGGATATAAAAGGAGCTGCTGGAGGAGTAGTTGGAGTTGCTAAAATGTTAGAACAATCATTTACTTACTTCAATCAAATGGGAGCAAGACAAGGTGCAGGAGCTGTATATTTAACAGTATTTCACCCAGATTTTGAAATGTTAATGGATACTAAAAAAATAAATGCAGATGAAAAAATAAGATTAGCATCTTTATCTCTTGGAGCTATTATTCCAGATAAGTTTATGGAATTAGCAGAGAAAAATGAAATAGCATATGCATTTTATCCCCATTCAGTTTATAAAAAATATGGAGTACATTTAGATGAAATAAAAATGGATGATTGGTACGACAAGCTATCTAACGATAAAGATATATTAAAAAAAGAAATTAATCCTAGACAAATGCTAACTAAAATAGCTCAAATGCAACAAGAAAGTGGATATCCATATGTAGTATTTATAGATACTGTAAACAAAGAACATGTACTTCAAGATGTAGGTATGGTAAAAATGTCAAACTTATGTTGTGAGATATTTCAATATCAAACTCCATCAGATATAAAAGGTTATGGTGGAGAAAATTTATGGGGTCAAGATATAAGTTGTAATCTTGGATCTTTAAATATAGCGAATGTAATGGACAATAAGGATATAGAATCTACAGTAAATACAGCAATAAGAGCTTTATCTTTTGTAAGTGACAAAACAGATATAAAAGAAGTTCCTACTATAAAAAATGGGAATAAAGCTTCACATGCAATCGGACTTGGAGCTATGAATTTACATGGATATTTAGTAAGAGAAAATATATTATATACATCAAAAGAAGCTATAGATTTTTCTAATGTATTTTTTGCAATGATTAGGTACTATGCTATTAAAGCATCTATGGAATTAGCTATAGAAAAAAATACTAAATTTGAAGGGTTTGAAAAATCAGAATATGCAAAAGGAAGAGAAAGCAATGTTCTTTCAAAATACTATAATAATTCATATTTACCACAAACAGAAAGAGTAGCCAAATTATTTGAAGGAATATATATACCTACAATAAAAGATTGGACAAACCTACTTGATAAAGTTAAGGTAAATGGAATATACAATGCATATTTAACAGCTATAGCACCAACACAAAGTATAAGTTATGTGCAAAATGCAACGTCAAGTATAATGCCTATTATGGAACCTGTTGAAGTTAGAACTTATGGAGATTCAACGACTATATATCCTATGCCATTTTTAACTAATGAAAATATACTTTATTATCAATCAGCATATAGAATGGATATGAGAAATGTAATAGATATAGTATCTACAGTGCAACAACATGTTGATCAAGGCATATCAACTACACTTTTTGTAACAGATGATAAAACCACTAGAGATATAGCTAGATATTATATCTATGCTTATAAAAAAGGATTAAAAAGCTTATACTACACAAGAACTAAAATGACAAGAGACAATAATGAGTGTCTAATGTGTTCGGTTTAAGGGGGAAATAATATGACGTTTAATTTAAAGAAAATACACAAAGCTGTTAATTGGAATATAGAAGATGATGGGTTCACACAGGCATTTTGGGATCAAAATGTAAAGCAATTTTGGCTTCCAGAAGAAATATCTGTATCTAAGGACTTAAAAGCATGGAATAATTTAAATGAAAATGAAAAAGAGCTATACAAGAAAGTTTTAGCTGGCCTTACTTTATTAGATACTAAACAAGGTAATAATGGAGTACCATCAATGATGAGCTTAACTGATAATCTTCAGAGGAAAGCAGTTTTATCATTTATGGGAACTATGGAAGAAATACATGCTAAAAGTTATTCTTCTATATTTATGACTCTTTTAACCAATGCCCAAATAGATGAATTGTTTGATTGGATAGAAAGTGAGCCTACATTACAAAAAAAAGCAGATATAATACTTGCTCAATATGAAAATACAATAGACCAAAAAAGCTTATATTTATCTATGGTCACAAGTGTATTTTTAGAAAGTTTTTTATTTTACTCAGGATTTTTCTACCCACTATATTTAGCTGGACAAGGTAAAATGATAGCTAGTGGAGAAATAATATCTCTTATACTTCGTGATGAATCACTTCATGGTAAATATATAGGACTTTTAGCTCAAGAAATATATGAAACATTTGATGAAAATGAAAAAATAAAACTTAAAGATAAAATGTATGAAATATTTAAAGCTTTAATGGAAAATGAAATAGAGTATACTAGAAAGGTTTATAATGGCAGTGGATTAGAAGAAGAAGTTATAACTTTCTTGCAATATAATGCTAACAGAGCTTTAGAAAACTTAGGGTTTGAGGAATACTATAAAGTTGGAGAGATAAACCCTATAGTATTAAATGGGTTAAGTACAGAAACTAAATCACATGATTTCTTCTCAACTAAAGGTAATGGATATCAAAAGGGTATATATGAAGAACTTGAAGATGAGGATTTTATAATATAAATATAAATAAATGGTAAGTTATTTTAATATAGCTTACCATTTTTTATTTAAGTATATTGATGATTAAGCTGAATTTTATACATAATTATGTCGATGAAATTATTAGTTTTTAAATATATTATTTGTTGCCAAAATATATTCTAACTGTTATAGTTTATATATAACAAATAAAATAAAAAAGGAAGGTACTTAAGTTATGAAAAAAGTAAATACTTTTGTAGGGGTTACATTTTTATTAACTTGGATTATTGAGTTTTGGTTAATGCTAAATGGAGGCCTTCAAAATCCATCGGCAATGGTAATTGTGGTTATATGTATGTTTATGCCTGCTATAGGAGCTATAATAACTGTTTTAATATCAAAAGAGAAGTTAAAGGACTTATGGATAAAACCTAACTTCAAAGGAAATATAAAATATTATTTACTAGCATGGCTTATGCCTTTAGCACTTATTGTAGTAGGAAGTGTATTATATTATTTAATATTCCCTTCACAATTAGATTTGAATATGACTAATATTATAAATACAACTAAAGAACAATTAAAAGCACTTGGGCAAGCTATACCAAGTGATGGCGAATTAAAAACATTAATGATAGTGCAAATAATATCATCTTTATTTATGGCTCCTATTATCAACTTTATACCTTGTATAGGAGAAGAATTAGGATGGAGAGGATATTTACTTCCAAATCTTTTAGAAAAATATTCAGCTGTTAAAGCCACTTTAATTAGCGGAATAATATGGGGATTATGGCATGCACCTGTAATTGCTATGGGACATAACTATGGACTTGGGTATATAGGCTATCCAATTGGTGGAATTTTTGCAATGACATTGTTTTGTATATTTTTAGGATCTGTTTTTTCATACGTAACTATAAAAGTAAAAAGCTGTATACCTGCAGTGATAATGCATGCTATGATAAATGGATTTTCAACATTAGGTATAATGTTTATGTCAATTAATAATACTGTAGTAAATCCTTTTATAGGTCCAGTACCTACTGGCATAATAGGCGGTATGGGAATTATAGTTTCAGGATTGATTTGTTTTAAATTAATGGATAAAATTAAAATAGATAGTAAAGAGTATAATTGTTAAAATAATATTGATAAGTTCTGAGGATGGTGTATATATAAGTTTTGCTCCATGAAAGCTAAAAAGATGCTTTCAAATATCGCTAAAACTTATATATACACCATCCTCTATTTGTAAAACTTATATTTTAACATTTGGGGAGGGATGAGATTATGGAAAAGAAGTTAGTTATAATAAATGGAGTTATGGGGGTAGGAAAGACTACGATTAGCAAGAAGTTATATAAGGAATTAGAAAATTCATTTTGGTTAGATGGGGATAACTGCTGGATGATGAATCCATTTGAAGTTACGGATGAAAATAAGGTTATGGTACTTGGTAATATAGCTTATATATTAAATAACTTTATAAAAAACACTAAGTCTAAATATATTGTATTTAATTGGGTTATACATACTGATGAAATAATGAATGATATATTGAGTAAAATTGATATTATAAATTTAGAGGTTTATAAAATTACATTAATGTGTTCTAGAGAAAAGCTTGTAGAAAGAATAAGTAAAGATATAGAGATAGGATTAAGGGATGAAGATAATATAAAACGTAGTTTAGATAGATTAGATTTATATAAGAGTATGGATACTATAAAAGTAGATACAACTGATAAAAGTATAGAAAAAATAGTGTGCGAAATTAAGGAAATAGTGTGTAATAATAAATATGAGTAAAATACTTTTTTAGTTAACTCATTAAAAATAAGAGTAAGAATAATATTTCTAATTAATATAATAATATATATTAATTTAAATAGTGTACTATAGTGTAACATAAAATTGAAAATAAAATTTAATAAATAAAAAACACCTATTAAAATAGCTAAAATTAGCTAATTAATAGGTGTTTTTTATTTGCAATGAGATTAGGTTAATGTTTTCAGGGGTGAATAATAACAAAAATGTGTTGCATTAATTAAATATAGTGTGTTATATTAATAAACGAGGATAACCGGTAACCTAATAAGGATACTGAATAATTAGGGGTGGATTTAATTGGTAACAATAAAAAATATAGCAGATTTAGCAGGGGTGTCAAAAACTACAGTATCAAAAGTATTAAATAATAAAGATCAAAAAATAAGTGAAGCTACAAGACAAAAGATATTAGATATAGTAAAAGAAACAAACTATATCCCAAACAAAATGGCACAAAGTCTAGTGACTAAAAAGACAAAAACATTAGGTCTTATAATTCCAGACATAAGAAATCCATTCTTTACGGATATAGCAAGAGGAGCAGAAGATAAAGCTGTTAAAGAAGGATATAATATAATACTTTGCAATACTGATGAAAATATAAATAAAGAAATACAATCATTAAATACTTTAGTGGAGAAAATGGTAGATGGAATAATATTTGCTCCATCATCTAAAACAGATTTAAACTCAACAAGGTTTAAGACTTCAACAAAGCCGATTGTATTAGTTGATAAAGAGTTAAATATAGCTAATGTAAAAGGAATAGTAAGTTTAGATAATGAGGAAGGAACTTATCTAGGTGTTAAATACTTAATAGAAAAAAATCATAAAAAGATCCTTTATCTAAGTGGTCCATTAACTAATGAAATTTCAAGAAATAGACTTGAAGGCTATAAAAGAGCATTAGAAGAAGCCAACATAGCTTATGATGAAAAACTTATTATTCAAGGTGAGTACTCATTAGATTGGGGATATGAGGTTATTAAAAATATGGCAGAAATAGATTTTACTGCTATATGCGCAGCAAATGATCTGATTGCAATAGGAGCAGTAAAAGCTCTTAAAGAAAGAAACTTACATATACCTAAAGATATAAGCGTTGTTGGATTTGACGATATTCAAACATCTAGAATAATAGAACCTCAGCTTACTACAATAAAGCAAAATTCATATGATATGGGATATGAAGCTGCTAACATACTTATAAATTACTTAGAAGATAGTGAAATTAATAATATAGAAAAAATAATATTTAAGCCAGAACTTATAATAAGAAATTCTACAAATTAGGAGGATTACCATGAAAAATATATGTGTAATAGGCAGTTTAAATATGGACTTAGTAGTAAATGTTTTGGAAATGCCAAAAAAAGGACAGACACTAATAGGAAGCAACTTTAAAGAGGTACCTGGAGGCAAAGGTGCAAATCAAGCGGTTGCGATGGCAAGACTTGGTGGAAATGTAACGATGGTAGGTAAAGTTGGAAAAGATAGCTTTGGAGATACATTAATAAATGCACTTAAAAATGATAATGTAGATACAAATTATATAAAAAAAGTGGAAGGTCCAACTGGAGTAGCTATGATAACTGTTGATAAAAATGCAGAAAATTCAATAGTAGTAGCGCCTGGAGCTAACTTTAAAGTAGATACTAACGATATAGATGAAAACATAAGCGCTATAGAAAATAGCGATATAGTTGTTGTTCAACTTGAAACACCACTTGAAACTATAAATTATGCACTTAAAAAAGCTAAAGAGCTTAATAAATATACAATATTAAACCCAGCTCCAGCAGTTAAATTAGAAGATGAGATAATAGAAAATGTAGACTTGCTTACTCCTAATGAAACAGAACTTGAAATATTAAGCGGAGTAACTATAAACAATGAAGATGATATATTAAAAGCTGCTAAAACAATGATAGATAAGGGTGTTAAAGAATTAATAGTAACTCTTGGATCTAAAGGAAGCTTATATATAAATAATGAAAAATCTATGTTTAAAAAGTCATATAAAGTAGAGGCTGTTGATACAACAGCAGCAGGTGATAGTTATACAGGAGCTCTATCAGTAGCATTTTCAAAAGACGAAAGCATAGAAGAAGCTATGGATTTTGCATCAAAAGTAGGCGCATTATGTGTTATGAAAGAAGGAGCTCAAAGTTCATTACCAAAACTACAAGATGTTGAAAATTTTGGGAGGTAGAGAAATGAAAAAAGGAAAATTATTAAATAGTGAGATATCATCAGTTATATCTACAATGGGTCATACGGATAGCTTGACAATAGGTGATTGTGGACTACCTATACCTAAAGATGTTAAAAGAATAGATTTAGCATTGAAATATGGCATTCCATCATTTTTAGATACGCTAGATACAGTTCTTGAAGAATTATGTGTAGAAGAAATAATAATAGCTTCAGAAATAAAAGAATCTTCAAATGAAATGTATGAAGAAATATTAAAAAGATTTGAAAATATTAAAGTAACAATGGTAGAACATGAAGAGTTTAAAAAGAGAACTAATAACTCTCATGCAGTTGTAAGAACGGGAGAGTGTACTCCATATTCAAATATAATATTAAAATCAGGAGTTGTATTTTAATAAAACTTTTAAACTAGGGAGGAGAACTATATGAACAGTCCTATCTTAAAAATGAAAAATATAGTCAAAGAATTCCCAGGAGTAAAAGCTTTAGATGGAGTTAACTTAGAACTTTATCAAGGTAAAGTGATGGCTCTTATGGGAGAAAATGGTGCAGGAAAATCAACACTTATGAAAGTTTTAAGTGGGGTTTACAAAAAAGATGGTGGAGAAATTTATTATAATGGCAAACTAGAGGATATAAAAGATCCTAAGGATGCTCAAGAAAAAGGAATAGCGATAATACATCAAGAGCTAAACCTTATAGACGATTTAACTATAGGAGAGAATATATTCTTAGGAAGAGAACCTAAAAAAGGATTTAAAATAGATTTCAATACTCTTTATAATGAAGCTGATAAATATTTAAGAAAACTAAATATAAGTACAAGTTCTAAAGAGTTAGTTAAAAACTTAAGTCTAGGTCAACAACAAATGGTTGAAATAGCAAAAGCTCTTTCTCTTGATGCAAAAATAATAATAATGGATGAACCTACTGATGCACTTACAGATAAAGAAACTGAAAGTTTATTTAAGGTAATTAATGATTTGAAATCAGAAGGAAAAGCTATAGTTTACATATCACATAGACTAAAAGAAATATTTGAAGTATGCGACTATATAACTGTTTTAAGAGATGGAAAGTATGTTGGAAGTGAAGATGTAGTTAACCTAGATGAAGATAAGATGATAGAAATGATGGTTGGGAGAAAGCTTACAGATCAATTTCCAAGGCTAGAAGTTGAAAAAGGCAATATAGTACTTGAAGTTAAAAATCTTTCAAATAAGTATATAGAAAATATAACATTTAATGTTAAGAGCGGAGAAATTCTTGGTATTGCAGGGCTTATGGGAGCTGGTAGAACAGAGCTTGCAAAAACAATTTATGGACATATAAAGAAGGAAAATGGTCAAGTATTAGTTAATGGAAAAGAAGTTAATAATAAGTCTGCAAAAGATGGATTAAATAATAAGATAGCCTATGTATCTGAAGATAGAAAAGGTGATGGTTTAATACTTTCATTATCAGTTAAGGAAAATATGACTATATCATCTTTAAATAAGTTATCTAGCTTATTTAAACTTAATAAACAGAAAGAAAATACACAAGTAAAAGATTATATAAAGAAGATGAATATAAAAACTCCTAGTGAAGATCAAATAATTAAAAACTTAAGTGGAGGTAATCAGCAAAAAGTTGCAATAGCAAAAGCTCTTATGACTAATCCTGATGTACTTATACTTGATGAACCGACTCGTGGTGTAGATGTTGGAGCTAAAAAAGAAATATACGATCTTATAAATAACTTTAAAAGTCAAGGGAAAGCAGTGGTTATGATATCATCTGAAATGCCTGAGATACTTGGCTTAAGTGATAGAATATTAGTTTTAAGTCAGGGTAGGTTAACCGGTAAACTAGATATAAAAGAAGCAACTCAAGAGAGTATATTAAAATATGCAGTTGAAGTTAAGGAGGCTTAATCATGGAAGCTAAAATGAATCAAACAGAAACAAAACAAGTAGATATTAAAAAATTATTAATAAAGTATAAGTCACTAGTAGGGCTACTTATGCTAATTGTAATAGTCTCAATACTAAGTCCGTCATTTTTAAGTACTAGAAATATATTAAATATATTAAGACAAACTTCGGTAAATGCTATAATAGCAGCAGGTATGACATTTGTAATACTTACAGGGGGAATAGATTTATCTGTTGGATCAGTACTTGCGCTAAGTGGAGCATTTGCAGCATCACTTTTAGCATCAGGACAAAGTATAATAGTAGCTATAATGGTAGCGATAATAGTTGGAGGTATAGTAGGATTTTTAAATGGATTTGTAATAGCTAAAGGTAAATTACAGCCATTTATAGCAACTCTTGCAACTATGACTATATTAAGAGGTTTAACTTTAGTGTTTACAGATGGAAAGCCAATAACACTAGGAAGTAATGAATTAGCTATGGCATTTGGGAAAATAGGTGGAGGAACAATATTTTCAATACCGGTACCAGTAATTATAACTATATTGGTATTTATAGTATGCTATTATATATTAAACCATACTAAAATGGGTAGATATACATACGCATTAGGCGGTAATGAAGAGGCAACTAAACTATCAGGGTTAAACACAGATAAAATAAAAATATGGGTATACACTATAAGTGGTATATTATCAGCAATAGCAGGTATTATAATAACTTCTAGATTATATTCAGCACAACCGACAGCTGGAACAGGTTATGAATTAGATGCAATAGCAGCAGTAGTTCTTGGAGGAACAAGACTTACTGGTGGTAAAGGGAAGATAAGCGGAACTATAGTAGGTGCACTTATAATAGGAGTTTTAAGTAACGCATTAAATATATTAGATGTATCATCATATTATCAAATGATGGTTAAAGGTGCAGTTATCTTAATAGCTGTATTATTAGATAGAAAAAGTAACTAAGAAAGGAAGATAATGATGAAAAAATTTCTTTCAATAATTATGATTATAACTTTATCAAGTTTTATGCTTGTTGGATGTGGCCAAAAACCTGATGAAAGTAAAAAAATAGGTCTTATAGTATCTACACTAAATAACCCATTCTTTGTTGATTTAAAAAAAGGTGTTGAGCAAGAAGCTGAAAAATTAGGGTATGAAGTGGTAGTATTAGATTCGCAAAATGATCCGGCAAAAGAAGTATCTAATATGGAAGATATAACAGTAAAAAATGTAGATTTAGTTTTACTTAATCCAGTAGATTCAGATTCAGCTGTAGCATCAGTTATGATAGCGAATAATGCAAATCTTCCAGTTATGACTGTGGATAGAGTAGCAAATGGAGGAAAAGTTATATCTCATATAGCATCGGATAATATAGCTGGTGGAGATATGGCAGCTAAGTTTTTAATTGATAAATTAGGTAATAAAGGTAATATTGTTGAACTTGAGGGAATAGCAGGTTCATCGGCAACTAGAGATAGAGGTAAGGGATTTGATGATGGGGTAGCTGATAGTAATTTAAAGATAATATCAAAACAATCGGCTGATTTTGATAGAACAAAGGGGCTTACAGTTATGGAAAATATAATACAAGCCAAGGGGGATATAGATGCTGTATTTGCTCAAAATGACGAGATGGCTTTAGGAGCGTCAAAAGCACTTGCAGATGCGAATATGAATGATGTATTAGTAGTAGGATTTGATGCAACAGATGATGCGGTAGATGCAGTTAAGCAAGGAACGATGGCTGCAACAGTAGCTCAACAACCTATACTAATAGGAGAGACAGCAGTAAAACAAGCAGTTAAATACTTACAAGGCGATAAAGTAGAAGCATTTATCCCTGTTGAATTAAAATTAATAACTAACTAATTGAGAAAGAGACTGTCTTAAAATAGATTTAGACAGTCTCTTTTGTTTAAGTTGATTATATTTATTTTAAAATTTTAAACATTAAATTAAGTTAAAGCAATTTTTATAATTTAAATATAAAATTGTAAGAAAACTTAATTATGATATAATATTTAAAGAGTGTAGTTGATATAAGATTGGAGGCGACATTTATGAGATACAAAGTATTAAAAAAACAAAATGTTAGTAGTCACTGTGTAGTATGTGGTGTAGACAATGAGTTGAGCTTAAAAGCTAATTTTTATGAATTGGAAAATAATGAATTAGTAGCTATATGTGATACAAAAGAATGGCATCAAAGTTATCCGGGAAGAATGCATGGAGGTATGTCAGCTGCTATATTAGATGAAACGATAGGTAGGGCTATAACGATATTAGACGGAGAAGTTTGGGGTGTTACGGTTTCGCTTGATATAAAATATAAAAAACCTGTACCAACTGATGCTACTATAAAGGTAGTAGGAAGAATAACAAAAGAAAATAGAAAGTTATTTGAGGGAACGGGAGAAATTATATTACCTAATGGAGAAGTAGCTGTAACAGCTAAAGGCAAATATATGAAAATGCCTGTAGAAAAGATCACAGATGATGAAAATGTACTTCAAAAAGAATGGATAGAGCCAGATAAAGAGGAATTATTAGAATACATAGAATTATAATGAATCAAAAGAGCTACTAAAAATAGTAGCTCTTTTATAGTCTATTTTTGTAAATTTAATATCATCAATAATTAGTTTGTGATATAATTAGAAACTTGAGAGTGAATAGATAAATATTTAATGATTAATTTACAATAAATTCCCAAAATTCTACAAAACTATATTAAAATATATAAAGTAGATGGATATAGAAGGGAGGAGTTAAATGAATAGTAATTTAAAAAATAGAAACTTATTCAAATATAAAGTGTTTATTATTTTTATTTTATTTTTATTCGTTTTTACATTTAACAAATCTTATGCTAGTGAAAATAGTGGGGGTATGAGTAAGGTTAATATTATAAATGAGATAAAAAATTCATATGGTGAGTATGATATAGATAAAGACTACATAAATGAAGCGAAAAAATATCTTGAAAGCAGTATAAAAGATAGTGATTATTTTTTTATATTAGGGTATTTTGATTATTTGGATGAAAATTATAAACAGGCAGTCCAAAATTTTGAACTTGCTAAAAATGACATAGATAAATCAAAAGAACAGATAGTAAAAATTTATAACTATATATTATTAAATAGATGTTTATTAAAAGAAAAACAGTATGATGAATTAGTTGAGAATGCAAATTTCTCGATAAATTATATAAAAAAAGATAATAACTATAAAAATAATCAAGATTTAATATGGGAAGTTATAGAAACTCTTATAAATAACTCTAACACACATAATGCAGCTATAAATATCTTAAATTCTTATATAGAAGATACGAGAGATTTAGAGTTAGATTGTAAAGTAGCCTTAAGAGGAAACTTAGGGCTATTATATGCTATGGAAAAAGATTATGCAGATGCAATATATAATTACTTAGATGTTATATATATAACACAACATCATCCGCAGATGAAACATTCACAAGTATATAAAGCTAAAGGATATATACTTATAGGATCATTAATGGCGGAACTTGGTATAGATGAAAAAGCTATAAGTTGGTATAATAGAGCATTAGATGTTGAAATACCAAATAAGAATGACGAAGCTGAAGTTAAATCTAATGTATATATAAATAAGATGGATATTTATATAAAGTTGAAAGATTATGAAAAATGTAATGAAATTTTAGCTGAAGCTAAAAAATGTATACCATATTTAGATAATGATACAAAAGATGATATTGAAATTTTAATATATATGAATGAAGCTAATATAAATATAGAACAAATGAATTTGAATGAAGCAGAAAAGCAATTAAATAAGAGTGTAGAATTATTAGAAAATGATAAAAATCAAATATTTTTATATAAAGAAACATTTGTTGGTTTTTCTCAGGCTAAATTATACAAAGCTCAAGGAAAATATAATGAATCACTAGGTTTATATGAAGAGCTATTAAAAGATTCGCAAGCTAAAGGTTTGGATTTAGATCTAGAAATATATAAGGATATAGCAGATGTTTATGCTGATATGGGGGATTTGCGTAAGTATATTGAATATAATTATCTTGTTGATAAGAAAGAAAGAGAAATACAAGAAATTATAAGAAGTGATTACGTTGAATATGCTATAAAAGCTTATGAAAATGACAAGTTGAAAGAAAAGGAAAAAAATAATGAAATAAAAACCCTAATAATTACAGGTATATTAATAATAATGTCAATATTATTAATAGCTAGAATTAGGAGAATTAAAACTTTGAAAAACTTGAATTATATAGATGGAATGACTAAGTTATATAATAGAAAATATTTAGATGATTATGAACTTAAACATAGAGATAAACTTATTAATGAAGAGGTGTCCATTATATTACTTGATATTGATTACTTTAAAAAATATAATGATAATTATGGACATATAAAAGGAGATGAAGTTATAAAAGAAGTATCAGGGTGTATTCTAAAAAATATAAGAAAAGGTGATATAGGAATTAGGTTTGGCGGAGAAGAAATGCTTATTGTCTTAGAAAATACATCTTCAGATGAAGCTAAAAAAATAGCTATAAGAATACAAGAAAATTTAAGAAATAGAAATATAAAACATGAATATTCACCAATTTGTGATATAGTTACTGTTAGTATGGGTATATATACAAAAAAAGCTGGTATAGAAGAATATATATATAACTCTATAGATAGAGCTGACAAAGCATTATATATATCAAAAAATAATGGAAGAAACAAATATACTGTACTAAATGAAATATAAGGTAATTACATCTGATAGTGAATCTTTAAAGTATATTCTTAAAAACCTAATACTGGGGGAATGAGGATTATGGTAGAGGAAAAATTATTAAAGGAACTAAAGTTTATATTAGGAGAGTTGTATTTGAAATATGGAAATACAGATGAAGTCATAATGTTAAGTCAACTTGTAGATAAACTTCTTTAAAATTAAATATATATATAAATAGCTACCTTTAAATAAATTTTACAAGGTAGCTATTTATATTTTATAAGAAGTATTATTTTTTAGTGATAAATTCTTATATTATATGGGTATATGTATAATAAATTAAAATTGAAATTTGAATTAAATTTTAAAATATTAAATATATTAAACATATGTATTAATAAATATAACAGGACAAAATAAAAGTAATATATACATTTGGAGGATAAACATATGAAAAATAAAGTAGTAATAATTGGGACTGGAATGGTTGGAATGAGTTATGCTTATTCTATGGTAAATCAAGGTACATGCGAAGAATTAGTTTTAATAGATATAGATAAAGAAAGAGCTAAAGGAGAAGCTATGGATTTAAACCATGGGCTTAACTTCGGGAAAAGAAAAATGAAAATATATGCAGGTGATTATATTGACTGTAAAGATGCATATGTAATATGTATAACAGCTGGAGCCATACAATCAGAAGGGGAAACTAGACTTGACTTATTAAATAAAAATACTAAAATAATGAAAAGTATAATAGATAATATAAAAGCTTCGGGGTTTGATGGGATATTATTAATAGCTACAAATCCAGTTGATATAATGACATATGTAGCAGCAAATTTATCTGGATATGATAAAAATAAAGTAATAGGATCAGGGACAACTTTAGATTCGTCAAGACTTAGATATATGTTAAGTGAAAAATTAGATGTTAATTCTAAAAATGTTCATGCATATGTTATGGGAGAACATGGAGATTCTCAATTTGTGGCATGGAGTTATGCTCTTAAAGGAGTTCAGCCTATATATCAAATAGCATCTAGAAAAGATAGTAATATAGAATTTGATGATTTAGAAAAAATAGAAGATGAAGTGAAAAATGTAGCTTATGAGATAATAAAGCGTAAAAAATCTACTTATTATGGAATTGGGATGGCTCTTACTGCCATAACTAAAGCTATACTTGAAAATGAAAATAGTATACTTACAGTGTCTGCATATTTAAATGGAGAATATGGACATAAAGATGTATATATAGCAGTGCCGAGTATAGTAAATAAAGATGGAGTAAGAGAAATAATTCAATTACCATTAGAAATAGAAGAAAAAGAAAAATTTGACAAATCTATAAATGTTATGAAAGAAAATATAGAAAAGATTGATTTATAAAAGTTAAGGTTTTTGAGTATTTAATATAAAGGTTAAAAAATAAATACTCAAGGAAGTGATTATTTGAACAGTTGGAAAAAATACAATTTATTCATAAGTACTATATCAGGAGTATTATCGTTTATATGTATAGTATATTTACAGGTATCACCTATATTACTTTTGCCAGGAGCATTTACTATAGGAGTATGTTATAAGTGTATAAAGAATATTATAGTTGGACCTCCTAAATTAGAAAAAAAGAAAATTAAGCAAAAAGCAAGATAAGGAATATGTTGTTGCATATTCCTTTTTTATTGAATATATTAATAAAAAAATTAAAAACGTAAACTATTGTATTGTTAATGAATATACTAAATGTATATTGAAAATAAAAAATAAAAAGTTTCATTAAACAAAGCGTTATAAAAATTATTGACTGGCGAAGTTAAGTATTTTCAAAGTGAATAATTAATTAAATAAAGCAGGTATAAAATATAAAAAGAAATATAAAAATGAATAAGTTTCAAAAAAATAGAAATGAAAGAATAAAAAATATTTGGAAACACAAAAAATATATGGAAATATATTGAAAAAACAACTTAGATATGATATTATTTAATTAATAACTTGCAAAATGAAAAGGAGGTAAATATTATGGAAAACTATATGGTTTTAGAATACTTTGAATATGAAATGGAAATGGACTATGATTTTTCACCAGATTATGAAGTAGAATAATTAAAAGTAAATAGAAAGATATGTATTAGGAGGATAAAGAGGTGCAAACCGAAAATTTAAACACATAAAAGGAGCTATAAATTAATTTTAATAGCTCCTTTTATTTTATTCACCCATTATATCATCTATACAATAATGAAAAGAATCAATTACTTTATTTGCTTTGTTTTGAAGAGGTTCTTCAGCATAAGTAAATGTATACGAATTATTATATCTTTCAAACATGCTAAGGTCATTCCAAGAATCACCTATCACATACACATTATTATCAGACAAATCAAACTTACTGCAAACTTTTTCGATACCGGTAGCTTTAGAACAACCTTTAAACACTACATCGACAAAATATTTATTTCTATAAGCGGTTATATAATCTCCAAAAGTATCATTTAAGTAGTTTTTGAGAATTTCTGCATCTTCAATGCTTTTGTCTAAAGCACATATACTCATAATGTTTATATTAAAATCGTTATATTTTAAATCATTTAAATTTATGAGCTTTAGTGTAGATGATTTTCCCAATAACATCTTTATAATTCTTTTAAGAATGTTTAGATTAAATACATTTCTTGATTTTAATAGATCTTTACTTTTTAATATATAATTTGTATGACCATCTAAGACAGATACCCTAAAATCTTTTGCTTCTAATGCGTACTTAGATATTTCATACACTATAGAAGCATTTATTTTATAGTTTTCTATTATATTGAGATTAGAATCAAGTATAAAAGCCCCGTTACATAAAACATATGCATCTACATCTAATTTATATTTACTTATAATATTATCTAATTCACACAATGCTCTCCCTGTAGATAGTATAAATAGATTTCCATCATTTTTAAACTTGTCTATATTTTCGATACTTTTATGATGGATTTTTTTATTTAAAAGAAGTGTACCATCTATGTCTGATGCTAATAATTTACTCATTTTTACCCCCATAATGATGAATTCATCAATTAAAATAAAATATATAACAATATTATACTATAAAAATATGAAAATGTTTCTACAAAAATCAACACTTTACTATAAACTATTATTTTAGTAATATAGTACTAGAAAATTATAGTAAGTTAATAATATAAATATTATAATTTGATAAAAAATTTAAGGAGTATAACTATGAATTTTAATAATAAATATGCAAAAGTAATAGGTGTAAGTGAAGATGGTATAAAAAACTTACAATACATAGTAAATTATAAAAATAATAAAGAAATATTAGAGACAGAAGAAATATCTATAAATCAAGATATAGATAAAGACTATGCGGTAAAAATACTAGATGAAATAGAAATAGTATTTATAACTTACAATTCGAAAGAACAGAGAACTTGCGATATAGTAAAAGCTATAAATTATATGGCAAAAGAAAGAAGAATAGTTACTATAGGACTTGATGTTAATGAAGATAATAAGAAGACTGAATTTGATTTTAATGCTGAATTTATAATGGATGATGAAAATAGAGAGTTAATTTGTGACCTAATAGACATGATGGTTGAGTCTGTATCAGAAGAGTGTACTATAAATATAGATTTAACAGATTTAAAAGAAATATTATCTAAAGAAAAAGGCTTAGCTTATGGATTTATAGAGAGTGACAAGACTAAAAATAAAGAAGAACTAGTTAACATGCTATTTGATAGTATATTAAAAACAAGTGAAGAGTTAACTAAGAAAAAAGGTATTGTATTTATAAGTCTTGGAAATGAGTATTGTAAAATTGAAGAAGTATTAATAATATTAAATGAAATGTTAGAAGATATACAAAGTAGAATAGATAATAAGTGTGACTTAATATTTACATTAGCTTTAAATGAAAATCTAAAAGATAAAATAAGAATGGGTATATTATACAATTAATTTTACTTTTATATAAAAATGTCTCAAGAACTCTTGAGACATTTTTTATTATCTGAAATCAGAAATGTTATTTTCTATAGTCATAAATTGAAGTATACTATGTAAAGGTAGCTTTTTACTTTCTATACCCATGCCAAGTTGTTCAAATGAATGCATAGCGCTCATGCTATAAGTTTTTAAAATACCATCTTCTAATTCTTCTAAATGTTTATTAATGTATGACTTTATATCATCTATAGATTTTAATGAATCTATTTCATTTCCACGTAAAACATGTTTAAATATTTCAAAACCTTCTCCCTTAGCTCCCCATAAAAATATTCTAAAAGTAACTAAAGATCTTTCTAAATATATTCCACAGCTTATAGAGTTCATTTGATTTATATCTTCATATAAGTGTTGGTTAAAATCAACAAATCCACTAGGTGCTATTTCAAATACTTTATCATCGCTGTATTCTAAGTCGCATTTAGATAATTTATCGTGTAAATCTGTGTAACCTGAACTATCTACTAATATATTTGCAAAATTAGTAGGTTGTATAAATATTTTATCACTAGTTAAAAATTCTCTTTTCATGACATGCTCCTTTATTGTTATAATTTACTATGATATTTTAACACATTAATATAATATTTGAAAATCAAATATTATGATTTTTGAACTATATTTTCATCATAGCTAACCCAATCACTCATACTACCTATGTAAGCTTTAACATTATATGAAAGCTCATCTAGTAAGACATAGTTTATACAAGCTTCAATACAAGAACCACAATAAGTTATTATTTCCTTATCTTTTAAAGATTTAAAATTATCATTTACTATATCTAGGCTTTTTAAATATCCACTATCAGCTATATTTTTATGCCATGGTATATTTATAGCTCCTGGAATATGACCTGGCTTTGAATATAAAGGTTCAAATTCACCGGTATATCTATTATTATCTCTAGAATCTACTAATACTATGTTATTATTAATTATAGATTTTTTTACATAACTCATATCACAAACTATATCTTCGTTTAAGTTTATTTTAAAACAAGAAGTTTTATGATTAGATGGAATGGATGAAGTAGTAGGGAGGTTATTAAGTTTCCAAGCAGTAAATCCACCATTTAATATGTATACATTTTTATATCCCATATATTTTAACTGAAGGAATGCTCTAGGGGAGCTGTATATTTTCTCATCATAAACAACTATAGTAGAGTTACTATCTATGCCTATAGAACTAAGCTTGCTAGATAATATGTCAATATCAGCTAATGGTCTAGCACCGCCATGAACTTGGCTAGTACCACAAATATCTTTATTAATATCTAGAAAAAATGCACTAGGTATATGATCTTTTTTATATAAATCATAACCGAGATTACTGTCAAATAAATCAAATCGACAATCGATTAAAAATAGATTATTTGTATCTTTAAAATCTGTTATAAATGAACAATCAACAAAATTTTTCATTTAGCAAAAACCTCCTAAAATTTATTTATACTTTAATAATAACACGAAAGGAATGATTAATAATTATATTAGTTTAAATAAGAAAATAAATACCTAGTAGAAGTAAAATATGAAATAAAAAAATAAACTATAGAATAAAAAAGGAAATTAAGAATAGTATTAGTATTTATATATAATAAAAATCTTAGCAAATAAGGAGAAATAAATGAACTATAAAAATATATTAGATATAACAGCAAATCCTACCATACAATTAAACAATAAAAACTTGAATAATAAATATAATATTTTCTCAGATATGGGAGCTTGGCATGGCTATTATTTACCAGATATAAAAAATAAAAGTTTATTAGGTGGATTTTCAGGACCTGTTATAATAGCTCAAGAATATCCATACAATTTATCAGACTGTATATGTAAAATAGAAATAAGAAATATAAATAATAAACAAAAATACAAGTTAGATAAGGCTAAAGATATAAAGGTAAATTACTACCCAGGAAAACTACACCAAAGATATGAATTAACAGACTTAGACTTAGATTTAGAGTTAGTATTTGTATCAAATAGGAGTGCACTTATAAAAACAACTATAAAAAATAATCTAGATATAGAATTAAACTTAAATTTAGCATTTAAAGGGAGTATATTCAATAGATATTTTAGCATAAAGGATAATAAATTTAAAAACTGTAACCAAAGAATAGAAAAAACTAAGTGCGGAATAAAAGTTTTATTTTCAAATATAAAAGATAATTCATCATTTTTTTCTACGGAAGATACTGTATTTAAAATAAAATACTCTATACCTACAGAAACAAGTATAAATTTAAATTTAACAAGTTATGAAAGTTATTCGAAATATAATATAAACATAAAACCTAAAGAAAGTTTCAGTGTATATTCAACACATTCATATACTTTCACGAAAAAAGAATATGAATGTGAAAAAACAATAATTAATGAAGTGTTTCTAAATCCTAAAATGCAATTTATAAAAAATGAAAATAGGTGGAAATTATATATAGATACGGTAGAAGAGAAAAGTATCGAGGAGTATAAGTATAAAAAAGCTGCAGTAAAGTGTATTAACACTCTTATGACAAATTACATAAGCGGTGCAGGTGCATTAAAGTATGGAGGTATAGTTCCATCAAAAACATATCATTATTTTAATGGACTTTGGTCTTGGGACTCTTTTAAACAAGCTGTAGCTGTATCTAAGTTTGATAGCAATATAGCGAAAGAAAATATAAAAGCTATTTTTGAATATCAAATACAAGAAGATGATAATATAAGACCTCAAGACAAAGGAACTTTAATAGATTGTATATTTTATAATAAATCTAAAGAAAGAAATGGGTTAGGGACAAATTGGAATGAAAGAAACTCTAAACCACCTCTTGCGACTTGGGCTGTGTATAGTGTTTATAAAGAGTGTATGGACAGAGAGTTTTTAAAACAGATGTATCCTAAATTAGTTGATTATCACAATTGGTGGTATAGAAATAGAGATTATAATAAGAATAAAATTGTAGAATATGGTGCAATGATAGATGATAAAAATAATACAGACGAAAGTAAAATACTTGCAGCTGCTTGGGAAAGTGGTATGGATAATGCAACTAGATTTGATAAAGAAGGATATGTCGGAGATTTAGGCATTAAGATACATGAAAATAAAGATAGTGATAACAATGTAGTAGGATATTCTATAAATCAAGAATCAGTAGACTTAAATTCATATTTATACAAAGAAAAAATGCTTTTATCTGAAATAGCAGATATATTAAGTATAGATACAGATGTACTGAAATACAAAAAGGAAGCTGAGTATGTTAGAGATTATATAAATAAAAAGATGTATGATGATGAAAGTGGATATTATTATGATTTACAAATCAATCAATATGAAAGTAAACTTCTAACTAATAGAGGTAAAGCAACTGAAGGATTTATGCCATTGTGGGCTGGAATAGCTACAAAAGAACAAGCTAAAAAGATTAGAGATAATGTAATGGATGAAAATAAATTTAATACTTTCATGCCTATACCTACTGCTAGTAAAGATAATGAAAGATATAATCCGTATAAATATTGGAGAGGACCTGTATGGCTAGATCAAGCATTGTTTTTAATAGAAGGACTAAAAAATTATGGATATTATGAAGATGCTAGATTAATAGCTAAAAAATTATTTGACAATGCTAAAGGGTTATTAGAAGATGACCCAATTCGAGAAAATTACAATCCAGAAACAGGAGAAGGACTACATGCTACTAATTTTAGTTGGTCAGCAGCTGCATATTATTTAATATATAAAGAAACTTTATAGAATAAAAGGGTATGTATATAAAGATACATACCCTTTTATTTATTTTAAATATAAAATATTATATAGTAATACAAAGACAAGAAGGTGATTAGATGGACTTGAAAGAAAAAGTTAAAAATTTACCTCAAACTCCAGGGGTATATCTTATGAAGGATAAAGATAAAAATATAATATATGTAGGGAAGTCAAAGTGTTTAAAAAATAGAGTTTCTCAATATTTTACATCATCCTATGCCCCATCTAAAAAAATTACTAGAATGATTAAATTTATAGATGACATAGAGATAATAAAAACAGACACTGAACTAGATGCATTATTGTTAGAATGCAAATTAATAAAAAAAATTCAGCCGATGTATAACACTCTTATGAAAAATGACAAAAAATATGCATATTTTAAAATTGATATATCTGATGAATATCCATCATTAGAACTCAGTATAGAAAAAAATGATAATAGTTTATATTTTGGACCATATACATCTATACATAAGTTAGAATTTATAGGTGAAGTTTTAACTAAATACTTTAAAATAAGAACGTGTAAAGGGACAAGAAAATTAAAAGGGTGCATAAATTATGAATTAGGATTCTGTTTAGGCCCATGTAAAAACAAAGATAAGTCATCCTACAATAAAAGTATAGACAAGCTTATAAATACTTTAAATGGAAAAGATAAGGATATATTAGATGATCTAAATAGTAAAATGATAGAAGCTATAAAAAATTTAAACTTTGAAATTGCATCAAAATATAGAGATGAAATAGAAGCTCTTAAAGTTATAATACAAAAAAGTGAAGCTATAAATTATACAAAACAATCTAAAATTATACTTTTAAAAGCTGATTTAGATGATGACTATAAGAAAATATATATATTAAAAGGAATAAATGTACTTTACTCAAAGTTAATCAAGATTGAAGATATAAAAAGTTATAATTTTGAAAATGAACTTTTAGATAATATCGACAGAATTATAAATACTAATTATGAGAAAGACAGAAATTATATCAAAAAAGAAGAATTAGATATTTCTAATATAATTTATTCTTATATAAAATATAATGATTATTGTAGTTATATAGATATAGGTAAAAAAGTAAATAATAAAGAAGAAATAGGTAGTTTTATAAAAGATTAATAATAAAAAAGTTATTAATATAAAGCTATACAAGATAAATATAAACTGGATTTTATTTACACACTTTGATATAATAATGTAGTTTCAGTGTATAATACTAATAAAATAGATTACTGAAATAAAGATATGGGTATAAATTAAAAGAAAAAATATCATAAAAAAATAATAAACCCTCTTTAAAGAATAAGTATATATTAACTGATTTTAAAGAGGGTGTTTTTAAAGAATATATAGTTTAATAAAGGAGACATTATGCAAAGAATAGAATTATTAGCACCAGCAGGTGATTTAGAAAGATTAAAAACAGCCTTTGTATACGGAGCGGATGCAGTATATATCGGTGGAGAAATATTTGGTATGAGGTCTGCTGCGAAAAACTTTAACAAAGAAGATATGACAGAAGGTGTAAGATTTGCACACGAGAGAGGTAAACAAGTATTTGTTACTTTAAATATAATTCCTAGAAATGAAGAATTTGAACAATTAGAAGCCTATTTAAAAGAATTAGATGAAATAGGTGTAGATGCGGTTATAGTAAGTGACCCTGGAGTATTTAGTGTAGTAAAAAAAGTATTACCAAATATGGAGATTCATATAAGTACTCAAGCTAGTACCACTAATGCATCAGCAGCAAACTTTTGGTATAACCAAGGTGCAAAAAGAGTTGTTATGGCAAGAGAACTATCTTTTGAAGAGATAAAAGAGATAAGAGATAACTGTCCAGAAGATATGGATATAGAGGCATTTATACATGGAGCTATGTGTATGTCATATTCTGGAAAATGTGTTATAAGTAACTATACTACAGGAAGAGATGCTAACAGAGGTGCTTGTGCACAGTCTTGTAGATGGAAATATACATTAGTTGAAGAAAAAGAAAATGGAGAATATGAAAAAGTATTAGATGACGTAGATGCAGAATTTTTCTTTAACACTAAAGATATGTGTATGATAAAATACATACCTCAAATAATCGAAAGTGGTATAAACAGTTTTAAAATAGAAGGTAGAATGAAAACTGCATATTATGTAGCAACTACTGTTAGAGCTTATAGAATGGCAATAGATGAATATGTCAAAGATCCAGAAAACTGGAAGTTTAATCCTATGTGGTTAGAAGAACTTAAAAAAGGAAGTCATAGACATTTCAGTGAAGGTTTTTATTTAGGTAAAACAAGCACAAAAGATCAAAATTATGAATCAGCATCATATGTTAGAAATTATGATTTTATAGGTGTGGTTAGAGGTCATGATGAAGAAACTGGTATGCCTATAGTAGAACAAAGAAATAGAATGTTTGTAGGGGATAAAATAGAAATAATAGGACCTTACAAAGAAACTATGTATGCAACTATATTAGAGATGTATAATGAAGATGGAGATCCAATAGAGTCTGCTCCTCATGCTAAACAAATAGTTAAGATGAAACTAGATATACCTGTTGAAACAGATTATATGTTAAGAAAGCCAATAACAACTATAAATACATTATAAAAATAAACCTAGAAACATTAATGTTTCTAGGTTTTATTATGTAAAAAATAATTGAAATAAATATAAATTAGTAATATTATAAAATTATATGAAAAGACAGGGGGAAATTTTATGAAGAATGTAAACATAAAAAATGGTCAAAATGTAGTTTTAAGAGAAGCTACAAAAAAAGATGCACAAGCAATAATAGATTTTTATAACCTTGTAGGTGGAGAAACAGTATATCTTTCATTTGGAAAAAATGAATATAAGGTAGATGTTAAACAACAAGAAAATATGATAGAAACAACAAATTCATCTAATAATAATACTATGATTTTAGCAACTATAAATGAAGAAATAATAGGAATAGGAACAATATCATCAAATCAAAAGAAAAAAGGAAAGCATGTTGGTATATTAGGTATAGTTATAACTGACAAATATTGCAACCTAGGACTTGGAAAGCTTATGATGGATGAATTAATTAACTGGTGCAAGGGAAATGATATAACTAAGAAAATAACTCTTGTAGTTAGCCAAGATAATCCTAGAGCAATTGCATTATATGAAAAATGTGGATTTGAAATAGAGGGAATATTAAAAAATGAAATATATATAGATGGTAATTTTTTCAATTTAGTTAGCATGGGAATGATTATATAAAATATACATAAAGTTAGAAGAGTTATATTAAAATATATATTGCTTATTTAATAATAAGTTAAATATTTAAATATAACTTTTTTTATATAGAAATTAGTGAATATTTTAAATACAAGTAATATCAAAGTAAATTTCCTTATATATTAATAATAATGGGGTGTTGTACAAAGTTAATATTAATATATAAGGAGGAGATTGAAATACATAAAAATATTAAAGAAATAATTTTATTATCAGGGGCTTATATATCTGTATGTATAGGTTCTGGGTTTGCTACAGGACAAGAAATACTACAATTTTTTTCCTCTCAAGGAAGCAATAGCATATTAGCTGGAATTTTGTGTATGTTAATTATGATGTATAGCGGTGCAAAGTTATTGAAAATAGGAAAAAATTCTAATTTGAAATATAGTAATGATATATTTACACATTTATTTGGAAGCTTTTTAGGTAATATATTTAAAATATTGATACCAGTATTTTGTTTATGTAGTTTTATTGTTATGATATCAGGAGCTGGAGCAACTCTCAATCAATATTATGGAATAAATAAAACTGTAGGAGGATCTATACTCGCGATTATAACTATGATATCGGTTATAAAAGGAATGGATAAGGTATTATCGATTTTAGGCAGTTTAGGCCCTATAATAGCAATAGTAGCAATAGGTGTTAGTATAATAACTATAAGTAATAATTATGAAAATTTAAGAAATGTAGATAATATAGTTTACAATTTAAATATGGTAAAGGCTGTAGATAGTTGGCCATTATCAGCTTTAGTATACAGTGGACTTAATATAATATTTGCAACACCTTTTTTAGCTGGAGCAGGTAAGACAGTTAAAAATATAAAAAATTGTAAATATGCAGGAATTTTAGGTGGTTTTATTTTAATAGCTGCTGCCATGTTTATAAATATAGCTCTTTTAACGGATATACAAAATGTTTATATTCAAGAAATACCTACTCTTTACATAGCTAAACAAATATCAAATGGCATAGGAAATATATTTTCGCTGATATTAATTGGAGGAATATATACAACTGCAGCGCCATTACTGTGGAATGTGTGTAGCAGTTGTTATGTTGAAAAAACTAAAGAATTTAACCTAATGGCTATATTATGTACTGTATTAGGTATATTTGGAGGTATGTTACCTTTTTCTTACTTAGTAAATTTTATGTATCCTATATCAGGGTCTGTAGGAATAATAATAATAATATTTTTAATTGTTAAAAGGAGGTAATTTGATCTCCTTTTAATTTTTTTGTTAAATTGAAACAAAGTAAAAATATACACATATTTTAAATTATAGATTATTATATAGGAGGAAAATTATGATAAATATTTTTGATTGTAAAGAAAATAATTCGTGTATATCGAAAAATAGACTAATTAAAGACAGTGAGTTTTTAAAGTATGAAATTATTTATCCTAAAATAGTTTTAAATCAAAAGTATATAGACCATAATAATTATAATAAATATATTATTCAAAATATAAATGATATGATGTATAGAGACACTATAAAGCATAAAGAATCAATAGAAAAACAAGCTACAGAATATGCGAAAAATTATAATAACAGTAAATTTAAATATAAATATCAGTTATATATAGATTTTAAGTTAGGATATGATAAAAATGACTTAATAAGTATACTAACTGAAAAACATATATTTATGGGTAAATCACATGATATAGCCTACTTGATAAGTTATAATTATGATTTAAAAACAGGCCAATCAATAGAGCTAAAAGATTTATTTAGAAAAAATGTAGATTATAAGTCAATTATAAATGATCATATATTAAAGGGAATAAAGAAAAATAATGAAGTATTTTTCATGGAAGATAGTGGGTTTAAAGGTATAAATGAAAAACAAAATTTTTATATAAATAAGGATTCAATTATTATATATTTTGAAATCTATGAGATAGCACCATATAATGTAGTAATACCTATATTTAAAATAAATTTTCAAGAAATAAAAAAATATTTAAACCCTAAATACGTATGTATTTAATAAAAATAAATATATGAATACTAATTATTAAAATATGAAACACTAAACAAAACAAACTAAAAAGGAGTAACTGACATGTTTAGTGTTGACCCTATTGAATATGTTGGATATTGCGCATCTATATTAATTGCAATATCTTTGACTATGACATCTATTATACAATTGAGAGTAATAAATTCTATAGGATGTCTTTTATTTGTTATATATGGTATTAAAGTAGAGGCATATCCAGTTGCAATTGCTAATGCTGTTATAATTGTAATAAATATTTATAATTTATACAAATTATTTAAAATGAAAAAATAGAAAATTAATAAACAACTCATATTAAAGTATATTTAATATGAGTTGTTTTTACGTAAACACATATTTATAACTTGGACATAATTCAAAATATAGGTATATAGCATATATTAAAAAGTAAAGATACGTTAGAGATTCATAAGGGGGAAAATAAATGAAAGATAACAAATTAAATATAGCTTATTTTAATCACTTATATAAGAAAGGAATTATAAATAGAAATGCGTATAAAAAAATATTAAGAGATTTAATGAGGGAGAGAAATAAATTAGTTACAATAAAATCAAGCTACAATGATAAGTATGTATCTGTAGAAGGAGAATTAAATGAATTAATGGCTATAGAGAATAAGATAGAATTATCTGATAGGTTTGTATTAATAGATATGGGAAATGGAGATGTAATTATACAAACGCAAGAAGGTTATTATATAAAAGTTGATAATAAAAGTAATGAATTGTTTGCAAATGAAACAAAAGAAAATAATGCAACTATATTTACCTTAATGCCAATAAACGAAAAAGAAGTAGCGCTAAAATCAGACAATGGGTACTATATAAAGGTTAGAGATAATGGTATGATATTTGCAGACGCATGTATGCAAAATGAAAGAACTGTGTTCAAAATAAAAGAAGTTACAAAAATAGAGTATGATGATATAGTTATAATATCTTTATCAGAACAAAGATTTGTAACAGCTATGGATGGAGGCGGATCTTATTTAACTGCAACTGAATTTGACCAAAGTGATAATGAGGAGTTTACTATATTACAATTTTTAGATGAAAGTATAATTATCAAGACTTTTAATGGATACTATGTTAGGACAAATGAAGATAAAACTTTAATAGCAGATACAAAAAATATAGAAGATGCTACCTTGTTTAAAGGAGAAACTATAGAAAATTACACAAGAATAATAAAAACTTTAGATGGAAGCATAGTAAGAGTAAGAGACATAGATAAATATTTGGTAGCAGATGCAGAAGAGATAAATGAGAATTGTAAATTTAATATATATAAATCAACTAGACCATTTTAAATAAAACCCTACAAAATAAGTAGGGTTTTGTTTATTAATATAGAAATATGTTATAAGGGGGGATGTCATGAAAAAAAGGACAATAATAATTGTAGGTATTATTTATACTATAATAGTAATAAGTATAATATCTAATATATATGTTGGAATAGAATATAATCTTAATATATTCGAGTATATAAATAAATCAATGCCTATAACTATAAAAGAAAGAGAAATTTTAAATAAACATGGAAAAATTGTTTATGGATCAGATCAAAGCTCTCCACCTCTTAGGTACAAAGATAATACAGATGGACAATATAAAGGTATGGTTGTAGACCTTATAAATGCACTTTCAATACAAGTAGGACAAGATATTTCTTTTGAACCTAATAATTGGTGGAAAGAATCGTTAGACAGTCTTAGTAATAAAAGCATAGATTTCTTTGATTTAATAGAATCAGAAGAAAGGTCTAAAAAATTTATATTTACAGATCCTGTGTATACATTGAGAGGAAATATACTAAAACACAAAAACTCTGAAATAAAAGGATATAAAGATTTAAGCGGAAAAAAAGTAGCAATTTTAGAAGGAGATTATTCTATAGAATTCTTAAAAAATAAAGTTAAGGATTTAGATATTGTTCTAACTAAAGATGTAGAAGAAGCAGTTAAGTATTTAGTAAATAATGATGTAGATGCAGTTATAGGGGATGAACCAGTTCTAAAATTTTATATAAAAGATAGAAAAATTAACCAAGATTACAATATTCTAAAAGAACCTATATATACAAAAAAAGCTGTATTAGCTGTAAATAAAGATAAAAAGGAGCTAGTGGATATATTAAATAAAGGTATATTTCAACTACAAAAAAATGGTATATATCAAGATTTAAAACAGAAGTGGTATTATGAGTATGATGATGTAAATACTATATTTTATGACACTAATTCAGGTTATTCAAAATATGTTTTAATTGGAATAATACTTATATCGATATATATTTTTTATGGTTGTACATATATTTTAAAAAGAGAAATAAGAATTAAAACCAATGAAGTTATAGAAAGCCAAACTATATTAGAAGCTGCTCAAGCTCAAATGCTAAGAGATCACAAAATGGCAGCTATAGGGCAGCTAGCATCGGGAGTAGCACATGAAATAAGAAATCCATTAGGTATAATTAGAAATTATTGTTACCTTTTAAAAGATTCAGATAATAGTGATGAAGAAATAAAAGAATATGTAAATGGAATAGAGAATAATGTTAAACGAGCGACTAACATTGTATCAAATCTTTTAAATTTTTCAAGAATAAGTAATGATAAGTTAGAACTTACAAATATGAAGAACTTTATAGAAAGTACAGTTAGACTAGAGGATAAGTTAATAAAAAATAATAATATAAAAGTAAAGATAGATTGCAATGATAGCTTAGATTGTTATATAAATCAAGATTCTTTAAAACATGTATTATTAAACCTTATATCTAATGCAGTTTATGCTATAAATAAAGATGGAAGTATATATATAGAAGCTTATACAAGTAACAATAAATTAAATATAAGTTTTAAAGATACAGGTATAGGGATAGAAGAAGAAAATATCAAGAATATATTTGATCCTTTTTACACAACAAAGCCAATTGGTAAAGGTACTGGACTAGGGCTTTATATAACTTATAATGAGATAACCAAGTGTGGTGGAGAAATAAGTGTTAAAAGTATATTTGGACTAGGAACTACATTTTGTATAAAACTTCCAATACATAAGGGGGACTAACATTGAAAATATTAATAATTGATGATGAAGTAGAGTACGCTACAGTAATGAAGAAAATAATAAGCAAAAAAGGATATGATGTAAACATTGCAATAAGTGGAATGGAAGGAATAGCTATAATAGAAAAGGATAAAAATTATGATTTGATACTATCTGATTTAATTATGGATAAAATGAATGGAGTAGAAGTTTTAGAAAAAGTTAAAAATATAAATAAAGAAATAGAAGTCATTTTAGTAACTGGATATGGAACTATTGAAAATGCAGTTGAAGCTATGAAAAAAGGAGCTTTTTCATATTTTATTAAAAGCAACCCGGTTGAAGATTTACTAAATGAAATCCAAAAAGTTAAGGAGTCTATAGCTTTAAAAAGACCTAATATTAATAATAAAGAGTTTAAATTGACAACTAAAAGTAAAAAGTTTGAGGATGTAATAAAATTAGCTGAGAAAGTAGCAATTAGCGATGTAAATGTATTGATACTCGGAGAATCTGGAGTTGGTAAAGATGTACTTGCTAGATATATACATAAAGTAAGTAATAGAAATAATAAACCTTTTATAGCTGTAAATTGCTGTGCATTTTCTGATGGATTACTAGAATCTGAGTTATTTGGTCATGAAAAAGGTTCATTTACAGGAGCAAATGAAATGAGAAAAGGTAGATTTGAACTTTCTAATAATGGAACTTTGTTTTTAGATGAAATTGGAGATGTATCTTTAGATATACAAGTTAAACTACTTAGAACTTTAGAAAATAAAGTTATAGAAAGGCTAGGAAGCAATAAACAAATTAAATCAGATTTTAGATTAATTACAGCTACCAATAAAAATTTACAGGAAGAAATTATAAAAGGAAATATAAGAGAAGATTTTTTTTATAGATTAAGTACTATAACTATTACTATACCGCCACTTAGAGAGAGAAAAGAAGATCTAAACGAATTAATTAAATTTTTTATAGAAAAGTATGAAGTTAAGTATAATAAGAAGATCAATATTATAGATACAGATGTAATGGAATTTTTAATAAATTATGATTATCCAGGAAATATCAGAGAATTGAAAAGTATAATAAATAGAATGATAGTGTTAAGTGATAATGGAAACTTATCAAAAGAATATTTACCAAGCATAAATAAAGATGAAGTACATGAGGAAGTTGAAATAAAGCCACTTAGAGAAATAAGAAAAGAATTTGAATGTGAGTATATAGAAAAAGTATTAATTCAATGTGGGAATAATATTTCTCAGGCATCTAAGAAATTGGATATAAGTAGAAGGCAATTAACTAATAAAATAGCAGAATATAAAATAAGGTGAGAAAAAATTTTCTCACCTTATTTCGTTATTGAGAAATTTTTTTCTCAGTTTTAAATTGTAAGAGAAACTATACGAAATAATTAAACTTATGAAATATAGTAAAATCAATAAGTTTTTAAAAAAAATTTAGTTTTTGAAAAGTTGGCACGCTATATGCTTAATACATAATATAAGAAAATGCTAAAGGGGTGATAACATAGATAAATTAATAATTACTAATAATGAGTTAGTTTACAATGAATATAAAAACACAATTGAAACAATATACTTAGAAAACTATAACTATATAGATGTATTAAAGCTAACTAGAGATAAAATTCATATGGGACATAGGTTATATACACATCCTTTAGCAGGTAGCATAAAAGCAAATGATACACCTTATAAATCTATAGTAATCAGTAAATATGAGGAGGAGCTGGATGAAAATAGTTTAAATATAATTGAAAATAGTATTCAAGTATGCACTGACTTGCTAACTAATAACTCTACACCACTTTGGACAAAAGAAGTTTTAGGAAGCTTCATGATGATAGATTTGTCTATTATAAAAAATTCAATAACATAAATTAATAAATATTAGGAGGGAAATTTATGAAGTTAGAATTAGGAAAAATATTCATAAAAGATGTTCAGTTTGGGGAAAAGACAGAAGTGAAAGATTCTACATTGTATGTAGATAAAAAAGAAATAGAAAAAATAGTACTATCAGACGAAAGAATAAAAAGTGTTAATGTAGATTTAGCAAGACCAGGTGAATCTATAAGAATTGCTCCAGTTAAAGATGTTATAGAACCAAGAGTAAAAGTAAGTGGAGAAGGTCAAGTGTTTCCAGGGGTTATAAATAAAGTTAAGACTGTTGGAAGTGGAAGAACTAATGCACTAGTAGGAGCATGTGTTATAACTGGTGGAAATATAGTAGCTTTCCAAGAAGGAATAATAGATATGAGTGGACCAATAGCAGATTATTGTCCTTTCTCAAAGACTAATAATGTATGTATTATGATGGAACCTAAAGAGGATATAGAAACTCATGCTTATGAAGCAGCAGCTAGAATGGCAGGACTAAGAGTTGCGACTTATATAGGAGAAGTAGCAAAAGATATAGAACCTGATGAAATAAAAGTTTATGAAACTAAGCCTTTACTTAAGCAAATAAAAGAATACCCAGATTTACCAACAGTAGCATATGTACACATGTTGCAATCTCAAGGATTACTTCATGATACTTACTATTATGGAGTAGATGCTAAGCAAATAGTTCCTACACTTATGTACCCAACAGAAATTATGGATGGAGCTATAATTTCAGGAAATTGTGTTGCACCTTGTGATAAAGTAACAACATACCATCACTTAAATAATCCTGTAATAGAAGATCTATATAAAAGACATGGCAAAGATATAAACTTTGTAGGAGTTATATTGACTAATGAAAATGTATTTTTAGTTGATAAAGAAAGAAGCTCTGATATGGTTGCTAAGTTTGTAGATTATTTAGGTATAGATGGAGTTATAATCACTGAAGAAGGTTATGGAAACCCAGATACAGACCTTATGATGAATTGTAAAAAATCTACACAGGCAGGAGCTGAAGTAGTATTAATAACAGATGAATTTCCTGGTAGGGATGGTAAAAGCCAATCAGTAGCAGATGCTACAAAAGAAGCAGATGCTTTAATATCTTGTGGTCAAGGTAACTTAGTAGTACATTTCCCTGCAATGGAGAAGGTTATAGGAACATTGGAATATGTTGAGATGATGATAGGTGGGTATAAAGGATGCTTAAATGAAGATGGAAGCATGGATGCAGAGCTTCAAATTATAATAGCATCAACTATAGCTAATGGATACAATCATTTAACTGCTAGATGGTATTAATATAGTAAATAATAAAAGGGAGGAAAAATTATGAGTAAAATAAAAGTTGTTCATTATATAAATAATTTCTTTGCAGGAATTGGAGGAGAAGAAAAGGCAGATATACCTCCAGAAAAAAGAAACGGAGCAATAGGACCAGGATTAGCTTTACAAAAATCATTTAAAGAAGAAGCAGAAATAGTAGCGACTGTTATATGTGGAGACAGTTATTTTGGACAAAATATGGAAGAAGCAACTAATGTATTACTTGAGATGATAAGAGAAGAAAATGCAGATTTATTTATAGCAGGCCCTGCATTTAATGCAGGTAGATATGGTGTAGCTTGTGGTTGTATATGCAAAGAAGTAGAAGAAAAATTAAATATACCTTCAGTTACTGGTATGTATATAGAAAATCCTGGAGTTGATATGTATAAATTAGATTTACACATTATAGAAACTAATAACTCTGCAGCAGATCTTAGAAACGCTGTACCTAAAATGGTAAGTTTAGGATTAAAACTAGCTAAAGGTGAAGAAGTAGGACCTCCAGAGGAAGAAGGTTATATATTAAGAGGAATAAGAAAAAATTTCTTCCACGAACTTAGAGGTTCTGAAAGAGCTATAGATATGTTGGTTAAGAAATTAAACAAAGAGGAGTTTAAAACAGAGTATGAAATGCCTATATTTGATAGAGTTACTCCAGCTAAGCCTATAGATGATTTATCTAAAGCTAAAATAGCTATAGTAACCTCTGGAGGTATTGTACCTACTGATAATCCAGATAAGATAGAATCTTCAAGTGCAACAAAATATGGAATATATGATATAAGTAAAATGGATTCCCTTAAAAAAGAAGATTTTACAACTATACATGGAGGATATGATAGAGCTTATGTATTAGAAAATCCTAATCTTGTTGTACCACTTGATGTTGTAAGAGAATTAGAAAAAGAAGGAGTTATAGGTGAGGTTTCGGATTACTTTATAACTACTACAGGAACAGGAACAAGTGTGGGCAATGCTAAAAGATTTGGAGAAGAGTTTGTAAACAAACTAATAGAAGATGGTGTTACTGCTGTGATACTAACTTCTACATGAGGTACTTGTACACGTTGCGGTGCAACGATGGTAAAAGAAATAGAAAGAAAAGGTATAACAGTTGTTCATATGTGTACTGTAGTTCCTATATCTTTAACTATAGGAGCTAATAGAATAATACCAGCTGTAGGTATACCATATCCATTAGGAGATCCTAATTTAGGAGAAGAAGGAAGTAAAAAATTAAGAAAAGAATTAGTACTAAGAGCATTAAAGGCATTACAAACAGAAGTTAGTGATCAGACTGTATTTGAAAATTAAATAGGGGTGTGAGACTATGGAAAAAGCCAGAGAATCTTGGGGAAGTAGATTTGGTTTTATAATGTCAACAATAGGATTTGCTATAGGTCTTGGAGCTGTATGGAGATTTCCATATATGGTCGGAGTTAACGGTGGTGGAGCATTTTTAATAGTGTATGTGTTAATATCTCTAGTTATAGGTATACCACTATTTATAGCTGAGATGGGACTTGGAAGGAAGACCCATCTCAATCCAGTAGAAGGAATGCGAAAACTTACGAAAAAAGGCGGTATATGGGTAGGAATTGGTTGGCTAGGGGTTATAGCATCACTTCTTATAATGTCATATTACGTAGTTGTTATAGGATGGATGTTAGCCTATCTAGTAAAGACTGTAATGGGAGTTTTCAATGGATTATCTATAGATGAAGTATCACAAGTTTATTCAAGTTTTATTGCTACTCCATCACAAGGATTATTATACACTGGAATAATGGTAGTATTACTTGGAGTTATAGTTAACAAAGGACTTAAAGACGGAATAGAAAATTGTTGTAAGTATTTAATGCCAGCGCTATTTGTAATTTTAATAGTTTTAGCTATAAGAAGTATGTTACTTCCGGGAGCTATGGAAGGTATTAAGTGGTATTTAACACCTGATTTTTCTAAGATTACTGGAGATGTAATACTTGCAGCTCTAGGTCAAGCATTTTTCGCAATAGGTATAGGGGTTGCAGCAGCATTTGTATATGGTAGTTACTTGGATGATAAAAAATCTAATATACCAGGAGATGCAACTATAATAGTAGTATCTAACACAGCTATAGCTATAGTTGCGGGACTTATAATATTCCCGGCAATATTCTCATTTGGTATGTCTCCTACAGAAGGCCCAGGCCTTACATTTATAACTATGCCTAATTTATTCTCACAAATGTCAGGAGGAATATTATTTGGTTCAGCATTTTTCTTCTTGGTTATAATAGCAGGGATAACATCGGGGATAGGATATATAGAAGCTATTGTATGTACTATATCAGAGGTATTTAATATTAATAGAAAGAAAACTGTATGGTTGGTATTAGCTTCTATATTTTTATTAAGTATACCGTGTATATTAGCAAATGGACCATGGAGTGAAATAAAAGTTTTAGGTAAAAATTTCTTTGATTTAGCAGACTATATATCAGGAAGTGTATTAATGCCACTAGGTGCACTTATGATATCTTTATATACAGCATATAAATGGAAATTTGAAAATTATATGGATGAGGTAAACGTAGGAGCTAAAAAAGTTAGAATATATAAATGGATGAAACCAGTAGTAGTTTATTTAATACCAATAGCTGTTTTAGTTATAATGGTTACTGGTCTTGTATAAATTACAAAATTATTCACTTTAAGTTCATATTAAATTCACAAAAAAGTAGTAATATTTAGTTATAGGATAAATACCTCCCAAATAATTAATATTACAACCCTAAAAACAAACATTAACCCTTTAAAAATAGATGCATGAGGATGCATCTATTTTTTTTGTTTAAAAACAAAAATAATATTGTACGGATACAAATATTAAATAATACAAAATTGTATCATTGTATTTGAAAATAATATACAATCAAGTTGTAAATGTTTTTAAAGGGAGTGATAATTTATGAAGGATAAAATTGTATATACAGCAGGACCTACTAATGTGAGGGAAAATGTAAGACAAGCTAGGAGTATAGAAACTACAAATCCAGATATAGATTTAGAATTTGTTGAATTCTATAAACAAACTTGTGAAAAAATGGGAAGTATAATAAATACAAAAAATGATGTGTACATATTAAGTGGAGAAGGTATACTCGGTCTTGAATCTGCATGTGCATCCTTAACTGAAGCAGGGGATAGAGTTTTGGTGATTGACAATGGAATCTTTGGAAAAGGTTTTGAAGACTTTGTGAGTATGTATGATGGAGAACCTATACTTTTTAGTAAAACACATAAAAAAGATATAAATATATATGAATTGGAAAAATTTCTAGAAAAAGATAATAATTTTAAATATGCAACTATAGTACATTGTGATACTCCAACAGGAGTATTAAATGATCTGAGTAAAATCTGTCCGTTGCTTAAAAAATATAACATACTTACAGTTGTAGATTCTGTAGCCGGGATGGTTGGCGAAGAACTTTTAGTAGATGAATGGAAAATAGATATAGCACTTGGAGGATCTCAAAAAGCCATATCAGCTCAACCAGGATTAACTATAGTAAGTATAAGTGAAGATGCTAAAAAATGTATAAAAAATAGAAAGTCTAAAATACCGGGATTTTATTGCAACTTAAATATATGGGAAGGTTATTATGAGAAAAAGTATTTCCCATATACTATGCCTATAAGTGACATTATAAGTTTAGATAAAGCTCTAGATAATATATTAGAAGAAGGAATAGAAAATGTAATTAGTAGACATGAAAAAATTGCACTTGCTACTAGAAAAGCTTTGAGAGATTATGGGATTGAATTATTTTTAGATAAAGGATATTCAAATACAGTAACTGCTATAACTATACCTGATAATATAGGAGCTTTAAATTTAACCAAATATATAAGTGATAATTATAATACAATTATAGGAGCTTCTTTAGGAGAATATGTAAATAAAATACTAAGAATAGGACATATGGGAGAAAATGCAAAATTAGAAAAAATAATATATATATTAGATATTTTGGATAATAGTTTAAAAGATTTAGGATTTGAAGGAAAAGGTTGCTTAGTAAGCTTATTTAATCAATATTACAATTAAAAATGTGTGGGGGATATAAAATGCAAGTAGTAAATAAAAGTAAGGAAAAGATTAATACAAGAGATCTAGTAGAAACTTCGTTGCTAATAGCTTTAGTATTTGTAGCAACAAGATTTATTAATATAAGACTTCCGATAGCATCTAATGGAGGATTAGTACATTTAGGCAATGCTATGCTTTTTATTTCGGCGATAGTATTTGGAAAAAAGAAAGGTGCTTTAGCGGGTGCATTTGGAATGGGGTTATTTGACTTATTATCAGAATGGGCAATTTGGGCACCATTTACATTTATAGTTAGAGGTGTTATGGGATATATCATAGGTAAAATATCATGGAGTAATGGCAAAAGAGGAAATGATGTTTTAACTAATATTTTAGCCATAGTAGTGTCTGGTGTATGGATGATATTTGGGTATTATATAACAGAAGTAATTTTATATGGAAATTACATACAAGCATTAGCTTCTATCCCAGGAAATATAACTCAAATAGTTATAGGAACTTTAATAGGAGTTCCGGTAGCTAAGATTTTAAAAAAACATATAAAATAAATTGAAAGGACTGTCTATTTTAGATGGTTCTTTTAATTTATTTTATATGTTTTTATTAATTCAATTATACTTTGTATAAATTGTAAGGTAGTATTAAAAATGATATAATTAAATTATTAGGAAAAGGATATTTAGAAAATGATATATATTTTTTTAATAGATTAAATATACATTGTAAGTTTTATAAAATTTATAGAGATAGAGGTGAGATTATGGATTTGAAAAAGTCATATAAGCTAAATGGTAATAATATAGGCTGTTTATTAATTCATGGATTTACAAGCACCCCTGCGGAAATGTATCCTTTGGCAAAAGTATTACATGATGAAGGATATACGGTTAACTCGATTCTTTTGAGTGGGCATGGAACAAATCATGAAGAATTGTTAAAGGTATCATATATAGATTGGTATAATGATGTAGAAAAAGCCTATGAAGAATTATTGTTTGAATGTGAAGAGATTATAGTTATTGGTCATTCTATGGGAGCGCTATTAGCTTTAATGTTAGCTTCTAATTATCATATAGATAAACTTATATGTTTAGCATGTGCTCTTAAACCAAATAATAGGTGGGTTAAATATACAGGAATATTAAAGCACTTTAAAAAATATACAGATTGGAAAAGTACACAACGAGTAATAGATGAAGAATATGATAAGTACAGACTTCATTATAATACTTTTCCGCTACACTCAGTATATCAATTACATTTAGCATCAAGAGCAGCAAGTAGTTGCTTAAAAAGTATTGAAGCGGATACACTTATAATACAAGATGGAAATGATTTACAAGTAAAAAAAGAAGGTGCTTATGCTTTATATAATGGTATAGCTAGTATACACAAACAGCTTGAATGGATTGATGGAGGAACTCATAGTTTAACTTTAGGACCTAAAAATGAAGAAGTTTTTAATAAAATACTAGAGTTTATTAAAATGAAAAATGATGATTTAATATAAAAAGGATATCAAAATAAGATATCCTTTTTATTTAAATTCCTCATTATATGTTATATTAACAATATAATCTAAACTAGTATTTTTTATGCCAAATATAAATACACCATTAATATCTGTAAAAGTAAAAGTTAAAGGAATTTCAATATTATTATATATATAACTTAATACTGCAACTGCTTTATATACAGGAGTCCCATCATTAAATGTTACTATGCCTCTTAATACAGATCCAGTTTGTTCTGTTAAATTTACTGTTTTACTAATTAAATCACCTTGATTTATTTTAAATTTTAAATCACCATTGAATGTACCCATAATAGCACCTCTTTTATACTAAGTTTAAGGATTTATAAATTAAAATACTATACAACTTATTATCTTCTGGATAAAAAGATATATAGTATTTTCCTGATTCATCGGTAAAAGTAAAGCATTTATCGATAGTTATATTGGTTAATATATCTGTTTCTTTAAGAACTACACCAAATCCAACAGCAGGGTTGTTCTTTTCTATAGTTACCTTTCCGAATAATATAGATTTGTTATCAGGTAAAAGTACAAAGTGTTTTGATATTATAGCATTTTTATTTAAATCTTCTTTTTTGACTGACCAACGTATAGACTTGAAAATCATTTATCCTCCTTGTATATCTTTAAGAAGGGAGCAAGATACTCCCTTCAAGATATACCTATTTACTTAAAATATAAATAGTATAACTAATATCAGTATTGCTATTGATAATAAACTAAATAAAATAAAATAAGTTTTATTCTTAGTGTGTGAAGTTTTTTCTGATTTAACTTCATGCGATTTATTATTAATACTATTAACAGAAAAAGTATTCAAATTTTCAGCTTCTTTTATAGATATGCTATCATTAGAATTACTATCTAAACTGTCTATATCAATATCGATTGATATACGACCGTCTTGTAATAAGTTAGATAAATCTTCTTTTGTAAAATAATTAGAATGGTATTTACCATTAACTTTAAGATTAGCTAAATCTATTTTTTCATATTCAATTCCATTAAAATTCTTTTTGTTATTGTCCATGAAACTATATGCTAATATAACTAGCTACTCCTTTCTTATCTCATGTCTCTATACACATTTATTTTATAAGTAGCATTGGCTACAGGTGTAAAAGCAAAACCATAATTACCATTAGTATCAGGCATAGTTAAGAATTTAGTAGTAGGAGAACCTGCATCAGGAGTTTCAACTAGCTCAACTATATAGGTATCACTACCAGTGATTGTACCTGTTATAACGGTACTAGCTGTGTCATCAGCCGCGAATGTAAGATCTATACTTGAGACTTTTGTTACAGTTCCAGCTGAAATAGTTTGGTTAGTTGTAGCTAGAATAGGCTTAACATCTATAATTGCCATAATATCACCTTCATAATATATAAGTAATAGACAAAAATCTATCTATTACTTATATATTATGGAAAAAATAAATAAATGTGAGTTTTTAAAAAATTTTTAGTTCTAAATTTATTTTTGGAAATGAATACTAAAATTATGATATAATAGAAAGATGTTCAAAAATAAGAGGTGAGAAAATTGCAACTAAAAGAATTGATAGAGGTAGTAAGAGAAAATACACAAAAGTCTATGTGGGCTAGAGGATATACTTATTACAAAAAAGGAATAGTAGATCAAGCTACTCCACAAATACAAAATGGGATATTGACAATTGATGGAATAATAGGTGCAGATTTCTCAAATGAAATACATTATACAGCACTAGAAATAGATTTGAAAGAAAAAAAGATTATTAAGTCTAAATGCAATTGTATAGATTTTGTAAATAATGAAGCAACAAATAAAAACTTTATATGTAAACATAATGTAGCTACATTTCTTTTTTATATAGATATATTACAAAAACAAATAAAAAAACAAAAACTAGAGAAAAAGAAAAAAGAAGATGAATTAGATCCATCTAAAAAGATATTAAAACTTGCAAAAGAAAAATTAACACAAAACAGAAAAGTTAATTTAAAAGTATACTTAACACAAAAAGAAAATGGTGTTGGGAAATACTATCAAGTAAGTTTTAAAATAGGTAGTGATAAAATGTATGTTTTAAAAAGTATACCTGAATTTATTTACTCTAGAAAGGAAAAAAATACTATAAAGTATGGAAAAGAATTTGAATATAATCCAATTACTGATTATTTTTCAAAAGAAGATGAATCTATAATAAATTTTATAGAGGAATATATAAGTATAGATCAAAGCATATACAAAGAATCAAAATGTGATATGAAGCTTGTTGATGGTAAATTTATAAATATTTTAGAAAGTGGCCTTAAAAAGTTTCTTTTAAGTATACAACATAAAAATGTAATACTTTCTTACAAAGATGAAGAATATAATACTCATATTAAAAGTTCCGATATAGATATAAAATTTTATATAAATGAATCAGAAGAGAAGCTTACTTTGAATTCAAATAGTAAACATATAAATGTATTAAATAACAAAGGTGATATTATTTTATTTGATAATAAAATACATCTTATATCTGATAAACAATGTTACAACTATATACCATTTCATAATATTTTAGCTAAAGAAGGCAAGGTAGAATTTACAAAAGATAATGCAGATAGATTGTTTAATCAACTGTTACCAGTACTCCAAAGGTCATCTAAAGAAATATCATTTGATGAAAACTTAGAAAAGCAAATTAGAAATAATTTAGAAGTTAAATTTTACTTTGATAAAGGAAGTTATGGAATAGCTTGTTTTATTGAATATATATATAAAGATGAAAATGAAAACAATAATAGAGGATATATAATAAGAAATTTTAAAAAAGAAAATGAAATAGAAGATAAGGTTTGTTCTTATGGATTTGAAAGATATGGAGATAAGCTATTATGTAAATTGTCACAAGATGAATTATACGAGTTTTTTAAAGAAAAAATATATGAGTTAAAAGATATAGGAGAAATATATTACTCTGATAAGCTAAAAAAAGTAAAAGTATATAAAGGCAGTGATATTAAAGCGAGTTTCAATTTAAACAAGCAAAATTACTTAGAATTCAATTTTAATATAGATGATATAGATAAGAATGAAATAGAAGATATACTTTCAGCTTTAAAAAACAAGAGAAAATACTATAAACTTGGAAATGGAAGTTATATAGACCTTGAAGATGATCAGATGATTAAATTCTTAGAACTTGTAGATGATGTTAAGGATAGACAAACAACCAATGTAAAAGATGAGAAATTAAAAGAGAATAATGAAATATCTTATAATTTAGAAATAGCTAACTCTCTGTATTTAAAAAGCTTACTTGAAGAAAATGAACTTAACTTTATACAAGGTATAGACCAAATAAATGAAATATCAGATAAATTTGAAACTATTAGTGAAGTGGATACACTAATACCGAGTGACTTAAAAGCTAATTTAAGAGAATATCAGGTGCAAGGATTTAAATGGTTTAAAACTCTAAGTCATTTAAAGTTTGGGGGAATATTAGCTGATGAAATGGGATTAGGTAAAACTATACAAACAATAGCTTTCTTACTTTCAGAAAAAGGTAAAAAGAGTATAGTTATAGCACCTACATCGCTTGTTTATAACTGGAAGAATGAATTTGAAACTTTTGCACCGAGTCTAAATGTTTTAGTATTACACGGTAATAAAAATGATAGAGAAGAACTATTAAAAGATTTAGAAGATAAAGATGTAATATTAACTACTTACACAATACTTAAAAATGATTTTAGCAAACTTGAAGATGTCAAATTTGATTATTGTATAATAGATGAAGCTCAAAATATTAAAAATCCTTACTCTCAAAACTCGGAATCTGTAAAAAAAGTAAAGGCGGATGTTAGATTTGCACTAACAGGAACTCCTATAGAAAATAACCTTTTAGAACTTTGGTCAATATTTGACTTTATTATGCCTGGATATTTATATTCTAAAACTAAGTTTCAAGAAAAATTTATAAAAAGTTATGATAATCTTAGGGAACTTAAAAAGCAAATACAACCATTTATGCTTAGAAGGCTAAAAAAAGAGGTTTTATCTCAGCTTCCTGATAAAATTGAAACAAAGTTCTTTGTAGAAATGACAGATAACCAAAAGAAAGTTTATAAAACATATGTAGAAGATATAAAAGAAAAAATGAAGAATGCAGATTTTGATAAAGATAAAATAACTATACTTTCTTATTTAACTACACTTAGACAATTGTGTTTAGATCCATCTATCAAAGTAGATGAATATAAAGGTGATAGCGGAAAAATAAATGTATTAAATGAACTGATAAATGAAAATATTAATAATAATCATAAAATGCTTATATTTTCACAATTTACATCTGTATTACAAAATATAGGTGAGGAATTAAGAAAAGAAAATATAGAATATTTTTATTTAGATGGAAAAACAAACCCAAAAGATCGAGTTGAACTAGTAGATAAATTCAATAAAAGTGAAAATATAAAAGTATTTTTAATATCTTTAAAGGCGGGAGGAACTGGACTTAATCTTACATCAGCAGATGTAGTTGTTCATTTTGATCCATGGTGGAATCCTGCAATTGAAAATCAAGCAACTGACAGAGCTCATAGATACGGTCAAGAAAATGTTGTTGAAGTAATAAAGCTAATTGCTAAAGGTAGTATAGAAGAAAATATACTGAAATTACAAGAAGATAAAAAAGAACTTATAGAAAAAGTTATAAGTGAAGACTTTAAAAATGAAAGTTTAATAAAGATGTTATCTAAAGAAGAACTAATTAATCTTATTACCAATTAAATGAATATTTTAAACATTAATTTAGGAAAATGCTTGTAATAAATTTTTATATGTGATATCATTAACACAAATAGTAAAGAGTACTGAAAGATTGTGCTTTAATTTTTAGGAGGATTCCACGATGAAACAAGGAATAGTAAAATGGTTTAACAATGAAAAAGGATTTGGATTTATATCTGTAGAAGGTGAAGATGATGTATTCGTACATTTCTCAGCTATACAAAGAGATGGATACAAGTCATTAGAAGAAGGTCAAGCTGTTAACTTTGAAATAGTTGAAGGTGCTAGAGGACCTCAAGCTGCTAACGTTACTTTAGCATAATTTATATAATATAGTATATAATACTCCTTAAATATGCGTGCATATTTAAGGAGTTTTCTTGTTTTTAAAACTATTCTACCCTAAAAAGTATACACTTATATTCATGTGTATATACTTATTTAAAAGAACATATGTTTGGATTGCATAAATCCTTAATATTTATATAGATAGGAGCGAAGAAATTGAATATAAAAGCTTTAGAGATATTAAAAAAGTATTATGGATATACAACTTTTAGAAAAGGACAAGAAGATATAATAAATGCGATTATATCAGGTAAAGATATTCTTGCAATCATGCCAACTGGAGGTGGTAAATCTATATGTTACCAAGTACCTGCACTTATGCTAAGCGGAATAACTATAGTTATATCACCACTTATATCTCTTATGAAAGATCAAGTTGATTCACTGAAAGCTATGGGAATAAAGGCCACATTTATCAATAGTTCATTATCTTCGAGTGAATTTAACCATGTAATAAATGGTATTAAAGAAGATGAATACAAAATTATATATATAGCGCCAGAAAGATTAGATTCATATGAATTTACAAATATTATAAAATATAAAAACATAAATCAAATAGCAATAGATGAGGCTCATTGTGTTTCTCAATGGGGGCATGATTTCAGAGTGAGCTACAGAAAAATAGGTGAATTTATAAATAACCTTGATAAAAGACCTATAGTAACTGCTTTTACGGCAACAGCATCTATTGAAGTTAGAGAAGATATAATAAAACTATTACATTTAAATAATCCGCAGTTATTTATAACCGGATTTGACAGAGAAAATTTAACTATCACTATTGAAAAATCAACAGGGAAAAATTCATATTTATTAAAGTATATAGAAAATCATAAAAATGAGAGTGGAATAATATATGCAGCTACTAGAAAAGAAGTAGACAAAATATATGAAGGATTACTAAAAAGAGGATATAGTGTATCAAGATATCATGCTGGACTATCTGTAGAAGAAAGAAAGTTAAATCAAGAAGAATTTATAAAAGATAATATAAATATAATGGTTGCAACTAATGCATTTGGTATGGGGATAGATAAACCTAATATTAGATATGTAGTTCATTATAATATGCCTCAAAGTATAGAAAACTACTACCAAGAAATAGGTAGAGCTGGTAGAGATGGAGAAAAAAGTGAATGTGTTTTATTATTTACTCCAGGAGATGTACATATACAAAAATATTTAATAGAGATAGGAACAGATAACCCTGGAAGAAAAAATATACAATACAAAAAGCTAAGAGAAATGTCTGATTTGATTTATAGTAACGATTGTTATAGAAAAAGTATTATAAATTATTTTGGAGAAAAATTTGCAGATAATTGTGATAACTGCAGTAACTGTTTAGATGATGGAGAAATAATAGACAAAACTTTAGATGCTCAAAAAGTTATATCATGTATTGCAAGAATGAAAAGAAGTTTTGGTATAACAATGATTATAGATGTTTTAAGAGGTTCTAAGAATAAAAAAGTTCTTCAATTTGGATTTGAAAAGTTATCAACTTATGGAATAATGAAAAGTTACTCTCAAGATGATTTGAAAACATTTATTAATACTCTGATATCTCACGGGTTTATAGATTCTATGGATGGTACATACCCTACTGTAAAGTTAAATGAAAACTCTATGAAGGTCATAAAAGGAGAGTTAAAAGTAGAATTTAAAGAAAGTAAGGTATCTAAAAACTTAGAAGTATCTAATGAGTTGTATGAAATGTTAAGAGAAGCAAGATATAATATAGCTAAGGAAGAGGGAGTTGCACCTTATATGGTTTTTGGAGATGGAACTCTTAAAATTATGGCTAGTAAATATCCAACAAACAAAGAGGCTATGTTAAGCATATCTGGAGTTGGGGAAATAAGATATGAAAAGTATGGAAAAATATTTGAAGGTATTATATTAAGATATACTGAAGAAAACAATATAAAAGTTAATAAAGATACTGAGAAAGACAGTATAGATATAAAAGAGTTGAATTTTATAGAAGTTACAACTGATAAAGCATTATATGAACTATTATATAATAAAAGAAATGAGTTGGCTAAAAAAGAAAAAATATTACCTTCTATGATAATTTCTAAAAATTCATTAAAAGAAATCAGTGGAAGATATCCAAAAGATAAAGAACAATTAAAAGATATAAGTGGATTTGGGCCTATTAAGGTAGATAAGTATGGAGATGATATTTTAAATATAGTTTTAAAATATGTACAAGATAATGATATATTATCTAATTGGATTGAAAAAAAGAGACTAAAAGTAATAATTGATGGTGATAGCAGAACTAATGAAGAAATAGCTATAGATATGTTAAAAGAAAAAAAGAACTTAGAAGAAATATCTAGTGAATTAGAAGTATCTATATCTACAATATTAGGATATATAACAGATAGAATAAAAATATGTCAAGGAATTGATTTTGATATAGATTTAAGTAAATTCTATACAGAAGAAGAAAAAACAATTATATTAGATATATGTGAAAAAGAAGGTATAGATAAAATTAGCAACATTAAAAAGCAATTACCAGATAATATAAAATATGAAACTATAAGATCTGTAATATTAAATAAATATTATTGTATAGGATAGTAAAAATAACTTCCATTTTAATGGAAGTTATTTTTATTTTATAAAAGATAACGTTTGATTGAAATATAAATAAAAAAATAGGAAAACCAGCTTGACTTTTTCCTTGATACAGTATATAGTATATTGTATACAATATGTAAATCGAAAGGGGAAATAAGATATGTTTAAAAAAATATCAAAATTAATGAATGGAGTTTCAAGACAATTATTAGCATTAGAAAGAATAAATAGTCAAAGATGTATAGCTAAGGATTTAGATACAACAAAAACTATATTTGAAAATAAAAGATAATACTATGGATAAACCCATAGTATTTTTTTATTTATATATATTTTTTTTATATTAAATAGCTTCTTTAAAATATATAAATTATTATATATTTTAGGGGGTGATAAAATTGGAAAATATAAAAAGTGTAGAAACAAAGCTATGGAATAAAAACTTCTTTTTACTTTGGCAAGGTCAACTAGTTTCTGTGTTAGGAGATATACTTTATGTTATAGCACTAGACTTTTGGATATTAGATATGACTGGCTCTACAGCATTAATGGGGATTTTAAGTGCTCTTACAATGGCTCCTAGAATAATACTTGGGCCTTTTGCTGGTGTATTTATAGACAAATGGGATCGTAAAAAAGTTATAGTAATTACAGATTTAATAAGAGGGATTTTTGTAAGTTTTATTGGGATAGCTGGAGTTTTTGGATTCATAAAAGTATGGATGATATTTATTGTTGGTATAGTTAGTGGAATATGTTCAGCATTTTTCAACCCAGCTATAATGTCTAGCAGACCAGATATAGTTCCAGAAGATAAATTAATGAAGGCGAATTCAGCTACTAGTCTAGCTCAATCTGGTATGGATATGATAGGCAATGCTATAGGAGGAGTTTTATATGTATTAATAGGTGCTCCATATATGTTTTTATTTAATGGAGTTTCTTATTTATTTTCAGCTTTTAGTGAATTATTTATACATATTCCAAAAATAGAAAGAAAGAATGTAGAGATAACTTTTAAGGAAGATTTTAAGGTAGGTATTAAATTTATAAAAGAATTTAAAGTTTTTAGAAATGTATTTTTATATGCGTCATTAATAAATTTTTTTGGAAATGCAGGTATGATACTTTTAGTTCCTTATTTTAGAGAAATGCCATTTTTAGGAGTTGAAAAATATGGATTTGCTATGATGACTTTATCCTTAGGTATGATGAGTGCTAGTATATTCTTATCTATTAAAAGCATAAAAACTAAAAATAAATGCACTATATTTAAATCAACAATGCTTGGATTTTGTTTATTATTAATTATTGCTATTATAACGAATAACTATACAGTATTACTTTTTTGTTTTGGGCTAGGTTTTTTCTTTAATATATGTTTTAATACAATATTTTCAACAATGCTTATGAGTATAGTTCCATCTAATATAAGAGGAAAAGTTATGTCGATAACATCTACTTTAAGTATGGGATTAGTGCCAATTGGACAATGTATTGGAGGGATATTGGGAGAGTTTTTACCTATCAGAAGTGTTCTTATAATACTATTTACATCTTGTTTTATAGTTTGTATCCTGTGTTGTAAGATTAAAAATATCAAAAATCTTATAGAATATGATAGTAGTACCGATTCATTAGAAGAGCTAATGTCATTATAAAAAATAGCCATAGGTAATTAGCTTTACCTATGGCTATTTATATATTATGCATTTACAATATCCTTATTTTTATAAGAGTAAACAAAGTCTACAACTCTACCGCTTATACTAACTGCTATTAGAGATAAAGCTATTTGAGAAATCGATAAATAAACTATAGATAATCCCAGAACACAAAGATCTGTTATCATATAAACTTTACCTATTTTTAAAGATGTAGTCTTAGAAATCACTAATGCTAAAGCATCATCTCCACCAGCTGCACCTCCTGCTCTAACTACTAATCCAGAACCTATACCAACAAATAATCCGGCAAATATACTTCCTAGTATTAAATTGTCGAACTTAGGTATAACAGGTCCTATACTTTCAAAGAAGCTAAATGATAATGAAAAACTTATAGTAGCTATTAATGAGTATTTAATGAATTTTTTACCGAAAAATTTATATCCTAATAAAAGTAATAAACAATCGATAATTAAGTTTGCTAGCGAGAGTTTGATATCGAATAGATTCTTTAGCAGTAGTAAGAATCCTAACACTCCACCTTCTGTAATGTTGTTTTGATAATTGAAGTTATAAACTCCAAATGCTAGTATTAAAGATCCTATTAATACTAATAAAATTTGTTTTACTGATCGCCGCCTGGCCATAGTATCCCTTCCTTTTCTTTTATTTACTATTATTATATATAATAAAGATAAATTTGTATACAGCAAAAAACTAAACTTAATATTATACGTAAAAAACTTATTTTTTGCAACTGTTTTTTGTCTATTTTTTTAGTTTTAAAAATAAATAAATTAAATACTAGTATTTCCAATGGGTTTGATATATAAAATAAAACTTAAAATTTATATTAATTGTTATTAAGTTTAGTCTTTCTAATCTTTAGTTTATATTAATTTTTGTTTTATTTAGTAAAACTAAACTAATATATATTAACTAAGTACATTATTATAAGCGTATTTAAATTTGGATATTGACATTACTGTCCTATATGATATAATGAAAAAAATAAAAAACGAGAAATAATATTGCTTTGTATAATCCCAATAATACGGTTTGGGAGTTTCTACCAGGTTCCGAAAAATCCTGATTACAAAGAAAATACAATGATTGTATTTTCTTTGTAATCAGGATTTTTTTATATCTAAATACTTAATATAAAAAGCAAATTAATTATAAATTATATAAAGGAGATTAATATTATGAACTTTAAAAACTTACCTAAGATAGAATTACACTGCCATCTAGATGGAAGTGTTAGACCGAGTACTATAATAGATTTAGCTAGTAAAAACAATGTAGACATACCTTCTAATGATATAAATGAAATAAAAGAAATGATGGTAGCACCTAAAGATTGCAAATCATTAGATGAGTATTTAAAAAGATTTGATCTTCCTGGATTAATTATGCAAGATAAAGATAGTCTAGAACGAATAGCTTTTGAATTAATGGAAGATGCAGCTAATGAAAATGTTGTATATATTGAAATAAGATTCGCACCACTTCTTCACATAAACAAAGGATTGACAACTAAAGAAGTGATAGAAAGTGTATTAAAAGGAATAAAGAAAGCTGAGTCTAAATATGATATAAATGGCAATTTAATACTATCTTGTATGAGAACTATGAATGTTGAAACTAGCTATGATGTTATAGAAGCAGGAAAAGAGTTTTTAAATAAAGGGGTAGTAGCTATAGACTTATGTTCTAGTGAAAACGAAGGCTTTTCAAAAGCATTTGAAGAACCAATAGCTTTAGCTAGAGAATACGGGTATAGAGTAACTATACATGCAGGTGAAACAGGTATAGGAGAAAATGTATTAGAAGCTATTGAAATACTAAAAGCTGAAAGAATAGGTCATGGAATATTTATAAAAGATTGCAAAGAAGCTTATGATAAAGTAAAAAATAATAATGTAACTCTAGAAATGTGTCCTACAAGCAATTTACAAACTAAAGCTATAGATAATATAAATAATTACCCGTTAATAAACTTTTACCAAGATGATATAAAAGTATCTTTAAATACAGACAATAGAACTGTATCAGATACAAATTTAAGCGCTGAATATAATATAATACTAAATGGATTTAATATGGATAAAGATGACTACAAAAGAATATATTTAAATAGTGTAGAAGCTTCTTTTGCAAGTGAAGAGATAAGAAACAAATTAAGAACTCATTTAATATAATAAATATAAAATAAAAGTATTGTTTTAACTAGCAATACTTTTATTTTTTGATATATAATATATTGTGATATTATATTATAGGAAGGAAAGGTGGTAGGTCTTATAAATAATATAAAAAATAATATAAAAGACAATGTTCAAAATAACATCATATATAAAAAGATAAATATAAATGATGTAAACTCAAGAGCTGCAGCTATGTCTTATTACTTATTGTTATCAATATTTCCATTTTTGATATTTATGATAAACTTGTTAGGATATATTCCTATAATACATATTAATAAGTTTTTACACTCATTTGATGATTTAATTCCAAGGAGTGCTTTTGCAATGATAGAATCTATAATAACTTCTGCGATAAGTGAAAAAAGTATTAGTTTAACAGTAATGAGTTTTGCCTTTACATTATGGAGTTCATCTAGAGCAGTTAGAGTTTTTATAAAAGGTATAAATAAATCATATAATTTAAATGAAACAAGATCATTTTTGAAGCTTTTATTAGTTTCTTTTTATTTTACAATAGAGCTTATAGTCTTAATAGTGTCGTCAATGGTATTTCTGCTTTATGGGGAAAAAGTAGGATATCTTATATTTAAATTTGTAGGACTAAGTAAAATATTTATACCTATATGGAACTTAATTAGATATTCCTTTGTAATTGCAATAACTATTTGGATAGTTACTTCTTTATTTAGATATGGTCCAAATAAAAAAATTACTATTATAGAAGCTATGCCAGGTGCAGTATTGTCTATATTTGGATGGATATTGGTATCTGTTGTATTTTCGTTTTATACTAATAATTTTTCAAATTATCAAGTTATATATGGTAGTATAGGAGGTATAATAGCACTTCTAACATGGTTCTATCTAAGTAGTTGGATTATGCTTTTAGGATGTGAAATTAACGCTTATATATATTATAAGCAAAAAAGATATTAAGAAAAAATAATAAAGAGGGAGATAGTTATGGATACAAATGTGAAATGGGTAAATGATAAAAAGATAGAAAGAACTATAAATGCTTTAGAAAAGAATAATATGCATGGATACTTAGTTAGCTCTAAAGATGAGTTAATATCTAAAATAAGTGAATTAGTTGAATATGATTCACTAGTCGCTTGTGGAGGATCTCAAACACTTTTTCAAACTGGAGTAATAGATTATCTAAGATCTGGTAAATATGATTTTTTAGATAGATATGTAGATGGATTAACTCCTAAAGATATAAAGGATATATACAGAAAGTCTTTTTGTTCAGATGCATATTTTACAAGCACTAATGCTATAACTGAAAATGGAGAATTATATAATGTAGATGGAAATGGAAATAGAGTAGCCGCTATGCTTTATGGACCTGATAAAGTTATTGTAGTATGTGGAGCAAATAAAATAGTAAAAGATGTTAATGATGCTATAAGAAGAAATGAATCAATAGCAGCACCTGCAAATGCTAAAAGATTAGATACAAAAACACCTTGTAAATCAACTGGATATTGTATGGATTGCAATAGCAATGATAGAATATGCTGTGAGTACACATTAATAAAGAGACAAAGGTCAAAAAATAGAATACATGTAATAATACTAAATGAAAGTTTTGGATATTAGAAAAAAGCTCTAGTGAATATTTATTTACTAGAGTTTTTTCTTTACCTATTTATTTTGTAAATATAATAACACCATATATTAAGAATAATATGTAAGGTTAGGTCAACACTATATATAAGAGTAATTATATAGAGGTGATAACTATGATAAGAGAAAGAAGAGTAAATAAACCTATAGTTTGTATAGAAAAAGGGTTTAACGAAGGAAAGGCTTTAGAAAAAGCTTTAGATCAACTACCTATTAATGATATTATAAAATCAGGAGACAACGTTGTAATTACACCAAATTGGGTTAAAGATTACAAACCAAGTTCAGGAACAGTTGTAGGTCCTGATACATTAAAGAGATTAATACAATACGTTAAAACCAAAAAACCTAAAAGTATAACTATTGCAGTTGGAGCAGGAGGAGCAAAAACTCCAGATGTTATGAAAAAAAACGGATATGATAAAGTGATTAAAGATGAAGGTATTGAATTTATAGATATGAATTATGGTCCCTACATAGATTTAAACATAAATCATAGTAAAATAAAATCTACACCTATTAACGAAATAATAAACAAAGCTGATGTTATAATTTCTTTTACACAGCTTAAGATGCATGAAGAAGCAACTATAACAGCTAGTATTAAAAATATAGCTATGGGATGGCCACCTGCAGAAATTCATGGATATCCTAAAAAGAAAACAGGGATACATGATGATTTACATGGATTTATAAGTTGTATAATGAACAAAATTCCTATAGATTTATCTATAGTAAGTTGTGATAAAGCTATGATTGGAACAGGGCCTACAGATGGTATACCAGTTGATACTAATGGTTTAATTATAGTAGGGACTGACCCTGTAGCAGTTGACACAGTAGGCGCGAGATTTTTAGGATTTCTTCCACAGGCTATTGCTTATCTGTACAAGCTTTACAATGATGGAATAGGAGAAGCTAAAGTTGAAAACATGATATTAAAAGGATTAGATTTAGCTAAAGCAGAAAAAACTTTTACTAAGTCAGCATATAATAAATCTATAGTTTTAGACAAAGACAATATTAAAAATATACATGGATCTCAACCTAAAAATTAGAAATTCATGAGGTGTGTGTTTATATGGCTTATATAAATTTTAAAGAAGAAGCTTTTGTAGCTAAAAGACAACTTAGTAAAAGATTGGAAAATAATGAAAAATTATATAATGAAATTATTAAAAGTAAAAACGTAGGAAAAGAATATAATCCAGATATTAAGTATAGTTATAAAGTTATTTTGAGTGAACATTTTGGAAAAAATGATGTTTATAGTGAAGATAGTTTTCATATAATCCAAAATAAAGATATAGTGTGTACAGAATTTAAAAATTGTAAATTTTATGGAATTAAATTTAAAGATTGTAAATTTATTGGATGTAAATTTACTAATTGTGAATTTTGTGAAGGTGGGGTTGTTTTTGAAAGCTGTACATTCTTTAAAGAAGACAGTCAAAAGGTTCCATCTTTAAATGTAAAAGATAATCTGTCCTGTGAGTTTAATAATTGCAATATGTATATAAAATTTGAAAAATCAACACTATCTTTTTCAGTTTTTAAAAAATGTAATATACAATATACAAACTTTGAAAATTGTGATATGAGTAGCTTGATGATTATTTATAGCAAATTAAAAAATATAAGTATACAAGATTGTGACTTGAGTGGATTTAAAATAATATCAACCTATATAAAGGATTTTGAATTTAATGATAAAGACAAAAGTAAGTTAGATGAGAAAAGTTTTATAGATAAAATCCCAATTATCACTAAAAGTAGAGAAGAGTACGAAGGTCTGTATATGATATATCAAAATATAGCTGATAAATTTAAAGAAAATTCTTTAAATAATAATTTTGGAGAATACTACTATTTGTGTAAAAGTATGCAAAGAAAATCTTTAAAATTATTATCAAAAATTTCATCATATATATACTGGATAACTTGTGGATATGGAGAAAGACCTTGGAATGCAGTAATAAGTTCATTAATGATTATTTTCATATTTGCTCTTGTGTACTTATTTATTGGTGTTGAAATAAATGGAGAGGTTGTAAGATACGATGTTTCAGCAATGGGTAATTTAAATCAAACAATTAAGGATTTCAATGAAACTTTAAGTTTAAGTATTGGATGTTTTGGAGGCCTTGGAACTATAAATTGTGAACCTGTTCCAATAGCATATACTTTAGTTAATATAGAAATTTTAATAGGAATAACTATGCAAGGTATTGGAATAGGTACGTTAACTAGAAAGGTTGTTAGATAGATTAGAAGTTAATTAACTTCTAATCTATCTTTTCCATTATATTTAGCTTTATATAAGGCATTATCAGCTCTAATTATTAGACTTTCAAGTGTTTCATCTAAAGCATATTCTGATAGGCCTGCACTTAATGTTATATCTAGATTTAATTCATTTTTTGTATTTTTTACAGAATTTAGTATATTTTTAGTTATGTTTGTACCATCAATAGCATCTACATTAGGCAAAAGAAGTATAAATTCTTCGCCACCCCATCTTGCGAATATATCACATTTTCTTTTATTATTATTTATAGTAGAAGATACAAATTTTAATATATTATCACCTTTTATATGTCCATAGTTATCATTTATAACCTTAAAATTATCTATATCAAAAATAACTATACAAAAACTAGTCCGAAAATTTTTACTTATTACTAATTGTTTTTCTAAAAATTCTTCAAACTTTCTTCTATTTAATATCCCTGTAAGATAGTCTATAGAAGCTATTTTTTCTATTTCCTTCAAAGCTTTTTCTAATTCGAAAGTTCTTTTAACTACTAAATTCCCAAGTTTTTTATTTGCTTTTTTCAATTCTTCTATAGGATAACTTTCACCAATATTTTGATTATAACAAGGTAAAGAAGAATGTGTATGGCATAATTTAAACTTTCCATTTGAAAATTTAAAGACTAGAGAATATCTAATTCCTTGTTGGTATATAATTAAATCATCTATATTAGACTTAAGATCTTGTTGCCCATATACTATATATACATCATCGGTAATTTTTTCAAATTGAAAGCTTTGATTATTAATGGAAAATTCATTATAAGCTTCATTTATAGCTCTTGTATATATTTTTTCACCTTCTTCATAATTTGAAACTAGTTCATCTTTCCCAGTTCCTATTCCGGTAAAACTTTCTTTGTTAATAAACTCTAAAGTAGATTCTAAATCTCTTTTTACTAAATAATTATTAAAATACTCTTTAAACGCATCGTATAGTAAATTTAATTTGTAATCTTTCACAAAACTCCCCCCAAAAATATCAAAAGACATAATCTAACAATTTAAATTATAACATAGGCAATTAGATTAGTAAAAAACTAAAAATGTCGATTTGTGTTGATTGAATTTTTAGAAAATATTGAAAAAACAGTTGATTTACTATAAATTACTAATATATAATTTATAGTAATAAAAGTGAATAAACAAAGGGTAGAGGCGCAGTACTTATTAGTACTAGTAAGGAGTTAAGCACGAAGATTTACTAAGAAAGGAATTACTGCCGAAGCTTATAACTGATGCTTTAAGGTTATATTGCTGGGGATACATATAATATGTGTATCACTGTCACAAATTTATTTTGTGTTGAGCTATCATTTAAGGAAATGTAACTATTCTATAAAATTATAGAAATATTAAGCCTTGAGTGTATACTCATGGCTTTTTTTAGTTTTTTAATAATCCTAATTGGCACAACCCTGTAATTCACTAAAATTTATTTAAGGGGGATTTATTATGAAAAACAAAAAAATTATTGTTCTATTAATTGTATCTATGCTAATAGTATTAGCTACACCAATAGCTTTTGCAGATGAGGTAGATATAACACTTCAAAATGCACAAAAATTTAAGGCATTAACTTTAATACCACCAATTGTATCTATTGTATTAGCATTTATAACTAAAAATGTTGTAATATCATTATTTATAGGTATATTATCAGGAGGTATTTTAGTAAACTTAAATAATGGGAATATATTGTATGCAATACCTCAAAGTTTTATAGACTTTATATCTAGAGCTTTGAATTCACTTGCAGATCCGTGGAATGCAGGAATTATACTTCAAGTATTAGTAATAGGTGGAGTTATTCATCTTGTAGCTAAAATGGGTGGAGCTAAAGCTATAGCTGAAAGTTTGGCAAGAAAAGCTAAAAGTGCTAGAGGAACACAGATTATAACTTGGTTATTAGGTTTACTAGTATTCTTTGATGATTATGCAAACTCATTGATAGTAGGACCTATAATGAGACCTGTAAGTGATAAAATGAAAATTTCAAGAGAAAGACTAGCTTTTATAATTGATGCTACAGCAGCTCCTATTGCAGGCCTTGCTATAATATCAACTTGGATAGGGCTGGAAGTTGGGCTTATAAATGATGCTTTTACGGGAATAGGAATAGAAGCTGATGCTTTTGGAATTTTTCTTCAGACTATACCATATAGATTTTATAATATATTAATACTTGCATTTATAGTTATAACAATTATCTTATCAAAAGAGTTTGGGCCAATGAGAAATGCTGAGTTAAAAGCTAGACAAAATGATACATTTAATCAAGGAGATACAAACTCTTTATCTGATAAATCTGATTTAGAACCTAAGGAAGGTATAACCCTAAGTATATGGAATGCTATTATACCTATAGGAACATTAATAATTGCATCTTTAATATGCTTTTACTATAGTGGATATACAGCTATATTGAGTGGAGACAGTATAGAAACTCAAAATTTAATTTTAAACTCACCATTGTCTTTTGATGCTATAAAAGAAACCTTCAGTTCAGCAGACGCATCTATAGCCTTATTTCAATCTTCTGTGATTGCTACAGCTGTTGCGATAATAATGGGAGTATCAAAGAAAATATTTACTTTATCAGAAGGGATAGATATATGGATAGATGGAATGAAAGGGTTACTAATGACAGGAGTTATATTAATACTTGCTTGGTCATTAAGTTCTGTAATAAAAGAACTTGGAACAGCTAAATACTTAGTTACACTACTTTCAGGATCTATACCAGCATTTTTACTACCTAGTATAATATTTATATTAGGTGCTATTATATCCTTTTCTACAGGAACAGCATACGGGACAATGGGAATATTAATGCCTCTTGCAATACCTTTAGCACACTCTATAAATCCTGAAATGTCATTTGTTATAGTAAGTACGAGTGCAGTTCTTACAGGAGCTATATTTGGAGATCATTGTTCACCTATATCAGATACAACAATATTATCTTCTATGGGAGCAGGGTGTAGTCATATAGAACATGTAAAAACACAAATGCCGTATTCTTTATTTGTAGCAACTATAACAGTGGTATTTGGATATATTCCAGCAGGGTTAGGATTACCTATATATATAGTACTACCACTAGCTATAATAGCAGTATTTATTGGGGTTCAAATATTTGGAAAGAGAATAGATGTAGAAGAATATGAAATTAAAGAAAGTTTAATATAAATATATTAAATTATAAGAGACCTATTATAATAATAGGTCTCTTTATATTTACACAAAATATATGCCCCTAGGTATATAGAATTCTTTGTCCGAATAATATGTATAAAGGGGGGATATGTATGAAAATAATAAATGGAGTATATAGTTTATCTCAAGGCATATTTGGTAGTGTTAGAAAGGTTATAGCTTTATGTTTAACCATTGTGTTTTGTTATTTAAGTATAATTGGTACTATAAAACCAGGTGAGTTTATACCTATATTTAGTATGGTGCTAGGTTATTACTTTGGTAAATCAACAGCTCTAGATACTCCAAAACAGCTTAAAGAACAAGATATGACTATAAATGGAATAAAATATGAAGAGCTAAAAGAATAATTATATATATATTTGAAATACATAGTAGATTACGTTATCATCTCAAATAGTGTATAATGTCTATAAGAAACAGGAGGAGATGATATGAAAGACTATATAAAGTTTGAAAATGTTAAAAAAACATACACTATGGGTGAAGTAAAAATAAACGCTCTAGATGGAGTTGACTTTTCTATTGAAAAAGGTGAACTAGTTATAGTTGTAGGCGCTAGTGGGGCAGGTAAAAGTACAATATTGAATATATTAGGAGGAATGGACTCTGCAACATCTGGAACTATATTAGTAGACAATAATGATATAAGTAAATATAGCGAAAAAGAACTAACTAAATATAGAAGGCATGATATAGGATTTGTATTTCAGTTTTACAACTTAGTACAAAATTTAACTGCGATAGAGAATGTTGAGCTAGCTACTCAAATTTGTAAAAAACCATTAAATCCATTAGAGGTAATAAACTCTGTTGGACTTAATAATAGAAAAGATAACTTTCCAGCTCAGTTGTCTGGAGGAGAGCAACAAAGAGTTGCTATAGCACGTGCATTAGCAAAAAATCCTAAATTACTGTTGTGTGATGAACCTACAGGTGCATTAGATTATAATACTGGAAAATCAATACTTAAGGTCCTTCAAGATACAAACAAAAATCTAGGGATGACAGTTGTAATAATAACTCATAATATGGCAATAGCTCCTATGGGAGATAAAGTAATAACAGTTAGAAATGGGAAGGTTCATAATATAGTTAGAAATGAAAGACCTACGCCTATAGAAAGGATAGAGTGGTAGGTATGAAAAATCCTTTATTCAAAGATACTTTTAGAGAAATTAAAAAGTCAAAAGGTCGTTTTATATCAATATTTGCCATAATAACTTTAGGGGTTTCTTTTTTTACAGGCATAAAAGTAGCATCACCTGTAATGGAGTTAACAGCTGATAAATATTATGATAATAATAACTTAATGGATATTACAATTATTTCAAATTTAGGACTAACTGATAATGATATAAATGCTATATCTAAAATTGATAAAGTTGAAGGTGTATACCCTACTTATTCTAAAGAAGTGCTAACAAGTATAGGGAATAATCAATTAGTTTTAAAAGTGCATGGAATACCTGAAAATGAAACAGACAAAGATTACATAAATGAATTTAAAATATCAAAAGGAAGATATCCAAATAAGTCTGGAGAGTGTGTTATAGATGATTCATTAGATATACCTATAGGTAGTACTATAAAAATTTATGGATCTAATGGAGAAAAATTAGATGAAACTTTAAAACATAAGGAGTATAAAGTTGTAGGTAAAGTTGAAACTCCATACTATATATCAAGAGCTAAAGGAAGTAGCTCTATAGGTAATGGTCAATTAGATAGTTTCATGATGATACCAGATAGTGATTTTAAATTAGATGCTTACACTGAAAGCTTTGTAACGGTTAAAGGATCTAAAGAATTTAATTCTTATGATGAAAATTATACAGACTATGTAGATAATGTAAAAAGTGACCTAGAACATTTAGGTGAGGTAAGAGCAAATTTAAGATACAAAGAAATTATAGATGAAGCAAATGAAAAACTTGCTAAGGGAAAATCAGAGTTAGATTCGGAAAAAGAAGTTGCCTATAAGGAATTAGATTTAGCTAAAAACAAACTAGACAAATCTGAAAATGATCTTAAGAATGGATATTATGAACTTAATAAAAAAGAAAAAGAGTTTAATACCACTATAAATACCGCTCAAATCAAATTAAAAGAAGAAGAAGAAAAATTAAATACAAATGAAAAAGAACTAAATGACAAATTAAATGAATTTAACAATAAAAAAGTTACCGCACTAGATGAAATAAGCAAAGCTAAAGAAGCACTAAAGTTACAAGAAGAAGAAGTTAAAAAGCTTGAAAATTATATAACGAGTATAGAAAGTTTATTATCAAATGAATATTTAGATGATTCGAAGAGAAAAGAACTAGAAGAAATTTTGAAGGTAAGTAAAGAAAAACTAGAAAACTCACAAGAGTTATTAAAACAAGCTAATGAAGAAATAAAATCAAAAGAAACTTTAATTAATGAAACGGAAAGTAAATTACTATCATCTAAAGATGCTATAGAAAAAGGAAAAAATGAGCTAGTTAGCCAAAAAAGTAAATTAAATTCTCAGAAAAAGTATGCTCTAGATCAATTTAAAAAAACAGAGAATCAATTAAAATCTGGTGAAGAAGAACTTAAAAAAGGAAGAGAAAAGTATAATGAAAATAAGCAAAAAGTGGAAAGTGAGTTTTTAAAAGCTGAGAAAAAAATTGATAAAGAAGAACAAAAAATTAAGGATATAAAATCTGGTGAGTGGTATGTTCTAGATAGAAATGCAAACTATGGGTTTGTAGATTATAAAAATTCTTCAGACAGTATAGATTCTATATCTAAAATATTTCCTGTATTTTTCTTTTCTTTAGCAGCTTTAATATGTTTAACTACTATGACTAGAATGGTTGATGAACAAAGAATAAATATAGGTACTATGAAAGCTTTAGGATATAGTTCATTTTCTATAATGCTTAAATATATAATATATTCATTATTAGCTAGTATAGGAGGTAGTGTGATTGGTAATATTGTAGGACTAACAGTATTTCCAACAGTTATATTCAATGCATATGCTAGTATGACATATAAACTTCCAAACGTTAGCCTAACTTTTGATTTAAAGCTAATAATAATATCAACGCTAATAGCGGTTTTAACTACTACATTAGCAGCTACTTATTCATGCTACAAAGAATTAAGAGAAGTACCTTCGATATTAATGAGACCTAAATCTCCTAAAGAAGGTAAACGAATAATACTTGAACGTATAAGTTTTATATGGAATAAATTAAGTTTTATACAAAAGGTAACATGTAGAAATATATTTAGATACAAAAAGAGATTTTTTATGACTGTAATAGGAGTAGCTGGTTGCAGTGCATTATTGGTTACAGGTTTTGGTGTAAAAGACTCCATATCCTCTATAGTTGATAATCAATATGGAAAGATAATTAAATATAATTTAACATTAAGTTATGATAAAGAAGTTAATAAAAATACTAATAGTAAAGAACTCGATTATATTAGTAAAGATAATCGAATAGATGATTATATAAATGTTAAGAGTAAGAACTTTAAGGTTGAAAGTAATAATTCTACAAAAGATGCAAGTATAATAGTTCCTGAAAATAAAAATAGTATAAATAAATTTATAAACCTTAAAAATAGGGTATCAAATGAAACATATACTTTAAATGATAATGGAGTTTTAGTAACTGAAAAATTAGCTAAATTACTAAAAATAAAAGTTGGAGACTCAATAACTTTAGAAAATGAGGATAATAAAAAGTTTAAAGTTAAAGTAGATGGAATAGTTGAAAATTATGTTGGGCACTACATCTATATGAGTCCTAAGTTATATGAAAATACATTTAAAGAAAATGTTAAGTTCAACCAAGTATTAATAAATACATCAAATAGCAAAATATCAGACGATAAGTTAGTAAAAGACATTATGAGTTTGAATAATATAAGTTCAGCTTCATTTAACACCAGTGCAAAAGACTCTTTTTCAGATATGATATCGAATTTAAATAGTGTTGTAATATTGATTATAATATCTGCAGGAGCCTTAGCCTTTATAGTTTTATATAATCTTACTAATGTTAATATAAGTGAAAGAATAAGAGAAATAGCAACTATCAAGGTACTTGGGTTTTATGATAATGAAGTAGCATCTTATGTATTTAGAGAAAATATAATCCTAACTATTATAGGAGCTTTTGCAGGATTATTCTTGGGTGTATTTTTACATAGATTTATAATGACTACAGCTGAGCTAGATTTTGTAATGTTTGGAAGAAAAATAAAGACAATGAGTTTTATATTATCAGCTCTTCTTACATTTACATTTGCAGCATTAGTAAATCTATCTATGTATTTTAAACTAAAGAAAATTAAAATGGTTGAATCTTTAAAATCAGTAGATTAACAAAGGAAGAATAAAGATGATATATGAAAATATGATAAAAGCAACATTTTTAAAAAGACCAAATAGGTTTATAGCTCATTGTATGGTAAATGGAAAAGAAGAAATAGTACATGTTAAAAATACTGGAAAGTGTAAAGAATTATTAGTTCCAGGTTGTACAGTGTATTTACAAGAACATGATAATCCAAATAGAAAAACTAAATACTCTTTAATTAATGTTATTAAAGATGAAAGGCTTATAAATATGGATTCTCAAGTTCCAAATAAAGTAGCTTATGAGGCTTTAGTCAATAAAAAAATATTATTACCAGGATTAGATGAAGATATAACATTTATAAAAGGTGAAAAAACCTATAAGTCGTCTAGGTTTGATATTTATATAGAAACAGAAAATAAAAAAGCCTTTGTAGAAGTTAAAGGAGTTACTTTAGAAGAGGATGGGGTAGTGCTATTTCCAGATGCAAAAACAGACAGAGGTGTAAAACATATAAATGAACTTGTAGAAGCTAAAAAAGATGGGTATGAAAGCTATATATTATTTATAATACAAATGAAAGGTGTTAAATATTTTACACCAAATATAAAAATGCATAAAGAATTTGCAGATGCATTAAAAAATGCTAAATTAAATGGTGTAAATATAATAGCTTATGATTGCGATGTAGATTATAATTATATAAGCATAAATAAAAAAGTTAATGTTATTTTATAAAAATAAAAGAGTGTAACTAAGTAATAAACTTGGTTACACTCTTTTATTTTTATAAAATTTGAAAATAGTTACAAAAAAGTTACATATTTTAATTTCTTCCATAATATACATTACTATACAAGATTAATAAAAATAGGAAAGGAGATTGTACATGGAATTAAAAACTAAAAAGATTTTAATAGGAACATGTAGTACTGTAGCTATAATTGGAGGTTTGTTTTATGGATATGAGACAGCTAAAAAAGATATAAAAATAGTTACAAATAAAGAAACAAAAGAAATCTCTACTTTCAAATATACTATAGATGAAGTTATAAAAGAACAAGGGTTAAAATTTGATAATAAAGATATAATTAACTTGGTAACAGATGGAGAGAAAAAAAAGGCTACAAGTAAAGAAACTCAATTAAAAGATGATATGATTGTAGAGATAGTTGATGTATCAACAGGTACAATATCAGAATACAAAGAAACTGAATTTGAAACTAAAGTAGTAGATGACAAAAGCATACTTAAAGGAAAATCTGTAGTGTCTCAAGAGGGTGAAAATGGGAAAAATAGCTTATTGTATGATGTCGTTTACCATGATGGTAAATTAGTTGAAAAGAATTTTTCAAAAGAAATAGTTTCAAAAGAACCTAAAGATAAAATTATAAAAAAGGGAACTAAAGTAGTTGAAGAAGTTGTAGTAGCTACTTCAAGAGGCAGTAATAGTAGAAAAGTAAACAATGATACTTCTAGTAATAAGTCTTCAAATTCATCAAGTACAGCAGTGGCTGCATCTAATAGCGCATCAGCTTCAGGAAGACATATGCAAGTAGTTGCAACTGCTTATGCAGGAGATACTATAACAGCGACTGGAACTGTTCCTAAATGGGGAACTATAGCGGTTGATCCTAGAATTATACCTTATGGAACGAGAGTTTACATTCCACAGTTTGGACAAACATTTATAGCAGAAGACTGTGGAGGTGCTATTAAAGGAAACAAGATAGACATATTTATGAATAGTGAAAATCAAGCATATGACTGGGGAAGAAGAACTATAGATATTTATATTCAAGGTTAATATAGTGAAATTATTCCTAATATTTAGAAAATAATTGAAATACCTCCTTAAAGTATATATAATTTATATAGACTATATATTTAAGGGGGATTTATTATGGATAGACAGTTAGAGATGTTTAAAAGGTTAACAGAAGCAAAGGGAGTAGCTGGAAATGAAAAAGACGTAAGAAATATAATGAAAGAATATATAAATGATTTTGTAGATGAAATTAATACAGATAAGTTAGGAAGTCTTATATGTAAAAAGATTGGAAATGAAAATGGCCCTAAAGTTATGTTAGCTGGACATATGGATGAAATTGGATTTTTAGTGGCTAATATAGATGATAATGGATTTATAACATTCCAAACGCTAGGTGGATGGAATGGAAAAGTAATGTTGAGCCAAAAAGTTATAATAACTACTTCAAAAGGTGAAGAATATATAGGGATTATAAGTGGAAAACCAAGTAAAGATGCAAAAGATTCTATAGATAAAGATAATATGTTTATAGATATAGGGGTTGACTCAAAAGAAGACGTTGAAAAATTAGGTATAAGACAGGGTGATATGATAACTCCATATTTTGAGTTCTCTAAAATGGCAAATCCTAAATATTTATTAGCTAAAGCTTGGGATGACAGAGTGGGATGTGCTTTATGTATAGATATTTTAAAAGAATTAAATGATAGAAACCATGATAATATTGTTTATGCAGTAGGAACAGTTCAAGAAGAAGTGGGATGTAGAGGAGCAAAAACAACTTCTAATGTTATAAATCCAGATATAGGGTTCTCGTTAGATGTAAGTATAGCAAATGATACTCCTGGAAATAACACTAGATTAGGTAATGGAAAATTAGGTTGTGGACCTCAAATACATATATTTGATGGGGGACTAGTTGGTCATGTTGGACTTAAAAATTATTTAGTAGACTTGGCAGAAGAACTTGAAATACCTTATCAAATAAATGCACTTCCACAAGGAGGTACAGATGCAAGTCAAATGCACGTAGCTCATGATGGAGCTCCATGTATAAGTATAGGAATACCTACTAGATATATACACTCTCATGCTAGTATAATACACCAAGATGATTATGATAATACTGTAAAACTTATAAGTGAGTTTATAAAAAGATTAAATAATGATGAGTATAAAAAAATATTAGAATTTTAGATATTAAGGGCTATTGGTTAATCAATAGCCCTTTTAGTATTTATAACATATTCAATCATATATCCCATAATTATAATTCCGGGTATATTAACTAAAAGTCTAATTAAGGTGAATTTAAAACCTAAAGATGTAAATTCAAAGATTAAAGTAGATAGTTTAGTTACACACCATGCATTTAAGAAAATTAATATATTAGATAATTTAACTCCTTTTTTTACTAAAACCGAAGCGAATGGAAAGGCAGCATACATAGGACCCGCTGAGAAAAAAGCTATTAAAAAAGCTATTATTACCCCTTTAAATCCAGAATTTGGCCCCATATGTTTAATAAAATACTCTCTAGAAATCCATGTATCTAGAAGACTTAATATTATCATAATAGGAGGTAAAATTGATAGCATTTGAAATATATTTAATTTAATATTGTTGAATATATTTATACCTAAAGGTTTGTTTATTAAATATATTACTAAAAAAATAAAAATACTTACTAATACATATTTATATTTTTTTAAAATTAGAGCTATATTCATAATATCATTACCTTTCCTATTATTATTGAAATAAATATTGAGAATACAAAAGCTAGCAAGTTTCTATAAAATGCAACCCTTTTTCCTACATACTTAGACTCTAAGTTAAATGTCAATATACCTACGAGGGTAGAGGTAGAAATAAAAGCTACAACTTGAGAGTAGCCAGCTCCAGAGTTTAGCAATGTATTTCCTATAGAAAAAGCTACAAAGGTAGGCATAGTAGTTATTGATCCAAATATTGATGATAACATCACTCCTTTTCCGCCCGACTCATTACCAATAATATTAGATACTGCATCAGTATCTAATAATGAAAGAAGCATGCTTATAATAAACACAATAAAAATAAACTGAGGCATTATATTTTCCAATGATTTAAGACCCTTAAAAAATGACTCCTTTGTTTTCTTCTTATCTTTAGCAAATGAAATTAATAGAAGTAAAAAACATAGTGTATAAGCGATAAAAGAAATCATAAAAAATACCTCCACTTTATAATTCCTATAATATGATGCTTGATATTTGTTTGTTCTAATTTTAAGGTTGAATTTTATAAATTAATTTAATAAATATATAAATTTTAAAAATGGTAATAACTAATATAAACGATTCATTTTAAGGAGGAAGCATTACTCATTATGAAAAAAAGAAAAAAATTAGTTATACCTCATACATTTACTATAATATTTTTACTTATAGTAGTTATGTCTATATTAACCTGGATAGTTCCGAGTGGGGAATTTCAAAGAGAGGAAATAGATAATAGAATGGTTGTTATTCCTGGAACTTATCAAAGTGTAAAAAAATCACCACAAGGAATAGAAGCCATATTTAAGGCTCCAATAGATGGATTTGTAGATGCAGCAGAAATTGTAGGTTTTGTGCTTCTAGTTGGTGGATCATTTGGAATAGTTAATAAAACAGGAGCTATAGAAGCTGGAATAAATGAAGTTGTTAAAAAGCTTAAGGGTAAAGAGGTTATAATAATTCCTATATCAATGTTTTTATTTGGACTTGGAGGAACTACCTTTGGTATGGCAGAGGAAACTCTTCCTTTTTATATGATATTTGTACCATTAATGCTATCTATAGGATATGACTCATTGACAGCTGTAGCGACGGTTTTTATAGGATCAGTTACTGGAACTATATCATCTACTATAAATCCATTTTCAGTTGGAATAGCACAGGCATTAGCTCAAATAACTCCTGGTTCAGGTATCGGATTTAGAACTATTATATTTATTGCTTTAATGAGTATATCTATTATATTTGTAATGATTTATGCAACTAAAATAAAACAAAATCCCGAAAGTTCTATAGTTTATGAATTTGATTTAAAAACAAAAAAACACTTACATATGGAAGATTCTAACATAAAGGATTTTACAGTTAAGGAAATTGGAGTTTTATCTATATTTGTAATAGGTATGGGGATAATGATTTGGGGAGTATTAAACTTAGGATGGTATATATCTGAAATAGCAATGATATTTGTGGCTATAGGTATACTATCAGGTATAATTGGTGGAATAAATCAAGAAGATATTGCAAAATCTTTTATAGAAGGGTCTAAAGATCTAGTGTCTGCTGCATTGGTTATAGCTCTAGCGAGAGGAATTGTAATAGTAGCTCAAAATGGATTTATAATAGATACATTATTAAATTCAGCTGCAAGCTTCTTACAAAGTTTACCTAAGGTTGTCTTTGTGAATTTAACGTTAGTTCTAGAAGGATTATTAGCATTTTTAATACCTTCATCATCAGGACTTGCATCACTTACTATACCTGTATTAGCTCCTCTTTCAGATTTAGTTGGAGTTTCTGTTCAACTAATAGTAACTGCTTATCAGTTTGGGGTTGGAATTACCAATCTTATAACTCCGACATCGGGTGTATTGATGGGCGCTTTAGCACTTGCAAATATACCTTATTCAAAATGGGTGAAATTTGTAATTCCTATATTAATAATACTTACATTAGCAAGTATGGTATTTTTAACAATAGGACAGTTTATAGGCTTTTGATAAAATAATACTATTGTCAAAAAACAACAAAGATTTTAAATTTTAATTCAAATAACAGGTTAAATTTGATTTTTTATACTTGTGGAATTTTAAAAGTACGAATGTTTAAATCATAAAATGTAAGTTTGTACTAAAATGACGAAAAAAGTAAAACGAAATTTATATTATATATTTGAAATATACTAGAAATACGAACTATATTGTACTAGAATTAATGTTGAGTTTTGATATTGCATAATTAAGGGGGAGAATAAAATGAATTTAGATTGTCAAAACATCGAGGGGCTAAATACAAGCAATAAAAAGTTAAAATTAACAGAATCAGAGGCGTTTACCAGGAGTATTACTTTGCATAGCAACTATATTTGCATTAATAATTGCAAATAGTCCTTTTAAAAATTTATACCATTATTTATTTGAAGAAATAATAGTTTTTAATCATTTTAATTTACATATGATTGTAAATGACTTTTTTATGGCTATGTTTTTTTTAGTAGTAGGATGTGAAATTAAAAAGGAAATTTTATACGGTCACCTTTCTAATATAAAAAAGGCCGCATTTCCTATATTAGCTGCTTGTGGTGGAGTTATTTTTCCAGCAATAATATTTTTCTTATTCAACTTGAAAACTCCATATTCTTCAGGCGTTGGGATACCGATATCTACAGATATAGCTTTTGCAGTAGGAGTATTTATGATATTTAAAAATAAATTAAATTCATCATTAAAAGTATTCTTATTATCACTAGCTGTTGTAGATGATTTACTATCAATACTTATGATCGCTATTTTATATTCATCAGATTTTAACTACTATGCTCTAGGAATGGCATTAGTAATTGTATGTTTTATAGCGTTATTAAACAAATTAAGCAAAAAAGATTCTTTAGTACCATATTTAATATTAGGGTTACTTTTATGGGGATCACTTTATTTAAGTGGAATACATGCAACTATAGCTGGAGTTATACTGGCTATGATGCTACCAACAAAGGTAAAAGATAAAAGTAATAAACATAATATTTCTGAAAAGGTAGAACATTACTTTACACCAGTATGTAATTTCGTTATACTGCCACTATTTGCTTTTTCAAATACAGGTATAAGTTTAGATATAAGTTTTGAAATAGCAAATGCAAGTAATTTAATGAAAGGGATTATATTGGGACTTGTTATTGGAAAGCCTTTAGGGATAATGTTATTTACTTACATATCTACAAAGCTTCATATTGCAGAAAAACCAAAAGGTGCTAGATGGTCATCTATATTTTTAGTTTCTTTAATAGCAGGTATAGGATTTACAATGTCTATATTTGTAACAGAAATCGCATTTGAAGGAAATGTACAAGTAATAAATTTAGCTAAGTTTTCAATACTTATAGCTTCTGTTATTTCTTGTACAACAGCATATTTAGCTATAGAAATGATGCCTAAATTATCTAAACTATATTACAAAGTTAGTTTTAAAAAATCAAAAAATATTATTTTAAATAAATAAGTAAAAAGCGAATGTCTATAATTTAGATATTCGCTTTTTACTTATAAGATTTTATTTCTATAAACCATAAAATTATTATAATTTATATCAATATTATTGTATAATGATAGTAATATATTAATTTTGTAAGGGGGAGCAAATGACTAACAAGCTCATTATAGTTAGAGGTGCAGGAGATATAGCAACAGGTGTAATTCACAAGCTAAATAGATGTGGATTCAATGTATTAGCCTTAGAGGTTGAAAAACCATTATCAATAAGAAGAAATGTGTGCTTTAGTGAAGCTATTTATGAAGGTGAAGTAATCATAGAAAATGTTAAATGTAAATTTATAAAAAGTAAAGATGAGTTAAGTGAAGCTTTTAATCTTGGTAAAGTTTGTGTTGCTATTGATCCGGAAGGACATTTTATAAATGAATTAAAACCAAAGGTTGTTATAGATGCTATAATTGCAAAAAGAAATTTAGGAACTCATATTAATATGGCTCCGATTACAATAGGACTGGGTCCTGGGTTTTCAGCTGGAAAAGATGTTGATTTTGTAATAGAAACAATGAGAGGTCATGATCTAGGTAGAGTTATAGATAAAGGTATAGCTATTAAAAATACAGGTATTCCGGGAAGTATAAATGGAGTTAGCAGTGAAAGAGTTATATACTCGAAAGAATCAGGAATTATAAATAACATATGTAACATAGGAGATGTTGTTAAAAAAAATCAAGTTATAGCTACTATAAATAAGGGTAATACAATTATAGAGATAAAAGCTACTATTGATGGAGTATTACGAGGTATTATACGAAACAAAAGTAAGGTAAACAAAGGATTAAAAATTGCAGATATAGATCCTCGTATTGATGAAATTAAAAATTGTGACACAATATCGGATAAGGCACGATGTATAGCTGGGGGAGTATTAGAGGCTATGCTGATGAATTGGAGTGATATATAATGAATGAAGAAATACTAAAAAAAATTTATAATGAGTTACAAAAAGGAAATAGAGTTTGCTTTGTGACATTAACAGAAGTTAGAGGATCTAGTCCTGGAAAGCAAGGTGCTACAATGGCTTTTTTTAAGGATGAAAGCATAATGGGTACTATTGGAGGGGGATTAGTTGAACATGCTGTTATAAATAAATGTAGAGAATGTATTAGTAAAGGTGAAGATTATAACTTTGAATATTCTTTAAATGAAGAATCATTAGAAACTACAATGAAATGTGGTGGATATATTAAAGGATATATTAAAGTGTTTAACCCTAAACCTAAACTATTAATTATAGGAGCTGGACATGTAGGTAACGCATTATATAATATATCAAGAAACTTAGAATTTTATACTATTATAGTCGATGATAGACAAGAATTTGCAAATAAAGAAAGATTTAAAAATGCAGATGAAATTTACCACGGAAACATAAAAGATATATTGAAAAATATAAATGTAAATGATAATACTTATGTGGTAATAGCTACAAGAGGATATGAAAAAGACATAGAAGCTTTGAGAGAAATAATAGATTCAGATGCAGCATATATAGGTATGATTGGCAGTAGTAAAAAATGGAAATCTTTAAAAGAAGAGCTTTTAGAAGAAGGTATTAATAAAAATTTGCTAGAAAATATATATGCTCCTGTAGGACTTAATATATCTTCAAATAGTGTAGAAGAAATTGCATTTGGTATAATGGCTGAGGTTTTATTAGTTAAAAATAATGGAGAACTTTCTCATAGAAAAGATAAGAAGAGAAAATAACTTCTTATAAAGAGGTGTTGTAATATGAAAGATAGATATAATAGAGAAATAAATAGAATTATTATATCATTAGGTAGAAACTCAATATTAAGTATTGATGATTTAAAGTTTATTATAGATGGATTATGTAAACTAGGAATAAATGATATAGACTTAGATTTAGAAGATAATATAGAAGAAATAAGATTATATGAACTAATTAATTATATAAAAAATACATGTAAAGTTGACTATATAGGTGTAATTACTGATGGATTTGGAATAGAAAGTAGGATTAGTAAATTGAAATCATACGGATTGTCTAATATATCTCTTAGATTAGAATCTTTAAAACAATATAAGTACAAAAAACTTAATCACAATATAAATATAAACGAAGTACTAGAAACCATGTACAAATGTATAAATGCTAAATTGAATACAAAAATAATATGTACTCTTATAAAAGATTTTAATACTGATGAAATACTAGATTTTGTCAATTTATCAAAATTTTTACCTGTAGAAATTTCATTTTCTGAATTAATCCCAAATCCAAATGATATTAATTTATTTAAAAATGGATATGTAAATATAGAAGAAATAATTAAAAAAATAGATGGATTACAAGAATTAAATTATGTAAACTTGAGAAGAAAATACTATAAATTACCTGACTCTAAAGGGATAGTAAGTTTAGATACTCATAATAACCTAGAGCTATGTAAAGGTTGTAATGAATTATTTTTAGACTGTAATGGGTATATAAAAACTTGTATTCATTCATCAAGTGGAATCGACGTTAAAAATTATATAAATAAACCTCTTATGTTTAAAGAAATATTAAAAGAAACTATATCTTCTAAAAATAAAAATAGTATTGAAAGTGGGGCTTATTATGGCTAGAGTTGTATCAATAAACATAAGTAATAAAAAAGGTGTAATAAAAATACCTATAAATGAAGCTGAGCTAAGAATTGATCATGGTATAGTAGGAGATGCACATGCAAGTAATTGGCATAGACAGATAAGTTTACTTGCAAAAGAAAGTATAGATAAGATGAAAGAAAAAGGATTTGATGAATTAAAATTCGGAGATTTTGCAGAAAATATTACTACTGAAGGTATTGATGTATATAAGCTACCTGTAGGCCAAAGACTTTCTATAGGTCAATGTGAAGTAGAAGTAACACAAATAGGTAAAAAATGTCATGGTGGATGTGAGATTAAGAAAAAAACTGGTGATTGTGTTATGCCAAGAGAAGGAATTTTTGTTAAAGTTATAAAAGAGGGATTTATATATCCGAATGATGAAATAATATTATTATAAATAGTAAAAAGCTGTATCTATATAGATACAGCTTTTTCAGTATATCGATCATTGAATTCAAGTATAGAGTCTATCATATCCTCACGTATGCTTTCGCCTAAGTCTATAGTTTTAATTTTAGGATTATGTATATGAGAATATACAGGATCTAAAAATTCAATTTCTACATTTAAGGATTTAATTTTGCCTATAGGTTCATATCCACTATATGTCTCTCTAGAGTTTTTAATAACTAAAGGTACTATTGGACATTTTGCTTTATAAGCAATTTTTAAAGCTCCACTTTTAAATTCTGATATTAAAGATTTAGGATCTCTAACCCATGATAAATCACCTTCAGGAAATACTGCCATACTATGACCATCCTTAATAGCGTTAGAAGCTTCTATAATGCTCTTTAAGCCTTTTCGATTATCATGTCTATCAATATATATACAGCGTATTACTGAAGCCCATTTATTGACTATAGGCATTTTTTTCCATACAGGCTCGTCTGCTATTATGCACCCTATAGGTCTATCTATATTAGAAACTAGTATATAGCTATCTAACATACTAGAGTGATTTATTACAAATAATACTGGTTCTTTTGGAATTTTATCTCTTCCTAATACATCAACATTTATATTTACTAGTTTTAAAGAATTACTAGCTTGATTTTTTAAAAAGCTGAACTTATTTTCCATTGTGTACTTATCAGGAAATTTTAAATATTTATTCAATCTAAAAATAGATAATATAAATGCTATAATTTGAAAAATAGCAAATTTAATATAATTAATCAATTTAATCAATCCCCTCTTTTATATATAGACTGTAAATACTACATGAATATTTAATTATATACTAGAATGATTTTATCATAAAATAAAATTATATAAAAGCTTTATTTCATTTTATATAAATAGGGATATAATGAAAATAAAAAAGGAACTATAATAGTTCCTTTTTTATTTTTAAGCAACATGATCTTCTTTTTTATTATCATGTCCATGTCTATTATATTTTTTAGTATATACAACTATTAATAATATTGCTGCTAATGCATATATAACACCAGTTATATAATAAGCTTTTGAATAACCACCAGGTAGTTTAAATAAGAATAACTTAGTAAACTCTCCTGCTATTATTGATGTAATACCACCAGCTACAAATATTATTGAGTTGTAAGCTGGTCTTAAATTTTTAGGAACAAACTCCATTGGAAGAGAGTTCATTATAGGGTTTGCGCAATTCATTAAGCCTGATCTAAAGAACAATCCTGCTCCAACAGCTAAAACCATAGCTCCTCCAAATGCGTTACCATTTGCTATTATTAACATAAATGGTATAGATAATAATGCTAATCCTCCAAGAGCTATAACATTACCAAGTTTTTTAACAACCCATGGAGAGATATATAAGAATATTACCATTGCGATATATTGATAAGATACTAAATGTGAAGTAGTAGCTCTAGATATTCCAAGTTCATTATTTAAGAATACTGAGAAATATGGACAGATTAGAGAAGCTCCGAATCTTATCATTGCAAAGTATACTAACCATAATAAAACGTATTTATTTTTAAATATAGACCAATCAAAGTTTCTTTTTTCATGAGTTTCTTCAAAATAATCTTCTTTTTTCTCTTTTATAAATAATAGCGGTATAAGAGATAAAGCAGCTATAACAACGAACATAAGTAGTACGTCTCTTTGTGATAAAATGAATTGGTGCATTTGTTCAGGAGATAGATTTTTTAAATTTTCTGTTAGAGCACTTGCTTGATCACTAGAAATACCTAATCTGCTAGCGAATCTAGCAACTGTAATTGTACCACCAAAAAAAGTTGCAGCAGCCATACCAATTACGTTTATGTACATTGCTCTAGAGAAAACTTTAGTTCTATTTTCTTCATCCGTATAAGCAGTAAGATAAGGAGGAAGAACAACATCAAATAATGTAACTCCTACTAATATTGCTAAAGTAGCTACTGGATAAATGAGATTAACATCTATGTATGATATAGATAATAGTGCAACTATTGTCATGATAGGACCAGATAAAATTACCTTTTTATATCCTAACTTTGGAACTAATAATACAATAGCAGCACATACGAAACTGCTTAACCCCATAAAAGTAGAGAATGAACTAGCAGTTCCAATGTTAACTTGTTGCAAGAATGTAACTAATACATCAAATGCAACTCCAGCCATAAGCCCCATAAAGGCATAACTGATAATATAAGCCCAGCTGTTAAAATTAAATCTTTTTGCTTCTTGTTGATTCATAAAATACCCTCACATTTCCTAAAAATTTATTAAGACTAAAGCGTAATTAGGAAAATGTTTCCTAATTACACTTTAAGTTTACAACTTTTGGGAAATTTTTCAATATATCATAAAATATAAAGAATATATACAAAATTATATATATTTTAAAAAATAATTAATAAGAAAACTTATTTTCTTTTTTTATGTATGATGTATACTTTTTTTAGATGTATACAGGTATACACCTTATATTTTTATGTGAAATCTAAAAAATCATTTATATTATTAATAAAAACAATTAAATTTTTTTAATATAAAATTGAATCAAATTTTCGAAATTATATATCTAACATATACATTTAAAAAAGGATTACAAAATACTGTCTTTTTTTAGGATAATTTAATTTTAAAAATTTTTTTCAAAAAACAAAGATTTAAACTAAAAAAAATCTAATTTATATAAATTGCAGTGTATATGTAACAAAAAAAGTTATATTTAAATGATCATATATCATATTATTGTATTACTAAATTTTATAAATAAGGGGGATAAGATGGCTAGAAATTTTAAAAGTGTTAAAGAAGAAAAATTATTTAAAATAAAAATATTATCTAGAGATGGAGATAAAATTAACTTGAAATTTCCAACTGAGTTTGTAAAAAGAATGATTAGTATCAATGGATTTAATTGGTTGAATTTTAAAAATGATGTAATTGATATGGAAAATTTATCTAAAGTTATAATTGATGCATTAGATTATAATCTAAGTGGAGAGATTGCTAATGTACATACTAAAAATGATGATTATATAAAAATAAGTATAGATTAAAACAAATAAATTTATTTAATACCTTGAATAAATAAAAAAATTCTTATAATATAGTGTTAATCAATTATATTTATTTGAAAGGATTACATTATGAACAATTTAAAGATAAAACTAACTAAAGATAATTTTAATTTTAGATTTAAACAATACGAAGGCACATACTTTTTTGGAGATATAAATGAAGAAAATCAAGTTGTTAAATATAGAATAACTAAAGATGAAAAAGGTTTAGAATTAAAAGAGTTTGGGAATACACATATAAAGGATAATATGTTGTATATTCCTCAAATTGAAGCATACATAGATTTAAATAGTATTAAATAACTAAGTAACCACTAAATTTAGTGGTTACTTTTATTTTTAAATTAAATAGCAACTAATAAATTATATAAAAATAGAAAACAAAGTCCTACTAATGCTATTTTAAATAATAAATTAGTAATAAATTTAATACTTTTAACCAATATTCCCAAAGCTACTATAGTTAATAATATTTTAAATAATAAATCTAAATCCATATTAAACCTCCTATCTATTTAAGATTATAGCAATATACAATAAAAAAATACACAACTATTAAATTGATACAAAACTTTAACTAATATAATATATACTTAATATGGTAAAATATTGTATAAGGATAAATATAAAAGGTAGGTATAGAGTAATTTATGAATAACATTAAATCTAAAATAAGAAAAATAAAAGATATACCAACAGACTCTAAGGTTTTATATGCTAAAGCAAATCTTTATATGAAAATAGGAAAGATGGATGAAGCTATCGAATTATTAATTCAAGCTTCTAATAATAATTACAGTAAGGCACAATACACATTAGCTAAAATATATAAAGCTAATGATAACTTTGAAGAGTCTGAAAAATGGTTTAAGCTAGCATTTAAGAATGGGGTAGAGGATGCAGCTTATGATCTAGGTAACATGTATTACAAATTAAATGCTTATGAATATTCAATATACTGGTATGAAAAAATAGCTATGTTAGGGCATTTAAAAGCACAGAATAATCTAGGAGTAGTTCATTTTAAGCTAAATGATTACGAGAGATCTATAAAGTGGTTAAGTGAAGCTAGTAATGGCAAATTATCAGATGCATTTTTTAATCTAGGTGTTTTATATGAATATTTAGGTGACTTAGAAAAGTCAACGGATTCTTATAAGAGAGGTTCTATATTAGGCAATAATTATGCAAAATATAATTTGGCGGTAATGTACCAAAAAAATGAAGATTTTAAGGATGCAATAGTTAATTATAAGCAACTATATAAAGGTGGATATGAAAAAGCTTGTTATAATTTAGGGTTACTATTAGAAGAAGATGGAGAAATAGAAGAAGCTAAAATATACTATAAAAAAGGTGCAGATAAGGGTCATATAGAATGTAATTATAGATTAGCTTATTTATATGATGAAGAAGAAAGTTATGATGAAGCTAAAAAACACTATGAATATGCATATGAAAAAGGTAAAGTTCTAGCTGGATATAAACTTGCAAACATACATAATAAAGATGGTGAGTTAGAAGAAGCTAAGGCTCTTTATAAAGAAGCTTCAAATCAGAATATAATACAAGCTACTAATAATTTAGCTGGTATCTTATTTGAAGAGAAAAACTATGATGAGGCTAAAACTCTTTATGAAAAAGCTATTGAACTTGGTATAAAAGAAGCTATTGAAAACTTAGGAGATCTATATGTTCAAACAAAAGAAATCGACAAAGCTATATCAACTTACTTGAAACTAGATTATCTAATTTCTGTTCAAATAAAACTAGCAAATATATACGAGGAATTAAAAGATTATGAACATGCTATCAAATATTATGAAATGGCAGCTCAGGGTAATGATATAGAATCTTTATATAGATTAGGAATTATATATGAGAATCTTCAAAATTATGAACAAGCAAGTAAGTATTACGAACAAGCTGTTGAAAATGGACATATAAATGCTAGAATCCACCTTGGTAAAATAGCATTTGAGGATGAAAACTATGAACTTGCTAAAAAAATGTTTGAAGCTCCAGCAAATGATGATAACACTTATTCTCAACATATGCTAGGCATAATTTTCAGTATATATTATAAAGATTATACAAGCGCTAAATATTGGTATGAAAAAGCTAGATTAAAAGAATGTATAGAGTCTATATTTAACTTAGGACAATTAAGTTTGAAATTAAATGAAGACTCTGAAGCTGAAAAGTACTTTAAAGAGGGTTCTAAAATAGGTAATAAAAAATGTGAATACATGCTAGCTAGCTTATACTATAAAAAGAGTTATGAAGCTTATGAGAAGCTTGCTGATGAGAAATATGATAATAGCGAAGAAGTTTTTAATAAGCTTCCACATTTGATTTTAAATTTTGATCAAATTTTAATTGCTCCATTTGAAACTATTAGTTTAAATTCTGAAGAAGATGATTATGTTCCTAAATATATATTATATATAGAAGAGAATTTAGGAGAGTTATATGAAAATAAACTCACTAATATGATTGTAGATAATATATTAGAGTTTAATATAGATAGTATAACTAAATAAAACAATATAAAAAGTGGGTAAAAAACAGTATTCGAACATTTGTTCTACATTTGTTTTTTATCCACTTTTTTACATTAGCTATTTAAAAAAATTCGTAATAAATCCAGTGTGTTCATTGAAAATACTAAGTCCTATAAATATAAGAATTATTCCTCCTACAATTTCAGCATAATCTTTTAGTCTATATCCTATTTGACTTCCTATTAAAACACCTACAAAACATACAATAAAAGTTATTAAAGCTATTGCAGTTACAACTGGAATTATATTTATACTTAAAAATGCAAAGCTAACTCCTACTGCAAGCGCATCTATACTTGTAGCTATAGATAAAACTATTAAATCTTTCATACTTATAGTGTAATTAATAGATTTTTCAGAATTACCCTTAGCATCTATATCTACTGCAATTTCATCCATCTCATTATCATTATGTTCTTTTCTATCTTTTATAGATTCATAAATCATCCTAGCTCCTAAAAATGAAAGCAATATAAGTGCTATCCAATGATCAAATGATTTTATGTACTTTTCAAATCTAATACCTAATGCCCAACCTATTAAAGGCATACCTCCTTGAAACAATCCAAAGAAAAATGCAATTTTAAATGCAATTTTTTTAGTTACATTCTTTATAGTTATACCTTTTGTCACCGAAACAGCAAATGCATCCATAGATAGAGCAAATGCCGTTAATAAAATAGAAACTAAACCCATAAAAAAATCCTCCTTCTTAACATTTTATAATATGCGCAAAAAAAACGAGACCTATACACGAAAAAATCGTGTATGAGTCTCGCTATTTAAGATTAGACCAGACTAAAATTAGTCATTATGTTGACCTAATCACACATTTTGTGCCAACTACTCCCTCAACAAGAGTATATAAAGTTTATTTAATTTCCTATATTATTTTACATAAGTTGGTTAAATAAGTCAATTTTAAATTACAATAAACTAATATGATTTAACTTTTCTCTATCAATTATAGTTATTTTCCCTCTTTGGGTAGTTATAATATCTTTATTTTTAAAATCTGTAAGGATTCTTGTAACAACCTCTCTACTAGTTCCTAATTCTTGAGCTATTCTTTCTTGAGTTAAATATAAAAAGTTACTATTATTAGTTTTTAAAGATACATCTAGTAAGTATTTAGATATTCTAACATCCATACGTTCAAATGCAATTTCTTCTAACAAATTTATAACATCCGTATATTTAGAAAATAAATTAGTTACCATATATTTTTGAAAATCTAATGTATTGTATATGTACTTATTAAAAATATCATTTGGAATAAATACAATTGTAGTAGGTTCTATAACTTCAGCAAAAGCAGGGTAAGCCTCATTAGTTAACATACACGACATAGATAGATAACATGTATCTCCGCTTGCTAACTTGTATAAAGTCACTTCTTTACCCTTGTCAGATATTTTATAAACTCGTATAGTCCCATTTAATATTAAAGAAAAACCTCTACATTGATCACCTCTAGACATTATTTGAGAGTTAGACTCTAAATTTTCTATTACTATCCTAGATTTTATAAGCTCCTTTATATTTTCATCTAAGTTATCTATAAAGCTGTAAGTACTACATAAATTATTTAATATTGTCATAAAAAACCCCCTATCTATAATTTAAATAAATTTGAATTATAGAATATATATTAACATAAATATAAATTAAATTACTAAATTTTATTTATAAAAATAAATGAAGAGTGCCAAATGAGACACTCTTCTATCTAAATTAGAATTGGCAGGTCGGCTTATCCTGCATCTCTCATCTTTACTTAATTATTTAAGTAGAGTATTGGAACCTTTCCAACTTCAATTCTAACTATCTATATTATTTACAATTGTTTTGAAATTATACTATAAAATAAGGAACACAATAAGTATGTATTTCATATTATTTATTAAGATTAAATAATTGACTATTATAAATACTCACTACATTAAACTTTAACTTCTGAGTTATCTATGTTCTTACAGATAAAACCCATAAATCTCTAAGAAGTAGACTGAGTATAAAAATAGTATTTATCTTAGTAGGTGTCTTAAAAAAGTTAAAGACGCCTACTTATTTTTTGTCTATTTTAGAAAGGATGTACATATATATTATTAAAACATAATTAAGGAGGTTTAATATGGGAAATATAATATTAAATTTATTTACATCTATATTCACAAATCCTATAACTTTAATTTTTATAGGGATTACAATAGCGTACTCAGTATTGAATGTAATTAAAAATAATAATATTTATAACTTTATAAAGGAGAAGCTAAGAGAATTAAGTTTAAATCAAGAAGAAAGCACTATACTTGCCATTGCAAATAGCAAGTATGATAATTACAAGTCAATGTATCCTTATTCTGAGATAAATATGAATACCCTTGTGGAGGAAGTAATATCTGATTTATCAAAAGATAAGAAAATAATAATTGATGAGATAAAAACTATAAAAAGTACACCTTCATTATGCATTTTATTAGGAGTTTTAGGTACTTTTGTAGGACTTACTATAACTCTTGCAAGTATTGACAAAAGTGATATTGTAAATTCTATGACATTAGCTATAGGAAGTATGCAAATTGCCTTTGCAACTAGTATAGTAGGTATAATATGTTCCATTGTCATAAATGCATATATAAAGTATAAAAGTTGTGAAAATATTATGGTTCAACTAATGCTAAAATTAGAAAATATTATGACTGTAAAATCAAGTAACGATAAAGGCGAGATTTTAGAATCTAAGTTAAATGAAATAAAAGTTTGTATAAAAGATATAAGTAAAGCTATAAGTGCAATAGAACGTTTTGACAAAATATCTAAAGACTTACATGATTTTAATGATGACTTTATATCTTCTATAGAGAAATTAGGCATAATGCTAAATGGATCAAATGATTCTATAAAGTCATTCGATCAAAGTGTTAGGAAATTAGACAAACAATTTAGTATACTTAATGTAAAATTCGTTAAATTATTTGATACATATGAATCTCAAAGTGAAGTGTATAATCAAATAGCTGTAAATATAAAAGAATCAGCAGACGATATAAAATCTGTAAATAAAAGTCAACTTACAATTAAAGATTATATAAGAGATGTAAATGCAGGATTTGCTTTATATGAAAGAAACATTCAAGATCTTATGATGAAACTAATATCACATGAAAACAATATCCTTTTGAAACAAAATAATCTTAGAGAAGATAAGGCAAATTTAAAAGAAGATATAAATAATCTAACTAAGACTATAGACGATCAAGCAAAAGCAATAACTAACAAATTAGAACTTGTATTTAAGTATATAGATATTTATAAAGAGGCAATAGATATGTCTAATTTAATAAAGGAAAAACAAGGCTTAAATGAAGAGTTTATTTATAACGATAATTCTAAAGCAGACACATTATATGAGATAGAAAATCCAAACCAAACTTTCGATTTAGATGAATTAGATGAAGAAGAGCTAGATGAAGTCGAGGAGTTAGAATATGATTAATAAGTATAGAAGGACTGTAAATAAAGAAGAAGAACAAAGTAATTTTTGGCCAACATTTACAGACTTACTAGCTACGGTTTTAATGGTTGTTATAATGTTTTTAATTAGTTCTGAAAGTATGGTTGGTGGAGTAGAGCAAGGTATTGCAAATAGCATAAATGAGTCAGTTAAGGTGACATTAAAGGAAAATGGAGTCCCTGTTGAAATTGATAAAGAAAGTGGAGAAGTAACCTTTGGAGAAACTGCATTATTTGATACAGATAGTTATGAATTAAAACCAGAAGCTAAAGAAATATTGAAAATATTTGTTCCTAAATATGTAGAAACTATATATAAAGATTACGGTGATTATATATCTCAGATAGTTGTTGAGGGACATACTGATGATGTAGGGACATATATATATAATTTAGATCTTTCACAAAGAAGAGCTTTTAGTGTTGTTAACTATATTGTTGGAGAAGAAATAGGTGATTATAAATATAAGGATAAGTTAACAGAAGATATAGTTGCAATAGGTAGGTCTAAAGCAGAAACTATAAAATCAAATGATGGTAGTATAGATAGAGGAAAATCTAGAAGAGTCGAAATAAAATATGAAGTAAATGTAGATGATGTTAATTAAACTCCGAATGTATGTTTGGAGTTTTTTTGTATTTAATGCCAATTACATGTTATAATCTATAATGAGTAGTTTGGAGGGATAAAAATGACAGATAAACAAAAGTTAGACAAATTTTTAAAATTACAGAATAAAGGTATTAGTTTAGAAGAGATTGCAATTGAATTAGATTCTGAAGTTAAACCTTTAAGACGTTTTTTAAATAAGAATGGATACAAATCAGTTAAAGGCAAATATGTGAAAAAAGATGATGGTGTAGAAAATAAAGCTACAAAGCAATTAGAAATAACTATTGATACAACTAATAATACTAAGAAAAAAAGAAATTCTAAAAAGGAACCATCTAAAATAGATGCTACAGATAAGAAAGCGAATTCTAAAACAAGTAACAAGAAAAATACAAAAGTATATAAAGCAAAGCCAGCGAAAGTAAATGTAAGTGCTGAAGATCTAGATAAACTTTGTGAAGTATACGATTGGTATTTAAGTGTAAAAGATCTAAAGCCATTACAACCTAAGGTCAAAAAAACAAAAAAAGATGTTATTATAGAAGATATTAATATAAAAGAAGTAAAGGCTACTAGAATTCAAGTAGAAAAAGCTACTTGGGAAGACTTTGAAAGGCTATGTAGTAATTCAGAATACTCTAAACAAGAAATAATAACTCAAGCAATAAGAGAATTTTTAAAACAATATAAAAACTTAATATAAACATAAAAAAATAAATGGGCTATATAAATTGTAGCCCATTTATTTTTTTATTTATCGCATTGTCTTGAATGTCAAAAACAAAGTAAATAAAAGCATAGGGACAAGTATTAATATTGCAATTTTTTCAGAATTCTTCCTCATAAATCCCCTCCTTAATTTACCAAAATCTTATATGAATTATATTATTATTATATTATATTTATTCCAATATGTTAAATTACAATTTTGACATTTCCTGCATATAAATTCTTTATATTGGTAAAAAAGTGATATAATATTTATTGATATATTTATGAATTATAAAAAGGAGGGTATTTAAATATGAGTAAATCACCAGTGCCAACAGCACATAATAATGCAAACTTAGGGGATATAGCAGAAACAATATTACTTCCTGGTGATCCACTAAGAGCTAAATTTATAGCAGAAACATTTTTAGAAAATCCAGTTATGTATAATACAGTAAGAGGTATGTATGGTTATACAGGGTACTATAAGGGAAAGAAAATATCTGTTCAAGGATCAGGGATGGGAATGCCTTCTATTGGTATATACTCATATGAATTAATTCATTTTTATGGGGTTAAGAATCTTATACGTGTAGGTTCAGCAGGTGCTATAAGTGAAGATTTAAAAGTTCATGACATTGTTATAGGTATGGGAGCATGTACTGATTCTAATTATGCTAAACAATATAATTTACCAGGTACTTTTGCACCTATAGCTAGTTATGATCTTTTAAAAAGAGCAGTTGATGCAGCTAATAATCAAAACACTAAAGTTACTGTTGGAAATATAGTATCTAATGATGTTTTTTATAGCGATGCAGGGCTTGATAATTTAGCTAAATGGAAGAAGATGGGCGTATTGGCAGTTGAAATGGAAGCTGCTGCACTTTATATGAATGCAGCTAGAGCAGGAGTTAATGCACTTTGTATATTAACAATATCTGATTGCCCATTTACAGGAGAAGAATGTTCTGCACATGAAAGACAAGTAGCTTTTACTAAAATGATGGAAATAGCTCTTGAATTAGCTTAAATCATAAAATTATTAAGTGAGGGAAATATATGTTTTTATTACTAGGAGTAGTATTTTTAGTTTTAGGAATTCTTTTAGTCATATCTTTAAAAGGCAAAAGGGAAGAGTATAATAAAAAATTAGAAGATATTAGCAAACATAATAATAAAAAAGATAAAAAGGGAAAAAGTAAATCTGACAAGTTACAAGAAAAAGCTGAAGCTGATTTAAAAAAAGCTAAGACGAATGCTTATAGTTTTATAGCAGCTGGTATATGTTGTATTATAGTAGAGATAACTTTGAAATTTTTATAATTAAAACAAGAAAAGATATGTGTATACTCACATATCTTTTACTTTATTACTCTGAAGACACCTTTAACATGTCCTATTATACTAACTTCTGATGGATCTAATATAATCGGTTCCATAAAGTCATTTTCAGGTTGTAGTCGTATATGATTTTCTTCTCTAAAAAATCTTTTCACAGTAGCACTATCTTGTCCTACTAATGCTACAACTATTTGAGAATTAGATGCAGTGCTAGCTTTATCCACTATAACATAATCGCCATCTAATATTCCTGCATTTATCATACTTTCACCTTTAACTTTTAAAATAAAGTTATCAGTTCCCATAATGAAATTTGCTGGAAGTGGTATGTATTCTTCTATATTTTGTTCTGCAAAAATTGGTTCGCCTGCTGTTATTTGACCTATTACAGGTAAGTGAAGAACTTCTTGATTAAGACCGTCTACACCTTCATTTTTATTTAAAGATAATACTTCTATAGCTCTAGGTTTTGTAGCATCTCTTCTAATATAACCTAATTTTTCAAGTTTATTCAAATGAGAGTGAACAGTAGACGTAGACCTTAAATCTACAGCAGCACATATTTCTCTCACTGAAGGTGGATATCCTTTTTGAGTTAATTGATCTTTTATAAACTCAAGTATCATCATTTGTTTATTCGTTAAATCTAGATACATGTTATCATCTCGTTTCTAATATTAATTTAGTTTATCGTTATACTATATATTTTAACATATCAAATAATTTTATACAAACATTTGTTCTTAAAGTTGAAATTACTCATTTTCATCATCTAACCATTCGAAATTATTAACAATATCCCTTTTAACATTTTTCTTATGAGCAGCATACAATTGTGTAGTAGTAACATTATCATGATCTAATAAGTTTTGTACATCATATATAGAAAATCCATTTTGTATTAACGATGTAGCCGCAGTAGCTCTTAACTTATGTGGGCTATAACCTTTATCTCTAGATGTTTCCATTGAAATAGAAGTATACTTTTTCACAAGTTGCCTTATAGACTTAGGATCCATTCTCTTATTTTGAAGAGATAGAAATAACGCATCCTGAACGTCCTCGCTTAACATTTCACTTTTAGGTCTCTCATTTAATATATAATCTCTAATAACTAATTCACAAGTTTTATTTATAGGCATTAAAACTTCTTTACCACGTTTTCTATATATCTTAAATTCACCTCTAGAAAAATTAAAAGAAGAAATATTTAGTTCACGAAGCTCATTTAATCTAAGACCATATGTAACAAATAACGCTAATATTGCTTTATCACGAAGCTTAGTTTTTCTCCAATAAACTTTTTCTTTATCTGTTAGACCTACACCTGATTCAACAGCTTCTAACATTTTTGCAACCTCATCTATTTCAAGACGTTTTATTGCATCTGGTTGAGGTTTAGGAAGCTTAATAGGATTAAAACCATCAGTTATGTTGTTTTCTATTTGATTATTTCTAAAAAGAAATTTAAATAGAGTAGATAAAGATGATTTTTTACGAGCCAAAGCACGATTATTATTTTCATAAATAAGTGTATTTTTTTCAGTTTGCTTATAGTAACGTGTACAATAATCTCCTAGAAATAAATTTACATCTCTTGCTTTTATTTTATTAAAATCTTCAATACTAATATCTTTTATCTCATCTACAATTGTAACTTCTTTGGTTTCTATTAAGTAAGAACAAAAAAATTGAATATCTTCTAAATAAGCAAGCCTTGTAGTAACAGAAACAGATCCTTTTAAATAAATACTATAATCTTTCATAAACTTAGGTAAATTATTTTCTATTTGTATACATTTTTCAATTACTTTATTGTCTCTAAGAACTATGTTATCGGGTTTATCTGATTTATTATGTATTTTTATAACTTTACGTTGTGACATTTCTAATTAAATACCTCCATAAACAATATTTATTAATAATTTAAATATAACATAGAGTTTTTTTGAGTTCAACTATTCCTTAAATAGAACAATAAGATAAAACAGCCATTTAAACAAGCTTATAAGCAGCAGAAGCTTAATAAGTAATATGTTTTTATATACACAAATATAAAAAGTCTTAAAATGCCTATAAATAGGTTTGATTTTTATAATATATAAGTTTTAGCAATAAAATCAATATAGATATAAAGAATAGATACAAATTAGCAATATATATAATACAAAGATATAAATTATATGAATTGCAGAATTTTAAAATATAATTTTAAGATTGTTTTAAATTGATATCAAATAAATTTGTAATTGAATTTGTATATGGTTTACAAAAAAATAAAATTTACATTGAAGAAAATTTTAAAATGCATAAAAACTAAAAACAAAAAGAGAAGAACTAATAAAAATACAAAATTTAGATTAATTACAAAAAAGTTAAAAAAGATCAAAAAAATGATGTTATATAGATATATATATTAATTCCATACTAACTATTCCCTAAATATACATTTAAAGGATAGTTATATTTTAAAAATAGTACTACTCTTCATAAATATGTATCATATAATCTATGTTTTTCTATATAATATAAATACTAAAAAATCTACTATATCATATATATTTATGGAATTTTCAATGAAATACATTGCATATTTATAATACTATACATCATAATGTATCAATACTTAATAAAGTCATTGATTTTAAGTGTTAAATAAAAACATATAAAAAAGCCATTTTTTCATATATTTTTTAAAAATGACTTTTTTATATTTATTATTTCTTGTTATATTATAATTTCATTAAATTTATTTATATAATTTATAAGTTTTTGTTTTCATGTAATGATTCCAATTCAGCTTCAAACTGAGAATCATCATTTAAAGACTTTACATGAGCTGTTCCAATATTATTATCAACACTAACTAATGTTACAGGTTTATTGTAATAATAAAGAGTTACATTATCTTTTTCATTATTGTTACATATCTCTACTGCTCTTCTAAGTTGCATAAATACACCTCCTCATCGTTCTTAATTTATATTTTCCCAATATATATATCTTATTCAATAAAAAAATTTACTTAGTTATTTGATAAAATTTTTATAACGCAAAAAAGAGACTATTTTATTATAGTCTCTAATCTATTATTTAGGCTCAACAACGAGCTTAATTGCAGTTCTTTCCTCTCCGTCTATTTTTACATCAGTAAATGATGGAATACATACTAAGTCAATACCACTAGGTGCCATAAATCCCCTTGCAACAGCTATTGATTTTATAGCTTGATTTAGCGCTCCTGCACCTATAGCTTGAATTTCAGCACTACCTTTTTCTCTTATTACTCCGGCTAAAGCTCCTGCTACTGAGTTTGGATTAGATTTTGATGAAACTTTTAATACTTCCATTTCAAGATCCCCCTCTTATATCTTTGTATATTATGCTATTTAACTACAAATTCTATAAGTGAAAGCAAAAACCCTCTATTTTAAAAAATTAATATAATTTCATTAATCGCAAAAAGCCTATTAAGTTATACTTAATAGACTCCTATATTTCTAAATTTACCATATCTATGATTTACTATATCTTCTTTTGAAAAATCTTTATAAAAATTAAGTCTGTTAACAATATAATTTTTCATATTGTTTGATACATCTTCTATATTACTATGAGCTGTATCTAAAGGCTCTTCTATTATATGATCAATTACCTCTAAATTCTTTAAATCTGAACTAGTAAGCTTCATAACTTCACTAGCTTCTTTAGATTTAGATGCATCTTTAAAAAGTATACTTGAAAGACCTTCTGGAGATATTACAGAGTAAACAGAGTTTTCAAGCATTGCGATTTCATTTGATACCCCTATTCCTAGTGCTCCACCACTTCCCCCTTCTCCGATAACTATAGAGAGTATAGGGACTGTAAGAGAACTCATTTCAAGTAAGTTTTTAGCAATAGCTTCTCCTTGACCTCTTTCTTCTGCTTCTATACCACAAAAGGCTCCAGGAGTATCTATAAAAGTTATGATAGGACGATTGAACTTTTCCGCTTGTTTCATCAATCTTAGCGCTTTTCTATATCCTTCAGGATGAGGCATTCCAAAATTTCTTTTTACTTGCTCATTTATATCTTTGCCTTTTTGATGTCCTATTAAAGTTACCTCGAAATCACCTATTTTTCCAATTCCTCCAATTATAGAAGGATCATCTTTATATAGCCTATCACCATGGAGTTCTAAGAATAAAGAACATATGTTCTTTATGTAATTTTCGGCACTTGGTCTTTTAATATCTCTGCTTATAGACACTTTATCCCATGCAGATAATTCTTTGGATGCTGTATTTTCAATGCTTTTAAGTTTAGCTTCTAATTTTTCAATTTCGTTTGTTAAATCTATGTTATTTTGACTTGATAGTTCTTTTAGCTGTTTTATGCTGTCTTTTATCTTATTTATATCGGTATTCGAACTAGTGTTCTGTGCATGCAATTAAATCACCCTCCTCGTATAAATCATTTACAAAAGGGTATCCATGTAAATGTAATATATTATGAAGATTTTCTTTCATCTTATCTCTACTTATTATCATGTCTACAAAACCGTGCTCTAATAAAAACTCAGAAGTTTGGAATCCTTCAGGTAAATCTTGCTTAATTGTTTGTTTTATAACTCGAGGACCCGCAAAAGCGATTAAAGCATTAGGTTCTGCTATAATTATGTCTCCTAAAGTAGCAAAACTTGCTGTAACTCCACCAGTTGTAGGGTTAGTAAGTATAGAAATATATAGTAGCCCTGCTTGTGAAAGCCTAGCAAGTGCCTGAGAGGTTTTTGCCATTTGCATAAGAGATATCATACCTTCTTGCATCCTTGCACCTCCTGAAGCACATGTAATTATAACAGGAAGTTTATTATCTATAGCATATTCGATTGCCAATGTTATCTTTTCTCCAACTATAGAACCCATACTACCCATCATAAACTTAGAATTCATTACGCATAGAACTACTTGTATATTATTTATAAGCCCTATACCAGTTATAACAGCTTCTTTTTCATTTGTATTTTCTTTATATTTAGCTAATTTATTTTCATAGTCAGGAAAATTTAATACATTTTTAAACTTAATATTATGATTAAACTCTTTAAAACTATTATGATCTGTAAGTAGTTTTATTCTATCTCTTGCAGCAAAATCATAATGCTTATTACATTTTGGACATATATTTAAGTTTTCTTCTAAATCTTTTCTAAAAATTTGATTATTACAAGAATCACAATAAACCCAAAACTTATCATCAACACTATTTTCTTTAAAATTGTTTTTTAAATGAACAACTGCATAATTTTGCTCTTTCTTCTTTAAAAATTTTTTAATCATGATAAACTCTCCTTAAACTACACATTTGAATTCTTTATAAACTCAGTCTCTATAAACTTTGTATGATGAGTATTATCGTTAAACTCCTTAGAGCTTATAAGTTCTCTTTGAAAATCTATATTAGTAGTTATACCTTCTATAATTATTTCATCTAAAGCTCTATCCATTCTACTTATGCATTCTTCTCTATTATCAGCAATACATATTAATTTACCTAACATAGAGTCATAAATAGGTGGAATTGTATATCCTGGATAAATGAATGTATCAAATCTAACTCCAAAACCTCCAGGTATGTGTAAAGATTCTATTTTACCAGGACATGGTTTAAAATCTTCATTAGAATCTTCTGCATTTATTCTACATTCAATAGCATGACCTCTAAATTTAATATCCTCTTGAGTAAAAGGTATTTCTTTTCCACTTGCTATAAGTAATTGAAGTTTTATAAGGTCTATTCCTGTAATCATTTCAGTAACAGGATGTTCTACTTGTATTCTTGTATTCATTTCTATAAAATAGAAGTTCTTATCTTGATCTACAATAAACTCTATTGTTCCAGCTCCTATATACCCTATACCTTGCGTTACTTCAACAGATGTTTTATACAAGTTATTTCTTTGATCTTCATTTAAATAAGCGCTTAATGATTCCTCTATAAGTTTTTGATTTCTTCTTTGCATAGAGCAATCTCTATCTCCAAGATGGATAGCATTATTAAACTTATCTCCAAATACTTGAACTTCTATATGTCTAGGATTTTCTATATACTTTTCCATATATAAAGAACTATCGCCAAATGATGCTAAAGCTTCTGATTTAGCTATATCAAATAGTGAATCAAACTCATCTTCTTTATATATTATCCTCATGCCTTTTCCCCCACCTCCACTAGAGGCTTTTATCATAACAGGGTATCCTATAGACTTAGCTAGTTTTTTTGCTTCCTCTTTATTTTCTAAAATAGACTTAGATCCGGGAACAACTGGAACATTTAAATTTATCATAGTTTCACGCGCTTTTGATTTATTCCCCATAAGTTCTATTTGATTAGGCGTAGGTCCAACAAAAATTATGTCATTATCTATACAAGCTTTAGCAAAGTTAACATTTTCTGATAAAAACCCAAATCCTGGATGAATAGCATCACATTTCATTTTTTTAGCTAAGTATATTATATTATCAATGTTATTATAGCTTTTGTTTATATTATTAGGGCCTATACATATAGATTCATCAGCCATGTATCTATGTAAACTTTCTTTATCTATTTCAGAATAGATAGCAACAGTTTCTATATTAAGTTCTTTACATGTACGTATTATTCTAACTGCTATATCTCCTCTATTTGCAATTAACAATCTTTTAATCATCTAACTGCCTCCTAATTAAATCGTTTTTATTTTAAATAATACTTGGTTATATTCAACTAGATCTTCGTTGCTTGAACATATTTCTATAACTTCCCCATCAACATCACTAGTTATTTCATTCATAAGCTTCATAGCTTCTATTATACAAAGTGTATCACCTTTAGATATCTTGTCTCCTACCTTTACAAAAGCTTCTGCATCAGGACTAGATGAAGCATAATAAGTTCCCATTATAGGAGCTTTTATTAAGTGTTCATTAATATTTGTATCATTTTCATTTATATAATCATCATCATAAGAAATAGATTCAATAATTTCTACTTCATCGCTTTTATTAATTACTACGTTACTATTTACTTTGTTTTCAGATTTAGAAACTTCTAAAGAGAAATTCTCGTCCTTTAAATTTACATATGTCAAATTAGTTTTATCTATAGTTAATATCAATTCTTTTATCTCATTAATTTTCATAGTTACCTCCTTGTATTATTACCTGGTACTAATATTATATCACAAAAAAATATATTTAAAAGAAAAAAGTGCTACTTTTATAAAAAAGTAACACTTTTATTGTTTTAACTTTCGCTCTATTGATTCCAATTCCTTTGAAGTAAGGTTTGTAATTTCCATTATAAAATTTTTATCTGCATCTTTTAATAATAATTCTATGGCTATTTCAATCTTAGTTTTTCTTAACTTCTTCTGAATCTCTTTAGAATTTGGTGTTTTTTTAGTATGTACTTTTTTGACCTTACAATTCTCTAATGTTGTACTATTTACATTTACTATTTCATTTTGAGGTTTTAATATATAACGGCTATAAAATTTAAATAATATAAACATAGAAGGAATTATAAAAAACATTTTTCCACCTAAAAAACCTATAATTACTGTTGACCATACTAAAGACTTATTGAAAATTGAAAATTTATCATTAGATATTGTAGATTCTAAAGCACCTAAAATAACTACACATATACAAAGTGGAAATAAAAAAAAGCTAGCTACTAATCCACTTAAACCTATTTCATCTAGCCTTTGTAAGATACTTCCATATACAGCCATATTACCATTTAAGTAAGCTATCATACATATAATCAATCCTACAATTCCTCCAAAGGATTGAGTATACCAATTTAAAAAAGCTCTATCCATAATAAATCCCCCATATTAAAATGTTATTATATAAGATAATATGCTTTAGGGGACATCTATATTAAAGAATTTTAAAATTATTTTAAATTATTTATAGCTTCTTTAAGGTACTCTATATTTTGATTTTCTTTATTATTTAAAATTAATTGTTCAGTTAAGCTTTTTGTAGATTCTGAGTTGCTATCATTTATAGAGTTGTAAATTTGTTTTAGTAATTCATAATCCTTAATAGACATTTCATCAGATAAATTTGTATTACTTCTTGATATATTTATACACATAATAAACTCCTTTATTAGTTTTTATTTATATTATGTAGATTCACTTAAAATTATAATACTTATATATGCATATTTAAATTGTATTTATAAATTTAATTTGATAAAAGTAAGAATTTTGTGTATACTTTTTATATGTTGTAGTTTATACATAATTTATAATCAATAAAAGGGAGTCTGATTATGGTAAATACCGTTGAATTTATACTTAAAATTGTATTTTTCATTTTATCTTTTGTATGGGTTGGGAAAATTATGATTTTAAGAAGTGATAAACAAATAGTTATAAATCCATTACTTATTTCAATATCGGCTATTTTAGTCTTACTACCTGATGCGACTTTTATACATGATATATTTGGTATTGGTCTTCAAAGCATTAGAATAGTATTATATTTTATATACATATTAATAGTTTTATTTGGACTTTACTGTATAAATAGAAAAAATGGAGTTTTTTAACTCCATTTTTTATCGTTTCATACCCTCTACTCTAAAGATCTTCATTCCATAAGACATAAATTTATCTTCATATTCAGTAGTTACATTTCCGTCATAATCACTATTAGCTAAATCTAATGTTATGTTCTTCATTTTTAAATCAGCTTCTGAAAATTCATTTAAGCTAAATTCAAATAGCTTTTCATTGTCTGTTTTAAAATGGATTTCTCCAGAGTCATTTAATAGTTTTTTGTAATTTTCTAAAAATCCTCTATAAGTTAACCTTCTTTTATACCATCTCTTCTTTGGCCATGGATCACAGAAATTAACATAGACTCTAGATAATTCTCCTTCTCCAAAATAATCTAGTATGTTATTTACATCTCCCCATACAAATAGTATGTTATCTAATTCATTTTCTACAGCTTTTTCTACCGCTTTTAGCAATACTTCTTCTTTTATTTCCATAGCTATATAGTTTATATGAGGATTTTGTTTAGCTAGAGTAGTAATGAATTTACCTCTACCAGTTCCAAACTCTACATGTATTGGATTGTTATTTTTAAACTTATCACACCACTTGTTTTTTAAATCTATAGAATCACCTTTTAATACGTAGTTAGTATAACTTAATAATTTAATGTCTGCATCTTTTTTCTTACGTCTTCTCATAATATAACTCCTATTGTTTAATTTATCACTCAAAATTAAAGAGTATTGGTCTCCCAATACTCCTTAAATAATTATTACTGTCCGCAACCTGAGCATCCCCCGCCGCATCCACCGTCAGCTTGATTCTCAGGAGCAACTCTAAATCCATATCCAGTATCTTCTATAACTATATCTCCATAGTTAGTATAATCCTCTTTACTCATTATGAAGTTTAATCCTTCTACTTCATATGTTAAATCATCTCCGTTTTGCTCATCCAGAGCAAGTCCAAATGATGGACCGCCTCATCCAACACCTGCGAAATAAACTCTTATAGTTTTAGGTCTATCTTGATTATCAGATAAAATATCTTTTAAAGTACTTACAGCAGTATCTGCAACTTTTACTTTCATTTAAATACATCCTTCCTATTATTTATTAAAATTTATATAAAAACAAATTTATATATATTATATACCCATACAGTGTATATAATCAAACTTTTTTCTTTAAAAATTTAACATTTTTTCTAAAATATATCCTATTTTGTTAATTTTTCAAAAAGTGCAAAAAAATAGAGTAATAATTAATTACTACTCTTTTAGCTTATTACTTCTGTCAATGCATTTATGATGTATTTACCTTTAGTCTTTATATTTAAAACATAAATGCTATCAGTTGTATATATATGTTCTGATAAAACCGGAAATAATAATGTATATTTGCCTTTATTAATCTTATTAAAAGTATATTCTCCTAAATCATTAGTTAGTGAATATATTTTTTCTCCATATTCATTTATAAGTGTAATTGTTTTATTAGAAAAGTGAGATTTTATATGTTTTGTATTAAGTTTTTCATCTGCATATTTTAAAATTCCTTGTATTTGAGAGGTTTCTATATCAATATTTTCGTTGGAACTATAAATTGAATTTCTATTCAAATAAATAGGTTGTATTATTGTACCACTTAAAATTTGTGAAACATCCATTGAATTTTCATAATAAAAATCCACTTTAAGCAAGCAGTTAGATTGAATATTTCTAATTATAACTTCCGAGATAGAATATAGTATAGAAGGTCTTTCATCGGTGTGTATTGCATCATATTTACCACTTACTTGAATATTATCTAAAGGAACTAATATATCTTTATTCCAATGTATATTTGACTTAAAAAAAACACTCTTCCCTATATCTACTTCCAATGGATCTAAAACTATGCATTGATCGCTCACCAATAGATTTAAAATATTTAAATTTAATTCAGAAAGATTTGTTAAGTCTGATATGTTATTGTTATCTAAATTTAGCATCGTTAAATTAGGGTTGGTAAGTTTAGGTAAGTTTTTTATATTATTACTTTCTAAACCTACACTTTTTAAATTTTTCATTTTTTTTATAAAACCTATATCTTCTATTTTATTTTCATTTAAATCTAAGTGAACTAGATTTTTTAGTTTTCCTAAATAAGATGCATTATGGATATTATTCCTAGCTAAATTTATATAAGTTGCATTTATAGCAAACTCTATACCTTTTATATCCTTTATATTATATCCATGCAAATCAATTTCTTTTAAAGTTTTCATAAAGTCTATGTTTATTTCTGATATAGGCATATTAAATTTTTTAGATAAAGCTAATTTTAAGTTATTACTGATGTATGAATGTTTAGATTTCTTTTCCAATGTCTATCATTCCTTTATATAGTAGTCACAATATAATATATGGCTATTGATGGTTACATGACACTAAATATATAACTATAAAATAGTACTTAATTTTATCAATTTTTTAATCGATTTATGTACATACTACTAATAAAGACTAAATTCTATAAGGAGTGGTATTTTTATGTCAAAGATTAACTGTAGTGCAACTACATGTTGCTACAATAGAAATGGAAACTGTCATAGTGGGTCTATAAAAGTTGATGGTCCTAATCCTCGTAATATAAAAGATGTTCACTGTACTTCTTTTATAAGTGTTCATAAAAACATACAAAGTGATATAGAAAGTGAATGTGAACATATAATGTGTAATGCTATTGGATGTGTTCACAATAACAATTTAGAATGTAACTGCTATAACATATTTGTGTCTGGAAGTGACGCTAAAAATTATAAACAAACTAATTGTTGTAGCTTTGTAGCTAAGTAGTTTTAAGGGGTATATCTATAAGAATTTAATAGCTTCTTCGAAAATTCAATTCTTAGATATACCTTTTAAAAGCATATAGACATAAAATATATAGTTTTATGTCCAAAAAATAAAATGTAGTTATTTCAATGTATACATAGTATTAATTGGATTTTATGTCAGTTATATGTCAGATATTTAAATGTTTTTTATTTTGTTTTTATGTTACAATAAATACTATAATGTTATTTATTGGAGGAAAGAGATGAGTTTTGCATTTATAAGAAAAAGAAGCAAAAACTACATAGTTTATTTAGAATATAAAGATCCTGAAAGCAAGAAAAAAATACAAAAAAATATGGGGTCATATCCTAAAAAAAGAGATGCTTCTAAGAAGTTAACCGAAATAAAAGATAGCATATATAATGATGATTTATTACTCCCAAGTACGCTAACTTTAGAAAAATTTTTGATTGATTTTGTAGAAAAATATAAAGTAAATATATCAATAACTACATATAATTGTTACCTTAGAATATGTAATAAATATATAATTCCTATGTTAGGAAGATATAAATTAGAAGATTTAAAACCTATTCATATACAAAATTATGTGGATGATTTAGTAGGAATACTTACTCCTCAAACAATAAAAATCCATATTAACATACTTAAATTAGCTATGAAAAAAGCATATAGATTAAAGTTGATTCGAGAAAATATAGTTGAATATATAGAAATTCCTAGAGTAAGAAAGTTTAAAAATGATATATATAATCAAGCTGATTTGCATAAGCTTCTTGAAAAATGTGTAGGAACTTCTCTAGAATTACCCATTTTTATAGCTAGTGGATTAGGACTTAGAATATCAGAAATTTTAGGACTCACTTGGAATAACATAGATTTTAATAATAATACCGTAACAGTAGATAAGATTACTGTAAGAAATGACGGTAAAGTTATACTAAAAGATCCTAAAACAGAAAGTTCAGAAAGAACTATTTCAGCGCCTATAGAACTTATGAATAGACTTAAAAATTATAAAAAGCAACAAATAGAAATGAAGTTACAAGGTAAAATTAAAAATGAATTTAACTTATTATTTTTCGATAAAAATGAAAATCCTATAGCGCAAGATGTTTTAAGCAAAAAGTTCAACCGATTTTTGAAAGAAAATAATTTAAAACATATAAGGTTTCATGATCTTCGTCACTCTCATGTAACTTTACTTATAAATTCTAAAGTTCCTATTAGAGTAATATCAGAAAGAGTTGGTCACTCTAATATTAATACAACTTTAAATATTTATTCTCATGTTCTAAAAGAAATGGATAAAGAAGCTAGCGATAAAATTTCAGAAGTATTATTTAATTTAGGTTAAAGCAAAACACACCTTTTAAAATCAGTTTTAAAAGGTGTGTTTTTATTAATGTGGATAATTAATCATAAATAAAGCTTTAGTTTTTTAAAATTGATTTAAATGGATTTTATTCGTTAATATTGTAAAAAACACAAATTAGATTCAATATAATTATATTATGTAAACTAAAATGGTTTTTAGTAAGTATTTTGAATTTTATTAAGAGTATGTTTATTTTAAAAATTATTTATTCAAACTTATTCTACTAGATTATTTATAAATTCCCTTATACTGTTAATTAGCTCTGTAGTATTTTCTATATAAGGTACATGCCTACCTTTTATAATTTTCAAATCATAATTTTTAAAATTAAAAGTCATATAATGTTTAGAACCTATAGCTAAATCTTCTTCACCACTGATAATTAAAGTAGGAGTCTTAATTTCTTTACTGATATCTCTATAATCATAAAAGTAGCTGTCATTAGAAAAAGATTGTTCAGCCATAGAGGTATTTAATATTCCTTTATCTATCTCACTTACCTTTAAATAGTTATCAAAATTTGAATATTGCAGTTTATAATAAAGATTACATTCTAAAAGTTCTTGTATTATATTTTGCCAAGAAATTTTTAAGTCTTTATTATTATTTATATTAGCTACTCCTAATATTTTGCAACCTTCTAATATTTGGCTCTTAAGAGATTCTTTCATGTCTAGTGTACAGTTCATAAGTATAATTCCTTTAATATTTTCAGGATACTTGTGAGCATATGCAGTAGCTAGTATTCCTCCAAATGAATGTGCAAGCAATATAGCCTTATCAATATTAAATTTCTTTCTTATACATTCAATATCATCAATGATGGCATCTACTGAATAGTCAGAGTACTCATCTCCTTCTGACCTTCCACAACCTCGTTGATCCATATAATACATAGTTAAATCTTTAGATAAATAATCCTTACAAAATACTTCAAAATCCTTACTCCATGCACCAGGTCCTCCGTGTATATATATGCAATTTGCACCCGTTCCAACTTTATTTACATATAAACTTAAATTATCTTTTGTTTTTATAAACATATTTGCCTCCTATATAATTTCAATGGTACTATTATATCAAAAAAATAAGAGTATGTAGTATCATACTCCTATTTTAAAGTTACTATTATTATTTATTTTTAACTATACTCTCTCCTGCTCTTTTACCAAATACTAAGATTTCAGTTATAGCGTTACCTCCAAGTCTATTTGTACCATGAGTACCACCAACTATTTCACCGGCTGCATATAAACCGTTTATAACATTTTCATCTTCTTTTAATACTTGGTTATTAGCATTAATTTTAACCCCACCCATCGTATGGTGAACTGCAGGTGCTATAGTTTGTATATAGAAAGGCCCTTCTTCTATAGAAACTAACTTACCTCTTCTATTAAAGTCTTCATCTTTTCCGTTTTGAACATATTTGTTATATTTGTTAATAGTTTCTTTTAACATATTCTCATCTATATTAAAGAACTTTGCTCCTTCTTCTATTGAGTTAAACTCTCCAAATAGCTTATCTTTTTTTAGTCTAGTTACTTCAGCCCCATTAGCTGTAACCCCATTATTTATAGATTCAACTTCTTGTCCCCATACTAAGTAAGCAACATTTCCTTCTTGATTTAATATACCTTCAGAAACAACATCTCTTCTTTCAAGCTCTTCAACAAATCTTTTTCCTGATTTATTAACCATTACAGCTCCGTCAAATCTAGCCCCACCAACATGTGATAATTCTCCTGTATTTGGATTAGATATAGGGAATGTTTGAATGTAGTTCATATGAACAAATTTTGCTCCAAGTTCTTCACACATAACATGACCTTGCCCAGTTACTCCACTAACATTAGTAGTTTTATATCTTTCATCTAAATTCTTGTTGTATCTTTGTCTCATTTCTATATTCCCACTGAAACCTCCAGTAGCAAGTATAACTCCAAAATTAGCATTTATACTTATTTGATTTCCTGAAACATTAGCATTTACTCCAACTACTCTACCACTCTCATCACATATTAAGCTTTGGCAGTCAACACCATTAACTATTTTAACACCTAAGCTTATAGCTTTTTCTCTTAGTTTGCTTATAAGTTCTATAGCATATTTACCTTTGAATACCGCTGCTCTTGGGACTTTATGTCCTCCAAAATGGATAAGCTTATTTTCTTTAAATTCAACACCAACAAAATCTTTTAACCAGTTATATGTTGTTAATGCATTTTCGACCAATATGTCAACTTGATCTAAATTACTTTCGTTGTCTCCACCAGTAACTATATCTTCGTAATAACTTTCTTTACTATCTATAACATTAGTAGCTATTTGAGCATCATTACCTGGTATGTTTACTCCACCCATTGATACTAAAGTATTTCCGCCTAAAGTATTCATTTTTTCTAAAACTACAACTTTAGCACCTTCTTTAGAAGAAGCTATAGCTGCAGAAAGCCCAGCTCCTCCACTACCCACTATAACTACATCAAACTTTTCATTATTTTTTATATTAACTCTTTTAGCACCTATTTTTTCTAAAGTTTCAGCTTCTAGTATTAAATTTTCTAATTGCTCTTTATTTCCTCCAGCTTGTATTAATGCTTCTTTAACAGATTCTCTTAATCCTCTTGAACTCATTGAACACCCTGATACATTTGGAACAAGGATAGTATTTTCTTTCACTATATTTGCTAAAACATGCTCAAATGCAGGATCTGATATAACTTTAGTTTCGTTATGAGATATAACTTCTATATTTTTTATAGTAGAGTTTTCTATACTAACTTCTAACTTTATTTCTCCACCGTATCCATTTCCTATTCCTATGTATTTTCCGTCTTTGTAATTCATAATATTCCTCCAGATGTAATTTCAATTTATACTTAAAGGTAAATTAGTTTACCACCAAACTAATTATACATCTAAATATAGTTTTATGTCAAACTATTTTGAATTTAAAACATGAATTTGTTTAATTTTACAAAAATTTCTTAAATTTAAAAATTAAAATTCCTATAAACATTATTAAAAGCATAATAGTCAAAGTTAAGTAATAACCATAATGCCATTTTAACTCTGGCATAAATTCAAAGTTCATCCCATAAATTCCTGTTATTATTGTAAGAGGTGCTGAAATTGCTGTTAGCAAAGTTAATTTAGTTATTAAATTATTTGTTTTTTCAGCAACTTGAGATGAATATATATCTAGCAATTTATCAGCTAATTCTCTCGTTGATATTGCAAAATTATAAAGTTTATCTATTCCAAAATCTATACTTTGTAAGTTATCAAGGTTATGTTTTTTTATATTAGAATATGTTAAATATCTTATGTTATCTTTTAGTATTCTATCACCTATATAAAGAAGAGGCCTTATATTTTTAACTATGTCTCTAGTTAAACTTCTTATATAACTTATCTCGTGAAAATGCTTATCTTCTACACCTTCTAACATTTTATCCTCCATATCTAATATCATATCTTCTAGTTTTTCTAAAGTTTCAAATCCATTTACAATTACCTCTTTAAAAATTAAATAATTGATTTTGAATAAAGCAACAACAGGAGTTTTATCAACTACTAAGTTTTCTTTAATTAGTTTTATTACATAATTATATATATAATGGTCTTTATCTGAAACAACAAGTATATAATTATCCGCTAAATATATATTAATCTCTTTAATAACAGCTTTTTTATTTATTAATTCAAATGTATTAAGACTTAAAAAATCATAATTATTAAATAGATCTAAACGTATATTATCATCAAAGTCTAAACAATCTTTAAATGTTATTTCATCTATATCTAAAATATTTTGTAATTTACCAAGTTCATACGGTGTTGATAATATTAAATAAGACTGATTTTTATTATAAAACCCTTTATAAAATTCATCTAAATAAGCTTTAGTATTTAAATTTAAAATATCCATATAATCACTCCATTTACTATAAGTATATTATGCATATAAGTATCAAAATTAATTCACGTGAAATACCTAGCATTTGTATATAAAAATACTAAAATGACAATTAAACCTCATAAGAACATTTGTTCGATTATTTTTTAAAAAAATAAAGGGATTAAATTCGATTTTAAGAGGTTTTACAAAACATTTAGTATAAATGTATTACAAATATAAATTTTAAAATTTTAATAGTATAAAATCTATTTAAATGTAATTCTTTTTATAAAATACGAATATCGTATAAAATAATAAAATTATGTAAACTATAATAAAAAGTACTTTTTAAATTATTACTTTTTATTATATAAAATATTATTTTTATCAAGTACAAACCCCCATCTCATAAAAACTTGTTATATAATTAAATTAGAAAATAAATATACATGGAGGTTTCTATGACTTTTAAAAATAATTTAAATAAATATGCAAGGTTAGCTGTAGAAGTAGGTGTGAATTTACAAAAAGGACAAATCCTTCTTCTAAGAGCACCTTTATCATGCAAAGAGTTCGCTAGAGAAATAATATCTATAGCATATGAACTAGGTGCTAAGGATGTTGAAGTTGAATGGAATGATGAAGAAAGTTCTTTAATAAGATACCTTAAAGCTCCAGAAGAAGTATTTGATGAATTTCCTAAGTGGAAAATTGAAAAATATAATTATTTATTAGAACAAGGTGCTTGTATTATAAATATAGACTCTTCTAATCCAACAATATTTAAAGATGTTGATCCTATCAGAATGCAAAAATCTAGTAAGGCATATAGTAAAAGCATTCCTAATTGGAGAGAAGCTATTATAACTGATAAAATAAGATGGACAATAGTATCAGTTCCTAGTAAAGAATGGGCATGTAAAGTATTCCCTGATTTAACGGAAGATAAAGCTGTTGATAAGCTATGGGAGTATATATTTAAATGTACTAGGATAGATCAAGAAGATCCTATAAAAGCTTGGAATGAACATAATGCTAAACTTAACGAAAAAGTTAAATTTTTAAATAATCATAACTTTAAAGAGCTTCATTATAAATCTTCTAAAACTGATTTACATATAGAATTACCTAAAGGTCACATTTGGGCTGGAGGCGCTAGCAAAGATCCTAATGGAATCTTGTTTAATGCAAATATGCCTACAGAAGAAGTTTATACACTACCTCATAAATATAAAGTAAATGGTATTGTATCCAATACTAAACCTTTTATATATAACGGAACTATAATAGATGATTTTACATTAACTTTTAAAGATGGTAAAGTTGTAGATTATACTGCTAAAGTAGGTTATGAATCATTAAAATCACTTATAGAGTTAGATGAAGGTTCTTGTTATCTAGGTGAAGTTGCATTAGTTGAAAATAATTCGCCTATATCTAATACTGGTATAGTTTATTATACTACTTTATACGATGAAAATGCATCTTGTCATTTAGCTCTAGGTAGTGCTTATAAAACAAGTATTGAAAATGGAAGTGAAATTTCTAAAGAAGAAATGGATAAATACGGTATAAATGATAGTATCACTCATGATGATTTTATGATTGGTTCTAAAGACTTAAATATAGTAGGTATAACTTATGATGGTAAAGAGATAGAAATATTTAAAGGTGGAAATTGGGCATAAAAAATAGTAGCTATACTAATTGTATAGCTACTATTTTTAGTTTATAGAGACTTTATGTAACCCACAACTTCTTCTATTATCCAGTCTGGAGTAGATGCTCCTGCTGTTAATCCTATAGTGTTATATCCTTTAAAGTCATTCTCATTTAACTCATCTACAGTTTCTATGGCTAAAGTAGGAACATACTCTTTACATATTTGAACAAGTTTTTGTGTGTTAGAACTATGTTTTCCTCCAACCACAACCATCATATCTACTTCTTTAGAAATCTCTTTTGCAGCTTCTTGCCTTACTTTAGTCGCTGAACATATAGTATTATTAAATACAACATCATTTAACTTATTAGATAAAGCTTCAACTATTTTATTATATAAATCTACATTTATAGTAGTTTGAGCTACTATACAATATTTATTAGATTTATCTAATTCAATAGATTCTAAATCTTCTAATGTTTTTATTATAATAGCCTCATTATTACACCATCCATTTATTCCTATAACTTCAGGGTGTTTAGAGTCTCCTATAACAACTACTTTATATCCTTTTATATAATACTTTTTAGCTATTTCATGTATCTTCTTTACAAATGGACACGTAGTATCTATAATATTTATATTTTTATCTTCAGATTCTATATATACAGTTTCCCCCACTCCATGGCTTCTTATAATCATATTATTTGAAGAGGGAACATCATCAACCTTATCTATAGTTTTTAATCCATTTTCTTCATATTTTAAAACTGCTTGCTTATTGTGAATAAGTGGACCAAGAGCATATATGCCATCATCACTATTTTGAAGTTCATCCCAAGCCATTTTCATAGCTCTTTTAACTCCAAAACAAAAACCAGCATTTTTAGCTATTTTAACTTCCATATTCAATCCCCTCTCTATTTAGCATTTTCATAATAATTTTCTTTTATAACTTCTAATACATTCTGTGATAATCTTTGATAATCTTCACCTGTAAGTCTTTCTTTATAGTATTCTTCAAAAGATATCGGTTTATCTATATATAAAGTTACTCTATTAAAGATTTTATAAGTACTAATTATAGAAATAGGAACAACTAAAGCCTTTCCTTTTACAGCAAACATTCCAAGTCCTGCTTTAGCTTCCAAAAATCCTATATCTTTATTTCTAGTTCCTTCTGGGAAGATTCCTATACATCCATCACTTCTTAAAACTTTTAATATACTTTTTATAGTAGAAGGTGTAGGATTATCTCTATCAACAGGTATAACATTGATTTTATTTAGAATATACCCTAAAGGCTTTACTTTAAATAATTCTTTTTTTGCAACAGCTGTAACTACTCTGTTTTTGTGCATTGATGCAGCTAAAAATATAGGGTCTAAATTAGACCTATGATTTGCAGCTAATATTATTGGTCCATCTTTAGGTATATTTTCAATACCTATTACTTTAAATTTAAAAAATATACTTGAGAAAGCTTTTAAAACTCCCGTTACAACATTATAAAACTTCACATTAATCTCCCTTCAAGGTTACTTTATTTTATTAATAACTAAATCAACTACATTATCTATACTTTTACCTGTAGTATCAATTTCAATAGCATCATTTGCTTTAACTAAAGGTGCAAATTCTCTATTAGAATCTATTTCATCTCTTCTTATTACATCCTTAATAACTTCGTCTAAAGTAATGTCATATCCTTTTTTTACAAGTTCTTTATATCTTCTTTCTCCTCTTTCATTAGGAGAAGCTACCAAGAAAAACTTATAATCAGCGTTAGGGAATACATATGATCCTATATCTCTACCATCTAATATAACAGAGCTTCTATTTCCTATTTCTCTTTGAACATCTACCATTAAATATCTAACATCTTTTATTTGAGCAATATTAGATACATTATTGCTAACTTCTGGAGTTCTTATTTCTTCTTTTAATATTTTACCATCTAGGTATATATTATTATCTTTAAAATCTATATCACTATTTTTAGCTAATTCTACTATAGTAGATTCATCATTCACATCTACGTTGTTTTGTAATACCTTATATGTTATAGCTCTATACATAGCTCCTGTGTCTATATAGTTAATATTTAATTTATCTGCAACAATTTTAGCTATTGTACTTTTACCTGCTCCTGCTGGTCCATCTACTGCTATTACTAAATTTTTCATAATTACTTCACTCCTATTCAACTATGTCCGGTCTTAATTTTCTTGCTTCATTTAGATATATGTGTTTTATATCATTTTTAGTTTTCTTGCTATTTACATTAACCATTACTCTTATACATTTTCTAAGACTTCCTTGTATATACTTCTCTTCAAAGTTTAGTAATGGCGTATCATGAATATTTAATATATCTCTAACCGCAACAGAAGGATATACTGAATCCAAATCACTAGTCATTGTAAATACCATACTTATTATATCATCTGTATCTAAATTGTTTTTATTTATTATAGTTTCTACTAATATTTTAGTTTCATTTAATATTTCCTCTATAGAGTTTTTTTTAACTGTCGTCGCTCCTCTAATTGCCAATACTCTCATTAATAATCACTTCCTGCTAAGTATCCTGTTGAAAAAGCTATTTGAAGATTATATCCGCCTGTTTCTGCATCTATATCTATAACTTCTCCAGCAAAGAATAAATTTTTAATTAATTTAGATTCCATATTTGATGAATTTATTTCTTTTACACTAACTCCACCACTTGTTACCATAGCAGCTTTTATAGTTAGCATTTCAGAAACAGTTAATTTCATTTCTTTTATATATTCAACAATTTTTAATTCATCATCTTTTTTCAACTCATTAGGCTTTACATCACTTAAATTAAGTAAATTTAAAATTTCTTTTACAAAATTTTGAGGTAATATACTTTTTAAATTTGTTAAAATATTTTTGTTAGGGTTTTCTCTTATTATTTTAGATATTTCCTCTTTTGAAATATTAGGTAAAAAATCTAAATTTATTTCAATAGATCCATTGTCTAAAGCTTTATTTATGTATGAAGAAAACTTTAAAACCCCTGGTCCTGATATTCCAAAATGTGTAAATATCATGTCACCTTGCATATCTATTTTTTTCTTTTTAATTTTAGTACTTATATTTACATCTTTCATAGAGACACCTTGAAGGTTTTTAATAAAACTTTCTTTAGTAACTAAAGGGATTAATGCTGGATAAAGTGGTTTTATAGTATGTCCATAGTTTTCTAATACTCTAAACATTGACCCATCAGAACCTGTAGCTGGATAACTTTTACCACCAGTAGTAATTATGATTTTATCAGCATATATTTTTTCACCATTTTCTATTATAACACCTTTGGCTTCATTATTTTCTACTATTAAATCACATACTTTTTTATTGTATAACAATTTAACTTTATTTTTTAACAAATCATTTCTAAGTATTTCTATAACTTCATCTGCTTTATCAGACTTTGTATATACTTTTTCATCATATTCAACCTTGTATTCTAAATTATTTTTACTAAAATACTGCAATAAATCATAATTAGAAAAAGTATAAAAAGAGCTATATAAAAACTTTTTATTATTAACAACCTTATCAAAAAAGTCTTCTATATTTCTATTATTAGTTATATTACATCTTCCACCACCAGTAAGTTTAAGCTTTTTACCGATTTCAGAGTTTCTTTCTATTAATGTTACTTCATTTTGCTTTGAAGCCGAAATAGCTGCCATTATTCCAGCAGGACCTGCTCCAATAACTATAACCTTTGACATATTTATATCTCCTTACTCAAGTGCTGAGTTATTAATTTTTTCATTGTTTTTTATGTGAGTAGTATCGTTCATTTTTATTATAACTGGTCCGTAGTCTCTGTACTCTACAATATTTAAAGCAGTATTATCTTGCTTTATTCTATATATATTTTCCATTCCTGAATTTAAGAAAGATAAAAGCATAACTCTAACAGTTACAGAATGTGTTACAAGTAATATATGCTTATTATCGTACTTTTCATTAAGCTCACTTATGAAATTGTCTACTCTTTCTTTTATTATATGAAGTGTTTCTCCTTCAGGTATATTTACTAAGTGAGGTTCATTTCTCCAAGTTTTATATACATCTGCATATTCGTTTTTTATTTCGTCTATTAATAAACCTTCCCACTTACCAAATCCCATTTCTCTAAGTGCAGGAGTTTCATTCACCTCAATGTTTAAACTTTTCCCAAGAATTTCAGCAGTTTGAACAGCTCTACCTAAATCACTTGAAAATATATAGTCTATATTATGATTTTCACATAAACTTTCTGCTAATTCTTTTGCTTGCTCTTCTCCTTTAGGTGTTAAATCGGAATTTCCATGACCTTGAGTTTTACCTAAAATGTTCCAATTAGTTTGACCGTGTCTTACTATATAAAATGTATTCGCCATAAGTAGCCTCCTATATTTGTACGTCTTTAGTTTTAACGCTTATCAAAATTTTATTATATCATAATTTGACAAATTTAAAAACTTAAACATACAAATCTATATATAAGGACAATATATATAAATAATAATTATAAAGGAGTATTTAAAGTATGAAATATAAGTATAAATATTTAATGATTATAATTATTTTACAAGTGTTTTTATTAGGCATAGGGAAAACTAGTAAATTTAATGATAATTATATATATAAAAATATATACATAGAAGATGTAAACGTATCAACTTTAAACATTGAAGATGCATATAATTCAATTCAGCGTAAATATAAAGAAAAAAATATTAATTTAAGTTATGATAATAAAACATACAAAATAAAACCTAAAGATATAGACTTAAATTTTAATATAGACAAAGCAGTAAAAGAAGCTTATTTGTATACACGAAGTGAAAATAGTTTTGATAATATTAAAAGAAAAATTAGTCTAAATACAAATAACGACTATACTATACCTTTAGTAGCAACATACAACGAACAAAAACTCACAAATATAATAAGTAAAATATGCAATGATATAAATATAAATGAAAAGGATGCAACTATAAATGTAGATGAAACTAATAAGATTATACGAACAGAATCTAAAAACGGAAAAGAAGTAGATAAGATTAAGTTAAAAGAAAATATATATGATATGATTAAAAATAAAAAATTAGAAGATATAGATATTCCTGTAAATACAATAACTCCTAAAATATCTACAGAAGATGTTAACTCTATAGATACAGTACTTGGACAATTTAGCACAACTTTTAATCATACTACAGCTCGAGGAAATAATATTTATGTTGCAGCTAAAGATACAAGTGATATCTTGATAATGCCACATAAAGAGTTTTCATATAATAAAGCTACAGGTGCTAGAACATGGCATAATGGGTATAAGACTGCTAAAGTTATAGTTGGTGGAAAGTATGTAAATGGAGAAGGAGGAGGTGTTTGTCAAGTTTCTACAACTATATACAATGCCTGCTTGCTTTCAGGTATGGATATTACGGAAGTTCATAATCATACTTTTATATCAAGATATGCTCCTGCTGGACGTGACGCAGCTGTTTCTTATGGGTATACAGACTTTAAATTTAAAAACCCCTTAAAACATCCTATTTATATAAAAAATGTAGTTAATAAAGGTATTATAACATCAAAAATATATGGTTGTAACGATGATAGAGAAAAAATATATATAACTACTAAAAGTAATTATGAAAAAGAAAAAATAAAAGTTGATACTTATAGAATATATCTTGATGAAGAAGGAAATAAGATAAGAGAAGAACTTATAAATAAAAATATATATAAGAAAAAATAATATATAATATAAAAGGGATAGAATTTATTCTATCCCTTTATTTCTTGTACTTTACTATCAATTAATTGTAAGTTATATTGTTGTATTATTTGAATTAAAAGATTCTTATATGTAAGATTACCATCCTTATCAGAAACTGTGCTATAACCTGCATCTTGTAATGCTTGAGCCTGATCTATATATGTATGTTTATTTAATACATCTTTGTATCTTGGATTTTCACTTAAAAACTTAGCGTGATCTTTTATAGATTCAGATTTAGATTTATAAGCTCTAAACTCATCTGTTATAACTTTATCGTAATATTCACTAGTTTCTATGTTTACAGAATCACCTTTCCATGAAGAATGTGCCTTTATTCCAAATAAATTATTATATTTAGCTGATAATTCAGATTCTCCCCAATTTGACTCAAGTATAGCTTGAGCTATAGTAATAGATGGCAATATATTATACTTTTCATAGTTATCTATAGAACTATCTTTTATTGAATTTATAAACTTCATATATTTAGTATCAGGATTAAGTCGTGATGGCTTTAACCCATAATATTTTAAATCGTTTATGTAATTATGAACTCTCTTAATTTGCTTACTATTAAAATTTAATTTTTCCAGTACATTTTCCAATTTATCTATTTTATATGTATTTTCTTCTTTAATAATAAATAACTCAGATATTTTTTTTATTTCGTCATCATTAACATTTTTAAAATTATTATTATGTTCAACGCCTATTATACTAGCTACATTTTTCCAATTAACTTGAGATTTTGAATAACTAACCTCATCTACACATGTTATAAACTTACTTACATCTATTTGATATTTTTTTATTTCTTTTAAATTTAATATTTTTATAAACAAAGCAAAAACTAATAATAAAGTAATTATTATAAAACCTATTACTATTTTCTTTTTATTCAACTATACATCCTCCTTGCTAATAACTCTACTTTAAGTGTCTAAATAATTATAACATTATATAAGTATAATTATTGTAACAAAGTTGTAAGATACAATATTGACACCATAAATTATAAAGATTAGTATTTAATTAAAATAATATATAGGAGTAAAAAAATGATAACTTTAAACTTTAATAAAGATGGTAATGAAATTAAATTAAAAGCAAATATATGTAAAAATAAAAACTTATCTAAATATATGGATTTTGAATATTTTACTAAGCTTTGTAAGGAAGGTTGTCCTCATTACAATTTAAGCTATACATGTCCACCAAATAGTCCACGTTTTACTGATTATACTAGTAATTATGAAAAATCTTTAGTAATAGCAATGTATATGACTTTAGATAATGATACAAGTATAAACGATATACACCCTTACTTAAGACGTGTTTTATCGGATTTACTTATACCTCTTGAAAAAGAGTTTAATGGTCTTTTAACTGATGGTGGACGTTGTAGGTATTGTGATGAATGCACATATACACAAAACCTACCATGTAGATTTCCTGATAAAATTCGATTTAGTATGGAAGCTATGGGAATTGATTTAGATAAAGTATGTAAGGATATACTGAATCATTCTATTATTTGGAATAAAGATAATGAACATAGTTACTGTACTGTACTAGGATCTATAAATTTTAACGGAAATATCAGTGAAGACATTTTTAAAAATTCAATATTAAAACTTATATAATTTCTAATAAAATTAGTTTACTTTGGAGAAACTTATTTAAGACTACATTATTTAATTTGGAGGTAAACTAATGGATAATATGAGTGAAATGAGAAATAGATTAGATAATGGTAACTATGATTTGACGCTTGAAATAGGAGAAAATACTTACTTCAAAACATATGAAGATGTAGATCATCAAGCAGCTGAAGATGTAGTTAGAAATTATCTAAGAAACACTGCAGATGATGCAGAGTTTAGTGATTTAGAAATAAAGCATCATAGAGATAGACGAACTGTAAGTATCAATGCAAAGCTAAGTTATGATAATGATAGACATAAAGATTATTCAAATAGAAATAAATTAATGTAGTTAAAACACAAAAGTGAGCAAAGAATATTCTTTGCTCACTTTTAATCGTCAAATAAAAAAACTATCTACACACTATTTTTTATAGATACCCAACTTAAAAGTATCTAAACAATTTTATACGTACGAAAAAATCTACCTAAAAAATTTAGGTAGATTACTAAAAATTATTTATTCATATAATCCTTGGTATCTATAGGAAGACCTTTTTTATCTAATTTATCTTCTACTATTTCTTTTATTATAGAGTAAATTATAGCAAATAAAGGAACTCCTATAATCATGCCAACTAATCCTAAGACTTTACCAGCTACTAAAAGTGAGAATAATATCCAGAATGCTGATATTCCTATAGAATCTCCAAGTATTTTAGGTCCTATTATGTTACCATCTAACTGTTGTATAACTATTATTATTAATATAAACCATAATGCTTTTATTGGAGATACAAATAATATTATTATGGTTGCAGGTATTGCTCCGAAAAACGGTCCAAAGAATGGTATTATATTAGTTATACCTATAATAACTGATATCAATAATACATATGGCATTTTAAATATAGTCAGTATTATAAATGTTAGAACACCTATTATAGCTGAATCTATTATCTTTCCACTTAAAAATCTTCCAAAAGTATCATTACTTCTATGCACTAACTCTAATATTCTTCTAGATTGTTTTTCATTAAAACAAGCACAAACAACTTTTCTTCCTAAAGCACAGAATTTTTCCTTATCAATAAGTAAGTATATCGATACAATAAGCCCTAGGATTATATTCCATATACTTGAAGCAACTATACCTAAAGCTTGTCCTAACACAGGAATTAATCCAGCTGCCACGCTTATAACATAGTTTACTAAATCTGTTAACTTAGTAATCGCTAGATTTAAATATTCTTCATTAACGTTTAAATCCCTTGTATACTTATCAACTAATTCTGATAAATTAGCAAGGTAAGTTGGAATGTCATTAACTAATCCCATAATACTCTCAACTAACTGAGGCAATACAAATTGTATAAATAGTCCTAGTAAAATAAATGCAATTAGGTATGTAATTACAAGCCCTAATGCTCTTTTACTTCTATGTTTAAGATTTTTTAATTTTTTAAGACTAAATAGCTTGTCTTCAATAAATACTAAAATAAAGTTAAGTAAGTAAGCCATTACACCGCCTATTATAAATGGTTGTAATGTTGACATAATGTCACTCAACTTCCCTGTGAAAACACTCGTATCCCACACAATGCGATAAAAAATAATACTACAGCAAATAACTATAAACGAATATAGAGATATTGTTGTATATTTACTGTTCCAATCTAATTTCATCTCTTCCTCCTATTTAATTGTAAATTTCTTTTTAATTGATACTAACCATTAAATAATATTTAGTATCAACATAATATATCTACAACCATTATATACTATTTTAAAGAGATTTACATATCTTTATTTAAAAAGTATATTTTATAATTAGCTGCTCAAAATAATTATAAATATATTTTTAAAAGGAGAATTTAAAATGGCTAAAAAGTGTAAAAGTGAATGTAATAATCAATGGGCAGGAGGCATAAACTCTTTAACTAGTAAAACTGGTGTTAAAGAAAAAGATGCAACTAATAACCAATGGACATCTACATTAAAAAAATCACCTGAAGTTTACTCTGAGAATTGCCACCCTGAAAAACACAGTAAATAATAAAATAAAAGCCGACTACTTGTAAATTGACTTTAATTTAGTCGGTTTTTTAATAACATATTAAAATTTAAATTTTTGGGTTATTGAATAGTTTTAATAAAAATATGTATATACCTATTAAGTTAAAAACAATCTAAAAGTGAATTATTTAATTTATATTTATTCATTTTTATTTATCATAAAAACTTTTTAAAAACTTAAGAAAATTTCAATATTAAACGGATATGTTTAATTGATAATATATAGAGGGTATATACCATTTCGAGGTGATTAATTATGGAAAATAAATCAAAATTAGAAGCAACATTAATATTAGAAGGCATTCTATTTGGAATCATAGGTATACTATTTTTTATAAATCCAATAGAATCTTATTTTAGCTTTACAACAGTAGCAGGTATTTTATTAATTATAGCAGGTATTTTTAGAATAATGAGAGCTTTTAAAACTGATGAAAAAGCATATTACATATTTAATGGAATAATAAATATACTATTTGGATTAATAGTTTGGTTTACACCTGTATCAACTACACAAACATTAATATTATTCTATGGTATTTGGGCTTTAATAAGAGGTATTTACTTATTAATTCTTTCAATTAAAAGAAAGAAAATAGGGTTTAATGTAAATACTTTATATAATATATCTCTTATAGTTTTAGGTTTATTAATATTATCAAATCCTATAGTAACTTTACTCGCTACTCCATATATAATAGGTATATATTTTATAGTATCAGCTATATGCGAGATTTATTTAGGATTCCAGTTATAATTAGGTTAAATAAAAAAGTGAACTCAATTTCGAGTTCACTTTTTTATTTATTATCTTCATTAGAATTAATCATATTTTCTATCATAGCAAGTTGTTTTTTTGAAGTATTAATTTTTACATTTAACTTATTTAATCTATTTTGCATTGACTGTTTTGATTTTTCATCAGATAAATTTTTCATTTCTTCTAAGCCTTGATTGTATACTCTTTCTAAAGACTCTATTTTTATCTTCATTTTTTCATATACAGCCTCTGGATTATTTTTTAATTCTAAAAACTTTTTTTCATTAATAGATAACATCTTAAAATAAACTAAATAAATTAACATCATCACACTTATGTTAAATGTTACAAAATTTGAATTTTGAGTAATTAAGCTTACCAATTCAATACATACAAAGTTAAATAGTAATAACCTAGTTAATACTTTTTGATTATTTAAAAATTCTTTGCTAGTACTTTCTTTACTTTTCATAAATCTAAATGGAATCAGTACTGTCAATACTGGTGTTAAAAATAATACATTAGATTCAAAAACTGCATATATAATACTAAATATCATTATAAAGGATTTTGTTCTCTTGATTGAGTTACTTTGATTCAATTTGCAGCACCCCTTTAACTTTTTCTAATTATATCTTTATAAACATTTTATATTAAAATAATATCAATATAATACCACATATTACATAAAAAATAAAATCAATTTTGTAAATAATTTGATAAAGATAAGAAATGTTTACCTTTGATTTATTATAAATAACAATGTATAATATATTATTATACGGTTATCGAACTTATGTTTGGAGGTGTTCAAAATAGATATTATTTCAAAGCTTAAAATATTATCTGATGCAGCTAAATACGATGTATCTTGTTCCTCTAGTGGTAGCAATCGTAAAAATAAAAACGGTGGTATAGGAAGTACATCAGTTAATGGTATATGTCATACATTTACACCAGATGGAAGATGTGTATCTCTACTTAAAATACTTATGACTAATGTATGCATTTATGACTGTAGTTATTGTATAAATAAATCATCTAATGATATTCCTAGAGCAACTTTTTCGGTAGATGAAATTTGTAATTTAACTATAAATTTTTATAAAAGAAACTACATAGAAGGGCTATTTTTAAGTTCTGCAATTATAAAAGATCCTAACTTTACTATGGAAAAACTATATCAAATTGCTCACAAACTTAGAAATACTCATAAATTTAATGGATATATTCATATGAAAGCAATTCCTGGTGCAGATAAGGAATTAATTGAAAAGGTTGGCTTGCTTGTAGATAGAATGAGCGTAAATATAGAGTTGCCTTCAGCAGATAGTTTAAAATTATTGGCACCAGATAAAAACAAGGAAAAAATACTTATTCCTATGAAAAATATTAATAATACTATAATACAAAATAAATCTGAAAGAAAAATATTTAAACATGCTCCCAAATTTGTTCCTGGGGGACAAAGTACACAGCTTATAGTAGGAGCTTCTGATGATAGTGATTTAAAGATATTAAACTTAACTCAAAATCTATATGATAAATTAAATTTAAAAAGAGTTTACTACTCAGCATTCGTACCAGTTAATGATGATAGTAGATTACCAACGCTTAAAAATCCACCTACACTTAGAGAGCATAGGCTATATCAAGCTGATTGGCTACTAAGATTTTATGGTTTTAGAGCTAATGAATTATTAAATGATAAAAATCCTAATTTCAATATAAATTTTGATCCTAAAACAAATTGGGCTTTAAGTAATATACATTTATTCCCTATTGAAGTTAATAAAGCTAGCAAAGAAATGTTGCTTCGAATTCCAGGTATAGGAGCTAGATCTGTACAGCGAATATTAGCTATTCGAAAAGTTACTTCTCTAAACTTTGAAGATTTGAAAAAAATAGGTGTAGTTTTAAAAAGAGCTCAGTACTTTATAACTTGCAAAGGAAAATATTTTGGAGATGTAGAGTTTGATAAAGATTGCATAGAAATTAAATTAACTCCTAGCCAGGATCTTAATGTATTAGAATCACAAGGAAGCCAACTAAGCTTTTTTGATTACCCTACTCTTCTCCCATCTCCTGCAATTAGTAAAGTAGATGATATCTTTACGTCAGTAGTAGGGGAATTATAGGAGGATTTTATGATAGTTTACATGTATGATAATAATTTTGAAGGATTGTTAACTTGTATATATGAAGCTTATTATTCTAATATAAAACCTGAGGCTATATATTCAAAGCTTATGTATGAATATAACTTAATAGATAATGTAATAGAAATTGAAACTAATGAAAAAAAATATCTAAAAGTTTATGAATCCATAGAAAATAAAATTTCTAAAGAATCATTAAAAAAAATATATTATACTTATTTATCTGAATTAAAGGAAAGTGCTAATTTAATTTTTTCATACGTTCGTATGGGCTTTAAAATAGGAAAAGATATTGAACTTCATAAAAATAATGATATTGTTCTTAGTATTGATAAAATTGCTAAAAATGTATCATTAGAAAGACATAGATTCACAGGTTTGGTTAGATTTAAACAAGTTGATAATATATTTTATTCAACCATAGAACCAGATAATAATATAGTAAGCCTTTTAGGTGAACATTTTAAAAATAGACTTTCTAATGAGTATTTTATAATAAATGACGCAAAAAGGGATATAGCTCTTGTATATAATAAGGCTTATTATTATATAACAAAACTAGATGATAAAATGCTATCTTATTTAAATAATAAGGATGATTGTGGAGATTATAAGAACTTATGGAAAAGCTACTTTAATGCTACTAATATAAAAGAACGTGAAAATTTAAAACTTCAAAAACGTAATATGCCTTATAGATATTGGAAAAACTTAACTGAATATCAATAGATTGTCTATATAAAACTTTATTTTTGTTTTTCAAGTAATTTTTTTATGTCCCTTAATAATACTACTTCTTCTTTTGGTTTATCTTCTTTTGATTTTGTTTCTAATTCTTTTTCACTAGTAGACTTTAGCTTTATTAGAGCTTTTATAAATAAAAATATACAAAAAGATACTATAAGAAAATCTACTGTAGTTTGTATGAAATTTCCTAAGTTAAGTGTTACATCAGGAGTGTTTCCCACTCCTTCTTTTAAAACTATTTTATATTCTGAAAAGTTTACTCCACCTGTTAACATTCCAACGATAGGCATTATAATATCATTAACAAGCGAAGTTACAATCTTAGAAAATGCTCCTCCAACAACAACTCCTACTGCAAGATCTATAACATTACCTTTTACAGCAAATTCTTTAAACTCCTTTAGAAATTTTTTCATAAATATCTCCTTTCTTTATAACTATAGTTTCATATAACTTATAATTTCAAAAAAGGAATTTTTTATTACAAAATTCATTAAATTTTAATTATTACTTTAAATAAAAAGACTTCTAGATAAACAATTACCTAGAAGTCTTTTTAAAAATTATTTCATTAAGTTTTCTATATCCTCAATTTCAACTGGTATATGTTTAGATAAATTTTCACATCCACTTTCAGTTATTAATAAATCATCTTCAAGTCTTATACCTATACCCTCTTCTTCAATATAAAGACCAGGTTCATTAGTTATAACGACACCTTTTTCAAGTTTTGAATTATTAATCCACACATCATGAGTATCTAATCCTAAAGGATGTCCTATAGAATGGAAGTAGTATTTTCCAATCTCTTCTTCTTTTTCTATAAGTCCTATCTCTAAACAACCTTTAGCCAAAGTCTTTTTAGCTACATCATTTAAATCTTTTAAAGTAATTCCTGGTCTAGCTTCTTTTTCTACTTCTTTCATAGTAGCTAATACTATATTATATATTTGTTTTTGTCTTTCTGTAAATTTACCATTAATAGGTATTGTTCTTGATATATCAGCACAGTAATAGTTATATTCTGCACCTAAATCAAATAATATTAAATCTCCATCTTTAGCTTCTTGATTATTATCTTCATAGTGAAGCACTGTAGCATTTTTTCCAGCAGCACAAATAGTTGTAAATGCATGAGCAGATGCACCTAATCTTTTAATTTCAAAATCAAAGTGTGCTTCTACTTCATACTCTTTCATTCCAGGTTTTATATTTTTAGCCATAGATACTATACCTTCTTTAGTTATATCTATAGCAGTTTTTATAGTATTTATTTCATTATCACACTTAACCATTCTTAATTTTACTATTTCAGGATAAATATTTTTTATTTTTATGTATGGATATTTAACTCTCATAACATTTGCCATGTCTTGAGCTTTAGTTGATGCTATATCGATTGATTGTCTTTCAAGGTCAAAATAAACTTTATTTATTCCTCGTCTATCTATATATGCAGAAATTGTACTTTCAAATTCATCTAAGTATTTTATAGATTCTACTTTACTTGCTTCTTTAGCTTCTGATTTACTTATAGCTCGTCCTATCCACTTTGCCATAAGCTCATCTTCCCTTTGAACATATATAGTTTCTATTACTTCATCCTCTGTTTTCAATATAGTTAATATTACTTTTGTATCATCTATTCCTGTAAGATAATAAAAATTTCTGTTAGGTGTAAATTTATACTTTTGATCGGCACTTCTATATGGTGCATCCCCTGCAAACATTATAAGTAATGAGTTTTTTTTCATTTCTTTTACTAAATTTTTACGGTTTAATTCAAACATTTTATTACCCCCTTATGTAAATTTGTTTACAATCTAATTATAACACTTTTGCTATTTGAATAGTAAAACTCCTACAATTAATATTAATTTCTATTTAAATTTTGAAATATAAAATCACAACCTTTAAATATTTCATATATTATATTAGACACTATATTCCGTGTTGTTATTTTAAAATAAGGAGGAGTTTAATATGTCTTGTAATATGCATAATGAGTGTAATTGTTCATCAGAATGTAGGGTATTTAATGGAAATTCAGTAGACATAGATGTAAATAGCCATGACTGTGAGATACGTGCAGATGTAGTTGTATCTGAATATCAAGCTATAAGACTTTGGGGAAGGGTACTAAACTGTGATGGAAAACCTGTTGCAAATGCGTTGATCAAACTAATAAAAGTTGATTGTAATGGATATAAGGGGGTTGCTCATGCTGTAAGCGACTGTGATGGTTTCTATCAATTTGAAATTTATAATTGCGATAAAGCATATAATTATAAATTATTAGTAAGTAAAGCTACTTATGGTTCTGAAAAAGTAGTTCCTATCATATTTAATGAATGTGCCCCTTGTGATGGGCCAGATGTATATCCACCTAATTCTTATAATCATACACCTTATAATTTTAATCCTGATAATAAAGGTGCCCATTATGATGAAAAATATAATTATCATGAATTTAATTACGACGGTAGAATCCCTAAATACTATCACAAAAAATAAATAGTAATTAAAAAATCCTCCTAAAATCTAGGAGGATTTTTTAATTACTATTTATTTTTCAATTTAATTATCATATTTTTAAGAAGAACACATAGTTTATTTTAGTTATTCTAAAATTAATAAAAAGGAGCTATATAAAAGATTTTTGATTTTACATAGCTCCTTTAGTAAATTTTTTTTACTTATACGGATTATTCGATTGCTTAATAGTTGTTTTATATACGTGTATAGTTATAAGATACTATCTTAAATAATATTTCTATAATTATATTCTATTATATAATGCATAATTTGATTTTCTATAAGGCTTACTTTGGTTATAATTATCATAGCTACAATTACATCCACAATTACAGCTATTATCTTGATGATAACCACAGTTGTTACCTTCATGACAATTACAGCTACTAGGAGGAACTACTTTCGTTTCTTGTGGTTGACAAGGGTTATAATGTGGTTTTGAATATCCACATGGATCACAATTCCCACCCATTGTATCTATTATTGTTTCTCCTGCAGCAACTGACTTACT
>NZ_CAXVJR010000005.1:129-391506 GCF_964259345.1 Paraclostridium bifermentans
CCATCCATTACTTTCTGATATTACTTCTACTTTTTCATTTTGCTTTAAACTACCTATTGTTCCGTGACTTGTTGATGGCCCACTTCTTACATTTAATGATGTTGCTGTTACTATTTTCGTTGTAGTATTTCCTGTATTTGGCTTATCGTCTGGATCTGGTGTTACTGATCCTCCGTTATCATTTTTTAAATATGAACTTGATACGTACGCTTGTTTTCCTTTGAAGTTTATCTTCGACCATCCATTACTTTCTGATATTACTTCTACTTTTTCATTTTGCTTTAAACTACCTATTGTTCCGTGACTTGTTGATGGTCCACTTCTTACATTTAATGATGTCGCTGTAACTATCTTTATTGTAGATGCTTTTGTATCATTAACTACATTAGGCACTACTTCAGGAGTTTTTTCTTGTTCATGTGATTCAGGTTGTGTCTGTGGTATTTCCTGTTGTTTATTTTCATTGTTTATATCATATAAAAATTCACTTGATACATATCCTATTCTTCCGTCATATTTAATTTTTGACCATCCGTTACTTTCTGATATTAGTTCTACCACTGTACCATTATTTATTTTAGTGATAATTCTATAACTAGTCGATGCTCCATTTCTCATGTTAAGTTTATCTGCTTTAACTATCTTTTTATTAGAATTATCTATATTATCTAAGTTTGTACTTATATATTCACTAGAAGCCCATCCTTCAGTTCCATTTTTAGAACTTATCTTATACCATCCACTCTCACTTTGAAGTATAGTAACTTTATCATTTTTTTTAGCTGTAAATACTATTGGGTGACCTGTCGATGGCCCGCTTCTTACATTTAATGATGTTGCCGTTACTATCCCCTCTTGGTTAGACGCAAATGCATTTGTAGCTGTCAATGGTATTAATGCTAAGGTTGCCATTGCTATTTTTCGCTTCAACACATATTCCCCCATTCTATTCATTTCATACACTTAAGTCTATTATACGACACTTTATGTTGATATTGAATACAAATGGTTAAAATTTTGTAATCTTTTCATATAATTCCATTTTTATACTTCTATTATATATTAATTTGCTTTCTTTCATTAAAAAAATGTTTATATGATATATACGTTGATATTATAGTTGAAACAGAAACCGATGATAGTATCATAAATGTTACCATTATTTGAAATTTTATAGCTAACATAGGAGATGCTCCTCCTAATATAAGTCCAGTCATCATACCTGGAAGAGATACTATTCCGAGAGTTTTCGCTGAGTCTATAGATGGTATTATAGAGGTTTTCACACACTCTCTTATTATATCTTTCGATGCCTGACCTATATCAGCTCCCAAAGATAGCTTTACCTCTACCTCACTTTTCCTGTTTTTAAAGCTACTATTAAGATTTTTATACGTTAAAGATATAGCTACCATACTATTACTTACAATCATCCCTGCAATAGGTATTATTTCATTAGGTGTGAAATTCACAGCTTTAGCAGCTACTAATACTATTAAGGTAGTACTACTCCCTATTAATATTGATATAAAAGATATACCTACTACATTTTTTATTCCTTCGCCTCTTTTTTTAGTATTTAACGCTGCATTAAAAATCATTATTAAAACAATTAGTACTGTAAATATATTACTTTTAAATCCAAATATTATTTCTAATATATATCCTATTAAAGTTAATTGGACTACGGCTCTTAACATACTTATCCCTATTTCTTTTCCTAGTCCCAACTGTTCTTTATGAGATATTATTATCGGTACAATTATTAAGCTTGATGCAATTAAAAGTGACATAGTTTGCATGATGCTAGATTCTCCTCTTTTATTATTTTTCCTTCATCTATATGTACCCTTTTGTTAAATATAGATTTACTTTGGTCCATATCATGTGTTATCCATAAAATAGTCATACCTTCTTCGTTAATTTTTTTTATCAGAGATTGTACTATTTTTGTATTTTCTTTATCTAGACCAGATGTAACTTCGTCTAAAAGTAATATATCTGGTTTAGACAATAAGTTCCTAATAAGAGCAATTCTTTGCTTTTCTCCTCCTGATAAAGCATCTACCTTTTTATTTAAATAGCTTTTATCTAACTTTAACAACTCTAATAATTTTAGAATTTCATCTTCATCTACACTTGTGTTTCTTATTTCAAAAGGAAATGCTAAATTTTCATATACACTTTCCCCAAATAAATATGGAATTTGAATACAATAGCTAATCTTCCTTCTTAATTCTATAGGATTAATTTCTTTATAATCTTTTCCATTGTAATAAATTGCGCCTCCTGTAGGTGATATTAAGTCTGAAAGCATTTTAAGAAATGTACTTTTCCCCGATCCTGATTGGCCTACTATAGATATACAATCTCCTTTTTCAACGGTTAAATTTATACCTTTTATAATTTCATCTTTATCCGATGAATATTTTACATTGATAATTTTTAAAATATTCAATGTGATACCTCCACTTTAATGTTTTTAAAATTTTTTAATAATGGTAAAATAGTTTTATAATATGTTTTTATTAAATATCATTTTTCGATATCGAATATCGATATTGATATTTTATATTATATGGAGGTAGTTATGCAAGAGCAAATATTAAGAAAGATATTCTTAGGATTCATACATATTCACATTCTACATCACGCAAAAAAAGAACCATTTTATGGTTCTTGGATGATAGAGGAACTAAAAGAACATGGATACAACGTAAGCCCAGGCACTATTTATCCTATATTAAAATCATTAGAGGCTTCTAATTTATTAGAAAAAGAAGATTTATTGGTAGATGGTAAAATAAGAAAATATTATAAAATAACCCCTGATGGAGAAGAAGTTCTTATAAAAGCTAAAGCTAAAGCCACGGAACTATTTGATGAATTAAATTAAAAAAGATGGTATTTACCATCTTTTTTAATCATTTATAACTATAGCCAAAAGTTCTAATTCTTCATTTCCAGTATTTTCCAAGTAATGAGATTCTCCATCAGCTGTATATACTACATCGCCTGATCCTATCGGTTGCATAAATCCATCATCTAAAACTCTACCTTCACCTTTTAATATATAATATACTTCAAAGTCATCAGTATGGTCATGTACTCCTATAGATGCTCCAGGTTCTAATACCAATCTAGATATTAGTTTAGCTTTTCCCTTTAATTCATTTCCTTCAATCAAATGATAGATAGTAGTTATACCTCTACCATCTCTTAATTTATTGACCTCGTTAACAGTTAATTCTTGCGGTCTTTTTATCATTTAAATCGCCCCCCTATATGCTTACTATAATTTTATCACATTTATAAAACATAGTCATTTAAGAAGAGTCAAATTTTTCTAAATTTATTTTTTTATTTCTACATTATACTCTTTAGTTAATTTTTCTATTAACGCATTTTGTTTTTCTAATACTAATTGTTGTTTTAAAGAATCCTTAACTTCATCAAAAGTTTTTTCTTGCTCATCAGTTTTCTTTATTATATGATATCCAAATTGTGTTTCTACAACTTCAGGATATATTTCACCTTTGTTTAAACTAAATGCAGCTTTTTCAAACTCAGGAACCATTTTTCCCTTTCCAAAGAAACCTAAATCTCCTCCTGATTGAGCACTTCCATCTTCTGAATATTTTTTAGCTAACTCTGCGAAGTCTTCTCCCTCTAAAGCTTTCTTTAATACATCTTCAGCTACTCTTTTATTTTCTTTTATTTTAGCATCATCTAACTTTTCTCCATTTTCATCTACATTTTTTATTAGTATATGAGATGCCTTTATTTCATCAAAGTCTTTTTTATTTTTATTATAATATTCTTCAACCTCTTTATCACTTACTTTAGATTCTTCATCTATATATTTTGCTGCTATAGCTTCTTTTTCTAAAGATTTTTCAACTCCATCTTTTGTTAAATCAAACTTCTTTAAATATGCTTCTTCATCCATCCCAAAACTTTGAGATATAGTTGCCATTAAAGATGTATATTGAGCATCTAACTCTTCCTTATCTACTTTAACTTTATTTTTAACACCTGCTTGATAAAGCATCTCAGTAGTCGTTATGTAATCTATCATATTTTGCTCATAATAATCTATCTCTTCATCGGTCATTTTTGTTTTGCCATTCATGTAGAATACAGGTTCCATTCTATTTTTCAATTCTTTTTCTGTTATTTTTACATCTCCAACAGTAGCTATAACTTTATTGTCACTATAATGTCTACTTGTTGCTGGTAAAGTTCTTCCTTTTTCTTTACCCATATAAAAACCTATACCTAACCCTATAACTAAAACTACTATAGCTATCAATATAGCTTTATTTAAACCTTTTTTTTCCTTGTTCATATTTTATTTATAATCCTCCTGTAATTAAAACTATTACTATATACTTTACATTATAAGTGTGAATTCTATATGAATGGTATTTTTTTTCGTATTATCTAATTCTATTTTTTATGACAATTATAATTTTTTTTAAAATTATATTTACTTTTTTTATTTTTTTAACTATAATAATATTCAGAATATTTTTTGTAATAAAGTAGATTTAATATAGATTCTTATGTTTTAATTAAAATGTCCTAAAAAAAGTATGAATTTAAATTCATACTTTTTTTTATTATAAAATCTATTTGTTTTAAGCCCAATTTAAATATCTATTTAATATATAATCTTTCCTTAATATCTCGTATCTAATACATTTTACATTTTTACTTTCACTAGACATTTTAATTCTTTTATTATAAGTTTTTACATATTTAAATCCTAAATTTTCTAAAGATTTTTTAGTACTTGGATTATCCTCATATGTTATTGCTATTATCTTTTCTAAATTCAAATACTTAAATCCATAGTTTAATGATATTTTCGTAATTTGTGAAGCTATATCATTTCCCCAATATATAGGATTTATGCATATACCTATTTCCCCTTGTTTGTCTTTCATTGATATATTATTTAATCCTGCATTGCCTATTAATTTATTATTAGTTTTATCTATTATTGCCCAATGACTTATATGTCCATTTTTATAATTTTCTATAAAATATTTTTTTATAAATCTTTTTGTCTCAGCTATAGACTTATGAACCTTTATAGGAAGATATCTAACCACTCTTTCTTGAGAGTAATATTCAAACATACTAGTTGCATCCTCTAAACATATAGGTCTTAGTATATATTTATTATTTTCTATGATTTTCATCTGAGGATATATAGAATCTTTCATAATCAAACTCCTCCTTTATTGTAATACTATTTAATATGCTTATCTTTAATTTATTGTTAATACATGCTAAAAATTCACTTATATTTGATTTATACCCAAAATACTTAAATTCCTTAAGCGTAAAAAAGCTATAAGGTTGATAAATACTATCTACCTTATAGCTTTTACTTTACTTTCTATGAAGTTTTGAATAAACACCATCTCTCTCAATAAGTTCTTTATGTGTTCCTCTTTCTTCTATTCCATTTGGAGTTAAAACTATTATTTCGTCTGCATTTTGTATAGTTGATAATCTATGAGCAACTACTAAGTTTGTTCTATCTTTACCTAACTCTTCTAGTGATTTTTGTATTTCATGCTCTGTAACATTATCTAATGCTGATGTTGCTTCATCTAGTATCATAATTGGAGGATTTTTCAAGAATATTCTCGCTATGGAGATTCTTTGTTTTTGACCTCCAGATAATTTGACTCCTCTTTCACCTACATAAGTATCATACCCTTGAGGTAGAGTCATTATAAAATCATGAATTCTTGCTTTTTTACACGCGCTAATAACTTCCTCATCACTTGCATTTGATTTACCTATAACTATATTTTCTTTTATAGTTCCTGTAAATAAAAATACATCTTGTGCAACTACTCCTATGTTTTTTCTTAGTGAATTTAAACTCACATCTTTTACACTAGTTCCATCTATTTTTATATCACCTTCAGTAAACTCAAAAAATCTAGGTATAAGATTACATAAAGTGGTTTTTCCTCCACCTGATGGTCCAACTAAAGCTACAGTTTTACCTGCTTCTATTGATAAGCTAAGATTTTTAAATACTTCATTATCATCTTCATAAGTAAATGAAACATTTTCTATGTCTATATTTCCTGCTACATCTGTTAATTCTATAGGATTATCGCTTTCTTTTTCAGTTTCTTCGTTTATTATCTCAGTAAATCTCTCAAATCCAGTCATTCCATTTTGATATTGCTCTGTAAAGTTAATTAATTTTCTAATTGGTTGTATAAACATCTTTACATATAAAAGGTATGCTGCAAAATCTCCAAGATTTATATAGTTCATATACGTAAAGTATCCTGCTACTATCAGAACTATCAATTCTAATAAGTCTATAAATAAAAACATTCCAGAAAAATACTGAGCCATTACTTTATATGCAGATTCTCTTGCATGTCTAAATATATTATTAGACTTATTAAACTTTTCTAATTCTTCTTTTTCTGTACAGAATGATTTAGTTACTCTCATACCTGCTATACTATTTTCTAATGTTGCATTTACATCTCCTGTTTTTACTCTAGTTTCTTTGAATGCTTTTGACATCCTCTTTCTTTGAGTTATTGCATATAAAAATATAAATGGTAATATAGAGAAAACTATTAATGTAAGCGGTACATTAATTCCCATTAATATAAAGAAAGATCCAAATAACATTACTATTGATATAAATAAATCCTCTGGTCCATGATGTGCAAGTTCTGATATTTCCATAAGGTCATTTATAATTCTAGACATTATAACTCCAGACTTATTATTATTAAAATATGTATTTGGAAGCTTTTGAAGATGAGTAAATACATAGCTTCTCATATCAGCTTGCATTCTAACCCCAACTACATGTCCCCAATACTGCATAAAATAGTTAAGTCCTGCTTTAATAATAAATATAACTAGAAGTGTTGCTGCAAAAACTAACAGCATTCTTAAATCTTTGTTAGGTACAACTTCATTCATTATATTTCTAGTTATCATAGGATAAACTAAATCACATAAAGCAACGGTAAATGCTGCTAATAAATCTAATATGAATAATTTTTTATATGGCTTGTAATATTTAATAAATTCTTTTAACATATAATACCTCCGTTTCTATATTATTATATACCCATTTAAAAGCATATGTAATAAAAAAAAGAATATTTATAAAATTTAAAAGTTGTATGACAACTGCATAGTAATCATACAACTTTTTTCAAATAATACTATTTACTTATGGCTTCATTTACTTCATCTAACATAGTGTTAGTAGATATAAATCCTCCATCACTTAAATACCATGAATGAGTATCTAAGTATACTATATTATCATTTTTAGCTACCTCAGTCTTATTTATTAACTCATTATTTAATATATCTTTAGCTGGCTTTTGATTTTTATCACTTGATATCACAGACTTATCTACCACAAACATATAATCCGATGGTTGACTTGCTATATATTCAAAAGATACATCTTGTCCGTGATTCGCTGCTTCTATATTATCATCTGTATTTTTAAATCCTAGAGTGTTGTATATATGCCCAAATCTTGAATCTGCTCCAAATACACTTAAGTTTCCATCACTTACCATTAAAGTTGTTGCTGTGTATCCATTTTCCTTAACTTCTTTGTTTATGCCTTCTATTTTATCATTTATTTTAGCTATCTCTGCATCTACTTGATCTTCTTTATCAAATATATCACCTATTACTTCCATATTATGAGTGAAAGATTCCATATACTTTCCATCTTCTTTTGACAGTGATATAGTTGGAGCTATTTCTTTTAACTTATCGTAAAAACTATGTTGTCTTCCGTTTATTATTATTAAGTCTGGGTCAAGTTCATTTATTTTTTCTAAGTCAGGTTCTTTAAGTCCTCCTACGTTAGCATATTCTTCTCCTGTATATTTTTCTAAATATTTAGGTATAGAAGAACTCTTAGCCGTTCCAACAACACTATCTACTCCTAAAGTTTCCATCGCATCTAAAGCTGCAAAGTCAAATACAACTACTTTTTCTGGATTAACTTCAACATCTGTTGTTCCTAATGAATGTTTTACTGATACTTTTTGACTTACCTGTTGATCAGCTGAGCTAGTTTTTTTACTTACTCCAAATATTAATGTACCTCCTACTAGCCCCGCTATAACTAATCCCGATACTAATGCTACTTTTTTATTCATATTACTTAACTCTCCTTTTTAATAATTACTTTTATAAAATATTGATTATCTTTCTCATTAACTTCCTAAATTTTTTTAGAAATATACACAAATTTTATCTCCATTTATTTCTCTAATATCAAACTCCATCTCGTATATTTCTTCCAATACATCTTTTTGTATTATTTCTTCTGTTTTTCCATATCTAGCAATTTCTCCATTTTTAAGTGCAACAATATAATCGGAATAACAAGATGTATAATTTATATCATGCATAACTAACACTACTGTTTTTCCTAAATCATCACATAAATTTCTTAGTACCTTCATCATTTCTACAGAGTGTTTCATGTCTAAATTATTAAGTGGTTCATCTAGAAATACATATTCCGTGTTTTGTGCAATAACCATAGCGATATACGCTCTTTGTCTTTGCCCTCCACTTAATTCATCTAGATACTTATTTTCTATATCTTTTAGTTTCATATATTGTATAGCTTCTTCTATGTACTTATTATCTTCTTCTGTTAATCGACCTTCACTATGGGGATATCTACCAAAGCCCACTAGTTCTCTTATTGTAAGTTTTAAGTTTATATTATTAGATTGTTTCAGTATAGCCATCTTTTTAGATAGTTCTTTACTCCCCCAATCTTCTAATCTTTTTCCTTCTATTAATATTTCTCCTCCATCTTTTTTCATAATCCTAGTTATCATAGATAGTACAGTACTTTTACCAGCACCGTTTGGCCCTATGAAAGATGTAATTTTACCTTTTTTTATATTAACTGTTACATCTTTTACAACAGTTTTATCAGAATATTTTTTTATAAGATTAGCTGCTTGTATCATTATGCTTTACTCTCCTTTAATAGTAAGTGTATAAAGTATATTCCTCCAATGAAGTTTATAATAACACTTATTGTTGTAGTAAAAGTGAAAACTCTTTCAACCAAGAACTGTCCACTTACTAATGTTAATATACTAATTAAAATAGATGCAGTTATTAAATATGAATGTTTGTATGTTTTAAATAGCTGTTTAGAAACATTTGTTACTAACAACCCTAAAAATGTTATTGGTCCAACTAAAGCTGTTGATATAGATACTAATACAGCTACTACAACTATCATCTTCTTAACTACTTTGTCATAATCTACTCCTAAATTTATAGCATGATCTTTTCCTAATGATATAACATCTAACATCTTTAATTCGTCATATACAAATGGTATTATTCCTATTATTATTATCACTGATATAACCAATATATCTGTGTTAACATTTCCAAAACTAGCATATAAGCTATTTTGAAGAGCGGCATATTCATTAGGGTCTATTACAACTTGCATAAAAGTGGATAAACTTTTAAATAGAGTTCCAAATATCATACCTACTAGTAATAAGAAAAATATGTTATTGTTAGATTTTTCAAATAAGTTCTTATAAAGAATAAATGATGCTATTATCATAACTACTACAGATAGTATAAAGTTGTGACTTTTACTTGATATAAATACACTATCTACTCCAACGAAAAATACTATTATAGTTTGTACTAATATATACAGCGAATCTAGACCTAACACACTAGGAGTTAATATATTGTTATTTGTAATAGTTTGAAATATCATAGACGAAAATGCTATACAAGTTCCAGTTATTATTATAGCTATAAGCTTAGGTATCCTCTGGCTCATGGCATAGTCTAAATGCTCCATATTTACACCTACAGTTAAAAATAAAGCTGAAAATATAACTATTAATAATCCAATAATATATATTTTTTTATTTATATCTAAACTTAAATTTCTTTTTTTATTTATATTTGTACTAATTTGCATATGATTTCCTCCTTAATATCATACAAAGGAAAATTATACTTCCTACGACTCCTACTGTAAGTCCTATAGGGATTTCATATGGGTATATTATAACTCTAGATAACATGTCGCATATTAATACAAATATAGCTCCAAACAATCCTGTATGCCATATGCTATCTCTTAGGTTGTCTCCTTTATACATAGATACTATATTAGGAACTATAAGTCCTATAAATGGTATACTACCTGCCGTTATCACTACACAGACTGTAACTAATGCTACTATTGTTAATCCAATGTTTATAACTTTATTGTAGTCAAGTCCTAAATTAGTTGCAAAATCTTCTCCCATTCCAGCTATAGTAAACTTATTTGCATATATGTAAGCTATAATTATAAGTGGTATTGTTATATATAGCATCTCATAATTTCCTTTTATTATCATAGAAAAGTTGCCTTGCATCCAAGCAGTTATATCTTGCATAAGATTATACTTATATCCAATAAATGTAGTAATTGAACCTATTATATTTCCAAACATTATACCAACTAATGGTACAAATACTGCATTTTTGAATTTTAAACTTTTTAGTACTTTCATAAATATAAATGTTCCACCTAAAGCAAATATAAATGATATTATCATTTTCCCAGACATCCCAGCATTAGGCATTAAGAGCATAGAAAATACTAAACCTAACTGGGCTGAGTCTATAGTGGCTCCAGTTGTTGGAGATACAAATTTATTTCTGCTAATCTGTTGCATTATAAGTCCACATATGCTCATTCCCATACCTGCTACCAATATACTTACTAGCCTTGGAACTCTACTTATAAAAAATATATCCATTTTCTCTTTATTGTAATTTATTACATCTACCATCGCTATATCATGAACCCCTATAAATAAAGAAGCGGCTGATAGAAATATTAACAATATTATTAAATATCTTTTCTTCATTGTTATCTCTCCTACTTATTGAAAACAATTTTCATAAATTAATCATTTTCATGTTGTACTTTCATTTTACTGATAACAGTTATCATTGTCAATATTATTTTTTAAATTTTACAAAATTTTGTATTTTTGGGTAAATTGAATAATTAAAATAAGCACTTACATTTTAGTAAGTGCTTATAATCATCTTATACTTCATTAAACGCTCTATAAAAATTTACTAGTTCCTTCATTGATTTTAATAATATATTTTTACTAGTAGCTACATTCAATCTTATGTATCCATCTTCACCATCAACAAATCTAGTCCCACTTTCAACTAATACGCCTGTCTTTTGAGCTAATTTTTCTACAAAATCTAATGTATTAGTTACTTTATCTAACTTTATCCATAATAAATACCCCGCTTCTGGTTCCATTACATTTATACCATCTAAATCTAGTAGTTCTTTTACTAGTTTAATATTTGATTTTATATTTAAAGTTAACTCTTCTACCCAATCTTGACCATAGTTATAGCAAATAGTTGAAAATTCATAACCAACTCTGTTAATACCTAATTTATTTTTTTTAAATTCACTTTCTATATTTTCATATATAGAGTTGTCACTGGTAATTATATATGAAGAACTTATACCTGCTAAATTAAATGTTTTATTTGGTGATGAACTAATTATTATATTTTTATAAGTATTAAAAAATTGAGCCATTGATGTAAATTTACCCTTATCTAAAACTAAATCGCTATGAACTTCATCCGATATTAAAGTTACATCATACTTTTTGCATATTTTTACTAATTCATTTAATTCTTCAAAGCTCCATACTCTACCAGAAGGATTATGTGGATTACACATTAATATACATTTTATTTCGTTCTTTGCAATGTTTTTTTCTAAAAGGTCAAAATCTATATAATATCTATTTTTCTTTTTATAAAGTTTTTGAGTTGTTAAATTAAATTTATTATTAATAACAATATCTTTAAAAGGTCCATATACAGGTGTAAATATAAGTACATTTGAATTTTTCTTTATTGTCGCTTTTAATGCTATATTCATCGATGCTAAAGTACCTATTCCAGGTATTATCCATTTTTTATCTATGTGTATATTATTTACCCTTTTATACCATCTAGAGATAGAATTATTAAACTTTTCTAAAACATCAAAGTAACCAAAATCTCCAGTTTGTATGTATTCAGTAAATTTACTTGTTATTTCCTCAGGTAGTTTATAATCCATATCAGCTATAAATAATGGATAATAAATGCTCTTATGCTTTGGGAATCTTTTATCTATATAGTCTATGTTCCACTTTTTAGAGCCATTTTCATTTCTATATAATATGTCTTCAAAGTTATACATGTCTATACCTTCTTTTTATATTTTTCTATGAACCTTTTTATAAGCATATCCATTGCTATGTGAAAATTTAATCTAGTGTCAATATCTGCATCAGAATCTTGTGTACACCCAGTATAAATTATATACTTACTCATTCTTTCAAAAGTGGATCCTCTAGTTTCAGTAATTAAAACTACATCTACCTCTCTAAGATTAGCTTCTACTAATACTTCTAAAAGCTCTGGCGTTTCTCCGCTTCTAGATAATACTATAACTAAATCTTCTTCTTTTTTTAATATTCTACTAGATAGCCTCATAAATCTCGAATCATCATGTTGTTCAGCAGGTATGCCTAATAATTGTAACTTTATTTGAAATATTTTCCCCAAATAATTACTCATACCCATTCCATAGATATTTATTTTCTTACAGCTATTCATCTTATCTATAATTTCTTCATCTATAGACTCAGAAACTAGACTATAAGTGTCTATCATTAAATTTATAAATTCATTATTTTCTTCTATATTTACATCTACATTTTTTTCATTCTTTTTAAAATAATCATCCTTAAATTGTATAAAGCTATCATAGCCTAATTTTTCTGATAATCTATGAACACTTGTATTACTTACTAAAAACTCATTCGCTATATTAGATATAGTAAATTTCTTATATGTGAACTTACTTTTATTTTCTAAAAGCCCATGTAGAAGATCTTTTTCTAATTTAGTTAGGTTTTTAGCACTAAGAGAAATTCTTCTATTTAAATTCATAACTAAAATGCCCACTCATCATCTTCATCTTCTATAGATGAGTTATCATTTTCTATTTCTAATTCTTCTTTTCTATATTGATTATCTAAAGCTTTAACAAATGGTAAATATACTAATGTAGATGCTGTTATTGCTATAATTTGTACTACTGCACCTTGCCATCCACTTACTAAAAGTCCACTTATTATAGGTGGTGTTGTCCATGGTGCTATTACTCCATTAAACGGAAGCATAAACTGTAATTTCATAGCCATATATGCTATTAATACTGAAACTATTGGAGCTAGTGTTACTGGAACTAACATTAATGGATTTAATATTATAGGTGTTCCAAATATTAACGGCTCATTGATGTTAAATAATGAAGGCACTGCACCTAATTTAGACATCATCTTTAATCTTTGAGATCTAGCCACTATAAGCATAGCTACTACTAAACCTATCGTCATTCCCGCTCCACCAATAGTTGCAAATTGATCTATCATTTGTATAGTTCCTACATTTGCATTTTCAAATGTAAGATGTCCTGCTTTAAATAATTCTAAATTTTCTATTGCATTTGCATTTAATAATGGATTCACTATAGAATTAACTACAGTTGGATGTATTCCAAACCACCAAAGTAATCCATTTAATCCTGCTACTACAGTTATTGCTTGTACAGATGATGTAAGTCCTTGTAAAGGAACTTGTAGTACTGTATATATAAAATCATGCATAGTTGTTCCAAGGAATAAGAATATTCCATTTAATATAAGAGCTACAACTACAACTATCGTTCCTGGTACTAATGCTGTAAATGATTTGCTTACCATATCTGGAACATTACTAGGTAGTTTTATAACTATTTTTTTATCTATTGCAAATCTATATATTTCAGTAGATAATATACTCATTATAATTGCCGTTATTACTCCTCTTGCTCCTAGCCACACCATAGGTATTACTTTATTTACAAACTCTCCACCTTCTGTTGTCATAGATTTAGGAGTTACTATCATGTATGCAACTAGAGATATTATCATTACTGATAAACTATCTAACTTATAATCTTCTGCCAACTTATAAGATAATGTCCCTGCTAGCATTATTCCCATTAAATCAAATGTTGCTCTATAACCTGGTTCTAAATACGCTCCCCAGTTATCCCCAAATATACTAGCCATAAAATCAGCATATCCATTTAGTGGAAAATCGGCTATAAGTAAAAATATAGAACCTATTATAGTAAGAGGCATTATAGCAAAAAATCCAGAACGAAGTGCTTTTATATAACGTAAGTTTGAGAACTTCGCTACTTTAGGCACCATTTTTTCTTCAATAAACTGTGTTACTTTATCCATTTTATTTCCTCCCCGTTGTATTTTTGTTAACGTTTTCTGTAAGTCTATTTTAATGGCAATTTTTCTAATTGTACATCCCTTTTTGCGGAAAATTTTCCATTTCATATAATAAAAATGAGAATGAATAAAAATATAAATAATATACATTATCCATTCTCATAATTATTATATATGCATAAGATTTCTAAACTCTTTTATTTTGCTTCTACTAACAGGTATTTCTCTATCAATATCTTTTAACTTAAGTATATATGTACTGTTAAACCAAGGTATTATTTCTTTTATTTTATTAATATTAACAATGTATGATCTATGCGTCTTAAAAAATTGATTACTAGCTATAGTTTTATAAAATTCAGATATAGAACTTTTAACTATATACTCTTCATTTTTTGTATATACTAATGTCTCTCTTTCATGTGCTTCACAGTAGTATATATCATTTGTTTTTAAAACTACCATTTTATCATTTTTCCACAAAGTTACTGCATCATGCATATCATTTTTATCTTCTAAAATTTCTTTCTTTGAGTTATTTTTTGTTAATTCATTATCTTTTAATTTATTTAAAGTATTTATTATCCTTTCATCTGAGTATGGTTTTAATACATAATCAAAAACATCTAATTCAAAAGCTTCAACTGCATGTTCTTTATATGCAGTAATAAATACAATCTTAGGTTTTGATTTAAATTTATTTATAGTTTTAGCAAGTAACATTCCATCTAGCATAGGAATATTTATATCTAAAAATATTACATCTATACTGTTTTCCTGTATAAATTTCAATACATCTAATCCATTATCAAATTCATTTATTATTTCTATGTCACTATAATTTTTTATAAAATACTTTAATTCTTCTCTTGCCGGAAATTCATCTTCTACTATAATACATCTCATAAGTTAATCCTCCTATATTGTAAATTCAATCTTAGTCCCTGGATTTAGTTGCTTTATCTCTAGCCCTTTTCCATACATTAACTTTATTCTTAAATATACATTATAAAGACCTATTTTATTCTCTGGCATATCTCCTGATTTAACTTTATTTATAATACTATTATCTATTGTTACCCCATCATTTTCTACACTTATATTAGTCTTATATCCTGATTTTTTAACATTTATTTTAACTGTTCCACTCCCTCCATTAGCCCTAATTCCATGAATGATTGCATTTTCAACTAATGGTTGTATTATTAAACTTGGTATCTTTACATTTATATCCTCATCTATATCATATACTACATTTAACTTATCTCCAAATCTGGCTTTTTCAATTTCAACATAAGCTTTAACTTGTTCTAGCTCTTTTTTTATATCTATAGTTGTATCACTAAACTCTAAATTGTATCTCAAAAACGTAGCTAGATTTATTATTAGATTCCTAGCACTATCAGGATTTATTCTTATAAATGATGTTATAGTATTTAATGCATTAAATAAAAAATGAGGATTTATTTGAGTTTGTAAAGCTTTTATTTCTGCTTTATTAGCAGCTTCTTTTATTTTTTCAACCTTTGAAACTTCCATTAATGTAGATATCATTTGAGATAACCCTATTGCTAGTGCTTGTTGAGAATCAGTTATTTCCCTTTGCCTTGAATAATATATTTTAAGAGTTCCTACAATTTCATTTTTTTCTTTTAATGGAATCAACATAGCTGTCTTAAGAGGTGTTTTTTGATCTTTAAAATATTCCTCATTATTTTCCTTTACATATATAATTTCTCCTCTATATATACATTCTTTAGTTATATCGCTTAAGCCTTGTGTTTTCTCTTTAAAATAATCTTCTCCAATACCTACATATGCCATTATACTATTCTTATTTGTTATAGAAACAGCATCTGCACTTATGTCTTCTTTTATTATTTTACATACTTTAGTAAGAGATTCTTCATTCATATTTCTAAAATAAGGCAAAGTTTTATTTGCTATGTCTAGCGCTAACTTTGCTTGTTGTGCTGCAATTTCTTCTTTTTCTTTTTTTAAACTTTGAAGTATTGATATTAAAAAACCTGTTCCTACTTGCCCTATAATCATAGGAATATATATATATCTAACAATTAAAGCAGCCTGTTCATGTGGCTTTGATAATACTAATATAAGCTCCACACCAACAGTTTCTATAAATATTCCACATAATATCCCTACTATCCATTTTTTATCATTTGGAACTTTATTACATAAGTATCCCGATAAAATTCCGGCAGTTATACTAATAATCAAGCATGGTAAAGATGTTATTCCATTTATATCTATTAAAAATCTATGTAGCCCTGCTACTACACCTGAAACTATTCCTACTATTGGTCCAAATAATAACCCTCCAGATACTATTGCAATATTTCTTACATTAGCTATGGATCCATTTACATCTATTCCTATATATGTACCTATAATTGCAAGTCCACTAAATACTCCCGATATTATAATTAAATTTATTTTACTATTTTGTTCACTTTGAAATATTCTTTTAAAAAAATTTATTTTACTTATTAGTATAAGTATTACAATCAAAAGACTTGTTTTCTCCATTAAGCTTAATATTATACTTCCACCTGTCATTAAATCACCTCCATAATTATAGTTTATACATGCTAATTATACTATTAATTATGAATAATATACACATTCAAATAAGTTTGATTTTAAACAAAATTTTTATGACAATTTTGTAATCGCAGGTAACAAGGGTGTAACTGTTATGGCTATATTTTCTATGTTAATATTTAAGTATAGAAAGACAAAGCAAAAGAAATTATACTTACATAAATAAATTATAAAAAAAGAAAAGAGGTTTTACATATGAAAAAATCATTATTAGTTTTATCAGTATTAGTTGGAGGTTTATTATTAATTAATCCTACTCAAGAGGTAACATTTGCACAAGAAAATACTAAAACAACATCTGTAGAACAACAAAAAACAGTACTAACTCAAGCTGAGGCTAATCAGCTTTTAATAAATAATAATAATAAAATAAATTACATATTCCAAGGAACTTCTGATAACTTTAAAACTTTACAAGAAAAAGGACTTAAAGGATATGTATTTTTACCAGACGTAGACACTGATATGGGATACTTTGTTGATCAAGATACTTCTCATATATACTACTTCCATCCAAGTGGATACTTAGAGTTAATAAAATAATCAAAAGCCATGTATATTAATATACATGGCTTTCTTTGTTTATACATACATCTTCTTCTGAACTTAACAGTTTATCACACGTTAAATTAATTCCTATAGCTCCTATTGGTGCAGTTATTAGAACACTAAGAATAGCTAAAGCTTGCATTATTTCGCCTCCTGCAACACCCATTTGTAGAGGTATTCCAGCTTTTGCTGATTGAACTGTTGCTTTAGGTAGATATGCTATTATACAAAATAATCTTTCTTTTGCTGTTAAGTTTGTTCCTACTAAAGATATAAGTACTCCTATAGAACGTATAGTCAAAGATATTGCTAAAATAGTTATTCCTATTGAAAAATATCGACCTACTAGATTTGGATTTATAGCCATACCTACAAATGTAAATAAATATAGTTTTCCAATTTTCCAAAAACTATTCATATGTTTTAATATTGTTTTTGCACTTTCCTCTAGTTCATTTCTTATAAAAAATCCACATATCATTATAGTTAATAATGAGTTGAACATAGGTATATGACCATTATTTTCGATTAATCTCATACCTAAACATATTGGAAATACTATTAAAACCTTTAAGTATTCATTTTTAATTTTTAATATAATTGGTTTTATTAACTTAACAATAATCCATCCTATAAGTATGCTTATAATTATAGTCAATGGTATTGATACTAACATGTTAAATATAGATACACTTTCTCCTTTTGCACTTTGTGTGTATATAGTTAAAAATGTAGTAAATAAAGTTATTGCAACTGTATCATCTGCAGATGCTCCTACTAAAAGCATTTGAGGAATAGCCTTATCTTGCCCTAACTTTCTTTCTATTAAAGATATCATTCCAGGAATTAAAACTGCAGGACTTACTGCCGCTATTATAAATCCAAGTATTCCTCCTTGTATAAATGTAAAATCTAAAATAATCATTGATATAAATGCAATTGTAAGCCCCTCTAATGTTGCTGGTATTACACTTAATAACATAGCTGGTCTTCCTATTTTTTTCATTTGATCTACACTTATGCCTAATCCTCCTATAAATAGAACTGTTACAAGAGCGAAATCTTTTAATAATGGCGATATATCAAGTACACTCTCTGGAACCAAATTTAAAAATGATGGTCCTATAAACATACCAAATATCATCATCCCAATTAGAGATGGTAGTTTAATATACTCTACTAACTTTCCACTATAGTTTGTTAAAATTCCTATAGCTATTAAACTTAATATTATCGTCATAAAATTCTCCTTCCTTTTTATTTTACACAAAAAAAATAGACTCCTACCCTTATAAAAGAGTAGGAGTCATTAGCTTCTTATTTTTAAGCATTTAATGGCGAACTCCATCACCTATTTTTTTGTACAACAGATTATATCATATTCATTATATAATAATCAATAATTAAGTATATAAATTCATATATATTATGTTGTAAAATTCATATTCCTCTAGAAAAAACTAATATCATTATATCAAATTTTTTAATATATCTAAATGGTAATTACTACATAACATCTTTTATTACCCTTAATGCATTTTTGTAGTAAATTTTCTCTATTTCTTCATTTGTAAATCCTTCTTTTTCTAGTTGTAAAGCTAGTTTACCCATTTCACTAACATCATTTATTTCTACCTTACATCCAATACCATCAAAATCAGATCCTAAAGCTACAACATCTATTCCTCCAATATTTTTTATATGCTTTATATGAGAAACCATATCTTTAATCATAGTCATAGGAGTATCTCCTATAAATGCACTACAGAAATTTATTCCAGTAACTCCTCCTGAGTTTGCTAAAATTTTTATCATTTCATCTGTTAGATTTCTACTATGATTTGTTATAGTTCTTGAATTAGAATGAGTTGCTATAAAAGGTTTTTTTGATATTTTTGATACATCATAAAAACCAGCATCAGATAAATGAGATACATCAACTATCATTCCTAATTCATTCATTTTCTCCACAACTTCTATTCCAAATTTTTTAAGTCCTTTTTCTTTATATTCAGGCTTTATATGAGGATACCCTATTTCATTTTCATGATTCCAAGTAAGGGTCATCATTCTTACTCCTAAATCATAAAATTTTTGTAAATTATCTATATTTCCTTCTAAAACAGCACCTTCTTCAATAGCTAATAATGCACTTATTTTTGAATTTCTATTATTTTCAATAATTTCATCATAATTAGTAGCTAGACTTATTAAATCATTATTTAGTTTTATTTCTTCATGAAATTTGTTAGCCATTTTCATACAGTGATTATATGGTTGTTTTTGTTCATCTATATCCACATATAAAGCAAATGTTTGAGCTAAGCAATCCCCTTTTTTCAACTTTTCTATATCTACTGAATGAAAGTTACATCTTAATTTATTATCACTTTCTTCAGCTATCAATCTATCTATAGTATCGCAGTGTAAATCTATAAATTTCATTTTTAGTCCCCCCTTATAATAATATCTATATTATTATTATAGTAGTATATATCTTAAAAGACCATAAAAATGTAATTGTCGATTAATATCATATTCTAGTATATTTTAAATTATGAATAAGCTTGAAAAAAAACTTTTTATTAGCTATATTTAAATTAGTAAGATAAATAATTTTTTAACAAAATTAAAAGTATTTCTAATAGGAGGCTTTTTATGTTATTTGAATGTTTTTATTATCCAATATTAAATGCTAATAATAAGGTGGTTAAATGTTGTGATAATTTAATAGAATTTAGCTTTGGAGATAAAGTTCCAACTAAAACACTTTATTATAACTATGGTGAAAATTTCATTATTTATCACGGTGATGAATTTTTTAGTGTAGAAGATGGAGTTTTAACTGGTTGTATCGATTATAATAATATAACTTTTCCAACTAGCATAGTTTTTAATAAAGGAACTCAACTTACAGTTAACTCTAAAAAAGATTTAAAATCAATTCGACTAGTTTTAAATGGTGAGTTTGAAATTGAAAAATCATTTGGTAATTTGTTCTTCTTATATAATTCCATTTCAACAAAAATAAAACATACACAATATGATACATTATCACTTCTTACAAATAGTGCTAGAGACTGTTCATTTGTAAATGATGAACTTGACATAAATACAGAAAAACTTATTTACGATTTACAAGTTGTAAAATCTATGATTAGAGATTTCATTATAGAAAATCCATCTTTAGAAATGGATTATCTAAATTATATGAATTTTAGTGACTCTGATTTATTGTTAGACTTTTCTATCTATAGGTATTTTATAAAGGAGTCTAAAGAATATAAAGGTTATTCTCACCAAAAATTAAATTCTAAGAAAAAAAATTCCTGTCCTAAATTAAAATTAGCTAATATGCTTAAATCTTGTGATATAGATTCTAGTGCAATTTCTTAATTTATTTTTTAAATAGCTTGTATAAGAAGGATTAAATTTATCAATTATAAGCCTTAATATACAAGCTATTTATTTACTAAATATTTTTTGATTTATTAATTAATTTTTCATAAACTTTTAACATATGTTCTTCATTTACATGATTTTTTATATCTTTCATGCTTATCCATTTTACTCCACTATTTTCATCTTCCTTTATATGTAACTCTTCGTTCTCCTCTGCCTCTAGTATATATGCAATTGATAAGTGCAAGTGCGCTGCTACATACTTCCCTTTTTTTATGTGGGAATTTACAGGTAATATTTCTATAGAGCATATATCTTTAGTTATTGGAGATACATTTTTAACTCCTGTTTCTTCCATAGCTTCCTTTATTGCCACTTCTAATAAATTACTATCTCCATCTGCATGTCCACCAGTCCATCCCCAAGATTTATATATATTGTGATGAATCATAAGCACTTTATCTCTATCTTTATTAACAATAAATCCAGAACTAGTTAAATGACATACCTCATTTTCTCTAGTTAATATATCGCTATAATTATTTATACACGATAATATTATTTCTTTATCTTTTTTCTCTTGCTCATTTATTGGCTTATATTTTTTTATATCTTCTATATAATTCATGAAGTCCTCCTTTTTTAGCTCTATAACTATATATAAACACATTATTGTATAAGTATCAAAGCTTATTTATATTAAAAATTAAAAGCTACCTCATATGAGATAGCTTTCTTTATTTTACCAGTTAGCAAGTACTATAGCAAAAGATGCTCCTAATATCACTATATCTGCTATAGCAACTAATGTGTATACACTACTTTGTTTATGTTTAGTTTTTCTTATGCTTCTTGACATAATCATAGTATAGATACCCCCTACAAAATATTAATAATATATATTATGATAATTAACAATTTATGACATTCTAATTCATAATTTATTTTAATTTATTTAAAATAATATCTGGTATAACAGCTAGATCTTCAGCATTAAAATAATCAGTTACATTAGATGTAAACAATATATTTCCAGATGGCTCTAACTCATCATCACCTTCCCATAAAACAAATACTACATATGTATCATTTATAAATTTAACTTTATATGAAATATCTCCTAATGCTAACTTTTGTCCCCCTATTTTTTCCATACTTGTTTTAAATATATTTATATTTCTACCGTATTTATCAATAAATCCTCTTATTGTTCTATTATAAAAGTTATTATAGTATACATATCCTCCTTCAATCTCTTTGTATGTTATGTAATGTTCTTGTCTTTTTATTTGATTAGCATTTATTAAAAATCTTAAAATTAATATTTTTTCACATACATCATTTGTGATTTCATTATTTTCAGTTGTAATATTTCCAGATGGATACTCTATGTCTAAGGTATGGTCAATAAATTCCAAAATAATTAAATTATTTTTGCTGTCATAAAATGAGTTAGATAAATTTGAAGCTACTTCTGAATTTAATTTCTTAAATTGATTTATGGTATGATTTAAAACTAGTTGATAATTTCCCTTGTTTAAATTATTATTCATTCAATCACCTATTAAATAATTAGTATACTTACTATAAATTCTATATATTATAACAAATATCCTTTTATTTCACATTTATATTTAAAATCTTTTTATAATTAAATAAAATAACTTAACTATCATATTTTGTTAAGTATAGTTTCTTTAATCATAAAAAAACTACAGCATATGCTGTAGTTTAATATATATGATTTATTTTTTTATTTTCTTCTTTAACATTTTAAAGATTAATTTAACTTCATCAACTCTAAATATTATTATAAATATTCCGTATACTATAGCACCTAGTCCTACAGATACTCCTAATTTTATTGCATCTTGAATGAATCCTGTGCTTAAAATTCCATCTAGTAAGTTATATGATCCCCTTGTTACAAATGCCATTATAAATGCTGATATTAAAGCCTTTATAAGTACCGATACTATTTTCTTACCACCAAATGCACCTATTTTTTTTCTTAAACTTACAGATAATAATGCTATTGTAAATAATGATGATATACTAGTTGCAAATGCTAATCCAGCTAATTGCATATTAGTAAATTTAACAAAAGCTAGATTTAATACTATATTTAAAAACATAGCTATTATACCATTTATCATAGGTGTTTTAGTATCTTTTAAAGAATAGAATATTTTACCTAATATATCTCTAAGTCCGAAACCTAACATACCTATAGAGTAAAATGTTAATGCTATTGCTGTCATAGATGTAGCTCTGGCATCAAATTCTCCTCTTTCAAATAGTAATCTGACTATAGGTGTTGCCAGTATTATAGCTCCTGCTGATATTGGTATTATTATTAATATAACAACATTTATAGCAGTGACTATAGATTCTTTAAATTTCTTTATATTATTTTCTGTTGATAACTTTGAAAGCATCGGGTATATAACTGATGATATTGAAACTATAAACATACCCATAACAAACTGATTAAGTTTTGTAGCGTAGTTAAGTGCAGATATACTACCTTCAACTAGTGTAGATGCTATTGTTCTATCTACTATTGTATTAACTTGAGTAACAGCAACTCCTATTAAAACAGGTGCAATTAACCATATCATTTTCTTTAAATATTCATCTTTTAAATTAACATACGGTCTGTATCTAAATCCTTTTTTATATGCAAAAGGAAATTGGAATACAAATTGTAATGATAATCCAAATAAAGTTCCCCAAGGTAATAGATTTGGGTTAATCATAACACTTAAGAATATAGATACTATTATAAGTATGTTATATGGAACTGGCATTAATCCTGGTATTATAAAGTTTTCTTTAACTTGTAAAAATGCCATCATTATATAACTCATTCCTAGGAATGCCATTCCTAGAATTAATACTCTAGTGAAGTACACTGCTTGTACTAAAGTTTCTCCTTTAAACCCTACTGCAAATAGTTTAACTATTGGTTCTGTAAATATAGCTCCAAATACAGAAATGATTAAACATATAAGTATTACTATATTGAATACATTATTTGTAAATTTAAGCGAAGCTTTCTTTCCCTGCTTAGAATCCAACTCACAATAAAGCGGTATGAAAGCAGTTCCTAAAGATGTACCTATTGCTGAGAATATAACTGCGGGTATATTCATAGCTACTAAAAAGGCATCACTTGTCCCTGATGCTCCGTATGCCGATGCTAAGGCTAGTTCTCTACCAAACCCCATCATTTTGGCTATTAGTGTTGCAGCCATAAGACCTACTGCTGCTTTTGCAACCTTTGACATAAAACTCTCTCCTCTAAAATATATATATAGCTTAGTTATTTCCATATCTAGTCTATTTTATTATTATATATCTATTTTTCTATTTTGCAAATTTGTTTTTTTGACTAAATATGATAAAATTTTTATTAGGGTATTATTATATACTAAAATCAAACTTTATCCAAGGAGGTTTATTATGAATTTTAAAACTACATTTCACTGCTTAGTTATTAAGCTGGAAAACTGTAGCGATGACTTATTATTTAATATTGCTACTAAAATAAGTAAACATAACTGCGTTGTAAAAACTATCGATGTTGATGAGTATAACAGCGAAAAAACTATATCATTTATAAATCCAGACAATAAAGATTTAATATTATACAAAACTGAAGATGTCATAAAATTATATTTTGATAATACAATGACAAATATTTCTTCTGTTGTTGAAATTTATAACGATATAATTGAATATATGAATTATAGTGATGTATATTAAAAAAGGAGGAGCATTTTCCTCCTTTTTTAATATTATTTTTTAATAATTTATTTTCTAGCTTCTAAAAACTTAGTTAAGTTATTTACTGTAGCCATATCACTTCTTTCTAAATCTGTTGGTTGAAGTGTTATACCAAGTCTTTCTTCTATCTCAAGTAATACTTCTATTATAGCTAGAGAGTCTAAAAGTTCAGCTTCAAATAAGTCTAAATCTAAATCCTCTCTTATTTCATCACACCCTAAAACATCTTCAAATATTCCTATAACTGTTTCTTGCATTTAGTATTCCTCCTTAAATTTAAGCAAAATATCCTGAGAAAATCAATAATCCAAAGCAAGCAATGTGGAATGTAGTCACAATTTGCACAGCTTCAAACCATTTCTCTTTTTTATGTTTTTTGTAAAACTTAGATTTCTTCTGATATATATCAGTTAAGACAAGTGCTAACCCTTGATATATTCCATACACTATATAAAACCATGTTAACCCATGCCAAAATCCCATAACTAGCATTGTAATCATTTGAGCAACATGTGAAGCAGTTGCCCTTTTTTTAAATCTCTTTTTTCTTATAGAAGATATTACAAATCTTGAGAATATGTAATCTCCAAACCATCTAGAAAGACTTATATGCCATCTTGTCCAGAACTCTTTCATATCTTTACTTATAAATGGCTTATTAAAGTTATCTGGAGCTTTTATTCCAAATATATAACTTGTCCCTACTGCAAATAAACTATATCCTCCAAAGTCAAAGAATAAGTATAAACTATATGCATACATATAACTCATTGCATTTACAAAATTTATTTGTGATGGTATCTTTGACATCCAGTATGTATTAACTAAAAATGCTATTACATATTTATATCCAATTCCCATAACTATTTTTTTAACCCCTGGAATTAAATAATCATTTATATATTCATTTCTAGGTATTATAGTTTCTAAATCTTTTTCAAATCTTCTTGATCTATCTATAGGCCCTGAACTTAGTGTTGGGAAGAATAAAACAAAGTAAAGCATATTTATTAATTTAACTTCTTTTATTGCCCCATCATAAATTTCAATAACCATTTGTATCGTTCTAAAGTTTAAATATGATATTCCTATAAACCCAATAACACCAAATGATGTATACGGTGAAAGTTTATTTATTATAATTGGTGACATTGATGCTAATAGAAATAATCTATATATCCATTTATTATCAGTTTTTTTCCTTACATATTCATATCCTTTAACTACTATAACCTCAATTATAATAAAGGCTATTAAAAATGATAAATGCACATTTACTCCAACTATTAAAAATATCATAAACGCTGTAGCTATCATTCCATAGTACTTTATGTTCTTACCAGTAAGCCCTAACACTATTGCTGGGATTGACGTTAATAGTAATATATAAAGATAAAAATAATCTCCATATTGCGAAAAAGTCATTAATTTTCCTCCATAAGTTTCTTTCTATCTATTTTTCCATTAATATTTGTTGGAAACTCATCTATAACCTTTATGTTTCTAGGAATCATATATCCTGGTATGTATTTTCCTAATTCTTTCTTTATTAACATACCATTTTTAAGGTTTCCTAGTTCATTTTTTTCTTTTAGTTCTACTATCCCTCTTAGATAAGCTATTTTCTCATCTTTGTATACTGGTAAAACTATTGCATTTTTTACATTATCAACTTTTCTTAAATTATTTTCTATATCTTCTATTTCAATTCTAAATCCATTTAACTTTATTTGGAAATCTTTTCTACCACAGTAGTATATATTCCCGTCTAGCATATATCCCATATCCCCTGTTTTATATGCTCTATATTTTGCTCCATCTATTTCATCATAATAAAATACTTCATCTGTTTTTTCCTTATTATTAAAGTATCCTTTAGATACTGATGGTCCTATTATTACAACTTCGCCTTTTTCAGCTTCTTTAACTTCAGTTCCATTTTCATCTACTATTTTAATTTTGCAATTCTCCATAGGATATCCAACTGGTAAACTCTTTTCATCATTTATTTCATTGTATGTAATATCATTTACACTTACTCCAACTGTAGCTTCTGTTGGACCATATCCATTTATAACTCTTGTATTTGGGAATCTATCTAAAAGTTCTTTTGCTAAACTCTTTGGCAGAGCTTCTCCTATAAATATCATAGATTCTAATTTTGGAAGCATTTCACTATTAAAATCATTTTCTGTTACACAAACGCCTGCAAATGATGGTGTTGATACCCAAACAGCCATATCAGATTCTTTAAACTGTTTAAATAACTCTTTGTAATCTGCTAATACCTTCTTTGATAATGAAAATAATGTAGCTCCATTTACTAATCCTGGATATATAGATGTAACTGAAAGGTCAAATGAATATGCTGCTTGATTCATAATTACTTTCTCACTTCCATCTATTTTTAAGTAAGGACTAATCCAATCTACAAAACTATCTAAGTTATTTGAGCTAATTTGAACTCCTTTAGGTTTTCCTGTACTTCCTGATGTAAATAATATGTATGCATTTTCATCTTCTTTTACCCAAGATTCTTTGTCTACAGTTATTCCTTCATATTTTTTAATTATATTTTCAAGTTCATCTTTGTTTATAACATTTAATCCATCAAAGTCTTTTTCATCACTAAAGTTAAATACAACTTTAGGCTTAACTTCTTTTGTTACTTCAAAAACTCTATCTAACGGAAAACTTATATCTAGTGGCACATATGCTCTTCCTGATTTTAAAGCACCTATCATACATGCCATTATAAGATTTTCTTTATTTCCGTATATAACTATAGGTGTATCTTCTTCTTTATATACTTCTTTTAAATATACTGCTATAGCTTCTGAATATTTATCTAAATCTTTATATGAAAGACTTTCATCATTACATTTTAATGCTATTCTATCTGTGTTTGCATACTTTTTTATGCCTTCAATAATTTTCATTTGTAATCCTCCCATTAAAACTCATTATATATAAATGGTAACTCCTTAAATGGAGTAAATGCTAAAATTAATATAGCTGCTATTATAACTACAGTAAATCCTATACTCATCATTAAATATTTATTGCTCATCAAATTCTTTAAATAGCTTTTCACAGACATCTACCCATCCTTTCGTACCAAGGTGCATTACATCTCTTAAATAATATTTTTCCGTTTCTTTATCTCTAAGGTCAATTACATCAAATCCATGCTCTTTTGCCATCGCACCGGCTTTATCATAGAATTCATGTCTTTCTCCCTTAGATATTCCTGTAACATTGTAGAATTTGTCCATAGCAGGTATAAGTACTACTACAGGCTTTATTCCTAAGTCCTTACATATATCTAAGTTAAGATTATAATCATAGAACTCTTTTGATTCTAATAAATCTACATCTTTGTATTTATCCTTAACTTTGTTTAAATTTTCACCAAAGTTCTTTTTGTAATATATTTTGTCTATACATAAGTCATTATTTCCGACTCTTTTTTTCGCATCTTGTATAGCTTTTTGCTCCTCTTTCTTCCAGTTTATTGGATTTGTTTGTTTTGTAGTAGTTTTGTCTTTTAATCCTACTAGTCTTTCATACAATAATCCTTTCCCTTTAAGAGTGACAAAATATTTTCTCGCTTCAAAATAAGGAGATAATAAAGCTTTCTCTGTTTTTGCAATTAAAGAATTATCCCCATATAAGTTTGCATATACAGCTTCTGGTTTAAACTCGCCTGCTCCAACTAGTAAATCACTTGATCTTTGTGCAAATTTTAACTTATTTTCTTTTGATATATCAGGATTATCTAAAAACGAATAAAATTGCACAGGAGAAAATCTGGTTTGATAATGATGAGGTGTAACTCCCTCTTTATCCATAAACCATTGCATTGAGATTAATAAAACCACTTTTTTATCTTTTATATTAGGGTTTACACTCCCTATTATCGCTGAATCTTGTAAACTTTGAGTATATGCTCTCCCTATTGTAAAAATACCATCTTTACTTCTATTAGTATTAAAGTAATATGTAGGATGTTGTTTCGTTGAATGCCCTAATTCAGATGATCCCAACATCATAATGTCTTTATTTTCTAAGAAATAATTATTTACAATAACCCCTTTGTCTTTTACATTACTTAAAGAGTTATTCATAATAGGCACTAGATTTTTTTCTTGTAATAGTTCATCAATTTTGACATCAAGAAATTTATCTAGCCCAAATAAAAATATACCTCCTATGATTAGTGGCATAATGAAATAAATCAATTTTTTCATATGTGTACTCCTCTGAAATTTTCATAATCTATAAATATATTATTACTTTACTGTAATATATTCAATTACACTTTTGTAATTATATGTAATATTCTGTCTTTTATTAGTATTTTCAACAAAAATAAGGAAGTAACAAAATTGTTACTCCCTAGTTTTTATCTAATTATTTTCTTGTCAAAAATGCCTTCAAGCCCTGTTTTTCTTACTCTTTCTTCTATTGATTTTTTATCAGTAGTATAAAAATCTAATTCTTTCATTCTATTAAAATATACACTTCCTGCAAAAGTGAACTTAAGTTTATCTGCTCCTTCTTCTTTTAAAGATTTGTTAGCATGAGCTATAAAGTCTCCAATAGCTATACTTGTAGGTAATTGTAATAGATACATCCCTATTGAGTTTCTAGCAGCATTATGACCTGCTAAACTTCCTGTACATATTGCTTCTGTATGCCCTACAAAGAATCCACTTTTTTCTCCACCTACAAATAAGTTTTCTACACCTGTAACTCTCATATAGTTATCTCTAGGAGCAACAGACAAGTATCTTATAGAGTTTCCTTTGCCTCCTGAATATGGATCTACTATTATCGCTGCTTCAAATCCTGGTATTTTTCTTAATTTTTCAAGAGGATAAAATGGAGCCATTAACTTAGCATGACCTGTATCTATTAATACTAAGTTCTTAGCAAACTCAGGTAATGAATATTGTTGACATACTTTTATATCTAATTTTTCAGTATTTATAAGTTCTTCTGGTAAAGGAACTACTGCACAACCTTTTTCATTTAAATCTTTTTGTATTTCTTCACTCAAACTTTCTTTTAGTAACTTCATAGATCCACTAAATGCACCTAATTCTCCAGTATTTCTTCTACCATACATATCTTCTACTCCACACTTAGCTGTTATACTTACTCTTCCTCCAAAAGATGGACATCTAAGAACACACATTGCACATCCATTTCCATACTTAGTACAATTTCCCATTGGGCCTGATGACCCTGTAGTTTCTACAAATGAATCTCCACTTATTATTTCTCCATCTTCTAATACTACTGCTTCTATTTTTTTACCATTTAACTTAACATCTATTACTCTTGAAAAAAATCTTACATCAATCCCCATACTTATTATTTTTTCTCTTACTGGTTTTTCGATTTCTGTAACATTATATATTGTAGAATGTTTATGTCCCGGGAAATCCATGTCTTTATGTGTTGAATATTTGTCTGTTAATTCGAATAACTCCCTTGCTCCTAATGCTATTGCTTCTTCTGTAGCTGTATATCTTCCATTATTTCTCATTATTCCACCAATATTTCCAAGACCTAATAGTAAATCTGTTCTTTCTAATATGACAACTTCAGCTCCTGCTTTTTTTGCAGATATTGCAGCTGCACAACCAGCCCAGCCTCCACCTATAACTACAACTTTTGGCATATTCCTTTTCCCCCTTAATTATAAAACTTATAATTTATTTCAAGCTTTTTAGATAATCTCTACCATCAATTTGAGCTTTACACGATTTCATTCTCTTTCCATTAACTATAACCGTGCATCCTCCACATATTCCTTCTCCACATACAATCAAGTTGTTATTAGCTATTGCAAATCTAATATTTTCATCTATACTATCTACTAACTTCATAGTCTCTCTATTAAATGAATTAAACCCACCGCTATAAACTAATTCTACATTATTTCTTACAATATAATCTTTTATTAAATCTTCATCTTCTTTTATATTTATAAAATGTATGTTTACATTTAATTCTTTTATTCTTTCAATTACTTCATCTAATATAGTTCTTCTTGTATCTACAAAAACTTCTACATTGTTATTATTTTTCAAAATATATTTTATTATTTTTGGAGCATTAACTTGAGATAATCCACTTAATATTACTGCTACATTACTATTGTTAGTTAATTTGAATTCTTTAAGTCCTAAAACTCCATTTAAATAAGGTCCTCTAACCCATACTTTATCAAAATTTAATAAAGTTTTAGTCTTGTGCCCTACTTCTTTGATAATTACTTTTAATAGTTCATTTTCTAAATCTATATCCATAACAGATATAGGTACATTATACTTAGAATCAAGTTCATTTTTACCTCTTAATAAAATATATGATCCTGGATTTATCAATTGCTCTAATAGTTTTCTAGGAGTTTTTATTTCTAATAAATATACATCTGTTAATAATTCTTTTTTCTTACTGACATCACATAACACATCTATCTTTTCATTACATTTCATATTTTTGTTATGCTGAACTTCATTGTATATACATACCCCCTGCCATATACAATCACATGTTTTACTACCTTGAATTAAACTACACTGAATACAATCTCCTGAGTATGCTAAATGACATGGACAATATTCACTGCCACAATCAGCACATGGTTGTATACATATTCTTTTCAAAGAATCACTTCCCTTAGATAAATTTTTAATGTCTACTTCTTTATTTCTTATAATACTAATTTATTAAGTATGACTCATTTTGTTACAATTAAATATTTATGTAATTTTTTAATTTTTGTATATCATGAATAACTATTTTGAATATAATATATAAAAGGACATGATTACATATTTGTTTTATTTGATTTAATTTAAGGGTATATATTTAAAAATATTAATAGTTAGGGGGAAGTCTATGAATTCTAATTTTGTATTTTCAAATGAACATCTATTAATTCTAATTTTCGTAGCTATATTTTTATTCTCACTACCAAAACTTACTAAAAACTTACTTCCATATAGCTATTTAATTGAAAAGATAATTTGTTTTTCATTTATTTTTGAAATCTTACTTGAGCAAATCTGTTTAATATCTTTAGGTAGTTATAACGTTTTATATACGTTACCTATAAACATAACTAGAATCACAACTTATATTTGTATAGCTATTTTGTATTTTAAAAAGTACCATTTATTTAATGTTTTTTTCTCTTGGAGCATTGTTTGTTCTATTGGAGATTTAATATTCTTTAAAGATATGTATTTTGAGTTCCCTCATATATTATATTTTTTCTATATAAGTTCTAGATTGTTACTTTTATATTCTTTAGTGTATTTAGTTGGAGTTAGAAAGTTTAAAGTTAACTCTAATTGTATATTAGACAATTTAAAAGCCTGTAGCCTTTTCTTCTTATTTACATTTTTATTAAATAGTCTAACTAATGCAAGTTACACTTATAGCTTTTCAAATAGCAATTTATATAGTGTAGTTTTATTTATAATAATTACATCTATGGTTTATATTCCTTTATTCATCAATGATAAAAATAGTATAGATTTTACTTTTAAAAAAAGAAAAAATAAGCTGTAAGAGTGCTAGTTAGTACTCTTACAGCTTATTTTTTTATCTATATTATTTTTATTTAATTTAATTATTAAAGAACTTATAAAAAATGTACAAATAGATATTATTCCTATAAGAATTATACTAATATCTCCATTTGCTTTTATTTCATTTCTTAAAATAAATAATGGAATTACTAAAATCAAAGCAACTAAGTTGTATATTATCTTATAACTTAAAGGTTCTTCCTCTACTCCATATTTATTTGCTCTATACAATTTCAAATAAGTTAATATTATTGAAACTACAAAAGCTGCTATTAAAATATATATGAAATATTTACTTACTAATGGCTTGTCTAAAAGCATATCACAACCTAAAGCTAGTATTGCAACAACAATAGAAAACTTTTTTAGAGTTTCTAAGTATAGTAGATACATAGAAGTATTTTTAACATAATCACTACATAGCTTATCACAAAATGTTTTGGGATTAACTACATAATCTTTTAAATCTATGTTTTTAGAGCTTAAATTTACATACATGTTATAAAGTTTTTGATTTATTTCTCGTTTATTAACTTCCAACATTTTTAAATTTCTAACATACTTTATCATCTTTGTATATACATCAAAATTTTTTTCAGTATAATTTATTTTATCCCCCATTAAATCTCCCCCATTAAATTATCTATATATATTTATTATATCACATGTATTGTATATTTTTTCTAAATATTCTGATTAATAAATAAAAAAAATACTCGCCGTTAAGCGAGTAAAATATACTTTAATCTGTAAGAAGAAAATTTAAAATCTTAGGTTAGTTTAATTATACCACAATTTACCTACATTGTACTGATTTGAGTAAAATTAAATAACTTTTTAAGTCAGCTTTAAAAATTTGTATAAATTTGTATTATAATGCTATCTAAACCTTAAGTATTTTTTTATAACTATATTATCTCGTTCATTATATCTATAGTTTTTTGTAAACTTTCCTCTAATTCTTTCTTTTTATCTAAATCTAATTTATCTATTTTATCGTTTATTATGTGCATAAATTTATCTATTTCTGTATTTATTATTTCTTCACCTTCTTTAGTAATTCCATAAAAAGTATTTCTTCTATCTTTACTGTCTTCTTCCCTATATACATAACCTAATTCAACCAACTTATTTAAAAGTATACATAAACTTGATGTAGAAACGTATAGTTCTCTACTTAAGTTTTTAAGTTCTATTTTGTCATGCTTCTGTATTTCTACTAATGTAAAAAATTGTTTTTTAGTTAAAACTTTCCCTAATCTGTATCTATCTGTATTTGTAGTTTTAATTAAATTTTGATAGCTGTTCATGCTTTGGAGCATCAGCTTTGATATTTCTTTATTTTCCATATAGTCACCTCATTAAATATTACAACACTAAAATTTATTAACCTATTCTTATTATACTATTATTTTTCTAATTTTTTAAGTTACAAATAATTTAGATGTAAAATATTTTAATAACAATCTTTGTAAATCAAAAAGCTATAAAGGTAAAATATTTATTACACCTTTATAGCTTCATTTAAATTTAACATTCTTTATTGTCTTTAACTTCGTTTTCATTATTTTTTAGTTTTTGAATTTTTTCTAAAACTCGTGGAGTTACACTTAGAATATTATCTACCATATTTATGTTATGATCTAAGCTCATTAATCTTGTTTCTCCATTTTCTACTACAACAAATGCAACAGGTTGAAGTGATATAGCTCCTGCACTACCTCCTGCAAAATTTGTATCATCTTTATTTTCATCATCTTGGCTTTTTTTATTGTTACTATTTCCCCTTGAATATTCGCCTCCTCCTATACCAAAACCGATCGTTACTTTTGATATAGGTACTACAACTGTATTATCCGCTTTTATAGGATCTCCTATTATAGTATTTGCATCAATGGTTGTTCTAATAGAATCAAGTGTTGTATCCATTAAATTTTTTATTGAGTTTGCTGATCTCATTATCTTTAGCCTCCTTGCCATACTTAACCTTTTCATATTTTCTAATTTGTATATATATTTTAATCAATCCTCTAGTTAAAGTTATTATATCTTTTATAGTAGGACTTATATGTAATATTCCTTTGTGCTTTATGTAGTTTTTGTTGTAACATGGAATCACTTTCAAATACATATTTTGTGGTTTTAAGTAATTATCTACATTTGCATATATAGCATTAACTAAAACGTATATAAAAGATGTAAATTGTATATTTTCACTACCAAAGTTAAAATCTGAATATATTCGTGTTACTTTTACCTTTCTAATAATTCTGTATAAAACTAACAAATTCTGTATTTCTATCATCTTTAAGTTAATTTTTTTAGAATTACTTTTAACATCCTCCTTTTGTTTTGTTTGTTTTTTTTCTTCATTGCTCTTACTTATTGGATAGATAGTTTTTGTTATATTAATTAAGTTAAATAGATATCTTATAGATACCTTAACCTCTATATCCTTATTATTTATATTTGAAGTTATAATTATGTGTATACTGCTTTTTAATATAAAATAAATTAATAAAGCTAAAGGCAATATTATCTTTAATAAAAAAATAAATATAGTTCCTAAATCTATATATTTCATATTTATATTATTTTCCATTTTTTCAAAACTATGCATAAAAATAGCAGATACTAATTAAGATATAACTTAATCAATATCTGCTATTGCGACTTTATTCATTTTCATAATTTTCTATTGAAGGTAAATCCTCTAATTTTTCAATGTTTAGTAATTTTAAGAATTCATCAGTTGTTCTAAATATTATAGGCTTTCCTATTTTATCTAACCTTCCAGCTTCATAAATAAGTTCGTTCTCAAGTAAAGTCTGTATAACTTTATCACTTTTAACTCCTCTTATTTCTTCTAACTCAACTTTTGTTATAGGCTGTTTGTAAGCTATTATAGTTAATGCCTCTAATGTTGCCTGACTTAAAGTTTTCTTTCTTTTAGGTTCTAAAATATTTTTTACAAATGATGAATACTCTTTGTTTGTACACATCTGATACTTATCTTGTAATTTTATAATTTGTATCCCTCTATTATTTTCTTTATAATCTTCAATTAAACTATTTAACATTATTTCTATTTCTTTTGAAGAAAGTTCTTCATTAATAGCATTATTTAACTCTTTTATACTTATAGGTTCACTATATGCAAACATTATAGCTTCTATAATACTTTTTATTTCATCACGTCTCATATTAACTCTCCATATTTCTCTTTATTAAGATATCATCAAAGAATAAATCTTGAACAACAATTACTTCATGAGTTTTTATAAGCTCTAAAACAGATAAAAATGTCGCTATAACTTCATCCTTTTGATAATTAGATATTAAGCTTGTAAATTTAACATCTTCTTTTTCTTTTATAATATCTCTTACATAGTGCATTTTTTCTTCAACAGATATAATACGAGTTCTAACAATCTTATTTAGCTTATCATCTTTTACTACTTCTTCTTCACTATTCTCTTTAACATTTAATATATGAGGAAGTATTTTTACTATAGCATCTAAAGATATAGTTTCTAGGTCTAAATTTTCTTCTACTACTATTTCTTCTTTTTTTCTATAGAATATATCTTCTACATACGTTACATTATTTTTTAAATCTTGTGCAGCATTTTTATATTTTTTATACTCTGCAAGTTGTTCCATAAGCTCTAATCTTGGATCTTCTTCTTCCTCATCATTTCTTTGCTTATATAATAAATACTTTGACTTGATTTGTAAAAGTTTTGATGCCATGGTTATAAACTCACTTGCTATTTCCAAATCAAACTCTTCAAGCATATCTAAATACTTTAAATACTGCTTCGTTATTTCTATAATAGATATATCCTTTATATCTATTTTATGTTTAGTTATAAGATCATATAAAAGATCTAATGGCCCTTCATATACCTTAAGTTGTACACTATACTTCATAAATTACCTCTAAATTTTTTAATTTATACTCTAAAATATAAACATGCTAATTATACTATATAGTACTTTTACTATAGGGTCTAATATTATTACATGTATGTTAGTTAATATTAACACTATAAATATAAAAGTACTCATACTTTCATATTTATATACCGCATCATAATACTTAAGTGGTATAAAAGTAGATACTATACCCCATCCATCTAATGGAGGTAACGGTAAAAGGTTAAATGCTGCAAATCCTACATTATACATAAAAATACTATCTAATATAATAATTAAAGCTTCTAATTTTACAAATCCCATTAAGTTTATAACTATTATTGCTGTTATTACATTAAATAATGGTCCTGCTAAAGAAACTAATAAGTTCCCAACTTTATAATTTTTAAAGTTGTTTGGATTTACTGGAACTGGCTTTGCCCATCCAAACCTAGCCACTATAAGCATTATAAGTCCAAGCGGATCAACATGTTTCATAGGGTCTAGAGTCATTCTTCCGCTCATTTTAGCTGTATCATCGCCTAAAAGATGAGCTACATACGCATGCCCAAACTCATGAACTGATATAGCTACCGCTATACCTACTGCCCCTACTAAAAACTGGCTTAAAATATTCATTAAATTCTCTCCTATTTTTAAGTTTTAATATTATTATAACAATATATATACTTATAATCAATTTAAGATTTAAATTATAAAAGACCTAGATTATCTAGGCCTTTTATCTAAAATATACTATCTATAACTCTTTCAAACATTTTGAAATATCCTGCTTTTTTTATATCTTTTTCATTTACAAGCATAACTTTGCCTACTTGCTTATCACCTTTATAGATACTTATACTTCCTAATTCAGTACCTTTTTTTACAGGTAATTTTAAATCTTTAACTACATCTATCTTCTTAGTAAAGTCTTTACTTTCTCCTTTTTTAATAAGTGCACTTAAATCTTCTTTAGCAACTAAGTTTACTTTATTATCTTCAGCTTTATCTAAAGTTAATGTTGCAACTGTATCACCTTTAGAACATAATTTTACACTTTCATAGTTTGCAAATCCATAACTTAATAATGACGATGCATCTTTAAATCTTTCCTGTGTTGTAGGTGCTCCTAAGGTTGCGGCTACTAAGTGTGTTTCTCCTCTTTTAGCTGATGCCGATAAGCAATATTTAGCTTCTTGTGTAAATCCAGTTTTAACTCCTGTTGCTCCTTGATAGTGTTTTATCATCTTGTTAGTATTTGCAAGTCCAATAGATACTCTCTTTTTACCTACTACAATTTGATCCATCCATGTTGTTAGATACTTAGTTATTTTATCATGTTTTAATAATTCTTTAGACATTATAGCTATATCATGTGCTGATGTATAATGATTTTCTACTGGTAATCCATTTGTATTAGCAAAATTAGTATCTTTCATTCCTAATTCTTTAGCTTTATTATTCATCATAGCTACAAATTCTTCTTCACTTCCCGCTATAAACTCAGCCATAGCAACACAACCATCATTAGCAGATGCAACAGCTATTCCTTTTAAAAGGTCATCTACTTTTTGTGTTTCTCCTGGTTCTAAAAATATTTGACTTCCTCCCATTTCTGATGCTCTTTCGCTTATTTGTACTTCATCATCCAATTTTATCTTTCCATTATCTAATGCTTCAACTATAAGCAACATAGTCATTACTTTCGTAACACTAGCTGGAGGAAGTTTTTCATGTGGATTTTTTTCAAATAGTATCTGACCACTTCCTACATCCATTAATATAGCTGACTTAGAGGATAAGTTAATAGGTCCTTGTGCTTTTTTGTCATCTGCAAATGAGTTTGTCCCAAAAACCATTATAACCATCATCATAGCTAAAACTATACTGGTAAATCGTTTCATTAATTTCACCTCTTGATGTTTTATTTGATACTATTTTTTCACATTTTACCTAAATTTATGCGAGGTATTTAGTAAACATCAATATCACTATCTATATGTATAACTTCTGCGTCTGTATTTTCATATATAAAATTTGTTATATTATCAATAATTGAATTAGCCTGTTTATTATCTACACAAACTCCACTTAATCCAATTACTATACTTTGATGTATATCTTGATTTTCAACTTCACCAACAGATACATTGAAGGTGTTTTGAATTCTTTTTATCAAGCTTTTAACTACCATTCTCTTTTCTTTTAGGGAATGTACCCAACTCGCTCTTAAATTAACTTTCATAACTATTATTTTCATTTTATCACCTGCATTTTACATGTTTTTACTTACTAAGTAATCTTTAACTATTACATAATATATAAGTGCTTCATTAAAATTTCTTATATCCATACCCATTATATCTTTTATTTTTTCTAATCGATATATCAATGTATTTCTATGAAGATATATATTATTAGATGTTTTAGATATATTAAACCCATTTTCTATAAAAGCTATTCCTGTTTCTAAAACTAAATTATCTACCTTGTCAATTAGGTTATAATCAAATAAAGTTGGATAAGATTTTTCTTTTCTTACTAATTCAATTAAATTGTATATACCTAAATCATATATATCAAAATACTTTCTATCGCTATTTTCAATAAATATATATCTTTTTAATCTATTAGCCAAATCTATCTTTAAATCAAATTCTTCTCTATTACTAATTGTACCTAGGTTTATTATATAAGTTTTTTCATACACTTCTGTTTCTATTATTTGAGGTGTATTTTCATCTATTAAACCTAATTCATTAGTATTTAATATGTAGTTCCCATTGTATTTTATTATATTTACAGTCTCATAAAGACTTTTAAAAACTTTATCTAGTATCTCTTTATTTATATTTTTTTGATATATTAAATAGAAATTCCCATTTAACTTAATGTTAATATTATTTTCTATGACCTCTACAATATATTCTTTATTATCCCAAACTACAATTTGCTGGGATTTTTTTATAATTTTACCTTTTTTATATTTATATATATTTACTTTTTTACCTAACTGTTCTTCAAAAAAGTTTATTAATCCCTTCAATTTATCACCCCATACCCCTTTATAAATCTATAATTTTCATTATACATAAAAAAACTGTGAAACTAAAGTAACTTATTAGTTTCACAGTTTTAAAATTATATATTATCTTATAGCTTTAGTAGTTTCTTTATCAAATATATGAACTTTGTTTTTGTCTAATGCTAATTTTAGTTCTTGCCCATATTTCACATTGTATCTTGAATCAAATCTAGCTGTAACACTCTTTCCACCAACAGTTAAATAAGCATATACCTCTGCTCCCATAAGTTCACTTATTTCTACAGTTGCATTAAATATTGTATCTTCGCTATTATCTATAAATAAATCTTCTATATGAACATCTTCTGGTCTTATACCCAATACAACTTCTTTTCCTAAGTATCCATTTTTCTTTAACACATCAGACTTTACTTTATCTAAAGCTACCTTGAATCCTTCAGATTTTGCATAAACTACATTTTCTTCTTCTAATATACTACAATCTATCAAGTTCATTTGTGGTGCACCTATAAACCCTGCCACAAACATATTTTTTGGATTGTCATATACTTCTTGAGGAGTATCTATTTGTTGAATTACTCCATCTTTCATTATAACTATTCTATCTGCCATTGTCATAGCTTCAACTTGATCATGAGTTACATATATAAAAGTTGTTCCAAGTTTTTTATGTAGTTTAGTTATTTCTGTTCTCATCGCTGTTCTAAGTTTAGCATCTAGGTTTGATAAAGGTTCATCCATCAAGAATACCTTAGGATTTCTAACTATAGCTCTACCTAATGCAACCCTTTGTCTTTGTCCCCCTGATAAAGCTTTTGGTTTTCTATCTAAAACTTTTTCTAAGTCTAGTATTTTTGCTGCTTCTTTTACTTTAGCTTCTATTTCAGCCTTTGGCATCTTTCTTAATTTAAGTGCAAAAGCCATATTTTCATAAACACTTAAGTGAGGATACAACGCATAGTTTTGGAAAACCATAGCTATATCTCTATCTTTAGGAGCTACATCATTTACTATCTTATCTCCTATATATAATTCTCCTGAACTTATTTCTTCAAGCCCAGCTATCATTCTTAAGGTAGTTGATTTACCACAACCTGATGGTCCTACTAAAACAACAAATTCCTTATCTTGTATATCTATATTTACATCCTTTACCGCTTCATACCCATTATCATAAGATTTCCCTATACTTTTTAAAATTACCTCTGCCATATTTATCTCCCCCAATTATGTTTTCTATAATTAAAGTATAGTTTAGAAACGTTTTCTTATATATAGTTATATTAACTAAATAGTTTCATTCATTTTATACAATATTTCTTATCTATAATCTTCATATACTGCTGAAGCTAAGATTTTATTTATTTTTTCCATCATAGATGTAAATTTATATTCACTATCTAGATATTTACTTAATTCTTTATTATTTGATATTATCTTTCTTAACTCTTGTTCTGTTTTTATAGTATTTTTATCTACCGTTACTCCATTCATGCTTCTAGATTTTATTTCCATTTGAATTTTTCTATAGTTATTAAGAATCGATTCATACTTTGGATTATTTTTAACTATTTTCATATATTTTTTAAATTCTTTATATTCTTTGCTACTCTTTATATCACTTGCCAGTTTTGTAGTACTATCATAAATCCCCATAATTTACCTCCATAAAAAATTCGCTTCGCTCATGTCGCTAACGACTTCGTCCGTTGCTCAAAATGTACTTTTTTACTTTCATCAAGATATTGGCATGACTATACACTATGAGTTATCAGCAAATATTCGTTAAGCATACATTCCTTAAACGTAAAAAAGATTGAATATAATATATTATATTCAATCTTTCTCATTTATACCTCCATTATAATAGGAAGTATCATAGGATTTCTCTTAGTTCTTTGATATAAGTACTCTTTTAAGTTATCCTTTATATTATTTTTTAAATATGCCCACTCTTTTATATGACTTTCTTCACAAACAGTTAACACATTCTTTATTACAGATTTAGCTCCATCCATTAAGTCTTCTGATTCTCTTACGTATACGAATCCTCTAGATATTATATCTGGACCTGCTAAAACTTTACCGTCTTCTTTAGATATAGTAACAACAACTATCATAAGACCATCTTCTGATAAATGTTTTCTATCTCTTAGTACTATATTTCCAACATCTCCAACACCTAGTCCATCAACTAATACATTTCCTGTTGGTATGTGAGATGCTACTTTAGCTGAGTTTTTATCTATTTCTAAAACCTCACCTGTTTTCATAACAAATATGTTTTGACTTGGCATTCCTAAATCTTCTGCTATTTCTGCATGTTTCTTTAACATTCTAAATTCACCGTGTGCTGGCATAAAGAACTTAGGAGCAACTAATCTATGCATTAATTTTAACTCTTCTTGCTTAGCATGCCCTGAAACATGTATATCAGCTGCATCGTCATATACAACTTCTGCACCTTTTTCAAATAAACAATTTACTACTTTTGATATAAGCTTTTCATTCCCTGGTATTGGATGAGCAGATATTATTACTAAATCACCTTGTCTTATTTCTACTTTTTTATGCTCAGCAGATGCCATTCTTGCAAGTGCTGACATAGGCTCTCCTTGAGACCCTGTAGTTATTATAACTAATTCATTATCTTCATATTTATGAATATCATTTAAATCAATTAGCATGTCTTCATCTATATCTATATAACCTAAGTCTCTTGCTACACCCATAACATTTACCATAGATCTACCTGAAACAGCAACTTTTCTTTCAAATTTTTGAGCTGCATTAATTATTTGTTGTAGTCTGTGTATGTTAGATGCAAATGTAGCAACTATTATTCTGCTATTGCTACCTTTTCTAAATAAATCATCTAATCCTGTACCTACTGTTCTCTCCGACATAGTGTATCCTGGTCTTTCAACATTTGTACTGTCAGCCAGCATTAATAATACACCCTTTTTGCTTAATTCACATATTCTGTGAAAATCCATAACATCTCCATCTATTGGAGTTAAATCGATTTTAAAGTCCCCAGTATGGAATATTATTCCTTGATCTGTATGAACTGCTATTGCACAAGCATCTGGTATACTATGATTTACTTTTAAAAATTCAACATCGAAATTCTTAAGTTTTATAACTTGCTTTGGAGTTATTACATTTAAGTTTACGTTGTTTAACTTATGTTCTTTTAATTTTACTTGTATAAGTCCTACTGTAAGTTTAGAAGCATACACAGGAACATTTATCTTCTTTAATACGTAAGGTAATGCCCCTATATGGTCCTCATGACCGTGTGTTATAAATATTCCCTTTATTCTATCTTTATTTTTAACTAAGTAAGTTATATCAGGTATAACTATATCTACCCCTAACATCTCTTCTTCCGGAAAACTTAATCCTGAATCTATAACTATAATCTCATCTTTATATTCAATAACAGTCATGTTTTTCCCGATTTCATTTAGCCCTCCCAGAGCCATAACTTTAATTTTATTCAAACTCTTTTTGAACAATTGCATCATCTCCTTTTGTCTATATCTTTTTCGCACTCTAAAACGTTCTTAATTCATATACAAATAATATCAAATCACGCACTCTTTACCAGTTATTATAATTGTATCACAACTTGAACTATATTTTAAGATATATTTAAAATACATTTACCGTATTGTTTTGACAAAGTATAATTATTTTGGTATTCTCAAATTATAATATTTATAGGAGGTTAACATGCGTGGTAAAACTCACTTCACGATAGGTATATTGGCTTCATTACAAGCTTCTATACTATTTAATAAACCTCTTTCTCTTATTAATATTGCAGTTTGTTCTGTATGTTCAATACTGCCTGATTTAGACACTTCAAACTCAATTATATCTAATACAATTTTAAACCATAATCTTTCAAAAAAATTTTATAAATTTATTATATATTTTTTAGATATATTGATATTTTTAATCTCTATAAAAATAAACGATGATTTTTTAGTAAGTTCATTAGTAACATTTATAGCTATAATAATTCTAGAAGCTAAAATAACTCATGGTTTTTTAAGAAAATTATTTTTATCATTAATATTTATATTATTGGCAGTTTGTATATATCTAATTAATGGTAAATTTTATTTTATCTTATCTAGTATTATACTTGCAGTATTTCCTTGGTTAAAACATAGAAAACTATCCCATAGTTTACTAGCAATTTTAATACTAAGCTTTTTGCTTAAACAAATAGAAATATTAACTAATCTATCTAATCTATGTTTTTTTGGTACTATTGGATACTCGTCTCATTTATTTTTAGGAGATTTATTTACAAAATCAGGAATTCCAATATTTTATCCTTTTAGTGAAAGAAAATTTTCTTTAGGATTTTTAAGGGTTGGAGGTGCACTAAGTAACTTTTTAGAAATTGTATTCGTTATATTTTTAGTTTTTATAATAATATTGACCTTAATAAAATTATAAGCCCCTATATAAGGGGCTTATTTTTACTTACATTCTTCACATAAACCATAAAATTTAAGATCGTGATCTATTATACTAAAATTATATAAATTTTGAATCTCTAGCTCTATAGAATCTAATAAATCCTCTTTTACCTCTATTATTTTCCCACAATTTTTACATATTAGATGATGATGATTATGTGCATCAGAGTCATCTAAATCAATTTCATATCTTATACATCCATCATCTAAGTTTAATTTTGAAATTGCCCCTACTTCATCTAATAGTTGCATAGTTCTATAAACTGTTGCTAATCCTATTTCAGGACAATCAGTTCTAACTAAATCATATATTTCTTCACTACTTAAATGTTTATCCTTATGTTTTAATAACGTCTCTACTATCGCTCTTCTTTGAGGTGTTATCTTAAATCCCGTTTCTTTTAATTTTTCCTTTAATATATCCATTTGGTTCATTTATATTTACCACCTTTATTTTCAAATGATAATCTTTATTAATTATTTTAATTTAAATTATTGACTTTGTCAATATATGTACACAATTACACTTTATTAAATTAAATAAAAGTAAAGATAATTATCTTTACTTTTATAAATATACCCAAATATTAGCTTTTTTAATAATCTTTTTACTCATTATATATAAAGTTCCTTAAATTTTTTAAGTTTTCTGTTTTATCCCATTTTACTACAAAGCTATTATCTTTAGCTAATCTTCCCGACTCTCTATATTCTTCAAGTGGAAATTCCATTTGTTTTAACTCATAATTATATAAGTCTTTAGACGTAACTGCCAGTTTAATTAATTTAGGTATAGAAATGTTAACATCTACATATGGAAGCATTTCTTTTATTACTTTTGGATAGCTAGTTGCTGGTAATTCTACTAATTTATTAGCAATACTTTTTAGTACATCTCGCTGTCTTTTATCTCTTTCATAAATACTATCTATTTGTCTTATTCTAGCATATGCTAGTGCTTGATATCCATTTAATAACTGTTTTCCATCACTTCTTATAAATTGAGGTTCTTCAGCTTCTTTTTCAGCTAGATTAAATGAATTAACTATAACGTCATTAAGATGCGATATTTCTTTTTCATGTATGTCTATTTCAACTCCACCTATGACATCTACCAAGTCTATAAATGAATTAAAATTAACTGCTATATAGTCATCAATATCTATTTTTAAGTTTTTTTCAATAGTTTCTAATAATAGTTCTGCCTTACCATATGCATAAGCATGTGTAAGTTTTTCATATCCATGTCCAGGTATATTAACTAATGTATCTCTTGCTAAAGATGTTAACTTTAAACTTTTATTTTTATTATCTACAGTTAAAATCATCATTGAATCTGACCTTCCTATTTCATTAAAATCGCCAGAATCACTTCCTATTAGTAATATATTAGATACATCATTGTTCTTTGGTACAGAACCTGTTTCCATATTTTGTTGTTCTGTAGCTACTTTTAATTCATTTTTATTTATTAACTTATTATAACTATTTATTGCATATATATTTCCTGCAGTAAATATCATAATAACTAATACACTTAACATAATACAAATTTTTTTAAATTTATTCATATGCATTTCCCCTTATATTTTTGTTAATTCTATTTTAACCATTTGAATAAATTTAAATCTTATTTTAGAAATATTTACATTAAATATCTATATATTTAACCCTATATCAAATATAGCAGATTTTATTACTGCAAAAAATTCTCTCGCATAATATACTGGTATAAATTGTTTTATAGATCTATCTGTACAGAAAGTTATATCATCATATCCATTCTTTTTTGCTATTAAAAAGCTTCTAAAACTATGAAAATCTGTAGTTACAACTTTGACTCCTACTTTATTTATATCTTTATTACTATGTTTTTCAATTTTTTCTTTACTATACTTAAAGTTTTCATATGTACTAGTAGATTTATCTTCCATTATAATTTTATCTTTTGATATACCATTTTCTTCTAGATATCTTTTCATAGCTTCTGCTTCTGATATTTTTTCTCCGCTTCCTTTTCCTCCAGAAACAACTATGTAACAATCATCTTTACTTTTTTTAAGGTAGTCTATAGCCGTATCTAGTCTCCTTCTTAAAGTTAAGCTAGGTGTAGTTCCTTTTACTGCAGCTCCTAATACTACCATATAATCACAATCATCTTCATAATTGTGTTTTGGGAAAAATACAATTAAACTTTCAACTATTAAAAATATAGCTAACCCTGTTGCTATCAATATATTTATAAACTTTTTTAACTTTTTATTTAATACTACTTTGTTTTTCAAAAAGTGATATACCAATAAAACTATACCAACTCCTAAGAAAAACCCATCAAATGCCATACCATTATACCTAACTTCTAGGTAAGCATAATATGCTATTAAAATTAATCCTATTACTAAATCTATGTATTTTGTCAAATTCTTCCTCCTGCATTTTTTAACTCTATTATAACATATAATTTTTTTATTTTTTAGATTTAAAAAAGGAGTACCGTTTTGGTACTCCTAATTATAAACTATACAATTTTAATATTAATTACTCTTCGTCGTAATCTAATCCTTCTTCTTCCATTAAAGTATTGTAAACAGCAACAACTGTTTCATACTCATCATCATTTTCAAGTGGAGTTAATATATCTCCTTCTTCATCTGAATCAATTCTAAATATTAAAGCTTCTTCTGCTTCATTATCATCTAAAGGCATAAGTATAGCATACTCTTTTCCTTCTGCTTCTAAAGTTAATATTATTTCAAATTGTATTTCGTTTCCGTCTTGGTCTATTAAATTTACTATATTTTCTTGCATGTGCCTCACCTCAAATTTAATTATTTAAATATATTATAACGTATATCTACATTATTTTATATAGGTTTTAGAAAATTCTTTTGCTATCTAAGTATCCTTGAAGGATTATTACAGCAGCTAGCATATCTATAACTTTTTTTCTTTTTTCTCTTCTAACATCAGCTTCTATTAAAGATCTTTCAGCTGCAACAGTAGATAATCTTTCATCCCAATACTCTATTTTAATTCCAGTTTCTTCTTCTAAAAGTTCACAGAACTTTATAACTTTTTCACCTTGTGGTCCTAATGTTCCATTCATATTTTTAGGAAGGCCTGAAACTATCTTTGTCACTTGTCTTTCTTTTATGATAGCTTTTAATTCTTCTATATCCTTTTTCTTACCCACTCTTCTAACAGTTTTAACACCTTGAGCTGTAATTCCCATAAGATCACTTGTCGCAACTCCTATAGTTTTATCTCCGACATCAAGCCCCATTATTCTTCCATCTAATATCATATAAATCTCCTTGATTAATCAATTTTTAGTAACTTATTAACTATATGTATATACTATATTCTTATTCTACTCTAATTTCAACACATTATGTAGAAAAGATTAAGGGAGTAACAAAATGTTACCCCCTTAGCATAATTTTTAATCTCTATCAAAAATTATCATATTTATACTCATAATCAATAATGGTATAAGTATATAAATAGCAGCTGTTGATGCTGCAACTATTCCTGAATCATTAACTACTAATGTTACTATACATCCTACTGTAGAGGCTACAAATCCTTTAAATATATATGGATACTTTTCTTCCAACTTTTTAAAATGTTTAGTTGGTTTAAATATAAACTTAGTCATAAATCCAGCTATAAATAAAGCTATAACTATAAAGATATTACTTGTAGCTATATCTATATTCATTTGTATTTTTCTAGCAAAAGTTTGAACTATTGCCCCTGGTCCATTTGTTATAATTTGATTAACAAATCCTGACAAGTGAGATTCACTCTTAGAAATTATATCTAAGATTGCAAATAAAAATACTATTACAACTGGAACTAATCCTATCAATATATATTTTTTAAGATCCATCTTCACATCAAATGCAAGTAATATGAACAGTGCATATGCTACAGATTCAGAGATTGAACCTCCAACATTAGCTCCCATCGAAGGATATGCACTTGTTATTAAAATTATTGAAGAAAATACTACTATACTCCACTTTGGTATCTTCTTATAATTAACTAGTACAGATAATGCAAATATAGCACATCCTATTGTTATGCCTTCATATTCATTTCCTATACCGTAATATCTAGCACCAATTATTGCATCATAACTCATAATGTTATTTTGCATTAAATGTGTACCAAATATAGAATCAATAACTATAACTATAATTGTAATTATTGAAAAGAATCCCATATAAGTTATATCATTTTTAAAGAATATTTTACCTATAATATATAACCCAATTAAGGTTCCTAGTATTTCCATAACTATTCCAAATTGTGTAGATAAATTAAAGATAGGTGCAACTATAAATGCTAAAGGTATTAATATACCTAACTTGATAAATTCTTTTAAAATACCAAAGATCATTTCTTTTTTCGGCATTTTATCTTTAAAAAATAATAATATAGTTGCTATTACACATGCCACAGCAACTATGCCTACAGAAGTGTTAACTATAGTACTTCTAACTCCTAGCATAGAAACCATTTTTTCAAACTCATGATTTATAAAGTCTATATTATTTTCTTTATCTACATTTATTAATTTTTTTCCTACCATTTCTTTATTTTCTAAACCAAATTTAGAAAGTATATCTACACCTATATCTATATTTCCAACTACACCATCTCTTCTAGTTGTAGCAGAGCTTAAAACTCCTTTACCAGAACCTTCAAATTTAATTACAGGTGATAGTCTTTTTTGGTTTTTATAGTCTTCTCTACTTGGAAATGTAGATGTTATATAAACTGTATCATTTTCATTTACCATTTTAAAAACTTCATTTAAATATGAATCTATATTTTTATATATTTTTGATTTCATATCTTTATAAGTTTCGTCATTTAAGTAATTTCTATATTCATCTAATCTATATGTATCTCCAAGTTCTACAAATACTACATCACTATTATCATAAAACTTTTTAGTTTCACTTTTTAGCTTATCATAATCAGTTCTGATTCCATAAGGCATAGTGTTGTCTTTTGTATTTATATTGTCTACATTACCAGCTTCAACTCTACCTATGTTGTCCATAGCCATTAAAGCTATGTTTCTATTTATTAATAATTCTCCATTATTAACTTTATCGGCATTGCCTATAACAGAAACCTTCTTTTTTTCGTCCGCTAAAGTTTGCCCTAGTGAACCAAGTTTTGATCCATAAGAACCATTCTCTAAGTTTTCACTTAGAGAATAGTTTATAGTCATATCATTTATTTTTTTAGGATTGTGTCCTGTTTCAGCTTTATAGGCTTTGGCATTGTCTTTATTTACTTCTTCAAAGTTTATAAGACCTTGACTTGCTAAAGTAACTCTTCCACCTGCACCTATTGCTGCATATGACCTTCTATCATCAGTACCTCGGTCACCTATGATATTCATAAGCCCTATATATCCTTCATCCTCTAGTTTTTTAGATAAAGAGTCTATACTTAACATATCTTCTAGATTAGATCTATTCATGTTAATAAGTATTACTTTTCCTTTATCATCTGCAAAACTAGTAGTTGTTATAGCACTTATAAGTACAATTAATGTAGTTAATAAGGATACAATCTTTTTTTTCATAAGATTGACCTACTTTCTATTGTTCAAATAATAAGTAATAACCTCTTCTAGGATTTCATCTCTTTCAAACTTTTTCATAATTCCTCTAGCATTGTTATGACTTGTTATATAGCTAGAGTCTCCTGAAAGAATGTAACCTATAATTTGATTTATAGGGTTGTATCCTTTTTCTGTTAAAGCATCATATACTAAATCAATAGCTTCACTGACACTCATTTGTTCAGATGTTATACCTTCGAATTTCATTGTAAAATCCATATTTTCATTCATACTACAACACCCCTATCATTTTATTTGTTTGTTATTTTGTTAATTATTTTACTTGAGATTTTAATACCTCAGTTGCATGATTTAAAGCTTCGTCAACCTTAGTTACATCTGGTGCTCCAGCTTGTGCCATATTAGGTCTTCCTCCACCTTTTCCACCAGCAGTTTGTGCAACTTCTCTAACAATGTTACCAGCATGAACACCTTTTTCAACTGCATCTTTTGTAGCTGTAGCAACAAAGTTTATTTTTCCTCCTGCTACATTAGCTAATACTACTACACCAGAAGCTAATTTGTCTCTTAATGTGTCTGCAGTATTTCTTAATGTGTCCATATCCATATCTTCAAACTTAGCTGTAACTATGTTAACTCCATTTATATCTACTTTAGAGTCTAATATAGAGTCAGCAGATTGTAAACTCATTTTAGCTTTAACTTCATTTAATTCTTTATTTAATGTTTTAGTTTCTTCTAATAAGCTTGACACTCTAGCTGTTAAGTTATCTTCTCTAGCTTTTACAGCAGTACAAACTTCATTTATTAAGTGTTGCTTGTTATTTAAGAAGTTGTAAACTTCTTTACCTGTTATAGCTTCTATTCTTCTTACTCCAGCTGCAACTCCACCTTCAGAAAGTATCTTAAACATACCAACTTGAGCAGTGTTTGTTAAGTGAGTTCCTCCACATAATTCCATTGAGAAGTCTCCCATAGTTACAACTCTTACTTCATCTCCGTATTTTTCACCGAATAATGCAGTAGCACCTTTTTTAGAAGCATCTACCATACTCATGTTTTCACAAGTTATGTCTAAAGCTTCAAATATTGCATCATTTACTTTTTCTTCTATAAGTTTTAATTCATCTTTTGATATAGCTTCAAAGTGAGTTATGTCAAATCTTAATCTTTCAGGAGTAACAAGTGATCCAGCTTGGTTAACGTGATCTCCTAATACTTCTTTTAATACTTTGTGAAGTATATGTGTAGCACTGTGGTTTCTAGCAGAAGCTAATCTTACTTCTTTATCAACTTTAGTATATACTACATCTCCTAAGTTTATAATTCCTGATTTAACAACACATATATGTTTTATAGTGTTATTTGGTCCTTTTTTAGTATCTATTACTTCAACTACAACATCTTCGTTTTTGTTAACTAAAAGACCTTTATCTCCTACTTGTCCTCCACCTTCTGCATAGAAAGCAGTTTTATCAAGAACTATTATAACTTCATCTCCTACACTAGCAGACTCTACTAATTCATTGTCTTTAGCTATACCTTTTACAGTTGATTCTATAGATAAAGTATCATATCCTTCAAAGTTTGTAACTATGTTTTTGTCTAGTTTAGCTATAGCATCTTCTTTCCAAGCTTCACCATCCATGTTACCTCTAGCATCTCTAGCTGTTTGTCTTTGTTTTTCCATTTCAGATTGGAATCCTTCTTCATCTATTTCTAAATGTTCTTCTTCTAATATTTCTTTAGTTAAGTCTACAGGGAATCCATAAGTATCGTATAATCTAAATGCATTTTCTCCACTTAGAATTTTTTCATTTTTATTTTTTAAATCTTCTATATATGAAGCTAATATTTCGCTTCCTTTATCTATTGTTTCATTGAACTTTTCTTCTTCTATTCTTATAACTTTTTTGATGTAGTCAGCTTTTTCTACTAACTCTGGGTAAGCTTCTCCACTTACAGCTATAACTTCATCAACTAATTTATATAAGAAAGGTTCTTTCATTCCTAATAATTTACCATTTCTTGCAGCTCTTCTAAGTAATCTTCTTAAAACGTATCCTCTACCTTCATTTGATGGTAATACTCCATCTGCAACTAAGAAACTTACACTTCTTATATGGTCAGTTATTATTCTTATTGATTTATCAACTTTGTATTCTTTTCCATAAGTTGAGTTTGTCATTTTCTCTACAGAATGTAGTATATGCTTTATAGTATCAACATCAAATATAGTGTTAACTCCTTGCATTATACAAGCTATTCTTTCAAGTCCCATACCTGTATCTATGTTTTTGTTCTCAAGTGGGTTGTAGTTTCCTTCTTCATCTTTGTTAAATTGAGAGAATACATGGTTCCAGAATTCTAAATATCTGTCACAGTCACATCCTGGTTTACAATCAGGATTGTCACATCCATATTCTTCACCTCTGTCAAAGTGTATCTCTGAACAAGGTCCACAAGCACCAGTTCCTATTTCCCAGAAGTTATCTTCTTTACCTAATCTTACTATTCTTTCTTTTGGTATACCTATTTCTTTTTCCCATATTTCGAAAGCTTCATCATCTTCAAAGTATACACTTACCCATATTTTATCTTGAGGTATATTTAAGTGTTCTGTAACGAACTCCCATCCCCATTTTAAAGTTTCTTCTTTGAAGTAGTCTCCAAAAGAGAAGTTACCTAACATCTCGAATAATGTAGCATGTCTAGCTGTAACACCAACATTTTCTATATCACCTGTTCTTACACATTTTTGGCAAGTACTCATTCTTTTACTTGGTGGAACTTCTACTCCTGAAAAATAATTTTTAAGTGGTGCCATTCCTGCATTTATTAATAATAAACTCTTATCATTTTGTGGCACTAGTGGATAACTTGGTTGAACTAAATGTCCTTTTGATTCAAAGAAGTTTAAAAACTTGCTTCTTATTTCGTTTAATCCCATCTTTTGCATTAAAATTTCCTCCTTGATTTATGTATTTATCTGATAATAAAAAAATCCCCGCCTCTATAATACTATAGGGGCGAGGATATATCTCGCGGTACCACCCTAATTACTGTAAATAAATTTACAGTATCTTCGGAAAACCTTAAGTTATAACGGAACTACCGTCAACTCCTACTTAGTTTCAAAGTTGATACTCCAAGACTGCTTCAATTAATCTATCATAAGGGTTCTCACCATACCCCTCTCTCTGTAAAGCATCAATTAATTTACTACTTCTCTTCATTGTATGTTTTTTATATATACTATTTTATTATAGTTATATTACTAAATTTTATAAAAATAATCAATACTTTTTTCTATAGGCTTCTATCTATTATTCCTCCACCTACAACTTTATCATTGTCATACATTACTACTGATTGACCTTTAGTTATAGCTCTTTGAGGTTCGTCAAATACTATTTTAACAGTATTTTCACCTATTTTAGTTACAGTTGCATCTGCAGGTCTTGCTGAGTATCTTATTTTAGCTTGTACTCTTATAGGTTCTTTTATATCATCTATAGCTATTAAGTTTACATCTTTAGCTATTAATCCTTTAGTGAATATATCTTCGTTATCTCCTAATACAACAGTATTTTTAACAGGATCTATATCAACAACAAACATAGGCTTTCCAAATGCTATTCCAAGACCTTTTCTTTGCCCTATTGTATAGTTTATTATACCAGTATGTTTTCCTAAAACATTACCTTTAGTATCTACAAAAAATCCTGAGTCAATTCTCTTATTAGAATGTTTTTTTACATATCCAGCATAGTCGTTATCTTTTACAAAACATATTTCTTGACTATCTGGTTTATTATGAACATCTATACCTATTTCTTTAGCTATTTCTCTAACTCTATCTTTCTCATAATCACCTATTGGTAATAATGTATGTTCTAATTGTTCTTGAGTTAAATTGTATAATGCATAAGTTTGATCTTTTTTATCCGTAACTGATTTCTTTAATAAAAATCTACCAGTCTCTTCATCTTTTTCTATCTTAGCATAGTGTCCTGTAGCTACATAATCACATCCTATTTGACGAGCTTTATTAAAGAAGTCATCAAACTTTATGTGTTTATTACATGCTATACATGGATTTGGAGTTCTTCCGTTTAAATATTCATCTATAAATGGATTTATTACCTTTTCTTTAAATACGTCACTAAAGTTTAATACGTAAAAAGGAATACCTATTCTATCTGCAACTTTTCTTGCATCTTCAACCGCTGCTAATGAACAACAACCACCTTCGTTTTCTATAAGTTCATCATCATCATCTTGCCATAGCTTCATAGTAACTCCGATTACATCGTATCCTTGCTCTTTTAAAAGATATGCTGCAACAGAACTATCTACTCCACCACTCATACCGATCATTACTCTTTTTTTCATATTATCACCTCGTTCTTTATATTATATATATTTTATATTATTTTTTAAAGTATTAACTTATACTCTATCTACAAAATCATTAGCCTTTATATATAAATAATTATTCTTTATCATTTTTCTATAAGTTCTTATAAACCATATTCCACTTATTAATGTAATAATATATATAGGCCACCCTATTACAAGAATAGTAGAAAATATTATACTAATTAGTATTCCTATTGTAGAGATTATTAATCTACTATCTATCATAGATATAAAATCTGGGAATAAATTTATAGTAAACATACTCATACCTAATAATACTAACATACCTACAATCATTAAACCTGTAAAAATAATAGGTGGAACTATTAATACTTTAGACACTGTTTCTAAAACTTTTTCTAATATTGTTTTTATTATTAAATTTTTCCCTTTATTTGCACCTTTTGATAATCTATAAGTTATACTTTTTAAAAATTCAGCTCTATTCATAATATACTCCTTTAGACTAATATTCAAAATAAAACTTATATCTATAATATCTTTTTTGTACCACTTATAACAAGTGTATATCTTCAAAATATTTTAATTAATTACAAATACTGCTATAATATATTCCAAGAAAACCTTTTTCTAATTATAAGGGGGTATATTATGAATAGAATAGAGAGACTTTCATTATTACTTAATGAAAATAATTTAGATGCAATATTTTTGACTAAGCAATCTAATGTTAATTACATTAGTAAATTTACTGATGAGGCTGCATTTGTACTTGCTTGCAAAGATAAACATTATCTTATAACTGATGGTAGATTTACAGAGTTAGCTCAAAAAGAATGTGTAGATTTTGAAATAATTAACTGGCATTTATTTGATAGAAACCTTATAAAAGCAGTTGATCATGTTTGTAAAGAAAATAACGTTAAAAGATTAGGTTTTGAAAAAAACAATATAACTTTTGATAGATATGAATCTTTAAAAAACATACTAAATGATGTTGAACTTATTGGAACAGAAGGTATGGTTGAGTCTTTAAGATATATAAAAGATGAAACTGAAGCAAGTTATATAAAAAAAGCATGCGAAATAAGTGATAAAGCCTTAGAAGAGTTAGTACCTCATATTAAAGTTGGTGTTAGCGAAAAAGAACTTTGTGCAAAACTTGAATATTATTTAAAAATGAATGGTGCTGATGAAATAGGTTTTGAAACTATTTTAATTTCAGGAAGTAAAACATCTTTACCTCATGGTAAACCAGATAAAAAGTTAATAGAAGAAGGTGACTTTGTAACTATAGATTTTGGAGCTAAGTACAATGGTTATATATCTGATATGACTAGAACTTTCGTAGTAGGTAAAGCAAGTGATAAACATATAGAAATATATAACTTAGTTAAAGAAGCTCAACAGGTTGGTCTTGATAACTTAAGGGCAGGTGTTTTAGCAAATGAACCAGATAAAGCTATAAGAGAAGTTATAAAAAAATATGAAGAATTTTACTATCCAGGAATAGGTCACGGTGTTGGTATGGACTTACACGAAGAACCTTTCTTAGGAAACTATGGAGCTAAGGTTATTGAAGAAGGTTGTATCATAACTATGGAGCCTGGATTATATATACCTGGTTTTGGTGGAGTTAGAATAGAGGATACTGTTGTGGTTACTAAAGATGGTATAGAAATACTTACTAAGTTCCCTAAAGATTTAATGATATTATAAAGTAAAAAATTCGCTTCGCTCATGGCGCCAACGACTTCGTCCGTTGCTCAAAATGTCCTTTTTTACTTTCAGCAAAATATTAGTATGACTATACTCTATAAGTTAGCAACAGATATTCGTTAAGCTTAAATTCCTTAAGCGTAAAAAGGAGGTTATATTTTCTATAGCCTCCTTTTACTTTATAATATTATATTCCATAATTCGCTATGTTTAAATTATTTTAAAATAGGTATTAATAATAATATTAATTATATTACGGAGGTTACTATGAGTTTTGAAAATATAAATAAAATATCTACTAGTGATGATATAACTTGTGCTATGCTTTACAATTTTAACGCTAAAGAATTAACTATGTTGAAAAATATATGTGGCTTAATTGGAATTAAAGATAAAATTATACTTACTCCGAAAAACGGAAATACTATAGTTAAAGATATTTTAAATAATAATCTAGATGAAACTTGTGAAAATGGATTAAATAATAAAGCAGTTATTTTTAATAATATAGATCACAGTAAAATACATGCTTTTATAGATTCTTTAAAAAGATTTAGAATGCAACTTCCTTTAATTGCTGTAGTTACTGAAACTTCAATTAATTGGGATGTTAATACTCTAATAAAAAACTTAGTTGATGAAAGAGAAGCTTTGAAATCTGGGAAAAAAATCGAACACTAGTAAATACCCGTAACTTTAGATTACGGGTATTTTTATAGTAAACTTAATTTTTTAGGAATATATATAAATGAAATTATAGATATTATCCAAAAACTTATATCAAACTTTAATACTAGTGAACCTAAAAATGCCATTCCCATAAAGTTTAAAGCTTTTATAGATTTTGTTTTTTGATAAGTATATATTCTTAAAAATGCATATGCATCTCTAAGTAAAAAATAATAAATTATATATTTTATAGTTTCTGTTACAGTTAGTAAGTATACTTGATTTATATTATATCCTATTAAATTTTTTATCTGTAATAAAAATAAATATGCTAATCCTCCATATATACTATATTTAGAACAATGTATATAGTTTGCATATTTTCTTATATTCTTTAATATATAAAACTTTTCATTACCTTCTTCTTTTAAACATTTTAGTCTACTTCCTATAAATAAACTTCCAAAGTAAGTCATAATTATAGTTCCTAAAGGAAGTGTGGCTATTAGTATATAAAACATTACTTCTTTTGCATTTTCACTTATAGGAACAGCTCTTAGCATTTCTTTATAATCCTTCATAAAACTAAACCCTGTTAAATTAGCTAAAAATACATCTATTAAAACCATTATAAAGCATGCAGCTATACTTAAATAAAACATATCATCAAGTATTTTACTCTTTTTAGTTATAATGTAGCCTGTCATAATTCCAATTAACATGCTTTGACTCATAAAAATTGCTGAACCAATATCCCCTATTACCAATCCTATTATTGCTAGACATGTTATCATAGCCAATATTGTAAATTTAAAATCACATCTTAAATATATAATAGCTATAAATATAGGAACTATTATATCTATATATAATGTATATAAAAGTCCTGTGCTTATAGCAAATATACTGCAAACTATAAATAAAGCAGACATTACTGCTGCTTCTGTCATCTTTCTAATTTCCATGTAATTCCTCCTTTCTATAAACAATTATATCTATATATTATATCATATCCCCTATAGATGATACCTTCATATGTAAAAAGGGCTGTTTTTAACAGCCCTTTTGGTTATCTATTTAGTTTTTACATTATGTTTATTTTTTATAAATAGTGATGCTATAAATCCTAGTCCAGCTATTACAGCAGTTCCTATAAATAAGTGCGCATACCCTTGGTTCATAGTATATTGATATGCATGTTCTATTGCTGGTTTAGCTTTATCTAAACTTATTAGATAATTATTTTTTAAGGCTGCAAAATCAATATTAGGATTTGCTCCCATAGTATGTTGTAATCCATTAAACATTGATATCATAAATGATTTAACAGTTTCAAAAATATTAGTAACATCAGCATTTTGAAATTTACTCATCATATCAGCTGAAGCTCCACTTCCTCCAAGTGAACCACCAGGTATTCCTTGGATATGAGGCATTACCTTTTCAATTGCTCCAGGAACTTTTCTACCAGCATCTGATACAAAGTTTATAAGTAAATTTGGAGATACCGCAACCCCTATAGAACGAAGTAATGATACTGTTGATTGTCCCATAGATATCTCTTCTGGTTTAACCAAACTCATCATTAAATAGTTTACAGGTGTTCCCATAGTAAATCCCATACCTATTCCCATGAATGCTAATCCTATTGTTAAGTTTATAAAATTTGGATTATTAGCAGTTACCATAGCTTGATATAATACTCCAAATATATTTGCAAAAAATCCTAGTAACAATAATTTTTTAACTCCAAACTTATCGATAAACTTACCTCCAAGTGGTGCTGCTATACCTGTAAATACAGCAAATAAAGTTACAATATAACCTCCACTACCTTTTTTAAGTCTTAATACATTTTCTGCAAATTGTGGTAAAAATACAGTACTCATAAGTCCACAACCAACTATAAAACTTATAAATAAAGTTAATGCTGTTTGTTTATTAGTAAAGAAATTTAAGTTTAATACTGGATCTTCTGCTCTTTTTTCTATATATACAAATATAGGAAGCATAACTATAAATATTAATAAGTAAGGCCATACATCTATTGATTTTATTGAGTTTGCAAAATCATAGAATTTTAAATTAGTTAATGCATACATAATTGATGCAACTAAAATACTTATTGCAACTGATCCCCAAACATCCATTTTTTTGATATCTGTTTCTTTTTTATTTTCATCTAATTTTAAAGCTGCAAATATTATAACTATACTTATAGGAACATTTACTAAAAATAAAAATCCCCATCTACTATCTCCTGCCATAGAAAGTATAAAACTACCTAATGTAGGTCCTAGAACTGTAGCTATTCCGTATACTCCACCTACCATTCCAAGTGCTGAACCTCTTTTTTCTTCTGGAAAAGATGCTCCTATATAAGCTGTGGCTATCGGCATTATACCTCCTCCACCTATAGCTTGAATAACTCTTGAAACTAATAAAAATTCATAACTACCTACAATATCTGAAATTCCACAAAGTAAAGAACCTGTACCAAATAATACAACACAAATCATATATACTTTTTTTCTTCCATATGTATCTGCTAGTTTACCTGTTATAGGCATAGATACTGCATATGCTAAAGTGTATATGGTTATCATCCAAACACTAGCTGACTCTGATATAGAAAGTCCACTAGCTATTACATTTCTCGCTGGTGATACTATTCCCGAGTCCATAGCACCCATGAATATACCTAGTAAAAATACTAACATAGCAATTCCTGTGCTATTTTTCTTTAACGTTTCACTCATAAAAAAACTCACTCCTATTCTACTGTTGTTAATACTTTAAATGTACGAGTTTGTGTTTTTATAAATATCGATTATAAATATTTTAAAACTTAATATTTTATAATATTAAACCCTAAAATAACTATAATACTACTCATACAACTATTACATTTTAATTCAACACTTATTCATATACCCATATAAAAAGTAATTATTCATAACATATATATATAAATAAAAAGCTATACTGAAATATTTATTTCAATATAGCTTTGTTTTACTTAAATTTAAATGGGTTTACTCTTATAGCATTGTTGTATAAATATGGATAAAATTTCTCTAAGTATTCCAAATAATGAACCCACTGAATTGTAATATTTTTATATACTCTTATTACATCATTTTCTATATGTCTTATATCTATTTCTCCATCAGTGTCATTTTCAATAAATATTATTTCATCTCTTAAATGTATAACTGACATCAACAAGTCTGTGAAAATTTGATGTTGTAATATATTTTCATTACTTATTAAATTTATAAATAAGCTACTGTTTTCTTGCAATAAGATTTTTATAGCATCTATATCCAATTCATTTATATCTACTTTATACTTATGATTTTCTACTGCAGCTTTAACTTTATTTAGGTCTTCAAAAGATAATATATAGTTTTTAGCATCTTTATCTGCATCTATTATAAGATGCATAAGTTTACTTCCAACTTCTGTAAAAAATATACCCACTAGCATATTTAATTTTTCTAATCTTTCTTTTTTAGCCCTATAGTCTATTAATTTTTCTAAAATTATAGTTACAACTAAACTATTTATAGGTATAAAACATAAATTCATAAGAGAATAATATGCAGTATTTATTGCCTGGCCAAATACCATGTAATGAATTCCAAACATTATTGCAGATAAAAAGATTAATATGAATGATATAACGAAATAATATTTGATTTTATTCACAAAAAGTTCCTCCTTGTATGTTTAATTAAATTTTTCTTTATTATAGCACAACTTATATTTATATAATTTACTTTATTTGTCCACCCTATTATTAAATTTAACTTTATTAAACTTAAGTTATTCTTTAAAGTTACCTTAAATAGTCATAATTATCATACTTTTTAAGTGTTTTCAACTTATTTACACTTCTTTAATAAGATGATTATATACTTTTAAACTATATAATTTATTTGATTTAATAAATTTATTTTACTTATTAAGGAACTTCACTTTAAGCATTTAAAATTAAAGTGATTTCCTGTATAATCTTTAATATCAAAAGAATCGAGAGGGGTTTTTTCAATTATGCTTAAAAAAATTAATAAAATCTTAGTTGCCAATAGAGGCGAAATCGCAATAAGAATATTTAGAGCTTGCTCTGAATTAGGTATAAAAAGTGTAGGTATTTATAGTAAAGAAGATAAATATTCATTATTTAGAACAAAAGCAGATGAATCTTATCTAATAGGAGAAGACAAAGGTCCTATAGATGCTTATCTAGATATTGATAATATAATAGAACTTGCAAAAAGTAAAAATGTAGATGCAATACATCCTGGTTATGGTTTCTTATCTGAAAATCCAGAGTTTGTAAAAAAATGTGAAGAAAACGGAATTGTATTCATAGGTCCTTCAGCAGATATAATGAATATGATGGGAGATAAGATAAACTCAAAACAAATAGCTAAAGAAGCAAATGTCCCAACTATTCCAGGTATAGATTCACCTATTAAAAGTATAGTTGAAGCTAAAGAAATAGCTAGTAAAATAGGTTACCCTATAATGCTTAAAGCCTCTAACGGTGGTGGCGGAAGAGGAATGCGTGTAGTTTACGATGAAAAAGACTTAGCTGTTGAATACGAAACTGCTTGTAGTGAATCTAAAAAAGCCTTTGGTGAAGATATTATATTTATAGAAAAATATATTTCTAATCCAAAGCATATAGAAGTTCAAATATTAGGTGATAGTTACGGAGATATAGTTCATTTACACGAAAGAGATTGTTCTGTTCAAAGAAGGCATCAAAAAATAATCGAGTATGCTCCTGCTTTTTCTCTATCAGATGAATTAAGAGAAAAAATATGTACTTGTGCAGTTAAGATGGCTAAGCATGTAGGTTATGTAAATGCAGGAACTCTTGAATTTTTAGTTGATGACAGCGAAAACTTCTACTTTATAGAAATGAACCCTAGAGTTCAGGTTGAACATACTGTAACTGAAATGATTACAGGAATAGATATAGTTCAAAGCCAAATTTTAATAGCTAAAGGACATAAATTATCTGATGATGTTATAAATATAAAATCTCAAGATGATATAGAGGTTAGAGGCTACTCTATCCAATGTAGAATAACTACTGAGGATCCTAAAAATAACTTTATGCCTGATACAGGTAAAATTCAAGTTTATAGAACAGGCTCAGGTTTTGGTATAAGACTTGATGGTGGAAATGGATTTACAGGGTCAACTATAAGTCCATACTATGATAGCTTATTAGTAAAAACTATATCTTGGGATAGAACTTTTAAAGGAGCTATTAATAAAACTATTCGTTCTATAAAGGAACTTAGAATAAGAGGAGTTAAAACTAATATAGGATTTTTAGTTAATGTTTTAAATAACCCTATATTTACAGACGGTAAATGTAGTACAAAATTCATAGATGAAAATCCTGATTTATTTGAAATAAAAGAAAGTAAAGACAGAGGTACTAAATTACTTCAATTTATAGGTAATACTATAGTAAATGAAAATAAATGTATAGAAAAGCCAGAAATAAAAACTATATACAACCCTACTCTACCTAAAAGTACATCATCTACCCAAGGTAGTAGAGATTTATTCAATAAATTAGGTAAAGAAAAATATATAGAAAGTATAAAAAATGAGAAAAAATTACTTTTAACAGATACAACTATGAGAGATGCTCATCAATCTCTTCTTGCAACAAGACTTAGAAGCTATGACTTGTTAAAGGTTTCAAAACAAACAAATGAATACATGAAAGACTTATTCTCTCTTGAAATGTGGGGAGGAGCAACTTACGATGTAGCTTATAGATTCTTAAAAGAATCTCCTTGGGTAAGACTTGAAAAACTAAGAGAAGAAATACCTAACATAATGTTTCAAATGTTATTTAGAGCATCTAACGGTGTAGGTTATAAAAACTACCCTGATAATGTGATAAAGGAATTTTTAAAAGAATCTGCTAATAAAGGTATTGATGTATTTAGAATATTTGACTCTCTTAACTGGGTAGAAAATATGAAACCTTCTATATATAAAGCACTTGAAACTGGTAAGATAGTTGAATCTACTATGTGCTACACTGGAGATATATTAGATGAGTCTAAAAGTAAGTACAACTTAGAATATTACATTAATATGGCTAAACAATTAGAAGAATTAGGTTCAGATATTATATGTATAAAAGATATGGCAGGACTTTTAAAACCATATGCTGCTTACAAACTTATAAAAGAGTTAAAACAAAATGTAAATACTCCTATTCATTTACACACTCATGATACTAGCGGAAATGGTGTTGCTACATGCTTAATGGCTGCTGAAGCTGGTGTAGATATAGTTGATGGTGCACTTGAAACTATGGCTGGACTTACTAGTCAACCTTCTTTAAATGCTATCGTAGAGGCTCTTAAGCATACTGAAAGAGATACTAAAATTGATTTACATGGTTATGAGGAATTAGGAAACTACTACAAGGATTTAAGAAATGTTTATTCGAAGTTTGAAAGTGACTTAAAAAATCCATCAGCTGAAATATATAAATATGAAATACCTGGTGGTCAATATACAAACTTAAAGCCACAAGCTGATAGTTTGGGATTGTCTAGTAAGTTTGACTTAGTCAAAGAAAAATATAAAGAATCAAATGAAATATTGGGAGATATAATAAAAGTTACTCCTTCTTCTAAAGTAGTTGGAGATTTGGCAATATTCATGGTTAAAAATAAACTTGATAAAGATAATATAATTTCACAAGGAAAGAATTTATCATTCCCTGATTCAGTTGTAGATTATTGTAAAGGAATGATTGGTCAACCAGAAGGTGGAATACCTAAGGATATTCAGAAAATAGTATTAAAAGGAGAATCTCCTATAACTACTAGACCAGGTTTATTAATACCTAATGAAGATTTTGATGGTATAAAAACTCACCTTGATGAAAAGTTTAATATGGATTCAAATATAAGAAATATTTTAAGCTACACACTATATCCTAAGGTTTATGAAGATTATTTAAAACACTTAGAGTTATACAATGATATATCTAAATTAGAAAGTCATGTGTATTTCTACGGTTTAGCATTAGGCGAAGAATGTGAAGTTGAAATAGAAGAAGGAAAAGTTTTAACTATTAAACTAATCGAAATTGGAGATACAAAAGAGGATGGAACAAGAACATTATCATTTGAGTTAAATGGTATGATGAGAGATATTGAAATAAAAGATAATAACTATGCTGGAAATATAAAAGATATTGTAAAAGCTGATATGAACAACCCAATGCAAGTTGGAGCTAGTATTCCTGGAAAAGTAGTAAAGATATTAGTAAAAGAAGGTCAAGAAGTTAAAACAAATGAACCTCTTATTGTAATTGAAGCTATGAAAATGGAAACTGTTGTAGTTTCTAAGGCTGATGGAAGTATTAAGTCTATAAAGGTAAGCGAAAATGAAACTGTAAAAGATAAACAATTATTAATGGAACTTGTATAAAATTTTTAAAAAGGACTGTCTCAAAATATTTATAAATATAAATACCTTGAGGCAGTCCTCCTATTTATGTACTTATAATAGGTCTAGTCCCGTGATTACTTTGTAAAATATAAAGTTAGCTATTACCAATATTGTAACTTGTAAGTTTACATCCCCATCTAAATATGTAAATCCAATTAAAATAGCTCCTAATTGTGTCATAAAGAAAAATATAAGTAGCATTGCAAAATGTAGAATAAGATGTATATTCCATCTTTTAATTTTAAAAACATCATAATTTCTTATCTTCATATTCCTACAGTCTCCCATCTTTTTAATTTCCGATATAACTTTTATTTAACTAAATGATAATCTATAAATCTTAAGAAAATCTTAAGAAAATTCTTAAGATTTTCTTACAATTAAAATACCCCTACATATTATTAGACGAAATAACGTTCCATTTAGTTTCATTTTTAAATAAATTATTATCAATATATATTTCGATTAGGAAACTGTATTATCTATCAAAAAAAAAGAAGCTTTCGCTTCTTTTTTAATCACAACCACAACTACAGTCGAAACTTGAATCCATCCCCATATCTCCACAACAATCACTTCCAAAATCACTGCTATAATCATCACAATTACAGTTACAATCATCATTATTATAATAATCATTAAATTGGAAATTGTTAAGCCATATATTGTCATCATTGTTATAATTAATGCTATCCATTTTAATATCAACTTTTTCATATGTTTTTTCATCTATTTTTTTACACTTGTTATATCTATTACTAATAATACTCATACATATAATAAATATAATTAAAACTAATATTTCCATAATAAACACTCCCTAAAATGCATTTTTATTACTATAATATTATCATCTTTAAATCATTTTGCATAATTACAACTTTGATACTTATATACTATATTTAAATATAAAATAAAAAGTCTCTTCGCTCCTGTCGCCAACGACTTCGTCCGTTGCTCAAAAATGTCTTTTTTCCTTTCAGCAAAGTATTGATATAACTATACTCTATAAGTTATCAACACATATTCGTTAAGCATACATTCCTTAAGCGTAAAAAAAGAACCTAATTAGGCTCTTTTTATTGGAGTTAAATTCTTCATGCTTAAATCTAAAACTTTAAAAGAATGTGTCAACATCCCCACCGAAATATAATCAACTCCTATTTCTCCTATTTTTTTTATATTTTCTAAACTTACATTCCCAGAAAACTCAGTTATAGATCTTTTATTTATAATTCTAACGGCTTCTTTAGCTGTTTCTAGATCCATATTATCAAGCATTATTATATCAACTTTAGCTTCTATAGCTTGCTTTACCATTTCTAAACTTTCAGTTTCAACTTCAATTTTTCTTACAAAAGAAGTATTTTTTCTAGCAATCTCTACAGCTTTTTTTATTCCTCCACATGCACTTATATGGTTATCTTTTAACATAACTCCATCAGACAAGTTAAATCTATGATTGCTTCCTCCACCTATTTTTACTGCATACTTTTCTAATATCCTTAAATTAGGTGTAGTTTTTCTTGTATCTAATAACCTTGTATTACTTCCTTCTAATTCTTTTATAAATAAGTTAGTTAAAGTTGCTATTCCACTCATTCTTTGTATTAAATTAAGAGCTACTCTTTCACCTAATAATATTTTTCTGGTACTTCCCTTTAAATATGCTATTTTTTCTTTCTTGTAAACGCTATCCCCGTCCTTTTTATATAGTGTTACATCGATATCACCTATTATTTCAAACACTCTTTTAAATACATCAAGTCCAGCTATTATACCATCTTCCTTACATATCAAATCTATTGTAGATAAACTCTTTTCATCTATAATACAATTAGTACTAATGTCCTCATTTGGTATGTCTTCTATTAAAGCATTTTTTATTATATTATCTATAATCAAATAATTCATCATATTCTTCCCCACACTTTTGTTTTATTATCTTTATAGCTATTTCTTTATTTCGATTCATTAGTTTATTAATATCTTCTTTTATCTTATAAGTATCTATTAATTTTATATTTATATTGCAAATATCATTATTTATACTATTTGCACATCTTCTAGAAAATACTAATCCCTCTAATAAAGAATTGCTTGCTAGTCTATTTGCTCCATGAACTCCTGTACAGCTAGTTTCACCTACTGCATATAAATTTTTCATTGAAGTTTTTGAGTTTAAATCAACTTCAATTCCCCCCATAAAGTAATGTTGTGCTGGTGAAACTCTTATATACTCTTTAGTAATGTCTATTCCTCTTTTTAAACATTCTTTATATATATATGGAAACCTATTTATTATATACTCCTTTTCCATAAAAGTTATATCTAAGTTTACATAAGGTAAATTCGTTTTTTTCATTTGATCTTGTATTGCCTTTGATACTACATCTCTTGGTAATAATTCATTCACAAACCTTTTACCATTTAAATCTAATAACCTACCACCTTCTCCTCTTACTGCTTCTGATATTAATAATCTTTTTTCATTTTGATTCTCTTCATAAAAAGCTGTTGGATGTATTTGTATATAGTTTAGATCTTTTAGTTTTATATTATGCTTTGCAGAAATAGCTATGGAATCTCCATTTAATATTCTTTGGTTTGTAGAATTCTTAAATATTCCACCTATTCCTCCAGTTGCTAATATAACAGCTTTAGCATATACATTTATTTGATTATTGTTCTTTACAAGAATTGCACCCTTACATTCATTATTACAACTTATTAAATCAGTAAAATATGTATCTTCATAAATGGTTATATTTTTTCTTTTCTTTAATTCTTTAATAAGCGAATTTTGAACACTCTCTCCAGTATTATCTTTAGTATGTACTATTCTATTGATACTGTGTGCTCCTTCTTTTGTATAAACTAACTTTCCATTATCTCTGTCAAAATCTACCCCTAGATTTAATAATTCTTGTATGTCCTTTATAGACTCGTCTGCTAAAACTTGAACTGCTTTTATATTATTTTTATATTTGCCTGCTTTTAACGTATCTTTTATGAATAATTCTATATCATCTTTATTTATTGCTGTTGATATACCCCCTTGAGCTAAATATGTATTTGTATCTTCTAACTTAGATTTTGTTACTAATAATACATTTAAATCTTTACTTAAATTTAAGCTACTATAAATACCTGATACCCCTGAACCTACAATTAATACATCTACTACTTTATTCATTTATTATTTTGCCAAAGAATGCATATTCTCTAAGCATCTTAATGCACTTTTAGATATTTCATTATCTAGTGTTACTTCATTTTTCATATTTAATAGGGTATCATATAAGTTTTCTAAATTTGTTTTTTTCATATCCTTACAGCATATACTTCCTCCAGGTATGAAGAATCTTTTTTGAGGATTTTTCTTTGATAACTCATGTAATATTCCTTCTTCTGTCGCTATTATAAAATCATTAGTATCACTTTGTGTTGCAAATTCTATTATTTGACTTGTACTACCTATGTAATCCCCTAATTCTCTTACCTCTTTCGTACACTCTGGATGTACTAACACTTTTGCATCTTTATGTTCATTCTTTAGATTTATTATATCTTCAACCTTTATATCGTTATGATATTTGCAGTATCCATCCCAAAATATAAATTTTTTATCTGGTAAATGCTCTGCTATATAGCCTCCTAAGTTTTTATCTGGTAAAAATATTATTTGTTTATTTTCTACATTTTCTAAAATACTTAAAGCACTTGATGATGTAACTGCTACATCACAATGAGATTTTACTTTTGCAGTTGTATTTATGTAACATACTGTATATGCATCTTTGTATTTTTCTTTTAACTTTATTATTTCTTTTTCGCATGCCATATCTGCCATTGCACATCCTGAATCTGGTGCTGGCATTAATACTATTTTTTCTGGAGATAAAATCTTAGCACTTTCTGCCATAAATCTAACTCCACATATTACTATAACTTTTTCTTTTCTATCTCTTGCCACCTCACTTAAATAGTAGGAATCTCCTATAACATCAGCTATATCCTGTATTTCTGGTGGTTGATAATAATGCGCTAATATTATTGCATTTTTTTCTTTTTTTAATTTCTTTATTTCATCTACTAAATTTTTAACCATTTTTATATCACTTCCTATCTATTTTATGTGTCTTTACACCTGTAATGTCATTGTAGCATTGTTTATTATTTTCATCAATCAATATATTCTTAATCTATGATTATATAAATAAAAAAAGGAATTATCTATTAATAGATAATCCCTTTTTTCTTATTTATATAAAATTTAAACTTATTCTTCTTCTTCGATATCATGATGATGATCATGATCATCTTCTATAACTACACCATCAAGTGCAGCTATGTGTATATTGTTCTTTTTAGAGTAGTCTATTAAAGCAGCTTTTATAGCTTGCTCTGCTAACACTGAACAGTGCATTTTTACTGGTGGTAAACCATCTAATGCTTCAGCAACAGCTTTGTTAGTTATTTCTAAAGCTTCCTCTATAGTTTTTCCTTTTATTAATTCAGTTGCCATAGATGAACTTGCTATAGCTGATCCACATCCGAAAGTCATAAACTTAACGTCATTTATAACCTTAGTATCATTATTTATATCAAGATATATTCTCATTATATCTCCACACTTAACGTTTCCAACTTCTCCTACTCCACTTGCGTTTTCTATCTCTCCAACATTTCTTGGATTCATGAAATGGTCCATAACTTTTTCACTATATTGCATTTTACTTACCTCCCTTATTTAACCTCTAACTTATTGTATAATGGTGACATACTTCTTAATCTTGCTATTATATTTGGTAAATTCTCTATTATAAAATCGATATCTTCCTCTGTTGTGAAATCTCCTATACTTAATCTTAAAGAACCATGAGCTATTTCATGTGGTAATCCCATAGCCATAAGTACGTGAGATGGATCTAATGATCCTGAAGTACAAGCTGATCCACTTGATGCAGCTATACCTAACATATCTAACATTAGTAATATTCCTTCTCCTTCTATAAATTCAAATGAGAAGTTTACATTTCCTGGAAGTCTATATTCTAAGCTTCCATTAACTTTTGTATGAGGTATTCTTTCTAATATACCATCTATTAATTTAGTTCTTAAAGCTGTTAATCTTTCTATATGCTCTCCCATGTTAGCTTTTGCAAGTTCACAAGCTTTAGCATATCCTACTATACCAGGTATATTTTCAGTTCCTGCTCTTCTTCTTCTTTCTTGTGCTCCACCATGAACAAAAGTATGTAATTTAACTCCAGTTCTTATGTATAAAGCACCTATACCTTTAGGTCCGTATATTTTATGAGATGACATACTCATTAAGTCTATATTTAATTCTTTAACATCTATAGGCACATTACCTGCAGCTTGAACAGCATCTGTATGGAATATAACATTATGCTTTTTAGCTATTTCTCCTATTTCTTTTATAGGTTGTATTGTTCCTACTTCGTTGTTAGCAAACATTATACTTATTAATATTGTTTTGTCTGTTATTGCATTTTCAACATCTTTTGCATCTACTCTTCCGTCAGCATCTACATCTAAGTATGTTACTTCAAATCCATGATGCTTTTCTAAGTACTCACATACATGAAGTATTCCATGATGTTCTACTTTAGAAGTTATTATGTGATTTCCTTTTGCTTTGTTTGCAAAAGCAACACCTTCTATTGCCCAGTTATCACTTTCTGTTCCACCAGCTGTAAAGTATATTTCATTTGGCTTTGCATTTACAAGTTCTGCAACTGTAGCTCTTGATTTATCTAATATATTTTTAGCATCTCTCCCGAAAGAGTGGAAACTTGATGCATTTCCAAAAGTTTCAGTAAAGTAAGGCATCATAGCATCTACTACTTCTTGTTTTACAGGAGTTGTTGCTGAATAATCCATATATATCTTTCTTTTTTCCATTTCATTCATCTCCTAAATTTATTTTATTATTAACTCTGTTATGTCATTTATATTTTTATTCTTATTGTAATCATCTATCATATTTTGAAGTGTTATAGAATTTATAACATCTTCTATACCTTTTTTAAGTCTTTCCCAAACAACCTTAGTAACACATATTCCAGAATTTTGACATACCTCTTCGTCTATAACACAATCTGAAATTGAAACAGGTCCTTCAAGTACTATTAGTATATCTCCTACAGTTATATCCTTAGGTTCTTTTACTAACAAATATCCACCTTGTGCACCTCTTACACTTTTTATCAATCCAGCTTTTTTAAGAGCTGAAAATATTTGTTCTAAGTATTGTTCTGATATATTTTGTTTTTGAGCTATCTGTCTTAATGGAACTGGTCCATTTTTTTGAGTAAGTGATAACTCAAACATCGCTTTTAGTCCGTATCTACCTTTAGTTGATAGTTTCATTTTATACACCTTCTTTTCAAATAGGTATTTCCGACTAACTTACTAGGTTTTATCTTCAAGATTATTTTATTATATCCTAGTGATCTTGTCAACATTAAATTCATAGTATTTTTGTAGGAATTAAAAAAAGAGTTAAAATTAAGTATTTTCAACTCTTTCAAAATGTTATTTATAATAAATTACCCACTGATTAACATCTTTAAACCCTATTTTTTTATAAATTTTACCTGCTTTTTCATTGTCATAAAAAAGACACGGTATCTTTTTATCTTTAATTAAGCTATGACATAATTTAATCATACATTTAGTTGCATACCCTTTTTTTCTAAACTTAGGATGTGTTCCTACCCCAACTACCATAGCATAGTTATCACATTCAGATGTAGACTTTGCCATAGAAACTATTTTTCTATCTTTTTCTATATAATAACCTCTTCCACTTTTTAAATTATTTTTTATACTTTGAATTGTAGGTGTTTCAAATTCATCTATATCCTCGTATAGCTTTAATATTTTGTTTAGCTTCCCAACTCTTATTTTTTTTACGTTGTAATCTATATCATATTCATTTAAATAGTTACAGTCTTTCAATATACAAAAGTTAACTATTCTTTTTCTATTATATGATATATATTGTTCTATTTCTTTTAATGTATCTACCTTTCCATTTATATTACTGTAAGGAATTTTATTTATATGTTCTATAAAATCCTCTATATTATAATTATCTTCAGAATAAATAGTTAATAAATCAAAATATTTAATTAACACCCCTCGTATATTACCTTTATTATCTATGTTTGCCCATATATTAAAAAAATAGTTTTCTAAACCATACCTTTTTATATCACCTACTAAAATATTATTAAATCCTTCTTGATTTTGTAAATAACTTATTATTTCACTTATGTATGATTCATTTAACTTCTCAATCATAATATCCTCCGATATCTAAGTTTAATGTTAAATAATATGTTTTAGATAAGTTATTTATTCTTTTTATATCACGTATTATCCTTCATTATTTATATTTAGTTTTAATTTATAGTTAAATTTTATTTATAATTTTATAATTATTTTATTTGTAAATATTTTTGTTTAGCGATATATTAAATCTAATAATTCTAACTAATATTACTAACTATTAAATTCAAGAAAGAAGGATTAATTATGAATGTATTAGATACTTTTGTAAAAAATTTATGTGGAACATTTAATAACGATGACCAAATAAAAGAGCAAGTTAGTTTAGGTGAAGTAACTCACCCTTATGCAAAGCATATTAACGGTGTATGTAATAACAAAATTAAAAACTTACCTAATAGTTTTGATGGTTATTTTGTAATAGAAGAAAGTTATTATAAACAAGGTAATTTTAATAATATACTTCCGCATTTATTCTTATTTACTTTAAATGAAGAAAATAGGGTTGTATTAACTTCTTATGAGTTGCCGAATGGAATTTCTAAGGAAGATTTCAGAAATGATAATAATAATCTTGTAATGGATTATAATACTTTAGTTAAATCTGAAAAATTCACACCTATGATATACAATGAATCTAATGGTATATTTATAGGTGAAAGTACAAGTTATTTTACACCTGTGACTAAGTTTATACTTAAAGAAAAAATAGAAAAAGATATACTTTATGTAAGTGAAGTATTTTATAAAAATGATAAAATAACATTTGGATTTGTTGATCCTATCGTTTATAAAAGAGTTTCATAAACAATAGAGGGTATATTAAATATTTAATATACCCTCTATTGTTTATCTATAAGTTTCTAGCTATAGCTCTAAATGTATTTCTTAAATCCATAATTCCATATCCTTGAGATATATTTGGATATTCATAAATTTCATCTCTAATAGCACCTTGTACTAAATAAGTTCTTAATACATCTGTAAACAATGATAGTTTAGGTAGTTGACTTTGTTGTTTCAAGTACTCCATAATAAGTGCCAATGCACCACTTACTATACTACTACTTACCCCAGTCCCTGTAGCTGTGTTATATAACCCATCATTATATGTAGAAATAATATCAACTCCTGGTGCTATCAAATCTGGATTTACTCTATGAGCTGTTACCCCTCCTTTTGAAGATCCTATCCATAAGCTATTTGTTTTTCCGTTGTAGGCTCCTATTGTAATAACATCTCTAGACAATGCAAACTCTGTTATAGTTCCAATAGATGTAGGGTCTAAGAATCTAGTATCTTTTGAAATCAAATTTTTATTAGGTAAATACAAGTCATAATTTCCATGTATTATAAACTCTGGAAGTAGTCTTAATGTCCATACTCCAGGCTTTATATCTAATAGCTCAATTTCTAAAGCTTCTTCTCCAGATTCTAACCATGGGTATCTATAAACAATTTTATAATTCGTTCCTTCAATATAAAATCTACCTTTATAAATTGGGTCATCTGGGCTATATTTTACAATTTGACTCACATCTCCTGACGGAGATATTATTTGTATTCCTATTTTATCAGGACCAGTTCCACTTAAAATTATATCTAAATTTTTATTGTCTCCATTTTGTATAATAACATCTTGGTACTCATTTTCAATAAGAATCTTATTACCATAATGTATATCAGTATTACCTTCATTCCCTGCCCCACTTACTAAAACCATACCTGATTTTTGCAAATCTTTATATGATTCTATAATAGATGCCTCTATTCTTATATTTGATTTTGTTCCTACTGTCATGTTAATTATCATAGGTAAATTTTGTTCTTCTGCAATTCTTGTTACATAAGTTATAGCTGCTAAAAAATCTGATTCTGTATAGCTAATTTTGCCATTGTAATAAACATTTTCATATCCCCTTAACTTTACAACTACTAGTTTAGCGTCTTTTGCAATACCTTGGTACTCTTTAACTATATTACCTTCTCCAACTAACATTCCACAAACCATAGTCCCTGTCCCTGTTTCATCTATGCTTAATGTTTCATTATTTTCTTTAATAGCTTCATTTAAATCTTCATTGGTATATTCACTTCCAAACTTAAGACCTTCTGGCGGTTCTCCCAAATCACTTTCTTGATCCCAAAGGTACATAATTTTACTTTCATTATCTTTATTGATCAAATCTCTATGAAGATAGCTAACTCCAGAATCTATAACTGCTATTAATATACCTTTTCCTGTGACATTAATATATGGATTATTTTCTATATATATAGTTCCAGCTGCATCTGTAGCAGTTTCCCCATTTTTCAAGTCATCGGTTATCTCTATTAAAGAGCTCATATTTCCTGATATACTCCACCAGTTAATTTCTTTTATATCATCAAGTATACTTTCATCAAAATCTAAGTCTACATATATAGATGCAAGTTTATCATTTAGTATTACATATCTATCTATTCCATTATTTTCAAATGCACTTTCTATATCACCTCTATATAACATATAATATGATTTTTCTTTTTTTTCCACATCACATCCTCCTACTTTAATTGTTCAAACATACCTCTTAAATTTAATATTCCATATCCAGTTACATTGTTTGGATAATCTACTTCCCCAATTCTACTGGCTCCACCTTGCATAAAGGTTCTAATCATTTGAATAAATCCCTTGTTAGGATAAGTATCTTTAGTTATTATATATTCAAAATATAAAGATACAACTCCGGCTCCATGTGATCCAGCTGCAGAGCTTCCTGTTATAGTTGCATATTTATTATTAGGATAAGGTGCAATTATATTAACTCCAGGTGCTACTACATCAGGTTTTAATCTTTGTATTATACTAGGTCCTCTAGATGATGATGTCCATATACTTCTATTTATAGAGTTATAAGTTCCTATAGTTATTAAATCTTGTTGTACTGCAGGGTAGGTTATTGTATAGTTGGGATTAGATTCAATAAATTTAGTTCCCTTATTTAAAAATACTCTATTTTCTAAATAAGCATTATATCTTCCTTCACTTATAGATGCTCCTTCTAGCTCTATCTTCCATATACCTCTTTTTACATTTTTCAAATATATAATAGTATGTTCTTGTCCTGAGTAACTAGTAGGATATGAATATCTTATAGAATATGTTGTATTTTCTAGATCAAATATTCCATTTACTAAATCATAGTTAGATAAGTCTACAGCCTTACTTTCCTCTCCACTTGGAGTTATTATAGTTAGATTTACTCTATCATGTCTACTAAGCCATAATTCAATTCTTAGAATTTCCTCTTCTTCTTCAACTTGTATTCCTAGCTCAACAGATTCTCCTTCTCTTTGTATAATTCCAGTTGTATGAATTTCAGTATTTCCTTCGTTTCCTGCACCTGCAACTATACATGTACCATTAGAAAAATAAGTTTGTCTACTATTTACTCGGTCTGCATACCCTACTAAACCTGTACTTCCCATTGATATATTTAATACTGTAGTTAGCTTCAATTCATATGATTTTTGATAAATGTACTGAATTGCTGCAACTAACATAGCGTTGTTATAATAGCCTTCTACTTTTGCTAATTTTACAACTATAAGTTCAGCACCTGGCGCTACTCCTTCATAAGATTTGTTTAAATTCCCAAGTCCTGCACATATTCCACTTACCATAGTCCCATGCCCTTCTTCATCAGTAGATAAACTATTATCCTTAGATCGTATAGCTTCATTTATATCATCATTAGTGTATTCGGTCCCTAAAAAGAACCCTTTTGGAGAAGTGCCTTCTTTAGTTTGGTCCCATAAATAAAGTATTTTACTCGTTCCATCTGGATATATAAAATCTTCATGTAAGTAATCTATTCCAGTATCTATTATCCCTATTACTGTTCCTTGTCCTGTTAGTAATAGGTTTGGGTTGTTTTTAAAAAAATTTATACCTATATCTTCTTGTGCTACTACACCATTTTCTGTACCTCTTGTTATAATTCCTAATGGCGCAATTCTTACCACATTTTCAATTATTTGTACAGATTTTAGCCCAAGTATAGCTTCTATATTAGATTTAGTAAGAGCTATAAAAAACATTAATGATCTTGTTTCACTTAATTTTATTAAGTTATAAATTATATCTAAAGTTTCAAGTTCCTCAAAAAAATTTTCATTATGAGATATTAAAATTGAATTTGCAATATCTTTGAGTACACTTTTGTCTAATTTCCTAAATATTTCTAAATTTAGTTTTTTTTTACTCCTATTTAAATCTTCTAAATTAATATTATCTAAATTTAAAAATCCATATCCATATGATGAGTTTGGATATTCTATATCAGGTCTTCTTCTAGCACTTTTATTTAATAAAGCCCTTATTCTTTGTGAGTATAAAAAAGGGTCATTTTCATTTACTATACCCCACTCCATTAAAAGAGAGCATACTCCCGTAACATGAGGCGTTGCCATACTTGTTCCTGTTAATGCCCCTAGAGTTCCACCTGGTAAAAAAGATATTATATCTTCTCCTGGAGCTAATAAATCTGGTTTATATACTCCTGTATCAAAATCTCCCTCTCCAGAAAATGGAGATCTTACGTCTGTTCTTGAATTGTAACTACCAACCGTTATTACCTTTTTTGCTGTACCAGGTACTGTAACTGTTAGTATTTCAGTTGGTTCTAAAAACTTTGTATCTTCTGAAATTCCTTCAGATGTTGGTAAATACATATCTATATTTCCTTCTACGATATCAATTGGTGTAAATACTAAAGTCCATATCCCTGGTGTTATCTGAATATTGGAACGTAACTGTATTGTTATTCTACTAGCTAATGAGTATGGTGCAACCGGAAAATAAAATCCATCAACTATTGTAGTTCCTAGTCTATTGTTTATACGTGGTGTATCATTAGATATAGCTTGACTTTTTCTATTAGATGGATCTTTTATAAATACACTAAATGTATCTACATAATTCGGCCATATATTTATATTTATTATCTTCTCATTCTCTCCTATTACAAACTCTGCTTCTTGAATTTCTCCATTCTCAAGTTTAATTCTTTTATGACTTCCTTTTATTGCATTATTTCCCGCAGCTACCACTATGTTATTTTTCCAAAATATAGTCATATCGTCTATGTATTCTTCAAATAGAGATTGGCCTCTATGAGAGCCTTCATTAGTTCCATAGCTTACGTTTATAGCTATTGGCATATCTAATTCTACAGCTTTATCTAAAATAAATTTTATAGCTCTCATAAACTCTGTACTTTTAGAAAATGTGTCCGTTGTACTAGTGCCTACTTTTACAGCTACTATATTTGCCTTATTAGCTATACTTGCAGATATAGAAGCAACATGAGTGCCATGTAAACTAGTAGTATAAATAGGTGCTTCATCTATATTATCTTGTGTATATAAAGTTCCTTTACTAAAGCCTTCTGGCGAATTACCGGCTCCACTCTGATCCCAATAATAAAGTATTTTAGAATCTCCATTTTCATCTTTAAATATAGGTAGTGTATGATCAATCCCTGAGTCTATTATCCCTAATAGCGTTGATTTTCCTGTTAATTTATATTTGCTTTTAAAAGCATGTATTCCTGTACTAGAAAAGCTCTGAGAGTCTTGTGTTTGTAATATAAAAGGTTTTTCTACATATTCAACTTCAGGATATTCAATTAATCTATCCAATTCTTCTTCACTTGAAGATATTACAATTGCATAAGATGAATTTAATATCTCTACAATAACATCTAATTCTTCTTCTAATCTTTTTATGTCTGAGTTGTACTTGACTATTACTTCGTACTCTATAATAATCACCTCTTCGATTTTAAATTATGTATATAATAATTCCGCTTTTTGACTTTATCCCCTTTTTTAAAACGAAATAAGTTACTTAAAGTTATTACTTTTAAATTTATTATCACATTTGTAATTAGTTTCATAATATGTAATAGAAAAATTATAGAGTATTTAGAAAGGAGTGTTTTATGGAAATTGGATTTTTAAATATTTCTGTTGTAAATCTAGTAAATAATTATCCTATTGCTGATGCTAATGTTAATGTTTACGCAATAAATCCTGATAACCAAAGCAGTGTATTAGTTTATCAAAATTTGAAAACTGATTTATCGGGAATAATTTATGGCTTACAACTAGAGGCTCCTGATTTTATTTATTCTCAAGAGCCTAGTAATGTTAGACCTTACAGTCAATATAGTGTAGAAGTTATAAAAGATGGTTATGAAACTACTATAGTAAATGGTACTCAAATTTTATCCGTTAGTACAGCTTTACAAAGAGTAAAGATGCCACCTAAGAATAGAAGTAAGCGCCTATACTCTCGTCAAAATGAATTAGTTGTAAATATAGGAGAGCATACTTTATGGGGAGATTATCCACCTAAAATACCTGAGAGTAATTTAAAGCCAATTCCTCCACCTACAGGGTTTGTTGTTTTAGATAATCCAGTTATACCAGAATTTATTATTGTTCATGATGGTCTTCCTGAAGATAAAGGTGCTCCTAATTACTGGGTATATTTTAAAGATTATATAAAAAATGTAGCTTCTTCAGAAATATATTCCACGTGGTCTCGTGACACTATAATTGCTAATATTATAGCTATTATATCCTTCTCTTTAAATAGAGTTTTTACTGAATGGTATAGAAGCAAAGGATATGATTTTACTATAACTTCAACTACAGCATTTGATCATAAATACATCCATGAGAGAAATGTATTTGATACTATAAATGTTATTGTAGATGAGTTTTTTGATACTTATATGAAAAGACCTCCTACTGCTAGGCAACCTTTACTTTCTCAATATTGTGATGGGGTTAGAACTCAATGTCCTGGTCAGATGTCACAATGGGGTAGTAAAGATTTAGGAGATGATGGACTTAACTATGAAGAGATAATAAGATTTTACTATGGAGAAAATGTAGTTTTTGCAAAAGCTCCTGTTGTAAGTGGTGTTCCAGTCTCCTTCCCTGGTGCTGCTTTAGAAATAGGTTCTACTGGAAAAGACGTCAGAACAATACAAAGTCAATTAAATGCAATAGCTAATGCATACCCTGCCATACAAAAGCTTAAAGAAGATGGTATTTATAATGAAGCTACTTCAGAGTCAGTAAAAAAATTTCAAGAGATATTTAATTTACCTCAAACGGGTATTGTAGACTTTAAAACTTGGTATGAAATCTCTAGAGTCTATGTTGCTGTTACTAAAATTGCATCTCTAAATCCAACAATCTAAACTTATTTAGACCTATAAATAATTATTTATAGGTCTTATTATATTAAATCTATTTATTATTTTTCAAACTATTCCAGTACTGCTCAAAAGATTTTTCATTTTTATTATTTCTTGGAATATAGTATTTTCTATCTTTTATAGGATCTGGTAAATATTGTTGATCTACATAATGATTTTCATAGTTATGAGGGTATTTATACTCTACACCTCTACCTAAATTTTTTGCGCCTGAATAGTGAGCATCTTTTAAATGTAGAGGTATATCTCCAGTTTCTACTGTATCTAAATCAGCTAGTGCCATATCTATTGCACTAATTACGGAATCTGACTTTGGACATTGAGCTAAATATATTGTAGCTTGTGCTAGAGGTAATCTAGCTTCTGGAAACCCTAGTTGAAGTGCTGCTGCTACACAAGCTTCTGTTATAGTGATTGCTTGAGGAACAGCAAGCCCTACATCTTCACTTGCTACACAGAGTAATCTTCTTGTTATTCCTTGTATATCTCCAGCTTTAACAAGTCTTGCTAAATAATGTATTGCTGCATTTTCATCTGATCCCCTTAGTGACTTGTGAAATGCAGATAATATAGAATATCCATCATCCCCACCTCTATCAAAATTTAACATCTTTATAGTAGATGAATCCATAACATTATCAACAGTTATATTTACACAGTTATTAACAATATCTATTCCTATATTAAATACTAGTTCAAGCTTATTAAGCGCGCTTCTCATATCTCCATTACAAGTTTTAGCTATATATTCTAAAGCTTTATCTTCTACATTTATAGATTCGTATCTTGTAGTTTCTTTTAATCTATTTATTGATCTATGTAGTCCTTTTAAAATATCATTACTATCTATAGGTTTAAATTCAAAAATTGTACTTCGGCTTAAAATAGCTTTATATACTACGAAATATGGGTTATCAGCAGTACTTGCTATTAATGTTACTGATCCATCTTCTATAACTTCAAGTAACGACTGTTGTTGCTTCCTATTTAAAGCTTGAATCTCATCTAGCATTAAAATTATTCCATTAAAAGAGAATAAATCTCTTTTGCTAGCATTTATCGCCTCTGTAATTTCTTTAACCCCACAATTTACAGCATTTAGTTTTATATATTTTTTCCCTGTTACATTTGCAATTATATTTGCCAGTGTTGTTTTACCTGTTCCTGGAGGACCATATAATATCATATTAGGAATAGTTTTATTTTCTATAAGTTTATTTATAATTTTTCCTTTTCCAATTATATGTGATTGCCCGACCATATCTTCTATTTTCTCCGGTCGTAATTTATCTGCTAATGGTTGCATATTATCCTCCTATCTATAATTATAATTTTTATTTAACATTTTAAAGTTTCTATAGTTATATATTATACTACACTCATAAATTATCTTCCATCTTAGTATATTTATACTAAATGTAATTATAAGGAGGTAATTTATGCAGTATATGAATATGAATAATGGAAGGGATAAGGGTCAGCTATCAGTAAATGGAGTTGGTACTGTTAAAGCTAAAGCTGACTTAGCTATACTTACAGTTGGAGTTACTACATCTAATGAAGATGTTCAAGTTGCTCAAGTTAATAATGCAAATACTGTAAATGCAATAATAATAAGTTTGACTGATTATGGAGTTCCAAAAGAAAATGTAAATGCAGATAATATTTCTATAAAAAGAATGTATGATAATACAACAAACGAAATTATAGCATATGAAATTACAACTACTATAAAGGTTGAAGTTTCTAATCTTGAAAGTTTAGGAGATTTGTTCTCTTTAGCTGTAGAAAATGGAGCAAATAGTGAAGTAGATATTTCATTTACACTATCTGATATATCACCTTATTACAATAAAGCTCTTTTATTAGCCACTGAAGATGCTTTAAATAAAGGTTCATTGCTTGCTAAAAATCTTGGTTTAAAATTAAAACCTTTACCTGAAAATATTTATGAGAATAGTTCTTCTCAATATTCTGTTTCCCAAAGAAATGTATCATACTCTAGTTCTCCTTATCTATCATCAGGAGATTTAAGTATAAATGCTCAAGTTAGCATAGTTTTTAATACTTATATATAAATTCTTTGATATAAATAAAAAATTCGCTTCGCTTGAGCCACCACGTGTGCGAACCACTTCATGTCGCCAACGACTTCGTCCGTTGCTCAAAAATATCCTTTTTTTACTTTCAGCAAAGCGTTGATATAACTATACTCTATAAGATATCAATAGATATTCGTTAAGGATCAATTCCTTAAGCGTAAAAAAAGCTGCTATATTAGCAGCTTTTTTATTTAAAGTTTTATACTATACAATTTTCAATTTGAACTATATAGTCACTACAGTTTTCACATATTATCACACTAACAATGTAACTATCATCTACTTTATTAGCTCTGCTTAATTTATTGAATGATAACCCTTCATAGTCACTACTTATATCACTTATTACATATTTTCCATCTTTAGTAAATATATAAAAATGATACTCTAAAAAGCCAAAGAATTTTTGTTTTTCCTTTACACCTTTTAAACACTCCGGACAAGCTTCCTGATAATATTCTAAGTCAAAATCTACTTCATTTCCTTGACTTAAAAGATTTAATATTTCTTCTAAATCAATTCCTTTTACAGGTTTTTCTTCATCATTTATCAATCCACTGCAATTATCTTTTGTTAATTCATATTCTTTTTCATTAAAGTTAAACTTATAAATACTCATCTTACACCTCTTTTATTTTATATTCATAGGAGTTTCTTGTTTTTTAACTTTTTCATATTCATCTTTAGTTATATATCCAAGTTCCTCCATTTTGTAAAGAATTACATCTCTTCTTTTCTTTGCTGCATTGTAATCTTTAGAGTATAAACCTGGATTATTTGTTATTCCTGCAAGTAATGCACATTCTCCTAAGTTTAATTCACTAACATCTTTATCAAAATAAACTTGAGCACCTTTTGCTACTCCATATATTCCTCTACCTAGGTATATATTATTTAAGTAAAGCTCTAGTATCTCTCTTTTATTCATATTTTTATCCATTTGTTTTGCATTATACATATCTTTAATCTTTCTTTTTACTGTCTGATCCATGCTAGTTAATAAGTTTTTAGAAATTTGCATTTCTAAAGTACTTCCACCTTGAGTACTTTTACTAAATATATTATGAACTACTGATCTTGCTAAAGACATATAATCTACACCTTTATGTTCAAAAAATCTTTCATCTTCAATAGATACAACTGCATGTTGTAGGTCTACTGGTATTTCTCCTATACTAACATATTCACTACTTATAGATTTTTCTTTCATATAATTGTATGTTAGCTTTGGTGTATCTTTTAACGCCATATTAACAAGTAAATTAGCAGATACAGCAACTATAAATGATACTATCAATAAAAATATTAATAATTTCTTTATTATACCTAAAATTTTCTTATTTTTCCTCTTTTTTCTCGACCTGCTTTTGTTAGCTCTTGTTCCTCTACTTATATTATTGTTTTTATTTTTATCACTTTCACTACTAGTCTTTTTTACTACTCTTTTTGAAGTCTTTTGAGACTTTGAACTTTTATTATGAGAGCTAACTTTTTTGCGTCTTATCTTGTTTTTTTCATCATCATAATAACCCATTTTTTACGCTCCTTTTTGAATATATGAGTAATTATACCTTTTTATGTCAAATAAATCAAAACCTAAAAATTACTATTACACATTTGTAATATTTATTTTATATTATTTTATCTTTATATATTAATTATTAAAATTATTTTTTAATTTTTTTGTGTAAATCCATTTTTTTTGGGTATAATAACTTTGAATAAGTTTTTAGGAGGTAATTATTATGGCTTATAAAATAAACGATGCTTGTATAAGTTGTGGAGCTTGTGAACCAGAATGTCCAGTTAGCTGTATATCAGCTGGAGATGACAAATACGTTATAGATGCGGATGTATGTATATCTTGCGGAACTTGCAACAGCGTATGTCCTGTTGATGCTCCTCAACCAGAGTAATACATAAAAAAGAAAAGCAATTTTGCTTTTCTTTTTATTTTATATCAATATTTTCAATAAACTTATAGTTTTGATATTGATCTATATTTTTAAATTCTAGTTTTACTGGATCTTTTAAGTTTTCTAATGCTACTCCAATTTTTACATATTTACTTTCTCCTCTTTGTAAATTACCGATCATTCCTGTTACTTCACCTGATTCAGTTGTTACAAAGCATTCTGTAAGACTTTCATTTTGATATGGATTTATATCTATATTAGATAGTTCCATGTCTACTACATCATTATTTTTAACCTCTAATGTAATTATAGCCATCCCATTGTAATATTCACCTAAACATATTGACTCATCTTTTAAATTTATATCTTCTACTCTTATATTTAAAGTATCGCAATAGTTCATATTTATATTTTTATATATTATATTTCTATTATTATTTAAGGCTTCAGCTCCAGTTAAAAATAAATTCCCTATTAATATTATATTTAAAATTATAAATATTAATTTTTTCTTAAATTTCATTACTTTCCTCCTATAACATAATATGGTTATAGTTTGCTCACAGGAAATTTTTTCATTCATACTTTTTAAAAATTTTATTTTTTTGTAAGTTTTTTGTCGAATCTTGTTGACATATTTGTCGAATCTTGTTATTATATATACATAAGGTTATTCCCCTGATAACCTAAAATTTTTACTCCCCAAATAAAATATATTCCCTAATAAACCCCTTTTTATAATATATTTTACCCCTTTAAAAGCCTTACTTTGATCGGTATGAAAGTAAGGCTATTATTTTTTTCACTTCCTTTAATGCATCTGATTTTTTCTCAAGATATTCACAACAATACCCTTTGTATATATTATATTTTCTAGTATCTTTATTTACTTTAACTGTTTTTACATTCCAATATCCTTCATCTTCATTCACTATAATTTGAATCATGGTATTATCAGTATTTTTTCTAGTAAAGTAATAATTCTTAGAGTTAATTTCACATTTCCAATCTAAATTTTCATTTATATTTTTTATATCTTCAATTATTTCAGAAACACTATCATATCTATCTTCTGGGTTTAAATTTATACATTTTTCTATTATTTTTGTCATCTCTTTTGGTATATGTGGCAAGTACTTATTTCGTTTTGGAAATTTACCACATGCAGATGCCACTTTCACCATATTTATATCTTTATATTTTTTTAATTGAGTATTATACTCTAAATTTCCATTACACATTCTATATAAGGTTGTGCCTATTTGATATATATCAATTTTATTAGTTATTGTTGTACTTTTACACTGCTCTGGAGCTATATGCTTATAATATACATTTCTTAATTTACCTACACCCCTACTATTTAAATATACCGCTGACCCAAAGTCTGTTAAGATTGCCTTATTTTCATTATTTATAAGTATGTTATTTGGTTTTATATCACAATGTGCAATTCCTATTTTGTGTAAATGTTCTATAGCACTTAAAAAGTCTATTGAATAGTTAATTATTTCTCTTATAGTTAATGCTTTTGTTTCTAATAAATGATAAAGTGATCCATTCTTATAATACGGCATTGTTATATATATATTTTCATCATCATATGAAACATGATTTATAGTTATTATATTTGGATGTTTAGCTTTACAAATTTTTTTAGGTTCTTCAAAATATTTATCAGTATTTTTAAACGATGATTTTTTTATTTTTTTTAATATAAAGTTTCTCCCCATCTGCATGTCTTCAACTAAGTATAATTTAGAATTTACTCCTTCTGATTTTAAAGGTTTTATTATATTTAAATCTACATTAGTAACTATACTCATAGTATATAATCACCACCTAATGATACTTCTATCATAATCCCCATATACGTCACTCCTAACTATGATTTTTTATGACTTATATATACTATGATTTTGAACTTCAAATAAACACTAAAACAACAAAAGCTTTCACACTAATTTTTATTAATGTGAAAGCTTTTGTTATTTGTTAAGTATAAGAAACAGTTTAGCCGTTGCTAAAGTATCACTATCAGCTCTATGTGCATTTTTATTCTCTATATTATAATATTCACACGCTGTTTCTAATTTTTTATTTTTCCCTTTGTATTCTTTGTTTTGTTTTAATAACTCTAAGGTACAAATATGATTTTCAATTGGCTCTAGTCCAAGTTCTTTTAAATAATAATTTAGAAACTTTAAATCAAATTTAGCATTATGAGCTATTATAGTTTTTTGTCCTATATATTCTCTAAACTTAGGTAAGACTTCTTCTAAACTCTTTTCATTTTCTACCATGTCATTGCTTATATTTGTTATATCAGTTATAAATTTAGGAATTATACTTTTAGGTTTTATTAATCTTGAGTAATTCCTAACGATTTCTCTATTTTTTATTTCAGTAATACCTATTTCTATAATCTCACAACCTTTATAAGGATCAAGACCTGTAGTTTCTAAGTCTACAACTACATATTCGTTATTCATAAGTTACTCCTTTCACACTATTATATAAATAATTATATCAAATAAAAAAATATTATATCAAGAATTTCTAAATTAAGTAATAACTTCACTTTATTTAATAATATAAACTTAATCTTCTTAAACGTAAAAAAGGACTATCTAATGATAGTCCTTATATTATAAATCCTAATTTAAATACGGCATAGGATTTACATGTTGTCCATTTATTCTTATTTCAAAGTGTGTATGTGGCCCTGTTGATCTTCCTGTTGATCCTATTTTAGCTACAACTTGTCCTTTTTTAACTTGTTGTCCAACACTAACTACATTTTGTGAGTTATGACCCATTAATGAAACTTTGCCATCTGTATGCTTTATCATAACTACATTACCATAACCATTTTGAACCCCTGAGAAAATTACAGTTCCATCATCTACTGCAACTATAGGTGTACCAGTTGGTGCTGGTATATCTATTCCTTTATGGAAACTTTGTGTCCCTAGTATTGGATGTACTCTACTTCCATAAGGAGAACTTATTCTAGTATGTCCTGGAACTGGCCAAGACCCACTGCTTATAACAGCTCCTGGTTCTACTTCTCCAGATTGCATAGCTAACTCTGATATTTGACCTTCAATATCTGTTTCTTCTTGTTCTAATTTATTCTTTAAACTTTGAACTTCATCTTTTTTTGCTTGTACTTCGTTTTTCTTAGCTTCTACTGATTCTTGATCTTTTTTTAATGTATCTGCTAAAAGTTGACTTTCTTCTTTTTTCTTATCTAATTCTGCTTTTTTAGCATCTAACTGACTCTTGTCATTATCTAAAGTTTTTATTATTTCTTTATCATACTCTACAACTTGTTTTACTAGATATACATTGTTGAAAAAGTCTGATATAGAATCACTATCTAAAAGAACTTTTATATAACTCATTGAATAGTTATTGTTTATTGCTTTTAGTCTTTCTCCTAATTTTTCTTCATTTGCTTGTATATCTTTTGTTATTTTATCTATTTCACCTTCAGTAGTACTTATTTCACTTTTTAAACTTTCTAGCTTTTGATTAGCTTCTCCCATTTGTGAATTTATTTTATCTATGTCTACATTTAGTTTTTCAACCTCTAAGTCTAAAGACTTTATTTGGTCTCCTAATTCATTTTGTTGTTGTCTATTTTGCTTAAGTTTTTCATCTAACTCTTCTTTTTTCGGCTCAGCATAAACAAGTCCTGTATTTAAACATAAAAGAGCCGCTAAAGTTAAAGCTGTTTTTTTCATACTCAATTTCCCCCGTAAAATTATACTTTTAAATGTTTTCTAAGTGATATTGCACTTCCTACAATACCTATTATAATTCCTATTATTATAAATACGCTAGTAAGTATTATAGCTATTTCTTTAGTAGGTATTAACATATTTCCTGAAGCTACAAAATTCAAACTAGCTCCCATGTTCTCATATACATATTTATACATAAACACAGATATTAAAGCTGATATCATAGCTCCTATTACACCGATAGAAAATCCTTCTATTAAAAATGGTGCTCTTATAAATCCTTTACTAGCTCCTACATATCTCATTATCTTGATTTCTTCTCTTTTACTATAAACTCTACTTCTTATAGTATTAGATATCATAAATAAGCAAACAATAAATAAGCATCCTATCACTATACTACCAACTTTTTTTATAGTGTTAGATAAAGTTAAGAAGTTGTTCATTATATCTTGATAATAGTTAACTTCATTTATATTATTTATAGTTTTTAGTTCATTTGCTATTTTTGATATATTAGTTGAATCATTTATTGTTATTACAAAATAATCATCTAATGGGTTTTTCATTCCGTCTAAAAGATATGCATCATCTCCCCAACTAGATTTCATTTCATTAAATGCCGATTCTTTACTTTCATATCTTACTTCTTTTACGCCATCTATTTCTTTTATTTTATCTTCTACATTATCTCTATCAGATTGTACTAAATTGCTTGGTATAGAAGCTCTTATTTCGTTCACTTCATCCTTTGTATTTTGTATAAACTCATTTGTATTTAACACTATAGATATTACTATTCCAAGTATTATTAATGATGCGCTAACTGAACCTATAGATATAAAACTCATTGTTTTATTACTTAATAGACCTTTTAAGCCTTGTTTTAAATTATATAAAAAACTAGATAATATCTTCATGATGTGCTCCTTTTGTATCTTTTATTACTTGTCCATTTTTAAGTTCTATAGTTCTTTTATCCATTAGTTTAAGTAATTCTACATCATGAGTTGCCATTATTACAGTAGCGCCTTCTTTGTTTATATTATTTAATATCTTCATTATTTCTACAGAGTTTTCAAAGTCTAGATTTCCCGTACATTCATCTGCTATAACAATAGATGGTCTATTTACTATAGCTCTTGCTATAGCAACTCTTTGGCATTCTCCTCCAGATAATTGACTTGGATATCTATTAGCTTTATCTTTTAGTCCAACCTTGTCTAAAACTTCTAGTACCCTTGGTTTTATTTGCTTTGGATTTGCTCCAACTACTCTCATAGCAAGTTCTACATTTTCGTATGCCGTTTTCTCTTTTAATAGTCTGAAATCTTGGAATACAACTCCTAGTTTTCTTCTTAATAAATGTATATTTTTATTTTTTATCTTACTTATATCTTCACCTAATACTGTTAATCTACCTGATGATACTTTTTCTTCTCTTAATAAGAGTTTTAATAGTGTTGATTTTCCAGCACCTGAGTGCCCAACTAAAAATACAAATTCACCCTGTTTTATTCCTATATTTATGTTAGATAAAGATTTTTGTCCGTCTTTATAAACCTTATCAACTTTTGTAAATTTAATCATAACAGTCCTCCTTCTTTAGTGTTTTTTGCAGATTTTTCCGCTCTTTTGTCTACAGATATCAATATTATATCATTTTTGTTACAAATTTGTAACCTTTTCTGTGAATTAATAGTTTATTACTTAAATAAATTTTTAGATATCTTAGGTGATTCTAAAAACACAAGCCCGTTTCCTTGTATATTTTTATCATAATTTAAATCAACAGTGTATTTTATAAGTTGTGCATATATTTCAGCTTCACTAAGCTCTCTTTTAAATTCTTTTATAGAGTAATCTTTTATAAGTGCCAAGGCTCCACTAACATGTGGTGCAGCCATACTAGTTCCATCTAATATAGCATAAGAGTTATCTTTATAAGTAGATAGTATTCCTACCCCAGGAGCCATAATATCTAATAAATTATTACTATTTGAAAAATATGCAGGCTTTGCATTTGAATCTACAGCTCCTACTGAAATAACCTCACTATATGATGCAGGATATGAATATTCATCTGTTTTAGAGCTATTATCTCCATCATTTCCAGCAGCACAAACTACTAGTATATTATTATTTATAGCTTTTTTTATAGCCTTATGAAGATTTTCATCATCTGTATATCCTCCTAATGACATACTTATAATATCTACCTTTTGATTTATGGCATAATTAACAGCATTAATTATCCATGGATAATCTCCTTCTCCATATCTATTTAATGCTTTTAATATCATTAAGTTACAACTTGGGGCTACACTTAAAACAATCCCTGAAACGTGAGTTCCATGCCCAACGTAGTCAGTAACTATACTCTTATTTGAATTATCATCCTTTGTAAAGTTTCTTGTATGAACTATATTTTCTTTTAGCATACTATGATTTATATCACATCCTGTATCTATAATAGCAACCGTAACCCCTTGCCCTCCATCACATTTTTTTGAAAATTTATCTGCTTTTATCATTTTATAACCATATGGAGTAATTTTACTATCTCTACTAACATCTTTAACTTTATATGGAAGTAATTTCATCTTATTTGTCAAAACGACCATCTCCTAAATAATATTTATATTGAATTATATACATTTGTTGATGAATTCGTGATAAACAAACAAAAAAGAGACTACCTTAAAGGCAATCTCTTCTTTTATATTAATGTTGTTTTTTATCTGAAATTAATTCTTTTATTGCACCTATGCTACCAAGTAATCCTTGTGATTCATAAGGTATAAATACTTTATTATCTCCTTTAGCCATTTCATTTAAAGCTTCTACATATTTAACTGATAACATAGCTTCATCGATATTAGCATTTTTAAGTGCATCATATACCATTTGAACTCTTGTAGCTTCCGCATCTGCCACTTTTTTAATAGCTTCTGCTTCCCCTTCTGCTTTTCTTATTTGAGCTTCTCTTTGAGCCTCTGCATGAAGTATAGCTGTTTGCTTTTCTCCTTCTGCCTTTAATATTTGAGACTCTTTAAGACCTTGTGCTTCTGTTATAGCAGCTTGTTTTTTACCTTCTGCAGTAAGTATTGTAGCACGTTTTTCTCTTTCTGCTCTCATTTGTTTTTCCATAGCTTCTTTTATGTCAGCTGGAAGATCTATATTTTTTATCTCAACTCTTTCTACTCTAACGCCCCATTTATCAGTAGCTTCATCAAGTATAATTCTTAATTTATTGTTTACATCATCTCTTGAAGATAATGTTCTATCTAATTCCATAGTACCTATAACATCTCTTAAAGTTGTTGTTGTTAAGTATCTTATAGCTTGAACTAAGTTAGCTATTTCATAAGTAGCTTTAAAAGAATCTGTTATTTGATAATAAACTACTGTGTCTATTGACATTGTAACATTATCCTTAGTTATTACAGGTTGTGGTGGTGAATCTATAACTTGAGTTCTAAGATCTATTCTCTTTACAACTCTATCTAATATAGGAACTACTATATTAAGTCCTGATTCTCCTGTTGTTCTATACTTTCCTAATCTTTCTATTATAATTACTTCTGATTGCTTTACTATTTTAATAGTAGAAACAGCTAATACTATAGCTAATACTATTAAAACTGTAAAAAATATTGATGCAAACATATTAAAATCTACCTCCCTTATATTCTTTCTACAATTAATTTTACTCCATCTATATTTACTATTTTTACATTAACATCTTTAGGTATATGTTTTAAGTCTTTAGAAGCTGCACTCCATGTTTCACCTTCTATTTTTACAAGACCTACTTCATCTTTAGTTATTTCTTTAACTACAATTCCTGTTTTCCCTATTAATGCGTTTATTGTTGATGGTTTAATTTCTTTATTTACTTCAAAATATCTTTGAAGTACTTTTCTTCCAAATATAACCCCTATTCCTGAGAACACGCACATTACTATTATCTGAGTTCCAATTGATGGAACAACTAGTGAAACTACACTTGCTATAAAACATCCAATAGCAAAGAATATAGATACAAAACTTACTGTACTCGCTTCAACTATTAATAGTATTATCCCTATAATAATCCAAGTTAAAAACATAACATCTCCTCCTTAAATATAATATATATTATTTATACCATTTTTTGGATAAAATAATTACTTTGTATCTTTATTGTAACTACTTATTAAACTTATATATATTTTTAATTATATCCACTTCATTATCATTAATATCTATATTTTTAACTTCAAATATTTCATCATTTTCGCTTCCTTCTTTTATATATTTACCATTAATTATTATACTATCTTTTATTTCAACTTCTAACCTAGCTCCATCTATTAAATAATAAGTACCTATTCCGTATTTATTATTATCTTTGAATTCTCCTATATATTTAAAATATTCACAGGTATGTGTTCCTATACCGTCTCTTAATCCATTAACATAATCCCCATCATAGCATTCCCCATCTCTATAGGTATAAGCTCCTTTTCCTTCAAATAAATCATCTTTAAAGCTTCCTTTATATACATCTCCATTTCTATATTTTAATAACCCATCTCCTTTTTTATACCCATATTTAAATTCACCTTCATATATATCTCCATTTTCTGATGTTAATACGCCATAACCATTATATACATTTCCTTTAAATTCACCTATATATCTACTTCCATTTGAATATACATATTTTCCTTTTCCTTCTATCTTTCCTTCTACATATTCACCTTCATACATATCTCCATTATCCCATATATATCGTCCTTTACCTTCTTTTAATCCATTTTTGAAGTTTCCTACAAATCTATCTCCATTGCTGTATGAAATTGTTCCTTTTCCATTTATCTTTCCTTTTTTGAACTCACCTTTATATATATCATTATTTAACAAAGTGTACATACCTACGCCTTCTATTTCTCCAAATCTAAAATCTCCACTATAAATAGTTCCATCTGCATATGTATATTTCCCTATACTATGCATGTTATCTTCTTTCCATAGCCCTTCATATTTATCTTTATTTGCATATATACAAACACCAAACCCACTACGTTTACCATCTGTCAATTCACCTTTATACACATCTCCATTGTCATACTTAATAATCTCATATTTATCATTTTTTTCTTTCTTCTTGTTATTTTTATAGCTATTATATTGGACAAACTCCTCACTTTCTCTAAAGCTATTTTTTTCACTCCTCATACTTAAATTTAATGCATTTGACTTATGTTTAGTTACTATTTTTTTAGATTTTTTAAATTTAAAATTTATTATAAATGCCATTACCTTTAATAGTATAAAAATAGAAGATATTGAAATAAATATTAAAATTACAGTTTCAAAATAGGATTTACTTGTATCCATATAAATTCCCCCTTACATATTTCTTATACTATAAATGTATATATGCAAGTCCAAAAAAATGAATATAACCTTACGACATTATAATACTTGATATGTAATAAAGGAATTTGTTTAAGCTCAAAAAAGGCTATCTCAAAATTATTTCATTTTAAGATAGCCTATATATTCTTATTTTATAATTTTATATTATAACTTATCCTCTTATTTCAGCTGCTGTTACTATTTTATGATTTCTAAATATGTAACTTCCTGCAAACCCTACAATTATACTAAATACTGAGCATATAGCCATTGCCATTATTACTTTTCCTGCTGGGTTAAATGCAAACATAACTGGAAGTGCTGCTGATGGTGCTGCTGTTCCTGGTGCATTATTTATAAGTCCCATCATTGAAACTACAACTCCTCCAAGTGCCCCACTTATAAAATTTGTTATATATATAGGTATTGGATTCGCCGATATTATATCAGCTTGAGTTAATGGCTCTATTACTACTGCTATAGTATCTCTTGTATCTCCAAATTTTAACTTTTTAAATAATATAAAGTTTGACCATGATGTTGCTGATATTGGTAATGATGCGATTGCCATAGGTACTCCTGTTAATCCTAACATTGCAGTTAGTGCCATAGAGCTTAATGGAGATGTTGATATTAATGTGAAGAATCCACCTATTATTATTCCCATTACAATTGGACTAGCATCTGTAGAACCTGCTATTATATCTCCTACAGTCCATAATGTTCCATTTACTACCGGTTCTAATAAAGCTCCGATATATCTTGTTAAAGGTGCCATTATAACTACCATAACTAATAAATCAATTCCTGGTGGTACTTTTTCTTCTAAATATTTAACTACAAATGACATTAAATATCCTGCTATAAATCCTGGTAATATACCAAAACCTGAACATGTTATTCCTAGTAACATTGAATATACTGGCGAAACGCCTAAGGCAGACATTACTAGTGTAGCGGCTGCAAGACCTCCAAGTCCACCACTAATTTCTCCTAGCTCTGCAAGAAATGGTATTCCTAATGTGTTTCCTAAAAGTGAAAATTGTATTGCTTCTACTAGAAATGTAGCACATGCTGCATTTGCTAATGCTCCCATTGCTCTCATTCCATGTGGTGCCTTGTAGCTAAACAGCGAAAATGCGGTTAGCACCATTAATAATACTAATGTTCCTTTTAAAACTTCCATTTTAAAGCCCCCTCTGTCTCATCTGTAGATGAAAAACGTTTTCTTTAGTATATTATAGTCCTTTTTCTTGCTATTTGGCAACAATTTTCTAAATATTTACATTTCTTAATGATATTTTTTTGTCAAAATAAGATGAGCCAGTTATAGCTCAAATACGCTTAATAACTGGCTTGTAGTATTTTGTCTAATTCTAAATTTTCATATGTTAAATCTTCTTCAAATAATGCTATTATTTTTAATAATTCCGATTTATATTGTTCTAAATTTAACTTATAAAAGGATATATCTTCTACTAAATCTAACATATCTAAATATGCATTTTCTAATAAATAAAAGTAACCATCTTTTATATCTATAAGATTGTTAAAACTCATTAATTTTTTTTCTAGATCTTTTATTTCTTCAATATTATGAATATCTATATCTATTGCCGATTGTATATATAATTTAAAAGTTTTTAATACTTCTAATGATATTTCATCTAATTTTATATCTTTACCTTTATCATGTACACTATTTTTATATTCTTCAAATACACTTTCTAAGTTTGGATTTATTTCAACGAAAGGATTTTTTACTATATCTTTTATAACTAATAACTCTCTAATATCTCTATTAGATGATAAGGTTTTATCTAAAATTAAAAGATTATACGCATCTGCTAAAGGATCATGTGCATTTCCATCAAATTCAATATTAGAACATTCTAGTAAGTTTTTTAAAGATACATAATTTATGCATCTAATTCCTTCATTTAAGTACAGTTTTTTTATATCTATAAACAAATCTTTTATATTGCTTACAAACCTTGGGTGGTTATTTTTCTGAGCACTCCTTCTATCAGTGTTATTAAAACATGTTAAATCTAAATTTCCAAAAGTATATATTCCCTCTATGTCAGAAAAATTCCCTAACCATTTTTTAAATTCTCTCATTACTTCTTCATAAGTTGGAGCTTTTTTTATATCTTCATTAGATATTTTTGTAAGCTCTTCTATATGTGGATATATATCTATATCGCTAACTGGCTTTATTAATGATTTAAAGTTTGACGTACGCTTTGTTAATGTATCATATTTAACAGCACCAATAGCAATAATGTCAGCGTTATTTATATCTCTTCCATATTTAGAATTTGACATGTTCATCTCAAAATCTACATATATTCGCTTCATCCCCTTCATCCTTTCTAAAAGCTATAAACATATCTATTTTACCTCTTTTCAAATTTCTATAGTACCATTTTATAATACATCATTGTTAATATCAATTAAAAAGTGGCTTCGCTTGAGCCACCACATGTGCGAATATTCATTAAGTGTAATTCCCTTTTAATCGTAAAAAAGGATGTACAAAGTACATCCTACTCGAATCTCTCTAGGAATGAATGTTTTTGCCCATCTTGTTGCCATCCTAGTACCGAATCCATATTTACATTTTCAGCAGCCTTAAATATAGACTTTTCAACATCTTTGAAATTATCACCTAAACTCTTTATAAGGTCTTTTATTTCGTATCTCTTGTTTCCAGTCTTTTTAGCAGCTACCATACATGCACAGTTAAGTGGCCATATACCACTATTTTGTATAAATCTTACTATATGTTCTTCTCTTATATAATATAACGGTCTTATTATTTGTATTCCATCGAAGTTAGTAGATTTTAGTTTTGGAAGCATAGTTTTGAAGTTACCAGCACATAGTAAATTTAACATTGTAGTTTCTATAACATCATCATAATGATGTCCAAGTGCTAGCTTATTACATCCTAATTCTTCGGCTTTAGAATATAATGCTCCTCTTCTCATTCTTGCACACATATAGCATGGATAATCCTTAGCTATTTCATCTGCTATTTCAAATATTCTCGAATCAAATAAATGTATAGGTATATCTAAGTATTCACAGTTATCTACTAATAATTGTCTTATATCTTTATGATATCCCGGGTCCATAGCAATAAACTCTACTTCAAAGTTTACTTGACTATGTCTTTTTAATTCTTGGAACATTTTAGCCATAAGCAAACTATCTTTACCTCCAGATATAGCTACAGCAATTTTATCTCCATCTTCTACTAAGTTATAGTTTTTTATAGCTTTTATAAATTTAGACCATAAGTTCTTTCTATATCTTTTTACAATACTTCTCTCGATATCTTTAAGTGGCTGTCTTTCATCAAAAGGAACTATAATTTCACAGCCTTTTCCTGCTAATTCGCTCATTAAATCACCTCATTTTTTTGTGAACATGCAACTTATTTTATCACAAAGACTAATGTCAATTCAAGATATTCATACCTTATATCCAGTTATTTACCACAAATCCTTTTATTTTTATTATTTTAATCAGTTTTTATTTTTTAATTTAATAAATTCGCTGTAACTATTTATAAGTACATGCATATTATGCTATTAGATAGTGCTCATATAACTATTATTATCTATATCATTTATAAATTAATTAAGACTGGAGGAGTTTAGATGAATAATAGAGATGTAAAGAAAAACTGTGGGGATTCTTTAGCCAGACCCTATGTAAACGATCAAACTTTTAATAAAATGTACAACTTATCAAAAGCATTAGAGTATGGAACAATATTTCCTGAATTAAATTTATGGGATTCTACTATGTATAATAAAGATTTATATAGAAGTAAAAAAAGATTAAGTGGAGGTAAAAGATAATGCTTACAAGATCTGAAATGCTAACTGATATAGAAGAACTTGTTTTTGCTTGTTTAGATATGAACTTATATTTAGATACTCATACTGAAGATGAAAAAGCTCTAGCTACTTATAATAAGCTTTGTTCTGATCTTGCAAAAGCTAGAATAGATTATGAGAAAAAATATGGTCCTTTAAATAATTTTGGATATTCTCCAACTAAAGCTCCCTTTCAATGGGTAGAAGACCCATGGCCTTGGGAAAATGAATTTTATGAAAGATAAATAAGGAGGAGAATAATTATGTGGATATATCAAAAAACATTACAACACCCTGTAAATCTTAAGTCTAAAGATTTACAAATGGCAAAATTTCTTATAACTCAATTCGGGGGACCTAATGGAGAGTTAGGTGCTGCTATAAGATACTTATCTCAAAGATTTACTATGCCTACAGGCAAATCTAAAGCTCTTTTAACAGACATAGGTACAGAGGAATTAGCTCATGTTGAGATGATAGCTACTATGGTTTATCAACTTACGCAGGATGCTACTCCAGAAGAACTTCGAAAAGCAGGGCTTGGTGCTAACTATGCTCAAAACGGATATGGAATATATCCATCAGATGCTAATGGAGTTCCATTTTCAGCTGCTCCAATAGCAGTTATGGGAAATCCTGTTACAAACCTTCATGAAAACATGGCTGCTGAGCAAAAAGCTTTAGCAACTTATTATCAACTTACAAACTTAACTGATGATGTTGATATAAAAAATGCACTTAGATTTTTAGGTGAAAGAGAAATAGTTCACTATCAAAGATTTGGAGAAGCTTTGATGGATGTATATGAATTCCAAGAAAACAAAAAAACTTTTTAATTAAATATAGTAACAAAAAACTCAAGTAGCTTCTAAATAAATTTATTTAGAAGCTACTTGAGTTTTTTGCTAAATTATAGATAAGACTCTTATTTTAGTGTCTTCATCTAATACGTTAAATACTTTTAAAGTTTCATACTCTTGAGTCATGTATGTCTGCAAATACTTATATAATGTATCTAAAACTTGATATTGCCCTCTAAAATACAATTGTAGATTAGATATATAGATTATATAACACTTATTCATTCTGATTTCAGCATATGGTGAATTTCCTGATAACCTAGCAATTTGAAACATTTCTTTTAATCTCATATATGCACATTCCGACTCTCTATTGTTTACATAGTTACTAAGCCTTTCATCTAAAGCATATTCAATATTTTTTATAGCATCTCTATTCATATAAAATTCTATATAGTAATTATCTCTACTATACTTAAATTGATAAAAATCAGTTATTAAGCACATGACTACGCTCCTTATAATTAGTAATCTGATTATAATGACCTTATTAGTATTTTCATATTATTGTGATATTTATACGTTTTATATAAAAAAATAAAAAGCTTACGCTTTTTATTTTTTTATAATACTCTTCTTGCATTTGTGTATGCAGAACTGTAAAAACTATTTAATTGAGATATAACAACTTTTTTAGCTCCTGATGAAGCATGTATAAACTCATTATTCCCCATATATATACCAACATGGTTAACTGATCCATTGTGGTCTGTATCAAAGAATATTAAATCTCCTTTTTGAAGATTACTTCTACTTATAGCAGTTCCAAATCTAGCTTGCTCTCTAGATACTCTAGGTAAATTTATACCTGCTGCATTTTTGAATACATATTGAGTAAATCCTGAACAGTCAAAGCTATTAGGACCTTCTGCTCCCCATACATATGGCTTTCCTAATTGTTGCATTCCTAATGATATAACAGCATCTGCTCCTTGGCTTACATCTCCACCACCTGAATTTACTGTCCCTAGGTAGTTTGATGACATATATCCTATGTTTCCATTGTAGCTTACCTTCGACCATCCATTACTTTCTGATATTACTCCTACTGTTGTTCCTCTTCCTAGTGAAGTTATTATAGAATAATTTGTTCCTGGTCCTTTTCTAAAGTTAACTCTACTTCCTGTTACTTGTTTGTTTTCTTTAACAGTTGTATCTGTATCTACTTCTCCTGTATCTCCTCCACCTGAGTTTACTGTTCCTAGGTAGCTTGATGACATATATCCTATGTTTCCATTGTAGCTTATCTTTGACCATCCGTTACTTTCTGATATTACTCCTACTGTTGTTCCTCTTCCTAATGAAGTTATTATTGAGTAATTTGTTCCTGGTCCTTTTCTAAAGTTGACTCTACTTCCTGTTACTTGTTTATTTTCTTTAACAGTTGTATCTGTATCTACTTCTCCTGTATCTCCACCACCTGAATTTACTGTTCCTAGGTATTTTGATGACATATATCCTACTTTTCCATTGTAGCTTATCTTTGACCATCCGTTACTTTCTGATATTACTCCTACTTTTGTTCCTCTTCCTAGTGAAGTTATTATTGAGTAATTTGTTCCTGGCCCTGTTCTAAAGTTTACTTTACTTCCTGTTACTTGCTTATTTTCTTTAACACTTGTATCTGTGTTACCTCCACCTTGCGATGAATTCGATACATAGTCTCCATATACAAATCCTTCTGTTCCATTGTACTTGACCTTAACCCATGAACCAACAGATTCTAAATATTCTACTTTATATCCTTTATTTAACTTCCCTATAGAAGCATGATTTGTTCCTGGACCTTTTCTAAAGTTAACTGAATTTCCAGTTATAGTTCTATAATCAACAGTTTTAGCTTGCTCACTCGTATTATTTTCCCCATTTGCAAATGATATACCAGTTGCTGATGGCATTATTATCGCAGCTGAAATTAATCCAGCTATAACACTCTTTCTTTTCAAATTCATATGTATTGTTTGACTCCTCTCCCTATGCTTAAAACTCCATTATGTAGTCTATTTGTTAATTTATACTATAAATATTATTACAAATTTGTAATCTATTGTCTATACATATACAGGTATTGCCATACATTCCATAATAATTCCAAAATTTTCACTCCATCTTAAAGTTAATTTTCATTTCTAGTTTATAAATTGTATAGTTTTATTTGTATGATATTATTTTTATATGATAATATATTTATTAGGTTTTATTAAGGAGGTTTAAGTATGAAACTGATATTAGCAGAAAAACCCTCTGTTGCAAAAACAATAGCATCATTTTTAGGAGCTAAAACTAGAGGTGATGGATATTTTGAAGGAAATAATTATATAGTAACTTATGCCGTTGGTCATTTAGTTTCCTTATATGATGTAAAAGATTACGACAAGGCTTATGCAGGTTCTTGGAAAAGTGAAAACTTTCCTTTTATACCTGATAAATTTAGATTTAAGGTTGATGGTTCTAAAACAAAGCAATTTAATATAGTAAAATCACTTATTCATAGAGATGATGTTGATGAAATAATAAATGCTACAGATAACGACCGAGAAGGAGAGCTGATAGCTTTTTTAATTTTTTTAACGGCTAAAAATAAAAAGCCAATAAAAAGAATACTAGTAAATGAGTGGACTCCTGAAGATATAAAAAGAGGTCTAGCAAATTTAAAAACTGATGAACAAATGAGAAACCTACAAGCTGCAGGATACACTAGATTAGTAACTGACTGGTTAATAGGAATTAATTTTACATCTATGACTACTTTAAAATATGGTAATGGAAAACTTTTAAATATAGGTAGAGTTATACTTCCTACTGTAAAATTAGTTTACGATAGAGATATGGAAATAGCAAACTTCATTCCTAAAACTTATTATGAGATAGAAGGAAATTTCAAATGCGAAAATGGTAGCTATAAAGGTAAATATATAAAAGGAAAAGAATCTAAGTTTGATACTATAGAAGATGCTAACAAAGTAATAGATAGTATAACTTCTGAAACTGGTGTTGTAAAAGAAAAGAAGGTTACAACTTCTAAGGAATATGCTCCTAAGTTATTCAGTTTAACTTCTCTTCAAGGATATATAACATCTAAATATTCTAGCTTTACTTCTGATAAAGTTTTAAAAGTATGTCAGTCTTTATATGAAGGTAAAGGTAAAGGTGGATACATAACTTATCCAAGAACAGATTCTATTTATCTTGAAGAAAGTTTAGCTGGTAAGGCATCTCAAACTTTAGAGAAACTTAAAGCAGGACTTCCTTATGAAGATAAGATTAAATTTAGCAAAAGCAAAAGAGTTTTTGACTCTTCAAAAGTAGACAGCCATAGTGCCATAATGCCTACTTATATAATTCCAAATAAATTAACTCCTGATGAGGAGATTGTATATACTGCTATTAAAGACAGATTTATAGCTAACTTTATGCCTCCAGCACAATATGAAAACACTGAAATTCATACATTTGTCAATGAGCATAAGTTTTTAACTAAAGGTAAAGTGCTTAAAGTTAAGGGATATTTAGAAGTTTATAATAAAGAGGAAAAAAATGATTTATTACCTCTTGTAAATAAAGATGAGGTTGTTGATGTTGTTAAAATGGACATATTAACTAAGCAAACTACTCCCCCTAAATCTTATACTGAAGATACATTACTTAAAGCTATGAAAAACTGTGGTAAAAATGTTTCAGATGAAGATAGTGCTGTATTATCAGGTTATTCTATAGGTACTTCTGCAACTCGTGCTGAGGTTCTTAAAAAGATTGCTGAAGTTGGATATGTTAATAAAAAAGGTAAATCTTATTATATAACTGATTTAGGTAAAAACTTAGTTGAGATATTCCCTTTAAAAGACTTACTTGATGTTGATTATACTGGTAAACTTGAAAAAAGTTTAAGTGATATTCAAAGAGGTGAATATACTAGAAGTGAGTATTTAACTAATATAATGAATTTTATAGTAAATGGTGTTCAAACTATAAAAAATGATAGCAATAAAAATATTAGTACAGAAGTTTATAGTTATAACCCTAAAACTAAAAGATATGCTAAGGGTACTTTTTCAAATGATGGTGCTAAGCAAGATAGTTTAGGTAAATGCCCAGTTTGTGGTAATGATGTAGTTGAATGTTCTAAAGGATATATTTGCACTAATTATAAGGAATGTAAATTTGGTATTTGGAATACTGATAAATTTCTTTTAGCATTAAAGAAAAAGCCTAATAAGACTATGGTTAAGAGTATATTAAAAAATGGTTCTGCCAAGGTTAAAGGTCTAACTAGTAAAAATGGTTCTAAGTTTGATGCTATTTTAAAATATAGTAAAAAAGAAAATGGATATTTCGCATGGGATATGGAATTTGAAAAAGAGAATTAAGCTTCGTATTTATCGAAGTTTAATTCTCTTTTTTCATATTTATTAAATTTATTAAACTCTTTTCAAAGTTTATATCGTCTTCTTTTTGTCTTTTTTTAGGACCTTTCATCTTCTTTCCTGCGCTTCTTGCTTTCTTTGCTACATGTCTTGTAAATAATAACTCATCTATATTTTCATTTGTATAGATTCTTCCATTTTGATTTATAGGTTGTCCCCCTTTTGATAAAACCATAGCAGCTAAACCATAATCTTGTGTTACGACTACATCATTTTTTTCCACCTTATTAACTAGTGCAAAATCTACTGAATCAGCTCCTTTTGGAAGTACTATAGTTTCAACTCCAGCTTTATTGAAGATATGTGATGTATCACACATTATTATAGTCTTTAAGCCAAACTTTTTCGCTACTTTTATAGTTATATCTACAACTGGACATCCATCTGCATCTATTAAAATTTTCATTCTTATTCCTACCCTTATAATATTTTTCAAGGAGTACCGTTTCGGTACTCCTTAGATATAACTATACTATTAAAATGGATAAAAAAAAAGACTGTTTCCGTACAGTCTTTTTAAATGGGTGGGTATTAGGTTTAAAATACTATTTTATGGGGGGATAGTATTTTATCTAAAGGTTATAAGGAATCATCGGGAAATGATTCGCCTATGTCTATATTTTAAAAATTATGTCATTTCCTATTGTCGTCTGTTTATCTTTTTGTCTAATCTTGTTGTCTATGTATACATCATACTACACTTTTTTCTTAAAATCTATACTAAAATTAATATTTTTTGTAAAAAATTTATTTTATGACACTTTAAATTTATTCTTTATTTTTAATTTAAAATATAATTTTAAATTCGACATTTTTCTTTATTTTTACATTATTTATTATACATAATAATTTTTATGGTATTATGTTATCACTCGATAGTTTTCTAAGTTCTACTAAATTTATTAGTATTAAACCACCTCTTGAAATAATATTAATTAGCATAAACACATAGATATCTATAGTTTTATCAATAAATTCAAGCCCAACTGGTCCTAATATCCATATTACAAGATATATTAACCAAATCACAGTGATATATAGTGATAGCTTTTTATATAATACATAAATTGTAGCCCCTTGTGTACTAGCTATATCTTCAATAGGTCCCCATATTAACCATATTGTAGTTAAAAAAGCTATTACACTTATAATAAACCATATATAACTATAAACCCCTATAGATAAATCACCTAATAACCCAGAAGTTATCATTATAATATTAACCAATATAATTTTAGATATTAAAGATTTATCTTTTTTTGAATAATACATAGCCGTAAAACAAAGAGATGTTAATAAAAGAGGTATTATTATTAACCTATCTATATACCTAACAATAAAAAGTAATTGTTCATCTATGATATTTGAATTTTGTTGTATATTAAAAAATATGTAGCAAATAGCAGACCATATAGGTACGAAAAATACTATATAATAATTTATTTTTGGAACTCTTTTAGGATTTTTACTCATTATAAGAATTATTAAAGCTAATAGTAACATTATAACTATATATATCCAATTAAGTATTATTACTTCTCTACCCATATACCTATCACCCTTTCAAATTTACATTATATAGGTATTGTTAGTATTTATGTAAAATTTATACAAAATAAAAAGCTATTTATAAAAATTCATATCTTTTATAAATAGCTTTTTTATCTATTTTATTATTATTCCCATAAGTTTTGCCAGTTCTAGTGTTTGTGCTACAGAGAAAGTTCCACCTTTTAGGTCTTGTAATTTGAACTCACAACCTTCTATATTGCAAGTTGTAAAATCACATCCTTTTAATGAAGTTCCACTAAGTACAGCACTACTTAAATTTGTATCACTTAGTTCTAGTTTGTGATTATCAACCTCTTGGAAAACTGCACTTTGGAAATCACATTCTTCAAATGCTACTCCCTTAAACTTTGAGAATGAAAAGTTTGAATATCTACCTAGACTATCTTTAAAAATAACATCCTTTAATATAGAATCTTCAAATCTTGTTCCTGTTAACTTACAGTTTATAAACTTAGCTCTATAAATTCCACTATCAGCAAAATTTATATTAGATATATTGCAATTTTCAAATATAACATCAGTTATATCTATCTTTCTTAAATCACAACTTTCAAATGTTACATTTTTAAATATACAAGAATTTAAACTAAGTCTAACTTCATAAACTCCAGATATAGTAGTATTTTGTACCAACTTATTTTCCAAGTATTCTTCTTCATAAATCTCATCAATTACATCATAAGCTTCTTCTAAGTCTTTGTTTATCTTTGGTTCTTGTATTTTTCTTTTCATAATTAAAACTCCTTTAAATCTTTATAGGACTCACTTTTTTCTTTCCCATATCCATAGATACCCTTATATTTATTTATATAAATTAGTGAAATTATAATAGTTAATAATTCTGCTACTGGAACTGCTAACCATATTCCATTTATACCTATAAGCTTTGGTAATATAAGTATCCCTGCTACTATAAATAAAAATGTTCTTAAGAAAGAAATAGTTGCAGATACTTTTCCATTTGAAAATGCAGTAAACATGGCTGATGCAAATATATTTACTCCACTTACTAAAAAACTTATAGAAAATATCCTAAATCCATTATACCCTATTTCATAAACATTTGTACCTTTTGGGGTAAATACCGAAACTATATAAGTAGCTGTTGTAAGGGCTATTATAAGTAAAATTACCGAGCTTATTAATATAAATCTTGCACTATATCTAGTTACTTTTTTTAATTCCTTTTTATTTTCACTTCCATAATTATAACTAATTATAGGTGCTACTCCAGATGAGAAACCTATATATACAGAAGTTATTAAAAATTGTCCGTATAATACAATACTTATTGCTGCTACTCCATCTGATCCTAAGTATTTCATAATTACTATATTAAATAACATTGTAGTTACACCACTTGAAAGGTTTGTTACCATTTCCGATGATCCATTGGCACAAGTTTGCATTATCATTTTCATATCTAGTTTAGGTTTTACAAAATATAAAATTGCCTTTTTTCTAAAGAAGTAAATTGTACCTAATGCAGTTGGAATGAAATTTCCAATACCTGTTGCAAGTGCTGCACCTGATATACCCATTCCCATAGGTACTATAAATACATAATCTAGTATTATATTTGTAAGTCCACCAATTACCGTAAATATTAAACCTATATTTGGTTTTCCTGAAGTTATTGTTAAATATTGAAACAATAAATTTGTTATATATGTTGGCATAAATATTAATGCTACATAAAAATAATCTATACAATATTTATCTAACTCTTTTGTTGAACCTAATACTCTTATTATTTGCTTGCAAAATACAAAACCTATAACAGTAATAATAATTCCTAATGCTAATCCAACTAACATTATTAATGTGAAATTTTCTTTTGCTTCTCTTTCTTTACCTTCACCTAACTTCTTTGCTATAACGGCACTACTTCCTGTTGCTAACATTACTCCGATAGCTATTACCACATTTATAAATGGATATATTATGTTAAATGCAGATAAAGCATCTGTACTTACAAATCTAGATATAAAAACACCATCTACTATAGTATATAAAGCCAAAAATATTAGCATAACTACAGATGGCATTGTAAATTTTATAAGCGATGAAAATGTAAAACTTTTTGCTATTGAATTTTCCATGTATTCCTCCTAAAAATAATATGATATCCTATTATAAAATAAGGTATATGGTAACCATATAGTCAAGAGGTGATTTTTCAAATTATGGATATAAATTCGCAAATATATTTTACTACAGGAGAGTTTGCTAAACTTTGTAATGTTGGTAAACAAACCCTTTATCATTATGACAGCATTGGTATATTTTCTCCTGAAATAATAGATGAAAACAACTATAGATATTATTCATACCAGCAACTTGAAGTGTTTGGGGCTATAAATATGTTAAAGGATATTGGTATGCCCTTAAAGGAAATTAAAAATTATTTGGATAAAAGAAGTCCAAAAGAACTTATTTCACTTTTAGAAAAAGAACGTGAATCTGTTATAGAAAAGCTTGATAAGTTAAATAAGATTAAAACTTTTATAGATAAAAAAATAGATAATACTAAAAAATGTTTATCCGATTATAGTGAAAATATAACTGTAAAGCATTTATCCGAAGAAAAGTTAATTATAACCGAGGTTTTAGATAGTTCTAGTGATAAAAAAATCTATGAAGCTTTTACTAAACATACTCGTAATTGTCTTAGTAAGGGAATTAATTCAGCTTATTTTGTAGGTGGCGTTTTAGATTTTGATATTATAAAAAATAAAAACTATTCTACATATGCATATATTTATACAAAACTTTATGAATCAGATACTGAGTTTTCTAATTGTGTAAAACCTAGTGGTAATTATGTAGTTGGATATCATAAAGGTAGCTATTACGATACTGATATAACTTACAATAAAATACTTAAATATATTGAAGAAAACAACCTTTTAATAGATAGTAACTTTTATGAAGAAGTTATTTTAGATGATTTAGCTGTTCAAGGATATGATAATTATTTACTTAAAATTTGTATAAAGATAAAATAACCCTCTACTTAAATAGTAATCAGTAGAGGGTTACTAATTTTTACATAGCTATTTTTCCATCAACTATGTTTATTATTCTATCTGCTTTTTGTGCTATATCAGTGTCGTGTGTTATAACTATCAAAGTTTGATTAAACTTCTTTATAGACTTTTTAAGTAGCTCCATTACTTCTTCTGTAGTTTTGCTGTCTAAGTTACCTGTAGGTTCATCTGCAAGTATTATACTAGGTTTTGTAGCTAAGGCTCTTCCTATGGCTACCCTTTGTTGTTGTCCTCCTGATAATTGACTTGGTAAATGAGTTTTTCTTTCTTTAAGACCTAGTATTTCTATAAGTTCATTTATATAATTTTCATCTATATCATCATTTCCTAACATAAGAGGAAGTTCTATATTTTCTTCTACATTTAAAACTGGTATTAGATTGTATTGTTGAAACACAAATCCTACTTCTTTTCTTCTATACTCTGCAAGTTCTTTGTCTTTTAACTTACTTATATCTTTTCCATTTACTTTTATACTTCCGTCACTTAATCTTTCAAGTCCTCCTAATAAATGTAGTAAAGTACTTTTACCACTACCACTAGGGCCTATTATTGCAACAAACTCTCCTTTTTCTATGTTTATATTTATATCAGTTAAAGCCTTTACTTTGCTTTCTTTACTTCCATAAGTTTTCGATAAATCTATAGTTTCTAGTATATTCATAGTTACTCCTCCAATTTTTATTCAGTTATATTCATCATTTCAACTACACTTATTTTTTCTAGTTTTTTAGCTGGGAAGTATGTTGTAAATACTCCAACTAAAGCATTTAATCCTATGATTATTATAAAATCTATATATCTTATACTAAATTCTATTCCATATTTTGCTACATTAAATGAGTCATAAGCCATTTTATTAAGTATTAAAGATACTACTATAATAATTAAACTAGATATCAAGGTATACATAAGCCCTTCAAAGATTATCATCTTTCTAAAATCTTTGTTATTAAGACCTACTGCTCTTAACATTCCAAATTCATTAGTTCTATCTAATATACTTTGACTGATATTGTTTACTACATTTACAATAGCTATTACAAATAATACTAATACCATTGCTGCGTTGTATATTCTAGATTTTTCATACATTGCATCTGAGTTTCGTTTTTCTTCTACTATATTTCTAGCCATTGCTCCATTTACTTTTATAGTAGTTTTTAGTATTTCATCGTAAACTTTTTTATCATTTGCACCTTCTTCTAAATTAATATTTACAGCTCTATAAACATCGCTATCTGTTGCTTTAGAAAAAGTATCATCACTTACTATTACATCTATACAATTATCACTTGTGTATATGTCCTCTGCCATAAATGGATAGCTAACTACAGCTCCTACTTTAAATTCTTTTTCTATGTATTTAGCATTTACATCTTCTAATGTATAAAATTCTATAGGTACGTTACCATCTTCTCTAAACTTAACTTTTACAGTATCTCCTACCTTTATATTTGCAACTGATTTTCCATTATCAACTTTGTTGTAATATGGTACTCCATCATAATTTTCTTCTACAACTCTTGGAACATAAACTATAGCCAAGTTTTCTTTTTTCATTTTGTTAATATCTATTTTTCCTTCAACCAAGTAATTATTTAATTCTTTTAAAGCTTTTTCATCATAGCCTCTTAAATTTTGTTTTAATATTAATTCATTGTTTATCTTATCTTTTACAAGATATCCTTTAAAAAGTTTTTTTCCTCTAATTGAGTTATTTATAGAGTCAAAATAATCTTCATTGATTATATCTCCCTTATTAATAACCATTCTTCCATTCATTATTTGAGATTTTACAACTTCTTTTACTCCATCTATATTTTCAATTTGTTTTATATCTTTTTTAGTCAATCCATCTCTTTGGTTTCCAGTTCCATATACATCAATCCTCATATCAGAATTATTACACATGGCTCTATCACTTACAAAATCATCTGATTGAGATAGATGTGAACGGTAATTAGAATTTATAAATAAAATTCCACAAATACTCATGGATAGTACTATCATTAAAAATCTCTTTTTATTTCTTAATATATTCTTAAAAGAAATAGCTTTATAAGTTTTCATATACTTACTTAAAGTTTTAACACTCACTCTATTTCTTTTTAAATCATCTTCTTTCCTATTTCCTTTTATAGCATCTATTATTGATAGTTTATTTATTTTTCTATATGTAAAAAATGCTATCAAAAGTAATATTAAAAACATAAATAGTAGTGCTACTAATATTTCAACTATTGGATACACCATATGTGAACTCATTAATTTCCCATCTAAAACTATATTAGTTTGTAACTTGCTTGTTTTTTTATAAGCTATTAAAGAAGCTCCTAGTCCTCCTAATATACCTATAGGTATTCCTATAATTGCAAGTGTCATTAATTCATTTAAGATAAGTTTAAATACTTTAAAGTTTCTAGCTCCTATTGCTCTTAAGATTCCATATTCCTTAAATCTTTTGTACATAGATATATTAAAAATACTATATATAACTACTCCACATATTAAGCTTATAACTACTGCACCTATTATTGTGTCTGAGCTAACATTATTTGCAGAATATGCTATTGATACCAAGTCCTCTGAAACACTCACATTTTCTTCATTTACATTAGCTTTTTTAGCTAGTTCTAAAGAGTATTGTTGTATATCTATTTTCTCGTTAAAAGCTACTCCAATTTCTAAGTGTTCACTTTTATCTTTTAGAGGTAAATACATTTGCATCTTACCCAATTTCTTTTCTGTAGGTCTGTCTTTTATAATACCTACCAGTTTAAATTCTTCATCTTTAACATTTTTGTTTATGTCTTCTATATTAAGTTTTATAGTTTGATTTATTTCTGGTTTTAACCCAAGATTTTTTAAAACCCACTCTTCAACTACTATTTCATTTTTAGCTTTTGGAAAACTTCCCTTTTCAAGCTTTGAGTTTGATATTATATAATCTTCATTGCAATTTAGTATTGCTACAGTTTGTTTTTCTTTATCTGTGGTAACTCCATGAAAATTAAAAGCACCTACATTTTCTACATTATTAGATTCTTCTAATATTTTTAATTGCTTATCATTTAAATCTTTAAATGTTGTATGATATATTCCAGTGTTGTATTTCATAGTTTGAAGTTCATTCATGTTTTGTGTTTTTGTTAAAGTTAATACTCCCACTATCATCCCTACAGATAAAATCATGCTTAATATAATTGCAAAAGACCTTGCTTTGTAGGCTTTCATGTACCTAGCACCTAGATTTACTTTTTTTCGCATTTTACTTCCCCTTTCTTTTTTAAAGCACTGCTTTACTCACAACATCATTCTAGCTTAATTTTTTTACAAAAACAGGAAATTAGTTTCATTGTACAAACTTCGTAATAAAGTCTTAATAATTACATACTTTCGTAATAAAATCTTAATAATTAAAATTGGTTTTATCCATTAATTGTAATTTTTGGTATGCTATAATACTTTTGAAGGAGTGATTTATTTGGGTGAAAATATATTAATAGTTGATGATGATAGAGAAATAGTTGATGCTATAGAGTTTTATTTAAAGCCAGAGGGGTTTAATGTTTTAAAGGCTTATGATGGATTGGAAGCTATAGAAAAGTTACTAGATACTAATATAGATTTGGTTATAATGGATGTTATGATGCCTAATATGGATGGACTTAAAGCAACCCTTAAGATAAGAGAAAATAATAATATTCCTATAATACTTTTATCTGCTAAGGATGCTGATATGGATAAAATTTTAGGGCTTAATATGGGTGCTGATGATTATGTTACTAAACCTTTTAACCCACTAGAACTTATAGCTCGTGTTAAATCTCAGCTTAGAAGATTTATTAATTTGAATAATAGGAGTATCGATGATTGTATTAACAATTCTTTATTAGTTAGTGGTGGTCTTTGTTTAAATAAAGATACAAAGGTTGTTACTTTAGATGGTGAAAGTGTTAAGGTAACTCCTATTGAGTTTAAGATTTTAGAGTTTTTACTTGAAAATAAGGGAACGGTCTTTTCTTCTAAAGATATTTACGAAAATGTTTGGGAAGAAGTTGCTTATCACTGTGAAAAGACTGTTGCTGTTCATATAAGAAGGATTAGGGAAAAGATAGAAATTAATTCAAAAGAACCAAAGTATTTAAAGGTGGTGTGGGGAATTGGCTACAAAATTGAAGAAATTATTTATTAATAATTCTGTTTTAAAGTTATTATCTTTATTTGCGCTATTTTTCTCTTTGTCTGTCTTATTTGAAGTTTGTTTTAATATTATGTTTAACTTTTTAGGTGAATCAACTACCGAGTTCATACCTAAATATTATTTATTTGGTCCGGTTTATAAACATCCTAAAACTTACCTTTTAGAATTCCAAAAGGATATAGCAATTATAACTTTAACTGCTTCGTTAATTTTCTTAGTTATTTATCTTTTCAATAGAAAAGCTAAAAATATAATTTTAGATTATTTTATTTCTTTAATGTCTAAAGCTCCAATAGAAATTATTATATTCTTAATAAGCTTCTTAATTTTATCAAGATATAGCACTTGGAGAATGACTCCAGAGTTTTATGATACCGAACTAGTTAATTGTAACATTATAATTTTATGGGCATTATATTTTACTTTTAATGGATTAATAGCTTCTGAAATTCCATTTAAAAATAGGATTCTTACGTTGTCACTTATAAAAAACTATTTAAATAAATTTAATAAAAATATATTAAGTATAAAATTAAGCAAAATATTTATCTTTGCTATTTGTGTTCAATTTGTATTAACATTTTTATTACTTTATACATATTATTGTTCTATTGTTACTGTTCTTATTTATTCCATACTTACTTGCATTGTAAGTTGTATATGCTTTTCATATGTTTATAAGCTTATCAATGATAGAATTGAATATGTTGAGTATCTAGAACGTAATATAAAAAGTATAGAAAATGGAGATTTAAAGTGTGAATTAGATATTATTGGAAATGATGAACTATCATCTATTGCAAATAGTATTAATAACATTAGCGATGGACTTGATAAAGCACTTGAAACTCAGCTTAAAAATGAAAGAATGAAAACAGAACTTATAACTAATGTTAGTCATGACTTAAAAACTCCACTTACTTCTATAGTAAGTTATATAGATATCTTAAAAAATAATGAACTTGATGATAAAACTACCAAGGACTATATAAATATACTTGATAAAAAAGCTTATAGACTTAAAAACTTAGTAGAAGATATTTTTGAAGCTTCTAAAATAAGTAGTGGTGATATAGAAATAAATCTTGAAAAAACCGATATAAAAGAATTGCTTATTCAAAGTGTAGTTGAACTTGATGATAAAATAGAACATGCTAGATTGGATTTTGTAATAAATGCTCCAAATGAACCTATCTTTACTAATATAGATGGTAAAAGAATGTTTAGAGTTTTCTCTAACCTTATATCTAATATAACTAAATATTCTTTAAGAGGTACTCGGGTTTATATTGATGCTTTTATACAAGATGGATTTGCAGTTATTACGATGAAAAACATTTCAAATCATAAATTAAATATTTCTCCCGAAGAACTTCTCGAAAGATTTGTTCGTGGTGATGTTTCAAGAACTACTAATGGAAGTGGACTAGGACTTTCTATTGCTAGTAATTTAGTTGATATGCAAGATGGTAGCCTTGACCTTGATATTGATGGGGATTTATTTAAAGTTATACTTAAATTTAAAGCTATAAAAACTACTGAGCTGTGTGAGAAAATAGTTGAAGAAGTAGTTTAATAAAAGTAGGGGTACCAAAACGGTACTCCTACTTTTTTATACAATATTATTGTTTAAAGCTTTAAAAGTTATTAAAGCTTTAAACAAATCTCCTTCTACCTCTACTTTAACTTTTCCACCTTGAACCTTAACCAAATTATTTACTATACTTAATCCAAGTCCATATCCTTCACTGTTTCTCGACTTATCACCTTTTACAAATCTATTAGTTAGCATATCTTCATTTGTATCTATATCGTATTTACTTATATTCTTAAAACTAATTTCTATATCATCTTCTTTTTGCCATAAATCTATATAAACTCTGGTGTCTTCTAGTGAATATTTAATTATATTATCTAATAAATTTTCAAATATTCTAGTAGTCTTATCTTTATCTAAATTCATTATTATATCTTCATTTTGTATATTAACTCTTAAGTGTAGATTACTTTCACCTAATCTATCTTTAAAGTTTTCTATAGTATCTTTCAATAAATAAACTATATTTATATTCTCTGTATTTAATACAACATCTTCTTCATCTGAGTTTATAACATCATTCATATTATCTATAAGAGAATTTAATCTATTAGTTTTATTTTTTAATATATCTATTTGCTCTAATACTTCTTCATCATTTAATTTTTCTGTTTTTAATATATAAGTTGAGTTTATTATAGATGTTAATGGAGTTTTCAAATCATGTGATAAGTTTGTTATTAACTGTGATTTATTGCTTATACTCAGCTTTTCTTTTAGTGTTGATTCTTCTACCTTTAATAAAGCTAATTTTAATCTATTAGTTATATACACACATCTTGCTCCAAAGAATACCTCTATATCCTTATCTATTCCTAAGTGGTTTTTTATATATTCCAATCTGCCTTCTCTTTTATCTACATTTTCCATAGCCATTATCAGATTTTCTTTTATTATAGATAAACTCATTTTATTTCCAGCTATTTTTAGTATTAATCTTAATATATTTATTATTAATACCCCTATAAATACTTTGGTTAATAGCATATCTCCATCTCTTACAGATCCTATATATCCAAATACAAGTGCTATATGTAGAATTAATGCTATCCATTTTTTTATGATAATCTTTGTATATATGGAGTTTTCACTATCTTCATCTTTTTTTACATTTAACCTATACCAATATACTGACCTCATCAACACAGTAATCGTACTTATCGCTAGAGCTAAATATATTCCCCATTCTATTACTGTCATAACTTTTAATAAACTATAATAGTAATAGTTATAATATCCATAATAAAATCTATAACTCATAATAAAAAATATAGTAAGTAATATGTAGTACCATACCTTTTGCACTAATAAAGGTTTTGAAAGTGATAATCTAATTTTTAAATCTTCTTCATCAAATACTTTATATCTATCATTAAATTTATATAAAAAAGCTTCAAACATATTCCCACCTACTCTTTATCCGTTTCTATATTTTTAAACTTAATTTCTACCTTAAACATATCCCCATCTATGACTATATTTACCTTACCTTTTTGAAGTTCTATCAAACTACAAGCTATAAAAAGACCCATTTGTTTTTTATCTCCATTACTTAAACTTTCTATGAAATCCTTAGTATCTATATTTAACTCTTCCTTAGATGTATTAATAAGCTTTATAATAACTTCATCATTTACTTGGTATAGTTTCACATGTACCCTACTATTTTCCTTTGAATATTTAACTATATTATCTAATAATATTTCAAATGCTCTCCACATCTTCTGTCCATCGCAATTTATATATAATTTTTCATCAACCATACTATTTTTTACTACTAAGTTATGTTCTTTAAACTTATCTTCATATTCCACAATAGCTTGCTTTAGTATATTTTTTATATCTAAACTCTCTATTTCTAAATCTATATCATTATTAACCGCCTTTGTTAGTTCAAATAATTCCTCTATATTATGTTTAAGCAAATTAGACTTTTCTTCTAAATTATTTATAGTTTCATAGTCTAAATTTATATCTAGTTCCTCTATGTTTTCTGTGATTTCATTTACAGGATCTTTTAAACTTTTCGCTACACTTAAAATAAGCTCATTAGTCATATTCTTATTACTTTTTTCTTTCATCTTACTATCGTATATATACTCAGAAACTTTATCTAAATGTTTCATTATATTTTCTCTATCTTTACCTAATATCTCACTTCTTCCAGCATATTCCTTATGTATATGTTCAAATATATCTAAAGTATCTTCTGATATTTGAGTAATTGAATGTATTTCCTGAAAAAGAGCTATATCTCTAATTTCATTTATAAAATTTTCTACCATAAGTACCATAGTTATTATAAATAAACTACTTGTAATAGCTAAAAACTTATCATAACCAAATAAAAATATACTTACACTTAATAACCCTGCTAATATATACACGCTATATTTTATCAACCTTACTCTTTTAAAAAGCTTTGTCAGCTTCTCATCTTTTAAATTTATCGAATTTATATCCAATTCCCCACACCACCTTTAAATATCTAGGTTCCTTAGGATTAATTTCAATCTTTTCTCTAATCCTCCTAACATGAACCATAACAGTATCAGTATTTACACAATAATCATTCCAAACTTTTTCATAAATCTCTTCTGCCGAAAAAACTCTACCCGCATTTTTCATAAGTAGCTCAAGAATTTTATACTCCATAGGTGTAACTTTCTTGATATTACCATCAACCTCTAACTCCTTACTCACAGTATCAAGCTTAACTCCGCCTATCAAAATAACCTCATCATTATCTTTATTCTTAAAATTGCCTAAATCCACATATCTTCTTAACTGTGACTTTACCCTTGCCACAAGCTCTAACGGATAAAAAGGCTTAGTAATATAATCATCAGCACCAACATTTAAACCTAATATCTTATCACTATACTCAGACTTAGCGCTAAGAATAATAATAGGAATATTCTTATCCTCTCTAATTCTCATAGTAGCCTCGATACCATCCAAATTAGGCATCATAACATCCATCAAAATCAAATGAACCTCTTCTCTTTCCACAATATCCAAAGCCTCATTCCCATCATAAGCCTTAAAAACACTAATCCCCTCATGTCTCAAATACCTCTCAACAGCATCAGGAATCTCCCTCTCATCATCAACCACTAAAACACTATACTCACTCATAAACCCCTCCATAAATAGTTAACTATAAACACATATTATCACACAAATCTTACAATAAACTTTGCACAATTCTTAAATTTTTCTTAACAAATTCTTTATACTTTCCCCACAAAACGGTTATAACTAAACTTGCCAAGCGAAAGGGGAATATATAAGCTGTAGCGACATTTACACGCAGCCTCATCGCGTATATGGAGCAAAGCTTATATATTCCCCTTTCGCGCCCAACTTAGTTATCCCTTAAACTCCCACTCGTAGTAGAATTCTTTTAGGTAATCTTCCATAAACTTATGTCTTCTCTTTGCTATAACCTTAGCAGTATCAGTATTCATCAAATCCTTTAACTTAAGCAGCTTCTCATAAAAATGATTAACCGTATGATTATTATCACACTTAACCTCATCTAAACTCTTAAAATCCATAGGCCTAACATCAGGATCATACATAACCCTATTTTCACTTCCCCCATAAGCAAAAGTCCTAGCTATCCCAATAGCTCCAATAGCATCTAACCTATCTGCATCCTGAACAACCATCCCCTCTATAGTACCTTGACTAGAATCAACAACTCCACCTTTATAAGACATAGTCTTTATTATACTTATAATCTTATCCATATCTTCACTAGATACATCAATAGACATTAAAAACTCCTCAGTAACAGTAGTTTCAGTTTCATTACCATCTGAAAACTTCCAATCATCTATATCATGAAGAAGAGCTGTCATTTCAACTACAAAACTATCAGCACCCTCCATTTCACCTATATACTTAGCCATATTATAAACTCGCTCTACATGAAACCAATCATGTCCACTACCTTCTCCAAACAACTTGTCCTTAACAAAAGTTTTAGTATTATCTATCATAATTTCTTCACGCATAATATAAACCTCCCTGCTTATCCTCTATATTAATTTTATAAAATTCATACCCTACTAAATATCTTTATTATAAATTCTAACATATAAAAAGACTCTTGATACATCAAGAGTCTTTCTATTTTCCTTCTTCCCTAAAATAGCTAACAGGGTGGAGTAGTGATATATAAGTTGCAGCGACATTTACTCGCAGCTTCACCGCGTGTATGGAGCAAAACTTATATATCACCACTACGCCCCTAGCTATCCTTCTCTACTTATTTCTTTATATGAGTTTTATAAAAAGTATATAATCCCTTAACATCTTCACTACATATATACTTAAGACCTTCATTTATATCACTTACTTCACAATCCCACCATTTAATTTCTAAAAGCATACTAATCTCTTCTTCGCTAAATCTCTTTTTAATTTCCTTTGCAGGATTTCCACCCACTATACTATATGGCTTAACATCCTTGGTAACTACCGCTCTACTAGCAATAACAGCACCATCACCTATCTTTACCCCTGGCATAATCATAGCCTCAGTTCCAATCCAAACATCATTACCTATAATTGTATCTCCCTTTCTTTCAAACCCATCCTTAGCATTAGAAAATACACTCGCATCAAAAGGATAAGCAGATATCCACTTATGATTATGACCTTGATTTCCAGCTAGCATAAAACTTGCTCCTGATGCTATAGAACAAAACTTTCCTATATACAACCTATCACACTCAAAATCTTCTCCAAATATATCCTTATAATTTCTAGTACTACCATCACCCAAAAGATATCTCACACATATATCTTCAAACTTTTCCTTATGATAATACCCTGAATAATAAGTAAACTCACCCACCTCTATATTTGGATTTTCTATATCATCTTTTAATTGTATTCCATTTAACCAACTTTTAAATTCCTTCTTCATTTTAGCTCCTTTAAAATCAATTATTTTATTAATATTAGCATATAAAAAGACTCTTGATATATCAAGAGTCTCTTTCTATTCTCCTTCTTCCCTCAAATAGCTAACAGGAACTTAACTTTACTCAAACCATGATTTAGTTTTATTTGCTATAGATACTAATGCCAACATTACTGGAACTTCCACTAAAACTCCAACAACTGTAGCAAGTGCCGCTCCAGAATTCAATCCAAATAAAGCAATCGCTACTGCAACAGCTAATTCAAAGAAATTACTAGCCCCTATCATAGCCCCAGGTGCAGCTATATTGTGAGGTAACTTCCAAGCCTTAGCCCATAAATAAGCTAAGAAGAATATAAAGAAAGTTTGTACTGTAAGTGGTATAGCTATTAATAATATATGTACTGGATTATCTATTATCTTTTGTCCTTGGAAAGCAAATAATATTATTAAAGTTAATAATAACCCCACAACTGTTATCCCATCAAACTTTTTCAAAAACTCATTTTCAAAATAATCTAAGCCTTTTTTCTCTATTATTAATTTTCTTGAAAAATATCCTGCTACAAAAGGTATTATGACAAATAATACCACTGATAATAAAAGCGTATCCATCGGTACTGCTACATCAGTTACTCCTAATAAAAGTGTAACTATCGGAACAAACCCAACTAATAATATAAGGTCATTAACAGCTACTTGAACTAGTGTATATGCTGGATCTCCATCTGTTAAATAACTCCAAACAAATACCATAGCTGTACATGGTGCCGCTCCTAAAAGTACAGCTCCTGCTAAATATTCTTTGGCTAAATCTTGAGGTATATAACTTTTAAACACTATTATTAAAAAGAAATATGATATCAGATACATAGTAAATGGTTTTATCAACCAATTTGTCCCACATGTAACCATTAGCCCTTTCTTTTGCTTTGTAGCATTTTTTATTGCTGTAAAATCTATCTTTAACATCATTGGATAAATCATCAACCATATTAAAATTGCTACTGGTATAGATACCTCTGCATATTTAAATTTATCTAATGTAGTAGGTATTTCTGGTAAATAAACACCAATTAAAACTCCTATTATTATACAAAGTGTTACCCAAACTGTTAAATACTTTTCAAACATGCCTAGGCCTTTGTTTTTTTCATTCTTCACTTTTGTCTCTCCTTTCTTATCCTTAAATCTAGATAACAGGGTGGAGTGGTGATATATAAGTTGCAGCGACATTTACAAGCAGCTTCACCGCTTGTATGGAGCAAAACTTATATATCACCACTTCGCCCCTAGCTTTGCTCCTCTACTTAGCACTACCTTGTCTTATAAGTCTTGCAAAATCATTTGGAAGTATTTCATTAGCTTCTATTTCTTTTGCTGTTTTCTCAAAATCATAACCTACTTCAACTATCTCAACTTCAACATTTGATTCTTCATTAGTTAAAGGGTTAGGACTTTTTATATCTATAATAACGTAATTTGCATTAGGATTATTAGTCTTAGGCTTTCCTACACTACCTGCATTTACAAGTAACTTTTTACCATAATACTTATAATAAGGTATATGAGTATGTCCACAAACTAAAATATCCTCACTTAACTCATCCATTACTTCATTTGCTTCTTTAGAATCTTCTTTTAAATACTCATTTATAAGTCTTGTACTACCATGAACAAATCTTATAGTTTTACCACTAAATTTAAAAGTAGCTTCTCCTGGTAAATTTCTTAGATACTCTTTATTTTCTTTACTTGTAACTTCTCCTGTAAACTGCATTGATAACCCAGCTTTCTCTGCATCTTTTGGATCTTTATAATCACATCCGCATACTATCTTTAAATTACCTATAGCATCATCATAGTTACCCATTATAGTAAGTATTTTATTATCCTTTATAGTCTCTATAACCTCATTAGGTCTTGTTCCATAACCTACTAAATCTCCAGTACATACTACTAAATCTATATCTTTTTCTTTAATATTTTCCAAAACTGCTTCTAGTGCATATATATTACTATGTATATCTGATATAACTGCTATTCTCATAATTCATCTCCTCATTTTTAATTATATTATTAGTATTAATCAAGTAAAATTGATATATTCATATTAACATTTTTCAAAAAACTATACAATATCAAAATTATTTGATATATAATATAAGTATCAAATAATTTTGATACACAGGAGGTATGTTTATGTTTGATTTTTTTACCCAACAAATTTTGGGTATGAAGTGGCTATCTGATTTAGTTACATTATTCGTTGAAAATGTACTTAACTTAGATGTTGCTTCTAAAGTTGGTGGTAGTATCCAATTTTTCATATACGACACTACTAAAATATTTATACTATTATCAGTATTAATATTTGGTATATCATATATACAAAGTTACTTCCCACCTAACAAAACTAAAAAAATGTTAACTAGCTTTAAAGGTATTTGGGGGAACACAATATCTGCCCTTTTAGGAACTGTAACACCTTTCTGATCATGCTCTAGTATTCCTATATTTATAGGATTTACAAATGCAGGTCTGCATTTAGGGATTACTTTTTCATTCTTAATATCATCACCACTAGTTGATGTTGCATCAATACTTTTACTTAGTTCTTTCTTTGGATTTAAAGTATCTATAGCTTATGTAATACTTGGACTTATATTAGCAATTCTTGGTGGTACTTTAATTAGCAAATTGAACATGGAAGATCAAATTGTTGACTTAGACTCTGAAGTTAAAGAACTTTATGGTGAATCTGAAAACTTTGATCAAAAACAAAGATTAAACTATGCTAAAGACGACACTATAGCTATAGTAAAAAATGTTTATAAATATGTATTAATAGGAGTTGGAATAGGAGCACTTATCCATAACTGGATACCTCAAGAAATAATACTATCTATACTTGGAAATGACAATCCATTTGCAGTTATACTAGCTGCCGTAGTTGGTATTCCAATGTATGCTGACATATTTGGTACAATACCAATAGCTGAAGCATTATTTATGACAGGAGTTCCAATAGGAACAATACTTACATTCATGATGAGTGTAACAGCACTATCGCTTCCATCTATGATAATGTTAAGTAAAGTTCTAAAGCCTAAACTTTTATTCACATTCATAACAATAGTAACAGTAGGTATAATATTTATAGGATATGCATTCAACTATTTTGCATATCTACTAGTATAAAAAAAGGCTGACTAAACGTAATTAGCGAAAGGGTCATATATAAGTTGTAGCGACATTTACACGCAGCTTCATCGCGTGTATGGAGCAAAACTTATATATGACCCTTTCGCGTCCAAACGTTAGTCAGTCTTTTTATTAAGCCTTTACGGTATTATTATTTTCATAAACACTACCTTGTGCCATTGCTTGTAACTCTTTATTAGTCTTATTTGCATAAAATGCAGTTAAAACTATAGTAAATAAATCTGCTACAGCTTGAGTTAATAACACTCCATCCATTCCTATTAACTTAGGAAGTATTATTATAGCTGGCAAGAAGAATATTCCTTGTCTAGCAGTCCCTATTATTAAAGCTTCCTTAGGCATACCTAATGATTGATATAACACTGCATATAACTGAGTGAATCCTAAGAATGGATATAATAATAAAGTATATCTTAAAGTCTTAGCTCCTATATCTATAACAGCTGGGTCATTACTAAATAACTCTATAGCATATGGTGCAAACACCATTAAAAATAAAGTTGCTAATGTTGCAAATATAGTTGTTCTCTTTATAGATATCTTTATAGCTTCTCTTAATTTTTCATAATTTCCTGCTCCATAGTTATAACTAGCTATTGGTTGGAAACCTTGGTTATATCCTATAACTACAAACATAACTAATGCTGATAACTTAAGAGATATACCAAATGATGCTATTAATTCATCTCCATAAGGTTTTGAAGCAACATTTAATAATCCCATAGATATACTTATTAAAGCTTGTGTTAAGAAAGTTGCAGTACCTACTGAAACTATTTCATTGTATATCTTCTTTGAAAATCTAAACTTCTTAATTTCTAACTTTAAATAACTCTTTTTAGTTAAATAATAAGATAATAATAAAACAACAGATATCAATTGACTAAACACTGTAGCAACAGATGCTCCTACAACACCCATATCAAGATTAAACATTAATATAGGGTCTAAAACTATATTTATTATAGCCCCTAAAGCTACTGCTGTAGCACTAAGTTTAGTGTTTCCTTCTGATCTTATTATATTAGCAAGTGTTGGCATCATTATAGGTAAACTAGCTCCTATTGCTATTGGTTTTGCATACTCAATAGCATATGGCATTACATTTTCTGTAGCTCCTAGCATTCTTAGCATTGGCTCTAAAAATACTAAAGTTAAAATAGTAAATATAACTCCTATACCTATCGATGCGATTATAGCAGTTGATGCTACTTCATCTGCACTATCTTTATCCTTTGCCCCTAGAAGTCTAGCTATATATGATGATGCTCCAACTCCTATTAATTGTCCTACTGCATTTATTAATATAAATAATGGGAATACTACTGATACTGCTGCCATTGCTAGAGTATCATTTAACATTCCTATGAAAGCTGTATCTACTATATTGTATATGGCACTTATTAAACTAGCAATAATTCCTGGTATAGCAAATTTCCATATTACTTTTCCTATATTATCATCTTCCATTATCTTGGCTTTATCTATATTAGTACTCATTTTATCACACTCCTTATTTGATAACTTCATACTAATATTTTATCAATTCTGGCTATAAATCGTTAATATATATATCTTATTACTGGTTATAACTGTAGCTTATAACAAACTATCTATTATTCATATTTTCTAAAAATACATCTAAAAACAATTTTGCTTCTTCTGATAGCTCTTCCCTCTTTCTTTTTATCCAACCTATTGTAAAGTAAACATTTTCACTCTCAAATGGTATAGCTTTTATACCTCTTATTCTTTCAATTTTATTAAATCCAGAACCCATAGCATATGCATTTGTTTGTAAAATAAACTGAACTATTGTCTCCTTATCATTTAAATATATAGCACGGTCTTTATTCGCTAGCCCTATTGAGTCTAGTTCTATACTATATGTAAGTGCATTTATAGGTTCTTCTACTAAATGTACACATATATGATCATTTAAGTCTTCTGATGTTATCATTTCCTTATTATATAGAGGACTACTTTCTCCTACATAAATATATACCTTGTCCTTTAATATAGGATTAAATTGTAGGTTTTTAGTTTCTAACATACTACTCCAAACGCGTTCTTGAATATTAGAAACTGCTAAAATTCCTATTTCAGATTTCATGCTAGCTACATCTTCTATTATTTTTTCTTTATGAGTTTCTTTTATCGCTATCTTTACTTTCTTTGCATCTATTTTTTTATAAAGTTCACTTGCTACAATTCCTAAGTCAAATAGTTTTCCACTCGAAATCTCTAATGTAAATGTTTTTTCATTAGACAGATTTGAATATACATGTTTTATATTATCAACTTGACTTATTATGTACTTTGCATAAATTAAAAAATCTTTTCCTTCTTTTGTTAACTTTACACCTCTATTTGTTCTTTCAAATATTTTTATATTAAACTCTTCTTCTAAACTCATTATTGAATTACTTAAGTTTGGCTGTGATATAAATAAGTTTTGAGAAGCTTTATTTATTGATCCTGTTTCTGCTACTTCTATTAAGTATCTTAATTGATTCAGTTGCACAAATTCACCTCCGCTTTATCTTTATATTTTATCACAAAATTCCTACAAATAAACAAGAGCTACTTTTGCTAAGTAGCTCTTGTCTATTTATTTAACTATTATACTTATAGTTATTACATAGCCTTCCATTAAGCTTTCTATATAGCTTCCCATCGGTAAATCTTCCCTATCAACTATCGTTCCATCTTCTAATACATATTTAGTATTTATACACTCTACAGTCGCAGATTCTACTTCATACGTGCTATCTTCTCTTGCACCAATTACATCTAAATGTATTAAACAAGGTGTTATCACTGTAGTACTTCTAACAACGCCGTCTAAACATATAACTTCTCTTTTAAAATCTTCACATCTTGGATGTTTATTTGGCTTACATTTTTCATCATTTTCTTTCTTTTCTGGTTTAGGAGGTATTCGTTTTGCTGTATAGTAAGTTATATTTTCTGTAACCATAGCTAACACACTAGCTCTGTCATCTAATATCTCTATATTTTCTATATATATGTCTCTATCTATTTTATCTACTTTTATAACTACATCTTTTTCTGGCTTATCTATATTTACTTTTTTACTTCTATATACTTGACCTCTTCCATATACTATATTTTCATCATTTATATTGTTTAAAGCGTCTACTCTTCTTTTATCTCTTTGTTTCTCTGGGCTATATTCTATAAATGGGTTAACTTTAGATGTGTTTTCTTTTTTGACTTCTTTCTTTTTATCTTTTTTCTTTTCTTCTTTTTTAGACTCTTCTTTCTTTTCTTCTACTTCCTCTTCTTTTCTAGGTTCTTCTTTCTTTTCTTCTGCTTCCTCTTCTTTTTTAGGTTCTTCTTTCTTTTCTTCTGCTTTCTCTTCTTTTTTAGGTTCTTCTTTCTTTTCTTCTGCTTTCTCTTCTTTTTTAGATTCTTCTTTCTTTTCTTCTACTTCCTCTTCTTTTCTAGGTTCTTCCATTTCCATTCCAAGTCTTTCTAATTCTTTTCTTTCTTTAGGTCCAATATGTCTTTTATTTATAAGCCTATCTCTAACCTCTCTATCTACTGCTATTTCATTATTTACAGCCGACATTTCTAATTTCTCCTCTTTAAAATCATTTTGATTATCTTTTCTTCTTACTATAACCTGAAAGTTTTTACTCATAATTAACCCCCTCTTTTACATTATTTTTGTAAATATAACTAGGTATATTCCACTTAAACTTAGAATTATTAAGGAAAAAGGTATAGAGAATAACAAATACGATTTTAAATCATAAATTTTTTCTATGCTTTTTCTATCTTCATCATCTAGTGATACTTCTTTTAAAAACTTATTGGTTTGACTTAATAGTATTGGCCCTCCCGTTGCCGACCATGGTAACATGCTACTTCCTGCTAATATTCCTAATGCCAATGCAGCATATATCAAATTAAATGGAACTGCATAACTTAGGTTTGCACATATTGGAAGCAGTGTTGCTGCTGCTGGTCCTGCAGAAAGAAATGTCGCTATTATAAATGCTAAAAGCAGTATAGCTAATACAATCAATATACTGTCCTTATTAGTTAAGCTCATAACACTGTCTGCTATATTAGCTAATACTCCACTATATTCTAATACTCCACCTATTAAAAATAGTGCAATTATAAAAGCTATAGAATCCATTATAGGTAAATTATTTAGAGTATCCATAGGATTATTCTTATCTATAAGCAATGCTATACCTCCAAATAATAATGATATATATGCTATTGATATATTTATAAATGGACCTATGCTCACACTAATTATATATATTACAAATATAATTAATGGTATTTTTACTTCTTTCCAATCAACATTTGGTTTTTCTCTAAAAGGCAAGAATCTTTTTCTAGGCGTAAAATATCTATACCAAATATAGGTATATGCAGATAATAATATTACATAAATTAAACAAGGTAAAAATAATTTATTTAAAAAATCTATCAACGTAAAATCACTATATAATGTTAATACTACTGCTGGTGTATCCGCCCAAGGAAGAGGTGCTCCTCCTATATTAGATCCTATTACTACACTTACTAAAATAGGTACTATCGGCAACCTATATTCAATTGCCAAATACAAAGTCATATAAGTAAATAGTAATACAACAGTTAAATTATTCATAAATAGCGATGTTACATACATTAAAATTGGAATAGTTAAAACTATCATAGATTTATTACCTTTAGATAAAGTTATAAATCTATACCCTATATAGTCAATAATACCTAACTTTTTAAAAATTTCAGTAAATAGTGATAGTACTATTATTAAAATAACTATTTCACCTGGGAATTCTAAAAAAGCTTCAGCTGAATCAAATATACCAGTAATACTCCCTAGCATTAAAAGTAATCCTGATCCAATAAAAGATATTGATGTCCTGTGCTTAGTAAAAAAAATCATACCTATATAGGTTATCACTGATATTAGAATTACATAAAACACTAGGATTCCTCCTGATTTCATATTTTAAACTAAATAGGTGTGTAACTTATGCCTATAAATAATTATTACACACCTTATTTCAAGCTTAATTAGTTATTTTTAGTTACAGTAACATCTATATTAATTACATCATGTACCAGTATACCTACTATTAATTCATCTTCTACAACTTCATCATCTTTATATAAAGATTTTATAGTTTTACTTTCAACATTGACCTTATCTTCTTCTCTAGCTCCTTCAACATAAACTAGTACTTCAAAAGGTATCCATATAGTTGTGTGTCTTACAACACCATCAACTGCTATTAAATCAAGCGGTGGTACTAAAGATTCACATTGAACACCTTTTTTAGGCTTTTTACTCTCTTCTTTCTTTTCTTCTTTATTAGATTCGTCATTTTCTTCTTTCTTTTCTTCTTTATTAGATTCTTTTCCCATTAATTTTAGCAATTGATCTTTATTAGTTGTATTGTAAGTTATACTCTTATTAAGATAACCTTTTACTAAAACATAGTCTCCATTTTGAACAACTTCAGAATTTTCAACTATTATTTCATACTTTCTATCTGTAATTTTAACAATTGCATCTTTTTCTGGCGGAGCAAATATTATTTTTTTCTTTATAAGGTCCCCACCACTACCTTTGAATCTTGTTGTCATTGTATTTTCCGTCATTATTAAAATACCTCCTATTAAGTTGCATCTACCTAGAAACCTTATGTGTCCTATGGTTTCTACTTATATTTTATTCTCCATTATTAATTTTGTTACTAATTTTGTATATATATGACATTTTAAAATACAGGCTTTACTTCCCTACATTTTCCTCTTGTTTCTACTCCTCCAATACCTCCTATCCCTGAAAAAGTCCCATTTATAATTTCATCAATATATAAAACTTCTCTTATAGATGCTTTCGCTATGTTAGAGGCAACAATAACAGGATCAGTTACATGTAATAAAATTCTATTTGGTGAACTAGCAAAATTTGCTCCTGCATTCATAATAGCTTCATAGTGAGATTTACATCCTCCTGCAAAAATTACTAAATCGTCATAACTAGGATTGTATTCTCTAGCTATTTTCACACACTCAACATAGTATTTAGAATTAGTATAATCCTCTATATCCATTGAATAATCGCCACTTTTTCTTAAGCTATCATGACCTGTAATAACTAATATATCTGGTCTATACAGCTTTAATAGTTCTTTTAATTTTTCAGGCTGCTCATATTCTTTTATAGTTAATCCTTCAACTGGAACTCCTAATTTTTGATATTGTTTTAAGCTTTCTTTTAAGTATGATTTATCTCCATCTATATGCAAAATTTTCCCTATAATTTTATTAGTATTTTTATTGCCTTCTTGTTCAATATTTTGTTTTATATTATTTTCTTTGCTGTAACTATCTAGACTATATTGTTTTTCGTACCAACTTTTAAAAAAGTTAACTTTGTCTCCTCTTGCATTTATGTCTATTAAATCATTAAATTCAAGGTTTCTTGTGTTTACAATTTCTAAATCATTTAAATTTGCATCTGCTATTAACCTATAGTAAATTCCACTTAGTATTGCTTTATTGTTTTCTATATGATTTATAACAAACCAAGTATCAAAATTGTATGATTTTCTAGCTACTATATCACCTATATTCATATACAATTCTCCTTTAAGATGTTTACATCTTATATACAATATATGGTTAAATATAAAAATTAGTTACTTTATTCTTCATTTTTTTACATACTTCGTTCTAATCATATGTATTTTCCCAAAATAAAAAGAGCATTTAATGCTCTTTTTATTCTTCATCGTAAAATGTATTATTAAATCTCATCTTGGCTATTTTAAGCATTTCACCTAAGTTATACCCCTTTAACTTGCATCCACACTTAGGGCAATACTCTAACTTTTTAGATACTAATGCTCTACAGCTTGGTTCTGGGCATCTTACTTTTTCTGTTACTCTCCCAACATCAAGCCCACATCTTGGGCAAATAGTCCCTGGTCTATTAGATACTTCTTTTCCACATCTTGGACACTTAATCATAAATATCCCCCCATATAATATATAAACTTCAGTACTATATAATATGGAAAAACCTTGCTTTGTGATATATATTCATACAAAATTTTAAAGCTATCTTAAAGTAGCTTATAATACCTACTTCAAGATAGCTTTTTTTAATACATACTATTTATTGTTTTTTATTGATGCTTGTGCTGCTGCAAGTCTAGCAATTGGCACTCTGTATGGTGAACAAGATACATAGTTTAATCCTGTTTTATAGCAGAATTCTATAGATGCTGGCTCTCCACCATGCTCTCCACATATTCCTAGCTTAAGTTCTGGTTTAACTCCTCTTCCTAGCTTAGCTGCCATTTGAACTAATTTACCAACTCCATTTTGATCTAATACTTGGAATGGATCTTTTTCTAATATTTCACTGTTTACATACTCTCCTAAGAACTTACCTGCATCATCTCTTGAATATCCAAAAGTCATTTGAGTTAAGTCGTTAGTACCGAAGCTGAAGAAGTCTGCTTCTTCTGCTATTTCATCAGCAGTTAAACAAGCTCTCGGAACTTCTATCATAGTACCTACAGTGTAGTCTACTTTTGTATTTGATTTTTCTAATTCTTCTTCTACAACAGCTATAACATTTTCTTTTATAGTCTTTAATTCCTTAACTTCCCCTACTAAAGGTATCATTATTTCAGGATTTACTTCAACTCCACTTTCTTTAGCTTCTATAGCTCCTTGAATTATAGCCTTAGCTTGCATCATAGCTATTTCTGGGTAAGTTACAGCAAGTCTACAACCTCTATGTCCTAGCATTGGGTTTACTTCTTGTAAATCTACTATTCTCTTTCTTATTTCTTTTTCATCAAGTCCCATATTATCAGCTAAAGCTTTTATAGCTTCATCTTCATGAGGTAAGAATTCATGTAGTGGTGGATCTAATAATCTTATATTAGTATGTCTTCCATCCATAACCTTGAATATTTCTCTAAAGTCTTCTCTTTGCATTGGTAATAATTTTTCAAGAGCTACTAATCTTTGATCTAATGTTTTAGATAGTATCATTTCTCTAACTGCTGGTATTCTATCTTCATCAAAGAACATGTGCTCAGTTCTACAAAGTCCTATACCTTCAGCTCCAAATTTTATAGCAACAGCTGCATCTCTTGGAGTATCTGCATTAGTTCTAACTTGTAAAGTCTTGTACTTATCTACCCAGTTCATAAGAGTTTCAAAGTTTCCTGTAAGTTCAACTTCAGTTTTATCTACTTTTCCTAAGTAAACACATCCTGTTGAACCATCTAAAGATATATAATCTCCTTCTTTTATAACTAATCCATCTGCAGTTATTTCCTTGTAACGTTCATCAACTTTTATATCTGAGCATCCTGCAACACAACATTTACCCATTCCTCTAGCAACAACTGCTGCATGAGATGTCATACCACCTCTAGCTGTAAGTATACCTTGTGCTACAACCATACCTTCTATATCTTCAGGTGATGTTTCTAATCTAACAAGTATAGCTTCTTGGTTATCTTTAGCAGCTTTAACTACATCTTCTGCATTGAAGTATACTCTACCACAACTAGCTCCTGGTGAAGCTGGTAATCCTTTAGCTATACATCTAGCTTCTTTTAAAGACTCTTCTTTAAAGTTTGGATGAAGTAATTGGTCTAATTGATTAGGCTCAACTCTCATTATTGCTTCTTTTTCATCTATTATACCTTCTTCAACTAAATCAACTGCAATGTTTATAGCAGCTTTAGCTGTTCTTTTTCCATTTCTAGTTTGAAGTATATATAATTTTTCATTTTCTATTGTAAACTCTATATCTTGCATATCTTTATAGTGATTTTCAAGTATATGAGTTATCTTTACAAATTCATCATATATAACTGGCATAGCTACTTTTAAAGTTTCTATATCTTGAGGAGTTCTTATACCTGCAACAACGTCTTCTCCTTGTGCATTTATTAAGTATTCTCCAAATAATTTATTTTCTCCAGTAGATGGGTTTCTAGTAAAGGCAACTCCTGTACCACTAGTTTCTCCCATGTTACCAAATACCATTGATTGTATATTAACTGCTGTTCCTAAGTTGTGTGGTATATCATTTAATTTACGGTATATATTAGCTCTTGGGTTATTCCAAGATTTAAATACTGCTTTTATAGCTAACATTAATTGCTCTTTAGGATCTTCTGGGAATTTTTGCTTTAATTCTTTTTTGTATATCTTTTTATATTCCTCAACTACAGTTTTTAAATCTTCACTTGTAAGATCTGTATCGAATTTATATCCTTTTTCTTCTTTTATTTTATCTAGTACATTTTCAAACTTGTACTTTGGCACTTCCATAGCAACATCAGAAAACATTTGTATAAATCTTCTGTAACTGTCGTATGCAAATCTTTCATTTTGAGTATTTTTAGCAATTGCCTGAACTGATGTATCATTTAAACCTAGGTTTAATATAGTATCCATCATACCTGGCATTGAGAAAACTGCTCCAGAACGAACTGATAATAATAATGGATTTTCGTTGCATCCTAATTTTTTACCTAAAGCTTTTTCTAATTCAGCTAGTTTTTCTTCTATTTGATTTACTACTTCTTCTCTTATATCTTCATTGTTTTGATAATAGTCATTACATGCCTCTGTCGTTATTGTGAATCCTGGAGGCACTGGTAAGCCTATCTTAGTCATCTCGGCTAAGTTAGCACCCTTACCACCTAAAAGACTTCTCATTTCCTTTGAACCCTCACCAAAACTATAAACAAACTTACTCATGAAAAACTCCTCCTAAATATGATTTTTAGTGCATAATTACAAGGTATTTTGTACATTGTATTCATGCCTACTTATTATTGTTAGTTCATAATATATTAATCATTGTTTTATTTTAGTAAAACGTTGTCCTCATTATTGATTTATCACTTTAAAATCTTATATTATACGAGTTGTATCGTGTATAAATAAGATTTATACTACACACCGAAAATAATTTTAGTTATTTTCGATGTGCACTAAAATCTTATTTATCACTTTCTTTAACTACCTTTAGACCATTTTCTTTCATTATATCCATTATTATTCCTGCTGTTTCTTCTATTGCTTTGTTAGAAACATCTATAACTGGACATCCTACTTTTTTCATTATCTTATCTGAATAATCTAATTCTTGAAGTATTCTATCAAACTTAGCATAGTTTGCATTGCTTGATAATCCTAAAGACTTTAATCTTTCTTGTCTTATTTGGTTTAATTTCTCTGGTGTATTAGTAAGACCTATGATTTTCTTTTGATTTATTTCAAATACTTCTTTAGGTATAGGTATTTCTGGTACTAAAGGTACATTTGCTACTTTTATATTTTTATTTGCAAGGTACATACTAAGCGGTGTTTTAGAAGTTCTTGATATTCCTAATAAAACTACATCAGCTTGTAATATTCCTCTTTGGTCTTTTCCGTCATCATACTTAACAGCAAATTCTATAGCTTCAACTCTTTTAAAATAGCTTTCATCTAATTTTCTTATAATTCCAGGCTCTCTTTTTGGCTTAATACCTATTTTACTAGATATTTGTCTTAATATTGGAGTCATTAAATCTACACAGCTTAAATTTTCTTCTGTACAGAATTGTTCTGTAAATTCTAAAAGTTCTTTTTCTACTAAAGTATATATAACTATTGCATTTTCTTCTTTAGCACTTTCTAATATTTCTTTTAGGAAGTCAACTTCTATAACATATGGAAATCTTCTTATTTCATAGTCATCTTTTAATTTAAATTGTGATATTGCAGCTTTAGTAACTTGTTGAGCTGTCTCCCCTACTGAGTCTGATATTACATATATGACTAAATTCTCCATGTATTCCTCCTTAATTATCTGCTATTTCTAAAAATAACTTTGTTATATTAGTTTTAGAAATTCTACCCACAACTTTATTTATTATTTCGTTATCCCTTTTTACTTCTTCTACAACAGGTATAGAGTCTACTTCATGTTCTATTATTCTTTTGGCCGCTAGTACAACAGTATCATTAGGTGTTACTGTTACAACGTTAGGTGTTCTTGTCATTATCATACCTACTGGTATTTTATTTATATCTCCTCCACCTATAGTTGCTTTTAATAAGTCTTTTCTTGATACTATTCCACATAGCTCTTCTTTGTTATCTATTATAAATATACTACCTACATCTGATAAGAATATATTAACTATAGTATCGTATACGTTAGTGTCTTGTCTTACCATTATAGGCATACTCATTATGTCCGCTACAGTTTTATTCTTTATTTTGTCTCCTAATAAATTAACTTTATCTATGCCTGAATAAAAGTACCCAACTTTAGGTCTAGCATCTAATACTCCTGTCATAGTCAGTATAGCTAAATCAGATCTTAAAGTAGCTCTAGTTACATTAAGTTTAGCTGCTATACTTTCACTTGTTATAGGTTCACTTTCTTTGACTATATCAATAATCTTTAGTTGTCTATTATTAAGTTGAATAATAATCACACTCCTCTTATTGTGATATACTATTTATTCGTTTTTTCTTTATATAGTATATTATATATTTTTTATAGTATAATGTAAACACGAAAAATAAATTTTTCCTAAAGACTTAAATAACCGAGGAGAAATTCCTCGGTTGTTTAAATAGATTACTTATATACTATCTTTGATAGGTCACAAATATTTAACATTGTATCATATATTTGTTTTAATATAGCTAATCTATTATTCTTTATAGATTCGTCTTTATCCATTACCATAACAGAATCAAACATATTGTCTATTGCAGGTCTTAAAGATGCAAATGCATCTAATGCTCTAGTATATTCTTTATCTGCTAGTAAGTATTCAACATTAGAACGTGTTTCTTGGAATTGTTGGTATAAGTTAAATTCAGCTTCTTCTTTCATTAAGCCTATGCTAACTTTATCACTTTCAGCTTTCTCAGCTAAAGTTGCAACTCTGTTAAATGCAGTTAACATTTCAACTAACTCACCTTTATCTATCCATGAGTTTAGAGCAACAGCTCTTGCATGCATATCTGCTATATCATCTATATTAGAGCTTAATATAGCATCTATAACATCATATCTTATACCTAAATCTCTAAATAAGTTCTTTATTCTATCCTTGAAGAATTCCATTATTTGATTTGTAACTTCATTTTTATCAAACTCTATAAATGAGTAGTTATCAAGAGTTAACTCTACAAGTTCTCTTAAACTTATATCTAAATTATTATCCATTAATATATTTATTATTCCTAATGCTTGACGTCTAAGTGCATATGGATCTTGAGAACCTGTTGGTTGTATACCTATTGCAAAGAACCCTGCTATAGAGTCTAGCTTGTCTGCTATAGATAAAACAATACCTGCTTTAGTTTGAGGAAGTATATCTCCTGCAAATCTTGGTAAGTAGTGTTCAAATATAGCTTCTGCTACATTTTCATTTTCTCCACTTACTTTTGCGTATTCTCTTCCCATTACACCTTGAAGTTCTGTAAATTCAAATACCATTCCTGTAACTAAGTCAGCTTTACATAACTTAGCTGCACGAAGCGTATCTTCTTTTATAGCTTCTTCATTTAATTTATCTAATATGTTGTTAGCTAATTTTTCTATTCTTAAAGATTTATCATATACTGTGCCAAGTTTAGCTTGGAACACAACAGTTTTTAATTTTTCTATGTAACTTTCTAAAGACTTCTTAGTATCTTCTTTGTAGAAGAATAATGCGTCTGCAAGTCTAGCTTCTAGAACTTTTTCATTACCTTTTTTAACATTTTCTATCATATGGCTGTCACCATTTCTAACAGCTATGAAGTTTGGAAGTAACTTACCATCTTTTAATACTGGGAAGTATCTTTGATGTTGTTTCATAGGAGTTATAACAACTTCTTTTGGAAGTTTAGCATAGTCCGCATCAAACTCTCCATAGAAAGCTGTTGGGTATTCTACTAAGTGAGTTACCTCTTCTAATAACTCTTCATCAAATTCTATTTCTCCACCTAAAGATTTAGCAACATCTTCACATTGGTTCTTTATAAGTTCTTTTCTTTCATCTTGGTTTAATATTACAAAGTTTTCTTTTAACTTAGTTAAGTATTCATCTAAAGTATTTACTTCAAATTCACTTTGTCCTAAGAATCTATGTCCTTTTGTAGTATTAGATGATACTATACCTTCTAATTCTATGTTAAGTAGTGAATCATTTAATATACAAACCATCCATCTTATAGGTCTTATAAATCTCATGTTCTTTCCACCCCAACGCATAGCTTTAGGGAATGTCATAGATTTTATAACCTCTGGAAGTATAGTTTGTAAAACTTCACTTGTTAATTTACCTTCTTGCTTTATTTTACCAAAAGCGTACTCTTCTTTACCAGCTTCTTTAAAGTATAAATCTTCTTCTTTTATACCTTTACTTTTCATAAATCCTAAAAGTGGCTTAGTAAAGTTTCCATCAGCATCAACAGCTATTCTCTTAGCAGGTCCTTTTAATTCTTCTTCTAAGTCTGCTTGCTTTTCACATATATTGTTTGCTATAACTGTTAATCTTCTTGGTGTAGAGTATACATTAACTTCATCAAAAGTTATTCTATTTTCATTAAATGCTTTAACTACATTAGTTTTTAATTGTTCCATTGCTGAGTTTACATATCTTGCTGGTAATTCCTCAACACCTATTTCAAATAAAAGGTAATTTTTCATTACTTGTCACCTTCCTTTAAAAGTGGATATCCCATTTCTTTTCTTAATTCTACATAAGCTTTAGCTACTGTTCTAGCCATGTTTCTAACTCTACTTATAAATGAAGCTCTTTGACTTACACCTATAGCTCCTCTAGCATCTAAAGTATTAAATGTATGAGAACATTTTAACACGTAATCATATGCTGGAGTTATAAGTCCTTTGTCCATAAGTTTTAATGCTTCTTTTTCATATACATCAAATAAATTGAATAACATATCTGCATCACACTCTTCAAATGCGTATACAGAGTTTTCATATTCAGCTCTATTGAATACTTCACCATATGTTATTTCATCGTTCCATTTTAAATCATATACACTCTCAACTTCTTGAATGTACATTGCAAGTCTTTCAAGACCATATGTAATTTCTCCTGTTTCAAGCTCACACTCGATACCACCAACTTGTTGGAAGTAAGTAAACTGAGTTATTTCCATACCGTCTAACCAAACTTCCCATCCAAGTCCCCAGGCACCAACTGCTGTTGCTTCCCAGTTATCTTCAACAAATCTTATATCATGTGCTTTTGTATCTATTCCTATAGCTTCTAAGCTTCCTAAGTATAATTCTTGTATATTGTCTGGAGATGGCTTTAATATGACCTGGAATTGGTGATGTTGATATAATCTATTAGGATTCTCACCATATCTACCATCTGCAGGTCTTCTAGATGGTTCTACATAACATACTTTCCAAGGCTCTGGTCCTAAAGATCTAAGGAATGTATTAGGGTTCATTGTTCCTGCACCCTTTTCTACATCGTAAGGTTGCATCATTATACATCCTTGCTTAGCCCAGTAACCTTGTAATGTTAGTATCATATTTTGAAAATTCATACGAATACCTCCTATATTAAAAACAAAGCCTTTCGTCTACACGAAAGGCCATTAAATGGTTATTTTCTAACTTTTAGAATATCAAACTAATCAAAATTTGTCAATACACTTGACTACAGTATTGTCAATACTTTGATTAGTATTTGATTACATCATCATTTTCTTCTTCTTGTATTAATTCATCAGTTATATCTTTTTCATCTTTTTTATTATCTTTAACTACATCAGTAACATCCTTTGCAGTGTTTGTTAACATATTTTTTATTATATTTAATTTTTCTTCAGTTAATTCACCTAAATCTACAACTGTTTTATCTTCTTCATTTTCAACTTTTATATTAAACTTACCTATTACAGCTGCTGAAAGACCTACTAATGTAACTAATGGTCCTAGTGCTACACCAACAACACCTACTGTTAGTGGTATATTCATTATTATTTTATCGTCTTTTTCAACTACTATTCTTATTACATTGCTTCTTTTTAGCATTTCTTTTAGTTGAGTTTTTATTTCTTCAGTGTCTTTTCCTAATGCATTTTCTACTTTAGCTTTAGCCTTAGTTTTAACTTTTGTAGCTTTTTTATTTTGCTCTAAATATATTATTGCATCTAATATATCTCCATCAGTAACTAGTAAAGCTTCTTTTGCCTCTTTGTAAGTAGCATTTGGAACTCTTTCTAATATTTGATCTATTTTTTCTAATGTTATATCAGTCATTATTATCAGCTCCCTTGTTATATTCTGTTCCCTGTAATAAGTGTAATGACTTTAGGTTTGCATTGTCAATGTAAACTTGAATATATACTTTTAATATTTTTGTTAGCTCATTTACTATATATTTAGAAACTTTTGCTTTGCTACATGTTAAGATATCATTTCTAAATATATAATCCATAAGTTTTATTGTTGTTGCATCAATTTTAAAATTATATACATGATTTACTTTACACTTTTCACATAGTATACCACCTTCATCAACATTAAATACACTGTTTTTAAGATTAATGGTATTGCAATTTACACATTTATTGACTATAGGTTTAAACCCTATATAGTCTAAAAATTTAAGTTCAAATGCTCTAGTTATATATTCTTTATCATTATCTTTTTGAGTATATAGATAAAGTGTTTGAGCTAATAGTACAAATAATCTATTATTAGTTTGATTTTCATATATAGATCCTTCTACTAAGCTCGTTATGTATGTAGCATATGAAAAGGCATCTATATCATATGCTATGTTGTAGAAACTTTTAATAGTCTCGCTTTGACTTATTCTATACATATTACCTTGTTTTTTTAAGGTGTAGTTAGAATAGGAGAAAACTTGGGATGAAGATAGTAAAGAACTTTTATTTCGCTTAGCTCCTTTTGCTATAGCTGATACCTTCCCAAGCTTTCTTGTGAATATAGTTAATATTAAATCATTTTCTTTATATCTCGCTGATCGTAGTACTATCCCCTGGGTGTTCAAAATTATCATGGTCCAATTCTATCTCCCTGTTTATAGTTTCATCTCTTTCATTTATGTTTGTGCTATTCATCAAGTATAGATACGCTTCTATACTTCCTGTTTTTTTAAAAACTTCCCAACACAAATTGTTCATTTTTAAAAACCCCCTTCTTACGCTTATACTATATTTTTAGTAAGAAAGGGGGAAAAAATGCATGAAGTTCTTAGACAATTTTTGACAATATAATTGTTGTAGTAATAAAATATATGCTCATCCCAATTATATCAAGGGCTGTAGCTATTAACGGAGCCGACACCGTTGATGGATCGACCTCTAATTTTTTAAATAACATAGGTACAAAAGACCCTATCATAGCTCCAATTATCATATTTATAAATAATGATAAAGAAACTATTAAAACTATATTTATATCCTTGACAAAAACATATGTAGCTATACCTATAATTAAGCTGCAAATTATTCCTGTAAACACTCCTACTAAACCTTCTAATAAAACATTTTTAAAGTTTAAATGTTTATTAGATAAAGCCATTACAGTAAGTGCTGATGCTTGCGTTCCTATATTTCCTCCCATACCTGTAACTACAGGTATAAAGTATATTAATGGGAAGTATTTAGAATCTATCACATACTCAAATCTAGATAGTATTAAAGTAGCTATAAATCCTCCTATTAAAGTAACTACAAGCCAAGGTATTCTTGCTTTTACAGAAGATATAACTTGATCCTTTGGATCTACATTGCTTTGTTCTATTATATCTCTTTCCTGTTCAGAAGTCCCTGCAAATTTATACATATCTTCACTGGCTTCTTCTTCAATTACATCTATAACGTCATCTACCGTTATAATCCCTTTTAAGGTTTGATCTCTACCTATAACTGGTATTGCTATTAAATCATATTTAGAAACTAATTTAACAGCTTTTTCTCTGTCTTCATCAACAAATACAGATATTATATTTTCACTCATTAAGTCTTCTATTATACTGTCATCTCTAGCAGTTATAAGTTCTCTTAAAGATAATACACCTACTAGCTTTTCATCATTATCTACTACGTATATATAATATATAGTCTCTGCATCTACAGCATGTTCTCTCATGTATGCTATAGCTTCTTTAGCAGTCATATCTTTATTTATAGATATGTAGTCAGTTGTCATTATACCTCCAGCTGACTCTTCCTCATATATTAACAGTTCTTTAACGTCTTGAGCATCTTCTTGATTTAAAAGATTTATTATTTCTTCTCTTTCAAATTCCTCTAAATCCGCTAATATATCAGCCATGTCATCTAGTGACATTAACTCTAGTATATTAATTTTATGCTCTGTACTTACTTTAGAAAGTATATGTTTAAAAAACTCTGAATCTGCATCATCAAGTATTGATGCAGCTGTATCTATAGGTAATATTTCAAATAATTTTACCTGATTGTCTTCATCTAATCGCTCTAATATATCAAAAATATCTCTATCGTGATATTCTTCAATTAACTCTCTTAGCTCTAAAATTTTATTATTTTCAATTAAACTTTCTACTTGACTTAATAAATATTTGGAATGCTCTTCTTTATTATCCATAAAACCCACCTTTTACTATTTATCTGTATAGCCAAAGTTGTTTATAAAGCTTTGTAGATTTCTCCAGTTCTCCTTTACTTTAACCCATATTTGAAGGTTAATTTGAGAACCTAATAATAACTCTATTTCTTCTCTGGCTGATTTTCCTATACCTTTTAATTTTCTACCATTCTTACCTATTATTATACCTTTGTGTGAATCTCTTTCACAGTATATAACAGCAGATACATCTATTATATCTTTATCTTCTCTTTTTCTCATTCTTTCTATTTCAACAGCTACTCCATGAGGTATTTCATCATGAACATAGTGAAGTACTTTTTCTCTTATAAGTTCTGATATTAATACTCTTTCCGGTTGGTCTGTTATCATGTACTCTGGGAAGTACTGAGGTCCTTCTTCTAAGTATCTTTCTACTACCTTTAGTAATCTGTCTGTATTTTTTCCTTTTAATGCTGATATTGGAACTATTTCAGAAAATACATTCTCTGCATCATACATTTGTATTAAATTGAATAATTCTTCTTCACTTAACATATCTATTTTATTTAATACTAATATCTTAGGAGTTTTTATAGCTCTTAAGCTTTCTATTATCATTCTGTCTCCAGGTCCTATTTTTTTAGACTCGTCAACAACGTATAAAACTACATCAACGTTTTTGAATGCATCTGTTGCTGACTTAACCATAAACTCTCCTAATTTATTTTTAGGTTTGTGAATACCTGGTGTATCTAAGAATACCATTTGACATTCTTTATCTGTGTAAACTGCTTGTATAGTGTTTCTTGTAGTCTGAGGCTTATCACTCATTATAGCTATTTTTTCTCCTACAACACTATTCATAAGAGTAGATTTCCCAACATTTGGTCTACCTACTATACTAACAAATCCTGATTTAAACATATTAATTCCTCTTTTCAATTTGTCTTTTGTCTTTATTATTTATTTAAAGTCACTACCTGAGAAATAGTGTGGAACTAATTCTCCTATAGTATGCTCCTGTATATCTCCTTTTGAGTATCCAGTTATTATTCTTATTTGTGGCCCAAATTCTATTATCACTTGTCTACATATAGCACAAGGATATGTTGGTTCATTTTTTTCTGAATTAGTACTAGCTACTGCTATAGCTTCTATATCTCTATGTCCTTCAGATATAGCTTTAAAAATCGCAGTTCTCTCTGCACAATTTGTACCTCCATATGATGCACATTCTACATTACATCCTGTAAAAACCTCTCCACTTTTAGTTAAAAGTGCAGCTCCTACTTTAAAGTTTGAATATGGTGAATAAGAGTGCTCTCTTGCTTTTTCTGCTATTTCTAATAATTCTTTATTGTTCATCTATTTTAACCTCCATTAAAGGCCACTTGTACCTTAATATTTTTAAGTAGTACATTACATTATACCAAAATAAAATTAAAGAAAAAAGTATATTTCTATTTACTTTCAAAAAAAGTGGGATAAATCTCCCACTTTTTAATATTGAGCTATTTGTAAAACTAACATAGCTACTAGTATACCAAGTAACCCTCCTGCTACAGTTTCCCAAAAAGTATGTATCTTTCCTTCTATTCTACTTTGAGCAACTAACCCAGCCATAATATATGCAATAGTAGATGCTACAACTCTTTCCGTCATAAAGGTTACTAGTGTAGCAAGTGCAAAAGCAAGTGCTGAATGTCCGCTTGGCATACCTCCTTGAAGTGGAGTTCCAGTCGCTGTTAGTGATTTAACCACTACAACAGCTATTAAAACTAATACTATACATATTAGTGTAACATGAATAGGAGATTTTCTTATAGCAAAGAATACGGGCTCTCCTATTGATTCTATCTTAGAATAAAATAATAAATATCCTACTACACAGGCATTTAAACTTGCGATTAAAACGCCCCCTGCTGCAACATCTTTTGCTATTTTTGCTAGTGGATGATAAGTATCGGTTATCATATCTACGCTTTTTTCTATAGCTGTGTTAAACATTTCAGATATTACAACTAAACTTATCGTAAAAAGCAATAGTATCATCTCTATTTTTGTAAGTTCAAAGAATAAACTGGCTACAAGCACTACTGCAGCTACAAAGTAATGTATTTTCATATTTCTTTCATGTTTAAAAGTATATAATATACCTGCAATAGCTGCATTAAACGCTTTAATTATTCCTTGTTTACGGCTCTTTTTACCCATAAATTTACTCCCTTGTTATATTAAGCTTATTAAGTACGGCTTCTTCTCTTTTTCTCATATCTTTAGTATTTTCTTCTGTATCATGGTCATATCCTAATAAGTGGAACATACTGTGACATACTAAAAAGCATACTTCTCTTTCAAAGCTGTGATTATATTCTTCACTTTGTTCTAATGCTCTTTCTAGCGATATAACTATATCACCTAAAGATTCTTCTTCTATTTCAATATCAAATTCATCAGTTAAAAGAGGGAATGATAAAACATCTGTTGCTCTGTCTACTCCTCTGTATTCTCTGTTTAATTCATGTATCTCTTCGTTGTCAACAAAAGATAAACTTACCTCATAGTTATCATCGTATCCTTCATAATATAAACATTCTACTACTATATCATGAATTTTCTCTAAAAGTTCTTGTTTTACTTTTATTTTATCTTGTCTGTCATCTAATATAATTTCCATAATGCATCTCCTATTTTCTTCTTCTGTTTCTTTCGTCATTAGACGTTTTGTTTAACTCTTGTTGTTCATCAAATTTTTCATATGCCTTTATTATTCTTTGAACTAACTCATGTCTTACAACGTCTTTTTCTGTAAATTTATTTATACCAACACCATCTACATCTTTTAATACATGCATGGCTTGTATAAGTCCGCTTTTAGTTTTGCTTGGTAAGTCTATTTGAGTTAAGTCTCCTGTAACTACGGCCTTAGACCCAAATCCAAGTCTTGTTAAAAACATCTTCATTTGCTCTGGAGTTGTATTTTGTGCTTCATCTAATATGATAAATGCGTTATCTAATGTTCTACCTCTCATAAAAGCTAGTGGTGCTACTTCTATTATACCTCTTTCTAGGTATTTAGCACACTTTTCATCACCTAACATGTCAAATAATGCATCATATAAAGGTCTTAAGTATGGATCAACTTTATCTTTCATATCTCCTGGTAAGAATCCTAAACTTTCACCTGCTTCAACAGCAGGTCTAGTTAATATAATTCTATTTACTTCATCTTTTTTAAATGCTCTAACTGCCATAGCTACTGCAAGATAAGTTTTACCAGTTCCAGCAGGTCCAACTCCTAATGTTATATCATTATTCCTAATAAGGTTTAAGTAATGCTTTTGCCCTAATGTTTTTGGCTTTACTTCTTTCCCTTTTTTAGTTACTGCTATAACGTCTTCTAATTCCTCTAATCTTTCTTCATTACCTTCTTCTAATAATCCTATCGCATAGGTAATACTTTGTTTATCTAAAGTCTTTCCTTTTTGGAAATTTTTATATAGCTCATTTATAAATTCTATAGTTTTATCTACATTCTTAGTTTGCCCTATTAAAACTATGTTACCTTCTCTTAAAATTACATCTACATTTAAACTACTTTCTATAATCTGTATATTTTCATCAAAATTGCCAAATAGTTCTCTTTCAAATCTATCATCTGTTATTTCAAAGCTCTTTTGTACTATCAATTTTTGCCTCCTTAGATTCATGATGTTGATTCTTCTTTTTTGTCTTTATCCTTTTCTTCTTTATCTTTATTCATATCCTCAAAATCATTTCTTATATCATTTATAGGTCTTTTATCAGGATTTGAAGGAACTTCACTTTCCTCTTTATCCTCATTTTCTTGTTTTATAAGTTCTTCGGCTTCTGATTTACTTAATGAATGAACCTTAGCTATATTTTCTAACGTTTCTACAGTTACTATGTATTCTAATTTATCATCTTTTAATTTATATTGATGTTTAACATCTTTATATCTAGCATCTACTGGTATTTTATACTCTAAATCCTTAAGTGCTTTTTGCTTTAAACTTTCCTTAACTTCTTCTTTATCTTGCTTAACTTCTTTTATATTAACTTCGTGGAAAGTACTTGCTTTTATTTTTAATGGAAAAGTATAATCACCTAATTTTAGCTGATAATCTTTATTTTCGATTTCATAATTTTTGTAATCTATACTTCTTCTAAATGTATATTTTTTATCATAAAAGCTTAAAGTATATACAGTCTTTTTGTTTCCTGTTCTTACTTTCGTTTGTTCTATGTAATTTGCAGTTTGCTTAGATTCATAAAAGGTAACCGCCCAAACTTCTGGGATAGATTTTGTATTAGCTCCTGAAACCAATACATCTCCTTCTCTAACTATATCTCCAACATTAGCTACTTGATTCCCACTTCTTGGTATTACTTTATCTATTATACCATTTTTCTTGGCAATTACATTACAATAATTCGTTTCTTTTTTCTCCTTTAAAGATTCATCTTTTTTTGTTACTGTAACAAATATGTTCGTTCCCTTAACATTTATAGATACATACGCTATATCATCAAACTCGCCCATAATATAGTCACGAACTTCTTTTCTATCTATACTTTTTTTATAAACTCCAGGTTTGACTCCAGCCTTTTCTAGTTCTTTTCTTACCGAAGTCTTATCTATTCCTTCTGGTGCTTGAATATACACATCAGTAACAAATAGCGATGTACTCATCAATAAAAATAATGATACTATAGCACAAATCCACATTCCTTTGTGTCTATATATTTTTCTTGCTAAAAAAGGCAATCCCATCTTTTGTTTTACCTTCACATCAAATTTATTGCTTCTGTATATATTTTTTAACTTTCTTATGTCTTTTCTATCTACCTTAAACTCAATTTTAGTATTTGATAACCTTTTTACATCATATATATTAACTTGGTTTCTTATAAGAGTATTTAATAATTTTTCTGTATTTAACCCCTCTACAGTTATCACATAGTATCCCCTAATATAACTTATCAAAAGTAACTCCCCCTCTATGTAGTGTATTCTACACTATATATAATTCCTTTTATTCCGATTTCCGTATCCGTAATATATTTTAAATACAGCTTATCCCCACATACTTTTACTGTATTTACTTTTGTTTTTATTTTTATTAAGTTTACATCGTATTCCAAAATAGACTTATAATTTTCTATGTTTATAAATGTATTGCTAAGTATTGTTACCGTTGGTTGATTAACTTGTAAATCAGTTGGAACTTCTATCATAAAACTACCCCCTTAGTATATTCTATGTCCCATTATAGTTTTAATTACTTTTATCAATAAGTAAGCCATATATAATACTATGTTTAAGACATGAATTTGGAGACTTTTATTTAGGATTTTTTCACTTTTCAAAAAAAATAAAGCCAAGCTGGCTTTTATTTTCTTTATACTATCTATTTATTGACCATATAACATAATTTAAAAAGAATGCATAAAATAGCCAAGCTAAATATGGTAAATTCAAATAAGCTGCTCTTTTATCAACCTTTGCAAATTTAATTATCATTGCTGTAACTACAAGTATCATTAATCCTATAACAACTAAAGCTGTAAATCTAAGACCCACTCCAAAGAATAATATAGACCATATAAAGTTAAGTCCTAATTGTAAGTAATAGTAAAACATTCCATCTCTTACTTTAAGATTTTCTCTTCCTTGTTTTGTTATTAAATAGGCTGATACACCCATTAGTATGTATAATATAGTCCACACTATAGGAAATATATATGATGGTGGAAAAAATCCTGGTTTTATAAGTTCTGCGTAATAAGCACTAGAAGTTGTATTGCTTATAAACTCAGCTATATGACTACTCAAAAAGCCTATTATGAGAGGTATACATACACTTATTATAAAATTTTTAATTTCTTTAGTAGATATGATCAATCAATTCACCCTTCCTTTATCCTTTATTTAATTTATAAATATGTACAAACATAAAATATTATTACTACTTTTAGGACAAAGTAAACACTTTTTTTAAACGCAAAAAACCTAGAGCATATACTCTAGGTTTTTTTATCTATTGTAAGTTAGATTTAACTAACTCGTTTATCATTTTTCCGTCAGCTCTACCTTTTGTTTTCGGCTTTATAGCTGCCATGATCTTACCCATATCTTTCATAGAAGTAGCTCCTACTTCAGATATAGTTTCTTTTACTATCTCGTTTAATTCTTCTTTGCTCAGCTGTTGAGGTAGGTATTCCATTAATACTTCAATCTCAGCTTCAGCCTCTTGAACTAAATCATCTCTTGATGCTTTAGCAAATTCAGTCATTGCATCTCTACGTTGCTTTAACTGTTTTGTTATTACATCTATAATAGCGTCATCATCAAGTTCTTCTCTAGTATCAACTTCTTGCTGTTTGATTGCAGCTCTTATTAAAGTAACAACAGATTTTTTAACTGTGTCTTTGTTTTTCATAGCAAGTTTTAAGTCTTCTTGCAACTTTGCTTTAAGGGACATATCCCTTCACCTCTTATCTACAAAAATTATTTCTTAGCGTTTTTTCTTCTTGCAGCTTCAGCTTTTTTCTTACGTCTTACGCTTGGCTTATCATAGTGTTCTCTTTTTCTTACTTCAGACATTATGCCAGACATAGCACATGAACGCTTAAATCTTCTTAAAGCGCTGTCTAATGTTTCGTTTTCTCTTACTCTTACTTCTGACATTCTTTTTCCCTCCCTCCGATAGCGCAAATTATGCTGGGACTGTAACTCGATTATATCTGCACAATATGCATTACAACCTCACACTTTGTTTATTATAAACTAATCTTTTTATTTTTTCAAGTATTTTTGTGAATAATCCATTAATTTTTTAATTTATATAAACTATTTCTCAGCATCGTACCAATCTAATTTTTTTCCAGCTAATACATGATAATGAATATGCTTAACCTCTTGGCAACCGTCATTTCCACAGTTGTTTATTATTCTAAATCCAGTCTCATCATATCCTTTTTCTTTAACTATTTTATTAATTATATTATGAATATGTGCTATTATTTCCATATTTTCTTCATCTATATCTAATATAGACTCATAGTGCTTTTTAGGTATCACTAAAACATGAAGTGGAGCAACTGGGTTTATATCATTAAAAGCTAAAACTTTATCATCTTCATAAACTTTACTTGATGGTATTTCTCCATTTATTATCTTACAAAATATACAGCTCATAACTACACCTCCCATCTATAAGACTTATTATTTCTACATATTATACTAAAATTCCTTCTACGTATTCATCTTTTACGTCAGATATTTTAGTTTTTAGTATTTTACCATGAATATCTTCATTACTTTCTACAACTACTCTTATATAGTTAGGTGTTAAACCTTCGTATTTATTTGATTCTACATTTTGTTCAAATAATACTTCAAACTCGTCTCCTATAAATCTAGTTGCAAATTCATTGAAGTTTTGTTTGTTTAATGCTATTAACTTATCACTTCTTAATTGTTTCATTTGCGGATCTATTTGGTTTTCCATTGTAGCTGCAGGTGTTCCTTTTCTTGGAGAATATTTAAACACATGCATTTGTGAAAGTTTAATGTCACTTAAGAATTTATAAGTTTGATTAAACTCATCATTAGTTTCTCCAGGGAACCCTACTATTACATCTGTAGTTATTGCCACATTAGGCATTTTTTCTCTTAATTTATCAACTATTTCCTTGTATTCTTTTGTAGTATATCTTCTGTTCATTCTCTTTAAAGTTTCATCACATCCACTTTGTAGTGATAAATGATAATGAGGACATACTTTTGGCATTTTAGAAACTTCATCTATAAACTCATCTGTCATTAATACAGGCTCTACAGAACTTAATCTTATTCTTTTCACGCCTTCTATTTCATTTATAGCTTTTATAACGCTTAATAAATTAACTTCAGCATCCTTTACATCTTTTCCATAAGATGCAACGTGAATACCTGTTAAAACTATTTCTGTGTATCCATTATCAGCTAGTTTTTTAGCTTCATTTACTACACTTTCTAAATCTCTACTTCTTACTTTTCCACCTCTAGCGTAAGGTATTATACAGTAAGAACAGAATCTATCGCATCCATCTTGTATTTTCATAAATGCTCTAGTTCTTCCATTAGCTTGATTTATTTCTATTTCTTCAAAAGCTCTTACTTTCATTATATCGTCAACTGTACTAGCTTTTTTAGAAGCGTCAAGTTTCTTTATTTCTTCAACTATTTGTCTTCTTTCGTTAGTTCCCATTACTAAGTTTACTTCTTCTATTTCAAGTATTTCTTCTGGAGAAACTTGAGAATAGCATCCAACAACAGCTATTATAGCGTCTGGGTTTTTCTTTTTCATTCTTCTTATATATTGACGTGATTTTCTATCACTCATATGTGTTACTGTACATGTATTTATAACATAAACATCAGCAAATTCTTCGCTGTCTACTTGAGTGTATCCATCTTTTTTGAACATCTCAAGCATAGCTTCTGTTTCATATTGATTTACTTTACATCCTAAAGTATAAAAAGCTACCTTTTTCACTATGCATTTCCTCCTAAGTCGCTTAATTCATATAACACTATAGAAGAGGCCACAAGTGATGCCGTTTCAGTCCTTAGTATTCTTGGTCCAAGAGATACTGACTGTCCACCTATTTCTTCTATAGCTTGTATTTCAGTATCTTCAAATCCACCTTCTGGACCTACGAAAATACCTATGTTATTTATGTCTAAACCTTTTATAGCTTGTTTAATCGATTTAGTTCTTTCGTTTTCGTATGGTGCTATATTAAAGTCATTTTCTTTCATATCAGCTAAAGCTTCTTTAAAACTTAAAACACCTCTTAATGTAGGTATTTTACCACGCTTACTTTGCTTAGCTGCTTCGTATATTATTCTTTCCCATCTTTCGATTTTCTTGTCTTCTTTTTTGTTATCTACTTTAACTACAGTTCTTTTAGTCTCAACTAGTATTATTTCGTCTACTCCTACTTCTGTTAGTTTTTGTAGTATCATTTCCATTTTTGGACCTTTTGGAAGACCTTGATATACTTTTATTTTTAAGTCCGATTCTCTTTTTATATCGACACGCTCTAATATATTTAATTCTACTTGAGACTTATCTATATTAGTTATTTCGCATATATACTCATTATTGTCGTTATCGCATATTTCTAAGTTTTCTCCAATTCTACATCTTAAAACTTTAGATATGTGCTTAACATCTTCACCTTCGATTAAACAAGTATTGTTTTCTAGGTTTACATTTTTCTTTTCTACAAAAAATCTATCCATGAAGTTCACCTACTTTGCTATTTTAGATACTATAGCGTTCCATTCACCTAAAGATTCTACATGTACTATTTCTAGTCCATTTTCTACTAAAGCTTCTTTAACTTCGTCAACTTTAGCGTGTATTATACCTGAAGATATGAATACTGCATCATCTTTCATGAAGTTTTTGATATCTTTTGCTAAAAGTTTTATTATATCAGCTATTATGTTAGCTACTACTATGTCAGCTTTATCCTTAACAACTTCCATTAAGTTTCCGTGAAGAGCTGTTACGTTAGCTTCAACTTTGTTTAACTCTATATTTTCTTTAGATACTTTTACTGCTACTTCATCTAAGTCTACTGCTAATACTTCTTTAGCTCCAAGTTTTGCAGCAGCTATACCAAGTATTCCACTTCCGCATCCTATATCAAATACTTTAGATTCTGGCTTAACGTATTTTTCTAACTCTCTTATACACATACTTGTAGTTTCGTGAGTTCCTGTTCCAAATGCCATACCTGGATCTAACTCTATTATTAAGTCAGAATCTTTAGCTTCATATTCTTCCCAAGTAGGTTTTACTACTATTTTTTCACCTATCTTAGTTGGCTTGTAGTAGTTTTTCCACTCATTAGCCCAATCTTCTTCATCAACTTGAGAAAGTTCTACTATAGCTTCTCCTATATCTATTCCGAACTCTTTTAAACCTTCTATTTTTTCTTTTATTAATTTAATATCATCCGTAACGTCTCTTTCTTCAGTTATGTAAGTTTTTATTATAACTCCGTCATATCCACTGTTAAATATTTCTTCTTCAACAAAGTCCCAGTCGTATTCATTTTTCTTTTGGAATTTGAAGTCCTTAGGATCTTCTATAGATACTCCACCTACATTTTGTTCATATAATATATTAGTTATGGCTTCAACTGCTTCAGTTGTTGTTTTAATAGTTATTTCTGCCCATTTCATTTATGTACACGCTCCTTTTAAAATTGCTATTTTCCGTAAATTTTATTATATCATATTTAGTATTGTCTTTTAAAATATTCTTTTATACTTTTTAACTCCTATTTTATATAATAGAATCCGATTACTATTAATTTTTTTAATGATTTTTATAATATATTCAAATTGTTTTGTATACAAAATACTGTTTTGGATATTATATTTCAGTGTATTAAACTATCAGGAGGTGTTTTTAATGAACTCATTATTAAAAAAATTAGAGAATTATCCAATAGGTATATGTGGTACTTCACTTGCATTCATAACTTTAAGCAATTGTTGGTTAATAAATGGAATAAAATTTTTAAAACCAATTTCAATAATCTTTGCTATTTGTGCTTTATCGCTTATGTTATTAAGAATCGTGCTATATCCTAAGAAAATTTTAGAGGAACTAAAAAATCCAGTGTTAGGAAGTTTTTATCCTACAATTGATATGGCAGGTTTGTTAATAGCATCATATTTCTTAGATGTGGCTCCTACATTTGCTAAAGCATTATGGCTTTTATGCATAGCTATACACTTAATTTTATTTGTTGTATTTTTAGGCTTTAGATTTAAGAATTTTAAAGTTACAGATATGGTTCCAAGTTGGTTTGTAATTTTAATAGGAGTTGTTGTTGCTTGTGCATCAAGTACAGGAATGGGATACCCAGTTTTAGCTAAGTATTTATTCTATTTTGGATTTTTCTGGTATGTTGTAGCATGGCCAGTTATGCTTTATAGAGTTTATAAATGTGAAAAGATAGAAGAACATAAGCTTCCAACTATAGGTGTTATGGCTGCCCCTGCAAGTCTTTGTATTGTTGGTTATATAACTTCATTTGAAAATCCAAACCCATATGTATTAGGATTTTTAATAATAACTTCTTTATTTAATTTAGTTTTAGTTTATACTTATATAACTGAGTTTATTAGAAAAGGATTTAAACCAATATATGCAGCACTTACCTTCCCATTAGCTATTAGTGTTTTAGCAATGTATAAAACTAGTGCTTATGTTAATGGATTAGGTTTTAATGGTAGTGTATTTAAACTTTTAGGTGATATGGAAATTTTCATTGCAACTTATGTTATATTCTATGTGCTTAATAACTTTATTAAATTATTCTTAGCTGCTATAAATCCTAACTTAAGTAAATCATTTGAATCAAATGAAGGTTTACTTGGTCAAACTATAGGAGAAGAATCTCTTGATGATGATGAAGTTGAAGATGAATTTGATGATTATAAATCTGATATAGAAGATAAAATAGAAAAATAGAAATTTAAATAAGCTATATTAAAAGTTATAGAATTAATTAAAATAACTTTTGATATAGCTTATTTTTTTAACTAGGACAGTTATTTACAACTATAGTATTTGTCGTTGCTACATTCACTGCCATATCCATAATATAATCAATATTATCTATTACATCTGTTACTATATAGTTGCTTTTATCGATTCCTTCTATATATTTTGATATTACAATTATAATTGCAGCCATATTTCTATATTTATCTACTAATACGAAATCTCCATAACCTTTATATTCTTTTAACTTTTTAGATGTATTCTTTGATTCATTTATAATAGATTTTATATCATCAGTTTCTAATAATGCCATTACTCCTATTAATGGATAGCCATATTCATGTAGCTTAAATTTATTTATGTCTAATTCTTTTTTTATATTAGTACAACTATCCCAAATACGCCTTTTATTACTTTGAGAAAGTATATATGCTAAACTTTGTATTGTACTATTTTTATTAAATCCATTTTCTACTAAATACTCATAAGCATTTTGCATATCTAGTAAACTTTTACTAATATCTTTAGAATTTATAGCTATTTCACATGCAATTCTATAGTCATCTATAGCTGTCAAACTAGAGTTACTTTGTCTTATAGCTTCGTGTATAAGTTTTACTTTATCTATACATTCATCTATATCAATTTTTTCTTGATTTTCAAATATGGTGTTGGCTGTTAGTGCCAATGAATCGCTAGAGTAAAATTTCTTTTTTCTTAGCTTTTTATGTATATCTATTATATGTTCTAAACTTATTCTTGGATTTTGTTGAAATGATAATACTATAGCTGTATTTACTGAGCTATTGCCTCTAAAATCTGAAAATATCGATGTGTTTTCTCTTATGAGTTTTAATCCTTCATTTACTTTTTTAGGTTCTATAATTTTGCCTTGTACTGTATATTTAAGTGCGCATCCATGTAATATTAATCCCATCCAAGATGCAACCTTTATGTTCCTAAGTGCTGAATAGTTCTTTGTCAAAGTGTTTATCTTCTGTTCCATACCAGTCCCCCTACTAGTAATTTAAAATCATTATTCAGTCTAGTTTTTAATTAGTTTTTTGTTATATCTACCCATTATTATTTCATCTACATACTCCCCATTTTTTATAGCAGCATATTTTTTTATTCCTTCTTTTTCAAAGCCTAAAGATTCATATAGTCTTAAAGCTTTTTCATTGTGAGGATAAACTCCTAATTCAACTCTAACTAACATAAGCCAATTGTCAGCTAAATCTAGTAAGGCTTCCATTAATTTTCTACCTATACCCTTGCTTTGATAATCTGTATGAACACTTATACCTATACCTGCACTGTGTCTTATTCTTGGAGATGTATTTACATTCATACTCGCAAGACCTACTACTTTTTTATTACCATTTTCATTTACCTCAGCTACAAATACATGAGTGTTTGCATCTAAGTTCTCTGTGTGCTTTAAAGTTGAACTTAATCTTAAACTACTTATAGCCAAAGTATTTTCCATTACATCTTTCATTCTTCTAAGTTCATGTATATCCTTTGAATCTTCTGGTTTTACTGGTCTTATTATAAATTCCATTAAAATCCCCCCATTTAACTTTATATAAGTATAGTTCATATCTAGTATTTTTTCTTTGTATTAATAAATTTTTATATATAATTTTAAAAATAAAAGTGTGTTGATTTATAAATTAATCAAAGTCTATAGCTATGTTTTTATCTAATACTAAAGTGTAAATTTCCTTTAAACTTTCTTCTCTTCCTGCTTTCAATTCATATGCTCCATAGTTTTTTATAAAAGTTTCAGTATCATTTAATTTAAGTAAGTTTTCTAATTCATAGCTTTTTTCATATATACTAAATATCTTATCTAAAGTTTCTAAATACATATCTTCTATAAATATAATTTTTTTAGCTTTTGGTTTTTTACTTTTAAATTTTCTTAGTCTGTCTATAGATATATACTTATTTAATTTCTTTACGTTTTTTATATAACCTTCTCTTGTGAAAGTTGGTCTTACATTATATTTTTTATAAAAATTATAAGTTTTCTCTATTCCACCAATATCATATAAATATTTTAGAGTTTCTATTTCTACCTTGTGTAAAGACTTATAAATATATCCATCTATACCTTCTCCAAACTCTTTTAATATATGATACTTACCCTCTTTATATTGTGCTAATATCCATTTGTTTTCTATATATGAATCTAAATTATAAAGTTCACAATGTTTTTTTCCTTTAGATTCAAAGTTCCAGTGGTCTGATATTCTTAGACTTCCTTCTGGTTTATGTTCCCAGGATATATCATCTGTATCATAATAAGTTTGGCTATATGGACTTTTATGTATTTTCTTAAATTTTTTTATTTCTTCATCAACCTCTATAGGTTTTATTTTTGATTTTATAGGAACTAAAATTTTCATTATAATATTCTATAGTTAGGTGTGAAAGTTTCACAACTACCTGTTCTATCATTAATTTTTAATTCTCTAGCTTTACACATCTTAGAGTTATGGTGCTCACAATTTTTAGCAGTACATCTTACAGCAACAGTTTCAGATAAGTAATCATTTAGTTGGCTTTGAAATGATTTATTTTCACCTTTTTCATAAGTTTTACATCTTGCTTCTGAAGTTGTCATTGCTGATGGATTTCCTATAAGTATACTTCCAGCTTGGCATTTTAAATTTTTATTATATACACATTCATCTGCATAACAAGTCAATATTTTTTCTTCCATTTTTTCATCTCCTGTTATTTATTTTCTATTAGATTTTCCATATATCCATCTACATATACAAAAAAATAAGGAGTACCAAATCGGTACCCCTTATTTTTATCTATGTTTCTTCTTTACTAAACCTTTTAGTATAGGCGTTCTTTTTTCTATATTAAAATACAAGTTTCTAAATTTAGTACTTAAATATTTATTGTATAAATAGCTTGTTATAACCGCTATTACATAAGAACCTAGTACATGTTGCGGATAGTGATGCCCTACATATACTCTAGATATTCCCATTAATACAGATAAAATTATCATTATCGTTCCTAGTATTTTGCTATATTTATTTAATCCTAAAGCAATACTCATACTAGCTAGTGAATGGTCACTTGGAAATGATGAATTTGCTTCATGTGGATATAATAAAGTTGCTCCTTTATCTTTTACAAAAGGTCTTGGAGCATAGAATATATGACCTAATATAAACGATAATATCATATTTAAGAATGTAAATATTACTGTGTTTACAGCTACTTCTCTAGCTTTTCTATTTTTTGTTATAATCCCGACAACATATAATAAAACCACTACTAGTGCAAATATTATAGGTAGCTTTTGTGAGCTAAATAGCATTATATTGTCTAGTATATCATTTCGTCCTGCTACTGAATTTATTATTTCAAATATTGTGTCCCAAAAACTCATTTTATTTAAGCCTCCTACAACCTTATACCTAATTAAATATCCTTAGAAGCTACTAAAATTGAACTGGCTGCTGATGACATAATAGATATGTCTATGCCTTGACTTATGCTTTTTATAGACTTTTTACTAAAAGCATATTCCATTTTCATGTCACAATGATATTTAGATAATACTAACCCTATAGCTATAATGTTTCTATATTCTTCTTTTAAGTAAACTTCATTGCACAAATCATATTTTTTTAATTTTTCTAAAAATGCTTTGATTTCATTTATCAATTTACTAATATCATCTATGTCAATAAGTGATAGTCCTCCTAATATAGGTAATCCTGAATCAATTATTTTTATACCAGCTTTTTCTATAGCTTCTTTTAATTTTATAAATTTATCTACAGCTTTTAAATCTTTACTAAATGAAAGTACGTATGAAAGGCTCTTAAGTGTATTGCTGCTTTTTAATATATTTTTACTTAAATTTTCATATATTTTTTCTACAGACTTTAAATCTTCATCTATACGTTCTGAGTTTGATGCGATTAAATATACAAGAGTATAATCATCTAAAGATTCTCTAAATGCACCTTTATTTTTTATATTTTCATAAATATATTTCATTTTTTCTATACTTTTAATAATACTACTATGTTTTTTATTTTCAAATATTTTATTTGCTATAAATATTAATAATTGATTTTCTTCACAATTATTTTTGTTTAGATTATCATATATATCTATTATTTCTCCTAAACTTTCTTTAGGATTTTTTGTATTTGATATGGCTATAGCTGTATTTATTAAGCTACTACCTCTAAAGTTTGAATTTTCAAGTGTATTTTCCTTTATTGTCTTTATACTATCATTTATCTTATTACAATCAATACATATACCTCTAAGTGTACATGTAAGCGCATATATATATAATGTGCTTTTGTCTTTGCATATACCTTTGATATTTCTCAACTTTTCATAATTTTTCAATAAAAAATTTATTCGGTGTTCTCTTTCTAATTCTATATACATATTTTCTTCAATGTCGTTTGTGCATCCTAATTTATGATTTACAAGTATATCAATTTTTTTTATCATCCTTAATTTGCCTTCCTATTTTATGTTTTACCTTAACATTATTAAGTACAAGATGAATTTTTTATTTAGGTACTATTTTATAGTTATAATTTACATTAATCAAACTCTTGCAACAATCCCCAAAAAAGAATTTTATAATAAATTTGCTAAAATTAAAAGTCCATTAGGCAAATTGGATAATTATGGATTGTTTAAATTGCATATTATTGCATATTAATATAGGGCTATCTCAAAATAAATATATAATGGTATATTTTTCCCCCATAATTAAACTCTATTTCGAGATAGCCCCTTTTTAATACTTATCTATTTATTTTTAAAATTCTTCATTCTCAAATGATATTTCATTATTTTTATAATTATCATGTCCGTCTTTTAACTTAAATTGTCCTATAAGGTCTTTTAGCATTTGAGCTTGACTTGATAATTCCTCACTTGCAGCAGCACTTTCTTCAGCCGTTGCTGAGTTTGTTTGTACAACTACTGATATTTGATCAACACCTGTGTTTACTTGGTTGATATGTTCAGCTTGTTCGTTACTTGCATCTGCAATATATTGTATAACTTCTGCTGAACTCTTAGCTCCTTCAACTACCTCTTCAAGTGATTTAGCTGTTTCTGAAACAATTATTGTTCCATTTTCTATTGCTTTAAGAGATTTTTCAATTAACTCTGCTGTATCTTTTGCACTTTCTGCTGATTTTGCTGCAAGGTTTCTAACCTCATCTGCAACTACTGCAAATCCTTTACCAGCTTCTCCTGCACGAGCTGCTTCTACAGCTGCATTAAGAGCTAATATATTAGTTTGGAAAGCTATATCATCTATGTTTTTGATTATGTTTCCTATTTCATTTGAAGTATTGCTTATTTCATCCATTGCTGCAATCATTTCTTGCATTTGTGCCTTACCTTTATCTGTTGCTACACTTGATTTAACAGATATATCTTTTGCTTTTATTGCATTTTGAGCAGTTTGTTGTATTTGGTCTGATACTTCATTTATAGTTGCTGAAAGTTCTTGTATAGAACTAGCTTGCTCTGTAGCCCCTTGAGAAAGCATTTGTGCACCTTCTGATAATTGGTATGAACCAATTGCAACTTGATCTCCTGCCATATTTATTTGAGTTAAAGTATGGTTTAATCCATCTACTATTTTGTTTACTGCTGTTAACATAGGTTCAAAGTCATTTACAAATAAACTATTTAATCTCTCATTATCTGTTTCAACATCTAAGTTTCCTTCACTAATTTGAGTTAATATGTTAGTTAATGTGCTTATCATATCTCTGAAATCATTAACTATTGTATCTGTAGCTCCTGCAACTAACCCTATTTCATTATCTTCATTAACTTCAGGTACTTCTGATTCTAAATCTCCTTCAGCTAACTTTCTTAATCTTTCACTACATTGTTTTAGTGGGTTAGCTATTTTATTAGAGAATCTTATAGCTGCTATAAATGCTATAACTGTAAATAATATAGCTAATATAACAGTTATTATTATAGATTTATACATTTCTCCTAAGAAGTCAGCTTTATTTATCATTACAGCTACACCCCAACCATCACTATCTTGTACTGGAGCATATCCTAATATCCAATCTTGATCGTGTAAGCTAACGTCAATTGATCCTGTTTCTCCATTTATAACTGCTTTGCATGCATCTGCAAAAGGTACTAATTCAGCTTCTGACTCTGATTCTTTTATAATATTTTCTTTAGTTATAAGCTCTTTATTTTTATGAGCTATAGTTGTTCCATCTCTATTTATAAGATAAGCATAACTGTTTCCACTTATTTTTATATTTTCAACTATTTTGTTTAAGAAATCTTTATCTGCATCAAAAGTTACAACTCCTACTACTTTACTACCTTGTACTCCATTTTCCCAAATAGGTGCTGCAACTACAAGTGCAAGTTCTCCTGTTACCTTACTTAATACTGGAGAACTCATATATGTTTTCCCTTCCATACCAATTTTAAAATAATCTCTACCTGAGTAGTCTTTTCCACTGAAAAGATCTTTACCATCTGCATAAATTATTTGTCCAAGTGATACTCCATATAATTTCTCTTGTCTAGTTATGATACTTTGTTTTTCTTCTACACTTACTTTAGGATCTGATATTTCTTTTATAATCCCTGTTTGAACTGCTGCATTTTTTAAGTTTGTAATTTTTTGAGAAGCTATTTCTCCAGCTTGTTTTGTTACCTCTACAGCAGAACCGCTTAATATAGAGTTTGCAGATTTGTAGTTTAAGTAACTTGCTACTGCTCCTAAAGTTAAACAACTTATAACTGCTAAACTAACTATTATTAGTATAAGTTTAGTTTTTATACTTTTCTCTCTGTCCTTACTTTTTAGTCCAATTTTAAATTTCATTTTTACTTATCTCCCGTTATTTTTTAATAAGAACTGCCCTTGTCCTCACTAAGTTTCTACATTTATCCTAATTAATTATTTTATACCCTGTTTTAGTAATACATTTGTTTTCGTAATACCATTCAATAAACCTCCTATAACTAAATAAAAGAGCATCACAATTACATGTTGACGCTCTTTTTAAGATCAAATTTATGCAACTGGCTAACTTTTTTCAAAAAGTCCCTATAGCTTTGCGTCGCCGGATCACTCCGGGTTTGCCTATTAAGTTTTATACAATCCTATATTATCGGTAATTAAAAAATAATCTTAAGCAATTTGTTAAATTTTTATAAAAATTTGGTAATTAAAAAAGGAGTAACATTTCGTTACTCCTTTTTTCTACTATCAAATATAATTGCTATTGGAAGTGTTACACCTTGAAAAATACTTATAGCTTCTTCTGGTACATCCATAAAACTAGATACAATAATATATATTACAATAGTCGCAAATACCGTACTCATTATGTAAAATCCATTTTTATTTGCAATTTCAAATCTACTTTTTAGCTTAGAATCTATTTTATCTATTATTAAATATTTTTTATTTAAATTTTCTAATACTAAATAAGTTATAAGATATGCAATTGTCATATAGAAAATTCTAATCATTTTTATCCCCTTAATTTGTAACTGTTACTAATATCGCACTTGTAGTTGCTGCCATTATAGCTATGTTAATAGCTTGATTTATATCTTCTATTACTTTGTTTATAAGCATAGTATCCATGTTTAATTTTGATTTGTATCTAGTTGCAACTATACTTATAGCTATCATATTTCTATATGCTTCTCCTATCCCAAAGCTTCCGTATCCAGAGTGTTTTTTTAGTTCATTTGATACCATATCTATTTCTTTTACCATTTTATCCATATCTTTTATATTAAGTAGTGCTAATGCTCCTATTATTGGATATCCCGCTTCTGCAACTTTTATCCCATTATTTTTAAGAGCTTCCTTTATTTCTATGCATCTACCCCAATCTTTTTCATCTTTACTAAATGAAAGTACATGAGATAAACTTTGTAGTGTGTTTCCTTTGTAGAAACCATTATTATTTAAATATGTATATATCTCTTCAATTCTTTCTAAGTTGTTATCTATATCTTTTGAGTTTGTAGCTATCATGTAAGCACTTATGTAATCATCTGTAGATGTTAAGAATGGATGATTTTTTCTCATACTTTCATATACGTATTTCATTTTATCTATACAAGTATCAACATTCATATTGTGTTGATTTTCAAACATTTTAGCAGATACTAATATTGAAGATTCTCCATAAGAGAATTTATTTCTTTTAAGTTTTTCATATATTTCTACGATTTCATCTAGACTTTCTTTTGGATTTATTTGATTTGCCAATACTTTAGCTGTGTTTACTATACTTTGTCCTCTAAATGATGAAAATACAGATGTATTTTCTTTTATTGTTTCTATACATTTTTCTAATCTATCTTTATCTACACTTTTTCCTTCTACTGTGTATGAAAGTGCATATCCTTGAAGTATTATTCCTGATACGTACACTCCATTTGTTTCTTTTAAAGTGTTATAGTTGTTTACTAATAATTTCGTTTTACGATATAAGTCTAAATCTGTATATTCAAGACTTTCTTGTATTTCTTGGTGTTCATCATTTAATATTTCAATTATCTTTTTTATCAAATTTTTTCCCCCTAAAATTATAAATTTATATATACTAACATTTTATTTTCTAACTTTTATTATAGTTTCTACAACATATCCTAATCCAAGACCTAAGAAGCTACCTACTGATATCAATTCTAGATTATCTAATATAAGTCCCATACTGGTTCCAATTAACATACCACTTACCATCAAGTTTATCGATATGCTATTATCTTCGGATATTTTGTTTCCTTCTTTATAGGTCTTTTTATCCAACTTTATCTTACTTAGTGGTATTTTATCTTTTTTGTTATTTTTCAATCTATTCACTCCAAATACTTTAATTACTTAAATAGTAGCACATTTTTTATTTAATTGTTGGAAATTGGACTAAGATTTAATTTTATGGGATTAAGATATGATATTTAACACAAAAAGAGATATCTAATTACGGGGGGGATACTTATGATAAATATGTAAATTTTAATATATAAAAGCGGCAAGGTACCTTTATATATTTTTAAAGTCTATATATTAATCATAAATTAAGTAATTTTAGATATCTCTCTATATAATAAAAATACAATTTATCTAAATATATTGTATATATTTAGCATAACTATTCCTACAAGGACTGTATCAAATATTCTAATTATATTTTTTTCTGATATAGATTTATTTAGTCTATATCCTATAAGTCCTCCAGCAATTCCCCCTATAAGCATTACTGGCAAGCTTTGTAGGTTGTAGCTAGAGAATCCTGTTGTAAGTGCTATTGATAGAATTTTTGATCCTTGTGAGAAAAATATTACAATTATTGAATTTCTTGCAGCTTCACTTGCTGACATAGAAAATAATACTGTAAATACTGCTACATTAATTGGACCTCCTCCTATTCCTAAGAATGCTGATATAGATCCTAGAAGTAGTCCAACAAGTCCTATTAATAATGTATTTTTCATGTTGTAAGTTTTTATTTTGTCTTTGTTTTTCATGTAAATAAAAACTAATAGTAATATTATTATTAACATAATACTTTGAGCGTTATTTATAACACTCATTTTTATGTTGCTATCTTGTAAAATATCCATTATTTTTTGCCCTAATACTCCACCAATAATAGAGCTTATTGCTATAGTTAGCATGCTTTTAACATTTATTTTGCTTTTGTTTTTTACTTGATAAATTACATTAACTATAGACATAACAAATATTGTAGCTGATGATAATAGGTTTACAGTAGGTAGAGGGTAGTTACTTATTGCATCTAATGCAGGTTTAATTATTACTCCTCCGCCTATTCCAGCAGCTGATCCTATTATTGTTGAAATAACTGCGATGAAAAAATATAAAATTTGCATAGTTTATATCCTTTTTATGGTTTTATGTAATGGAATCCTTCACTTTGTTTTTGTGCAAGCTCCATTACTCCTGCTGGAACAACTTTTACAAATTCACAAAGTTCTTCATTGCTTATGTCTAGTTTTTTTAAGGTGTTGTTACATGCTGTAAATACTACCCCTTTTTCGCTAAGTTCTTTTAGTAGTTCATACTCTTTTAGTACCTTAGCTTTTTCTTTTGTATAGTTGATTATAGCTTCCCCATGTACCAACATTTCTAACTCAACATTTGGATCTAAGTTTAATAGGTTTTGTATGTTTCCTATTGCCATGTGCCATCTGTTTAGTTCATTAACATGTAATATAATTTTCATAAATCATTACCCCAATCTTTATTGAACTTATATATTTATATATATCGATTGCACTTAATCCAAAAAATGATTATTTAGTTATATCATGTTTCTCGAGCAAGTCATCGATAATTTAAGATAATTCTACCACTTTGAAAAATGATTTTCCAATAGTAATATTTAATGCTTGTTATTAGTTTTTTTAATATATAATTCGCTAAATATAAAAAACTAGAATCGCTTCTAGTTTTTTATATTTATGCCTATGTAATTTTATATTTGACTAACCGATACTACACTATCGTTTTCAATAAATGTACTAACTACTTCATTTACTCCTATTAATTTAGATTTGCTTAGCGTGTAAATACATTCATTTTCATTTAAAACTTCTATGTTTTCTATTTTTACTTGAGATTCATCAATAGATTCTTTTATCTCTTTTATAGCCTCACTTTTATCTTTATACTTAATTTTTAATTTCATATTACTAGCTTTTATTATAAATTTTTCTTCTATTTTTTTAAGTACCACAAGTACTGTTATTATACTAAGTCCACCTATTATACTTATCCTATAAAATCCTACACCTATAGCTATTCCGATACAGGCTACCGACCATATCGATGCTGCGGTTGTTAATCCTCTTACAGAACCTTTTGTTTTTATAATTGTTCCTGCTCCTAAAAATCCAATTCCTGATATTACTTGTCCGATAAATCTACCATCATTTATTTTTATTGCACTTGCTAGTTCTGGAGTTTTTGTAATTTCACTTATAGCTAGTTGTCCTAGTTCTACTTGAATCAATCCTGCAATAGTTGCTCCTAAACAAACTAATGCATGAGTTCTAAATCCTGCCGATACATTCTCTCGCTCTCTGTTGTATCCTATTGTTCCACCGATTAGTATTGATAGTAAAATTCTTATTATTATATCCTGTAAACTCATAAAACCGCTCCAATCAATTTTTCTTAAATTCAATTAGTTTATACATACCCATAATTTTAGATTTACAACTTTAATTCCCTACTCTTTTAAGTAACTATACAATTGTTCTAAAAAATATGGTTGCTTTAATTTTTCCGTTGAAATCGCCCATTCATATTTTCTTCTTTTTAATTCTTCTATATATGAAGCTTTAAATGTATTTACATATTCTTGTTCACATTCATCATCTACTTCTTTTCTTTCATCCATAAATTCATTTAAACTTTTTTCTTTTAATTCATTTAAAATTGTATTTGTACTTTCTTCAAGCCTTTCATCCAAATCAATTTTTATATACTCTATTAATCCTAATATATTAAATTGCTCTCTTGAAATTGGTTCTTCATTCTGTTTTAGGTGTTTTCTCAATTCATTAATTAAGTCATTTAAATGATTTTTTGTATATAAATATGAAAAATCTTCTTCTTTATCTTTAATGTTCTTTTTAACTACTAAAATCTCTCTATACTCTCCACCTATGCCCTTTAAAGCATTTTTAGTTATACTGATAGCATCCATAGTGTATCCTCTATTAGATATATCGTCTATAAAGCTTTTATATACTTTCATAAACTCATAAGTTAAAAGTCCAAATCTTAATTTTTTACCTTCCATTTCTTCAATATCTTTTTTTACTTCTTGTTTTAATAAATAGATATCAAATAAACCTTGTAATTCATCTAAAGAAATTTCTTCATTAATTTCTTTTATATTCATCATTAAACCAATTAAGTATTTCATTAATTCAGGCTTATTTTTTTCTACGTTTTTTCCATTTAAGTTTTTTACAAGTTCATATAACTTTTTATATTCCATAATAATCATCCTTTAACATTTAATCTCTTTCAAAATATTACCATATACATTATTAAGTGTTTTGATTTTGGACTAAAATGCTCTTTTAAGGCACTATTATTTAAATTTTACAACTCCATAATATGGTAAAATAATACTTACTAAAAGCTAGGAGGTGTTTTTTTGTCTATATCAATTGAGTTTTTCTTTCAATTAATAAATATAGTTTTATTAATATTAATCCCATTTCTTATATATAGTTTTATCAAGAAATGTAAGCAAAGAAGGACATTATTAGAGAGTAAAGTTTGTGAACTAGAAGATAGAGTTAATAATTTAGAAAATAATTAAGGAGTACCAAAACGGTACTCCTTTATTTTTGTACATTATTTTTTTCGACTCTATATCTTAATACAGTTTTTAACTTTTCTGGTGCTGTTTTTCTAAAATCTGATATATAGATTTCTCTATGAGCTTTACTTTTTATAGTTAAGTTGTTTTCTTCACAGAATTTTTCCATAACTTCAAAAGTTTTAGCTTCTTCATCAAAGCTACCTATATGCATTATTTGAACGCACATACCTTCTTCAATAGTCACAAACTCTACTTCGTCTAATAATTTATTTTCTTTTTTACTTTTAGCAATTCTTATTCCTTCTTCAAATATTTCATCACTTATAAAGTTCGGTTGTCTAATCATTATAGTGTATACTAACTCGTCTTTATCAAATATATTTTTTTCTTTGGCTTCCTCGGTTAAATCCCATATTCCTTCTAGAGGGTAAACCACGTAATCAGTATAACCTTCAGGAGTTTCACCTTTTTTTAGCATCATTTTTATAGCATAGGCTATTGAGTAAAGAGTTCCTACTCTTTCTTGGAATTCTTCACTATTTGGATTTCCTGCTCCTTTTATTTGTATAAATTTAAACTCTTCTACATCTACTATTTCAGGTTTAGCTTTTGGTATATAATAATTTTTTTCTTTTTTTCTCCACTCGTGTTTCATTAATTTCTCCCTTCATTATCTTCAAGTATTACTATTTGTTCTTGATTTAATTTAATAGATATTTATATTATAGTTTATTTTATATCTACTTATCATCTAATCCTTAAACAAAAATTTCACTTTACTTTAGCCACTACGTGTCCAAACCACTTCATGTTGCCAACAACTTCGTCCGTTGATCAAAAAAAGAAAAGCTAATTTACTAGCTTTTCCTTTTTGTCTTAGTTACTTGATTTTATGTTTATCCATGCGTCGTCGTATAGTCTTTTTACATCCTTTGGTAAGTCTTTGTAGATTTCACATCTATCCATTATTTCCTTTGGCATATATGCATTAGGATTATTTCTAACTTTTTCTGGTTGTTCTAATCTAGCTTCTTTATTTGGTGTTGTATATCCTATTTCGTCTGCTATTCTTAAAGCACTTTCTTTATCACTTACAAAGTTTATAAACTTCTCAGCACCTTCAACATTTTTAGCATTGTGAGGTATGCATAAACTATCAATCCAGAAGTTTGCTCCTTCTTTTGGAACTACATATTCTAAGTTAGGATATTCATCTTGAAGGTTTAATCCTTCTCCTGACCAAATCATATTTATATCAGATTCGCCTGCTGGAATCATTTGTGTTCCATTGTCTACTCCATATATAGGATTTATTGTTTTTCTTTGTTCTATTAATAGGTTTTTAGCTGCTTCTATTTCCTTAGGATTTTCTGAGTTTAAAGAGTATCCTAATTTCTTTAAAGCTGCTCCTATAGTATCTCTATATGTATCAAACATAAATACCTTATCTTTATATTTTTCATCCCATAATATGTCCCAGCTATCTACTTTTTCTTTTACTACATCTTTGTTGTAGATTAGTCCTACTGTTCCAAACATATAAGGAACTGAATATTTGTTACCTGGGTCTATTTCTAGATTTAGGTAAGCATCATCCATTTGTTTTATATTAGGTATTTTGTCTTTGTTGATTTCTTGAACAAGATCTTCTTTAATCATTCTTGGAAGTAAAAGGTCAGATACTAAGATAACATCATAGCTTAGTCCACTTCTACTAACTTTTTGATACATTGTTTCCATCTCGTCAAAAGTTTCAACGTTAACTTTTATACCGTATTCTTTTTCAAATTCTTTTATAGTTTCTTCGTCTATGTTTTCACCATAGTTAAGGAAACTTATTTCTTCAGTAGATTTTTTGTCACACCCTACAAAAAGTAATGAAACCATTACTATACAAAATGATAAACTTAATAATTTAAATATTTTTTTCATACTACAACCCTTTCTATATATTATGTGGATTAGGTATATACCCCAAATTGATATTTTACAATCCAATTTCTATTATATATTATTATCAATTAATTTCCTAAGTTATCCATAATTTTATTTGAGTAAAAAGTCGCTTATCTTGAATATAAAAAATAGAAGCTTTCGCTCCTATTTATTATTTATATATTCATAACAATCATCTATTCCCTGCATATAGGCATCAAAGCTTTGTATTATTTCTACATCAGGTTTCACTCCACCTACGTGCCCCTTTTTATTTTCTATAAACATATAAGGATGTTTAATCTTTAATTTTGAATTAGGTAATGCTATACTTTCGCCTTCTGTACCAAAGTAATTTACATTTCCCCCAGTTTCTTCACCTATCACTTTTACTCCCATATCATTTTGTAGCCTCCATGCTAAATCAGCAGCGGCTGAAGCAGTGTTTTTATCAGTTATAACATATATATTTTCTTTTTCTACATCAATTCTGTATTTTAAATCATGTGCAATAAAATCTATAAGTCCAGTACTTCCACCTGGGTTATGCCTTATGTCTACAACTAATTTTTCAGGTTTTTTATTGTTTATTTCTTCTATGAATTTATTGTGAAAATCATAGTAGTTAGGAAGTTCTTTTTTGTTTATATGAGCTACACTGGGTAATTGATTAGTAAGTATTTTACTAAGTTTAAAATATAAAACATTGTCTTCTTCAAAAAACTTATACCAATAAAAATCATTTGAATCATTTACTTTTTCACTTATTTTACTTTCCTTTTTATTTATATCTACATAATCTATGTCTGCATTTTTAATAGCTTTCATTTTTACAACTACTTTTTCTTGCTTGGAATTTTCAAATAAGTATTCAACTTCTTTATTGTCTACTATTTCTAAAAATCTTAAATACTCATATATATTTGAATACTCTTTGCCTAGTCCTTTTGCAAATTGAGAGTTATCATAAGGCATAATTTTAGATACTTTTTCTATAACTTCTTCTATAGACGTGTTGTTTATAGCTAATAATTTATAACCTAATATATCTTTGTATTCATTTCCACAAGCTATAACCCTTATTCCATCTTCAAAGTATTCTAGATTAATTGGAAATTCAACTATTTCTTTTCTATCTATTTTTTCATTTCCTACAGGTGCAAGTAAATTTAGTATGTGTATACTGGTGTGTGAGTCTTTCATAGATGATACTATTTGTGAAATTCTTAAAGCTATATCTACATCTGATAATTTTCTTACATCTGATTTTAGTTCTTTTATACTTTCATCCCAAGTTTCTTCGTCTAAATATATAAATGGGTCTGGATGATTTAGTTTCATTTGTTCGTCAAAATAATTTATGTCTTCTATCCACTGTTTATTTGATAATACTTTTTCAGTGTCTTTAGTATTTGTACAGCCTGTTATAACTAAAGTTGAGAATATCAAAAACATAATTAAAATTGTTTTTCTCATACATCCTCCAAATCAAAGTAAGGTTATCAAAGCTTAACTTAAAATTTCCTTCTACACCTTAAAGTGATATTTATTTTTAACAATTTTACTACCTATCATTTCAGTTAGTTTGGCTAAGGATAAGATAACTACTATTTCAACTAGCCACATATTTATACTTAGATAATCAAATACACAAAGACCTAAAGTTACTACTACAACTATTGATGTAGATGCTATACCCTTAGCTTTAAGGTATCTTTTGTAATCATTGATATCACTTTGGTAGTAATCACCTTTTTCTTTAGCTTCTTGTATATATTTATCTAATTGTTTATTGAAAATAAATTTTTTTAACAATAAGTAATATAATATCCAAGCTATTATAAGAAATACACCTTGCCAAAACGAAATCATAAAGTTCCCTCCATTTTCTAATTTTAATATATTTATATTAATTTTTATCAGTTTGTTTCATTTGTATTTTCAGTAAAATTTAATGAATATTCTCCACATGAAATAATCAATGTATTCTCCTGTGTATTATCTGCGTATTTAGTAATACTTTTTCCTATATAACCTTTTTGATTATTATCAAATTTCACTTCATATATAGTCGTGTTAATTTGTGGAGATTCCTCGATTATTTTACATTTCCCAATCCATTCTTCACCTGTATCTTTATCCGTAATAGTGATAGAAGAATTTTCTAGTGTGCAAACAATGTTTTTGATAGTCGCATTTAAATAATTATCTTTATTTTCATTTGAGCAATAAATAACAGCTCCCCCACTACCTTGAATGGATTGCATATTCCAATTTGTTTTCTCATTAGCTCTACTACATCCACTTATACAAGTTAAAAAAACAAATAGTATAATAACTATAGTTAACTTTTTCATTAAATTCTCTCTCCCATTTACTCTATATATTTTATTCTATATATCTATAACTAATCATAATCCATACTATGTAAATACAAATAAAAGTAGCAAATCCTAGTATGAAATATATTATAGGTTTTATGTTTTCATTCTTCTTTTTCATAAAATCATATTCCTCCTTATTCCCTAAAGTTAATTAATTATTGATTTTGTTTTTGTTGCTTAATTATATATTTCTAATTAACATTCATAGTATATATAAATATTAATCACATAAGTAACATCTAATTTAAAATGTATAATGACAATAAATCAAGGGGTAACAAATCGTTACCCCTTAGTTTTTTCTATTTCCATCTTTATCAAAATTTTTACATAGAGCTATTTCTGTAAATTGTACACTAACCAAAGTTCTTTTTTGTATTTATTTTGTTAAGCAAATAATTTGTGCAATTACCCAAATTATTATTAGAAATACTGTTAATAATACCCTGGCTTTTTCTTTACATGATAAATATCTATACTCATTTGATGTTTCATTAAATGTTGTTACTTCTGGGAATATTAGTCTAAGTAAAAATAATAAACTTATAGGAACTCCTATTATAGCAATTGAAATTTGAAACCCTACATGTGATTGAGTTAAAAAACTTACTAAACTAGCACAGATTAAAATTATTGAAAATAAACATCTTTTTAATGTAATACCCATACTACATTACCCCTTTTATGTAAATTTATTTCTAATTATATTTTACTCTATAAACCCAGTATTAAATGTAACAATATGTTAATAACCAGCACCTATTATTTTATAATTGCCGTCTGTATCCTTTGATAAAATATACCTACTATAATTTATTCCAGATTCTTCAAGTTCATTTTCTGTTTTATATTTCACATCATATTCGACCTCTAAAGCTCTACCTTCTTTAAAAGATATAACTTTCCCATTTTCAAGCATGCCTTGAGTTTTTCTAAAAGTAGATTCCTCCAAATTTATATATTTAATATCATCTAGTCTTTCTTTTGATGTAATTCCAAGCCCAAGTATTTAAATTTTTATAATTATCTATTTTTTCTAAAAAAACTGACAAATTTTTACAAATTATGCTATAATATTTAAAATTAAACTTTATTTGGAGGTTTTTATGAAAAAACATTTGATAAGCACACTGTCTTTAGGGTTAATTTTATCAACTACATTAAGTGCATATGCAGACACTAAAGTAAATGATATAAATGGACATTGGGCTCAAAAAGAAATTAATCAATTCATACAAAATTCTTATGCCAATGGGTATGGAGATAGCACTTTTAGACCTGATAATATTATCACTCGTGCTGAATTCGTAAAATTAGTTAACAAATACTTTGGATTTAATAACAAAGGTATTTCAAACTTTAAAGATATAAATCAGAATAATTGGTATTATGATGATGTTTGTATAGGAGTTCAAGCTGGTTATATAAACGGATATGAAGATAATACTTTTAGACCTAACAATCCTATCACTAGAGAGGAAGCATCTAAAATAATTGTAAGTATAAAAAATCAACAAGATGATGTATATGATAAATTAGATACTTTCCCAGATAAACACCTAGTTTCTAATTGGGCAAAACCATATGTAGAAGGTGCTATAGAAAGTGGTTATTTAAAAGGTGATACATTAAAAAATCTACATCCTACAAATAGTATTACAAGAGCTGAATCAGTTTCTCTATTATCTAGAGTAGATCAAAATGTTAATCCTGTTGTAAATGTAAAACCTGAGGTGATAGGTGATAATAATCCTGTTATAAATGTACAACCTGAGATTGTTGATAATATCAACCCAGTAAATCCTGATAATAATGAGGATCCTGTTGTAGATAATTATCCTGTTATTCCTAATGAGGATGAATATCCTATTGATGATAATTACCCTGTTTACCCTAATGAAGATGAATATCCTAATAATGACGTTTATCCTAATAATCCTAATTATAATGGTAACCCTGTTATATTTATGCCTACTGTAGAGTTCCATTTAACTAGAAGTTATAATTGGGATAATTATAATATGGATGAAATGCTTCATGCTGAAGCTATTGATAAACATGGTAATCCTTTAAAAGTTGAATATGTTGGATATGTAGATCTTAACATGTCTGGAGTTTATACGGTAACAGCAATTGCTACCGATTCAGAAGGAAAAACGTCTTCAAGTGAAGCTATTGTTTTTGTTGATAACTCAATGTATCCAAACTATACTTCACCTTCAATAGATATTCCGTCTAAATATTTAGACTTACGTTTAGGCGATAGTTTTAACTACAATATGTTAGATGCTAAAGCAAAAAATATAGATGGAGATGATATTTCTAGCTCTATAACATACTCAGGAGATGTTGATACACATAGACCTGGTCAGTATCCAGTGCTTATAAGTGTAGGGGACGGTAATGCAAATTACAGTTATAAAGTAGTTACTGTATATGTAAATTAGTTTATTAAAAATATTATTAAATAAAAAAGATATAACCATTGAAAGTTATTTACCTTCAATTAGTTATATCTTTTTATTTCAATAAGTGAATTTATGTCTTTTCTTTTTAATTATAATTGCTTGTATAAAAGCAGATATAAATATCACACCACATATTATTGCTAAGATTTCAAGTGGTAGATTTAAATACAATGTATCTATTATTAAGAATTCTCCCCAACATATTAAAGTTATACCTTGAATAAAATATACTTTTGAAACTAAATTTGTATATTCCTCTTTATCTTTTATTCTAGCAGGATTATCCCAGCCATACTTTCTTATGTTTTTAGTTTTCTTTAATTCTATCCAACGGTTTATAAACCACATGCCAGTTAAAATGGCTAAAGCATACATTTTTACACTTCCCCTTTTATAAGATTACTAACTATATTATACCAAATTACTGGCTGAGAATTTATAACAATTTAGTCACTTATTAAACTTAGTTACTGTAAAAATCCATTTAAAAATACATCCTATTATAACCAAAGCTACAACAGCATTGACACTACTAGATATATTATCAATAGCTACAAAGTACTCTGCTAGCAATGCAACTATACCATTTATAAAAAGTGATATACCTATAATAATATTCATTGTAAAGTTAAATTTCAAATATCCTTCCTTATCTTTAATACTCTCAGGCTTTATCATATTATTTTTAATCTTATATATATCCTTACTTCTTTTTATATCAAAGCCTATATAAATAAATTTTAATCCTAATATAATAAATGCTATACCAAATATTATTCCAACCATATTTTAACCCCCATTACTTTTAATAAACTGATTATTTCTCAAATCACTAAAATAAAAAACAGCTATAACTATTGGCACATATAAAGCCTCGCTATTTTTTATATAGAATTATGATTTCTAAATTGTTCTTTAATAAACAAATCAAAATTCTTTTTAGATGGAGAACAATTAAATATTCTTCTTGAATTGCTATAAATATTTAGATATATGTATTCATTGTAATTACCAATAATTTTATATGAAGATATATCTTTTAATGAAATATATTTTCCGCTCAACTTTATTATTTTATTATCATCAATGTACGTATATTCAAGAATAAAGAAAGACATACACATACAATAAACTAACATAAATGTTGGTGTGCTTTCTTGATTATACACATAAATTAGTATAATTAGAGCTATAAATATTAGCTTTCCTAAAAATAAAAATATACTTCCTGCCCTAAATTTAGGACTCATTTTAACATCATTATCAAGATTCTTAACCAAACGCAATCTAGAAATTATATATACATTGAATAAAAGATAACTTGAAAATATTAAAAAGTGAAATATATTTTTAATATCCTTAAAAAATACAAGATAAAGTATTATACATATTGCCATCATAATACTATCTAAATAATAGATTTTTTTCATAGAGTATACCCCTCCTTTATATATACCTATTGATAACATCATGATTTTAAGCTAATTCAATTTTTATATAGAATTAATCAATCTATTATCTAACATAACCACAAACTAAAAGCTATTTTAAAATTTTATAACCCTTACTTATTCTAATTTATGTTATCACGATAATCTTTTTAATCAATACTTTTGGATTATCATAGCTTTAAAATGGAGTAAAATAAATATTTGATAATAACTACTGCATGGACTACTATTTATAGTATCAAGGGGTGATTTCTATGAATAAAGAATTAGTAGATAGATTTTTTAAGGATAATAAATTAAATGTTATTCCATCAAAACAACAAAAAAAGTATGAAGTTTTTAAGTATATTGCAGATACATTTATTGAAGAAGATGTAATTTATGATGAATCAGAAATTAATGATATATTAAGTAATATCTATCCAGATTACGCTATAGTAAGACGATACTTAGTAGATTATAAGTTTATTAATAGAAGTGAAGATTGTAAAAAATATTGGAAAGAAAAAGTCGTAAAGTAAGTTTTACGACTTTTTGTCTTTTGTATTAAAAACTACTATAGTCATAACTATAAGTGACATAGTTGAAGTTATACACGTTGGTAAACTTTCACGTTGAAAAAAATAACTTGCTATAGTTGCTACTATAGAAATTAACAAACATATTATCATAGCAAAAATGCATAAATCAAATTTATTATATTTCATATAAAACCTCCCTAAATGAAAACCTAATAACTAATACCTTTTTATTATTTATAAACACACGCTTGTATTTAATGTTTATATCATATAATTATAATCAAGACGAATATAGCAAACCCCTTCTTCGCTTAACCAAAATTCAATAGAACAATCCTGTTCTTTATCTACATAACCAATAATATCAAGTCCTTGCTCTATACGATTATAATAATTTTCTCCATATAGTTTTATAACTTTCTCTTTACTATCTCCAAAACTTACTCCTTTTTCAGTTTTCATTTTAGTTTTTAAAGTTTCATTATTTACACAAAATCTAACTATATTGTAGTCATCTTTTTTAGTTGCCACTTCAATATTTTTACTTAAACAATAGTAATCGTAATCATCAACATCGCTACTTTTTATATGCATTTCACCGTATTTAGATATTACTTTTTCACTATTAAACCTATCTCCTAAATATAATCCATCAACATTTTCATTACTTAAATCTGTTGATTTTGTAACGGTATGATGATACGAACGAGAATCAGGTGGAATAACCCCCATTATCCAAAGAACTGCTATTAAAAGTATTCCTAAAACTATTCCTAATTTAATGATATTTTTCTTCATTTAAATTTCTCCCTAAACATAATTATTCATATTCACAATTTATAACAATCATGAAGGGTTCATTATACCATTTGCATTTATAAAAGTTATAAATTTGGAGTAAGATTCATATATTTGGGAGTAAAATCAGGTTATTAAATTAAAACTAAAAGGAGTTTTTATATGTATAATGAAATATGTCCAAAGTGTGGAAGTTCTGAATTTGGAAATGGTGAATTGACTGGAAGTTGGATAGTGCCAAAAGATAATCCATTCTCATTAACAGGTTCTAAATTAATACTAGAAATATGTACAGAATGTGGTCATGTTGTTAATATGAAGGTAAATAAGCCACATAAATTTAAAAAGTAAGTATATATAACATTTTAATAGGAGTACCAAAACGGTACTCCTTGAATTTAATGCTTTGAAGATTTTTTATATTGTTTGTAAAAACTTACACTTGAAAAAGCAAATGCTGTTCCTGCAATTAAATAAAGAATAAATACAAATATATTTTTATTTAAATTCACTATTCCTGATATCAAAAGCATTGTTGCTATAAATGCATTTACTTTCCAATTCATTCTATTACTTACTTCCCTCTTATTATATTTACCACCTTTTTTCATTTCTTTTATTCTATTATTATAAGCTAGATATGGCATGAAATTAAAAATAAATACAACAATATCTATAAACCAAACTGCAACTATAATTAAAAATATTTGTCTCATAAAAAATCCTGACAATACTAACATTCCCGTTAAAATAATTGATAATATAAGAGAATACAAACTACCTTTCTTTGATTTATCTCTAATAGTTATATACTTACTCAGCTCTGACTCGCAATCGCTATAAATAGGTTTAGTTCCAGCTTTTGCTGAGAAAATATGAATTACATTTCCTGAAGAAACTACATGTTCCCATCCAGCTTCTTCAAAAATGCTCAAATACTCCTCATTTGCATCTGATTGATAATCCAAACTATAAATTATATCTTGAGGTTCATCTTTTCTTAATTTATAGAAAAAACCTCCTTTTATTCCCTCTAATATCCAGCCTTGCTTAGCATAGTTTGATAGTTTTTCCATATCAGCTTCTTCACTAAAAGCAACCCCACCAATCATTACATATTTATACTTCACAACTTTCACCCCTTTAATCTAAAAATGTGTTTGCAAATTTAATCATATCTTTCTTACGTTCAATTTCTTTTTGTAACATTTCTTTTCCTTTGCTTGTTGTCTTATATACTTTCTTATTGGAGTCAGTGCCAGGACTTAATTCTACTAATTCTGCTTTTAATAATTTTTTAAGCGTTGTATAAAGTGATGCAGGACCAATACTAACTTTCCCCTCTGTAAGTTCTTCAATGGTCTTCATAATTAAATATCCATGCTTTTCTTCAATAACGCTAGATAAAATGTAAAATGCAGAATCGTTTAACTCTCCAACATCAATTGAATCTTTTCTAGCCATATTTTATCTCCTTCCAACTATATCATTAAATGATATAATATACTTAAACTATATCATTTAATGATATAGTTAGCAACAAAAACATATTAATTTAAAAGTAAATTTTTTTCTTCTAAAACCGTGCTATATTTAGCCTATTTCAATTTGTATCAACAGTATTACCTCTTAAGTACAATGACAACAGCGTTTATGCAGGTTTTACAAGTGATGGATACAAGATATTAGAGTGGTTAAAAGTAAAAAGTAGCAATAAAAAAAGTACTTAGGAATCCCAAGTACTTTTTTTATTTATTTTAAATTTTCAAGCTCTAAAACTTTTTCTATGCACTTATCATCTTCAAACTTTTCAGTTCTCCTATGCCCCTTAATCTCATAATCTGGAACAGTCTTAACTTCTTCATTACAAACTCCACTATCAGTTAAATACATATCACTAGACATTCTAACCAAAAGTCCACTGTTTTCTAATTCAAATAGCACAGGATCAATTCCTCCTCCACCTCCAGCTGTTGTTGTTCCAATTATAGTAGCAAAGTCACTTTCCTGACAGAATATAGAAAATGATTCTGCTGATGAATAAACTTTTTCATCTACTAATAAATATATATTACCTTTAAACTGAGAAGTATTAGTTGCAGGTATTAACGAACGCATTGTACTAAACTCACTAAAGTCTTGTAAAACTTCTTTTGGGGCTTTTTTCAATAGCTCTTTAGGTAACTCACTTATAGGTTGTAAAGTTATACCTCTTTTATTTGAATATTTTTTCATAACCTCATTGTCATTTCTAAATAACATATATCCAGTTCTTTTCATATCTTCAGTTATAAGTTGAGAAACTACACTTTGCCAATAAGCATCATCCCCTCCTGAATTCCCCCTTATATCAAGTATTAATGCCTGATGATTTTTAAGTGTATTTATATAATCATTTATAGCTGTCATTTGCTCTAATCTAACATCCCCTTCTGGGTACATCTGTGGCATATGTATATATCCAATTTTACCTTCTACAACATCTTTAACTATTATATCTTTTTTAGGCATTACTTCTTTGTTCCTATTATCCATATAGCCTATACTCTCATACCTATTTTCTACATTTTCATCTCCAAAAAAATCATACCATCCAGCTTGTTTATAACCAGCTTTCAAAAACTCATACCAACTCTTATCATAAACTAAATGTGTATGACCATCTTTTAAATCCATTAACATTTTATTAATTTCCTCTATAAATTCTTCATCATCCTTAGTATTTTTTATTCTATCTAAGTATTTCTCTTTATTAGACACCCAGTCTACTTTATATAGTCTTTTATTTACTTCTAAATATGGATACACCTCTTTTATAGTTTCAAACATATACTCAAAGTCTTCTACCTTTTCTTTTGTAGTTAACTGTGTTGAAGATTTATCTTTAACCTCTTTATAACTACAGCCAACTACTCCTATACACATCACCAAAATGCATATTATTGATAATAGCTTTTTCATAATTATTCTCTCCCCATTTTTAATTATATTTATATATATGCTTTTTAAATTTAGTAATGTAATTTTTAAATTTATATTTATTAACTTATAAATATTTATAAATTTTCCTTTAAATCCCTCTTAATTTTTAGTTACAGTTTATTAACCAATTATATGATGTAATATTTTTTAATTTTCCTGAATTTGAAATAGGAGTACCAAAACGGTACTCCTTTACTTAATACTACAACTTTTATTTTATATTTCTTCGTATACTAATTTTATAAATACGTTTAAATCGTTATGCTTAACAAGACTACTTTTATCTTCTTCTGATAATTTTCCTAAATCATAACATCTAAGTCCATCTTCTCCACTTGTTCCATGAAACAAATAGATATCATCTCCAAAGTTAACTTTATTTCCTCCTTCAAAACATTGATAAGAAAACTTAGATATATCTTCTTCTACATCAATATATGAATATACTCCCCCATTTTCTCCTGTTATGCATCTTATCTTTTTATCTTGAATATTTATTGCCAACTCATGATCTTTTATCTTCTCTTTTGTAGGCCCATACCCAATACCAAGTATCTTTTCTTCTTTTACTTTCTGACTATTTTTATAAACTTCATACACTAACCCAATCTCATAACTTTTTTCATTAGATAAGTTCTTCAAATCATATTTTAAAACCTTGTTCCCAGTCAGGGTTAATAACTCTGAGTATTCTTCTGGTAGACCTTCATATTCAATTTCAAAGTCTTTAGTTTGATTATAACCAATAAAAATTATGACTACTGCTAATAATACTGTAATTAAAGCTATTAATTTTTTCAAACTATATCCCCCTTATATAATTAACCTTTATATATTATCTATTTTTTTCTGAAACTTTTTCATAAGCTTAAAACTAATTTTATTTACATACTCATCATTTTTTACTAATGTTTCATAAGCTTCAAGTATAGAACTAAAATATCCTAAAAGAAAAATCCCTACTAAAATCAAACCTACACCTAATATTTCATAACCTAAATTATTACCTTGGAAAACCAATTCATTTTTAACAAATAAAAATATAGTTATTCCTCCAGCTAAAAAGCAACCACCCACTGCTGTTAAAGTATTATATTTCTTTTTTATAACATTATATTTTCCACATAACTCTTTTAATACCTTTTCATCAAAAACTAATACTTGTTTTTTTAATACTTTGTAGTTATCTTCTAACATTGCACCTTTTATAAAAAAGGCTACCCCTACAGCTACCATCATTGAAATAATTATTATATAAGTTGGCATGCTATCTTTAAATAGCAAATAAGGTATATATGCTGATGCCATAGTTATAATTCCTATTAGTATATTTTTGCACATCTTACTTTCATTTTCTAAAAAACTTTGAGCTACTTCTCTACTTACATAATAAGCATCACTTTCTTCTTTATGCTCTACAGAATCTTTTAATAAATAATCCAATGAAACATTAAATATATTACTTATCTTAAGTAACTTTTCTGTTTCTGGAAACCCCTGATTATTTTCCCACTTACTAATAGCCTGCCTGCTTGTGTTCAATTTTTCTGCTAAAGATTCTTGTGACATTCCTTCCTTTTTCCTTAGTGCTAATAACTTTTCTCCAAAATCCATATCCAATAACCTCCTAATAAATTCTATACCTTTATGTTATCAGAACATTCTAATTATAACTATCACCTTGTGGTTGCACTTTGTAAATTATAGGTTGCACTTATGTAATTCACTGTGTTTTAGCTTATTTTATAGATAAATGTTTTTATAATTTTAGTATTAGGGTATAAATTAAAATTGGGTAATAATTTAAATTTATAAAGGGGATGTTTAACTATGGCTTATGATCATTCATCTATACTAGCCAATAAAGAAAAATACGATTCATATTTTGATAATACAGTTAAGAATACTGTATTGCACCATTTAAAAAGTTTTTTATTAGGAGTTATAACGTTAGGACTTGCTTATCCTTGGATATTGTGTATGGATCAAGAAGCTAAATGCAATCATACAGTAATATGCGGTAAACGACTTAAATTTATTGGAAATCCTAAAGAGTTGGTAGGACATTGGATTCTTTGGTGGTTTTTAATGATTATTACAGTTGGTATCTATGGATTAGTTGTAAAAGTAAGATTTGAACAATGGGTTACAGCTAATACTATATTTGAGGATATTGAAAATTAAAAAGGAGTACCAAAACGGTACTCCTTTTTATAAGTTTATTTTATATAAAATAATGTATTAATTTACTGCCTTAAATAAAAATTCTGGCTTTGGTCCAGGTATAGCTTTACCTGTATAAGTAGAATGTCTTCTCATATATATAGCTAACCAAAGTTTATTTGGATTACTAAATACTTGACCTGTAGGGAATACATGGAAGTAAGTATAATCACTTGCCTGAGTTTTTGCAAGTAATGATCCTGTTGGTCTACCAAATCCATCATAGTATTTAGTTACAAATGCTCCTGCATTTATAGCTATTCCGTAGTTATCATTTCCTTGTTCTAATGTTACACTTGTTCCTTTATCACCTAACCATACAAAACCACCAGTTCTATCAAAAGTTAAATATTTATATCCAGCCCAATTATGATTTACCATTTTAATAACAAGTTTATCATTTGTTTTAATCTCTACACCTTCTGCTTCATTAGTATTTTCTATAAAAAGTTGTACTGGTGTACCATACATCTTATCATCATCTCTTTTGTTAGATGCTAATACATAATCCCAATTATTATAAACTTCAAAAGTAAGTCCTCTATTTTTAAAGTGTTCAGGTTCTATTATATATTGTTTCCCAGTTATTAAAAGATTTCCATCTGCATCCTTTAATTGTGTATCTTGTTCAGGTTGTGCTGCTAATACAGTTGATGTCGCGCTAAAAACTAGCAGTACAGCTACAAATAAGCTAGTAATAGCATTTAAATATTTCTTCATTATACCTCTCCTTTTTTGCTTTTTTATTGTAGAATTTTTCTAATTATTCTAAAAATTCTTTCTAATTAATGTTATACTATATATCCTTTTTTAGTCAATACCGTTGGACTAAAATAGGCTAAAAGTGGAGTGAAATTAGATAAACATAAAAAAAGTACCAAAACGGTACTTTTTTTATCTATCCAATTTCTTCTGGAGCTTCATTAACTTCTTTAACATACTCCCATGTTTTTCCTTTATCTTTTGAGCTATATAATAAACTACTATTTCCTTTATAGTCACCATCTGCTCCTTGTTCCACTTTCAAATATAAAACTCCATCTTCTTCATATGGAACTGTTGGAAAATCATATGGTTTATATTTTACTCCATCTCCTAAACTAACCTCTTTAGTGTCAAATTCTATTTTATTAAAAGATTGTCCTCCATCATCTGTACGATATAGCTCGCCTTCATCTCCACCGTTTCTAATTACTCCTACAAAGCCTGTAGTTTCATCCATGAAGTACATTCCAGATATACCTCCAACAACACCATTAAGTGGATCATGATTTACGGTAGTCCATTTGGTTCCTCCATCAATAGTTTTATCTAGGATATAAAAACTTTGACCCGCTGCCTTATCCATTACTGTTAGTTTATATCTAATTCCATCTTTTAAGTAAAATTCTTCAGGGTTGCTTGAATTTCCACTTACAATATCAAGCTCTTTTTTACTTTCTTCTTTATCTCTATCTATTTGAGGATCTGTAAATTCTCTCCAATAAGAATCAGTTATTAAATTATATCTAATCGGAGTTACTATATCTTCTTTACCTGGAATATATATAGAAACTGTATATCCAACTATTTCATCAGTAATATCTCTTGTATTTTCTTCATCATATAAAGGTAACTCTACTCCATTTTTACCAATTTCAATAATTCCATCTGTGTTGTATCCCCAATTTCGCTTACCTGCATAAAGTAGTCCATACTCTTTTGCATCCCATTTTTCAATTGCTTTGTCTATAGGAATATTTGCAACTGTTTCTATTAAAGGCTCTACAAGTTTATCATTACTATAATCATCACCTGCATAACCATCCATTAATATCTTTATTTTGTTTGACTTACTTTTATCGTAAGATATTAAGTAGCTTTTTTGATTTCCATTATTGTCTTTTCCATATATAAAAGTTTCAACATATGTTATAGTTCCATCTTTTTCAAATTTAAGTTTAAAATCATTTGCTAGATATAATTTTTTAGGTAGTTCATACTTTTTATTTATATCTGAGAAAAAACCTGTCACTCCATTTTCATATATATTATCATTATTAAATTTAACATGTCTTTCTCTATTTATCCTGTCTATAACCCATGCAAGCTTTCCTCCATAATTAGTTGCACTTTTATAAATTTTAAATCCTCCAAGTGATGTTATTATAATGAAAACTATAATTGATAGGCACTTCCATTTTTTTGAATTGACTAGAAAACTTTTATTTTTATTAGATTTTGTAACTTTGATTACTTTAAATATAGTAATCCCTATAAGTAATAATGTACATGCTATGAAAATGTATAAATTATTATTATACCTTCCATACATACATAATGTTGTTAACTGATAAAATAAAATCCCATACACTATTAAAACTATTGGATCTGTTATCAATGATATTATTATTTTTTTTAATTTTTCCTTCAATATATCCCCCCCTAGTTGTATTTATTAGTCATATATAAGTATATCCTTTTTATGGAAATATTTGTATATTTAAAACACATATAATTTTGCACAAAAAAAGATGAATTACACATCTTAATCCATCTTATTTCATATTTAAATTATTATCTTTTATTTAGCATCTGGTATAGTAACCCATCATTTGCACAATACCAAACTAACATACCACGCTTGTTTTTATTAAATTCAACAGTTAATGCCCACTCTGGGTACTGCTTTATAATATCAATTTCAGTGCTACTTACTAACGCAACAAATGAAATATAGTTATCCTTTGTCATAGGGTTATTGCTTGTAATATGCCAGTTATCTTGAAATTCACCTACAATAAGTTTCTTATCCTCAGGTGCTTTTTCTAATTTAAGTGGTTCAAGTTTTCTACCACAACATGATATTTGTGAATCTCCTGTACATATAGTAAGGTTTTTACATGTAGGGCAAACAAAGTATTTAGATTTTTTCATATTTCCTCCTTCGAAATTGTTTGGGGCCAATTCTCCCTTTAACATTTCTTCAATATTTACATTGAGGATTTCTGATAGTTCTGTAAGGTATGAAATATCAGGTAGCCCAATACCTCTTTCCCACTTTGAAATTGTTTTATCACTTAATCTCATTTTGTCAGCTAACTGCTTTTGTGTCATATGCTTTTCAATTCTTAAAGATCTAATCAGCATTCCAATCTTTGTAGTATCTATCATAATCACCTCCGTAGATAAATTATATCAAGGTAATATATATCTAACAATAAACGCTCCGTAGAGTAGTATTATTTCTCTGTATTTTTAGGTTTTAAATCTGATTGACTTAAGTGTTTTCTTATTATATATATAGTGTTATCTTTTTTAAATTCTGCTTCATATGAAAAACCATGTGTTTCTATTTCATAATAATCTAGTATCTTAACAGCATCTCCTTCTTTTAGAGATATGTTTCTCATGTTATTTTCATTGCCATCAACACAAGCCTTTATTCTTCTCTTTTTAGCAAGGTATGCTATATCATTTATATCAAATTCTCTTTTTATCATAAAATCTCCTTAGTAGTCTTTTTTTAATATTGTATTTATCTATTATATACGTAAATTAATATAAAAGCTAATTAAACTTTCCTATATATAATTTAACCAATAATTCATTAATATATTTTATCCTTACTTTTAGTCAAGCACTTTACATATTTTTCAACCATATAATGTTATAAAGTTTATAAAAGGGGTGGTCGTTATGTATAACTTTTCTAATCAAAGCTCGTATCCTTTTTGGATAAATAATTCAATGCAGAATTTTCATAATATGAATCCTTATTATTTTTGGTATAACATGCAAGTACTTATGAATCCTTTTGCTTTTGGTGGTAATAATCCATACTTTGCTAGACCGTTTGTTATTCTACAAGACTATGGTCCAGATCCATATGTAGTTAATATTGAGGATGCTACTAAGCAAAATGATACCTTCCGTACTGTTTTATGGACAGGAGAGAATTTACAAGTTACTTTAATGAGTATAGATGTTGGGGATGATATAGGTTTAGAGGTTCACTCTGAAGGTGACCAGTTCATACGTATTGAGGAGGGCGAAGCCCTTGTTAAAATGGGGGATAGTAAAAATAAATTAGATTATCAAAGAAAAGCTTTTAATGATTCTTCAATAATGATACCTGCTGGTAAATGGCATAATATAATAAACATAGGCGATAAGCCTCTTAAACTTTATGCTATATATGCTCCACCTGAACATCCACGTGATACAGTTCATGAAACTAAGGAAGATGCACTAGAATAATAAAATATATTATATAAAAATAGCCTTCTAGAATAAATTTAAATTCTAATAGAAGGCTATTTTGTATATTAAAACAAATACTAAAATTCATTTTCATGTTCTTTAAAAAAGTTATAATATGAACGAACATTTTCTAACTCTGTCCACTTTTTCACTACAACTGGATCTTCATCAAGGTCATAAATTTTAGCACCTTTCATGGCTAACATAAATGGTGAATGTGTTGATATTATAAATTGACATCCGAAAAACCTTGCCGAATCTTCTATAATACTAATAAGCTCTATTTGCTTTTGAGGTGATAAACTATTCTCAGGCTCGTCTAATACATATAGTCCATTTTCTTCTATCTTCTCTAAAAAGTATTTAAAAGCACTTTCTCCATTTGAATATTCTCTTACATTATCCATTAAGTTCCCTCTTACAAACTTGGATTGAGTTCTTTTTCTAACCCTACTTATTCTTCTCATTTCTTCGTAATCTGCTAAGGTCTTCATTTTGAAAGTAGAATATTTTGTATCTAGGTATTCCTCAAATAGTTCAGACCTCTTTTGGTCTATTCCTTCATTTATGTTTCTAATGTTTAGCATATAATCAAATACATCATCACTAGTTATAATTTTACTTTTTTCAGGTATCTCTTCAGCAAGTTCCATGTAGCACAAGTCTACATAGTTACCAAAAAAGTTAGATTTATTGTATATAGATTCTCTCTCTATCTCGGTTTTTTCTGCTATTATATTTAACGCTGTTGATTTTCCAGATCCATTACCTCCATATAGTATAGTTATTGGTTCAAAATCTATTCGTTCAAATTGGTTCTTAGATAATGTCATAAATGGATAGAAAGAATCATAGCAAGTTCTTTTTTCATCTAATATAAATTTATATTCTTTATCTTCGTTAACAAATTCAAAAGTTTTTAAATATATCATTTTCAATTATCCTTTCGTATTTGAAATACTAATTATGTATTTTAATAAATTTCTATGTATATTATACTACTATAGATAATTACCTTTTGTTAGTTTTTTTACCTCGCTTTATTTCATACATTTCTTTATCAGCTTTTTTTATAAGTGCTTCAACATCAGTTGCATCTTGTGGAAATCTTGCAAATCCAAAGCTTCCCTTTATATTTAATTTAATATCGTCAATTAATACATCTTCTTTGAAAGCTTCTAGCATTATTTTAATAATATCTTTGAAAAATTTCTTTTCATGCTCTCCTTTTATAACGACAACAAACTCATCTCCACCAATCCTAAATGCTAATCCAATATCTTTAATAGATTGTTCTAATCTTGTAGCTGTTTCAGATAAAAATTTATCTCCTACATCATGTCCATAGGTATCATTTATTAACTTAAATCCATCCAAATCTAAATATATTATTCCAAAATGTCTATTTTCTTTTTCATATTGAGCTAAAATGGTAAATAGCTTTCTTTGATTATATAAACTTGTTAAGCTGTCTTGGTAAGAATACCTAGTTAATATTTTGTTTTGTTGTTTAAGTTTAAGCCCTAACCATACAACTAGGCCAATAAGAATAGAAGCTATTATTGCCAGACTTACAGAATATATATAATTTAACTTTTGGCAAATTTCATGCTTTGATTCTACACTAAATGTCCACTTGGAATTATATACATTAAAGCTTATTTCTATAGGTTTATCAAATGATTTATTTGTTGACTCTAAAATAATTTGTTTCTTTTTAGTACTAGGGTCAATTTTCCATAACTTATATTCATAACCTTCTTTTTCAATATTATCAATTTTTAATGATTTAAACATTTCCTCTGTATTTAATACAACTATTGAAAATCCCCAAAATTCTTTTTTACCACTACTATCTTTAAGGTAAATAGGCTTTCTTGCAATTAATCCTATTCCTCCTTGATAGAGATTTACAGGTCCTGTTACAGTCATTTTACCAGTTTTTTTTGCATATTCTGCTTCGTTTTTTCTAATAGGATCAGAAAATAAATTTACATATCCATCTTCATTACCTTTAACAGGATAAATATATGTAACTACTCCATTTGGTGCAAGTTGAATACTTCTTACTATAGGATCAGCTTCGTAAAAAAGTTCTGTTAAATTATAAAAATCACCTATATGCCCTTCATTCTCCATGATAAAATTTGCCCATAAGTCTGTATAATTTAAATATTTATCAATAGTAGACTGAATTTTACCTATTTGATAATTTATTATATATTCAATACGTTCATTTTCTTTTAAATACTGCTTTTTCTCTATTTTTAAAATAATAATATTAAAAGTTATAAATGAAATAATAAAAGCCATGATAGCAAAAAAAGCGAATCTTTTCTTTCTCATACCTTATTCCTTTCTAAGTCAACTACCTTTACTCCCCCAATAGATAGACAATCATTTTATTACATTTAAAAAGGCTGTTTACGTTACAGCCTTTTAATTTTATTGCTAAAAATTTTGTTATGCTTATTTCTAATATATTTCTTCATGTATTTTTGTCGGCAACAAAATGATACCACCTTTGGAAATTTATGTCTATTTTTATTTATAACTATCATTAATATCTTTTATAAAAAATAGGAGTACCAAAACGGTACTCCTAATTAATAAATATATTTAAACAAATTTTTTATTTAATCATAGCTGCAAGAGCTCCTATCATAACTCTAATATCATTTTCACCTTTATATATTGGAGTTACTTCTTTGTAATCTAGTCCTAAAAGAGTATATACTGCAATTTGTGCCGCTCTTACTGAATAGTCTACAGTAAATACAGTATCATCTTTTATCTCGCAGAACTGACCTACAAAAGCTAAGTTGTTTGATGTTTTAGGAACTACTTGTGGTCTATCCATTGGTTTTCTAGTTAAGAATTGACTAGTTATAAATGGCATTACACAAGGTTTACATATTACTGATTCTAGTATCGCATCTTTATGTTCTTCAAGTCCCATAAGATGAATTATCTCTTCCATTATTTCAAGTCCGTTACAATCACACATTCTTTTTTTGATGAAGTTTCCTTCTCTGTCTGGGTGAAGTGCATATCCCCAAGCAACTTGAGTATTTTCATCTTGAGCTTTGAAATATGGTTGTTTTGGAAGTACTAATGACAAGAACCAGTTAGAGTCTTTAAATGTAAACTCTGTTCCTGTACCACTACAAAACTCTCTTACTAAGTTAAAGAATAGTGGAGTTTTAAAAGTCATTGTAATTGACTCCCAAAGTGATTCATTTACTCTACTAGTAAATACTTCAGGATGTCCAAAGTTCTCGTCTTCTTTAGCTATTTTTTCCCAAAGTGAGAATGAACCGTCATAATCTTTACCGTTAATTACTGGATGATTTTCATTATCTCCTACTGAGAATCCCGCTGTTATAGATCCATTTGTAACTACAACAAAATCATCTTTAGAAACTGCTATTTCTTTATCTAAACCGTCTTGAATATATTTTATAGTCTTAACTGACTTTTTATCATCTATAGTTTCAAATTCAAGGTCTACTACTTTAGCTTTCATTATATAGTTTATACCTTGTTTTTCTAAGTACTTAATCATTGGGAATATCATTGAGTCATATTGTATATATCTTGAGTGTCTAACACCTGCCATATCTGTAACATGAGGAAACTCATGTATAAATCTATGTAGGTATCTCTTAAACTCTACTGCACTATGCCATGGTTGGAAGGCAAAAGTAGTCGCCCACATATACCAAAAGTTTGTTTTGAAAAAGTCAGGAGTAAAGCATTCACAAATTCTAGCTTCTCCAAGCATTTCTTCTGGTTTCATTACCATGTTTGTAAGAGCTAGTTGATCTGCTTTTGAAAGTTCAAAAGATAATACATCTATCTTCTCAGCGTTATCTCCTACTAATCTTACTGCTGATCTGTTAAATTTTGTTTCTTTGTTAAACTTATTAAAGTCATCTAAAAGAGTCATTTTTTCATTCTCTAATGATGGTACTCTTGAAAGTAAGTCATACGTACAAGCATAGGCTTCCTTATCAAACATTCTAGCACCATGTGCTATAAATCCATTTTCATTGTCGCCTGCTCCATCCATACTACCACCTAAGCAATCAAGTTGTTCAAACATGTATATATCCTTAGGGTTTACGTGTCCTTCTTGAATAAAGTAAACTGCACTAGCTAGTGAGGCTATTCCCCCACCTACTAAGTAAATTTTTCTTTCCATTTTACAACACCTTCTTCGTAATATTTAATATAATACTTTTTAAGGCTGGTTATAAATCAATCAGCTTACCTTCTAGTTCATACCCTTAAGAAATTATTCAAAACCCTTTCCTTAAAAAATAATAACTTATACCATTAATTATCCAATAATAATAAGGAGTACCAAAATGGTACTCCTTACTATTATTCTTTTATATTTTTAATCCTTTAAAAACTTGTTTTGAAAATATAGATATTCCTCCTGCAATAATTGCAGCTATAAAGATTATTATATAAGTATCGTTTTTTAAAACTTCAAATAAATATCCATATACAAGTTGCCCAATAGGTGTTGAACACATTGAAACTGCTAAACATAGTGAAATAACTTTTCCTGTAAGATTTGTTGGTGTTTCACTTTGTATGAAAGTTAACATTTGAATACTAAATAAGGTAGATACTGCCATTATTAAAAAACAACATATCGTTACAACCACATATGAAACAGTAGCGTTTACATTAAACATAACCACTATTCCCATTGGAATTAAACAAATTATAGCTATTAATAAAATTATATGGCTTTTATAAATTTTAAGCTTATTTGCTAATACCCCTGTCATAATTCCACCACATAGTCCACCAAAAGCTAACATACCTTGAGTTATTCCATAAGCTTGACTAGACATATTTAATATTTGAGTTATAATAACTGGAACCCCTATCATTATCAACGAACTTAAAACTAAGTTAAAGAAAGATATTATTGCAATTGTTTTAAAAAGTACTGGTTTGTCTTTGAATATAAAGTTTAAGCTAGTTTTAAAATCATTTTTTACTATTGAAAAAGCACTGTCTTTAGTTTCTTGTTTTGTGTAAGGCATTTTTATAAATATTTCCATAACTGCCGATACAAAGAAACAAATTATACTAGCTATTAATATAGGCATTAGTCCATAAAATCCATATAAAACTCCTCCAAGCACAGGTCCTAATAACCCTGCAAGTGAACTAACTTGATTTATAACAGCATTTCCTGGTAACAAATTATCTCGATTTACTAAAAGTGGTATGCTTGCTTGAACTGTTGGTTGATATGCCCCTTGAATACCATATAGTGCCATAAGCGTGACTATTAACATAAATACTAAATTGAATCTTCCCATAGAAATTGTAAATACAGTAATTAATATTGCAGTTATAAAATCTAGGGTTACCATGATATTTCTTTTGTTTGCTCTATCTGCTATGATTCCCCCAAAAGGAGTTACTGTAATCATAGGAATTAGTGAACATGCTGATACTGCTCCAAATAAAGTTGCTGAGTTTGTTGTGTCTAAAAGATAAAGTGGTAATGCAAATCTTAAGATTGAGTTTCCAAATAAAGAGATTATCTGCCCTATTACCATAAGTGTGAAGCTTTTGTTAAAAAGTTTTGTTTTAGTATCCATTTTAAAACCTCCATAAATTTAATTTATTTTACATACATTCGTTTGGTATGTATAACTTTAAAATTAAACTGCCTCTTAAGTTTAGGCAGTTATTTAGTAAGCTCTATATATTATGATAATCTCTTACTTGTTGTGACTTTCAATAATTGATCTGTATCTTTCTAGCACTTCTAAAATTTCATCATCTAGTACAGGTACTCCTAAATCTGTTAACAGTTTTTGAAGGAATGTAAATTTATTTTTAAATTCCTCTTTTTTAACATAAAATACAGCTGGGTTTAGCCATATGTTAACTAAAATCATAAAAGTTTCTGCAACTTCTTTAGGATTTTCAGTTACTATAGACCCATCTTCTATTCCCTCTCTTATAAGAGGTTCTACTAGTTGTGGAACTATACTTTCTATAGTGTTGTATAGTTGTTGAGTTAAAAATCTAGGATTTTTCATCAAGTTAGGTGCTGCTTGTGCTAATTTTTTCGGCCCAGAATTTGTTAAAGACATAATCATAACTTTTTTAAGCTTTTCTAATCCTGTGTACGAACTTGATTCTTTTATTTCTAAAAGTTGATTATCCGATGACTCATAAAGTCTTGGTATAACAGCTTCTATTATATCTTCTTTAGATTTAAAGTGATGATATATGGCACCTTTGCTTAAGTTTCCTAGGGCGTCTACTATATCCTGAATCGTAGTGTTATCATATCCTTTTTCTAAGAATAAATACATTGCTGCATCTAAGATACGGTTTATAGTTATTTCAGGATTTTTATTTCTTGCCATCTCTATCTCTCCTTTTACATACTTTCGTTCGGTATGTAATAAATGATATCAGGCAAACTTTTTCACGTCAACAAAAAAGAAAAAAATTATATTATTTCTTTTCGACAAATCTAAAATCAATTTATATAATTCAAATATCGTAATTCATATTTAAATTATTTTTTTTTAGTAATTTATTATTGAAAAACAATAATAAATCCTATACAATTTATATTGAATAGAGATTAGGAGGGGTTATTTTGAAATCAAAATTTTCAAAAGAAGTATTATCAATATTATTATATATTTTATTAGTGATTACAGGAATTGGAGTTATTTTACACTTTGCTAGAGGTCTATTTTTAATATTTACTGATTTTAATTTTTCAACGGTAATAAATCTTTTTACTACTACTCTTTATGCCCTTAACTATTATTTAGTTGTTAAGTGTTTAATAGGAATAATAAATAGTACTTATGATACTCCATTTGTAAAAGAAAATGTATCTAAGTTTAGAACGATGGGATATTGTTTATTAATTAATAGTATTTTTGAAACTATAATTGGATATAGTTCAGGAACTAATAGAGGATTTATTCAATTAATAGGAAGTGACAATGGCGCTGTAACACCTATCATGGTAGCTTTATTCGTTACATCTTTGATGTGTTTTGTAATGTCTGAAGTATTTGATAAAGCTATAAAAATTAAAAACGATAATGACTTAACTATATAAGGTGATACTATGGGGATTGTTGTTAATTTAGATGTTATGATGGCAAAAAGAAAGAAAAATCTTAAAAACTTAGCAAATGAAATAAATATTACTAATGCAAATTTATCTATATTAAAAAATAACAAAGCTAAAGCTATTCGATTTACAACCTTGAACGAAATATGCAAAGCTTTAAATTGTCAACCAGGGGATATACTAGAATTTATAGAATCTGATGAATATTAAGGAGTACCAAAATGGTACTCCTTAATATTTACATATTTTTCTTAATTTATAGATTTAATTTAATCTTTTTTACAAACATTTCTTATATTAATAAATATCTCTTCATTTTGTGAAAATAACTCATACATTTCTTCAAACTCTGGTATATCATAGCCATGAGAATCATCATTTCTTAACTTTCTAAGAGTTTCTATCACTATAGCAGAATTTTGAGGTAATAAATTATGATACTCGCACGCTACAAGGTAATCATAAAAACTCTTTGATTTTATATTCAAATCAATTGATTTATAATATAACATTGCTTTTGTTAATTCTAAAAATGAAACCATGTAATTTTTAAAACCTTCTTTTATATATCGTTGCCATAGTATAGGCATTTCCTCTTTATTATATAAATTTTTAAAATTTTGTAAGTCAAATAAACAAGACCCAAAATCTCTATTTACTTCTTCTATCGAACTCCAAGCTAATTTATTTTTAATTACCATACATATCTCTCCAATCTAAAATATCTATTACATCACTATTTTCAAAATAAAAGTTACTTAAATAATCTTTAAAATCTTTAGATTCATAAATAATATCACCCTCAAAAATAGATTTTCTAAGTGCTATAGTATAATTATCTGTAACAATTTTTAAATCCACCTCAGTATCTAAAACTTTTCTCAACGCTTCTGTTTTTATTGCAAGTTCTGTAATAGGCACTTTTTTATTCGGAACCCATGCTATATCTATATCACTTCCTAAAGTCTGCTTATCTGTACCATAACTACCAAATATTATAATGGCTAGAGTGCTTTCTTTTGGAAATACATTTACTATTGATTGTTTAACATCTTCTGGTATATTTCTCATTTTAAAATCACCTCATATATATTATACAATGCTAATATCATAAACCACAAACTTAAAAATACTACTAATTATCATAATATACTTATTTTTTATCTATTTTATGTTTTTTAATCGTTTAAAAACTTGTTTTGGAAGTTATGGTAGCTTTAAATTGTCAACCAGGGGATATACTAGAATTTATAAAGGATGATGAATAAATGATAAGGAGTACCAAAACGGTACTCCTTGATTAATTGTTATTTAACTTCCTCTAAGTTTTTTAAATAAAAATAATTTCATAAAGATTCAAGTTATAATTCTCCCTTTAATTTAAAATCTTAAATTGCAATTCATACAGTTTTTCCTTATGCAAAATACTATAATCCTTATATTCTATCTCTATAAATCTACTTTTATCAATACTTAAACCTTGCTTATTTGCATAATCTATAGCTTTTTCATAAGCTATTTTAAAATCATTCATATCTCTATAAATATAATATATAACCAAATATCTGCCTTTAGATAAAACTATCTTATCTAGCTTTTCATCCTCTACATCTCCCTTATATGGAAGCAACATCTTGCTATATTCAAAAGAATTAATACCTTGGTCATAGTTTTCATGTAACAAAATAAAAATCTCATTAATAGTGTTTACCTTACTACATACCTTTTCTACAGACTCATAAAATTCTTTTATATTTGGTGAATCTGCTCCTTTTAACATAAAAAACTGTCTATCTTCTATATCAATAACTTTAGCTGTATTAAGCAAAACTTTTTTAGTATTATCAAGTTCTAATATATTATCAATCCTACTTTTCATGTTCATAAGTCTATCTATTTCTTCATCTATATAATTTTTCTTATCTTTCAATAACTCTGATGCACTTTCCTCATTATCTATATACTTTTTTATATCCTTTATGCTTACACCTAAGTTTTTTAGAAATATTATCTTATCTAACTTTTCAACCTCTTCCCAATCATATAGCTTATATCCATTTATATCTTCATCTGATGAAATAATCTTTTTATCTTCATAGTGTCTGATAGCTGCTTTAGTTATATTAAATAATTTAGCTATTTCACTTTTTATTAGCTTTTTTCTCATACTAACTACTTTCTTTTAAGAACTACTAATAAGGAATCATCTGTTTCACATTCAGTGTAGGTTTCCATTCCAACTATCTCAAAATTATTTTTAGCTATCTCTTTTATATCATCTTCTAAATAATAAGTGAATCTTACTTCATCATTAAACATCATTTCTTCTTTGTGTTCGCCTTTCCATAAAGTCATAAATATTATTCCTTCTGGATTAAGATTCTTATTTTGATTTTCTATAGATTTTATAAAATCCTTTTTAGTTAGGTGATGTAGGACTTTGTTTGAGTATATACAATCAAACTTTCTATCTATATTCATTTCTATAGCATCTACATATATAGCTTCTATCCCATTGTTTTTTTCATTAAATTTATCTATAAATACTTGTGAGTTGTCTGAACCTACTACTTTATAATCTTTAGCTATAAGTTCTAGATCTTTTCCTGGACCCATTCCTAGCTCTAGTAAAGAAGATCCTTTTGGTAAGTAGTCCTTTAGTTTATTTACTATCCAGCTTGCATCATATTCTTTTACCATATCTATATACTTATCTACATTTTGTTCATTCATAAAAAATTTCATTGTTTATCCCCTTTCAATTTGTCTTATTTTATTTATCATTTTATACTGTGTGGTTACATCACAGTCAAGGATATATTTTCTGTTATTATACCCTTAATTATTCCAATATAAAAAGGAGTACCAAAACGGTACTCCTTACTATTTATGTAGCAATTATAAATACACATATTAGTAATATAAATGCTATTATACTCATTACATATCTTTCAAACTTTGTCCCCATGAGTTGCATTATGGTATTGGCTACAAGCGATACAACCATTATCCATAGTAAAATATTTATTATATTAAATACAATACTCGGCAAATTTACAGTAATTATGTTACCTGCAACTAATAATATTGGTATTACTATTATAAGTGATATTATTCCTACTATAGATTGTTTTCTTTGTGCTTCATAAGACTTACTTCTTCCCCCACTTATTTAAATTTTTATTATCATATTAAACTCTATAACTTTATATTATCACTAAATCTCTTTTATTACATTAAATCCTTTTTCCTTTGCTTTTTGTTCAAAGTTTTCTCCATCAATATGCATGCAATAAACTTGACTTCTATACTTAGAAGGAATAGTCTCACTAAGTAATCTTAACGAAGTATGAACATTTCCCTCGTTGTCATTTAGGCAAGTGTCATGATAAACTATATTTCCTTTTTCTAAGAAAGAAATTATATTAGGATTTATTTCACAACTATCTCCACTGTAGAAAATATCATTGCCTTCATCAAATTCAAGTTTGTAAGAATATGAGTTCATAGTTTTAACATGCTTAGTTAAAAGTGCTGTTAAAGTTAATCCTAATGTATCTATTCTTTTATTTTTAGCATCTTCTATAATGTAGTGTTCATCTTCTTTTTGACCAAGAAAATCTAAAAAAGCAACTAAATTTTCTTTGTCGTTAAAATATACTTTAGGAACTATTTTATTGATTAAATAACAATAACCTACAAATCCACCTATTGAGCCTACATGATCTGAGTGCATGTGTGTTATTAGTATATGAACTTCTTTTATCCCTTCTAATAAGTTTTCTCTTAAAATCTTTTTAAATACAGTTTCACCGCAGTCTATTAGTAAAAGTGTTTCACCTTTTATTAAATATGCAGATGTGTTATTTTCGTATTTGTGAAATCCCGACCCTCGTCCTAAAAACTTTAATTTATTCATAAAATCCTTCACCCCTTAATTTCTTTAATTCTAGTTTATATTATATCCTTTGTCTTATTTGAAATACACTTATATATTTTCGTAACCTATTTGTCCTTATTTTAATATTATTATATAGAAGTCAAAATTTTTTAGGTTGGTGAATGATATGGAATTTAACCCCGATAAATTAGAAACGACCTTTATTGAACCTATAACTCCTTATGGTCCTATTGAGGATAGAAGGTATACTCTTACTCATTCCGATGAAACAGGTATGTTGTTTTTTGATGTAGCCAATGAGTATAATTATGATGCTATAAATTTGGATTTAAGAGATGAACTTTTAGGTACTTGGAAAGCTTTTGATGATGGGTATGGATTGTTTTTGTACGCTTATATTGGAAGTTTAGATTTGGTTTCTTCTTTGATGAAGTACAACGCTTTTAAAACTCATATGAAATTGGCTTTAGAAGCTATATTTTATGGAGATAGAGAATTTCTAAAGAAAAATCCGAAGCTTTTAGATTCTCCTATTTATATAAAGTTTGATTCTTCTATACCAATATTTAATAATTATGAGTTTTATGGATATGTAAAAGATTATATAGAGGGGTAAAAAAGTATTACCCCTCTAATTTATAAATATATATTAAAAACTTATTTCATTATAAGAAATTTATATTTTTCTTTAAAAGTTATATCAAATAATCTATTTATATATATTCATCTTATATAAATCATTAGTTTTCAAACTTTATTAAAGTTCTTAGACTATTGCAACAACTGCCTTTTACTGTTGTTAAATGCGTATTTAGGGTATAATTATTATACATTTACAATTATAAGGGAGTGAATATTTATGACTTATTTACTTAATTTTTTAGGTATAAATTATTCTAATTGGGGATGGATAGATTTTGGTTTATTTATATCTGCTGTTTTTATAGTGTTAGCTTTAGCTTTCTACTTTTTAAAAACAAGCTTCTATAAATTACATAACAAAACACATTAATTTAGATTAGGTATTCGGTATTACTAATCTAGTAAAAAAGCTATTAAAATTTAATGGCTTTTTTCATATGCTTTAAATTATATATATTATTTTTATTAAACAAGGGGCTATGTAATGAAATTTTTAAAAAAACACATTTTTCTATCTTTATTTATTATACTTTTCTCAATATGTCTTACAACTAAATATTTAACTTCATCTGAATCTAAAATATCATTTGACTTTAATTACTTAAATAACAACAAAGTAGTTTCTAATACAAAAACCTTATTACTAAATAACAATATTCCTAAAGAAAATATTAATCTTTGGTTAGATTATGTAAAAAAATATAATTTAAAAAGCAAAAGTTTCATACAAAAGACATGTGATGGTTGGATTAATATAAATTTAAATAGATATAATAAAATCAATTTTGCTGAAAATTTAAATGGATGGACTGAAGAAGATGATTCTCTAGATTTAAACTGTAGAATCAGTGCATTTATGTTGATGAAAGATATGATTTCTAGTGAATCCTTTACAAAAAAACATGATCCTACTATAGAAAAAGAAATACAAAGAATAAGTACTGTTTTTGAAGATAATTTTACAGATAAAAATGCCACTACATTTAGAAGTTTATTTACTCCTATTGATTTAGATATATATGATTTTAAAAACCCTAATGTTTATGATGAAACTCTAAAAACTTTGAAAGACTGTTGGAAAAAGGAAAACTTAATATTTAAAAATAGTACTCCAAGCCTAATTCAAGCAGTACTTATTGAGCCTAATGATACCAAAGTGTTAGCTACTCCAGGTCATGCAGGTTTATTGGTTGAAGATAGTAATATTCTTTATTTTATTGAAAAAAAGAATCCTTGTTTTCCTTATCAAGTTTCAAGATTTCAAAATTATAATGACTTAAATCAATATATACTTACACAGTTCAAGGATATTAAAAACTGCAAACTAATGATTTTGCAAAATGATGAACTTATATTTAAATATGATATTTAGAAAATAGTTATTATATTCAAATTCAATTTCTCTACCAGTTTTCAATGCATTCATCCATATATCCATAATATATCTTCTCCCTTCTAAATTAATAATTAGAACAAAATCAAAGCCTATATAATTAATTATACAGGCTTTTTAATAGATAATATCATTCCCTTGAAATATTAATCTTTAATTTATAACTATAAATCTTCTGAACTTATATTTCTCGGCCACGATAGTAATAATCTTTTATTTATTTTTAAATCTTTTTCTCCAGGAAAATTTAAATCACAAAAGTAATTGTGATAATTTGCAGTCCATACATACTTGTCCCATACTCTCATATCTTTACTATGAAGACACAATAACTCTTCTAACTTATTTTTATGTCTTAAAAGTAAACCATACTGCACTCTTTCAAATTCATATTCATTGTTACATTGTGTATAATACTTAAATATAGTGTTTAAATAATTCAAGAACCATCTTCCATCATTATCTATTAAAACTTTCGCAGTTTGAGGTGCTACATCATAATACTTTATATGTTTCTTTAATAGATTTGTTGTTTTATCATCTATCACAATCCTTGGGTAACATGCTAGTTTACTTTCCACATTGTGAGCCTCAAGTAATGCTGGCCCAAATACTATATCTTCATTTATGTAGAAATCTCCAGTACTAATTCCACCCCTTACAAATAATCCCTCTAAAGCTAAGTTAAATTGATATTCAGATACATTATCTAAGATTTCATCTAATTCTTGTTCTGCATCTCCTGATATTGGATATGCTACTACCATGTTATCAGTAAATATTTTTATCCTACCTTTGCTATACTTATTTGGTATTATACAGCTTTTGTTTTTGTTTATTAGGTAATTTATTTCTGTTAATAAAGTATTACCATAACCTTCTTCACAAGACTTTTGTATCATTTGAGAGAATCCTAGTATGTCTATAGCACATACTATTGAATTTATTAATTCTGGTTTTTCTTCATTATATCTTTTTATACTCATATAACCCTTCCTATAAAAAATAATAATATACTTTATTATAACTCACTCCATTATTTTTTGAAAAGTATATATATTGAATATATTCAAAAATATATACTTGATTATACAAAAAAAAGACACATAATGTGTCTTTTCCACGAACATATATATATTATAATACAGTTACGTTTTCTGCTTGAGGACCTCTAGCACCTTCAACTATATTAAAGTTTACTTTTTGACCTTCTTCTAATGACTTAAATCCATCAGTTTGTATAGCTGAAAAATGTACGAATACATCATCTCCACCTTCTACTGATATAAAACCAAATCCTTTTTCATTGTTAAACCATTTTACTATTCCGTTATTCATTGAACATAACTCCTATTAACCTGTATCAAGTTTTACTTGATAATTATTTGTTGTATCTCTACAAATATTATTATAACACAGATAAAAATAAATAGATATAGTTTTTTGAATTTTTAATATTTTTATTTATTTTTCTTTTCATTATAACTCTCCCCTTTTAACTTTAGTTCTAGTTTATCACTACTAGATTTTTTTAAAATACAATTGGATTAAAATCTATAAATTTGTAACTAAAATCTACTATTCTCAAATTTAATTTTTAATATATGGTATTTTAACTAAAGTTTACCTTCTTATTTACGGATATATTTATAACAAAACTTAGGAGGATAAAAATCTATGATTACAAATCTAATCGGAAATACTAATTTCTTAGCTTCATCAAATAACAGTTTTTTTAATGCTTCAAAAAAAGAAAAGAAAGATCCTATATTAGAAGCTATTGAAAAAATGATTTTAAGTAAAACTATAACGGAGAAAGAAGTTAAAGGGGAAAAACTTACTAAAGAAGAACAAGAATTTAAAGATAATAACATAGTAACTCCTGATCCTGATACTATTTTATTGGCTATGTTAGATTCTAATGAAACTGATGTGAAAAATTCTAATCGAGTACATTTTGAAGATAACGATAATGAAATTAATAAATTAAAAGATATATTAAAAGAAATATAAAATACTACTATTTTAATCCAAATAAAAGCTATGTTAATCCACTTTTAAAGCTATTTAAATTTTATATGCTAAAATAAACTTGAGTTTATTAAAAATATAAGGGGTAAAAAAATGGAAACAGAAAAAACTAAACCAATACATAAAATAATTTTAACTATGCCTATTTATCTTGGAATATTATACAGAAGTTATAATTTTGAAATTAATAAAGGTTCAATAATTTTAACATTAACATATTTATCAATTATATTTGTATATTTATATTTAAACAATAAAAAACTATAAAGTTAAAGCCCTTAGAATTTAATTATTCTAAGGGCTTTTATTTATTCTAATGCCAATTTATTTTTTGATTTAAAATAAATTCTAAAGCATATATCTTCAATTAATGTGTAAACACCACTCGTTATAAAGTATAAACCTATTGCAACTGGAGTTTTAGCAGTAAACATAAAACTCATAACTATTGTCATTATAACCATGTATTTATTAAGTTCTACTTGAGAACTGTTTTTAAAATAAGGTATACGGTTTATTAAATTTGGTGCTAACATTGTTAATGCATATATACAAGGTATTATAAATAAATTATCAGACATGCTTAAGTTATTTACCCAAGGTACTATAGAACTAGCAAAATCTTGTGGCATACTTGAAAATGTTTTATAAAGTGCAAATACTATCGGCATTTGAAGCAATAAGGTAAACAGTCCTGCCATACTTTTCATGCTTTCAACTGCATGTGACTCTATCTGTTTTTCCAGCTCCTTAGGATTATTTTTGTATTTTTCCTTTATCTTGTTCATCTTTTCAGCCATGTCTTGTTGTTTTCTCATAGAGAATTTTTGTTTCATAGATAACGGCATAATTATTAATTTAACCATTAATGTTACAACAACTATTGCAACTCCTAAATCTCCTGTAAAACTAAATAATATACTTAATAAATCTTGTAATATACTTGAAATGAAATCCATTTTATTATCTCCTTCTATTTATAATTTAATATTTTGGGATTAAAAAATTTCATTTCAATTAAAATTGACTACAATACCTCCAAATGTTGTATTTCTGAAATACGAAATACTGTTTTGGTATTAGTTTATAAAGATATCCTAGTCTATTATAAAAAACAATCTTTATAAAAGTATCATTAATTTTAGAACACAACGATTCTTTACAGAAGTAAACTAGAGATCCAATTATGGAAATTAAAAATGCCGCATAGATTAATATATACATCATATTATCTATATCAGGTCTCATTATTTCACCTCACAATTAATTTACTTATATTACATAATACTATATTTACCCAAAAATAGCTATTACAATCTTTCTACAATTTAAATTACTATTTCACTCCAAATAGAATCTATCTTAGTCCACTTTTAAATTTCTTTTAATTTTATATGTTAAAATAATTTTTACTTTATTAAAAATATCAAGGAAGTGAAATTTTTATGACATCAAGAGAAAAACTTGAAAAACTAAAATCATATATTTGTAATATACTTGTATTTCTTTTAGTTATAAGACTGATTGTATTTCCTATATTTGAAATTCCAAATAGTTTAATATTTAATTCAGCTCTATTTATATTACTTCTAATAGTTGGGGGTTTAGATCAATATGAGTTATGTTGTGCATATAAAACTGCTGAAAAAAATACAAAAGGTAAATTATTAATAGCCTTAATATCTTTAATTATATGGCTTTTTGTTCTTTTAGTGTTTTATATGGATATTTACCGATTATTATAAGTCTAAATTTTTGTATTTAACTTTATATGTATTTAATTTTATATAATTACTAATTGCCTTAGTAATAAAATGACTTGAATGGAGTGAATTTAAAAATGAGTAAATATAATGATTGGAAAATGATAGATTGGATTATAGCAGGGGTTATAGCTTTAACTTTTATATCAATCCCTGATTGGGTTGTTGAACACAGTTCGTATACTATCCCGCTAGTGTTATTAAGTGTATTTTTAATATATTGCTTTTTATCAGTAGTATATTGGATAATACATAAAAAAATAAATATGGTAGTTCATTATTGCTTAATAATAACTATATATTCAGCACTTATTAGCTTATATATTATTGCATGTAACTCGGGTGTGTAAAAATAAAAAAACCGTATCAATTAATTATGATACGGTTTTTTATTTTTATATCTGAATATATTTTATCTAAAAATTAATATACTCCAACTTCATTCCATGATGTTTCAACTTGTTTAGCTGCATCTTCTCCATAAAGATCTCTTGCTGATTGAGCTAAAGCTTGACTAGCTTCTGAGAAATCTGATAGTCTTGTTAGATATTTTGTAAGTGCTCTGTAATAAACTTTTTCTGCTTTTTCTTTTCCTAATTTTGTAATAGTATTGTATGCAGCCTTATTAGGAATACCACTATTTATATGCACTCCACCTCTATCATAATCTATACTTAAAAATTTATATTCATCCATATGTTGTGGCTGATTATATTTTCTAGGTTCTTTTAAATCTCTCATAGCTGTATTAGGTGCTTTATATAAATCTTCTCCCATTGTCCAATCTTCACTATCTACAAAGTATCCAAATACATCTGAAAAAGATTCATTTAGTGCTCCTGGTTCATACATGTAAATTAAGTTAGCTGTAGATGAAGTAACACCATGTGTAATTTCATGTGCAACAACATCATCGGCTGCCGTGAAAGGATTTTCAGTTGTTTTATTACCATCACCATATATCATCTCTGTTCCAGTCCAAGCTGCATTGCTCCAACTCTTACCTGTTTCTGGATTTGGTACATTTACATAAGAATATATGTCAGATCCTTTGGCATCGTAACTTTCTCTATTGTGAACGTTTTTGTAATAATTATAAACTTTATCTGTAAAGTAATGAGCATCTACAGCAGCTTTAAACTTGTCCTCATCAAAAGTGTTTTTGATATTAGATACAACACTACCTACTATGCCTTCACCTTTAAAAGCTTCAAATCCTATAGTACTTATTTTCCCCTTATGAGTAGTATCTAGTAAAAAATACTTACCTCCATCTTCTGTCATATTTAAAGGTGTTTTTACTTCTCCATTAGCACCTATTCCTGTACCTGTTGTTTGAGTTGCTTCCTCTAATATATTTTGTTTTTCAATTATGTTTCCATTTTCTGCATCCAGTTTGATAATCCAGTGGGCTGGTTCTGGGATAGTGTATGTTAATTCTATACTGTATATAGCTCTATTACTTTTTTCATCAACAACAACCTTTGCATCTTTTACAACATCTTTCCCTGATAAGTTTTTAACTTCATCAGGCGATTTTTCAATTGATTTAAATGCTAAGTCTATAGCTTTATTTTTATCTATGTTAGTTTTATTTTTAACTTCTAATTTTCCTTGATCTAAATCCCCATTTACAAAAACAACTTTTCCAGACTCATTTGTATGTATTTTAACTTCTGATGCTTCTGCAAAATATCCATTAGCTTTAGGCTTTAACGTATAATGAGTAAATCCTAATTCATCTTTTTCTTTATCTACTAATTCATATTGATCTGCATTATTTTTTATACTATATTTATCTGATACATTTTTTAATACGCTTTTTAAATCTTGTTCTGTGGTAACATTATATGCTTGCGGTAAGTCCTCTTTTTTTTGAGTATCTGCATAACTTATAGAAGGTGCTAAAAAACTAAACGTTAATCCTGCCATTGTTAAAATGGCTATATTTTTTTTAATCATTTACATTTGTCCCCCTTGTTATTTTCAATAATAATGTCAAATTTGCACGTTAAATAATAGTAATTAACTATTACATACAAATACTAATTAAGATTTAAAATTTATTGGTTTTGATTTTTCTGTTGTGAAATTTAAGAATATGATTTTTGATTGCTTTTGTAATAAAAGCTTGAAAGTTATAGATTTAGTTCAGATTAAAATGATTTTGTATACAAAAATTTATTTTTTTCAACATAATTATGTTATTTCTTACACTATAAATAGTATATAGCGTTAGTTAGATTGTCAACTATTTTTGCGAATAAATAATTAGAATACTAATTTTTTTATTAACCCCCATAAATTTCACTAAATTAATAATACCTAAAAGTACGTCTACCTTACTCATTTCAATTATAATCATAGGTTAATATATAAGCTTCTACCTACAAACCAGTTAGCTTTTTAAATATAAAATTATCTTCCACTTATTAAAGCTAAGTTCTCATATAATTTATAAAATATATAAGATAGGTTATAATGATTAAAATCAACGTTAATTATAAGGAGTAATTTATATGGAGTATAGGATAAAAGAAGTTTCTGAAATAACTAATATATCTCAATCAAAAATAAGATATTACGAAAAAGAAGGTCTATTACCCGAACTTAAAAGAGATGAAAATAATATAAGGGTATTTTCAGAAAAAGATATAGAGTTAATAAGTTTAATTAGATGCTTAAGATACATAGGGATGTCGGTAAAAGAAATACGTAATAATTTAAATGTGCTAACAGATACAAATAATAATCAATCAGCAATAGATATTTTAACCCATCATAGAGATAAATTAGAAGAACAAAGAAGAGTACTAAAAACTCATATTGATAAGATAAATTCAAGTCTAGAAAAAATGCAAAATAATTAGTATAAATTTTTCTATTAAAAAACTTGACTTAAAGTATAGTTTAATAAATATAATTATAACCACAAACTTAACTGAGAGGGGTTTTTTTAATGTTAGTAAATACTGATAAATGTATAGGATGTACTTTATGTAAACAAGATTGTATAGCAAATGATATAACTATGATTGATGGAAAATCTCATATAAAGAATGAAACTTGTATAAAATGTGGGCATTGTATTGCAATCTGTCCTGTAAAGGCTATATCTTGTGATGATGAAAAAGAATATTCAATGAATGACGTAAAAGAATATAATGATAAAGATTTTTTAGTAGATTCAGATGTATTAATGAATTTCATGAAATTTAGAAGAAGTGTTAGATTATTTTCTAAAAAAGATGTAGAAGAAGAAAAAATAGATAAGATAATTGAAGCTGGTAAGTTTACACAAACTGGATTAAATGCACAAGACGTTTCATATGTTGTTGTAAAAGACAAAATGCTTGAACTTAGACAAATTGTACTTGAAACTTTAAATAGACAAGCTGATTATTTATTGTCTGATGAAGCTACTCCAGTTCAAGTTAGAAATTACGCTAATATGTGGAAGGATATGTATAGAAAGTTTATAGAAAATCCAGATGGAGAAGATAGATTATTCTTTAAAGCTCCATCATTGATAATAGTAAAATCTAAGAATGTTATAAACGGAGCTTTATCAGCATCAAAAATGGAGCTTATGGTAAATGCTTTAGGTCTTGGAACATATTTTAGTGGATTTTTAGCACATGCTGCAAAATCTAATCCTGAGATAAATAAGTTCCTACAAATAGAAGATGGCGAAGAGTTAGTTGCATGTATGGTAATTGGTTATCCAAAAGTGCAGTATAAGAGAACAGTTCCAAGAAAAGATGTAAATGTAATAAGATTATAATTTAAGTAATTTATCAATATTTTACATTCTAAAAGGGAGTACCAAAACGGTACTCCCTCTAAGATTTATACATTATTTATTTCATGTATGTATTTACTAATTCATAGCATCTTTCTTTTGTAACACGTCCCATTGTAGTATTATATTGTACTCCTGCCATAGAACCTCCACATTCACTAGACTCTCTATCTGCAGTTTTATCTCTATATTCTATCCAGCTACGTTGTTTACTTCTTAGATCATTCATCTCACTTTCTGTAAGTTGAGTCTTTAGCAAACTATATATTTCATTTAACATATTATCCCATCTTCCAAATTTTGTAGCCTCTGCTTCATTCATTTCCGCAGTTACTCCATTTTCATATAGATAGTCTAAATCACTCATTCCTTCTTCTAATGAATTAAGCTTATTTATATATTCGTCCTTGTAACTATGTTTCGATTCTTCTTTATTATTATCTACCTCTTTACTTTCATCTTTAGCTTCTTCTTTTTTTACTTTTGATATATCAGGTTTTTCAGCTAACCATTTTGCTTCTTCTCCACAATTTGAACAAAACTTAGTTACTTCTTTTGATTCTTCTCCGCATTTATCACAGTAGACAGTTTGTGCACTTTCCACACTCTTTGTATCATCTTTTTCATTATTATTACATCCTGTCATAATTAACATAAATAATACTGTTGTTAAGATTAAAATCTTTTTCATTTTTTCATCCCCTTATTTAACTAAAGTTAATTAATTTACTGCAGCTTCATATACTCCCTCTCCACATGATGAACACTTCTGTCCAATAAAACTCTTATCTACAATTTCTGAACATGAATTACATACCGCTGAATCTTTATACGCTTCATTAAATTGACAAGTATTACAAACACCATCATAAAGTTCAGAAGTATCTTCATAATATTTACCACATACACTACACACATGATCCTCACAAAAATCACAAATATTATCTTCATCCCCATCTATTCCAAGCAATTTATTTCCACATGTTTCACAACTTGGTGAGTTTTCATAACATTTAACATGTACATAATAGCCTATTCCATGTAAATGCTCTAAGTTGCTTATTTTATCTTTTTCTCCACATACCCAGCACTCTCTATAATCTTCTTCATTATTATTTTCACTTTCTTTAACTTTTTGTTTAGTTCCTTTTGACACCTTATTAGTTGTTTCTTTTTTAGTTTCTTTCTCCTCTTTCTTGTTGGACTCTTGCTTTATATTTTCTTTAACTTCAGGCTTCTCTGATACCCATTTAGCTTCTACTCCACAGTTTGAACAAAACTTAGTTACTTCCTTTGACTCTGAACCACAATTATCACAATAAACTATCTTGCTAGTCTGAACCTCTTTATTCGAAGTCTTTTCAGTATTTGTGCATCCAGTAACTGATATCATAAACACTAACATTATCAACCCGATCAATTTTTTCATTACTTCATCCCCTTATATAATCACAATTTATCATAGGTATAATTAAATACATTTTATATAACTAATCCTTTGCTTACTATATTATATAGTATATTATTGTTATATTTTGTAAATTATTGTCTAATCATTAATTATTTCATGCATCTTAAAATAAATGTTTTAACATTTACTTATTTAAAATAATATTTAAACATAAATAAAGGAGTACCAAAACGGTACTCCTTTATATACACTATCCCTTTAACTCTTTCAAAAGTTACTGATAATATCAAATAAATATTTTTATTATTTATTGCAAATCAAGTCTATAAGTATAATTTTCATAAGTAACATCAGTTCCACTCTTTTTGAAAGTACCTTCTTTTTCAATCTTAAAACCAAGTTTTCTTAATACTGCATTTGAACCATTATTTAATTTAGCAACATCTGCAGTTATATATTTTGCTCCATTTTCTGTACAAAAATCACATAATGCTTTTATCATTTCTGTAGCATATCCTTGACGCCAATACTTTTTATGAATTGCATAGCCTAAATCCCAATGTATTTTGTTTTCACTTGGAACAGCACTACATGTTCCAATATAATTTCCATTTTCTTTAGAAATTGCAATAAAGTAATAGCATCCATCATACACTTCTACACTATCTTTCCATTTTATATAAGTATCACCTGCTTTTTCACGTGGTGGGTCTGATAAATATTTTCCCATTTCAACATCTAACCATATATCCAAACAGAAATCAGCATCTTCTTTTTTAGTACTTTTAATAATTAATCGATTTGTTTTTAACTCTATACTTTTCATCTTATCCCCCCTTATGTAACCATAATCTAGTTTCATAATATATCACTTTAGAAAACCAACTAAAAAATCTTTTCTTTATTCCTTTAATACCAACTCTAACATTCTCTACTAACTCATTTTGAACCTCCCCACCTTACTACGTTGAAGAGTGGGGTATTTCACTTTTAAAGGATAACTATATAAATTAATTACCTTTTTTATCATTATTAGTAAATAAAATATTAGCTACTTTATTTATAGATCCATTTTTCTTCCAATATATAGAATCCTCAACTAAATATGGATTATCCGTTATTATGCTATCAACGTTTAAATCTATTAGCTTATCTATTAGGTCGCTATTATTAACAGTCCAAACAAATACTTTTTTACCCTTATTGTGTATTTCTTCAATAGCTTTTTTATTTGCAAATGTAGATTCAATACCATATATATCAACATAATCCCAATCATAAAGACTACCATATGCTACTGCTGTTAGATAACATGTTTCCATATTCGGATCTAATTGTTTAACTCTTTTTAATACGTTTTTGTCCATAGATGCTATAATACACTGCTTCTCAATATTATTAGCCTTAACCACATCTAAAACTTTTTTAGTTATATCACCCTTTTCATGTCCATTAAGTTTTATCTCTATTACTAGCTTTGTTTTTCCTTTAGAATGATCTATTATTTCTTGAAGTGTTGGTATCTTCTCCCCAGCAAAGTCTGAACTAAAATAACTTCCTGCGTCGTAAGTTTTAACTTCGTCATAATTAACCTCCCAAGTATTTTTATCTACACCTGTAGTTCTTTTAAAGTTAGAATCGTGTATTACAATTAGTTCTCCATCCTTTGTCTCCTGAACATCTATTTCTATATATTTTGCATTACCATTAATAGCTTCTTTAAGTGCTGCTACTGTATTTTCCGGGGCTCTTGCCGCAGCTATCCTATGTCCTGTAGCTGTTGTATTATAGAAAAATGATGTATTAAATTGATCATTTTGAGTTAAATATGAAAACCCTAAAGATTCAATTTGAAATAAAATTAATATTACTACTAATTTAAAAATAGATTTTAACACTGGCTTTTTATTTTTATCAATACTAGTTTCATTTGGAGTAATACCTTTATATTCATAATATAGAGATGAAATAACACCAAAACTAATTATAGCGTTGAATATCATTGAAGCAACTATTGCATATTCATTAAACATAAAGCATCGGTTTATAAATTTATCTTTTAGGTTAGTATTAAAGTCATAATATCTTGGAATATAATATTTCGTCCAAAGACCTATTAGTATAATAGCAACATTATAAATTATATATCCTATAATTGTAGTTACTATAAATGCTCCTACAGAAATTAAAATTATTTTAATATACTTACCCTTAGTAATTTTTTTACTATTTTCTCTAGCTTCTTTAAAGCTATTTGTTGATAATACAATTTCATTTATACTAAAAATCCATCTAATAACTAATATGTATAAAATCAACATAACAACAAAATAAAGTATACTTAATGTTTGACTAGAATTTATATAATCTTGTATATAATCTGGTAATTTTAATTTTCCTATAAAAGTAGAAGTTAATGTTAAATTTGTTAGTGGAATTATTAGTAATACAAATATTATTAATGATATATTTTTAAATTTAAGTATTTGTATACATCTACTGATTGATATTTTAACTAATTCTAAAAGCCCAATATTTTTACACTGGAAAGACTCATTAAAACATATAATCATCGAAACAAATTCAAACAATATAATAAATGCTAATAACACTAATATTACTATTATTAATATTAGTGATATTGGGTTAGTCAATAAATTTATAGCATTATCTACGTTTAAATATTTTATATTTGAACTCATTAGTGCTATATCAAATATATACTTATAAATTGGAACCATCAGTAAAACTATTAATTTATGAAACAGTTGAAATAAAATTAATGTACCAAAATTATACTTGGTTATCAAAATAAATTTATTTAAAATTTTATTGTTCATATTTTTCTCCATATATTTCACCTCTATATTCTATTTTACTACGTTGCTCGCTTTTTAATTCTTTCATCTACCTTTCTGTAAGTTCCATATTTACACTTAAATAATTAGCCTTTTACATATTATGTAATATAGTATAAGTATATAATATAATTGTTATATTTTGTAAATTTTTGTCTAGTTAGTAAATATTTTATGCATAGCTCAAATATAAATAAAGGAGTACCAAAACGGTACTCCTTTATAGGCACTCTCTCTTTAATTTTTTCAAAAGTTACTAATATATATTACTTTAGAAAACCAACTAAAAAATCAGTTCTAATCCAATAAAAAATCCCAACGAAAATTAAATACATCATACCCTCTATAGGAAAATATCTTTTCTTTATTCCTTTAACTCCAACTCTGACGCTCTCTACTAACTCATTATAAAAGTCCATATCTTTTATCTCTTTGAGATTTAAACTTTTTTCTATTAAATTATTAGCATAGATAGTTTTATAACACTCTGGTAAATATATTTCTTCATCTCTTGCTTCATACTTGATATTTTTTATTTTTAAATATTCCTCAATTATATTCATTACATCCTCTTGTTTAACATTATGTATTGAATATATATATTTATTTCTTCTGTATCCCCATATAAATATTAATAAAAACACTATAATAAATATTATTATGCTACCAATACCTGTATATCCTAATTTATATCCCTCTATTAACTGCGTAAGTGGAGTATACGTTATAAGTAAAAAAGTTATCACTTGAACATACTTAGAATTAAACATTAGTTTTAATCCACTTAACAAAACAATACTATATATAAATAACATTATTATCATTAAATCAATTATTATCATTTTTTCCCCCTTTTTAATATCACTCTTTTACCTAAATAATACCAGTTGTATATATATAAGTCATCTTATTTAATAATAAAAAAAAGCACTCCATCTTTCAAAGATAAGTGCTTATTTCTTAAATTCTACATTCTAAAATCTAAAAGCTTATTTTTCAATTCATTTTCAATATTTCTTAATTCTACTTCGGCTTCTCTACGTTTTTGACGTCCTTCTGTTTGTATATTAAGTATTTCATCAAGCGTTGAAATTAACGACTCATTAGTAGCTCTAAGTGTTTCAATATCAACAATTCCTCTTTCAGATTCTTTTGCAGTTTCTATAGTTGAAGTCTTTAATATCTCTGCATTTTTACGTAAAAGTTCATTAGTCATATTAGTTACTTCTCTTTGAACTTTCGCAGCATCAGCAGCATGAGCAACTCCAAGTGCTAAAACCATCTGATTTTTCCAAAGTGGAATAGTATTTATAATTGTAGATTGTATCTTCTCAGACATTAAAGAATCATTATTTTGAATTAAACGAATTTGAGGAGCCATTTGTAAAGAAATCATTTTAGTTAATTCTAAATCATGAATTTTCTTATCAAATCTATTACAAAGAGCCACAAAATCATTTAACTCTTGAGCATCCTGAGGATTCCCACTTCTTTTTGCTTTTTCTTGTAACTTAGGAAGTTCTTCATTCTCTAATATTTGAAGTTTCTTTTTCCCAGCTAAGATATACATAGAAAGCTCTTTAAAATATACTTTATTTATATCATACATCTTATCTAGCATAGCAATATCTTTTAAAAGCTGTATTTGATGCGTTTCAAGAGCATTACACATCTTACCAATATTGCTTTCTACTTTATCATAACTTAATTTCATTTTAGAAACTTTATCCTTACCCTTTTTAAAGATACCTAAAATTCCTTTTTTATCTTCGCCCTCTTCAAAGTTCTTTAACTCATGAACTACACTAGATAACATATCCCCAATTTCGCCTAAATCTTTAGTTCTTACATTATTAAGTGCTGACTGTGAAAAATCAGAAATCTTCTTTTGAGCACCTACCCCATACTGTAAAATAGAGTTTGAATCAGTTATCTCTATTTTATCTACAAACTGATCAACCATTCTTTGCTCTTCTTCACTTAATTGAATATCCTCAACCACTGACTCTTCTACCTTTTCTTCTTTTACTTTTACATCAAGTACTTCCTCTTGAAATGGTTGAAAAGTTAATTCTGGTTTTATATCAATAGACTCTTTATTAAATTCATCACTCATCTTTTATTCCTCCATTTTCTTTGAAACTTACTTTTTAAAATCATCTTCTACCAATCCCTCTTGTTTAAATAATGTTTTAAGAACAGAAATATCTGTTGAAACATCTAAAACAACATCTTCAAATAAATCATCTAATAAATTTTCAAAAGCGTTATTTATAAGATCAATACTTTTTTCAATTTCAATTTTAGCATTTTCTATATTCTCGCCCTGAACTGATTGATTATTTAAATCTTTATAGGAATTAATTAATTTTATAGTAATAGGAAGATAATGATTTATAAATTTATTAACCTCTTGTATTTTGTTAGGATTTTTCTCAACCTGACTAAGAATTTGGTTTGAAATATCTCCTAATTTATCTAACTTTACAGCTATCTCTTCTTTATAAAGTTCATTTCTTATATTTTTTATTTGTTCAATATAATTTCTTCCTATTTTAATAGTACCTTCTACTTCTTCTATTTCTGAATTATATATTTCTTCCTCTAATTTTTCATCATCAATTTCTTCAACTACTTCAATTATTTGTTGTTTCTTTAAATTTAAATAGTCATTATAGACTTCATCACTTAACATAAAATAAGTTTTTTCTTCATCTATATGTCCTTCTAAAAACATACCTACCTCAATCATTTTACTTAGGTCTTTAACAACAAATCTCTTTCTCTGTCTAGCAAAGTTTGCTAAGTCCTGAATTAAGAAATAACTATTATCGTTAATAAATCTTACATAAGTCTTAAAACGTTTTACTCTTTTTAGTAAACTTATTCCTCTTACTAATAAACCTACACTTGCTGCAAGAAATAATAGTGAAGTTCCAAACAAAACATTGCTACCTACTACAGCAATACTACCTAACAATAACTTAAATATTAGAAATCCCAAAGCTGAAGAACCGAAAAAACAAATCCCAATCGATCCAAATACTATATAAACTACTCCTGATTTACTTCCAGCTGGTTTTTTACTTATATAATTTGATACATCATTTTTATTTTTTTTATTTAAATTCATATACTTTGAAGTATACCCATTAAGCTTTGTTTTAAATTGATTTATAGTACCCTCAGTTTTATCATTAATATCTTTTTTCAAATTAGCAAAATCTACTGCTTTAAGTGCATTGTTAACGGTAGACATAATTTGATCTTCTAAATTAGAAAAATCTTTCTTATCCATTGTCTTACCTCCAGATTATTTTATTGTAATTATCATCACTCTACATATATACTATACCACTATGATAATATTTTAAGTCTATTATATATTATAATGCGGCTAATTGTAACTGGTTACTCAAAAATGTGCTTTTATAGTACTTTAATTCGCCTATCAAAAACCCAATTTTAAATAATTGAAATTCGACTTGAAAAATGTTATGCTATCAAAAGAAATCAAAAATGTCGTTACTATATACTATCAATTATAAAATTGAGATTGATTATATATTAAAGAGCTTATTTTTATAGGCTCTTTTTACGCTTAACAATAATAAAGAGAGGTATTTATATGATAAAAATAGACAACTTGTCCTACTCACTTCCGCAAAAAGATCTATATAATAATGTTTCATTTACATTAGAAGATGGTCAACACTGTGCCTTTATAGGTGCAAGTGGTAGCGGAAAAAGTACACTTATAGATATAATAATGAATCCAGAAAAATATGTATTTGATGGTACATTAGAAATGAATCCAAATTTAAGAATTGGATACGTAAGCCAGTTCTCACAACTAGACAACACAAACGAAACTACAGTTTTCGAATATATAGCTGAACAATTTATCAAACTACAAGATGAAATAGCATCTATTTGTAGTGAAATGGAAACATCTTCTGATATTGACACTTTACTAGAAAAGTACCAAGAAGCTTTAGATGCCTTTGATGCAATTGATGGTGATGATTATGAAAGCAATATAAATAAGAAGTTAAATCTTGCAGATTTAGCTAAGCATAAAGATAAAATGATATCTGAGCTTAGTGGTGGGGAATTTAAACTTATTCAAGTTATTAAAGAAATGCTTAATAACCCAGATTTAATGATTATGGATGAGCCAGATGTATTCTTAGACTTTGAGAACCTTAATGCTCTTAAAAACTTAATTAATTCTCATAAGAAAACAATCTTAGTTATTACTCATAACAGATACTTATTAAATCATTGCTTTAACAAAATTATTCACCTTGAAAATACAGAGTTACAAGAATTTGATGGTAGATATATTGATTACAACTTTTCTCTTCTTCAAACTAAAATAGAGTTACAAGAAATGTCTATTGCTGATGAAGAAGAAATTGCAAGAAATGAAGCTTTAATCGAAATATTAAGAGAGAAAGCAACATATAATGCTGAAGCTTCTAGAGGTAGAGCTTTAAAAGCTAGAGTTAAAATCCAAGAAAGATTAGAAGCTAAAAGAATAAAAGCTCCATTTGTAGATATTAAACAACCATATATTAATTTAGAGACAAATAATGAAATTGAAGAAACTATTGCTTTAAAGGCTTGTGATTTTGGTATATCATTTGATGAAGTTCTTTTAGAGAATGTTAACTTCGAGATAAAATCTACTGATAAAGTAGCTATTGTTGGTACAAACGGTGTAGGAAAAACTACTTTATTAAGAGAGATATTTAAAAATAATAATGAATCTATTGAAATACATGAAGACATTAAGCTAGCTTACTTATCTCAAATGCAAAGTGAGGTAGTAAATGAGTCTAATACAATACTTGAAGAGTTCTATGATGTTGGATTTGAGACTTATGGTGAGATTAGAAGATATGTTGGAAGATATGGTTTTGATCCAGATATACTTACACAAAAGATTGGATCTTTATCTGGTGGAGAAAAGAATATACTTCAATTGGCGAAGGTTTCTGCTAGTAAAGCAAATATGTTACTAATGGATGAGCCTACAAGCCACTTAGATATTTATTCTCAAATGGCTTTAGAAAAAGCCATAGCTGATTACAAAGGTGCTATTTTAATGGTATCTCATGATTATCATTTTATAGTTAACTGTGCGGATTATGTTTTACTTGTTGAAGATAAGACAGTTAGAAAGATGAGTATGCGTAAGTTTAGAAAGATGATTTATGCTAATCATTTTGATAAGGATTATCTACAAATTGAAGAAAAGAAGAAATCAGTTGAAATGGAAATAGCTTCGGCTTTAAAGGATACTGATTTTGAGCGTGCAAGAACTTTATCTACAAAGTTAGAAGAATTAATTGAATCACTTTAAATAAATAACCCACTTATAATTGATAAATATATCAATTATAAGTGGGTTATTTTTATCTATATATATGCTGAGTAACAAAATATCAAATTTTAATTAAAAATAAACCTTCAACTTATTTTAAATCCTTATTATTTTCATATTTTCATCATACTTAATTCCTAATTCTTTACACATTAATTCATTTAATTCCATAAGTTTATTATGATAATCTCTATATTCATTACTTAATATTTTCATATTAGGAATAAATATATCATAGTATCCACTACTATTAAAAAATTCATTTAATTGTTTTTTAAATTTATTTATTGGATTCATTGTCTTTAATAATGATTTTTCATTTTGTTTATCTATACTTTCAAGTATTCTCTTATTATATGCTTCTAATTCTTCCCCTTTGGCATTTAGCATATTATTTATTTCCGCTCTTACTCTATTAATCATTTGTTTTCGCATTTCATCTGTTGTGTTTTCATACCCAATTTCTATAATTCTTGGAATTTTTATTTCTGGTACATCATCTAAGAATTCAACAATATTAATCCATGCTTTGTATTTATCAATTGTGTCTATAGGTTCATTTAAATATGGCCCAAAATGATAAGCTAAATATTTTCCTAATCCACTTGGAAAAGCTCTTTCTAATTCTCTCTTAATAAATTCTCCATTATTTTGTTCTATCTCTATAATTTCTTCATTTAATACTTTTATAAATTCATCATTAAAATTATTATTTATAATTTTATCTAAATATATTTTTTGCATTTTTATTTGCATTTCTTTCTTCTGTTTTTCTTGAATAATTTTGTTAAGTATACTATTTTTATCTTTACTTCTCAGTATTAACTTAATATCCTTAATTCCAATATCTAATTTACGATATAATGAAATTTCATTTAATAGTGAGATATCTTCTGTTGAATATTCTCTATATCCACTATTATTCTTTTTTATTTCTATTAATTCTTGTTCTTCATAATAAGAAATTGCTTTTTTCGTTAGTCCAGTTAATTTACAAACTTCATTTATTAACATATAATCACCTCTCTTTTATATGTTAATCTAATCCCTAAGGTATCAGTCAATAGAAAAGCGATTACGTCTATATATTTTTTTATTTATGATACGGTTCTCCATACCTTATTCTGTGAAAAGTAATTTTATTTTAATTAAAAACTTTCTTAGCTGTTTTTCCTATAGTTCGTGTTCCAACTGCATCTACTGTTCCACCTATAATACCGCCTACTACAGGTACACATTTTCCTAAATTAATAACCCCTTTTTCTCCAAATTTAGTTACAAGTCTAAATCCTACTCTTTTATTTATTTGTTTTATTATTTCAATAGGCATTCTTTTTATTAAAACTGTACTCATTTTTGTACCTATCTTTATACCTGATTGTTTTAATATATCTGCTGCAGCTTGTCCTGTTAGTGATACATATACCAGTGTTTTAACTTGATCATCTTTTAAATCATATCCCCTCATTTTTGCAATGCTAGCAATCATCCTTGTTTGTATATATATTACAGAACTTATATTAGCAGGTACCGCCACAGGTAAGGTTATAATTCCTCCTAATCCTGTTAAAAATCCACTAGTCGCACATTTAGCTAGTTGCCAATTAATAAATTTATCTATAGCTTCATCAATTGACTTAGATTTACTAAGATACTTTTCTGCTAATTCATCTGCCGTTTCCATACCAGGTAATCCATTTATTGCTTTATCATAACTCCAATCTAACACTTGCATTATTTTAGATTCAGTTAAATTATTTTGCCCCATATAATCCTCCAAATACTTTTACAAATTATATTTTTTACTTATTTTATTATATTAAAGTTGTAAATATTCCATAATTATTCTGACATATATAAAGAAGGAGTAACAAATAGTTACTCCTTAATCGCATCTTAAATTTAATATAACAAACAATATATTTTTTAATTACATAAGAATTAAAATCAAAGAAAAAAGCACTCCATCCCGCAAAGATCAGCGCTAATTTTTATTAACTTATTCCGATAGCCCTAAAACAAAATAAATGTTCTAAGGATGCTTAGTGTTAACGCACTAAGCATTTTTTATTTATTCTCATTTTACTTTTTACCATAAATAATCATAGCGTTCCCTAGCACCTTTTTATGTAATAGTATAGTTGGCAATTTAATTATATTCTCAAGCTTTTCAACTTTAACTTCTGAAATTCCAAGTGAATTAATAGTATTTAAAAACTCCTCATTCTTTCCAAAGATTTTTTCATCTTGGAATAAGTCTAGAAATACAAACTCTCCATTCCTATTAAGAACTCTTAAAGCTTCTTTCAACACTTTTATTTTATCACTCTCATCTTTTACTTCATGAAAAGTTAAACAACTTACTACTATATCGAATTCATTTTCATTGAATGGTAAATCAGATGCAGTTGCTTTTATAAAATTAATTCTATCTGATACCCCTTCATATTCAGCATTAGATTCACATATTTGTTTTGAATATTCCCAATCATCTCCCCAATAATCAATACCTACAAGAGATGCTTTCCTAAATGATTTAGCTAACTTAATTATAAGCGAAGCACTCCCCACTCCTATATCTAATATTTTTACATTTTCTTTATAACTAATCTTATTTATAATCAAATGATGTATTTTGGATTGAAAATCCCCACCTCTATCTGAAAATTGATAATAAGAATATGATATTATAAATAAAATATATAAAAATGGTAATAGCAAAATAATAATACTAACACGTAAATAAAAATTAATTGGCAATAATGACATTAATAGTAGCAAAATAGAAATTATTAAAAAAGTAATTATCTTATTTACTCTTATCCATGTTTTATAAATTGGTTTCTTACTCATAAATCACCTTCCTGAATATAAATTTAAAACTAATAAAAGTAGCCTTAATACAGCTACCTATATTAAAGCTACTTTTATACTTTATTTATTTTAACTCATAGTATATTTTTATACAACCGTGCTCTGTTACTTGTGATACGGTTCTCCGTACCTTACTCTACGGAGCGTGTTTTTATTATATCGAATAGCTTTTAAAATTTTTTATTACACCTTATACTTTTATATATTTTAAAGGATTTTATATTAAGGTTAATTTTTCACAATACTTATTTTTCAAACCAACTTTCACTTAAACACTCTTTTAATATTTTAAATTTATCCTCACCTATAGAGTTTATAATGTTAGTTTCAAATTCTTCTTTTAAGATTAATGTCTGTTTGCAAAATCTTAATCCTTTTTCAGTTAAAGAAAGTATCTTATCTCTAGAATTTACGTCTTGATTTTCTATAATAATATATCCTCTTTCAATTAAGCCTTTTGCACATTTATGAGCTCCTTGGCGTGATATTCCTATTATTCTTCCAATCTGTGCCACTGTTAATTCATTTTTTTCTATTAGTGCAATCATATAGGATTCTGTATCACTAACCCTTTCTTCTCCCCTTTCAACCCAAGTTTCTATTACCATCCTTCTAAGCTTTGCATGTTTTTCACTTATTAAATCTATTATATTTAAATTTTGAAAATTTGAACTCATATAAATACTCCTTTTTTTAATTAAGTCTATCTACATTATATATCATTTTTAACTCTATAATACAACTTTAGTCAACTTAGTTGACATTATAGAGTTAAAAATGATATTATACATTAGTCAACTTAGTTGACTAATTATTAGAAGAGAGGTATTTAACTTGTTTAAAAACAAAAAAGAACATTTTATATTTATATTAATGATTGCTACAATAATGGTATTTATCATGAGTTGCTATAATATAGCTATAGTTGAAGGATTTTCATTATCTATATTTAAACATGCAGTGCTAGGTTTCCCAGTCGCTTTTCTATATGCATTAATAGGAGATATTTTTATAGTTGGTAAAGTTGTGAAAGTCATTACAAGTAAAATATTAAATCCAACTGACTCTATGGCAAAAGTAGGGTTGTGTATGTCATTTTTCACAGGATGTGGTATGGTTATTTGGATGTCATTATTCGGAGTAATTACTAATTTAGGACTAAATTCTAACTTTATTTCTGCTTATGGTGTTGCTATAGTTACAAACTTTATTTTTGCAATTCCTTTAAATTTATTAATTGTATCTCCTTTAGTAAGATTTTTATTTTTTAAAATGTTTCCACCTATTTCAAGTTTTGATCAGCAAAGAAATGCTATGTAATAATGAACCCTATCCCTTACTTGTGATAGGGTTCGCTATTATTGATTCTAACAAGGAGTACCAAAACGGTACTCCTTTTATTTTGCACATTAAATTTTATGTATTTTGTGGTTTATTACTTATAGCATTAGTTAAAACGCTTTAAGCTAATGCAGGTATCATCCCATCATTATTTTCTAAGTTATTACTATCTTTTTCATTATCACCATATGAGTTTTGTATAATCTCATTAATTTCTTTATATCCATCTTGAACTGTATTTTTTATATTAGTTGAAGCATCACTTATACTTCCATATACAACTTTACTTGTATTTATAACTTCACCTGTAACTGTTTTTATTGTATCAACTACATCCTTGCTAACTGATACAACTGTGTTTTTAACTTCATTAATAGTAGATAATGAAGTTTCAATATTATTTCTTATATCTTGGTAATGTTTTTTTATTTCTTTATACCCTGTTGAAGCTGTGTTTCCTATTTCTTTTATTGGCTCTTTTATAGATTCTACTCCATCCTTTATCTTTGTTCCAGTATGAACTATTTTATCTATAATTCCATTGTTTGGATTGTTCCACTCAGCCTTGATTTCATCTATTGATGTTCCAATTTTCCCTGCTACTTCCTTAACATTTTCTCCTATTGAAACAGCAGTCTTTACTCCTGTACTTATTAGAGATGTAGCTGAATTTTTAGTTTCTTCAGCTATTTTTTTCAGGTCGGCGGCAGTAGTTGTAACTTGTTTAAAAGTACTAGCTATTTGTGATGCAGTATCTTTTATTTTTTCACTTACTGAGTCTGACATATCTTTTATACTTTTTGATACAACACTAGCTGCGTCAACTACAGTATTTGATACTGATTTAACTGTATTAATAACACTTTCACCTACAGAAACTGATGTCTTAACAAATTTTGAAACCTCACTAGTTGCATAAGTAAATGTATCAGCTACTGATTTGAAAAATCCACCTATTGAACTCTTGCTTGTATTACTTTCTTTAGATTCTTTATTTAAAGAGTTTTTATCATCATTAACAATTGAAGGTTTATATTCCTCTTTAGCTCTTATATTGATATCTTGTACTGCTGAAGTCAGATTGTTGTTTTCTGCCTTTTTAGCTTCATCCTTATTGTCATTTTTATTAATAACTACATTTGCGTTTAAGTTAACATTGCTAGTTATTCTCATAGCCTTTCACATCCTTTTACTGTTATTTATTTGATTTACAATCTACTATCTTATTTCTCCATGTGGTGAATATACTGAGTTTTGTAATAATTTAAATTGATCTTCTAATACAAATTCTCCATCTATAAAGAATTTCATTGTCCAAGTTCCAAATGGATATTTACGAGTATTATTCGTTAAATCTATCCAAAACCATAACATTATTGGTTCTTTAATCTCGGGTGTCATAAATAAATTATTCTCAGTTACTTGGAATAATTCTCCTATAGGTGTATACCATGCTGTTGTTACGGCATGTAGTCCTGTTACGTTAGTAAATTGAAATCTTGTTACTATTTTTTTATCTAAAGTTATATTAAAAACTTTCTTATTTATGATGTTTTCTTGCTCACTTACTGAAGAACCTATGTTGTAGCTTTCTATATGCGTTGTATATTGAGTATTGTTGTATAATCTTTGATCATTTTCATTAATTTTAACTATAGACCAAAGTTCTTCATTGTCATCTGGTAAATATATGTTTGCAGTTGGATCATTAAGTTTTAATTCTCCATTAATAAGAAACTTATATGGATGCTCGCCTTTTTGTAAATCACATTTAAATGTCCATTTATTATTCTCTTTAGTCATAATTCCTTTGTTATGATCATAATCATTAAACTTTCCTATTACAGATATGGTCTCAATAGGTAAATAATTATGTTCTTCATATTGAAAATTTACTTCCATATTGAAGCCTCCTTATATATTATTAAGTTATAAAATTTTTTTGGAAATTTATTACTTAATTTAATATATCGTTAATATTTTTATAAACTTTAATGTATGCACTATATCTTTTTACCATTTGGTTAGAATTTCTTTATATAAAAAAGATTATAATATTTTAAACAATAAAAAACCGTATCACTTATTTGTGATACGGCTATCCGTAACATATCCATAGGAACTTACTCTAATCAATTTCTACTCCTTGAAAAAACAAGTGACCATAATTGATAGTGTCTAATTGGTGTATTTATATCATCATGCTCATAATTTTTCACTTTCATAACACAATTTACTCTTATACATAAAGCTCACTTAAAATTAACTTTTACTAAAAATCTGCTTTATCAATGACACTGTTTTGCTTGTATTCTCATTTCCATTTTTATAAAACTCTTGTGCTTCTGGTAAAAGTTTATTTTTCATCCAATCTAACGTGTAATCAGCTTTCCACTTCACTACATTATCGAATCCTTCCATACTAGGCTTACCAAATTTAAATCCTGGTTCCCAGAATACATCTAGCATATTTATATTTTCTCTAGAACGCTCTACTCTTATTTTAGCCAAGATATCTCCTCTAATTTCACCATGTACATTAGGTGACAAAACCAAACTATCATTGCTCAAATTATTATTGAAAATATTCCATTCTCCATTGTCATTAAAGTAGTCATGCTCTCTAGCAAAAAATAAAATTTCATCCCACTGCTGTTTACGTATGGTCATCATACAATATTCATCTTCAATTTTTCTAATAAATTCCGCACCAAGTTTCTTATCGATTAGTTTTTTAGATTCAAGATACTGATCTTTTAATTTACAAAATAATTGGAAAATATGATAGCCAGTATGTGCATTAATATTAAATCGTATATTTTCTATCTGCATATACAACATTTCTTCATCTACATATCTACCTACATTATGTTTTCTTTTAAATTCATCTTCTTCAATAAAGTAGTCTTTCAGTAACATGTCTTGATTAAGTGTAATATATGCATCAGAAATATCATGTTTCCTAAATTGTAATAAACAACTAATCTTTTTTTCATAAGTTAATGGAATAAATGCTGTAAGTTGAATATCTCCATACCCATGCTTCCACATAGCAGTTTCATATGCTTCATGATAACAATCACTTGTAAGTAGTTCAGTACTTTTTATAATACTAAAATATTTTATTCTTCCTGAATCGAATACCATATTTATGTCATCATAAATTTTTATGATAAATCCAATTTCTATTTTATTTCGTTCTATAATTAAATCAGTAATTTTTTTAAAATTATAAATATTATCTTTAAATGAAAAATCCTTATTATTAGCTAAGGTAATTTTTTCTGGCTTATTATACCTATGTTCTTCGTCATCTAAAATTAAAATATTTAAACTATCAATTTCTTTTGATATATCCGATTTATTAAATTTTTCAATAGTATTTTCTATTTTATTTCTGTCACTTCTTGATGTCACTTGAAAAGCAACCTTATTATCATAGTCAATTAGATCAACTGCAATAAAATTTCCCGATACTTCTGCTGACATAGATACCAAATTTATGTCAAATATCTCATTCAGTATTTTCCCAAATATTTCTTCACAAATTATGTTAATATCGGTCAAATTCATCTTATTATTTTCCTTAATACCTCGGGCAACTTCATATAGCCTTCGTTTAATATTATCAATAGTGATATCTTTATCTTTAATATAATCTATAGTAATTTCTCGCATTATTTCCTCCAATTATAATATCTCACAGTAACTTGCTATCCTATTTAAGTATGATTTTTTAATTTTGTTTAAATAATTTCAAACCTAAATTATTTTATTTTTATTCTTTCCAAGTCAATATATGGTTCAATTTTCACCCTAATTATATTCAATATAAATATAACCCCGACTTTTCATAAATTATATCTAACTTATAATTCAGTGTTTTTGTATATAAAAAGAACCTTATGCAATATATTTCAATTTACAATGTCCTTAATACTTCTTTACTTGTGATAATGTTCACTATTTCTAGGTCTAACAAGGAGTACCAAAACGGTACTCCTTTTATTTTACACATTAAATTTTATTTATTTTTTGGTGTGTCAGTTAAGTCTAGTTTAAATTCACTAAGTAAGTCTAGGTTATCAGTAGCCTTGTCTACAACTTTGACTATTATGTACTTTGCATCTTTAGATATAGGTGTAAATTTATTATATTCTAAAGTTCCAATTTTACTAGGTTTATTATAACTAAAAGTGTGTCCTTCTAGCTTATTACCCTTATCATCATAAGCTAATATGTAAGCACTAGCTCCAAATTCTTTAGGTATATCCACCTCCACCTCAGTAGTAGATGGAGTTAAAACTACTTGCTTTAATACTGCTTTATTATTTTCCAAGTTAGGCTTATACTTTATATTTGTACTGTCACTACTTTTTATATCTATATCAAAATTCCAATTTCCCCATATTTTTTTTTCCCCTTCATCTTCTATAAATCCTCTTACTTTTGATATATGTATATTTAATTTAAATTCATCTTTTATATCTATTCCTTTCTTTATAAGTGGAGCAAGGTCTATATACTGTACTACGACATAAGTATTTTCAGCTACCTTCTTACTATCAGTATCAACTATCTCCAATTCTTCATCACTAAAGCTTGCTTTTATATGCCCACTATTAATAGTTTCTCCAAGTAACACATCCTCTGCTTTATCAATCTTATGGTTGTTTGATTCAACTAAATAACTTATATATAAGTTGCTCCCATCACAAGTAGCTTCTTGTACTGTAATTACAACGTCATTACTTGCTGATTTTTCATTTATTTTTTTTGCATTTTTATTGTTAATATATCTGATAAATATAGACTTTTCACATAGTTCACTATCTTCTTTTAGGGTATTTATTGCATTTCCTAAGAAAGGTATTTTATCTGCTAAAGCTGGATTTGATATACTAAGTCCTAAGAGTATTACAAAGGTTGCTGAAAATGATAATACTGTGTTTTTAACAATTTTACGTCTTCTATTTTCTTTTTTTATATGATTTCTAGCTTCATTTATTTTAATATCTATACAATCTGGGATTTCATTTCCACCTATTATTTTATCAACTTTTTTCATTTGATCCATCTTCTATGCCTCCCCTACTATATGCATACTTTTTCTTATCTTGTTTCTAGCTCTAGATAGCCTAGACTTTATAGTTCCTTCTGACTCTTTTAGGATTTCACTTATTTCTCGTGTGTTAAATTGTGATATGTAGTAAAGAGATATAACTAGTTTTTGCTCTTTTGATAAGTTCGTTAGCATGTCCTCTATTTCAAATTTGCTTAGAAATTCTTGGGTATATCCTTCTTCTAGGTATTCATCTAAAGTTAGTACATCTTTGTTTTTAGCTATGATATCTTTGCATTTGTTTATTAGTATTTTTGTAAGCCATGTTTTAAAGTAGGCATCATTTTTAAGTGATTTTATATTTTTATAGGCTGCTATCACTGTTTCTTGTATGGCATCTGCTATATCATCATCATTATTTAATATAGCTTTTGCAGCTTTATACATTGATACTTTGTTGTCTTCAATAAGCGTGAAAAAGGCTTCTTCGTTACCTTTTTTCGCTTTTTTTATTAAGTTGTTCATGTATTCCTCCTAAAACGTATATGTACATATTGCTTTTCAAAATTTTGATTTGTTTATTCACAGTTATTAGACTGTAAGTTTTGTGAAAATAGTTGCATTTATTTTTGATTTTATTAAATTAATTTTTGCATAAAAGAAGGAGTAACAAAACGTTACTCCTCAATATGCTTGTATTAAGATTTTAAATATATTTATATTACTTTACAAGACCAATTAAAAAATCAATTTTAATCCTATGTATAACATTTATTTTATATACCTATTTATACTTTTATTATAATTGATTTAGGTCTATGTAATTAATATAACATAAACTAAAGTTTATCTTATTTAATTTCTTGGTTCTATCAGACATATTATTATAAAGTGTAAATATCCTAATTTATAATAGTCTCGTATTAGAATTAAATTTTATTGAAAATTCTACAGTATACCAATTTTTTTCGCTTCCTTAATCTCTTCTTTTAACATCTCAACCATTTTACATGATCTTTTAGCAATTACTTCTTCACTTTTTTCTATATAATCATTAACTAATTTTTTATATTCTTTTTCTGAAAAACACTTATTTTCATTTTTTTTCCTATATTCTTTGCTTCCAGTTTCTTTTAATCTTTTATCTTTAGATATATTTATGAATTCCTTCGGTTCTTTATCATTAAAATAAATATCTAAAAAAAATATCTCTCTAATTGAATTTATAGAAAACTCTTTATAAAAAGAATTTTGTTCAAGTTGCTTTTTTAATATACAGGCATTGCCCTTCTGATACTCATATACATCTAAAAGAAATAAATCAAAATAATCTTTTAATTTACATTTTCCACGTCCATTATTTATACGTAATCTATCACTTTTATTATTCTGTAATAAAATAAAATTTCCAATAGTATGGTATTGGTATCTAAATTTAATAATATTCGACCAAGTTTTTATGTCTTTATCCAAATCGTAGAATCTAGCTCTGTATGCAAATATTTCTTTTTCATAACTTCCAAATAGTGTTTGAAAGCTATTAATTGTATCACCACGATAATGTTGCTTAGTTTTTTTAGAATAAGGTGGCCCTATGTTATCAGCTTTAAGACCGAATATATATCCCCAAATAACACAATATATCGCTCGAGCTAGTTTTGTATCATCACAATCAAATCTCCAATTATGTATCTGTTCAATATTAGGATAAGAATATTTAAAGTCTCCTTTTAAATTTTCAAAACAATATGTTTTTAACCTATCAATTTCACCACCTAAAACTTCATTACTGAAATCATTTATAAGAATTATACTTTGTCTATAGAACTGTTCTTCTCTATATCTTTTTCTCAATTCTTCTTTTTCTTCTTTATATTCTTTTTCTGATATCATTTTATACTCCTATAATGTCTACGTTTAGTTATGTTTTTATAGTAAAATCAAAACCGTATCACTTACTTGTGGTACGGTTCTCCTCATTATAAATTTTATTCGTATTTTAATAAATATTTAATGGATTATGTATATAATTCATTAATCATTTTATTTATAATAATAATTAATTAAACTATAAAATATTCCTCTATTGCTCTAGATTCTATTACTAAACCTTTTTGAGAATCTAGTAAAAACATACAAATTTTAAGCCCTGATAAATTTGTATATGTTAGAATTGCTCTTAAATGCTTTTGGCATACACCTCTTACAGTTCCTCCGGTTTTTTTAGCAATTTCTTCAGCACATTTTTTTGATATAAATAAGCCAATTGTATTCTCAGCTATCAGTATATAACTTCCAGTTATATCATTATTCTCACTTTTCATTATTGTCCAAAACGGTTGACCTATAATATTTTTATCTGGTAATAATATTCCTATTTTTTTATCTAATACTTTTGCTAACAGTGGAGTTTCTCCTCCACTTATAAGTTCTATATCATAATATTTAGCATATTCTTTCGCCCCAGATTGAAATCCATTTCTTGACGCAAATATACCTGTACAATTACCAATATCGTCAATTACTCCTTTAAAGGATTGTATCATGCTTTTCTCTACTCTTTTATTATGGTCTTTACACTCTATAATGACCCTATGCGTAATTCCATTCATTTCAAATTGGTAATATACATCAATTTGATGTGTTGTCCCTGATTTTCCTACTATTTTCACATTTCTTTCTACTTTAATATTTTTTCCACTAAAGTTTGAAAGTTGCTCATATACATATCTTACTAACTCCTCATACTGTTTACCTGTATTCTTTTTTTTTAATTTAAACATCCTATACCTTCTTATCTGTTTTATCTCAATGCTTTACTATAATCACTTTAACATCTCCGCTTTTTTCTATATCTCTCCTAAATTCTACTTCATTTTGTATAACACCTAAGTCGTAAACAATGTATAACTGACGATCATATTGTTTACTATATGCAGTAATATCTGCACTAATTTCATCAATTACTCTTGATTTTCTTCCTAGTCTAAGGAGTTTTACTTCTATACATAATTTAAGTTTTTGAATAATGAAATCAGGTATGTATTCCTTTCCAGAAAACTCAAATTTACCTGATTCTCTATCATAGTCAGTTCCTTTATTTAATCCCCTCCCTAAAAGTAATGATTCTACCGCATTTTGAATCTCTATTTCTTTTTCAGGTTTACTAAAAATAACTGTACGTAGTCTTGAAGAAATAAAATTTTCTATATTATCAAACTCATCATCTACAAAATCTACACTTCCTTCTAAAGTCGCACATAGTAATTTTGAACTTAGTAATATTTGTTCAAGTATCTTTTTTTGCATCCCCCACACGGTATCCATGAATCCTGGCATTTTATCTACCTGAAAAGTATAAATTATAGATGAAATATCAAGAACTTTTTGTACTTGTTCTGCAAAATCATTATACATATATGCCATATCTTTATATGCTACATACCTATTATGCTCTGCTGCATCTTTATTGTTTAAGATATCTTGTATAGTATCTATAAATGCTTTTATTTGAGCCAATAAAACCTTAATTTCTCTTGTTTTATCTAGTGAATTTTTTGCCATGAAAATTTTCTCCTTTTATACCCCAATATCCAATATACTAATTGATAAATTTGTGTAATTAAATCACCTGCTATATCGTTGCCAAAGTACACTCTTTGTCTAGATTAATTATATTTTCTTCTCCAAAATATTCTTTTGCAGTTTCTAAAACTTGATCACTTGGTTGAACATAGTATACTACAAGATTTTCTTTTGCTCTTGTACAGCATACGTAAAATAACTTTTTAGTTCTTTCCAATATTGAATCAAAATTTTTCTTCCTAGCTTTCGGAATATTTTCTTTTTTTTCAATATCAAATAAATATTCGAAATTATAACTAGGCCATCCTCCGTTATCTAAAACAGCTAAAACATTATCAAACTCAGTACCTTTTATTTTATGTTGAGTAGATATTGGAACATATCCTTCTAAATAATCATATAGATTTTTAAATATTTTATATTGGATATCCTTTACTCTTTTATATAAATACTCATTATTAACTATAAAGTAATCAAGTCTATCATCAATTTTATATATATTATTGATATGTGCATAGTTTATAACATCTTCAATTGTCTTATTTTCAATATTATTAAGTTCATCAATTACATTTTTTATTTTAAGCTTGTCTTCCATAGTTTTTATATTATAAGAAGTTATTCTTAAAAACTCATTATATTTATTTTGATTGTATAAATTTATTACATTTTGTATTTTAAATAAATGACTTATTAATTGATCTCTCTTCGACTTATTCTCATTTCCATTTAAATAGCTATCTTTTTTACCATCTATTAAGTTATCTTTTGTAAAATATATTTTCTTAACTTTTCCAAATTTCCAATGTTTAATAAGTTCATATAATTGTTTAAATTCATCAGATTCTTCTATTCTAACTTCTAGCTTAGTTTTTCCTTTATTAGGTTCTTTTTTGTATCTTAAGTCTACTTGATTTACTACACTATCAAATGTATCATTCTCGTTAATCTTGATATTTTTAGCTTTTATTTCTTTGATTATTTCATTTTTAAATTTTATAATGGGATCATCATCATATATTTTCATCAATATTTCAAACCCAGCTTTATTAGCTATTAATTTATGGGTTAGATATAATTCCTTTGTTTTATTAGGATCTTTAAAGTCCCATGATTTACAAGCTACACATTCTTTAACACTATCAATTAATACTTCTTTTGAATATATAAACTTTATGTCTCCTTGCTTAATAACTCCATCTTTCATATTTGGTGCGTTTAGATCATTTGATGGAGTCTGAGCAAGATTATCTATTCTTAATTTATTTGCTAATTCTATAACTTTTTGTGGACATCTTCTATTTTGTTTCTTTTGAATTTCCTTAATTATACCTTTATCTATATAATTATTTACATCTCCTACTCCATCATCATATATACATTGCATTAAATCTCCAAATAGTCCTACAGTTGTTTTTAACTTACCTTCTTGTATAAAATCTAATAATATTTCTATTACTAATGGTGATGTGTCTTGATATTCATCAACAAATATATATTTATACTTAGATTTTAAAATATTACGCAATTTGGAATATTTTTTGTACATGTAGTTAGCTAATATTAATACTTCATCGTGTGAAATTTCTCCTTTATCTAGCCTTAAATATTCCTTATAACTAACTCCATCTTCAAATTCATTGTAATATTCATTGTCTTTGTTAGGATTATTAATTTTATAGTTATTATCATTAATTATTTCTAGTAATGACTCCTTCATATCTTTCTGAAAGTGACTAATATTATCCCATAAAAAATCATGAATCGTTGATGCTGATACATTCCCATTTAAAATTCTATCATTTATTTCTTTTGCTGCTGCATTCGTGTATGTAATACAAGCTATTTTAGAAAGTGGGTCTAGTCTCGTAATTTCTTTTATAATTTGAACTAATGAATAAGTTTTTCCACTTCCTGCTCCTCCTGTTAATAAAAAGTTTTCATTTGATTTCATGCACTCTATTATATTAACTACTTCAGGTTCTAATTTTTCTTTAACCATATCAATCCATCCTTAATATATTTAGGTATTTTCCAATTTGAATAAGTTAAGTTATCATTCTCTTCACTATTTAATAAAACATCCATGGCAAATGATGCTTTACTTTGTATACATTTTATAGCTAATTCATAGCTACTATATCTATATTCAATACCATCTTCTTTCTTTTCTTTAAAAAACTTTCTATTCTTTAAACTATTAAATTTATCTTGATTATTAATTATTAAGCTTCTATTAATATGAAAAAAAGCATCTTCAAAGCTTCGTGCATTATATGTTTCTTTATCATCATTAGTTTCTTCAACTTGGTATACTAACATCAAATCTCCATCTTGTGATGACCTCCAGTATTGCCCATGTTTTTCTAATGTTTTATTCTTATAATCTAAATCTTTAAAAAATGAAAGTTGATCTCCTTTTCCCTCTAATTTATATTGTTCTAACTCTTTTTCATAAAAATGTTTAAGAGCTCCATTACTAGTATATTTACTTTCATCTACAGAACTCGCCACATCTTTATACTTAATACTTCCATCAGTATTTTTCTTTGGATTTCCGAATTCATCTCTATCTATTTCTTGTTTATATGAATCTATATCTGTTATAATCAATGTCCTTATTCCAATAAAAGATATAAATTTATCAAATATTTGTGAGTAGTTTCCAACTTCAATTATAGATATATTTTGAGATAATAAAGGTAAATCTGAACCTTTACTTTCTTCTTGATCTATTTTTTTCATCATAGCAGGAATTAATATTCTTTCAGTATCTCCTTCAATTAAAATTACTTTATCTGCAAAAAATATTTCCGCTCTATTTAAGGTTAAATATTGCTTCAAAAACTTAAAATGTGCTTTCCCTACATCTTTTTCTTTTGTATATTCGATTTCTAATTGTTTTAGATTTTTTGATTCAATATGTGATGATTTTACTTTTTTAAAATACTTAATATCATCAAAATCACACTCAGATACAATATGTGAAGAATGGGTAGTAATTATAGTTTGCAAGTTTAAAATATTTTCATCTTCTTCACAACTTTCTTTCAATATATCTTTTATGTTTTTTATAAAAATATATTGCATTTGGGGATGTGTATGTGCTTCAGGTTCTTCTATAAATAATAAATTCACATCTGCTGGCTTTATACCTTTTTTGTTATCTTTTCTAAATTCCTTTAATAGTGTTTCTATTTCAAATATCATACTTATTAGATTCAAATATCCTAGCCCATTATAGCTTTCAGGTAAATAATGATTATTATCATCATATACAACCTTTGTGTTTCCTTTTAGTAATTCTCTTCTTTGTAAAGATGAAATTACTTTTATAACAGTTTCATCTTTTTTCATTCCTCCAAATTTTTTTACTTTTCTAGATATATCACTAAATATATCATCATATACTTCCGATAGTTTAGAGTCTGTTTCTATCAATGCATCTTGAAATGCCTCTATAGTCTTACTTTGAGATTCATCTATTTCCATTTTTTCATAATATCTTGATGATAATGTTGATAAGGTATTATCATTTTCTGTATTAGTGATTGATCTATGTGCGCTAATATATTTAAAACTAATTATTTTACTTATATCTATTTTGTTTTTATCTAGATCTATAAACTCTTCTGAATTGATATTTTTTTTAGTTTGATCAAATAATACTGCTTTTCTGCGTATTTTAAAGAAACTTTTATAATATACGCTTATAAATTTTCTAAAACATTCTAATTCTTCTACTTTTTCATATTTTAATTTATATTCTTCAAATTTTTGCTTCATATTTTTAAAATCATGTTCATTTATAACATATTCAAATTTCAATACTACTATATTATTATCCGGATCCAAATCTAACATCAAATTACTAATATTAGAAAGATCATCATGTTCATCATATTCAATGAAAATAGTTAAGGATATTCCATCCTCTGTCTCCCATAGCTTAGATTTATCTAATATATATTCATTAATATTTTTTTTAAATTGAAAATTAAAGTCATCATATGAAAAAGTATTTATTGATGATTTATCACCTATAAACTTATTCAACACTGATAGTAATGACGTTTTCCCACAATTATTTTTACCTATAATAACAGATAATTCATCTTCTAAGTCTAAATTTAAATTTTTAAGTAATCTAAAATTTTCAACTTGTAGTTTTTTTATTTTCATTATTTTCCCCCAATCAAATAAGTTAATATCAAACTAATTATACTATATATGCATCATTATTTTCCATATTTTTACATACAATTCCATAGTTCTATCTAAATTTCAATATCATTTTCCATTATAAAAAAATAAATTATTTATACAATAAAAAAGGAGTACCAAAATGGTACTCCTTCCTATAAATCTATATCATTTAATATCTTCTTCAATTCTCTCAATTCTTCAGTACTAAGCGTAATTCCTTTACCCATCTTCTGATGATCGGCATCCCAATCTCTTATATCAAACTTAGGTGCTCTATCATTCCAGCTCACTAAATTTAACTCTTTCTTCCATCCATTACTTCCTTCTGAAATAAATCCAAAATTCTCAACTACTTCAAACTTTATACCTGCCATACTATCTACCTACTTTCCTTCATATAACTCAAATCTATAAACTTGATTTGTAACATTATCTTCTCTACCTTCTTCAACCTTCTCCATAAACATATCAAGCGGTCTAACATACATATCATAAGGAGGATACAACATCTGATACGACACCAATTCCTCACCTGTCTCCGAATGTTTCACTATACTATGTACATAATATAAATTCCCCTTAAAATGTCTATAAGGTCTTTGAACTTCTATCTTATGACTCACAACTTACACCTACTTTCTAAAAACTTTCCTAACTATCTTATACCCATTTTTAACCTATCTATCTGATATATTATACAACATTTTACTTATTAATTCCTAAATTCCTAAACTACTTTAATATTGACTACTCCCTAATCCACCTATACTTATCTTAACAAAACAAATGGAGGTGATTTAAATGGCAGTTATGGAAACTAAAAACCAATCTACATTAAAAATTAAATTCGATTGTGGGCTTGATAACAACGGTAAAACTATCGTTAAAAACAGATCTTACTCTAACGTAAAAGCAGATGCAACTTCTCAAGACATACTAGATGTTGCAAATGGAATAATAGCTCTACAAATGAACAGCTCACTTGAAATCTTAAAGCAAGACAACACAATACTTAACTAAAAATAATAATTAGGAGGTGTTTCTATAATGGAAACTACAACAAAATTAGTAATGCGTTTTAAAACTTCAATAGACAGAACAGTATCTATATCTATAGACGATCCAAGAGAAGATGTAACTGAAGCAGAGATAAAGACATTTATGGATTTAGTATTATCAAAAAATATCTTTGCTCCTAATGGTGGAGATATAGTATCAGCAATAGATGCAAAAATAGTAGTTACAGATACTAAAGACTACGACTTAGTTATATAATCCAAATTGTAAGGGGGGTAACGAAATGTTACCCCCTTTATTTAATTACAAGGGAATTATGTCACTTTAAAATCCGTGAAAAACTTGTGTGTAATAGTCATTTCAAAGATTTCAAAATTAAGTTACCGATCTTTACACGCATCTTCTCCTCCACCATATAATGTACTAGGAGGTTAAAAAACAATGAAAAAAAATATCATATCACTATTAGTAGTTTCAAGTGTAGTACTCACAGGATGTAGCACTCAACAACCTACAGAGGAAAAACTAAATTGTAGTCACATCAACCCATGTTCTACATTTGAACAACACGACAGTTTAATTAAAGAAGAAAATGACAATTCTATAAATGGATTAGAATCAGAAAAACCTAAAGATGAAGTTAAAGAGCCAATAAAAGATAATGATAAAGAGCCTAATGACAATGATAACAATAATGACAAACCTACTAAGCCTACCAAACCAACTACACCTACTAAACCTACAGTGCCTACAAAACCTACAGAACCAACTAAGCCCGACCCAAATCCAGACCCAGACAAGGTAGTGTACAGAGTTAATGTTGCAAGTTTTAAAGAAAAAGAGAATGCAGAAAGATTAGTTGAAGCAATAAAAAATCTAAACCATGATGCTTTTTATGATGTGGCATGGGTAAATGAGGAAACTTGCTATAGAGTTTCAATAGGGAGTTTTGAGAATAAAGATAATGCATATAAGCTAGTAAATGAACTAAAAGCATTAGGATATGATGCTTTTATAAGTGAATTTACACCGTAATATATAAGTCTATATTATACTAAGCCACTTATAAATATAAGCGGCTTTTTAATGCAATTTTTTAAATTCGATATTTTTTAAAAAGGATTACTTTTTTATGTTTAAATTAAAAGCTACATATCGTATTTAATAATCTTTCTAACCTGAACATCACTAATATGATACTTTCTTGAAAGCTCTAAATAGTTGCTTCCATCAAAATTCTCCTTTATATATCTATTTCTAATACTCCTAGTCAAATTAATCTCATTAGGAAAATATATAGAATTGCCCCCTACTAACTTAATCAACTTTATAAATGCCTCTATCCCTATCTCTTGTGCAATGTCTTGCATATTCTCTGGAACATCTTTTAATTCCAATCTCTCTATCATAGCCCCTCCTTAATTAAAGAACTTCTTTAATATTTAAAAATAAAATTTATATTTACACTTATATCAATAACTTTTATTGAAAGGATGTGTGTTTTTATGAATTCAGAAATCCATACACTTATTGCAAATGTTGGCTTTCCTATCGCTATGAGTATGTATTTACTTATTAGGATAGAAGGTAAACTTTCTGCTTTATCTGATTGTATCAATGAACTTAGTAAAAATATTATGAGTATGAAGTAGTTTTTACTGTGTGCTAAAAGATAAATATCTAGGCTTCATTAACTTATATATTTATCTTTTAAGCACTATACCTTATCCTTGAATCTAACCGTATATCCTATAATTTAACTTCTTGCCAACAAGGTTGATTATATAAGCTTTACTCATTTCAATTATCCTACTACCTATGGCTTCATCAATGTTCATAAGCTCTTCTAGGTATTTTTCTGTGCTAATAATCATAGGTAAGTTGTTGAAATATCTATGGTTTATTATTTCAAACATAATGTTTAAATCACTTTTAGTTACCCCACCTTTGAACAAGTCGTCTATTAAAAGCACCCTTGAATTTTTATATCTATTCATCAACTTTTTATAGCTTTCTTCTTCCATGATATTTTGTTTTAAGCTCATAATACTTTCTCGATAAGGCATATATATCACTCCTATACCTTTGTCCATAAGTTTGTTTGCTATTGCAAGAGATAGATGTGTTTTACCACTACCAACTTGTCCCATAAACATTATTGAGTTTCTTCTATCGCTTTGTAGTTGCTTGAAGTTTTTTGCATAAATGTTAGCTGTTCTAAAGGCTTCCAAACTTTCCATGCTAAAGGAATAGTCAAAGTTATCAAAGGTCTTTTTCCTAAACTCTTCGCTTATTCCACTGTTTTCTAATATACTTTCACATATTCTTAAGCTTCTACATTCACAAGGAGTTGCTATGTTGTCATTTAGTATAAAAGTTAGGTCTTTGCATTTTTCACATTTGTAGCTATTACTTTTCTTGTAGCATTTTTCGGATTTCTTCAAGTTCTTTTTCAGTTGGTTTTCTAGGTAATTGTCCATCTTCTTCATTTGTAGCTTTCCCCCTAAGCTTAACTTTTTCTTCGTGTTGATTTAAAGCTTTGATATTTTTTATATCTTTATCCACCCACTTATTTATAATTCCTGCTACATAACCTTTGTTACATTTACCTTTGTCTGTAGCTATTTCTATTGCTTTTTTAAATAGTTCTAGGTCTATTTTATTTGTGATATCTTTTATCCAATCTTTTACGATTTGATTTACTACTCCAATATTTTCTTCATAGATTTTTTCATAATCACTTACTTTTTCTTTATCTATGTCTTTATCTTTCTCTTTTTCTTCTTCTTTTTCTTTCTCTTTCTCTTGTTTAATATTTGGGAGCGTATCGTCATACGTATCGTTGTTATTGATGTTTTCAAGGTATTTTACAAGCACCTTTTTTATATCATCTTTTTCTATGTTGATTAGTATGTAATCCACCAAAGATGTGTCTTTTACTTCTTTTATCTCTTTTTCTATACAATCTATCATTGGTTTTCCACCTCTGGTTAAATTGTATTTTCCCCACATCTTTATAGCTAGTTCCCTAGTTTCACTGTTGTATTTTATGAAGTCATATTTGTTTTCAAATCTTTCCATTAGGATATTTATACTTTCTATAGAGTATCCAAGTTCAAAAGCTATTTGTTTTTTAGTTATTTTATATATTCCCAGTTGAGTTGTGTTTGGGTTTGTTAGTAAGTACAAGAAGAATAGTTTATCTTCTGGTGTAAGTTCTTCCAAAACCCTCGGATCACGCCAAAACTCTGTATGTACTTTTCTAAACAACGACATTTAAAATCCCCCTATGTATTCTTTGTTTGCTCTTTGTAATCTTTCTTCTAGTATTTTATTAATTAAGTATAATTGCCCTTTTCCCGTTATGTATGTGCTAACTACAAGTTTTTCTCCTTCTGGTGTTTCTACTGTCTGTTCTTTGGTTTTAAATAGTCCTTGTTCTAGGTAATTTTGTTTAGGTGTGTTTTTGTCTCTTCCAAAACTTATTAGATAGCCTTTTTCTCTAAGCCATTGATATAGTCGATTTCTTCCCACTGGTATGTTCATGTTGTTTAATACTTTGGCAAATGCTCCTACACTTATTCCATCATCTATGCTGGATATAGTTTTTCCCAGTCGCATGTAGCCTTTGTTGTCGTTTATGGTGTTTTTCAAATTCATGGCTTGATTTTGTGCTATTTCTCGTTTTTCTTTTTCTTCTTTTAGTTTTTGAGTTAATTTTAGTAATAAGTCTGGGTCGTCTAGTACATTGTCTACTGTTTGTGCGTTCATGTACATTCCTGTTTTTCTTATGCTTGGTAGTACTTCTTCGTAGATCCATTTTTCAAAGCTTTTTGCATTTGGTAATTTTGATTTAGTGATTAGTCGATATAAGTTAGCTTCGTTTATGAATTTTTTCTCTACTCTTTTTCCCCCTGGAATGTTTACAGCTTCAAATATTATTCCGTTTTTGTTACAGTGATTTATTATTGCTTTTCTAGGATTTTTATACCCTAGTACGTATGCAACTCTTGCTGATTCTATGTATGTTTCCCCCTGTTTGTCTAATGTTATAAAGTCTCCAAATTCTTGGTTATTGAACAATCTCACTTTATTCATTAATTTTACCCCCTACTTTGTTATACACTATGTCGTGTATATTTTGCACCATAAGTGCAGTTTTAAAATAATAATTTAAAATATTTCTTCTACATGTACTCCAAATAAATCAGATATTTTCTTTGCCAATTTTAAAGTTGGCGTTCGAGTTCCTTGTTCTATTTTATAATAAAAAGATTCTGAAATTTCAAGATATTCAGCCACTTCATGTACTGTTTTCTTATTCATCTTTCTTATGATTTTAATTCTGCTACTCATTTTCCAAATCCCCTTTTGTTATATTTTTTATTATTTACAATTCAAATAGTATTCTACCTTTTGTAGGTGTGTCAACTCATTATTTCCTATTTTATGGAATTTTTTTAATATTTTGTACAATGTGTGATATTACGATACATCAGAGGTGTTTTTTATAGATTCTGGGTACAAAAAAATGAGAGCATAAGCTCCCACATATCTAGTTTATAATATATTAATATTATCCATTACTAAACTTCAATTTATATGATTTTATTTACTTTCTAATGAAACTAAATAGCCGTCTATTTCTTCTGCTACTCGGTCACCTTCTACGAATTTTTCTTCTTTCATTTTTTTCTCAGTGACTCTATATTGTTTTTCTATTTCATTTTTATCAATTACATAAATCACTACGTCTGTCGAATCCTTCGCAGTTTCGATTTTTTTTATTATCATTATGTTTTCTGAAAGTCGTTTATCTTTTGCTTGACCTATTGCCATTCCTATACACATTCCGATTGGAATTCCAAAACACATCCCAAGACTCATATTATCAGGAAAGAAAATAGTACCAAATATTAAACCACCTGAAACCCCAAAACACATTCCAAGGCTCATATATAGTACCATGTATTTTTGGATTGGATTTTTTTTATTCTCCATAGTTACCGCCCCCAATTCCTATATATATTACTATAAATATAGTTAATTCATACTTTTATACAATTGCTTCCTTTTCTATATTATAGCACTAGCTCAATTTTCACATTGACATTTAGAGTATTTGGGAAACTTTTTATTTTTTCTCTTCAGCTCGTGTATCTGCATAATATCTTATTCCTGCTGTAAATAAAATTATAGCTATAAGATTAAATGCACTATCATCGCCTATAATACTTGTATATAAGAGCATCAAAAGTGCTATAGCCAATAATATTAACTTTGTTTTACTTGTCATAATTCTTCCTCTCCTCGTTAAATTATTGATTATAGTTTATCATTATTAAATTTTTTAAAAAGTTAATTGGCCTAACATCTATAAATTTGGTACTAAAATAGTTTTTATAAAAACAAGGAGTACCAAAACGGTACTCCTTACTTTTATCATGATATATTTTTAATATATAAAAACTATTTACTCTTGTACTTATCAAACCTAAAACTCACAGTAACTTTTGCAAGATATATGATAAAAGCACACATTGCTATCCCCAAAATTAACGGAGAGATAAAAATGTATCCAATCACTCCCACCAAAAGTATCAAACTTTCTTTTAAAAGTATAATTCCATAGTCTTTGCTTAATTTTAATTCATCGTATAATTCTCTTTCATCCTTTGAAATAGCATAGTACCCGTTTATTAAAAAAGCACCTTTTTCTTTCAAAATAAAAGCTACCATAGATAATAAAAACAATGCCCCCGACATAATTATTGCTATCCTTAACATAGATTCTCCCCCTGAATTAATTCCCAATATATAATAATCTACTTATTTTTATTTTAGCATTATTTAAACTTATTTAGTGCTACTCTCATCAACTGTGCTGTTCTTAATTTAATATTTTTTAAAATTAAACCCTAATATTTCTACATCATCTTTTTTATTTAATCTCTCGTCATAATTTTTTCTCAACTGAATTATATTTAAGTGATCAAAACCACATTCTTTATATAATTTCATAGCACTTGTGTTTCTAGGTATCACATCAACAAACGTTGATACAACTCCTCTATCAATCATAAGTTTATCTAGTTTTTGCATTGCAAGTTTTCCAATACCATTACTTCTATATTCTTCAAGTATAAATAAATCTTCTAGCCAAGCTACATTTTGCCCCCCAAGCCTTATATAGAAGAATCCCACAGGTTTATCATCTGAGAAAATATTATATACTGATCCTTGTTTTTTCCATTCATTTAAAGTTTCTACAGATTGTTCATCCGTCTGCCAATACTCTTTTGGTGCATTATTTAATTTTCTATGGTAATTCATTAATTCTGTAATCATTTTTGTAGTATGTAAAAATAAAGAGTCATTAATCTCCTTAATATTAATATTCAAAATATCATACCCCTAATAAATTTATATTTATCAATTCCATAGCTATATTATATTGAGAATTTTACTTAAATATATCAATATTAAAATACTCACTAAGCGTTGATTTCCTTCCCTCTTCATCCCAATTCTTATATAATTTAAAAACTGTTTTGGGATTTCCTTCTCCTACTACTTCAACTATTTTTTTCACAGTATGAAAGCTAATATAATAATCATACATAATTTTTCTCATTTCATTAGAATAACTTTCTGTCCCAAAATCTTCTATTGAATTATCCTTAAAAATATTTTTGTAATACATAATATAATCCCACTCAACTTGAGAAATATATTCAAACTCATCATAACTTAATAAATACTTCCTGCTAAGATATTCACACATACCTTCTTCAAACCATATTCCATTCTCCATATCATCCTCATTAAAATCATCTAAAAAAAGATCCAGATGATGAGTGAACTCATGTCCTAATAACTGTAGTATCAAACTCGTTGTTATATTGTTATGATAATTAACTACCTTCTCGTTAGGTACATCCTTATGTATATCTCTATATATAGTTTTCCATGTAAATATTTCAGGTGAAATACATATGAATCTTTCATTTGTAAAGGCTGGTATTGGAACATTAGAAAAAACTGTCGTTGCTAATTCATTATTAGTCCATACTATTGCCTTTGGATAATCTATTAAATTATATTCTTTTTCTAACACTTTAAGATACTCTTCTATTTTGATTGAAATATTCTCTATATCACTTTTGTATTTTTCTGCTTCATGTATACTTTCAAATGCAAATACTTGTTTTATTTTTCCTCTCAACATTTAGCATTTAAGCTCCTTTCACAAAATATCCTCCACTATATATAGTATATTATTATCAGATTAGTAGGCATATTCATTAAAAAATATTAAATTTAGGCTATGTTAGCTTACTTCGTGATAATCATAGTAAAAAAACAACCACACTTTAGTATTTTCAATGGATTTAAAGCTAAAGTGTGGTTATTTATATAATTTGATACATTTAGTGCGTAATATATTAATAGTCAGTATTCAAAAACTATTTAAGATTTCTTACCGTAATTTATTCCAAAAACTACATTTGCACAACCTAAAATTGCCCAAATTGTACTTTTTTGCATAAACGCAACTATAAACATCAAGACAGCCGCTATAAAATATATTTCTTTTGTATGTTCTTTAATAAATTTCATTATGACCTCCTATTGTATAAATAATCTCCACTACAAATTCCTATTTATCTATATGTTATCAGAAGTATTTATACTTCGCATTATATAACAATTGCGAACTTGATTATACTATATACTATATTCAATTATTTTCCAATTTTAAAATAGTCTCATCAATTTGGAGTATAGTTCCTTATTTTAAGTTAATTCAATAAATCTATTTCTAATAGTAGCTCTAGTTACATAGGTACCTTTAGTGGCTACATCTACTAACATGTCTTTGATTCTATCACTCTTTTTATTCTTTTTGCTTAGTTGCAAAAACTTAAACCAAGCTATTATAACCTATTTTAGATATAATTAATCACGAAGATAGCTAACAGAGCCTAAATTTAATATAATTTCCTTTATATCAAACAAGGAGTACCAAAACGGTACTCCTTGTTTTTTAGCATAATTGATTTTTTAATATATATACTTATATCCAATATATTTGAACTTAAAATTGTAACCTTAAATTGTAATAATAGTCTTATGACTTTTTTAAATTGTAATTTGTAAGTTGTAATTTGTATTTAATCTAAAATCCTCTAATTTTAATTTCCAAAATAATTTTCAATTATGCTTATATATATTACTAGCACTAGGCTAAAGTAATAACAGTTTCATTATTAGCTTTATTAATAGCTAATTCTAACTCTAATATTTCTTCATTTGTATTCTCAAGTAGAGTCTTCATCTCTGATTTATCAAAGTTTGCTTCAGTAACTTTGTAGTATACAGAAGTTGCAGCTGCATCAACTTTTCTTTGCTTAGATGACTTTGATTGATCTATTATCATCTCAATTATATCTACTTGCTCTCTTAATTTTTTTAATCTATTTAATCCACCTTGTATAGTTAGATTTTTACCCTCTATATCTATCTTAGTTATATTATTTAACTTAGCAATTTCAGTTCTTAATTTTTCTATATTATTAGCTAAATCTAATGTTTCTTTAAATTCTTTTTCAAAATCAAACTCATCATTACACTGATACTTTTGACCATCAGCTTCTAATATATATGAAACTGTTGTACTCTGAACATCAGATACTTGATGTAGTTTTGTTCTATATATTTTTTCTAATTCAGCTACTTTTATTATAGCTTGGCTTAGTGTTAGTATTTGCATAGTATTCACACCCCCATTAAATAATTATTCTTAATATACCATAAATATCCATGTGTGTCTTATCGAAATCCTTACTGTATCCCATTTGTAACCAAATGTATAAATCTATCACTTACACTTATTATAAATCATAGTTTGAATATATAAAGATAACAAGGAGGGGCTAATATGGATATGTATTATGGTGATCCAACATTTGACTTGTTTTCAATAATGTTTTTTATAATATTTTTTATTGTTATAAGTAGCTTTATAATCGCTGCTATCAAAGGGGTTAATCAATGGTCTTATAATAATAAACAGCCTGTATTAGATGTAAAATGTAGAGTTGTTTCTAAAAGAACTGAAGTTACAAGGCACTCTGGGCATACTGATGCAAATGGAATGCATCATCATGGAAGTAGCTCTACCAGTTATTATGTTACTTTTGAATTTGAAAGTAAGGATAGAATGGAATTTAGTGTTTCAGGAAAAGAATACGGCATGCTCGTTGAAGGTGATATAGGAACTTTAAAATTCCAAGGAACTAGATACTTAGAGTTTAACAGAAGTATTTAAATCTAATAAAACAAACAGCGAATAGGTGCTATATAAGTTGCAGCGACATTTACAAGCTTGATCTTTAGCTTGTATGGAGCAAAACTTATATAGCACCTATTCGCCTAGACTTCGCTAAATCTCTACAAAACAACAGCTATAACAAAAGCTACCATAAGTACAATTCCAACATACATTTGAAATTTTCTATTATTCTTATAATTTATCCAAGTCATAATACTAAGTAAAATTACAAACAACAAATTTATAACCATTAACGGTATATCAACTATATTAAACGACCTTAAACCTATTAATCCTATTGAAAAAACCGCAATTCCCAAAGCTAAATTTGAAATAAACTTCCCACTCATAAAAATCCCCCCTATTTAAATTACTTAACCTTGTATCCCCCACATACCTTTAATTTTAAGTAAAAAAATTGTTAATATATCTATATTGTAGCACTATATTATAATATATTCATTTCACTAATTAATAATATTTTTACTGCCTAACTACATATCGCTATACCCACAAAAAACGTTTTTAATCATTTCTTTCTTTTTTTGTTGACAATTTTCTCAATTTAAATTATCCTAAATTTAGGACATATTAATGACATGTCCTAAATAAAAAGATAAATATTTCTTTTTTATTTATCTTTCAAGAAAACGATTACCCTTTAGGGATATATTTTAGGGAGGCTTTATGGAAAATAGCAAAAATTTAATCAAATTAATGACAACTGCTTTTCTTATAGTTGTTACATGTGAATTCATTGGTGAGTATACAGTTAATATAGGTCCTGTATCTTTAGTGTTATTCCCAATGTTATACGCAGTTATAGTAGGTATTATAATTACCCCAGATTTATTAGGTAAAAAAATAAAAGCATTAAAAGAAACTATAGGTGAAAAAGAAATTAATATAGCTGGTGAAGTTGTTGGAATCGCACTAGTTTTACTTGGTATAAAATATGGTTCTACTGTTGGACCTAACCTTGAAAAAATAATACAAGCAGGACCTGCTTTCTTAGCTCAAGAATTTGGTCACATACTAGCTCCAATAGTAGCATTACCTCTAGCTATATTATTTGGATTCAAAAGAGAAGCTATTGGTTCTTGTTCTAGTATAAGTCGTGAAACTTCTTTAGGTGTTATATCTGAAAAATACGGTATAAACTCTCCAGAAGGAAGTGGAGTTTTAGGTACTTACTTAATGGGAACAGTCCTTGGAACAATATATTTCTCAATACTAGGTTCAGTTTCAATATATACTGGACTTCATCCATATGCTCTAGGAATGGCAACTGGAGTTGGAAGTGGTAGTATGATGACTGCTGCATCTGCTGCACTTACGAAAGTTCCAGAAATAGCAGCTGACCCTGCTATGGTTGACACTATACTTTCATATGGTGCTACAAGTAACATGATGTCTAGTTTAACAGGATTAATCTTCTTAGTATTTATAACTCTTCCATTTACGAATAAGTTATATAACATACTAGAACCTAAATTAGGAAGAAGATCATCTAAATCAAATAAAAAAGCTGCTTAGTTTAAGAGAGGTGTATAAATAATGTTTGCTAATATAAATTTAAAAAGAAGTTCATACCAACTTGTAGTTATGTTAATAGTTGGTGCAATGATTTTAATAGGTCAATATATAAGTAAGGGAACATCAATAATAACTGCCCTTCCCGGTATGTTAATAATGATAGCTGCAGCTATGGCTGCTATGATGTTAAAGGATTTATTTCCAAAATCAATATTTCCTGCATTCGGATTTGCAACAATAATAGGTTTATTACTTAGTATACCTGGAAATCCAGTATCTGATGTTTTTAATGAGCAAGTTGCAAATATAAACTTTATGGCAATTACTACTCCACTACTAGCATTTGCTGGTATATCGGTTGGTAATAAAATAGAAGATTTAAAGAAAATGTCTTGGAAGATAGTTGTTATATCTTTAGTAGTATTCACAACAATATTCTTTGCTTGTGCAACTATAGGACACGTAGTTTTAAAGTTACAAGGAGTTATATAATTTTTCATAAATTTTAGGAGGATTTACTAATGAACAAACAACAATTAAAAGAATTAGTTATAAAAGCAATAGATGATAATAGAGATAAAATAATAGAAGTAGGTCGTGGAATATACGAAACTCCAGAGTACGGATACAAAGAATACAAAACTACTGAAGCTGTGGCAAACTTTTTCACAGATGAATTAGGATTAGAAGTTGAAAAAAACATAGCTGTTACAGGTTGTAAGGCTGTTGTTAATAATGATAAAAAAGGACCTCATATATCTATCTTAGGTGAATTAGACGGTATATCTTGTAAAGAGCATAAAGATTCTAATGACATAGGTGCTTCTCATACTTGTGGTCATAATATACAAATAGCTGGTATGTTAGGTGCTGCAGTTGGTTTAGTAAAAAGTGGTGTACTAGATTCTCTTGATGGAAAAATATCTTTCATGGCTACTCCAGCTGAAGAATTTATAGAATTAGAATACAGACAATCTTTAAAAAACAATGGTGAAATAACTTACTTTGGCGGAAAGCAAGAGCTTGTTAAAAGAGGTTATTTTGATGATGTAGATATGTCTATGATGTTCCACTCTTTAGATATGGGTGAAAACAAAGCATTAGTAGGTCCTGAGAGTAATGGATTTATAGGTAAAAAAGTTCAATTCATAGGTAAAGAAGCTCATGCAGGTTCTGCTCCATATGATGGTATAAATGCTTTAAATGCAGCAATGCTTGCTATAAATAATGTTAATGCTTTAAGAGAAACTTTCAAGGAAAGTGAAAGAGTTAGATTCCATCCAATTTTAACTAAAGCTGGAGATATAGTAAATGTTGTTCCTGCTGATGTTCAAATGGAGTCTTATGTAAGAGCTAGAACTATAGAAGGTATGATAGATGCTAGTGAAAGAATAAATAGAGCTTTAATAGCTGGTGGAACTGCTGTTGGTGCAGAGGTTGTTTTAACTGAAATACCAGGTTATTTACCAATACTTCGTTATAGAGATATGGATAATTTATTTAGTAATAACCTTGTTTCATTAGGTGTAGAAGCTGAGAAAATAGTTGATGGTGGAGATTTCACAGGTTCATTTGACTTTGGTGATATATCTCACTTAATGCCTACTCTTCACCCTATGATAGGTGGTATAAAAGGTGCTCTTCATACTAGAGAGTACGAAATAATTGATGAAGATTTAGCTTACATAGTTCCTGCAAAATCAATGGCTATGACTGTTATAGATTTATTATTTGATAATGCTAAAGAAGCTAACTCTATATTAGATAGCTTTACTCCAGTTATGACAAAGGATGAGTATTTAGAGTTCTTAGCTAAATACGATAGAACTATATAATTACTGTGCTATTGTTCTATAATAATAGATTTTGATAAAAGTGTGGCATCTCATTTGGTTAATGAGATGCCAATTTTCTTTTCTAAAATAATATTTCAATTAAGTTTTTAGGTCTTCCTCCACCTTGACTTGTTTCTTTTGCATACACTCGTCCTAGTTCAGCTTCTGTTATTTTTTTAAGTATACGTCTTGCACTTCTTTCACTTAAGTCTAAGTGATCTGCTAGTTCTTTACTGTCATATACATAACTTCCTCTTAAATTACTAATAGCTATTATCTTTGCTACAGATTCACAGCTTAATCCAGTCTTTTGTGATATATCTATAATTTTTTTATCTGAAGATACTAATGAATAACTTATTTCATTTCCAAGTCCTAACGGTCCTTTTATTATATTATCTTCATCAACCACATATATTTCAAATTCATTAGATTTTAAAGTCTTTGAAATAGCTTTATATGCATTTGCTTCTCCTTCATATGCAGTATGTCCTACTCCAATTCCTACTTTAAAAGATATTCCCATTGATTTTATATCCTTTTGTAGCTTATATAATCTTGAGTAATTAGCTTCACTTTCTACTGCCCCTTTATGTGCAAATACAATGTATTCATCTCTACCAAAGTTGAATAATGATCCTTGAATACTTTTAACATATTCAATTATAAGTTTGTCCATGTCTGTCTTTTTTAGCATATTACTATAATAGCTTTCGTTGCAGCCTTTACAATCTTCTAGCTTTATAATTTCTACTGCTATTTGATAACTTTTAGCTTTATCTAGCTCGTATTTTTCTTTTATTTTTTCATAACAAACCTTTATTTGTGGTCTAGTTGCTTCTAATCTAAATACTGGATAACCTTCTTCTTTTAGCTTTTTATACACTCCTCCAAATCCAGTAAGTATCACATCTATTTTATTGTTTGTATATAAATCAATATGCCATTTTGCATATTCCATTTCATCTATTTCGTTTGAAAAAGGAAGAGAAAATACTTCATTAGAGTTCATTTCTAGTTCTTTTAAAATATCATCTAAGATTTCTTTTTCAACTACATCTATGCTCATTCTATTTAAACTTAAATTTGCATCTCTTACTGCATTAAAGGCTTTTAATATACTTGTACCACCTCTAGATACAAATGAGTTTACTTTTTTCACATCATATTTTTCTTTAACAGCAACTGCTACTCCACAGCCTGTAAATATTATTGCATCACATTCTTCTTCACAACTTGATATTAATTCTATAGTATCTATTACTCTTTCGCCTATGTACAATTTAGCTTCAATATTATCTTGTATTTCTTCTAAATAGTTTTTTATCTTTAATCCCGAATCTAACGGTCCTATAATCCCAATCTTCAACTGCTACCTCCTACTAACACCCATGTTAAAATGCTTTTACTATTAATTTAATTGCCCCTAATCTATATTTATTTTCAAAATATTTTATACTATAAATATTATACTATTTCAAATAAATAATACAATTTATTATTTATAATCAAAGCAAGGAGTACCAAAACGGTACTCCTTAAAACTTTACATATCTACCTTTATATCTATAGGTAACTTTTGTTTCATAATCATTTGAAGTGAAAATACATAACTATCTTTTTTCTCAACCTCAAAATCAAAATTGTGAATTCTATATTTACCTTCATATTCACTCATTCCGCCACCTATATCATTTTTCCCATCTAATAAACAAACTGATTGCCCATATACACTATCATTATCCCTTATATATACTTTTAATTTACCATCCTCATATTTTACATCCTCTATATACATGGTACTTCCAAAGTACTCTATCTTTTTAGGATAACTATCCTCTAAACTTATTTTTATATCCTTATACTTAGGTCTTACTAAAACTCCATCAGCTATAAGTCTAAAACTATTACTTTTATCATAATAAACAGATGGTACTATAGTTTGTTTATACTCATTCTTATCCCCTTTACCTGATAAGCTTAAATTCTCTTTATACACTTTATTATTACTAGATACTATTTTAAAATCATAAAATCCCTGTATATCCCCAACATCCTTTATTTCTCCACTGCTATAAAGAAACATCATTGTAGGTGATATATCCAATTTATCTATACTTAATTTCAAATTATCTTTTTCTATTAATTTATTAATTTGTATAACTTTTGACTTATTTACTATATTAGGATTTTCTATATTTATATATTCACTTCCTATAACCTCATTTTCTTCGCCTATACTATTTTTACTTAGCTCCAATTTTAATTTAATATTATTTTTATCTTTAGATAATATATTACTTACACCTTCTCCTATAATCTGTACATTTATCTTATTATCACCTTCATCAGTTTTTTCAAAGTTATTAGTTATTGAAATATCATCTGTATTATAGTCTTTTTTAAGTGCATTTGTATCTACAAATAAGCTATAACTTACCTCGTCTTCTTCTTTTTTATCACTAGTTTTATTTTCTTTTATAATTGCATCAAAAGTTATTCTCAAATCGTCTACATAAATATTCTCAACTTCTATATCATAATTTTCTATTTTTAAAATTTGATTATTTGAATTTTTATAATCATTATTTACTGCATTTTCAATTCCTATATCTCCAAATATATATTTAAAAACATCATTTGCAAAGCTTCTAAAAGAAGGTACTAATGAATAAGTTCCTATTAAAATAATTATTGATATAGAGGCTATTTTTAAAAGTTTATGATTTTTCTTAGGCTTAATTTGAGATAGTTTTTCATTTAATTTTTCATCTAAATTCTTAGGAATATCTATATCTTCACCTGAAAAGTTTTCCAATAATTTATCTATATCTTTATCATCTATCTTCATACTCTACAACCTCCAAATCTTTTTTAATATTTTTTAGTGCGGTGTACATTTTTCCTTTAACCGTTCCTATTGGTATATCCAAAAGTTTTGAAATTTCCTCTAATTTATATCCCATGTAAAACTTTAATCTAATCATTTCTCTAGTTTCTTTATCTATATTTTTTAAAGCCATTTCCAAATCCAATTTGCTATCATTATCTACTAAAGGTTTTTGAGTATCTTTTATTTCATCTATAGATATAGTTTTACTTTGTTTCGATAATATGTTTTTAGCTTCATTTATAACAATTCTTAAAAACCAAGTTTTAAAATACTTAGGTTCTTTCAAATTTTTTATTCCCTTTAACCCTTTTTCAACAGCTTGTAAATATGCATCTATACTACTTTGTTCTTCTCTTAGTATTGTGTACGCTATTTTATATCCATCATTTTTTAAATTGTTTACTAAAATACTATAAGCTTCAAAATCTCCTTTTACAGCTTTTTTTACTAACTTAATCTCCATACTAAACCTCCTCTCATATATTAGACTTATGAAAGTTATAAAAAGTTATAATTTTTTATTTTTAATATCAAAACAAGGAGTACCAAAACGGTACTCCTTAAATTATAAATCAACCTTCGTATATATTTGCTTTTAATTTTGTTACGTTAATATAAGTCGAATAATATCCTTCTTTAAATACAAACACAGAGTCAACATACTCTTCTTTTCCATAGATTGCAAATCCATATTTATATGATATAAAGCCATATTTATCTATTTTTAAATTCTCATCTAATTGTAAAAATACTTGTGTAACTTGAGATATTTTACATGTACTTAAATTTATTCCTTTAAATATAATTTCTATTGGAGGAAAAAATTCAAATCCTACAGCTTTACTACCCTCATAGTATACATGCATAACTTCAAAATCATCTACACATTCATTTTCACTTTTCTTAAATGTTATAGGTTTAATACTTAAAGCCTTTACTATCTCTTCATTCTCCATCCCTAACTCTAATATCCCTATGGCTTTATATGAAATTAATTCTAATTTCATGTTTTTAAATTCACCACCCTCTGGTTGTATTAGTGTTTTAATAGAATTGATAATACCACATAATTCCATAAAAATACTGTTTTTGGATTAAAATGTCTAAAAAATGGACTGAAATAATTTATTTTTCGAAATATTAGAAATTCTTTATTTTAGTGCGTAAATTAACTATCTTAGTCCACTTTTATTGATTTTAACGGTTTATAGTGTCTTAATATAATCAATAGATTAAGTCTATTTTAAATATTACTTTAAGAACGGGGGTTTTATTATGGAAACTGAAGTAAGAAAATCTAGAAAACCTATGGTACTAGGAATAATAAGTTTAGTAGCATGGATAATTCCACTAATCGGAATGATAGTTAGTGGTTTTGGAATAGCTATATCATTAAAAAGATTAAAAGAAGACAAATGTAAGGCCTATAAAATAGGTTTAGGATTAAGTATAGTAGGCTTAATTTTAGCAATAGGATATTTTGCTTTTTCATATTATTTAATCATGAACCACATGGTTTAATAGGAGGTATTTATGAAGAATTTTTTCAAATCAATAGGACTATGTCTAGGGGTACTTATTCTAAACCAGATTATAGTAGGTTTTGTTACTTTTATGGGAGCAATTGTTAATCCTGATGAAATAAGTAAATATTTATATACATTAGTTTTTATAGGGGATGTAGTTTCACTTATTTTACTACACTTTATATACTCTGTTTATGATAAGCAGTTGTTAAGTAAAGAGATTTTCAATAAAGTAGATTTTAAAAATATAGTATATATTGCTTTATTAGGAATCGGTTTAAGTGTTCTTTTATTAACTTTAACTGGAATATTAACTAAATTTATTCCAAGCTATATGGATACACAAGAGCAAATAAAAACTGCAAGTAATTCTATATTACAGTTACTTATAACAATAATATTAATTCCTATATGTGAAGAAATAGTATTTAGAAGAGTTATGTTTGGATATTTAAAGGAGCATAACAACATAGTATTTGCAGTTATTTTACAAGCATTAGTATTTGGACTAGCACATGGTAATCTTGTTCAAGGAATATACACATTTATACTTGGTATAGTTTTAGCCTTAGCTTATATGTACTTTAATTCACTATGGGGATGCATTATTTTACATATAGTATTTAACTGTATGGGATTATTAATAGTTCCTAAGTTAACAGCTATTAGTCCAATTTTCGGATACGTAATATTTGTAATAGGTCTAGGATGTTTAGTGTTCTCACTTTTAAAGTTATCAAAGAAATATGAACATGTACTATATGAATAATAAAATATTTTAAAACAAAACAAGGAGTACCAAAACGGTACTCCTTAAACTTTGCTAAATTTCTATATTTGAATCTATTGTATCAAAATCTATATTTATTATGAACATATCTCCTATTATCTCTATATTTAATGTTCCACCTTGTGCCTCAACAAATCCTTTTGCTATAGAAAGTCCAAGCCCTGATCCTTCAGTATTTCTCGATATATCTCCTCGCTTACACTTTTCTATTATTTCATTTGCATCAAAGTTTAGCGGATGATTAGATATATTTTTCATAGTAATATTAACTTTATTATCAGTTTTTATAATATCTATATATACTCTTGTTGCTTCTAACGAATATTTAACTATATTAGATATAAGATTTTCAAATACTCTCCAAGTTTTATCTCCATCTAACATAACATAGATTTCTTCATTAGGTGTATTTACTACAAAGTCTAAGTTGGCACTTTCTATTAAATTATCCATTTCTACTATACTTTGAGTTAGTAGTTGATTTATATCAGTTTTTTCTAATTTTAATTCTATATTATTACTACTTATCTTAGAAGCTTCAAATAAATCATCAATTAAGACCTTTAATCTATTAGATCTAGCATCTAAAACTTTCACATAGTCTTTAACATGCTCTGGCTTTATATCTTCCTTTTTCATTAGACTTATATAATTTATTATGGCAGTAAGTGGAGTTTTCAAGTCATGTGATACATTTGTAATTAACTCGGTTTTTAATCTCTCACTTTTTAATCTATCTTCCACTGCATTATTTATAGACTCGCCTATTTCATTTACATCTTCTACCATATCTTTAAAAAACTCATCATTAGGTATATCTACTTTATAATTTAAATTACCTTTTCTAATTTCATGTATTCCTTTTTGTATATGTTGCATCTTGTTTATTTTCCTTAATATAAAATAAAATAATACTACATTCATAAGTATAGGAATAGCCAATCTCATAACAAGCATACTTGAAGACATATATCTAAAATTATCATTCATAAGCATGCCTGCAAATGAAAGTATAATTTGAATACCTATTATACTTATAAAAATAACTGCATACTTTACTACTAGCTTATTTTCTTTAAGTTCTAAATTATTATTTATAATGTATTTTATTAAATCCATACTATAGAAACATATAAAAAATGTTGCAATTGTATTTATAAGTATATAGAAAATATTTGGATCATGATTATATGGACTTACAATAGATATAATTACTACACCTATTATAGATAAACTGTTATAAATAGAAATATTATTTTTTATATTTTTCTTACTTTTTATCATGTACATAATTCCCATAGCTATTAAAACTATCCCTGCTAATATCGTAGACCCTATAAATAATATAGCTTCTTTTTTATACCCTACATATTGCTTATATCTTATATACAACTTATCATTACTATTTTCTTGTCTTTTACTTATAACATCTTTATCTGGAATTGCAATATATGTAGTTACGTTCTCTTTTTTAGTAAGTGCTATATTTCCAAAACTCTTAGTTTCATATTGTATTTTTTTATTATCTTGTAGCAAATACATAGAATCATTTTTAAAATTCATTTCAAGAATATATGGATAGTCTTGTACCTTCTTCATATATTCCTCTAAATCCTTATTACCTTGATTTGAATATATCTGCTTGCTATCATTATTTATAACAAATATATTAGCTAATTTATCTTCATTTAATATCTTTGTGCTTTCTTTTTTATGCTTTAATATTTTTTCACTTGCATTATCTCCAACTACTGTATAGACAGAGTTTTTCGCTGCTTCATATAAGTAAAAATCTAACTCATAGCTTTTATAAAAGTTACTAGAAAAATTGTCTATATAGTATTTTAGATCATCTATATTATACGTTATTATACTTATACAAAAACATATAAGTAAAGCTATTATATTCTTATTCTTTTTCAATTTTATATCCCACTCCCCATACTACTTTTATATATTTAGGCTCTTTAGGGTTTATTTCTATCTTTTCTCTTATTCTTCTTATATGTACTGCCACAGTTCTATCACAGTTATATCCTGGCTCTTCCCAAACATTTTCATATAACTGCCTTGATGAAAATACTCTTCCTTGGTTTTTTAATAATAGTTTAAGTATTTTATATTCTATAGGTGTTAACTTAACTAACTCTCCATCTACAGTAACTTCCTTACTCACATTATTTAAAACTAACTCTTTATGTCTTAATACATCTTGGTCTTCATTTTTGTAATTCCCAAGGTTTACATATCTTCTCAAATTAGATTTAACTCTAGCTACTAATTCTAATGGGTTAAATGGTTTAGTTATATAATCATCAGCACCCATATTAAGCCCTATTATCTTATCAGTATCTTGAGACTTTGCAGATACTAATATTATTGGTATATTCTTTTCTTCTCTTATTTTTAACGTAGCACTTAATCCATCTAATCTTGGCATCATTATGTCCATCAATATAATATGAACATCTTTTTCTATCAAAACTTCCATAGCCTCAATTCCATCATAAGCCTTATATACATTTAAACCTTCATTTCTTAGATGTATTTCCATAGAATTTACTATATCTATATCATCATCAACTAATAATACATTCCCTTTAAACATTTCCATCACCTCACTTCCATATTATACCATTGTACTATATTTCTTTTAACAAATCCCTTAGCCTATATGTTAAATTATGGATTAATTTTTTTACGATTTAGTAACTACTTTATTAAGATTTTCTTAAGATTTATATTACAAAAAATAAAGGAGTACCAAAACGGTACTCCTTAAGCTGTAACTAAAGCTTCTTTCTTTAAAATTTCTAAAAGCTCCACTAATTCTTTTATCTCATAAGTAACTGCTACTCCATTACGATCTTTTCCCATAGGATTAAACCACACACAATCAATCCCAAAATTATTAGCACCCTTAATATCCGAAGCTAAATTATCTCCTATCATAAGAGTATCTTCTTTACTTAAAAAATCATATTTATCAAATATAATCTTAAAAAACTCAATATTTGGTTTCTCAACGCCCATCTCCTCAGAAATAAACACATCATCAAAAAGCTCACCCATCTTAGAATCCTTAAGTCTTTGATGTTGAGTTCTTCCAACGCCATTAGTCCCAGCAAATATCTTATAACCTCTATCTCTAAGCTCTTTTAAAACTTCCATAGACATAGGAAGAATCTTATGACCTCTAGTTAAACAATCTTGATAGTCTCTTTCAACTTCTTTCCCATCAATATCATAACCATATAAAGCAAAAAAGTCCTCAAACCTCTTACTCAAAGCTTCTTCTTTATCTATAAGTCCCTTTTCTATCTTGCTCCAAAACCCTCTATTAATAGTCTTATACTCATTAATCGTCTTTTCCTCAAAAGGAATACCATACTTATTAAAAATAACCTCTAAAGAATTTCTCTCATTATCTTGAAAATCCAGTAAAGTATCATCTAAATCGAAAATTAAGTTTTTATAATGTCTCATACTTTCACCTCATTTAATATAATACTCTATTTGCTTTTAAAATAACATATTTATATCATCAAAAAGAGACTTCCATTAACTAGAAAGCCTCTATATATCACTTATTTATATAATTTTTCACCTTAAAATTTTAAATCCTACGCATTAACACTAGCTTCTTTATTAACTATAGATAATAGCTCCATTAACTCACTTATCTCATAAGTTGGCTTAACAGTACTAGCCTCTTTCCCTAAAGGATTAAACCATACAGAATCTATACCAAAATTACACGCTCCCTGTATATCAGAAGTTAAACTATCACCTATCATCAAAGCATTTGCCTTCGTTATATCATCATACTTATCAAAAATAATCTTATAGAAATTAACATTAGGTTTCTCAAATCCCATCTCTTCAGATATAAATAAATCATCAAACAAACCTATTAAACCTGAATCCTTAAGTCTTCTTCTCTGAGTTTCCCCTAAACCATTAGTACCTGCTAAAATCTTATAATCATTATCCTTTAAATACTCTAAAAGCTCAGTTGCATTTGGCAACTTCTTATGCCCTTCATTTAAATACTTACGGTAATCATCCTCAACAACTCTACCTTTTATATCATATCCGTAAATCTTGAAAAACTCCTCAAATCTGTTACATAAAACTTCCTCTTTAGTAACAAGCCCCTTCTCTAAATCACACCAAAACCTTCTATTAATAGCTCTATACTTCTCAACAGAATCCTTCTCAAAAGGAATATCATACTTACTAAAAAGCAACTCCAATGCCTTTATCTCCGTATCCTTAAAATCTAACAAGGTATCATCTAAGTCGAATATTAAATACTTATACTTTTTCATCTGCTCACCCCTTTATACTATAGTACTATATTTCGATATAAAATAACATGCATTTCCCCGCTCTTCTATCTCTCCCCACAAAAAAAACACTTGGGGTGTATTTTAGCGAAAGGTGTGTGTGTAAGTTGTAGCGACATTTACAAGCAGCTTCATCGCTTGTATGGAGCAAAACTTACACACACACCTTGAGCGCCCCAACACACCCCAAGTATCTACTAACATCCGCAATCGGACTTTATTTCTACTGGTATAATTTTTTCCAAATCAGTACCCTTACACCACATTTTAATATACCCACAACCAGGTCTTTCACCTATAAAAGTAGTACAAAAGCACCCATCTCCAAAACTAAGAGCTGGACTAAAACTAAGATTACCCAACCCATAATCAGACAACTCAAACTCAACTATAGGACTTTTTATAGGATGACCATGAGCATCTACCAATATACCAAAAATCATCTGCTTACAACCACACATAACCTCTACCTTATAAGGAAACATCAACTTAAGACAAACAGGATTAGGGCCTTGTGGCTTACACTCTACCTTCTTTTTCTTCTTACGCCCTCTATAATCATCTTCATCTATTACCTCATCCACTATAATATCCCCATGACCTGCATTTATCTTATCTAAAATAAACTCATGTAAATCCTCTTCGCAAGTTATATGCTTACCCTCTATAATAAAATTGAACTTCTCCATTCATACACCACCTCATAGCATATTTAGAGTAGTATATAATATGTCTAACAAGTGTAAATTGTTCATTAATAAATTGAAAAATGTCAATTTTTCCCCACAAAAAAGAGACTGTCTTATGAGCTTAGCGAAGGGTTGGTGTATAGGTTGCCGCGACATTTACAAGCATCTTTCCAGCTTGTATGGAGCAAAACCTATACACCATCCCTGAGCGCCCCCTCAAAGACAGCCTCGTTTATCCTATTTTCCTTTGAAGAAATCTTCTATTTTTTGTCCAAAAGTTTTCTTTTTCTCGTGAACCTCATCTCCACAAGATTCAGCAAATTGCTTTAACAGATCTTTTTGCTTATCATTTAACTTCTTAGGAACCTCAACAGTAACCTTAACATATTGGTCACCTCTAGAATTTCCTCTCATCTTAGATATACCTTTTTCTCTTAATCTAAACACAGTACCTGTTTGAGTTCCAGCTGGTACAGTATACATAACCTTACCATCTAATGTTGGAACCTCTATCTCATCACCAAGTGTTGCCTGAACAAAAGTTATAGGTAACTCAAAGTAAACATCAAATCCATCTCTAGTAAATAATGGATGAGACTTAACATTAACAACAATATATAAATCTCCTCTTGGTCCACCCTTAGTACCTAAATCACCTTGACCACTTAACTTGATTATTTGTCCATCATCTATACCTGCTGGTATATCAACTTCTATAGTCTTAGTTTTTCTAATCTTACCAGAACCATGACACTTTTCACAAGGAGACTCAAATACTTCTCCTTCTCCGTTACATGTAGAACATACTCTTGAGCTCATTATATTACCAAATGGAGTTCTTTGAGCAGTTCTAACCTCTCCTGAACCATTACATGTAGGACAAGTCTTCTTAGAAGTTCCTGGTTTAGCACCACTTCCATGACACTCACTACATTCCTCTGTTCTATTTATCTTAACAGACTTATTAACTCCAAATGCAGCTTCCTCAAAAGTTATAGTAACTGATTGTTTTATATCAGCTCCACGTTCAGGTCCTCTTCTTCTAGGTCTTGAACCACCGCCGAAGCCTCCACCGAACATATCTCCGAATATATCACCAAATATATCTTCGAATCCGCCAGCTCCACCGCCGAAACCACCGAATCCACCTTGGCCACCGAATCCTCCGTTTACACCTTCATGTCCGAATTGATCATAGTTAGCTCTCTTTGTTTCATCTGATAATACTTCATATGCTTCGTTTATTTCTTTAAACTTTGCTTCAGCTTCTTTATCATCCGGGTTTCTATCTGGATGATACTTCATTGCAAGTTTTCTGTATGCTTTTTTTAATGCTTGTGCATCAGCGCCTTTATCAACACCTAGCACCTCATAATAGTCTCTTTTAGCCACTTCTTGCCACCACCTTCTAATACATAACAATAGCTTGTAGATTACTACAAGCTATTATTAATTTTATATATTTATTATATACAAGTAACAATCTTTTTTAAATACTATTTTTGCTCATCTACTTCTCTGAAATCAGCATCTACTACATTGTCATCTTGGTTAGTTTCTTCTTGAGCTTCAGCAGCTTCACCTTGAGCTCCTGCTTGTTGGTACATTTGCTCAGCTATTTTGTGGAATTTGTTATTTAATTCTTCTAATGCTTTCTTTAATTCCTCAGCTTTAACTCCTTCTTTATCTTTTAACTCTTTTAATTTAGCTATTTCAGCTTCAACTTCACTCTTAGCAGCTGCATCTACTTTATCTCCAGCTTCACTTAAAGTTTTTTCCATTTGATATATAGTAGCTTCTGTTTGGTTAACAGCTTCTATTTTCTCTTTTTTCTCTTTATCAGCTTCAGCGTTCATTTCAGCTTCTTTAACTTTTGCTTGTATTTCTTCTTCACTTAAGTTAGTTCCTGAAGTTATAGTAACTTTTTGCTCTTTTCCAGTTCCTAAATCTTTAGCAGTAACATGAACTATACCGTTAGCATCTATATCGAAAGTAACTTCTATTTGAGGTATTCCTCTTGGAGCTGGTGGTATATCAGTTAATTGGAATCTACCTAAAGTAGTGTTGTCGTAAGACATACTTCTTTCACCTTGAAGAACATGTATATCAACAGCAGTTTGGTTATCTGCAGCAGTTGAGAATACTTGAGATTTCTTAGTTGGTATAGTAGTATTTCTTTCTATTATCTTAGTCATTACGTTACCCATAGTTTCTATTCCTAATGATAATGGAGTAACATCAAGTAATAATAAGTCTTTAACATCTCCAGCTAAAACACCAGCTTGTATAGCAGCACCAGCAGCAACACACTCATCTGGGTTTATACCTTTGTGAGGCTCTTTTCCTATGAATTTCTTAACAGCTTCTTGAACAGCTGGTATTCTTGTAGATCCACCAACTAATAATACATCATCTATATCAGAAGTTGAAAGTCCAGCATCTTGTAATGCTCTTCTTGTTGGTTCCATAGTTTTTTCTACTAAGTGAGCAGTTAACTCATCAAACTTAGCTCTTGATAAATCTATATTCATATGCTTTGGTCCTTCAGCAGTAGCTGTTATGAAAGGTAAGTTTATGTTAGTACTCATTGTTGAAGATAATTCTTTCTTAGCTTTCTCAGCAGCTTCTTTTAATCTTTGAAGAGCCATTTTATCATTTCTTAAATCAACACCCTCAGCTTTTTTGAATTCTTCAGCTAAGTAGTCTATTATAACTTGGTCAAAGTCGTCTCCACCTAATCTGTTGTTACCAGCAGTAGCTAAAACTTCGAAAGTTCCATCTCCTATTTCAAGAACAGATACGTCAAAAGTTCCTCCACCTAAGTCAAATACTAATATTTTCTTTTCTTGGTCTAATTTATCCATACCGTAAGCAAGTGCAGCAGCAGTTGGCTCGTTTATTATTCTCTTAACATCAAGTCCTGCTATTCTACCTGCATCTTTAGTTGCTTGTCTTTGAGCATCTGTGAAGTATGCTGGAACTGTTATAACAGCTTCAGTTACAGGTTGCCCTAAGTAGCTTTCAGCATCAGCTTTTAATTTTTGTAATGTTATAGCTGATATTTCTTGTGGACTATAATCTTTTCCATCTATGTTAACTTTGTAATCAGTTCCCATGTGAGTTTTTATTGATATTATTGTTCTATCTGCATTAGTAACTGCTTGTCTTTTTGCAGGCTCTCCTACTATTCTTTCTCCATCTTTAGTAAAAGCAACTACTGATGGAGTAGTTCTCATACCTTCTGAGTTTGCTATTATTTGAGGTTCTCCACCTTCTAATACTGCAACACAAGAGTTAGTTGTTCCTAAGTCAATTCCTATTATTTTTCCCATTTTAATATCCTCCTTGATTTTCTATATATAATATTGATATTAATTCAATCTTGATTTTAAAAATTTATATTAGCAAGATACCTTAACCATTGTAGGTCTTAATACCTTAGTATTTAGCTTATAACCTTTTTGTAAAACCATAACTACTTGGTTAGGTTCTACTCCATCTACTGCTTCTTGCATAACTGCTAAGTGTAGGTTTGGATCAAATTCTTGACCATCAGCATTTATTTCTTCTAGTCCGAATTTTTCAAATGTAGCTTTTAATTGTTTTTGCACCATGTCAATACCTTTGTACATGTTATCTTCTTTATCAGTACAAGCATCTAAAGCTCTTTCCATGTTATCCATAACAGGTATTAATTCATTTAATATCTTCTCATTAGCATATATACCCATAGTTTCTTTCTCTTGTTGAGTTCTTCTTCTATAGTTTGCATATTCTGCTTGAAGTCTTTGTAGAGTATCAGTAAGCTCTTCTATCTTACTATCTTTTTCATCAGCATCTGTTGCTTCTTTAGCTTCAGTTGCTTCTTCTTGAGCCTCTTCTATTGTTTCTTCTACTACTTCCTCTGATGCATTATCTTTTAATTCTTCTTGTATTTCTTCTTGCTTATTATTTTCCAAAACTTACACCCCTAACTATTTTTTGTTTAGTAGTAGTCCCATGTAATTAAGTATCGAGTAAACTTTCGCATAATCCATTCTAGTTGGACCAATCAAGCTTATCTTTCCTACTACATTTTTATCTATATTGTAAGTTGCAGTAATAACACTACAATCTTGAGCTACCTCGCATTTATTATCACTACCGATAATTATATTTAGGTTTTCTTTTTGAATTCCTTTTGATTTTAACATGTTAGATATATTTTCTTTTTCTTCTAACATAGTTAAAAATGTTTTAGCTCTAACCACATCGCTAAACTCTGGGAAGTTGAATATATTAGTTGCTCCACTTAACGACATTGCCGTTTCGTTTTCTTCAAACTCAAAGTTTAGTGCGTCTATAAGCTTATCTATAAATAAAGAGTTTTCCGTTATTTCATATTTTATATAATTTAAAAACTCTTCATCAATCTCAGTTATACTTTTTCCTACAAGCTTTTTAGTAAGATTATCAGAAATTAAATTAAGCTTAGATTGATCTATTTGCATATTAGTCGATAATGTAGTATTTTTTATTTCACCTTTTTCAGTTACTACTATAAGTACTACACTTTTTTCATTTAAACCAACTAACTGAACATGTTTTATAAGCTGAGGATTTAATGCATTTTTAGTAACAGCTATCGTTGTATAATTTGTAAGTCTTGATATCAACTTAGATGTTTCATGTATTAAATCTTGCATATAATTCATATTACTTGTAATAGATTCCTCTATTAAATGTTTTTCAATGTCATTTAACTCACATTCATTCATTAAAGACTCTACATAAAGCTTATATCCTTTTTCTGAAGGAATTCTTCCTGAGGAGGTATGAGGTTGAATTAAATATCCTAATTCTTCTAAGTCAGCCATCTCATTTCTTATAGTTGCTGCGCTAACTCCTAGCTCATACTTTTTAGAAAGAGTTCTAGATCCTACAGCTTCTGCAGTATCTATATAATCTTTAACTATAGCTTTCAGGATATTTAGTTTTCTTTCATTCAATTCCATCATAGCCTTAAGCCTCCTCTTCTTTGTTAGCACTCATCAATTTGGAGTGCTAAAAGATTATATATATTTTATATCACTTTAAATTTCCTTTGTCAACACTTTTGAATTAATTTATAAATTCAATAAATACACTATTTGATATTTCTCTTCCCTTTTGAGTTAATAAAACGTTGGAATTCTCTATTTTCAAAAGTTTTCTATCAATTAATTTATCTAAAATATTTTTGTATAGATCACAAAAATCTATTTCAAATCTTTCCTTAAATATATCTAAGTTTATACCTTCATTCATTCTAAGTCCCATGAAAATAAACTCTTCAATCTTATCTTGTTTACTCAATTCATTTTCTTCATTTATAGGCTTTTCATTATTATTTAAACGCTCATTGTATTCATTTAAGCTTTCTACATTTGAGTATCTTACATCACCTATATATCCTGAAGCTCCAGGCCCTAGTCCTAAATAATTATCACATTTCCAATAGATAATATTATGTTTACATTCATGCCCTTCTTTTGAGTAGTTAGATATCTCATATTGATTATATCCATTTTCTTTTAAAGTATTTATAGTGTATTCATACATATCTATATCAGTATCTTCATCTTGCAATTCAAATTCATTTCTTTCATACATATCGTATAATTTAGTGCCCTCTTCCAATATAAGAGAATATGCCGAAATATGTGATGGGTTTAAGCCTATAATTTTATCTAATGTTTCTTTCCATTCCTCAGTCTTTTGATTTGGAAGTGCATACATTAAATCTATATTTATATTTTTAAAGCCTACATCAATAGCATCATGATAGTTTTTCTCAAATTCCTCATATGTATGTATTCTTCCTATTGATTTTAAATGATGATTTTGAACAGCTTGAAGTCCAATACTCAATCTATTTATACCCATTTTTTTCATGGCTATCAACTTTTCTTTATTTATTGTTCCTGGATTACATTCTATAGTTATTTCAGCATCTTCTTTTATATTGAAGTTTTCATACATGCTTTTAACTAACTTTTCTAATTCCTCTGGCTTTAATATACTTGGAGTTCCACCACCAAAGAACACAGTATCAAAACACTTGTCCTTAAAATGTTTTTTATATAGTTTCATCTCCCTTTCTATGTTTATTAAATAGTCTTCTTTTTCATTACTCTTAATTTTGTAAGAGTTAAAATCGCAATAAAAACATTTTTGTGCACAAAACGGCACATGTATATATAGTCCTAACATAATTTCTCCTTTTATGTAAAATATCATTGTTATTATTATACCTTAAAATATATCTATGCTAATCTTATAATTTAACAATTATTTCATTATATATACTGTTACATAATTAAAGAGGTTATACCTATTAATAAGATACAACCTCTTTGCATTTTGAGTAAAAAAGAGATAGTGCCTAAACACTATCTCTTCATATATATATATTAGTTATTATTTTTCTTAGTCATTACTGAGTATACAGGTAATCCTATAGCTGTAACTATTAATCCACCAACTGCTATTACAGTGTTGCTCATTAATTGGTTAACTATAACGAATAATCCACCAGCTATTGCTACTAATGGTATTATTGGGTATAGAGGCACTCTGTATGGTCTCTCTAAGTTTGGTTGATCTTTTCTTAACTTCATTACACCTACGAAAGTTAATACGTAGAATACCCATATTATGAATATTGTTAAGTCAGTTAATAAGTTGAATTGTCCAGAAAGTGCATATAAACAAGCAAGTATTGCCATTAAGAATGTAGCATTTGCTGGAACTCCACCTTTGTTTAACTTAGATAATGCTTTGCTTCCTGGTAATGTACCTTCACAAGCTAAAGCGTAAGATATTCTTGGTCCAGTTAATAAGTATCCGTTTAATCCACCGAACACAGATATTAATATACCAGCAGTAACTAATTTACCACCAACTGCTCCGAACATCTTTTCAGCAACTAATGCTGCTGGAGCACTTACTTGTGCCATTTCGTTAGCTGGTACAACCCATAAGTAAGCTAAGTTTATTACTACATAAACTGCCATAACTATTGATAATCCACCAACTATAGCTTTTGGTAAGTCTTTACCTGGGTTTTTCATTTCCCCAGCTATAGCACCAACGTTTATCCATCCGTCATATGCGAATAATGCTGCTATTAAAACTTGTCCTAAAACAGTACCTACTGATAAATTCTCTGCTACTAACGGAGTAGTTATAGAGTTATCACCAGATCCGTTTATGAATCCGAATACCATTATAACACCTAATGGTATTAATTTACATATAGTGGCAACAGTTTGTATAGTACCACCTAATTTTGAACCTACTGTATTTAATACAGCTAAGAATAATATGATTCCTAATGCTATTGGTAAAACAACAGCCATATTGTTTTCACTTTGACCTATTAATGTAGCTGCTTGTTGTGCAAATATAACACCTAATGCAGCTGCAGTAGCAGGGAAGAATAATACCGTTTGCATCCATCCTGTTAAAAATCCTAATCTGTCACCATATATCTCTTTGATATATATCATCATTCCACCAGTTTTTGGTATTGCTGCTGAAACCTCAGCTGCTGTAAGTCCAGCTGCTATTGTTATAACACCAGCTATAATCCATGCTAACATACCTAATCCTGGAGCTCCACCTGTTGCTTGGTATATTGCTTGTGGCTTGAAGAATACTCCTGCCCCTATAACCATACCTACAACTGTAGAAAGAGCTGCTGAAAGTCCTAAAGTCTTTTGAAGTCCTTTGTTACTCATCGTTTTCCTCCTATGTTTATCTTTTGTTATTAAAATGTCCAATATGAATATTACTACATTTTTTCTTAAATAACAATAGATTTCGACACTTTTATTAATTTTTTTCTGTTAGAATTATAATTACTCTTTATTTTGCAGTTTAATTAAGTTTTTCATAATTATCTGCCATTATTTAATATTATTAATTTGCACAATTTTCTTTATATTTTTAAAATTGCACTCTTTATGAAAACGTTTCTTCATTTTTGAATGTATAACATCTTTATTTCTAAAATTAACACATATTCAATTAATATACTTTTATTTCTAATTTGTATATTAATATTTGAATAAAATGGCTAGTTTACTAAATTTAATAATTTAACTGTTATTTTTTCACTATCTAATATATATATTCATTTTTAAAGTAATTAGAAAATCTAACTTTACAAAAAATAAAAATTTTAGCTTCTACAATTTCGTTAGTCAATAAAAACGTCTTTAAAAGTTTACTTATATTAGGTTATTTGTAACTCCAAATTTTCCTAAAAAACACCTAATTTCAAAATAAGATTTCTACTTTTTTTACGCACTAAAAAGAATTAAAAATTTACTTTACTTTAACCAAAACTTCTTCATATCTCCAACTACTTCGTTCGTTGCATAAAAAAAGTAGGATAAAATATCCTACACCAATCGTAATACAGTCAATTACCACCACTTAAATTACCTACGGCAATTTGTAAGATAGTGGCTTGTCGAGAATCATAACCTAACATTAAAAACTAAAGCTTATTTTTATTCTGATTATACTATATATATTTTATTAATTTATGAATGTTTTAGTATAAGTTTTCATATATAAATAAATATTTGTTAAGACTTAACGTTTTATCTATATAATATATCATTATAATCTTATATTACTTATTATTTTGAATACTTTTTACTAGAGCTTTAAGTTGCTCTACGGTAGGTTTTTCACTTATCACAGTTTCTGTATTTTTTACTACGGATATTTTCTTTTCTTCATTTGTAGATAGTTTATTGATTCTATCTATTAAGTTAGAGTTTCTTTGTTTGTAATTTTCTTTCCTTTCAGCAGCTGTTAATGGTTTTTTTCTAGTGTAGCCATTCTTTTTCTTGAATTCTTCACTTGCGTAAATAAGTTCTTCCATGTAATTCTCCATTCTTGTAATATTTTCTATATTATATCATTTGATATTCCCATAAATTACTTTTCCCTATAGTTTGTTTATATTTATCCTAATCACATCCCATTCATTATTAAGTGTCATTGCTTCTTCGCTTCATTTTAGAACTAACTTGATATTTTTTAAAAAAGTTCTCCTATTTTATGATAAGAAAATAATTAAAACCAATTAAGTTAGAACATATTTTTAGAAACTATATCTATAGTTTAATATGGTGTAATTTGTAGGACTTGTTGCCTCAGTAGCTGAAATTGTTACAGCGATAACTGCATTGGTTTCTACAATATAAAAAAAAGTCACTTTTTTTAAGTGACTTTTTTATTTAACTTAGAATTAAAAGCTTTATTGTATATTTGCTGTAACTGATTCATTTCATCATTAGTAAATTTACCTTTAACATAAATAGGGTTACACTCACCTTGACTATAATCGTAAATTGCTTGATAAAAATCACCATTTTGATATATATATCCATCCGCTAAATAAGTTTTATCAAAATCATACTCGCAGCTAAATATAGTTTGATATCTAACCTTAGAATATAACTTCTTATCTTCAGTATAAATGATTTTATCAAAAGACTCTTTAGGAATTATATACAGAGAAGTATTCGAATATAAATTTCTTATATAATTTTCATCTGAATCATCTAAAATGGGCGCAGAAGCAACAGTCATATGTCTAATAGGACAACTCAACATATTTTCATCAAACTTAAAATTTTTGGAGTCTAATAAAGTTAATGTGCCTGTAGGATAAATTTTACCAGTAAATATATTTGGATTATCAGTACTTTTTTTGTCTTTTTGCATTGGAGTAAATATAACTAACAAAGATAAAAATATAATTATTATTCCACAGATAGGAACTATACTTTTTGGATACATAAATTTTTTTATAATTGAGTTACTAATTAATTTAATTTCTTTGTAATTAGATTTTGAGTATGATTTACATTTTTCTCTAAATGTATTTATCATTTGTTCTGTCATAAACTCTTTAGAAATTAAATTTGGTTTGTTAGATTCTTTATATATAATAAAATAGTCTTGGCTTTCAATTATCTTTAAAAGTTTATCAAACTTAAATACATCCATATTATCTTCATTTAATTTTGATAAACAAAATCTATCATTATAAACGTCTATACATACTATTAATGATTGGGAATTACTCTTATTGAACGTTCTAATTATAGCTTTATTAACCCTATGCCTTCTTAATATAGCCATTCCTATAGATATTGGAATTAAAATAATCATCCATAGATAAACTATATATTTTATATCTGTTATATTTTTAAATATTGAAAGAATAATGGTAATAGCAAGTGACTTAATTAATGTTGATATTATAAAATATCTTTTTTTAGAACAAATAAGGATTTCGGATAAATTTTTAAAGTCAATCTCGGTTAATGTCATTTTAACTGTAAATAATTTGTTATACATAGCTACCTCTAATAAAATTAATGTTTTTATATTATACTATCATTTATTTTCAATTAAATCTATGTTAGGGATTAAATAAAGAATATTATAAAAAATCAAAACTAATAAAATACATTTTTACCAATTACGTTTACGAAATGTATACCTTTTACCTTATTAAATATTAATTTAGATATAATTTTTTTAATGATATAATTAAGGATTTAACGCCCAAAGTACAAAAAATAATCAAATATAAATATGCTTTAAACTATTCAGACATTGAAATTACAAGCTTATTTAACATATCAAGACAATCTATTAACAAGACTAAATTGAGAGCTTTAAATAAACTCAGGTTAAATTTAAATTATATATATTATAAAGTTGTCTTCGGAGCTTATATATTAAATTTATGAATTATTTTTTACATTTATTGATTTATTAATTGAGTATATAAAATTTGAATATAAACCTAATACAAGTCCCCATAATATAATAGCTACAATTCTTATAATTTTTATATCTTTTATTAAACTGTTAACAACATCATTCCCAATACCTAAATTACCATTTTCAAATAAAAACTGTAATGTTTCTAATCTACTCGTTACTATTCCTAATGACAATTCTATCAATATAAATACCATAGATTGAAACAACTTATATCTCCATATCCTTATCATAAATCCTCCTATGTTATATTATTAATACGCTATTTTAACAATTTTGAACTTATCTTTAATTATAGCATTCACTCAATCTACACACTATAATTCCTCTATTAAACGTAAAAAAAGCGAAATAACAAATGTTATTTCGCTTTATAATCTTAGCTATCTAATTTTAATACAGACATGAATGCCTTTTGAGGAACTTCTACAGATCCGATTTGTCTCATACGTTTCTTACCTTCTTTTTGCTTTTCAAGAAGTTTCTTCTTACGAGATATATCTCCTCCGTAACACTTAGCAAGAACGTCTTTTCTAAGTGCACTTATAGTTTCTCTAGCAACTACCTTGTTACCAACAGCAGCTTGTATAGGTACTGCGAATTGATGTCTAGGTATTTCACCTTTTAATTTTTCACACATAGCCTTTCCTCTTGGGTAAGCTCTAGTTTCATGAACTATAAAGCTAAGTGCGTCAACTTGTTCTTTATTTATTAAGATATCTAGCTTAACAAGGTTAGAAGGAACATATCCTTTTAACTCGTAATCTAGAGATCCGTATCCTCTTGTTCTAGATTTTAGAGCATCGAAGAAATCATAAACAACTTCATTTAATGGAAGGTCATAGTGAAGCATAACTCTCTTATCATCTATGTATTCCATGTTTATCATATCTCCACGTCTTTCTTGACAAAGCTCCATAACAGTACCTACATAATCTTTAGGAACTATTATATCCCCTTTAACCATAGGCTCTTCTATTATATTTATTTCATCACGCTCTGGTAAGTTAGCTGGGTTTTGTACCATAACTATTTCTCCATCAGTTTTTGTAACTCTGTATATAACAGATGGTGCAGTAGTTATTATGTTTAGGTCGAATTCTCTTTCTAATCTCTCTTGGATTATTTCCATATGTAATAGTCCTAAGAATCCACATCTAAATCCAAATCCTAAAGCTGCTGAACTTTCAGCTTCAAACTCAAGAGCAGCATCATTAACTTGTAACTTTTCTAAAGCATCTCTTACGTTTTCGTATTTTTCTCCTTCACCTGGGTATATACCACAGTAAACCATTGGAGTTGCCTTTTTGTATCCTGGCATTGGTTCTTCAGTTGGATTATTTGCATCAGTTATTGTATCACCAACGCTACAACTTCTTATATCTTTTATACTTGCTGCTATGTATCCAACATCTCCTGCACATAATTCGTCTAACTCTCTTTGTCCTGGAGCCATAACACCAACCTCAGTTACCTCGAACTTTTTGTTAGTGTTCATCATTTTTATAGTCATACCTTTTTTAACAGTACCTTCATATACTCTTACATAAGCTACAACACCTTTGTATGCATCGTAGTATGAGTCGAATATTAAAGCTTTTAAAGGAGCTTCTTTATCACCTTGTGGTGCTGGTACGTTTTTAACTATAGCTTCTAGTACATCTTCTATATTTAAACCACTTTTAGCTGATATAAGTGGAGCTTCACTTGCATCAAGTCCTATTATATCCTCTATCTCTGCTTTTATTTCATCTGGTCTTGCACTAGGTAAGTCTATTTTATTTATAACTGGTAAGATTTCTAAATCTTGATCTAATGCTAAATAAACGTTAGCTAAAGTTTGAGCTTCAACACCTTGTGCTGCGTCTACTACTAGTAAAGCCCCTTCACAAGCTGCTAAACTTCTTGAAACCTCATAGTTAAAGTCTACGTGTCCTGGAGTATCTATTAAGTTTAAGAAATACTCTTGTCCATCCTTAGCTTTATAAACTAATCTTATATTTTGAAGCTTTATAGTGATACCTCTTTCTCTTTCAAGATCCATGTTATCAAGTAACTGGTCTTTCATTTCTCTATCACTAACAAGCCCTGTATGTTGAATTAATCTATCTGCTAAGGTAGACTTACCATGGTCAATATGTGCGATTATACTAAAATTTCTCATTCTACTTTGTTTGCTGTCCACCTTTTGTTCCTCCTTTTTATTATTATCATAACTTTTATTTTATAATATATCCGCCATTATGTAAATATTGATACGACAATTTAAATCACTGTTGTTCAAAATAATATTAGGGTTATCAAAATGATAACCCTAACTTATCTTAAATTATTTAATTTACTTAGCTTTTCTTCTATTTCTTTGGTAGCTTCTATTACGGATTTACCAAAGTTTTTTACAAACACTTCTATATTATATTCTTCAACTTCGCCTATCATGAGAGTAGCTTCTTTATCTACTATAAACAGGCCCACACTTAATATACATATCATAATTGTAAGAAATATAAACCTATATATAACTTTTCTAGCTGCTTTTTTATTTTTTTCCTCTTGTTTTCGCTCTACACGGCTCATTGTTTAATATTACATTCCTTTTTGTTTGAAATATCCATCTATTACATCTGCTATGTACTTAACTGACGCTTTAGCTTCTTCTATAGTATTTGCATTTCCTCCAACTTCTATTAGCAGTGGATTGTCAGATTTATATTGATTATATCTTCCATTGTCCTTTGTAACTACAGGTCTAGTTATTCCAGGGTACTTATTTTCTGCATAAGCAGTAATCTCTTGTGCTAGTTTTAAATTTTGTTGATAGTTTTCACTTTTCTCTCCAACTACAAAACAAAACTTAGCTACAGATTCACCATTCATATTAGTTGTACATAAATCATGAAATTCTGCTTTAGGTATTTTATTAAAATCCCTTCCATCTCTATGTAAGTCTACTATTATATCCAAACTATCATACTTAGCTTGCATAGCTTCTATAGTCTTTAAACTTCTACTATATGCACCTATAAATTCAGGTATATCATGGTATGTAGTATTATGAACTACACCCCTACCTTTTTTTGCTAACTCTTTAGTTAATAATGCTCCTATTTCTAAAGTTGAGTTAGCTTTATCTTCAGAGTGATAGTTTCCTTCTGGAGAATTTGTATAAGTTTCTCCTCCATGTGTATGATATACAAGTATCTGAGGCTGATCTTTTGTAACTAATACATTATCTACATAACCACTACTCATAGATGCAACTGCTGATTCATTACCTTCTTCCGATTTGGTTTCAATTTGTGGTAAGTTTTCTACACCTACATATGGCTTTATAAAATCTTCTTCTTTATTATCTGCTTTTTTATCTTTGCTATTTTCTTTAGTATCTTTACTTTCTTCCTTTTTATCTTCTTTATTATCATCTTTAGAACTTTCTTCTTTTGGTTGTTCTAATTTTGTTTCTGGATAACTTGTATTTATAAGAAATTTTAAAAATTCATCATCATCTAATGCATATGATACATTTATGCATCCTCCGAAAATTATACAAGCTGCAATTCCAAGACTTGTAATCTTTTTTGGAATCATAAAACCCCTCCTAATTCGTAATTCTTCCAGGATGTAGAGATCTATTTAGCCCTTCACTTATAATTATTGATAGGTTTTCTATAGTCTCATCTATATCCTTTGGAGTAACAATTAAATTTTTATCATATGGTTCTAAAGAATCTTTTATAAGATGATATTTTTCTTCTTCTTTTAATTGCTTTAACATATTGTAAAATCCTTCACTCTCTTTAGATTGTTCCATTAGATTATCAATTGCTAAATCTAGCACATCACTAGTAAGTGTTGCAGCATCTACAACAGTAGGAACACCTATTGCTATTACATCTACACCTAAGTATTCTTTATTAAGTGCTTTTCTCTTGTTCCCAACTCCGCCACCAGGAGATATCCCTGCTGTTGATATTTGTATAGTAGAATTTACTCTTTCCATTTTTCTAGAAGCCAATGCATCTATAGCAATTACTCTATCTGGTTTTATTTTATCTACTATAGACTTTACAATTTCACTTGTTTCAATACCTGTAATACCCATTACTCCAGGACTAAGTGCCGCTACTTCTGTAAAATCATCATCATAATCTTTGTTATAGTTTTTAAATATATGTCTAGTTACCAGTGTTTTTGAAACAGCCTTAGGGCCTAACGCATCCGATGTTATATTCCAGTTTCCAAGCCCAATAACCAAAGTTTTCTTAGTCTTATCAGTTCCAAGTATATCTATAAGCTCATCTTTTAAATACTCTATAACTTCCTCTCTAGACTCATCGTCATCATAAGTCATTAATTTACTTTCTATAGTAGTATATATTCCGATACCCTTATTCATAATATTTGCGCCTTGTTCGTCCAAAACTTCGACTCTCGTAACTATACAATCCTCTAACTCTTTGGTATCTATTTTAACTCCAGGTATATGACTAGCATCATTTCCTTGTTCATATATTTCTCTAGCCTCTAATGCTAAATCAGTTCTCAAACTTATCATACAAAATTCCTCCAATTTAAAAGTTTAAATTAAATCATACTAAACATTGTTGACAATTTTTATAAATTTATAACCTATTAAATTTAATTTAAAAATTTTTAGAATAATTAATTTGTAGGTTGTAAAATATTTTGATATGGGTTATAATCTAAAAAGTCAAATGGAAAGATATTTAAAAAGTTAATAATAATTATCCTTGATTTTTAGATTTATTTCTGTTAAAATCTAATATGTTGACGATGAATAATATAAACTACTCACGAGGGGGTGAAACGGATGGCAAACATAAAATCAGCAAAGAAAAGAATAAAAGTTATAGAGAAGAAAACAGCTTTAAACAGAGCTAGAAAATCTCAATTAAAAACTGCAATAAGAAAGTTTGAAGAAGCTGTTACTGCAGGAAATAGAGAAGAGGCTGTTGCTAGATTCCAATACGCTCAAAAGAGAATATCTCAAGTAGCTTCTAAAGGAACTATACACAAGAACGCTGCAGCTAGAAAAGTTGCTAAGTTAGCTCAAAAATTAAACGGAATGAACGCATAATTACCCGTTTAGAATAGATATTGACCCTTGATAAAATCAAGGGTCTTTTCTTTTGCCTATCCCCCACTCGTTATCACTTATAACCCTTACAATCATAGATCCTCCAATGCCTTCGCACTATTCCACTATCATAAAACCTAGTAAATCATCTAAAACTAAATTCTACTAAGTAACTCTACCTAATTCCATTTGTCATAAAAGAAATAATAATATACTTAAACTTAAGTATTACCAAGTACCCTAGCGGAATGTGAATGTAGTATTTAACCGACATTTACAAGTGCTTCTCAGCTTGTATGGAGGTAAATACTACATTCACATGGAGCGCCAATTACTCGGCAACCCTATATGGTTTCATTTATCAAAAAAATAAGAAGTTGCTTAAACTCAAGCATTCCCAAGTAACCCAGCGGAATGTGAATATAGTATTAAATACTACATTCACATGGAGCGGCGATCACTCAGTAACCTATAATTTAAACAACTTCTTACTGACAGTACTTACTAACAAGTATCTCTACTGCTAAAGTATCTCTCATAAGTCCGTTTTTGATTTTAAAATCACTCTCTAATATAAAATTCAACATATCAACAACAGCTGCATCATCAAATAACTTACCTTGCTTCAAAGCCTTATTAACAACAAAAGGATGTGCACCTATCTTCTCTGCAATAGCCTTAGAAGTGTAACCTTGCTCTAAAAGCTGTCTTGACTGCATAACAAGCTTAAACTGCTTAGAAACCATAGCAAATATCCCAAGCACAGACTCACCTTCTAAAATCATATCTGTAACAATCTTCATAGCATGAGAAGAATTTTTATTACCTATCTCATCTATAAGCTTAAAAATATCATTCTCAACTTTCTTCTGAGACAACTTATCAATAATAGCCTTAGTTACATTATTTCCTTTACCTACAAATGAAGCAATCTTATTAATCTCATTTTCTAAATCAGATAAAGTCTTCTCACTATTTTTATCTCTATAACCCTCTTGCTCGATAAAGTACATTACCTCAGAATCATTTATAGCTACTTCACTTTGTCTAAATTTATTTTTAATCCATTTAAATAAGTCCATATCACCTAACTTATCACAATGGTTAACTATCCCGACCTTATTAATCTTCTTAACTAAACTCTTTCTCTTATCTACATCCCCATACACAATAAAAACTATCACTGTCGTACTAGGTATCTTATCTAAATAATCTATAAGTTCAGCTTCATCACTATCAGAAAAATTCTTTTTCTTTCCTTTTAATAGCTCAAAATCCTTTATGATTAATATCTTTCTCTCATCCATAAAAGGAAGTGTTTCAGCATTGCTCATAAACTGATCTAATGTTAACTCTTTTCCATCAAGGATATCCATGTTAAAGTCGATCATACTTTCATTTAAACTCTTTTTACAAGTTTTAATTACATTCTCTAGTAAGTAAAATTCCCTTCCATAGAAAAGATATGCACTTTTAAATTCGTTGTTTTTCATACTTCTGATGATATCCTTGTAATCCATTCTTTTGCTCCTTTATCGTCTTTATTTCTTTGTATATCATGTATATACCAACCACAATATAGTATATAATTATAAACTTTACATTAGTTTTTTCAACCTCTACAAAACTAAACCTAAGATTGTATAAAAATTCCAAACTCCTATTTATAATATCTATTATAAGGGTGTTTATTATAACCATAATTTTAGATATTGTCAAACTCACAGGTAATATTATAACACTTAAGATACTTATATAGATAATAATACTTAAAAATGGCACAACAACTACATTACTAATAACAGCTATAAATGATATATTACCAAAATGATAACACACCAAAGGCACAGTAAGAATATTAGCAGATATAGTAAGTGCGATTAACTTAAATTTAATTCTTTCATTTATATAACCATAGAAATATATTATAGACAAAGTTGCCAAAAAAGACAATTGAAAACTAACATTATAAATTATATAAGGATTACTTATAACCAAAATGCTACCTATAAAAGACAAACTAGATATGCCATCGACTTTCTCTTGAACAAACACAGCTAAATAAGCTATCAAGCTACAAACTATAGCCCTAACTATAGAAGGGGATTGCCCAACCATAATGCTATAAATCCACAAAATAGCTCCAACTAAAATTAATTTATAAAAATTATTTATACCACCAACACTATAACCTATAATAGTTATCAAAATACTAACATGAAGACCAGACAAAGCCAAAACATGACTAACCCCAGTCTTAGAAAAAATTTCCTTCTGATTCTTATCAATACCTTCCTTCTCGCCTATCAAAATAGAATTAATAAACTCAGACTTATCTTTATACAAATAATTCATAGTCTTAGAAATCTTATCCTTAAATGTAAAAACCTTAGAATAAAATAAATTACTACCAACATTCTCATAAGACTTAACATCCAAAACTCCCTCATACCCATTACTCTTTAGATACCTACCATAATCAAAATCCTCAAACTTCAAACTAGTATAATGCTTAAACTTCCCCTTAACACTAACAACATCACCAGCTCTAACACTCAACTTCTTAGAATAATCCTTAACTAAACAGCCATCAACATCAAACTGAACATACTTCTCCTTCTCAACCCTATTACTAACAAGCCCACTCACAGTCACAAACTCATCTGAAACAACCTCATTCTCCTTATCAGTATTCGTAACAAAAAAACTAAGCATCAAAACAACACAAAACACAACTAACAGTGGCCTTCTCATACACAACTCCTAAAAAACTTATTTTCTAAGAGTATGCACATATACATATTTTTAAATCACACCTCAACATTACAAGTATACTTCCTTCTTTTCTTTTTTCTCTTTTCTCCATACAAAAATGTAGTTGTACTATTTTGGTAAGCGTAGGGTGGGAGGTGTAGGTTGCAGCGACATTTACAAGCATGCCTTACCGCTTGTATGGAGCAAAACCTACACCTCCCACCCGGAGCGCCAAACAACCAACCACCTAACTAACTTCCTAATCAATCACTATTTTTTCATCTATTATTTCTTTAGTTTTCCCATCAACATACTCTAAAACATCCTTAGGAACATTCTTAGAAGTAGAAGGAGCAATCCCAACAGCTTCTTCCTCTAACCCATAAACAACAGCATTTCCACCATCAAAATGCCCAGACTCAATTCTAGATATAATATCAAAAACTCCTATATCAACTCTCTTCATAGCAGAAGTAATAACATTATCAGGAGCCAAACTATTTTGATCCATATCAACACCTATAGCATACTTATTATTCTCCTTAGCAGACTCTATAGCTCCAGTTCCAACTCCACCAGCTGCTGAAAATATAACATCCACATCATTTGAATACATCTGATTAGCTATAGACTTACCTAAACTAGCATCATCAAAAGAATTTGCATACTGAGAAACAACCTTTATATCAGGATTAACTGCTTCAACACCTTTTACATAACCTTCTTCAAATCTAGTTATATTAGGTATCTTCATACCACCTATAAATCCAACTTTACCAGTTTCACTCATCTTACCAGCTATTAATCCAACTAAATAAGCAGCTTCCTTCTCATCAAAAGTAACACTCACCATATTCTCAGGAATTTCTTGTCCCTCTTCCTCATAATTATGATCTACTATAACAAACTTTTTATCTGGATACATCTTAGCTGCATCCAACATAGGTTCAGCAGTAGTATATCCAACTCCTATTATCAAATCAGTCTCTTGATCTATAAAAGTCTCTATATTAGGAACATAATCAGAATCTTGATTAGCTTCCAAATACGTACCTTTTATTCCCAACTCTTTTTTAGCTTTTTCTAATCCCTCAATTGATGATTGATTAAAACTTTGATCATTAGCTCCACCTTCACCTAAAACAATCCCTACTGAAAACTCATCTTTCTCTTCTTTTCCCTTACTATTATCAGTATTCTCACCTGTACTACATCCAACAGCTCCTATTGTAACTAAACCTGCTAGCATAAAAACTTTTAGATATTTACTTAATTTACCCATGACCCCTCCTGAAATTATTGTATTTTCAACTTTATTTTAACAGGTGTCTTTACACTTGTAAATACATTCACTATCGTGCTTATTTATATTTTAGAATCGATATAATTTATTCAAGCACAAAAATAGAGCTACTTTCCGTAAGTAGCTCTATTCTCTATACATATTCATTTACATAGTTTTCCAATTTGTTAAATATAGAATTTAGTAAATTAATTTCATTTGTGTTTTCTTTGCTTTTATTTATATCATTTAAAAATAGTACTTTTTCTACATCTATATATGAAAATGCCAATTGACTAATATAGTTTATACTTAAAGTCATGTTAGCTTTGTTATTACTTTTTTTGGAAAATACCTTATTATCTTTAACGTAGATTTCAAAAACTCCATTATTTTCTTTAATTTGATTATCTACAACTTCTATATAAACAGGTTCTAAATCCTTACAATTAACTTCTAAATTATTTAAGTAACCTTCTAAATTTATAACTCTTCCCATCATAAAAGGTTTTATATTAACTTCATTATCTTTTAAATTTGATAATATGTATCTTATATTATCTGTCATAGGACTCATAACACTTACTTTTTTACATTGTGTATTATGATTGAATATGAATTTCAACATAGATTTTAAAGAGTTCATATTTTTATAATACATCTCTCTTACAAACATAGTTCCTTCATTTATAAAGTAAATGATATATCCTTCATATTCTTCATCTTTATGTATATACATATGTCCATTTTCACACTTTATTTCTTTAAATAAGTTTTCATAATAACTTTCATCTCTATCTACATATCCATTTGCATTTTTTAGAAACTCATTATGTATATCCACCATATACGGTATATGCTTATCACTTATTTTTTCAAAATCACCATTTATCTTAAATTGCTTTAAACCATCTATATCTAATTTATACTCTATTTGATCATAACAATGTTCATATCCATATTTTCTATACAGTCTATAATCAATAGGCATAAGTAAAGATACTAATTGTCCTTTTTTATAAAGCTCATTTAAAGCAAAATCCATCATATCCTTCATATAGCCTTTACCTCTAGCATTTGGATATGTAGAAACTCCTACAACATAAGAAGTGTCATATACCTTATTATTTAGCTTTATTCTATATTGATTTAATTGAAGAGATGACATCAATTCATCATCCTCTTCAATTATAATTGTATTCTCTGGTTTGTACTTATTATTAAAGTAGTATTCAACAAAAGCTTCTTCATCCCCAAAACAATAATTCCATATATCTTTTATATTCTCTAAATCCCTATCTATAGCATATCTTATATTCATACTACGCCTCCATAACAGTGTACTTTTCTACGAACTTACATGGATGATATGAAAGTTTAGCTTTTCTAAGTCCCTCTATTCCTAAATCTTCTTCTCTATTTACAAACTCAACATTTTCAAATTCATTCACCAAAAATTGTTGATTTATGAATGGGTATAATCCCCTAATTTCTGGGTTTGCCTTCTCTATATGAATTACAGCCATATTTTCATTTATATTTTCACCTATAGTGAAAGCTTCTAACTTACCATCTACATATACTCCAGATATCTTAACATCATTTTCTAATACATCATAATGATCAAATATCTTCTTGATTGCTATAAACTCATCATCTATTCCTTCTTCTGCATCTCCACTTTCTTCTTTATTAACAGCCCAAGCTTTTAATAAAGCTATACAATCATCAAAATTTTCTTTTCCAAGTCTTTTATATTCATATCTTCCTTCAAACTCTTTTAAGAAATAATTCAAGTGATTTCTTTTCTTTTGATTCTTTTTACCTTTTAAAGTCCTTAAACTTTCACCATCATAAACATAGTCAAAATAATCTCTTTCTTCTATATACTTAAATTTATCCGGATAATCATTTTGTAAAAGCTCTACAACTTCCTTTGTAACAGCTCTTAAATATATTTTATGGTCTTCATTTTTAAAATAATCAAGCATAAAATCTAATGCTTTATGAATATTTTCCTTATTAGCTAATGGAAGTACAGAGAATCTATCACCTTCATACTCCCCTACAATTATAGCAAAATCCTCATTTGCATAATAACTAGTCTTGTACATATCTCTCCACATATATAATGTAGTAAAACAATACTCACATGCTTCATAATCTACCGAATTAAAAAATGGCCTTAACTCATCATAAGCATTTATATCAATCTCTTTAAAAACTGGATTTAATTTGTCTTCTACATTTATGTCAATCTCTTTTAAAATCATACTAAAATTCTCCTTTTGATACTTTTTATATTATATTTTCACTTCATACAATTACCATATATGAATATTTTATTGATAATAGTCTAAACTATTAAATGACTCTTTAATAATTAATATTGTCTATATATTTATAATATAAACAGGTAATGATTGGAGTGAATAATGAAAAAATTTGCATTTTTAATATTTATTATAATAACACTTTTAACTGGGTGTGGCAAAAAAGACTTACTATCTATTCATATGATAGATGTTGGTCAGGGTGACAGTATATTGATCCAAACTCCAGATAATTCTAACATACTAGTCGATGGTGGCCACGAAGACAGTTCTCTTATTATAAATAAATTCTTAAAACACAAGAAAGTAAAAAACTTAGACTATATAATAGCAACTCATCCCGACACCGATCACATTGGAAGTTTAGATGATATAATAAATAAATTTGATGTATCGAATATTTACCTTCCAAACAAAGAAACTTCAAGTGATGCATATTATAATCTAATACAATCTTGTAGTAAAAAAGGTATAAATCCTAGTTACCTAAACACAGGAGATACCCTTAATTTAGAACCCAATATAAAAATAACCGTTCTAAATCCTTCTTATACCCATACTGACAACAATTCAAACTCTATAGTTTTCAAATTAGACTATATAAATAAATCTTTTTTATTTACAGGAGACTGTACTTACGAAAATGAATTAGAAATTATAAACAATTTCAACCTAGAAGACATAGACTTTTTAAAAGTCGCTCACCACGGAAGCAAAAGTTCTTCTAGCGAAGAATTTCTTCAAGAAATATCTCCAGATGTAGCAACAATATCCTGTGGGTACAACAACCAATACGGACACCCTCACAAAGACACACTACATAGATTAGCCCAAAACAATACAAAAGTCTACCGAACAGACAAACAAGGTCACATAACCTTCTACAGCGACGGAAACACAATAACAACCTCCGCCCCACCAAAATAAATTATAACACACTTTACTTTTTAAAAAAGAGAGTTTTATATACTCACACCTCTCTCTATAATAAAGTAATCAAGAAAGGGAGTTTTATGTGTAGCGGAGTGTGAATATATAATTTAATCGACATTTACAAGCGTCTTTTGCTTGTATGGAGATAAATTATATATTCACACAAAGCCCTAAACTTTCTCCCCTCTCTATCATAAATAAAAAGGTGTATTTCCGTACATAGCGAAGTGGACAGGTGTACTTGCCCCGAAGCTCCTCACTTCCGCCCTAACTATAAAGTAATCAAGAAAGGGAGTTTTATGTGTAGCAGAGTGTGAATGTATAATTTAATCGACATTTACAAGCGTCTTTTTGCTTGTATGGAGATAAATTATATATTCACACGGAGCGCCCACAGAAAACTCCCTTCAAATTTACTTTATTAACTCATTAACTACTACTGATGCTATAGTAAGTCCCCCAACAGAAGGAACAAAAGATATACTACCAGGAGTAATCTTCTTACCATTCATTATCTTTTCCTTTAACTCTACAGGCTGCTCAGTAGAATAAACAACCTTTAACTTCTTAACTCTTCTATCTCTTAACTCTTTTCTCATAACCTTAGCTAAAGGACACATTTGAGTCTTATATATATCAGTAACAACAATCTTAGTAGGGTCTAACTTATTACCCATACCCATAGAACTAACTATCTTTAAATTCTTCTTAACACAACTCTCTATTAAATGAATCTTTGAAGTAACCATATCTATAGCATCCACTACATAATCATAGTCTTCACACAGTAATTCATCACTATTCTCAGCCGTATACTTAGCCTTAACAGCCTTTATATCTATATCAGGATTTATATCTAAAATTCTCTCCTTCATAACATCAACCTTATCTCTACCAACAGTTGAATGAAGCGCAGGTATTTGTCTATTTATATTAGTTATATCAACATCATCAAAATCTACAATAGTCATCTTACCAACACCAGCTCTAGCTATAGCCTCTGCCGCAAAACTACCTACTCCTCCAACTCCAAATACTATAACATTAGAGTTCTTTAATTTATCCAGTCCTTCGTTTCCTATTATAAGACCAGTTCTAGTTCTAAAATTTTTCTCCATAATCTTAACGCTCCTTGTGTAATTTTTTTTATGTATAAGAATATAATTTAATATCTATTTACAAATTAGGGGTGGTGCTTTGAAAAAAACAATAACTTTACTAATCTATTTACTAATGATTAATTTGTTAGTTTGCTTATTATTAGTAATAGATATAAATAATAATAAACCTCATATAAATGAATCTATTATCATAAATGCAATGTCTAATAGTGATAATTATAATTTAATTGTCCAAATTTTAAAAGACACTCATAAAGAAGATTTTATAAAATATACAGACTATATGCAACTTGATATATATAAAACTATAGAAAATGATAAAAACAACTATACTGCCTTTACTATAACATTACCGCAAAATAAATCTTTTATAGCTTTTTATAAAAAAAACAATGACAATACATATTCATTTAATTCTCTAGTTGATGACTTAGATGAAATTAATGATTTTTATTTCTTCAATGACTTTTTAATAGTAGAGCAAAGTTGTGAAAACAAAAATAATCATTTAAATGACAAGGAATTTGTAGAAATATTTTTTAAAGAAAATTCTTCGTATGTTTCAAAGTTAGAAAAAGATATATATGTTGAAATTTCAAACGCATCTAATAATAGTAAAAATATATTATCTGCTACTATAGATTTTTTAGAAGATATTCCCCCTAAAATTCTTTATATAAAAACTTATTTAAATGGAGAAGATAATTCAGACAAAGAAGTTTCAAAAGAAGTTTATACTTGGGATCCAGAGTTGAGTCAGTTTACAATTCATGAAAAAGAAAATCCAATAGATGAGTAATTTAATATAATTATAAACACAAAAAAGGAACCCTGACTAGAGTTCCTTCTTTCATTTTATTGGCGGGAGTGCGTGGGAATCGAACCCACCCAAGAAGCTCTTAACCCCTCATACTAGTTTTGAAGACTAGAGGGCACACCAGCACCCATCCACTCCCATATTGGGATGTCTTTCTCACTCCTCTTACTTACAAACTTATATTATCACACCCTCAATTATAATGCAACTATTTTTAGCAAACATTTTCATTTTTTTACATTTATTTTTATTTTAAGCAAATTATATAATACAAAATAATACTTTTAAGGTAAAAAAAGGCGCAAAAATTTGCACCTCTTAAATCCTAACCTATTATTTGTATATCTATACTTCTTCTACCCCAGTTATAAACTGATGTACTATCATGCATAAATATATCTATTTTATTTCCTTTTATTGCTCCTCCACAATCTTCAGCTATAAATACTTTATCAAATTGAGGTATATAAACTTTACTTCCATACGGGATTATTCTTGGGTCAACTGCTATAGTTCCCCATCTAGGCGTTGTTCCTGTAGAGGTTATTCCATGACCTGTATAAGCTGTAGCTTCTACTCTCATATTATTTCCTCTTGGACTTTCAGCGTTTCTTCTTGATCCTCTAGATGTAGCTACTAAAACTTCTTCCTTTACACCTTTTCTTATAATCTTGTTTACTGGATCTTTAGAAACAACTTCTTTTACAAATTTTTCATCGACTTGTTTGTTATCATGATATGTTAGATTATATATAAGTTCGTTCTTTCCTGATTTACCTTCTTGAATAACTTCACTTTCACCTTTTAATAAATCTTTATCTTCTAAAATTTCAACCTCAAATGGAACTTCTTTATATTTTTTTACAGTTTTTGATTTTACATCAATAACCTCTACCTCTGTTCCATCTTCTAATTTTTTATCTAATGCTATATTAATTTTATCATTGCTATCGTATTTTATATTTTGTTCTTTTAATAATTCCTCTACATTAGACTTAAATGTACTTACCTTTTTTGTTTCTCCTTTTAAGGTAACTACAACATCTTTTTTAAGTTGTGAATATGATGTTATAAAAATTCCTATGATTGCTATAGTTAAAGTTACAAATATAATAACTTTCTGCCTGTTCAAATCCATATATTTCTCCTTTCATTTTTCTTAATCTATTTTTATGGTATTTGTTTACTAATTCGTTACAAAATTGTAACTTGAATATTTTCTTTTGTCAAATTGACAAAAAATAAAAAATGTGCCTACCTAGTTTTTTCAATAGGTACGCACATTCATATTTTACTATTAAACATTAAGTTTTTTTGATTTGATTTTAATTCATTAACATTTCAGGAAAACCATTACTTTTTCACTTTTTTCTATTTACAAATACGTTTTTATATGTTAGGTATTTGCCAATCTATGGTACCTTTTCCTAAGCTAGTTAATATTTCATTAGCTTTTGAAAAAGGTTTCGACCCAAAGAATCCTCTACTAGCTGATAGTGGACTTGGATGAGCTGATTCTATTATATAATGCTTATCAGTATCTATAAACTTCTTCTTACTTCTGGCATTATTACCCCAAAGTATAAATATAACCGGTTCATCTCTTTCATTTAATTTCTTTATAACATTATCAGTAAATATCTCCCACCCTTTTCCTTTATGAGAGTTAGCTTCATGAGCTCTTACCGTAAGTGCTGTATTTAAAAGTAAAACGCCTTGCTCTGTCCAAGGAACTAAGTATCCATTATTAGGTATAAAACAATCATACTCATCACGTAACTCCTTGTACATATTTAACAATGATGGTGGAGTCTTAACACCAGGCTTAACTGAAAAAGCTAATCCATGAGCTTGATTTTCACCATGATATGGATCTTGTCCTAATATTAAAATTTTAGTATCCTTGTAAGATGTATATTTTAACGCATTAAATATATCATTCATATTAGGATATATAATCCTTGTTGAATATTCTTCCTTTAAAAACTCTCTTAGCTCTAGGTAATATGGCTTCTCAAATTCACCTTCTAGAACTACATCCCAATCATTTCCTATATTAACCATACTCTCACCTACTTAATTAATTTGATATTATATCTATATCATTTTTTTCATTACTCACTATTTTTATGCTAACTTTATTAGGTATACAAACTATACTTTGATTAGATTTAGTTATAAACCCAGTTTTAACGCACACATCATCAGGACAAGAAGCCTCAACAACTTCTACACCGCCATCATGAATTTTCACTTTATTATATCCTTCTTTGGTTTTTATTGTAAACTCTTCATTTTTATTTAAGGGAACTTCTTTATAAACCTCTTTATCTACATATATAACTACCTTATCGCCTTTATCTGATTGTCTAAAATGATTAAAAGCTAAACCGCCTCCTATGACAACAATTAGTAGCAATATAAGAAAAAAATCGTTTTTTTTCATTTTATTCCTCCAAGCTTTTGTAATATAATTAAATATATCATAAATACTAAAAAGGGGAAACATCATGAAAAACAAAAAACTTACATTTTACATAGTATTAATTGCCCTATTAGCTATCTCTGCTTTTTTTATATTTAACAAAAGAGTAAACACTTACTCTAAAACCATGTATTACTTAGGAACAGTAAATGAAGTAACCATATATACAAAATCAAGCGAAGCTAAAGCAAACGAAATACTATCACACTGCGAAGACATAGTAAAAGACATAGATAACAAAATGAATCCATCTACAATATCTAGTGACATTTACAAAATTAATCAAAATGCAGGAAAAGAACCTGTTAAAGTTTCAAAAGATACTTTTAATGTTATAAAAGCTTCACTACACTACTCAGAAGTATCTAACGACAGCTTTGATGCAACAATAGGTGCACTAGTTCAACTTTGGAACATAGGAAACGAAAAAGCAAAAGTACCAACACAAGAAGAAGTAAACGCCCTACTACCTTCTGTAGATTACAAAAACATAATACTAGACGAAAAAAACAGCACAGTAATGTTAAAAAATCCTGAAACCAAAATAGACTTAGGCGGAATAGCCAAAGGATATGCAGCAGACAAAGTAGTACAGTACCTAGAAGATCAAAAAATAGAAGGTGCAATAGTAAACCTAGGAGGAAACATCTACACACTAGGAACAAAAGATGGAAAAACTAAATTCAACATAGGAATACAAGACCCAACAAAACCTAGAGGAAACGCAATCGGAAGCATCACTACAACAAATAACTCAGTAGTTACATCTGGAATATACGAAAGATATATAGAAAAAGACGGAAAAATATATCATCACATACTAAGTCCAAAAACAGGATACCCTGTAGAAAACAACCTTAGCAGTGTAACAATAATCTCAGACAACTCAATGAACTGTGATGCACTATCAACAACAGCCTTCTCACTAGGACTAGAAAAAGGCTTAAAACTAATAGAAAAAACACCAAACACAGAAGCAATATTCATAACAAAAGACAAACAAATATACACAACACCAGGCTTAAAAGATTCCTTTAAGCTAACAGACTCAAGTTTTACAATCAAAAACGAAAAATAGCCTGGCGAAGTTAGATAGTTATAGCTGCTGACGCAACACTTAAATCCCCAAAGGATTTGTGTGAAGGAAGCAGCTATAACTATCTAACGATCCTCCCACTACACCAACTAAAAACAAAAAAGGAGTAGCTCGGCGAAGCTAGGTATGTATAATTGTTGACGCAGCACTTAAATCCCCAAAGGATTTGTGCGTAGGAAACAATCATACATACCTAGCGGAGCCACTACCATCCCCCTTCAAACAAAAAAAGAGAGTAGCTCGGCGAAGTTAGATAGTTATAGTTGTTGACGCAACACTTAAATCCCCAAAGGATTTGTGTGAAGGAAACAACTATAACTATCTAACGAGCCACACACTACTCGCTTTTTTAAAATAACACTCTTTTATTTTCAACTCTCTTAGTAACTTTATTTCTATCAAAGTCTTCAAGAATTATCATACAGTTCTTTCTACTAGAATTAACTAAATCTCTATACTCACCTAGAGTTATCTCTTTATTCTCCTCTAAGAACTTAACAAGTCTAGCCTTAGCATCACCATAAACCTTAGCAGACATAATATAATTATCCTCAAGTCTAACAACAGAATTTCCAAGTAAAGACTCTAAAACTTCCTCATACTCTCTCTTATTATTAGTTATATCCTCAATAGTATAAATAGTATTAAGTCCAGCAGAACTTAAAGTTCTTTCTATCTCGTTCTTTATCTTAGCTTGCTTCTCATTTAACACAACATTAAAATCTTTAAGCGAAACAAGATTATCTTCAACCTTCACAAGTTCATCACTTATGAACATATCTAAAAGCATATCAAACTCTCTAGTCTTAAACTTATTTTCTATCTTAGATCTAACCTCTTCTTTTAACATACCTTTTCTAAGTCTAAACTTCTTATGGTATGCTTGAAGTTCTTTATCAGTTTTATCTTTTAATAAGTTATATTGATTCATATGCATATACATATTGTTTACACATACAACTTTCTTTTCTTCTACAAGTTTATCTAAAGCTTTCTTTACATTTTCTTCACTTGCACCACTATAACTCATTATCTCTTTAACATTAGGATAACTAGAAGCATTATGCTTTAAGTACTCTTCAAGTATATCTGTAAGCTCACCTTTTTCCTTAACCTTTAAAGCCTCTATAATATTTTTATCAAATCTCTTATGTTTTCTAGGGTTAGTATCAATAACTATACCTCCACCTATAGTTTCCATAGGAGAATATCTTCTAACTACGAATTTATCACCTTTTTTAGCAACTATACTTTCTTCAAGTCTTAACTGAACTAAACCACTTTCTCCTGGCTTTATTTCCTCAACTTCTAGAGGAACTGCTCTACAAAGAATTTCTCTAGTACCATGATATAGTCTTAATCTATCCCAGTGCTTAACACCTAAATCCATATGTTTAACTACACTTAATCTAACATCTAACATCATAGCTTCTTCTAGTGAGTTAGAAGATGCTAAAACATCTCCCCTATCAATCTCATCAACCTTAACATTAGATATGTTTATAGCAGTTCTTTGACCTGCATAAGCAGTATCTACACTTTCTCCATGTACTTGTATACTTCTTATCTTAGTCTTTATCTCTTTTGGATATATAACTAAATCATCATCAACACTTATTTTTCCTTCTATTAAAGTACCTGTAACAACTGTTCCAAATCCTTTTATAGAGAAAACTCTATCTATATTAAGTCTTGCTGGTGTTTCTAAGTTTTTATCTTCTATTTCATCTGTCATTTTATCAATTTTTGCTATAAGTTCATCCATACCACGCTTTGATATAGAATCAACTTCTACAATCTCAGCATCTTCTAAGAAAGTACCTTTAACTTGTTCTTTAACATCTTCTTTTACTAACTCTCTAAAATCATCATCTACAGTATCACTCTTAGTTAAAACAATCATACCTTTTTTAATGTTTAAGAAAGTTAATATATCCATATGCTCAACAGTTTGAGGCATAACACCTTCATCTGCTGCAACAACAAGTAAAACCATATCTAGTCCAGATGCTCCTGCTAGCATGTTTTTTATAAATTTCTCATGTCCTGGAACGTCAACTATACCAGCTCTTTTATTACTTGGTAAATCAAAGTAAGTAAATCCTAAATTTATAGAAATACCTCTTTTTTTCTCTTCAGCTAAAGTATCTGTTTCTCTTCCTGTAAGTGCTTTTATAAGAGTTGTTTTACCATGGTCTATATGTCCAGCTGTTCCTATTATTACGTTCTTCATATTTACCCTCCTATTAAAGCTTTTTCTAGCTCATTTTTCACAACTTCAAATTCATCTTCAAATATTGTTCTAGAATCTAATACATATTTGTCGTCGTATACTCTAGCTATTATATGAGCATCACTTAACCTTAATTTCTTTTCTAATTGTGCTACATTTATATCATTTGGAGTTATAGCTATAACCTTAGAATCTATAGTTTCTAATGGCATAGATCCTCCTCCAACTTGAGATAATCCATCTTCAATTCTTATATTTGCATATTTATTTAAATGTTCTATTTTAGAATATAGTGCATTTGCTTTTTCTTCTAATTCTTCCATAGAATAAGTTAACATTCTTAATGTAGGTATTTCTTTTCTAGCTTTTTCTTCATCTAAATACATTCTTAATGTAGCTTCTAGAGCACATATAGTAAGCTTGTCTACTCTTAAAGCTCTTGTAAGTTGGTTTTTCTTCATTTTTTCAATATACTCTTTTTTACCAACTATTATACCTGCTTGAGGTCCTCCAAGCATTTTATCTCCACTAAATGTAACTATATCTGCACCTTTTCTTATAGAATCTAGTACAGTTGGCTCATAAGTTAATCCATATTTAGATACATCTAAGAAAACTCCACTTCCTAAGTCTTCTATAACAGGTAGGTTGTGCTTTTTACCTAGCTCACATAACTCATCAACTTCAACACTTTGAGTAAATCCAAGTATTCTATAGTTACTTGTATGAACTTTCATAAGTACTTTAGTTTCTTCAGTTATAGCTTCTTCATAATCTTTTAAGTGAGTTTTATTAGTAGAACCTATTTCAACTAAGTCTGCTCCACTTAAAGCCATTATACTTGGTATTCTAAATGAACCACCAACTTCAACTAACTCTCCTCTTGATACTATAGCTTCTCCACCTTTTGCCATAGTACTAAGAACTAGTAAAACTGCTGCTGCATTATTGTTTACTACTAAAACATCTTCAGCTCCAGTTAATCTCTTTATAGTGTCAGTTAAATGAGTATACCTTGAACCTCTATGACCTTTATCTATATCGTATTCTAAGTTTGAGTATCTAGATGCAGCTTCCCATAAATCATCTTTTACACTTTCACTTAAAAGCGAACGCCCTAAATTAGTATGAAGTACTGTTCCTGTTGCATTTACAACTTTTTTAAGTGATAAAGAGTACTTTATATTACATTTATTTATAGTTGTTTCAACTATATCATTCATAGAAACTTTGAATCCTTCAAAGTCCTCTTCCTTTAAATTAACTATTTCTCTTCTTTTATCTTCTATACTTTCTCTTATAGCTTCAAGTAATATGTTTCTAGGATAATCATTTAGTGATTCTATTATCCTCTCTTGATTTAACATTTCATCCACTGAAGGTAATTGAGCAAATAACTCTCTCTTATTCATTAAAATCACACTCCCCTTATAAGTCCTTACTTAACTGTTATATAATGTTTATCCTTTTCTACAACAGTCCCTATTATCTTAGCTTCTATAGAACCATTTTTCTTCATATCTTTTACTAGTTCTTCTGCTAAGTCACTATCTACTGATACTAATAATCCTCCTGATGTTTGAGGATCATATAGTATATCTTCTGTCGCCTCATCTATATTCTCTAAGTGAACATCTTTTGATATATATTGTTTATTTCTGTACATACCAGCTGGTATAATACCCATTTTAGCTAAATCTATAGCTCCATTTAATACAGGTATTTCATTTATATCTAACTCTATACCAACATCTGATGCTTTTGCCATCTCAAGAACATGTCCTAAAAGTCCAAAACCAGTTATATCTGTAACTGAATTTACTTTTATATTATCAAAACTCATTGCCGCATATTTATTTAAATGAACCATAGTTTCAACTACGATTTTAGAAGTTTCTTCATCAACTAAACCTTCTTTCATAGCAGTATTTAAAATTCCTACTCCTATTGGCTTAGTAATTACTAATTTATCTCCAACTTTTGCAGTTGCATTAGATAAAACTTTATCTGGATGTACACTTCCTGATACTGATAGTCCATATTTAGGCTCTTTATCATCAACAGTGTGTCCTCCAACTAATAAGGCTCCACTTTCTTTAACCTTATCCATTCCGCCTTTTAGTATTTCTGCTAATACATTCATATCATGACAAGCAGGGAAACATACTATATTCATAGCTACCAAAGGCTTTCCTCCCATAGCATAAACATCTGATAATGAGTTAGATGCTGCTATTTGTCCAAATACATAAGGATCATCTATCATAGGTGTAAAGAAATCAAGTGTTTGAATTAATGCAGTGTCATCATTTATTTTATATACTGCTGCATCATCTGATGTTTCAAGTCCTACTAATAAATTCTCTTTCTTATCTGATGTATTTTTAGGTAATTGAGCTAATACTGAAGCCAGAACCTCCGGCCCTATTTTAGCAGCTCAGCCACCTGATGTAGTCATATCTGTAAGCTTTTTCTTTATTTCCATATTCTAGTCTCCTCCCCTTGCAAGTCTTACATATTTAATAATAACATAAATTTATATCTATTAGATACTAATATAATCTTTCAAATCATTAAATTTATTTTCGCCTATACCCTTAACATTCTTTATTTCCTCTATAGATTTAAAATTTGCATTTTTTTCTCTGTAATCTATTATCTTTTGTGCTGTAACTTCTCCTACTCCAGGCAAAGAATCTAACTGCGTAATATCAGCACTATTTATATTAACTTTACTATTATCTGTGTCATTGTTTACACTTTGGTTGGCATTAGAGTTTGTATCAGTATTTTGAGATACATTTATATTATCTTGTGTATTGACTGGTGCATTTTCTCCTATTTTAGGTATTACATAATGTCCTTCATCTTGTATTTTCATAGCAAGATTTATATTGTTCATATCAGCATCCTTAGTTAATCCTTGGCAAAGTTTTACTCCATCAATTAACCTATCATTACTATCTAATTCTACTACGCCTGGAGAGTTAACTTCTCCACTTACATATATAGTTATTTTGCCACTATTTTTCACATGGTAATTTTCGCCAACATTTTCATTGTCACTTTGAGATTTGTTATAGTTAGTGCTTTCTAATTTATCAATTTTAACTTCTTTATTATTATCTATATCTTTATTTGGTTCAATTTTATTTTTATTTTCTTCATTGTTGCTATTCTCAGCTTCACTTACAACATAAGAGTCTTTATTATCTATAAAATCAGCATTTTTAATCATAACAAAAGACCCTATTACAATAACAATAATTATAGGCAAAAACCTTTTAATTTTATCCATTTTATCACTCCTTCAAATTTGATTATTGCCATAAATATGTTATACTAAAATATAAGTTTACAATCGGAGGACAAAAAATGATAAAAAAAGGTTCAATATTATTAGCATTCATATTAACGTTCGTTAATTTGTTTGCATTTAATAGTGTTTCATTTGCCGAAACTCCAGCACCACCTATAACAGCACAGTATGCAGTTCTTATGGACTATACTAGCGGAGAAGTATTATATGAGAAAAATCCTCATACAAAGCTTTATCCAGCTTCTACAACTAAAGCTTGGACAGCCTATGTTACCTTAAAACACGTAAAAAATCTTGATGAAGTTGTAAGTGTAGGTAATATAGGTCATATTGATGGAACTAGCATGTACTTAGTTCCTGGTGAAAAGCTTACAGTTAGACAACTACTTTATGGATTAATGCTTGTTTCAGCTAATGATGCCGCAGTGGTGTTAGCTGAGCATGTAAGTGGTTCAGTTCCTGAGTTTGCAAAACTTATGAACGAAGAAGCTAAAAAGATCGGTGCTAACGAAACACACTTTAATAATGCAAATGGGTTACCAGATGATAATCATTATACTACAGCTTATGATATGGCTTTAATGGCTAGAGAAGCTATGAGTAATGATGTTTTTAGAGAAATAGTACAAACAAAAATGTATAAAATGCCAGCTACAGATCTTTATCCTGAAAGATTCCTAAAGAATACAAATAAATTCTTAACTGGAGATTTCAAAATACCTTATGACAATAAAATGGTCGATGTTCAATATGATATAGTAGATGGTATAAAAACTGGTTACACAGATGCAGCAGGCAAATGTTTATTATCTAGTGCAAAAAAAGATGGGATGAGATTAATTTCAGCAGTTTTTAAAGCTGATAATGATACAAATTTATATGCAGATAGTCGTACTCTTTTAGATTACGGTTTTAGCAATTTTCATTCTGAGAAATCTATAGATAAAAATAATTTTTTAAATTCTAAATCTATTTGGTACTCTAAAGAAAGAAAATTAGAATATATGCCTAAATACAGTTACTATACTGTAGTTAATAAAGGCGAAAAACAACCTACATACAAAACAGAAGCTAAGTTAAATGATATAGATTTACCTATAAAAAGAGGATATACAGTTGGTACATTAGAAGTTTATAAAGATGAAGATCCAAAAGCTATAGCTCATATACCTTTAATAGCTCAAAATGATGTTAACAATATATTTACTATTATATTAAATCATCCTATAGTTAAAGGGATTTTATCATTTATAAAAATTGTACTTTCAGTAATAGCAGCATTTATAGCTTTAGTTTTAATAAGAAAGAAAATTAGAAGAGATAGAAGAAAAAAAGCTATGTATAGTAAGAAAAGAAATATATACTCTAAGAAAAAGAAAAGTATATATTCAAACAAGAAAAAGAATATATATTCAAATAAAAAATCTACTAGACGTAGAAGAAGATAATAAAAAAAAGAGGCTTAAGCCTCTTTTTTTATTATCCGAATATTTTCTTAGTTAAGCAGTTTCCTGTGCAAGTAGCAGCAACTCCACCTAAAGCAGTTTCTCTTAACTCCATAGGAAGTCCTCTACCAACTTTGTACATTGCTTCAACAGTTTCATCAAATGGTATTATGTTTAATATTCCAGCTAAGCAAAGCTCTGCAGATATTAAAGCATTAGCAACACCTATAGCATTTCTTCCTTGACAAGGAACTTCAACTAATCCTGCTATTGGGTCACATACTAATCCCATTACGTTTTGTAAACAGTGAGATGCAGCAGAAACAGCAGCTTCTACGCTTCCACCCATTAATTCAACTATACCAGCAGCACTCATTGCAGCAGCAGCACCAGTTTCAGCTTGACATCCACCTTCAGCACCTGCAACAGTTGCATTTCTAGTTATTATAGCTCCTATAGCTGAAGCTGTGAATAATGCATCTAACATTTCTTCATCACTACATCCATATTCTTTACCTATAGTAACTATAGCTCCTGGTAATATACCACAAGAACCAGCTGTTGGTGCAGCAACTATAAGACCCATAGAAGCGTTAACTTCCATTGTTCCCATTGCAGCAGCTAATGCTTTGTTCATTAATCCACCACAAACTGATTTTTGAGTATTTCTGTGGTTTTCTAATTTCTTAGCTTCTCCACCTATAAGACCTCCAACAGATTTTATATCTTCTGTTACAGCTCTTTCAACTCCGTTTTTCATTATTTCTAAACTTGTAGCCATTTTAGCTCTTACTTCTTCTTTAGAAAGACCTGTTAATTCCGCTTCTCTTTCTACACATAATTGACTTATAGTCATGTTTAATTCATTACATTTTTCTATTAATTCTGCTCCACTTGTGAAGTTATATTTCATATTCTGTCACCCTTCCTTACTCATTAGAATTTGTCTAAAACTACAGCCTTAGCTATTACTTCGAATTTTCTTAATTGCTCTAAAACATCAGTGTCTAAAGCTTCATCTGTTTCTATAGTAACAAATGTATAGTCAGCTCCAGCTGGCTTATTAGTAGACATGTTTGCTATATTCTTGTTGTTATGAGCAAGAAGTCCAGTTACAAAAGATACTGCTCCTGGTATATCTTTGATCTCAAGTATTACTGCTGGTCTTGAACCGTTGAAGTCAAGTGGTAATCCGTCCATCTCAGTAAGTTTTATGTTTCCTCCACCTATAGATGCACCTTTTACTTCAGCAACAGATCCATCTTCTAGAGTCATTTCCATCTTAACAGTGTTAGGATGTTCGTTTTCTCCTAAGTTAGCTTTTATAAACTCGAAGTCTACACCGTTTTCTTTAGCTATATCAAAAGAATTTCTTATTCTAGCATCGTCTGGTTGGAATCCTAAAATTCCTCCAACTAACGCTTTGTCTGTTCCGTGACCTTTATATGTTTCAGCGAATGATCCATGTAAATAGAATTTCACATTTTTAACAGGTTGTCCTGCTATTTTTAATGCCATCTTTCCTAATCTAGCTGCACCTGCAGTATGCGAGCTTGATGGACCTATCATGTTTGGTCCTACGACATCAAATACACTATAATCTTTAGCCATTATAATACCTCTTTTCGTAAATTGTCTTTTTCTTTTGTTGTCTGGAAATCATTTCCAAAATGTTTGTTAACTCAAAATGACCAGCCTAAAAATTAGGCGGGTCATTTTTACTATCGTTTATTATTTTACTATAGCTATAGCTTCTATTTCAACCTTAACATCTCTTGGAAGTCTAGCAACTTCTACACAAGATCTAGCAGGTTTGTTTTCACCAAAGTAAGAAGCGTAAACTTCATTTATTTCAGCGAAATCATTCATATCGCTTATGAATACTGTAGTTTTAACTACATCAGCAAATGTAGCTCCACCAGCAGCTAATATTTCTTTTAAGCTTTCTAATGATCTAGCAGCTTGCTCTTTTGCTCCACCTTCAACTATTTCCATAGTTTCTGGGTTAAATGGAACTTGTCCTGATACGAATAACATGTTCCCATTTTTTATAGCTTGAGAGTATGGTCCTATAGCTTTAGGAGCCTTTTCAGTATGTATTACTTGTTTCATAATCCAATCTCTCCTTCTCTATTTAAGTTAACTTTTGTGCTTATATTACACTTTTTTCAGTAATATTATACTACTAAATTGTACACACTGTATACACTTTTATAATAAAAAGTGAAAAATATGTTTTCACATAATTTTCCACTTTTTTATTCTTTTAAATTATTATATCATAATTATTCTTCTATTACTACAAATCCAGCAGCTTCTACAGCTTCTTTTATTTGTTTTATATGATCTTGGTTAAATGTTTCTAATTCTATTTCAAGGTATAAACTTCCAAGAGCATTTTCTTTAGAAAGTCTTGCCATGTTTGCATTTAATATATTAGCATTTAATCCACTTATTATCTTAGTTAATTCAGCTAATCCGCCTGGTCTATCTTGTATTTGAGTCTTGAATGTGTATCTTCTTCCTTCTGTAGTTAAAGCATTTCCTATAACTCTGTATAATGTGTTAACGTCTACGTTTCCTCCAGATATTACACATACAACATTCTCACCTTTAGCAGGCTTGTATTTTCCACTTACTAATGCAGCAGTTGATACAGCTCCAGCACCTTCAGCTATTAATTTTTGGTTTTCTAATAAGAATAACATACCTTGTGCTATTTCAGATTCTTCAACAACTATTACTTCGTCAACTAATTCTTTTATTATTTCGAAAGTGTTGTCTCCAGGAGTCTTAACTGCTATACCGTCAGCTATTGTAGTAGCTTTGAATGCAGTTGTAACTTGTCCATTTTCCATAGACTCTTTCATTGATGGTATGTTTCCAGTTTGAACACCTACTATTTTAACATTAGGGTTTAAAGCTTTAGCAGCAGTTGCTATACCAGCTATTATTCCCCCACCACCTATTGGGCATAATATAGTGTCAACGTTGTTGTTTAATTGCTCGAATATTTCAAGAGCTATTGTTCCTTGTCCAGCCATAACGTATTTGTCATTGAATGGATGTAAGAAAGTTGCTCCAGTTTCTTTTTGTATTTCAACAGCTTTTGCATATGCATCATCATATACTAAACCTTCAAGTACTACTTCTGCTCCATATCCTTTAGTTGCAGTAACCTTTGCAAGTGGTGCAGTAGCTGGCATTACTATTGTAGCCTTTATTCCACTCATTTTAGCTCCTAATGCAACTCCTTGTGCATGGTTTCCAGCACTTGATGCTATAACACCGTTTGCCTTCTCTTCATCAGTTAAACTTGCTATTTTGTTACAAGCTCCTCTTAATTTGAAAGAACCAGTCTTTTGTAAGTTTTCACATTTATAGTATACGTTTGCCCCAGTCTTTTCACTAAGTTTAACGCTTTCTAACAGATCAGTTGTTTTTACTATATCTTTTATAGTCTCTCTAGCATTTTGAACGTCTTGTAATGTAAGTTTAGTCATTTTTGCTCACTCCCATAATGTGTAGATTTGTTTGTTTATTTGACATCTTTATTGTATAAGGATTTTCAACAAAAATCAACAGGAAAACATTTTTTTGTAATTTTTTAACTTATCTAAAAATTTCCAAACTATTGGCTTATCTAATTTCCTAATTCGTTTTCCTAAAAAAAAATTTTTTATTTTTTAAATTATATTTTAATTTTGTTCTTTTTCTTACTTTAAAAACAAAAATAAGCTATCTATTTTAGTTAGATAGCTTACATTTTTCTACAATTTATTTACTCATTGCATCAAGTCTTCTCTTAGTTTCTAATCTATTAGCCCACATCTCTTCCTCTGAAGTGTAACCTCTCTTTTTAGCCATATCTTTAGTATAAGTTCCTTCATGTAATAAGTTAAGTATATGAAGTGAATCCTTACCTGCAGCCTCCATAGTTCCTCTGCAAGAACCACAGTAAGTTAAAACATTATCTTGAGTGCAGTCATTTGCTCTTCTTGTATATAATTTCTTATATAACTCTGGGTTTGAGCTACAAACCATTCCTCCGACTCCACAACATCTAGTGTTTTCTCTATTGTTTTGCATTTCTTCATACTTGTATCCTAGTTCTTCTAAAGCCCATCTAACGTTCTCGTGGTGAGATGGTACGTTTCTAGTTACACAAGAGTCATGTATGTTAAATATTACGTCCGAATTAGCTCCTATACCTTTTTGAGACTCTGGTATACCTATTTCTTCTCTCATTAAATCCCAGTATGATATAACTTTCTTGTCTGATGTTTCTTTATATACGTTGTAGCATGATGGACATATAGTAACTATAACGTCTGCATTAGTTTCATTTATAGCATCTATCGCCATTTTATTTCTTCTCTTGAAGCTTTCATCTTCTCCAACTAATTTAGTTACTTTACCACAGCATTGAAGTAATGTACCTACTTCCCCATCTAAAGTACCTCTTAAGTGTTTAAAAGTCTTTTCTACAACTGATGGACTATAAGCTGGAACTGTACATCCTGGAACGAATAAATACTTAGTCTTTTTATTTTCAGCAAGTACTGTAGTTGAGTACTCAGGGCTACACTCCATTTCTTGTGATTTATCAAACGGCTTTAATAAATCTATAACTTGCTCGTTGTGATTATCTTTTACATATTGCTCTTTTATAGCAACAAAGTTTTCTCTTAAGTTTAAGTCTTTTGGACACTTTATAGTACATTGACTACAGTCATTACAAGAGAATGCTATCATCTTGTCCATATTTTCATAACCTTCTCTTAGGTATCTCTTAAATAATGTCTTAGGGCAGTCAGTATAGTCGTTTAACATTATACATTCTTGCATACATAATTTACATGCACATTGTCTACATCTATTTGCTTCTTTTAAAGCTTCTTCTTTAGTGAATCCAAGTGATACTTCATCAAATGACTTAACTCTTTCATCTTTATCAAGTTCAGCCATGTTGTATCTTCTTTCAGTAACCTCTGACCAATCAACTTCTCTTTTTAACTTACTTTCATAACTTGAAGTATCTTCTAATTTTCTACCCTCAGTTAATGACTCATTATTTAAGAATCTCTTAACTGATTCTGCTGCTCTTCTTCCTGTTGCCATAGCTTGTATAACTATTACAGACTCTCCAGAAGCATCTCCCGCTATAAATACTTTTTCATTGTTAGTAGATTGAAGTGTTAATCTATCACATTCAAAATTAGTGTTAGGTCTTTGAGCTAATATATCTTTCGCGAAGTCACCTTCAACACCTTGTCCTATAGCAAATACTATAGTATCAACTTCTAATTCTCTAGTTTCATTTTCATCAAACTTAGGACTAAACATTCCTTCTTCATTAAATATTGATAAACATTTTTTAAGAACAACTTTAGAAACTCTATTATCTTCATCAACTATTATTTCCTTTATAGCTTGAGCATGGTTAAATTGTATATTCTCAGCTATAGCCCCTTGTATTTCATGATCAGATGAAGCCATAGTATCAAAGCTATCTTCTAAACATATAGAATAAACTTCTTCAACTTGCTCAAGTCTTCTTGAAATTCTAGCACAGTCCATGGCAACATCTCCACCACCAACTACTAAAACTTTTTTACCAGCTTCTTTAACATTTCTGTTAAGAGCTGCTTCTTTTGTGTATGCTGCTGCTGAGAATATTCCTTTAGCATCAAAGTTCTTTAAGCTTCTGTCAACTCTTCCTTGATGCTTACCAACAGCTACTATTACACTGTCAAATCCATCTATTATTTCATTAAATGCTACGTCTTTTCCAATTTCACAGTTTAATTTAAATTCAACACCTAATTTATCTAAATAACTTATTTCTTTTTCTAATACATTTCTTGGTAATCTATATTCAGGTATACCAACTGCCATCATACCACCTCTAACAGGTAGTTTTTCAAATACAGTAACTTTAAATCCTTCTCTTTGAAGTTCAAGTGCTGCTTGAAGACCTGATGGACCTGCACCTATAACTGCCACAGTTTTTCCATTAGCTTCTTTAGTAGCTAAATCCCAATCTTCTTCTCTATCAAAGTTATCTGCTGCATATCTTTTTAATGATGCAATTGCCATAGGAGAATTTATTTCATTTACTTTACACTTTTTTTCGCAAGGATGAGCACATATTCTACCTAATGTTCCTGGTATAAATAAGTTTTCTCTTATAACTTTTATAGCTTCAAATCCTTTATCTTCTCTTATTAATCTTATATATTCTTTAGCATCTGTATGCATAGGGCAAGTTGCCACACATCCTGGATCTGCATCTCCCATACATTCATTAACTATGTTCTCCATATTTTTGATTATTTGTTCTTTTAACATACTCTCTCCTCCTAAATTGATTACTTATTTTAACGTCATATATAACGATTCTTTATTGCAACAAAGACGTATATGAAATTTAATACATATACGCCTTAATTTATTTAAAATAAAATATTATTTATATACTATTTTGCCTTTTTCTTCATTGACTTAGGGTCTATTGCAAATATGAATACTCCTGATACGATTACAAATCCCCAGAATCCTAAACTTGGAGTTATTTTATCTCCAAATAATATTGCACTAAATACTATAGACCAAAGTGCTGCTGTAGAGTTTAATGCTGTACCCATTGCAGCTCCTATTAAATCAACTGCTTTATACCAACAAAGGTAAGTTGTTGCTCCAAGTATTGCTATTCCTGCATAAGCTAGTACTGTTCCACTAGTTACTACATCTGCTGCAACACCGTATCCTCCTATAAGAGGTAGTACTACTAATCCATATGAAAGCATTGATATTAAGTATCTTAAACATAAAAATTGTTGTGGTGTTGGCTGAACATCATCTTCACCTTTTATGTGTTTCATAGCAAATCCTATTATTACACCTTCTAAAGCCCATCCTGCAACTGCTACTGATGCAAATGCAATTCCCATAAAGAATGTATCAGGTACATTTCCCGATGGATTAAATCCTAACATGAATGATCCTAATAAACTTACAGCTATTCCTATAATTGCTCTTAATGATAATTTTTCTTTAAGTATGAAGTATGATAATATTGCACCAATTCCTGGATATATAACTGATATACTTGATGCGTATGGAGCTGTTGCATATTTTATACCTAATAGATATGCACTCATTCCTATAGGTGCTCCAACTAATGCTGCTAATGCTGTTGCCTTACCTTTTTTAGTTTTTAAAAGTCCGAAAACTGGTTTTAATTGCTTACCAAATAATAAAACTAATGCAATCCACATAAAACAGAATCCGTCATGGAAGAATGCTGATACTAATGGTGAAAGCTCAAAACTTGAAAATATACTGCTTCCTCCTACTTTTCCCATTAAAACTGAGTCAAGTCCCCATGCAAGACCTACTGTAATACCTAGTAATAATCCTTTTTTCATGTTTTTGTTGTTTTCCATAATATTAATTCCTTTCTTAATAGTCCTCTCTTTTTAGTTAGTAAGTTCTTTGTTTTAAATTTAACATTTTTATTTATAATTTCTTATTATTTTATATAAGCAATTAGCATGCCAAATTTTTATCAAACTGTTAGTTAAGTTTATATCTATCTTTTTTGACTTATGTAAATATTTTCTTGTCGATTTATGTTATTTTTTGTGTCAATAAAGTGTCATCTTACATTACACTGTCATCTTTAATTACACTTTATGTTATTTTCCATATCTAAATTCGTTAATTTAATTTCAAATAAAACTCTATATTCTATTAAATATGTTTATGTGTTAAAATATTTAACATCATTGTATTTAATTAATTTGAAAGGGCTTGATATTGATGAGTTATTATGAGAACAATAAAAAAAGCTATACCTTTGAAGATATAGTAGGAGAAAGTGATCAAATAAAAAAAGTTATAAGTGAATGTAAATCTATATCAAATAGTCCCTCTACAGTTTTAATCCTTGGAGAAAGTGGCTGTGGTAAAGAGTTGTTAGCTCAAGCTATTCATAACAACAGCGATCGAGCTAATCATCCATTTATAGCTGTAAACTGCGGTGCTATACCTGCTACACTTATAGAAAGTGAGTTATTTGGTTATGAAGGAGGATCATTTACTGGATCTAATAAAAAAGGTTCTATAGGTAAATTTGAACTAGCTAATGGAGGAACTATTTTCTTAGATGAAATAGGTGAAATGCCACTTGAAATGCAAGTTACTTTACTTAGAGTTTTACAAGAAGGTGTTATAACTAAGATTGGTGGAAAAGACTCAATTCCAGTTGATGTAAGAGTTATAGCTGCTACTAACAAAGACCTTAAACAAGAAATAAAAAATCATAAATTTAGAAGTGATTTATATTATAGACTTAATGTATTACCAATAAAAGTTCCACCTCTAAAGGATAGAATAGGAGATGTTCCTGTTTTATTAAAGCATTTTTTAGAGGTAAAAAGTAATAAATTAAATAAGCCAATACCTAAAATATCTAAATCTCTATTTAACAGAATGATATGCTATTGTTGGCCTGGTAATATAAGAGAGCTTGAAAACTTTGTAGAAAACATAGTTGCACTAAATGGTTCAACTACATGTGAAATAGATTTAGAAGAGTGCCATTGTCTAACTCACGATAATTTAGGTAATCCAATAAAACCTATAAATCCAGAGGATGCATTTACTTTATGTGAGGATAATCATCAAGATGACGTTGTAGTCCCACTTATTGTTCTTGAACAACAAGAAATAAAAAAGGCTCTTAGAGTTTATAATGGTAATATAAGCCAAGCTGCTAATAAGCTTGGTATAAGTAGAAATGCTCTTTATAACAAAATGAAAAGATACAACATTCATAATGTATAACAAAAAGAAGGTCAAATGACCTTCTTTTATTATTTAACAACTATATTAACAAGTTTCTTAGGAACAGCTATAACTTTAACTATAGTCTTTCCTTCAACTAAAGCTTTTATTTTTTCATCATTCATTGCAGCTTCTTGCATATCTTCTCTTGATATATTAGCAGCAACACTTAATTTTCCTCTTACTTTACCGTTGATTTGAACTACAACTTCAACTTCATCCTTAACTAAAGCAGATTCATCATATGCTGGCCAAGATATATCGAATATACTTCCTTCTTTACCTATCATAGCCCATAATTCTTCTCCCATGTGTGGAGCAAATGGTGATAATATAGTAACTATAGTTTCTACACCTTCTTTTATAACTGCATCATTTCTGTTATCTAACTCTTTGTACTTGTACATTTCATTTATTAATTCCATTAATGCAGATATAGCAGTATTGAATCCAAACTTCTCGTTTAAGTCTTCAGTTACTTTCTTTAATGTAGCATTTATAGTGAATCTCATAGCTTTATCTTCTTTAGTTAATTCACCCATAGTTACATCAGATTTAGCTACTTCAGCTAATTCATCAACTAATCTGTAAACTCTGTTTAAGAATCTGAAGCATCCTTCAACACCTTGATCTGACCACTCTAAGTCTCTTTCTGGTGGTGCAGCAAATAATACGAATAATCTAGCAGTATCAACTCCGTACTCTGCTATTATCTCATGAGGAGATACAACATTTCCTTTAGATTTACTCATCTTAGCTCCATCTTTTAATACCATACCTTGAGTTAATAGGTTTTTAAATGGCTCTTTGAAGTCTAACATTCCCATAGAGTTGAATGCTTTAACAAAGAATCTAGAGTATAATAAATGAAGTATAGCATGCTCTACCCCACCTATATATTGATCAACTGGCATCCAGTTGTTAACCGCTTCTTTGCTAAATGGTTCTTCTGTATTTTTAGGATCTATATATCTTAAGAAATACCAAGAAGAATCAACGAATGTATCCATTGTGTCAGCTTCTCTTCTAGCTGGCTTTCCACAACAAGGACAAGTAGTATTCATAAATGTCTTTGAAGTTGTAAGTGGTGATTCACCTTTACCAGTAAACTCAACATCTGTAGGTAATAATACAGGTAAGTTTTCTTTCTTTTCTGGAACTATACCACAATCATCACAGTATACTACAGGTATTGGGCATCCCCAGTATCTTTGTCTAGAAAGTAACCAGTCTCTTAATCTGTAGTTAACTGTTTTCTTTCCTATTTTCATTTCTTCTATTTTTTCTATTATTGCATCAAATGCTTTTGAAGCTTCCATACCATCAAACTCACCAGAGTTTACCATTATGTTGTCTTCATTTATAACTTCTACTACGTTTAAGTTATACTTAGCAGCAAATTCAGCATCTCTTTCATCGTGAGCTGGAACTGCCATAACAGCACCTGTTCCGTAGTCAACTAATACATAGTTTGCTATCCATAACTCAACTTTTTGTCCGTTTAATGGGTTTATAACATGCTTTCCTATGAACATTCCTTCTTTTTCTACGTCACTTGAAGTTCTTTCTATTTCAGTCATAGTGTGCATTTTAGCAACGAACTTTTCAACTGCTTCTTCATACTCAGTTCCAGCAACTAATTCTTTAACTAGTTCATGTTCTGGAGCTAAAACCATGTAAGAAACTCCGTGTACTGTATCTGGTCTAGTTGTGAATACTGTTATAGATTTATCCATACCATCTATGTCAAATGTTATTTCAGCTCCAGTACTCTTTCCTATCCAGTTCTTTTGCATTGTCTTAACTTTTTCTGGCCATCCATCTAAAGTATCTAAGTCTTGTAATAATTCTTCTGCAAATGCAGTAGTTTTGAAGTACCATTGCTCTAGGTCTTTCTTTACTACTACAGAGTCACATCTTTCACAAGCACCTTGAACAACTTGCTCATTTGCTAAAACTGTTTCACAAGATGGACACCAGTTAACGAAAGATTTCTTCTTGTATGCTAATCCATTTTCTAAGAATTTTAAGAATATTTCTTGTGTAAACTTGTAGTACTCTGGAGTAGATGTAGCTACTTCTCTATCCCAGTCAAAACTAAGTCCTAAAGTCTTAAATTGACCTCTCATGTCTGCTATGTTTTCCATAGTCCATTTATCTGGGTGTATTCCATGCTTTATAGCTGCATTTTCTGCTGGAAGTCCGAATGAATCCCATCCCATTGGATGAAGTACATTGAATCCTTGCATTTTCTTAAATCTAGCTACAACGTCACCTATAGAGTAGTTTCTAACGTGACCCATGTGTAATTTTCCTGATGGATATGGGAACATTTCTAATGCATAGTATTTTGGTTTTGTTGTGTCATTAGTGTCTGTTTTGTATTGGTTGTTGTCTTCCCAAGTTTTTTGCCATTTAGCTTCAACTTCATTTGGTTTATAAACGTTCATTTTTTTACCTCCTATTTTTTTGTTTCGTGAAAGCTCGTTCGTTGTTATATTAATCATTTCCTACACACAAAGTCCTGCGGACTTTAAGTGTTTCGTCAATGATTAATATAACAACTTCACTATACTTTTTCACGTATAAAAAAATCCCCGTCGCTAAACAAATACATGTTTAGGGACGAGGATATTACTCGCGGTACCACCCTAATTGGTTATTTATGTAAAATAACCCTCTCGGTCTAGTTTTTATACCAACTACGGTTAAATAGATTGTATCTAGCAAGTTCAAATCAATTTTATACTAGTTCACACCTACCACTAGCTCTCTGAAATCAAAATTTAATTTTACTACTCTAGTCTATTTTTAATTTTAAGTTATAATTTTAAATTATATAATTATTATGCTAATGTGTCAACATCAACATATGGAGCATCTTTCCACATTTTTTCTAAGTTATAGTATGCTCTATTTTCTTCGTTGAATACGTGAACCATTATATCACCAAAATCTAGTAATATCCACTCTTGAGTTTCGTATCCTTCTTTACCTCTTGATTCTATTCCTAATTTAGTAAGTTCATCTTCTATATTGTCAGCTATAGCTTTTACTTGTCTTGTAGATCCAGCTGTTGCTATTACAAAGTAATCACATAAGCTTGAAACTGCTCCTACATTTATTATAGATATATCTTTACCTAATTTATCGTCCATAGCATCATATATAACTTTAACCATTTGTTCTACTGTAGTCATATTAACGTTCCTGCCTTTCTTATTTTTTTGCGTTTCTCTATTATACCACAAAAAACTAAGTAACTAATACTATTTTATATTATTAGTATTAACTAATTATTAAAAAAGCTTTCACTTTTATTATTAATTACATATTACTATTTTAATCCATTTATTGTGATTATTTTTATAATTTTTTACTTAATATATAATTTCTAGCTTCTATAGTTCTTGGGTGTATTATTTGATCTCTATCTATAACTAATTTAATAGTATTATTAAAAGATAATAATAAAGCTTCTTCTAATTGTTTTGAGTAAGTTAATTCTCTTAACTTCTCTACTCCAGGATAATTTCTATTTTCTTCTATTAAATCTGCTATGTAGATTATTTTTTCTAATATGTCCATATTAGCTTTTCCCGTTGTATGGTATCTTACTGCTGTTATTATATCTATGTCTTCTATATCAAATTCATGTCTAATAAGTACAGAACCTATTATACTATGAGATAATGCTAGATTATCTTTTTCATATTCATCTAAGTAAATTTCATATTTATCTACATAGTGTTTTACTTGTTCTTCGCTTAAATACTTTGCACAGTCGTGAAGTATTCCCGCTAAGTAAGCTTTTTCTTTATCATATCCATATAACTCACTTAATCTTACAGCACACTTTGCAACTCCCTCAGAATGTAACATTCTATGTTCTGGTAACATTTCATTTAACTTAAATCTTATTTCTTGTAAATCCAAACTTATTCATCTCCATTTGTGTATATTTTATTTTCATATATATAATTTTCAACAATCTCAGGTATTAAATATTTTACAGAATTATTACCTTTTATACGTTCTCTTATATACGTTGACGATATATCCAGTGAAGGAACATTTACTGACCTTATCTTTGCATTATACTTTTCTTTTAAATTTTTTATTTTTTCATTTGCAGCTTTAGAGCTTATTCCAGGTCTATTTGCAGCTATAAAAGTTGCCAGTTCAAAGTTTGCAGAAACATTTTTCCAAGTTTCCATATCACAAATTGCATCAGCACCAGTTATAAAGTATATATTAGCATTTTTATATATACTGTGTAGTTCCTTTAATGTATCTATTGTATAAGTCCTAGTTTCTCTTTTTATTTCTATATCTGAAACTACAAAGTCTTCATTATTCATAGTTGCTAGTAATACCATATTATATCTGTCTATTTTATCCGTTCTTAATTTTGATTTATGAGGTGGGTTACCTGTTGGTATAAATAATATTTTATCTAGATTAAATGTTTCTCTTATATACTCTGCTGTTGCTAAATGTGCATAATGTATTGGGTCAAAAGTTCCTCCCATTATCCCTATATTAATTTTCTTGTTTCCCGTTTTATGAAAATTTGATTTTATATTGTTTTGAGTCTTAGCTTTTAAAACTAGTTCATCAATTCTCATACTGTTTCTCCTTTTGTCCATGATACTTCTATTGTATCATTAATTTTTGATTATTAAATACAATTATTCTACTTTTTCATGTATAATTTTCTACATACTAAAAAAAGATATTTAATAGTTGAATTTTTACTACAAAGGAGAGTTTTATGCCGATAATAACAAAAATAGAAGTACAACAAAAAAATGAAGATAGAGTTAATATCTATGTAAATGAGCAATTTTTCATGGGTATCTATAAGGAATTAGTTTTTACCTTTAATCTAAAAAAAGGTATGGAAATAGATGAAGATGTACTAAGGAATATGCTAAGAGATGAAATGTATATAAAAGCTAAGAACAAAGCTTTAACTATACTTTCAAAAGCTCCTCAATCAGAAAAAAACATAATAAAAAAATTATCAGGTGACTTTGATGAAGATGTAATAGAAGATGTTTTGGTATTTTTAAGAAAATATAATTTTGTAAATGATGAAGACTTAGCACAAAGAATAACTAACACAAACTTAAAAGTTAATAAATGTGGTAAAAATAGGATTAAACAAAATCTATATAATAAAGGAATAGATAGAGGTACTATCGATTCTGTTGTTTCAGATATAGATTCTGATGTGGAGTTTGAAAATGCAATGTATTTAGCTAAGAAAAGATATGAAAGAGTTAAAAATGAAGATAGAAATAAGATATATCAAAAAATATCACAACACTTAGCTTATAAAGGGTTTGATTATTCAGTTATAAAGAGAGTTTTAAATAAGCTACTTAGATTTGATGAGTCTGATTACTGTTAATTTATTATAATTATCTATATTAGAAAGGTATGAGTTTTATAAACTAAACTCATACCTTTTCTATTTATTTTATTTAGTTATATATTATTCACTATATCTAACTCTATCTATTAGAGATTCTTTATTAAAGTTTTTACTTATTAAGTAAGTTAGTAGTAATTGTGCAGCTACTACAACCACTGCCATTAATATCATCTGAACTACAGGGAAAGTATAAACTGCATATGACCCTCCAGATTTTCTAAAAGCTTGAACAGCTATATATCCCAATCCACTACCTAATGTAAGAGAACTTATAAGCATTGTTCCTGTATAAAAAAGAGCTTCTATGTTTAACATTTTTACTAACTGTTTATCTGTAAGTCCTATAGCTTGCAACATACCTAGTTCTTTCTTTCTAGTTATAATACTTGTTATCATCGAATTTATTAAATTCATGAATCCGATAACTCCTACTATTGTAACTAAGCTATATCCTATAGATTTAGTTATACGCATAAGTAATTCATATGAATCTAATTGCTCATCTATATAATTAGTTTGTATATAATCATTTGTTTCATCAATATTTTCAATATATGCTTTAACTTCATCATATTTATCTTTATCTGTATATATACCTATTGTATCAGTAGCATCTACATTTACTAATTTTTCAAATGCATCATTGTGAATTTGAAAAATACCTAATCCTGTTGTGATAGCTTGAATTTTAAATTCTTTATTTACTTTTTTATCTCCATCGTAGAAAGTTAAATTTATTTTATCTCCAGGCTTCCATCCTAGATCTTTTGCCATATCAACTTGTGTAATAATAATTTCATCTCCTGTTTTTAATTTTTCAATATCTATTTTACCTTCTTCTAGATAAAACTCTAAATCTTTTAAGTCACTTTCTTCCATTCCAATTAACTCGTCATAATCATAATCCGTATTTAAATTTTTTATATCTAACTTTAAATTCTTGCGCTGTTTTATACTTTTAACTCCATCTATGTTTAACAATTGCTCTCTAAAATCTGCTCCTAAAGGATTTTTAGTTTGTAAAATATTAAATTCAGTGTTAGGACTATCTTCTTCTCCAAATGTGTATCCATCTAAGTTTAATTCTATATCATATGGAAAATGATCTCTTGCCATTTTTTCAGCATCTATACTATTCATAACACTCGCCATTATTATAAAAATTATTCCACTTAATGAAAGAGATATTATTGTCACATAAGTACGCTTTTTATTTCTCTTTAAGTTAGCATAGGAAAGTCCTTTTATATTTATACTTTCATATCCTTTTCTAGTTTTAGATTTGCTATCATCTCCGTTATATCTAACTGCATCAACTATAGATACTTTAGAAGCCACTTTCATTGGCTTTAATAATGATACAAACACAGTTGTAAAACTTATTAATATTGCTCCTATTATTATAGGCAACTGATTAACATCAGAACCTTGGAAAAATATCTTTCCTAATATAAATTTATTTATTATAAATCCAACTAAAACTCCTAAAGGTATTGCTATCATAGATAAAAACATACCCTCTTTTAAAACTATAGACTTTATTTGCTTTTTAGTTGCACCTATAGCTCTTAACTTTCCAAACTCTTGAACCTTAGTAACTATAGACAAATAGAATATATTGTATATTACAAGTACACTAGATAATATCACTATTATCCCTATTACTGCTCCCCACATAATAACTTGCATATCTGGCTTTAAAGAGTTTATATAATCTTCATTTTCCATTATATATCCTTTAGGTATATCTAAATCTTTCCCTATATCTTTAATTTTAGTTTTTAATTCTTCACCAGACATCTTATCTGCATCTTTTATCGTTATAAATACGTTTGAAACTTCTTTATCCATATCTCGTGTTGACTGCATATATTCTTTAGATATTATCCCTGAGTAAGCTTTTTTATTTTTAGATAAATCATTTGCTTTTGTTATTCCAGTTAATATAAACTCTGCTTTTGTTATTCCCTCTTTACTATAATCTTCATAATCTAAATTGATTTTTTGGCCTAATTTATTTTCATAACCTAACTTTTCTAAAGCCAAATCATCTAAAACTATTTCATTTTTCTTAGTAGGAAGTTTTCCTTCTATCAAATCTTTACTATTAAATTTTATTGAATTATCATCCATATAGGCTAAACCTATTTTAGTTTCATCTTCATAAGTTTTAATACCTACACTATTTATTATTCCAACTTCATCAATATCTGCATGTGCCTTAATCTTTTTTAATTTATCTTCATCTATTTTTGCATATGCTCCATGTTGAGTTCCATAATATTTTTTAACGTATTCTTTATTGTACGCGCTCCAATCATTACAAGTCATTCCTACTGCAGTTAATAAAGCAGTAGACAGTAGTATAGTTATGATAATTAATATACATCTTGATTTATTTATCTTTAAATTGCTTTTAGCAATTTTAGTAGTATTAATCATTTATAACACCACCCTTTATTACCTTACCATCTTCAATGTACATTACTCTATCTGCCATTTGTGCTATAGTTTCATCATGAGTTATCATAACTAAAGTTTGACTATATTTTTTTATCATTCCTTTTAATAAACTCATTACTTCATCAGAAGTTTTAGAATCTAAGTTTCCTGTAGGTTCATCTGCTAGTATTATAGATGGTCTAGTAGCTAATGCACGAGCAATTGCAACTCTTTGTTGTTGACCTCCTGATAATGTATTTGGCAAAGATTCCTTTTTACTTGATAATCCTAAAGAACTTATAATATCATTTACAAAATCTTTATCTACAGCTTTATTATCAAGTCCAATAGGTAAAACTATATTCTCCCAAACATTAAGTGATGGTATTAAATTGTAATATTGGAATATAAATCCTATCTTTCTTCTTCTAAATATAGCTAGTTGCTCATCCTTTAGTGAAAATATATCTTTCCCGTCTATAAAAACTTTTCCTTCAGTAGGTCTATCAAGTCCACCTATCATATGTAATAATGTACTTTTCCCTGACCCTGATTTACCTACTATTGCAACAAACTCTCCTTCTTTTATCTCTATGTTATTATCATCTATTGCTTTTACTAAGCTTTCACCTTTTCCATAATACTTTTTTAAATCCCTAGTTTTTAATATACTCATTTCTCTATTCTCCTCACTTTTATTATTTATACTTTAATAATAAGGTGTAAGTCTTACATAATACTTTCAACAAGTCTTACACTTTCGTAAGAAATAGAGAAAATTTACTACCTTGTCCTTTTTTTGAATCTACTATTATGTTCCCACCTTGACTTTCAACTATCTTTCTACTTAAATAAAGTCCAACCCCAGAACCTTCTAATTCATTTACTTCTTCACCTCTATAAAATCTTTTAAACACATTGTTAAATTCCTTTTTGTCTATTCCTATACCATTGTCTTTTATATCTATTCTATAAAAATTAATAGTTTCATAAGCTTCAACTTCTATTTTTCCATTTATATTTGTATACTTAACAGCATTATCTAAAATATTAAATATACTTTCTTCCGTCCATTTAGTGTCATGTGGTATTATTTTACTCTCAAAATCATTTACAATAATATCTATATTTTTCAAACTAGCCTTAACTTTCACACTGTCTATTGCTTTAATTATAGTATTTTTAATATCCTTATTTTCTTTTTTTATACTTATCATACTGGTTTCTAATCTAGATATATTAACTAAAGAATCTATAAGATTATGTAGTTTCTCTATAGATTTTTTATTTGTAGTTAAAAATTCCATTCGCTCTTCTTCATCCAAATCTTCTTCTATCAGTAATGAATTGTACAACTTTAGTGATGCAAGTGGCGTTTTTAGTTGATGTGATATATCTGTGACCAATCCCTTTATACTCTCTTTTTCTTTATCTAAATTTCTTAATTTAATATTTAAACTTCTAGATAACTTATTTAAATCAGAGTATATTCTATTAAATACTCCTTCTTCTTTATAATCATCATCTATCATGTATTTATCATTTATCAGATTTTCTATATTAACACTTAAACGTTCTAAATTATTAAATCCATATTTAATTAAAACAGAAACTATAAATACTATTAATATCATTATTGCTACAAAAACAACCAAATTATTTACCAGGAAATATTTTAAATGTTGTTGGAAATTTATATTTTCACTCATATTATAGGCTTTTCCGTATCCGTATTTATCTAATATTTTTTCGCCTAAAGCTTCATGCTCATCACTTTCTTTATAAATACTATTTATTACATCTGCCTCTGCCTTTGGGTACTGATTAACTATATTTCCTATTATTCTTTCATTAATATTGTTTTGTTCTAAGTAAATATTTTGCAAGCTTTTATATTGAAATATAACAAATACAAAAAATATAAATGTTATAGCTACTAATGAAACACCTAATATTCTCCTTACAATAGGCTCATTTTTTAATATATTTATCACTTTTTAATACACCTCTTTTCAAAGGTATATCCAATTCCTCTAATATTTTTTATATACTCAGGACTTGAAGGATTATTTTCTACTTTTTGTCTTAACCTTCTAATATTAACTGCTACTGTATTTTCATCAACAAAGTTTCCATCTATATCCCAAAGCGCTTCTATTAATTGCTCTTTTGTAACTGTTTGACATGAATTCTCCATTAAATATCTAAGTAGCTTACCTTCATTTTTACTGAGTACCGTTTCGGTACCCCTTCTCTCAAGTTTATTATCTACATAATAAAAATTTAAATCTTCACAAGTAATTATATTTTCACTACCACTATTACTAACTCTTTTCATAATTGCATTTACTTTAGATATAAGAACTATAAGACTAAAAGGTTTTGTAATATAATCATCAGCTCCAACTTCATATCCAGTAACTATATCTACCTCTTGGTCAAGGGCTGTAAGCATTATTATATGAACATTACTCATACTTCTTATATACTCACAAAATTCAAAACCATCTCCATCAGGTAGTCCTATATCTGATATTATTAAATTTATATCTTTGTTGTTAAATATATCTTTTGCTTCTTTTATATTAAAAGCATTATGTACCTTATATCCTTCTTTTTTTAGCTTAAAACTTATCCCCCTATTTAGCGATTTATCATCTTCTAAAAGTAATATATTCCCCATAATTCCTCCCCAGGTTTATTATTTTAATTCATATATATATTTTACTATAAAAATAACCCCTAGTAAGTATTTCTTACATAGGGGTTATTTATTATTTGCTATGATTATCACAATATACATTCATAGCATCACTTAAGAACTGAGCTAATCCATCTTTGTACTTATCTATATTCTTAGTAAATCTCTCATCAGCAACATACATAAGTGCTAATCCTCTAAATATATCAATAGTACAATTATAGTAATTCTTACTTATATGGTTTCTCCACTGATCAACTAAATCTTGTACTTCTGTATCCTCAAGTTGTCTGTCCATTAATCCTGCTAATTTCTTATATATACTATCCGCTTCCTTTGATATATTTTCCCAATCATTTTTAGAATACTTGCCAGTTTTATCATTACACTCTTTATATGCATTACTTTTTCCATATCTTTTTTCAGTTTCTTCTTTATACTTTTCTTCATGCTTTTTTATCTCTTCATAACTAAATGCTTTAAAATCTTTATTACTCATAGCCTTATCTCCTTCCAAATTATCAATAACTTCATCAATAGAATTTAATATATTATCCATTCGCTTTCTTTTCTCAACTATTAACTCTCTCTGCAACCTTAAAGCTTTCTCTCTATCAAAATTCTCATCATCTAAAATATTCTTTATCTCCTTAAGAGAAAACTCCAACTCTTTAAAAATTAATATCTGATACAATCTCTTAACATCCTCATCACTATACAACCTATAGTTTTTATCGCTTTTTTCACTAGGAACCAAAAGTCCAATATTATCATAATGATGAAGCATCCTAACACTAATTCCACTAAGCTTTGCAACCTCACTAATTTTATACATAATTACCTCCTAAAATAATAATAGACTATGACATAATGTCATAGTCAACCCTATAAATTGATTATTTATGAAACTTTTTTAAGCTCAACTTGATCTTTTTCAATATCTAATACATCAAGTTTTTTTGCAACTAACTTAGTAGTGCTTGCTTGAATTATTAAGGTAATTAGTATTGTCATAAATACTACAGATGAAATTATTTCATATCCTGGTATTTTCATAGATACAACTATTCCTGATAATGCAGCAGGTATTACTCCAGTTTCTCTTACCCACATCATAAAAATCTTATCATTTGTACTCCACTTAGCCTTAGTATCTAATGATGTACATATTAAAACTACAATTGGTCTAGCAATAAACATTAATATTAAAACTATTATTAATGAAGGTATCCAATATTGAGATAATGCAGATAAATCTACATGAGTACCTAGAACTACAAATATAGCCATTCTACATAGAGATGCTATACTTTCTCTAAAATGATATTCAGACTTGAAATCTTCCTCCGGTACCCATAGCCCAAATATTTTTTTATTTCCAGCTATAAGTCCAACTATAAATACTGCCATATATCCACTACCATGTAAATTAGTAGCTATTTCATAAGCTAATGCAACCTTAAGGATTGATATTATAGGTGCATATGAGTGGAATATTCCCCATTTTTTATCAGATATAAGTACTGAAAATATATATCCAACAACTATTCCAACAATTACTCCAACTACTACTGAAATTAATAATTCCTGTGCACTTTCTCCTGCAGAAAAGTTTCCTGATGTAATTATTCCTAGTAATGTACTTACTATTATAGCTCCTACAGCATCGTTAAATGCAGATTCACTTACTACTGTTTGCTTAATCTTATTTTTTATATTTACTTGTTTGAATACAGGTATAAGAGCTGCTGGGTCTGTTGATGCAATTATACCTCCAACTAGTAATGATGTCATAATAGGAAGTCCAAATATTTTATTTGTTGCAAATCCTACTACAACTGTAGATATTATAACTCCTAATGTCGCTAATAAACCAACACTTATTTTTACCTTATTTAATACTTTTAAATTAACTTCTCTTCCACCTTCATATAATATAAACGCTGATCCAAAAGTTAATATTAGATTATTTTCTATTGGAAATGCATCTACACTTATTAAGTTTAATACTGCTGGACCTATTATTATCCCTGCTATTAGATATAATATTACATCTGGTAATTTAAGTTTTTCACTTAATTTTCCTAAAATAATACCTATTATAACTATTGATGAAAATATTATTAATAAATTATTAGTCGCAATAGCTTCTACTGTATTTTCCATGATTATTCCTCCATATATTAAAAATATTAATCTAGTTGTTTTAATTCCAGATATTATTTTACTATCTAAATAATCATAAGTAAAATTTATATTACATTTGGTAATCATTAATATTTTTAATGATTATGGAGTATATAACACTATAATTTAGTTCATTTAATTTAATCTTAATTAAATTCATTTATATTTTTCATAATAAAAAAAGGCCCAAATATAAATATTTGAACCTTTTCAATATTATTATTTAGATACGTTTCCTGCAACGTTTAATATGTCCCAAGTTCTAGCAAACGGTGGTGCATAACATAAGTCTAACATACCTAATTGGCTAGTTGTTAACTTACCAAATACACAAGCAGCTATTACATTAGCTCTTTGTACAGCATCCTTAAACCCTGCAACTTGTCCACCTAATATAACCTTAGTATTTACATCATAAACAAGTTTAACATACATCTTATTTCTTCCTGGATAATAATTAGTTTGGTTAAAATCAGATATAAACTTAGCTTTAACCTCTATACCTAACTTAGCTGCCTGTGTTTCTGTAAGTCCAGTTGATGCAGCTTCCATATCCATTATTTTTATACAACTTGATCCTAATGATCCTTGGAATGAATTATTAGCTCCAGCTAAGTTTTCTCCAACTATTCTTCCTAATTTATTAGCTCCTGTAGCTAATGGTACATATGAATCTTGTCCTGTTACTATATTTTGTATAGTAGCACAATCTCCAGCAGCATATATATCTTCTATTGAAGTTTTTCCAAACTCATCAACTACTATAGCTCCGTTTGGTAGCATATTCATACCACTATCTTTTAGGAATGTTGTATTTGGTCTAACTCCAGTAGCTATTATAACTAAGTCAGCATCATATTCACCTTTATTAGTTATAACTTTCTCTACCTTAGTTTCACCAACTAATTCACTCACTATCTCTTCTAATCTTAAATCAACATCATGATTTTTTATCTCTTCTTCTAATATATCAGTTATCTCTTTATCAAATACTTGAGGTAATACTCTATCTTCTAATTGAAAAACTACTACTTCTTTACCTAATTTTTTAGCAGCTTCCACAGCTTCAAGACCGATAAATCCAGCACCTATTATAGCTACTTTCTTTATATCATCTTTGTTCATTAATTCTTTTACTCTTACTCCGTCTTCTAAGTTCTTTAATGTAGATACATTTTCAAGTTTTACATTTTTTATAGGAGGTATTATACTACTAGCCCCTGTTGCTATCATTAATTTATCATAAGAATCTACAAATTCTTGATTTGTAGATACATTCTTAACAGTTAACTTTTTATTATCTACATCAACACCTACAACTTCATGGAATATCTTTAAATCTATTCCACTTTCTATAAACTTCTCTGGTGCTCTCGCTATCATATTGTTAGGATCATCAAAGAATCCTCCAACAAAATATGGAAGCCCACAAGCTCCAAATGATACTACATCTGTTTTTTCATAAACCACAACTTCGTATTCTGGTTTAAGTCTTTTTAATTTAGCCGCTGCACTCATTCCAGCTGCTACTCCACCAATTATTACAACTCTCATGTCTTTTCTCCTCTTAAAAATACTTTGTCTTTTTTATTTGTTTTGTTATAAGGTTAATATTATTCCTATTTTATTATATAATTTACCCATTACTGACAATATCTTAACATAATTTAAAATCTTTTTCTACTTTATTTGTAATTTTCAAATAACTTTTAAATAAATATTTAATAATTAGTTTGACGTAATTTTTTTAAGTATAAAAATAATTTTCTTAAATAAAAAAAAGCATTGTAAATAAAATATTTACAATGCTTTTTATCTAAACTATCTAGCAGATCTTTTAGTCGGCTTTCCTTTTTTAGTTATCTTATCATTTACAGTTTTAGCTTTAGCTTGCTCATGTCCTGGGAATACTATCTTAGGATTTTCCATGTTTTTCTTGTATATAGTAAACTTAAATCCTATTGCTTGAACAAACTCTGCTCTTAATGCTTCACATATAGCATTTGCAGTTTCTTTCGCATCTAATCCTGCATTTTCTAATATAGAAACCTTAACTATTTCTCTAGCTTTTAACATATCATCTAATTGCTCTAAGAAACTTTCAGTAACTCCTTCTTTACCTATTTGAGTTATAGGCTTTAAAGTGTTAGCGATCGATCTTAAATAAGCTCTTTGCTTTCCTTTTAACATTCATTGCACCTCTTTACGTCTTAATTTAATCTTAGTTATAGAATTCAAATTCTATGTCGTATATCTTAACAGTATCTCCGTCTTCTATACCCATCTCTCTTAGTTTATCAAATACACCGTGAGACTCCATAGATTTTTGGAAGAACTGAACAGATTCCATATCTTCAAAGTTAACAGAGTACATTATTCTTCTTAATGCTTTACCAGTAACAACATATACTCCATTTTCTATTTCTACCTCTAATCCATCTTCTGTTTCTTCTACTAATTCAGGTCTATACATTTCTTCTTCTGATACTAACTCTATATCTTCAGTTTCTTTTAATAATTGAGAAACATAAGCTATAACATCATCTATACCTTGTCTAGTAGCAGCAGACATCTTGAATACTTTGTATCCTCTTGACTCTAATTCATTCTTAAAGTTTTCGAAGTTACTTTCGTCTTCCATTATATCTATTTTGTTAGCAACAACAACTTGTGGTCTAGTTGATAACTTTTCATTGTATAATTTTAACTCATCATTTATTTTATCGAAATCTTCTAAAGCATCTCTACCTTCTACACCTGATATATCAACTATATGTATTAATACCTTAGTTCTCTCAACGTGTCTTAAGAAATCATGACCTAAACCTATACCTTCAGCAGCACCTTCTATAAGTCCTGGTATATCTGCAAGTACAAAACTATCTCCAAACTTCGTTTGAACAACACCTAAGTTTGGCGTTAAAGTTGTGAAGTGATAGTTTGCTATCTTTGGTTTAGCCTTAGTTACAACTGATAAGAATGTTGATTTACCAACGTTAGGGAATCCTAATAATCCAACATCAGCTATCATTTTTAACTCTAAAGTTATCCATTTCTCTTCTCCATCAGTTCCTGATTGAGCAAATGCTGGAGCTTGTCTTACTGCATTGGCGAAGTTTTGGTTTCCTCTTCCACCTCTTCCACCTTTTGCAACTACAGCTTCATCTCCATCTTCTTTTAAGTCAGCTATTATTAATCCACTAGCTTCATCTCTTATTATTGTACCTGGAGGTACTGATAAAACTAAGTTTTCTCCGTTTTTACCTGCTTGTCTTTTCTTAGTTCCGTCTCCACCAGCTGGTGCAGAATACTTAGTTTGATATTTAAAGTCCATTAAAGTTCTTAAACCTGAATCAACTTTAAATATTATACTTCCTCCTCGAGCACCGTCTCCACCGTCTGGTCCTCCAGCTGGAACATATTTTTCTTTTCTAAAAGATACTGCTCCGTTTCCACCGTTTCCAGCTTTAACAAATATTCTAGCCTTATCTATAAACATAATTATTCACCTTCTTTTTAAAGCTTTTTTCTTTATATTTGCCATAATCTATAATATAAATTCTAATTCAAACTGTATTTTAAATTAAAACCCAATATTAACTATATAAATTTATATATTTAATATTAGGTTTTATTAATTCTTATATTTAAAAAAGGAGTGTATGAACACTCCTTTTAGTGTGTATTACTCAGCAACTGGGTAAACACTTACTTTTTTTCTTTTCTTGTCTTTTCTTTCGAATTTAACAGCACCGTCAACTAATGCGAATAAAGTGTCATCTCCACCTTTTCCAACGTTAGTTCCTGGATGTATTTTAGTTCCTCTTTGTCTAACTATTATACTTCCAGCAGTTACAACTTGTCCGTCGAATCTCTTAACACCTAATCTTTTAGAAACAGAATCTCTACCGTTCTTAGAAGATCCTACCCCTTTCTTAGATGCAAGTAATTGTAAGTTCATTTTTAACATTCTGGAGTCACCTCCTACTTTTTTAGAATTTTTATATTTTTTGGGTATTCCCGTTTAATCTCATTAATAGATAATTGAAAGTGTTGTAATAATAATTGAGCGTCATCAAGATATTTATCTTTAACAATACATTCAATATGACCTTCTTGGCCTATTACTTTTTCAAATTCAACTTTCTGTAATACACTTAAAGAATTTATAACCGATAAAGCATTGGATGTAACAGCTGCACATACAATATCAGAACCTAGTTCTGCATAATCAGCATGTCCCTTAAGACAAAAACCTTTAAGCATAAAATCGTCGTTTTGATAATATTTAACTTTTATCATGGTAATTACAATTAAGCGTTTATTTTTTCAACTACTAACTTAGTGTAAGCTTGACGATGTCCGTTCTTTCTTCTGTAGTCTTTCTTAGCTTTATACTTGAAAACTACAACTTTCTTAGCTTTACCTTGCTCAGCAACTTTAGCAGTTACAGATGCACCTTCAACAGTAGGAGCTCCTACTACTAAGTTTCCATCTTTAGAACAAGCTAATACTTCGTTTAAAGTAACAACATCACCTTCGTTAGCTTCTAACTTCTCTACGAAGATTACATCACCTTCAGCAACTTTATATTGCTTTCCTCCAGTTTTAACTATAGCGTACATTAAATACACCTCCTCGGTCTCAAACTCGCCAATACAAGGTACTCCTAGGAGATTTCCAAAACCTTTATTGAGCGGCACTACATTTATAAATAATACTATAATTTATACTGCATGTCAACTAACTATTAAAAATAATATTCATTTTTTCATGCTCTATTTCTGTTTTTTGTCTTAGGTCTATTTTTACCTTATATTTACAACTAATTGCCTCTATTTTTGACTTATAATTTCTATCTATATCCTCTACCACTTTGTCATTTAACTCTATTAAAACTTCTTTATATGAAGTGTGTTCTTTAACTCTCATTATCTCTTTTTCTATTTCATCGATTATCCTATTTATAGACTTTACACTTTCGCCTCTACTACAAGAATAGCAATCTTGTAAGTAATAACTATCTATAGAATCTTTTTCTCTTCTTCTAGCAATCTCTACTAATCCTAACTTAGTCATTCCCATTACATTAACTTTTCTTTTATCTTTAAGTATTTCTTTATTTAATAATTCTAGTAAATTATTCTTATACTCTTTCTTTTGCATATCTATAAAGTCTACAATTATTATTCCTGCCATATCTCTTATTCTTAAAAGTTTGGCTATTTCAGTCGCTGCTTCTAGATTTGTTTTATAAACTGTTTCTTCTAACTTAGAATTTCCAGTATACTTACCAGTATTAACATCAATAACAGTAAGAGCTTCAGTTTTATCTATTATTAAATATCCTCCACTTTTTAACCATACTTTTCTACTTAAACATTTATCTATCTGACTTTGAACAGAATATAAATCAAAAATATCTTTATTATTTTCTAAAACTAATTTATCTTTATAATCCTTACTTATATTCATTAGTATCTTTTTAAAATCATCATATTTTTCCGTATTATTTACTATAATTTTATCAACTTCATCATTTACTTTATCTTTAATATACTTAGAAGCAAAATCTAAATCTTTATATAAAACCTTAGGCCCAATTCCTAATTTAAACTCTTTTAGTACCTCTTCATACTTTTCTTTTAGCTCAATCACATCTTTTTCTATTTCTTCCTTTGTGCAACCTATTGCTTCAGTCCTTATAATTCCAGTAAACTCCCTATCTACACCTTGGACAATTTTTTTTATTCTAAATCTTTCTTTTTCTGAAGTAATTTTATTAGAAATAGTAAGTCTATCATTTGACGGAATATAAACCAAATATCTCCCTGCAAAACTTATCTCCGTACTAAGCTTAGCCCCCTTAGTACCAATAGCCTCTTTATTAACTTGAACTAAAACATCATTTCCACACTTAATATCTTCATTATTTTTCATACTAAGATACCCAAGTTTATCTGTCCCAATATCAACAAAATAAGCTTCAATACCCTTTAAAGCCTTCTTAACAACACCTCTATACACATTAGAAACAGTCTTATTATTCACACTATCCTCAATTAAAAGCTCACTAAGCTTACCATCCTCTAAAACAGCTACCTTCTGTGAAGTAACCAAAGACTCAACAACAATACTTTTCAAACTTCCACTTCCTCTTCTCTTTCTCTTTTGTTATCTTTTCTTATCTTTCTCCATAAAATGTTCAAATCTTTTATAGGTATTAACTAGCTGGAGCTTGATATATCTGTTGACGTAACACTTTACCTACGCAGTACGTCGTGTGAAGTAAACAGATATACCAAGTTCCAGCCCCACTATACCAGAAAAGAGGTGGACATCCACCTCTTCCCTACATTGGAGTTACTAATTCTCCATCTTTAACTATATATAATTCTCTTCTTAATATATCAACATCTAATGGATCCATATCTAACTCAAATATTTCTAACATCTTAGGTATAAATATATTAGTATTTAGGTTAGCCTTAGATCCTGTTGCCATAGTAGATTCTAAAGTTATAACATTATTTTCTACATCTATAACATCGAAGTTCTTTATCATAGGTCTTATATCAACTTCAACAGTCTTACCTTTTTTATTCTTCTTTGTTATTATTATTTCTTCTTTGTTCATTAAATCTGCTACTTTAGTTTTTACAAATTCTTTAGATAACTCTTTTTCTACCTCTATAGTGAACATATACTCACCATATTCTATAGTAGATGCTAAAGAAGGAACTTCTTTTGTTATCTCCATAGCTTGTATAAACTCTATCCCTGCTGGCATAGTTGAATTTATTTTATTTAAAAATTCTTGTGCAGTTAAATCATCTTCTATTTCAACGTCTAAATATTCTCCTTGACTTTCTGTTCCTAAAGCTAGGGCATGACCATAACTCATCTTAGGATGTGGATTAAATCCTTGAGAATATGATAATTGTATTTCAGCTCTTCTAAAAGCTCTTTGTAATAATCTTTGTAAATCAAGATGTGATATGTATATCATATCATTTTCTTTTTTAAACTTACATCTTATTATTTTACTCATAATTAGCACATCCCCTTTCCTATAACGTGTGCATTTATTCCACAACCATTACATTTATGTCTACAGTCAACAGTTACTGCATCTTGCTTTGACTTTTCATTTTCTCTTATTAAGAACTTCTTGCTAACACCAACATCTATATGATCCCATGGGAATACTTCTTCGTATTCTCTTTCTCTATTTGCATAGAATGCTATTTCTAAACCATTGTTTTTCATAGCTTCTTCCCATATTTCTAGCTTAAAGTGTTCTGCCCATCCATCAAACTTAGCTCCGTTTTTGAATGCATCGTATATAACTTTTCCTATTCTTCTGTCTCCTCTAGACACAACAGCTTCCATTAAACTAGTTTTAGAGTCATGGTAATTGTATTTTATATTACCATTTTTAAGCTTTTTAACCATATGTCTTTGCTTTTCTCTTACTTGTTCAGTAGTATCTTGTCCATGCCATTGGAATGGTGTAAATGGTTTAGGTACGAAAGTTGATGTACTTACAGTTACACCAAATGCTCTTCTTAACTTTCCACCATTAACATCTCTGTATATATCTATAACCTTATATGCAAGGTTAGCTATTCCATCTAAATCATCATAAGTTTCTGTTGGAAGACCTATCATGAAGTATAACTTAACACTATTCCATCCCATTTCAAATGCTTTTCTAGTAGCATTTTCTAAGTCTTCTTCTGTTACACCTTTATTTATAACATCTCTAAGTCTTTGAGTTCCAGCTTCTGGAGCAAATGTAAGACCAGATTTTCTAACTTGTTGTATTTTTTCTGCTATTTCCATAGAGAAGTTATCAAGTCTAAGTGATGGTAGAGATATACCTATATTCTTAGATGCATACTCATTTACTAAGTAATCAGTAAGATCTGCTAATTCACTATAATCACTTGTACTTAGTGAAGATAAAGATATTTCATCATATCCTGTACTCTTTACTAATTTCTCAAGTAATTCTTTTAATCTACCTAAGCTCTTTTCTCTTATAGGTCTGTATATCATACCAGCTTGACAGAATCTACATCCTCTTGTACATCCTCTAAATAATTCTAAAACTATTCTATCGTGAACAGTATCTATAAATGGAACTATTAATTTTTCAGGATAAGGAACTTCATCCATATTCTTTATTATTCTCTTATGTGGATTAGCTGGTACTCCCTCTCTATTAGGTTTAACTTCTTTTATAGTCCCATCTTCATTGTAATCTACATCATAAAACTTAGGTATGTAAACACCTTCTATATTAGCTATTTCTAATAAGAAATCATCTCTAGTAGTTTTATTTTTCTTCCACTCTTTATATTTATTTAATATCTCTAAGTTTACTTCTTCTCCTTCACCTAAAACAACTATATCAACGAAATCTGCCATAGGTTCTGGATTGTAAGCACATGGACCTCCAACTAATATAAATGGAGAGTTTATATCTCGGTCTTTAACTAGTATTTCTACTTTAGCTAAATCTAACATATTTAATATGTTAGTGTAAGATAATTCATATTGAAGTGTGAAAGCTAAAAAGTCAAAATTAGTTATAGCTTCTCTTGACTCTAGTGCAAATAATGGAATATTATTTTCGCGCATTTTTTCTTCCATATCTATATTTGGGGCATATACTCTTTCACAAAATACGTCTTCATCTCTATTTATAACATCATATAATATATGACTACCTAAGTGACTCATTCCTACCTCATATAAGTCAGGGAAACAATGAGCATATCTTATTAAGTTTTCATTAGATGTGTCTTTATGTATTGAGTTTATTTCACTACCTAAATATCTAGCAGGTTTTTCAACCTTTTTTAGAATCCTTTTTAAGTCTACTTTTTTATTCATAAAAATCCTCCGTAAGTTTATTTCATTCTATAAACATAAATATTATTATACACGATATACTAAGATGTATCAAAATATATTACTTATAATATTTGCAATTTGTCAATTATTATATACCAAACACAATCATTTTTTGTTAATATATAAATATAATCCATAATTTATGGAATTTTTAAAGTTTTTTGTATACAGAATGTTTTAAAGTTTTATTAGTGGGTATATTTTTATATATAATTACGTATTTTTATTATTACGTTCTAGGAGGATTTTCTTATGAAAGAGGCTTTTGAAGTAAAAAAAGATATTTATTGGACTGGTGTCATAGATAAAGATTTAGAAATCTTTGACATCATAATGGAAACTGAATTTGGTACAACTTATAATGCTTACTTTATCGACGATGAAAAGAAAGTATTATTTGATACTGTTAAACCAAACTTTAAAGATGAATTTATTGAAAAACTATCAAAAATAACAAACATAAAAGAATTAGATTATGTTGTTGTTCACCACACAGAACCAGATCATGCTGGAAGTTTAAAGTATATACTTGATATAAACCCAGATGTAGAGGTTATATGTACTAATGCTGCTAAAATGTATTTAGCTGAACAAGTTAATAGACCTTTTAAATGTCATGTTATAAAAGACGGTGAAACTTTAAACATAGGTAAAAGAACTTTAAAATTCATATCTGCACCATTCTTACACTGGGCAGATACAATGTTTACTTATATAGAAGAAGATAAAACTTTACTAACTTGTGATGCATTCGGATGCCACTTTGCAAGTGTAGACCCTGATGCAGTTGATAGTGAAGATTACTTAAAATCAGCTAAACACTACTTCGACTGTATAGTTAAACCATTCTCTAAGCATGTTTTAAAAGCTGTAAATAAGGTTGTTGAATTAGGATTAGATTTTGATACTATATTAACTTCTCATGGTCCTATATTATCTAAAGACCCTATGGCTCAAGTTAAGAGATATGTTGAATGGTCAACTGAAACAGTTAACTCTACTAACCAAGATCAAATAGCAGTACTTTACTTATCAGCTTATACAAATACTAAAGTTATGGCTGACAAAATATATGAAGGTATAGTATCTACTGGTACTAATGCTAAAATGTATGACTTAGAAACTACTGATTTACAAGAACTACACGATGTAATAGTAATGTCTAAAGGAATACTATTTGGTGCTCCAACAATAAACAGAACTATGGTTAAACCTATGTGGGATGCATTCTCTGTAATAGATCCTATGGCTAACCAAGGACAAATAGCTGGAGTATTCGGTTCTTACGGATGGAGTGGTGAAGGTATCACTATGGCTGAGCAACTTATCAAAACTATGGGATTCAAAATGCCAGTTGAAACACTTAAGAAGAAATTCTTCCCAAGTGATGAAACATTAAAAGAATGTTTTGATTTCGGTGTTAAGTTCGCTGAAGCTGCTAAATAAAAAAATTAAGGCTATCTATAATAGATAGCCTTTTTTATATTTGAAATTATATTCTTTGAGTTGTAGTCTTTCTAACTTCTCTCCAAGACAATTCCCCTCTGTCTAATGCTTTTATAAATATCTCAGCAGATGCTAAGTTAGTAGCAATAGGAACATGATAAACATCACAAAGTCTTATTAAAGCCTGTATATCAGGTTCATGAGCTTGTGCTGTCATAGGATCTCTCAAGAAGATTACTAAATCTATATCTTGAGAAACTATTAAAGAACCTATTTGTTGATCTCCTCCAAGAGGCCCTGATGCTAACCTATTCACAGTTAACATTGTTTCATTTTCTATTCTTTTTCCTGTTGTACCCGTAGCATATAATCCATATTTGTTAAGAATAGATTCATATCCTATACAAAATCCAACCATAGTATCTTTCATTTTATCATGTGCTATTAATGCTATATTCATAAGTCACACCCCTAATATTTTAGAAATTTATTTTCTTTCTTCTCATTCCTACATTTAATACTAATCCTAAGTTAGCTAGAGATGTCATAAAAGAACTTGCTCCATAACTAACAAAAGGCAATGTTACTCCTGTAACCGGTATCATAGCTACTGTCATTCCTATATTCTGAATAATCTGGTATCCAAACATACTCACAACCCCTACAACAATTAAGGTTCCATAAAAATCTTTCGCTTCTTTCGCTATACTTATCATTCTTATTAAAAAGAATGCATATAGAACCATTAAAACAAACATTCCTATTAATCCTAATTCCTCACCAACAACAGCAAATATAAAGTCACTATCTTGAACTGGTAAGAAGTCATTTTGGTTTTGAGTCCCTTGGTATAATCCTTTACCTGTTACTCCTCCTGATCCTATAGCAATTCTAGACTGCATAACTTGATAGTTTCCAGGTAACTCAAGATTATCTGGATGTAAGAATGCATCTATTCTAACTCTTTGATGGGGAGCCATCATCATATACATAAGAGGCGTAGCTACAACTATTATTATAAGCGCTGTTTTAATAATTTTTTTATTAAGCCCAGCAGTATATAACATCCCAGCTATTATACAACAAAATACTATCGTTGTTCCTAAGTCTGGTTGTATAAGTATTAATAGTACTATAGGCGCTGCGTACAGACCTAAAGGAACTAAATCCTTTATAGTATTTAACTTACCTTTTTTCTCTTCTACTATCTTCGCATAACTTAATATAAATGTTAATTTAACTAACTCTGACGTCTGAAAATCTAATGGTCCAAGGTGAAGCCACGATCTTGCTCCTGCATTTACCTTCCCAAGACCAGGTATCCATACTAACAATAGTAATATTATACTAACTATATACAATGCTTTATAGTACTTACCTAAGAAATTATAGTCAAACAACAGTATCAAAACTACAAGGCCCATACCTATTAAAAATGCCATACCTTGCTTCATTATCTGATTATAACTTCCAGTTGTTGTTGCATGTGTTGCACTACTTAATATAACAAGCCCAAAAGCAAATATACAAGTAACTATAATTATAAGTTTCCAGTCAAGTTCTTTTATCAATTTAATTTTTGATTTATAATCAAACACTTCATCACCATCTTTCTGATTAAGGTCATTCCTAAGTAGAATTATTTATATTAAGACAAAAAGGGGCTTGGCAAATGCCTCCCCCTTTTTTATCTACTTCGTTCTTTTATATTCTTTAATGGTATATTTGCAACCAATGCTGATACTGGACCATCCTCTTCATCACTTCTAGATTTCGCCATTTTTATTTCTAACCCGTCTTCTTCTATCTCAGCATAATTAGCAATAACCTTTAGTATATCTGACTTAATTAGATCTAAAAGTTGTGGAGAACAGTCTATTCTATCATGTACTAAAACTAACTTCAGCCTTTCTTTAGCTACATTCTTGCTAGTTTTAGATTCATTAGAAAATATCTTAAACAAATCTAACATGAAATATATCCCCCTTCAATTACTTAGCCATTCCAAACATCTTTTTTATTTTTGTAAGTATATTAGTTTCTGTTTCTATTTGCATAATAGGAACATCTTCTCCAAGTATTCTCTTTGCAATATTTTTGTATGCTTGACCTGCATTAGACTTTTCGTCTAATATAGCAGGTTCTCCTTTGTTAGTTGAAACTATTATACTTTCATCGTCTGGAACTAAACCTAGTAAATCAATAGCTAGAATTTCCACTATATCTTGTTTGTCCATCATATCTCCACGTTTAACCATTTCATTTCTTATTCTATTTATGACTAAACGTATATCTTTAACTTCATTTGCTTCTAATAATCCAATTATTCTATCTGCATCTCTAACTGCAGATATTTCAGGGTTAGTTACAACTACAGCTCTATCAGCTCCAGCTATAGCATTTTTAAATCCTTGTTCAATTCCTGCTGGACAGTCAATTATTATATAATCAAATGACTCTCTGAGTTTATCGCATAATTCTTTCATTTGATCTACAGATAAAGCATTTTTATCTCTAGTTTGCGCTGCTGGTAATAGGTATAAATTATCAAATCTCTTATCTTTTATAAGAGCTTGTTTTAATCTACAAGTTCCTTCTACCACATCAACAATATCGTATACTATTCTATTTTCAAGACCCATAACAACGTCTAAATTTCTAAGTCCTATATCAGCATCCACTACAACAGTTTTTTTATTTTCTAAACTTAAAGCCGTTCCTAGGTTAGCTGTAGTCGTAGTTTTTCCAACTCCACCTTTACCAGATGTTATAACTATAACTTCACTCATAGTACTACCCCCTCCTACTCAACTATCTATTTATTTTTTTGGGTAAATAATTTTCTATAACAATCATTTCATTGCTTGTAAATGCTATTTCTGGGTTTATATCATCATTTTGAACATATTCTTCTTCAGGTGCTTCAGCTATATAGTTAGCAATTTTCAATACCTTTGGATTTAAATTATTAGCTACTATATATGCATTTTTATTTCCTTTTGCTCCTGCATGTATAAAACCTTCAACCTTACCCATTACAACTACATTACCATGTGAAATAATTTTAGCACCTGCACTTATAGTTCCCATTACAACTACACTCCCTGTTGCTACAACCTCACAACCTGGTTTCATATCTCCCATAACAATTACATCACCTTCAAATTCAACATACTCTCCAGACCTCATATTACTTACATATTTAGTCTCATAAACTCTATATGGAGTATGAATTTCTTCTTCTATAAATTCTATATCGAACTTAGAAGTTATTGCCTCTTTAAGTTCAAGTAATTGTATGTCACTTAAGTAATTGTAATTTATAGCGCAAATTTTAGCTCCATTGAAAAAACCTACAGAGGTTTCTATTTTATCTATTATACCTTGTTTTATTTCTTCAAAAGATACTTTTTTTTTCACATTTATAATTATGCCTCTTTTATTTCCTTTAAACTCTACAAGTTCTTCATTAGCTGCTGCTTTAAAAGACATCTTATACCTCCAAAGCTATATCTCATTTTATATATTCTTCAAAATTACTTTAAATCCTCTTATTTTTTTATTTGTGATACAAAATTCATTTCTTCTTCATCTTTTGTTTTTACAGCTTCCGCATCTTTATTTGAATTTTCAACTTTATCTTTGTCTTTATCTTGTTGTTTATCATTTAACCCAAAGTATTCAGCCATTATCTCTCTTATAGGTAATACTGCTAAACTACTTGAGTCTCCTTGTGGTAGTACTGTAACAACAGCTATTTCTGGATCATCTGCTGGAGCAAATGAAACTGCCCATGCAAAAGATGCATAATCTTGTTTAAATCTATCTATATCTTCATCTTTTATCTTAGGATTTAATTCCTTTATAGCTTTTCTTAAATATCTAGCTTTTGTAGCTTCACTATTATCTGGAACAAATTCAGCTTCATTTTCATCCTTTGATTCTTCTTTCTTTCCAAATAATCCATGACTTTCATTTTCTTTCTTTTTAGCCTTTTGCTCTTCTTCAAACTCTTTTTTAGCTTTTTCATCAGCTTCTTTTTTCATCTTTTCCGCTAATTTAACTGCCTCATCTTTAGATACCCCATATGATCCCATATGATCTAATAAGTATTGGTACTCATTTTCTGTTGGTATCTTACCACTTTTCTCTGCTGTACCTGTTTTTGAAGCAACTTTTATAGGGAAATTTCCTAATACTTTCTCTGCTGTACCTTGGCTAGAAACAAGTTTCATACCTTTAATTAAATCATCAAGATTACTATCATCTTTAAAAGGTATTTTCTCTTTCTTGTTTTCATCTATGTCTATATCTTTATAATCACTAGATATAGTTTTATCTACAACTGATGCTTCAACTAAGTTTCCTCCATTAGCTATAGCCGCAACGTATCTAGCTATTTGAGCTGGTGTATATGCATTTTCCCCTTGTCCTATAGCTAAGTTGAATGTATCTGCATTAGTCCAGCTACCAAAGTTAAAGTAACTAAACTTAGCTAAATCAGCAATTTCAACTACTCTATCTTCTTTTACATGAAGTTTTTTAAGTCTTTCTATAGTTTCGGTTCTAGATGGATTTTCTTTAGTCCAACTAACAATTTCATTTATTCTCTTGTTATATTCTTCTGGATTTTTTGTTTTAGTTATATCAGTAAAAGCATCTCTCATTTCTCTATCTAACTCAGCTCTTAATAAACTTTCTGTACTCTTAAGTTTATCTGTTAAGTTAGGAACAGAACCTTTTCTTTCACCAATTTCTGTATCTAATCCAGTATTTTCATCTAATCCAAATAACTTAGCATATTCTAGTATTTTCTCAGGTCCCATATCTCCTGGTGGGTCTTCTCCTCCATACCAGTTTTTACCAGAACCTATTGTGTAGAAGTATATATTACAAGATTCTTGTAATGCTTTGTATAGATTTGTATATCCATGGTTACTTCTTCCGTGATGCCATACATAATCGGCAAATGGTCTATTTCCTAAGTAAATTACACCTCTATCATTTATAGAGTATCCTGGTGGCATTCCATTTTCTAGTGCCGCCATACCAGTTACCATTTTAAATGTAGAACCTGGTTGGAATGCTCCATTTGTTACTAAGTTGCTTAGTGGGTTTGGAGCTAAAACATCATTTGGATTTTTAGGTTGAAGTTTTTTATAATCTTCTGATGAAATACCTGTTGCAAATAAGTTTGGATCATAATCAGGATAACTTGATGATGCTAATACATCCCCGTTTTTTACATCTATAACTATAGTTGCTCCTGATTGTAATTTTGGAGCTGCTTTAGCTGTATAGTTTCCATATTTACTAGTAAAAGTTCCGCCACTTCTACCAACTCTTATAGCTTCTGCTAACGCTTCATCAGATACTTTTTGTAGATCTTTATCTATGCTTAGGTATACAGTATCACCTGATACAGGATCTTTAGATGCAATTTCTTTAGTTACTCTACCACGAGAGTCTACTTCTACCTGTTTATAACCATCTTCACCTTTTAATTGATTTTCGTAATACTTCTCTATTCCTGTTTTACCAATCATATCACTTTTTGAGTATCTACTATCACCATTTTCTTGCTTTTCTTTTAGTTCTTGGTCATTTATTCTTCCCATAGTTCCTAATGTATGAGATGCAAGATTTTTCTCTGGATAATATCTAACAGGCTCTACAGCAACAGATACCCCTGGAAGACTCATAGATTTTTCTTCAATTTGTGATATTGTGTTTTCTTTTACATCATTTGCTATAGTTACAGGCTTATATTGAACATAACCTTGAGATTTTAATAAATCTCTAACTATCATTATTTTTCTAGCATCAGTATTAGATAAATCACTAGGTATTTCATAATACTTTCTAATATCTTTAAATGCTTGTTGTGCATTAGTATTTATATTATCTATTTTATAAGACTTCAACCAGTCTTCTTTGTTTCTTTGTTCCGTAAATTTCCAATTTGAAACTAATATAGGTGGATATATCCCTGCTGAATTCAACTTCTTTTGGATTTCTGCTGGTTCTAAATCCTTAACAGATGAATCTATCTTTTTTTCCCTTATTGCTTTATCCACTATATAGTAAAAACTCTGTTTCGCATTTAACTCTAATGGAATTTCATTTTCAAGCTTATAATCTCTTATCTTTTTATCAAATGTATAGAAGTACTTACCATTTTCAACATATATAGGAAATTCATCTAAGTACTCTTCCTTATTCTTTTCAAGTAATTTTATTAAATCTAAAGATATTTCATTAGCTTGTGATTTTCCATTCTCATCCTTTTTTTCTATTCCATCTTTTGATACATGGACTGTAAATGAATTTCTATTAGTAGCTATTGTACGTCCATACCTATCTTTTATTTCACCTCTAGGTGCTTTTACAGGTATTTCTTTATATGTTTTATTAGTTGCTAGTTCATTGTAGTAATTATGTTTAAACGTTGTCATATATGCAATTTTTACAAATATAATACATAACATTCCTACCGTTATAAACTTAATTATATCTAACCTATCATATTTTTTATTTTCTTCCATTTAATCACCACTAATCTTTTTTTAGTTTAAGGATAGATCCCTTAAATATAAAGTAAAAAACTAAGCTTCCTATACTATTAATAAGTGGTATTGTGCAGATACCTTTTATAAAAATAGTTACGATATCATACGTTTGGTATACCATACCTAAAAGAAGTATATTAACTATAGAATCTACCAAGCTAGTTATAAAAACTAGGGCAAAAATAGTTATATAACTATTTTTATATATTTTATCTTTTAGTTTGCTTATTCCATACGCTATTACACCTAATATTAAGCCATTAACCCCAAATACGCTGCCTACCGCTATATCTTTAATAAACCCTAATAATATAGCTAGTATACCGGCTTCTATATCCTCTAAATACAAAGATATTATAGTTATATATATTAAAAGGAAGTTTATACTTACTCCTAAAATATCAATATGGTTTGTAATACTTCCTTCTAATATGATCACTAAAATACCTATAAGAAATAGTATTATTCTTTTCATTTGTAGTTCTCCTTTTATTTAATATTCCTTGGCTCTATAACTACAACATCATCAATGTCTTTAAAGTTAACATACGGTTTTACAACCACATATTTTAAACCTTTATTTTTATCATCGACAACTTTTTCTATTTCTCCTATAGGTATTGACTTTGGATATATACCTAATCCTGATGTAACTAAAACATCTCCTGGTAATACATCATAATCTGTACTAAACATATATCCTTCTAGTAAGCCTTTAGATTTATAGTTTTCATCCGTATTTGTATCTTGACCTATTACACCCTTATATTTTTTATCTTTTAACATTTGGAAACCAACTGATGATTCAGTATCTAATAAAGATATTACCTTACTATAATGGTCAGACACTTCATAAACTAATCCAACAAGTCCTTGCCCATTAACTACAATACTATCTTTTTTTACACCATCTTCTTTTCCTGCTCCTATTACAAAAGAAGTATACCAATTTCCATCGTTTTTACTTACAACCTTAGTACTTATCATACTTTTTTTATAGTCTTCTTCTACAAAATTTAATGATTTTTTAAGATCTTTAAGTGATTGTGTATTATCTAAATCACCTTTTAACTCAATAACCTCTTTTTTTAATTGTTCATTTTCTTTTTCTAAATCTTTTACTTTTTTAGCATTTTCTCTATATTTGAATACATTGCTAACACCATCTTTTATAAATGAAAATCCATCATTTAAGCTGCCTTCTATTGAAGATACCACATTTAAAACTACATTATTATCATTTTTAACCTTTGAATACCTGCCTATTGATATTCCTACAATTCCAATTAAAGTGATAGCAACCCCTATAGTTGCTATCACTTTAACATTATATTTTTTATTATCTTTTTTATTATTACCTAGTTTCACCCTATCACCAACTTTATATTATCTTCTAGTATTCATCATTAATACTTTTTCAAATATTTCTTGGTCTTCTACTGATTTACCAGTACCTAAAGCAACACAGTCTAGTGGATTTTCAGCTATGTGAACAGGCATTCCAGTGTGTTCTTTTACTAGTTTATCAAGACCTCTAAGTAATGCTCCCCCTCCAGTTAACATTATTCCGTTTTCCATTATATCTGATGATAATTCTGGTGGAGTTTTCTCTAAAGTTGATTTTATTGCATCTACTATAGATGTTATAGGCTCTCTTAAAGCTTCTCTAACTTGAGATGATGATATATGCTCAGTTTTTGGAAGTCCAGATATTAAATCTCTACCTCTTATTTGCATAGTTTCTTCACTATCATCTTTGAAAGTCGATCCTATTTGTATCTTAACATCTTCAGCAGTTCTTTCCCCGATCATTAAGTTGTATTCTTTCTTTACATAACTTACTATAGACTCGTCAAACTCGTCTCCACCTATTCTTATAGACTTAGCAGTAACTATACCACCTAAAGATATTACAGCTATTTCTGTAGTACCTCCACCTATATCTACTACCATGTTTCCTTCTGGCTCTTCAACTCTAAGGTTTGCACCTATAGCAGCTGCCATTGGCTCTTCTATAAGATAAGCATCTCTTGCTCCAGCTTGTCTAGCTGCTTCTTCTATAGCTCTCTTTTCTACTTCTGTTACTCCAAAAGGTACACATATAGCTATTCTTGGGCTAACTACACCTTTGTTTGAAGCTGCTTTTTTTATAAAGTAGCTAAGCATTGCTTGAGTTACATCAAAGTCAGCTATAACTCCATCTTTCATAGGTCTTATAGCAACTATATTACCAGGAGTTCTACCTATCATTTTCTTAGCTTCTTCACCTACTGCTAAAACAGATTTGCTATCATCTCTTATTGCAACAACAGATGGTTCTCTAACTACTATTCCTTGACCTTTTATATAAACTAATGTATTTGCAGTTCCTAAATCTATCCCCATGTCCTTAGACATTTTGTTAAATCCAAATAAACCTTTGAATCCTTTTTTCTCTTTCTTTTCTTTCTTCGCCATAACTTAAAGCTCCTTTCACATATATCAATCAAATTTTCATATTTTCCTTGAAACTATAATAAAGTCCATCACCGATTATTATGTGATCAATAACTTCGATACCTATCAATTCTCCACATTTTACTAATCTAGACGTTACATTTTTATCTTCATTAGATGGTTCTACATTTCCAGATGGATGATTGTGCATAAGAATAATTTTATTACTACTTCTTTTTATTGCTTCCCTAAATACTTCTCTAGGGTGAACTAAGGACATATTAAGAGTTCCTATAGACACTTCTAAATCACATATTATTTCATTTTTGGTGTTTAGTAGTATAGTCTTAAAAACTTCTTTATTTAAGTATCTTAAGCTTTCCATATAATACTTGTATATATCCCATGGATTTGTAACTTTATACTTATTAGGTTTAGCACTAGATATTCTTATTCCAAGTTCTAAAGCTGCTTTTATTTGCGTTGCTTTAGATAAACCTATTCCATCTATTTTACATAACTCTTCTATAGTTATGTCATTTAACCATCTTATCCCTTGACTCTCTTTATTCACTATATAATTTGCTAATTCTAAAACACTTTGTTTTTTAGTTCCTGTCCTTAAAATGATTGCCAATAATTCAGCATTAGATAAGCTTTTTTCTCCTTTAGTTAGCATCTTTTCTCTAGGTCGTTCTTCTAATGCCATCTCTTTTACTCCTAAACTAGATGACTCCATAAAATTAAACCCTCCTAGATTTAAACAAAAAGATTGATACTAAAGTTCTCCTTAAGAATATCACTTAACTTAGATATTGGAAGTCCTACTATATTGAAGTAATCTCCTCTTATCTCCTCTACTAATAGAGCTCCATAGCCTTGGATTCCATATGCTCCTGCTTTATCTAAACATTCTTTAGTACTTATGTAATCTGTTATATCTTTATCTGTTAAGTTTTTAAATTTAACATTACTTATAGCATAGTCAACTATCTTTTTATTTTTTTCTAAGTTTACTATGCTCATTCCTGTTATAACTTGATGTTCTCTATTTGACAGCTTTTTAAGCATCTCAAAAGCTTCATCTTCACTTTTAGGTTTTCCTAATATTTCATTGTCCAAAACAACAATAGTGTCTGCTCCAATAACTACATCTTTAGTGTTATTTACAGCAACATCCATACACTTTTCAAATGCTAGTCTTAACACTAGCTGTGTAGGCTCCTCATAATCAAATATTTTCTCATCTACATCGCTAGTCACAACTGAAAATTCCGCACTAGTGTTCGCTAGTATTTCACGTCTTCTAGGCGATCCTGATGCCAATATTATATTCATTAATTCACCTCTTTTTTGATACCTAATTAGTTTATCACTATATTGTAAAAAATTCAACGTTAATGTCGAACGTTTTTGTTACACTATGGTTACAATTTCGATTTTTGTTCCAAAATAAAGAAGATATGGAAAAACTCCATATCTCTATATTGTCCACATTATAAAATTTTAATAGCTTTTTTAGGACATTTTTCAACGCATGCATGACATCCTACACATTTATTTTCATCAACTTTATGCTTCTCTTTTAACTCTCCCGATATAGCATCAAACTTACATTGCTTTTTACATATAGTACATCCTACACATTTATCTTCTTCTATCTTGACTTTTCTTCGTTTTTCTAAGTCACCTTTAATAGCTTTTGTTGGACATTTTGCTACACATACCATACACTGTACACACTTATCATAATCAATTTTCGCTAATTTATCTTCTATTGTTATAGCTCCAAATGGACATGATTTCGCACATATTCCACAACCTATACATCCAACGCTACAATTATCTTTTACACTTTTACCAAAATCTTTACTATTACACTCTACTACTACTTCATTCTTAACTGGTTTTTCTTGTATTACTCCTTTTGGACAAACTTCCATACATTTTCCGCAAAGAACACATTTATCTTCATCTATTACAGCTACACCATCCACTATTTTTATAGCGTCAAATTTACATGCATTAACACAAGTTCCAAGTCCTAAACATCCGTATTTACAAGACTTAGCTCCTCCATTTAAAGCACTTGCTGCTTTACAGTCTGTCATTCCTTCATATGTATATTTGTCTTTAGCTACAGAACAGCTTCCTTTACATATAACTTTAGCTACTCTTCTTTCTCCAACTTCTGAAGCTACTCCCATAATTTCGCCTACTTTAGCAGCACATTCACTACCTCCAACAGGACATCCATTTACCGGAGCTTTTCCTTCTACTATAGCACTTGCTAAACCTCCACAACCTGGGTATCCACATCCTCCACAGTTTGCACCAGGTAATACTTCAAGTATAGCCTCTACTCTTTCGTCTACTTCTACAGCAAATTTCTTAGAAGCATATGCTAATATAGCACCAAAGATTAGTCCCATTACTCCTAAAACTAAAATCGAATTAATTATAGACAATTATTTCACCCCCGCCTTAAAGTTTAATAAGTCCTGCAAACCCTAAGAATGCTATAGACATTAAACTTGCTGATATTAAAGTTATTGGAAATCCTTTGAAACTTTCAGGTATATCTGCTAGTTCTAGTCTTTCTCTTATACCAGCAAATAAAACTATCGCTAAAGTGAATCCTACTCCTGCTCCAAATCCATTTACCATAGTTTCAACTAAATTGTATCCGTTTTGAACATTAACTAAAGCTATACCTAAAACTGCACAGTTTGTAGTTATAAGAGGTAAGAATACTCCTAATGCTTGATATAAAGATGGACTCATCTTTTGTATTACCATTTCAACAAATTGAACTATAGATGCAATTACTAATATAAATGCTATAGTTTGTAAAAATCCATTATTAGTTATTTCTAATATCTTTTGAACAAAATATGTTATAAATGAAGCTAAAGTTAAAACAAATGTAACTGCAACTCCCATACCTACTGCTGTATCTACTTTTTTAGAAACCCCTAGGAATGGACATATTCCTAAGAATTGAGATGTTATAACGTTATTAACTAATACAACACTTAAAAATAAAAGTATTAAATTCATATATATCCCTCCTAATTAGCCTTTTTAGCTTTTAATTTATTAAATCCTGCAAGTAAAAATCCTAATGTTAAGAAAGCTCCTGGAGGTAATATGAATAGTAAAGCAGATTGGAAAGAAGCTCCAAATAAGCCAAATCCAAATAAGCTTCCATTACCTAATATTTCTCTTATAGCACCTAATACTGTTAAAGATAATGCAAATCCAAGTCCCATACCAATTCCATCAACTGCCGCTTCTACTGGCTTGTTCTTAGATGCAAAACTTTCAGCTCTTGCTAGAATTAGACAGTTAACAACTATTAATGGTATAAATAAACCTAACGCTTTATCAAGTGCAGGAATATATGCTTTAAGTAACATACCTACCATAGTAACAAACGTTGCTATTACTACTATGAATGCCGGTATTCTTATCTTAGATGGTATAACTTTTCTCATCATAGATATAACAACATTCGAACATATTAAAACTGCTGTAGTTGAAAGTCCCATACCTAATCCATTTATAGCTGATGTCGTTACAGCTAGAGTTGGACACATACCTATTACTTGAACAAGTGTTGGGTTTTCATCTACTAATCCATTTTTAATTATTTTTCCTAAACCCATATTCTATACCCCCGTTCCATTATTGATTTCTTTGAATACGCTTATAGCAGAGTTAACTCCTTCAACCACTGATTTAGATGTTATTGTAGCACCTGAAACAGCTTGAACTTCATTATCTTTGCTAGCCTTTTCTTGAACTAAAGATATTTCGTCTACTTTTTTACCTTCTATTTGATGCTTTAATCCTGTATCAAATGTAGTTGCTAAATATTCATTTCCTCTAGTTTTTTCCCCTAGTTCTACTCCTTTTATAGTTCCATCAGGAGTTATTCCTACAACAACTTCTGTTTTAGAATCATAACCATCTGGTTCTGTTGCAAATATATAACCTACTTTTTCATTTCCATTATATGCTTCATATACAGCCGTAACTATACCTTCTGATTTGTCTTTAATTTCTTTAAGTTCTGCATTGTCAAATATTTTTACCATAGGGTCAGTTTCTAACGCTGCAGTTTCTTTACTTTCTCCACCATTTACAAGTTGTTCTTTGTACACATTCATAGCTGCATTAACACCTGAAGTTACTGCATTAGATGTTATTGTAGCTCCTGATATAGCTGCTATATCATTATCCTGACTAGCTTTCCCCTTTACAACTGTTAAAGGTTTTTCTGTACTTTTTCCATTAAATTGATCTTTAAATGCTGGCTCAGAAGCTTTTGATCCAAGTCCTGGAGTTTCTGAGTGATTACCTATTTTAACTCCAGTAATTTCTCCATCATTAGATATACCTACCATAACTTCAACTTTACCACCATATCCTTTAGGTGTAGTTTTTATAGTATATCCAACAGCTTCTCCACCTTTTGTACCTTGGTAAACTTCTTCAATTAAGTCGCCTTTTACATTTTCAACTTGTTTAAATTCTTCTGCAGCTTGAAGAACCGCTTGTCTTGATTCATTATTTGCTTGAATATTTCTTTGCTCTATAACTGGTGCAGTTATATTATTCGTTACACTTAACATAAGTGCTGCAACCGCACATATTAAAAATAATATACTACCTAATCTGATCATATCTTTCATCTACTTTGCCACCTCCCCAAATACTTTCGGTCTTGTGTATTTATCTATAAGAGGTGTCATTACATTTACAAATAATATAGAGTAAGATACACCTTCTGGGTATCCTCCATATAGTCTTATAACTGTAGTTATAACACCAGCTGTTATTGCGTATATAATTTGACCTTTTTTAGTCATTGGAGATGTCGTGTAGTCAGTTAGCATAAAGAATGCTCCTAACATAAGTCCTCCTGCTACCATTTGATACATAACAAATTCAAAATTAAACCCGCCTAGTATGAACATTAATATTGCTACAGTACCTATATAAAATACTGGTATTACATAATTTATTATACCTTTGTACATTAAGTATAATCCACCTAATATAAGTAATATAGCTGATGTTTCACCTATACAACCTCCTATATTACCTGTAAACATATCGAATAAACTTGTTCCACTATCAGTTAAATTTTGGATTCCTTGAGGACCTGCTTTTAAGAAAGATAATGGTGTTGCTGTAGTAACAGCATCTATATTCCCTGAGCTAACCCAATTTACACCTGTCTTTGTCCAAGCTGTCATCGCAACTGGGAATGATGCTAATAGGAATGCCCTAGCTGCTAATGCAGGGTTTACAAAGTTATTACCAATTCCACCAAATACCATTTTCACAACTATTATTGCAAATGCTGAACCCGCTAAACACATCCACCATGGAAGAGATGCGGGAACGTTAAACGCGATTAATAATCCTGTTACAACCGCTGAAAAATCACCTATTGTAGATTCTTGTTTAGTAAGCTTTTGATATAACCACTCAAATCCTACTGAACCTAATATACACCAAAACATTACATTTATAGCACTTAGTCTAAAAAAATACACTCCCGCTAATGCCGCAGGTAGTAAAGCTATTATTACTTGTTTCATTATGTATGGTGTATCTTCACTACTTCTCACATGTGGAGAAGATGACACTATCAATTTATTATCCATCATATTTCCCCCTAACTTTACCTATTTACTTGTTGATTGCTTTCTTTTTAATGCAATTATTTCTTTTTTAGCTACTCTGATTGACTGAAGAAGAGGTCTTCTCGCTGGACAGATAAATGAACATGATCCACATTCTATACAATCTAATGCTCTAAATTTTTCTGATGCTTCATAATCTCCATTTATACTGTATGCACTTATGTATAAAGGTTGTAAAAATGCAGGACAGACATCTAGACATTTACCACATCTTAAACAATTTTTAGGCTTTGGAGTCTTAGCTTCTTCTTCATCCAAGCATAATATTCCTGATGTACCTTTATTTGTAGGTATATTTGTAGTATATTGAGCTATACCCATCATAGGTCCACCCATTATAACTTTACCTATTTGTTTATCTGGCTTGAATCCACCACACTGTTCTATTATTTCAGAAAATAATGTTCCAACTTTAGTAACAAGATTCTTTGGTTCTTGTATACAATTTCCAGTTACAGTTGTTATTCTTTCTACAAGAGGCATCCCAGTTTTTATAGTTTTAGCTATTTGAGCTGCTGTTCCAACGTTATTAACTACTGCTCCCGCATCCATTGGTAAACCACCTGATGGAACCTCTCTTTTTGTACATGCATATATAAGTTGTTTTTCTGCACCTTGAGGATATTTAACTTCAAGACCAACAACCTCTATATTAGTATACTCTTTAGCAACTTTAGTTATAGCTTCTATTGCATCTGGCTTGTTTACCTCTATACCTATATATCCTTTATCTACATTTAAAGCTTTCATAAGTATTCTTAATCCAAATACAACATCTTCAGGATTTTCAATCATTAACCTATGGTCTGCAGTTAGATACGGCTCACACTCTGCTCCATTTAGTATTACGAAATCTATTTTTTTATCAGGTGGAGGTGAGATTTTTACATGAGTTGGGAACGTTGCCCCTCCCATACCTACTATACCTGCCTCTTTAATAGATTCTACTATTTCTTCTTTCGTAAGTTCTTCTAAAGATCCCTTTGGTTTTACACTTTCATGCACAGAGTCATTGAAATCGTTTTCTATAATTACACATGTGCTTACTCCTCCAGGCACTTCAAGTTCTTTTATTCCCATTACCTTTCCAGATACAGATGAATGAATATTTGCTGATACAAAACCTTGCATTTCTCCAATTTTTTGACCAACTTTCACTTCATCTCCTACTTCTACTATAGGTTTAGCTGGCGCACCTATATGCTGTTGCATAGAAATGTATACTATTTTAGGGTCACTAGCTTTTTCTAGTGGCTTGCTATTTGTATACTCCTTTCTATACGGAGGATGTATACCTCCTTTGAAAGTTAAGAGTTTCATGCTTTTACCCCCTTATTACTTAATTTAAACTTTTTTCTACTTATAAGTATACTATAATAAAAGTAAAATATTAACTATCGTTAAAAAAATATCTTAATTTTAATACAAAATCTAACTTTTTACGACTTATTTTTCACTCAATTTAAAAAATAAAAAAAGTTGTTTTTTAAACAACTTTTAAATAGTTTTTATTGAGTTAACAAAGTTATAATAACCTTGCATAGATGACATAAATAAACTTTTACTTATATTATTTTTATTTTCTTGTGATAGCTTTAAGCTCTCTTCACTTTTATCTCTTACCGATTTAGTATAATTTAATAAATTTTCTTTGAATCCATCCATACCTTTATAGTCTATTTTTTTAGCTTGTTTTTCTAATTTTGATAGAATATCCATTCTGCTATTTATTATATTTTTATATTCTGACTGATCAATATTTCCTTCGTTTTTATCCCAAAATCCTGATTCTTCTTTAAAGTTAGTTATTAAATTATTTAACTCATTACATATATCCTCTACATAAGAATATTTATCAGTATATTGTAAGCTTAATAACGGAACCTCTAACTTACTTATAAATGCATCCGGAAACTCTGCTTTTACTTGTTCTAAATATTTTCTACTTTCCTCTTCCTTAAATGATGCATATGTTTGAACTTTTTTTACTTTATCTATTTCTATTATAGAAAAAGGTATATCCATTTCTTTTAGTTTATTGTCTATCTTTTTTAGTTCCTCTTGATTATCAATAGCAGCTATTTGTATTGAATATAAGTCCCAATTTTCAACTGTAGCTAATTTGGAATCTTCATTTTTAACTACAGTTGAGTTTTTTTCTTCTTGATCTTTATTATCTTTTTTCTCTATATCATCATAAGTAAACTCTTGTATTTCTAAACTTGCTTTATTAAACAAACTTAAATCTTTTATCTTGTCATACAAACTAAAATCAGAATTTTTTAAGTATATAGCCCCTCCAACTATGCCTATTATAGCCAGTCCTAGAACAGCTCCCTTAGCTACATTGTTTCTTCTTTTATTTATACCCCTGTATATATTTCTTCTTTTATTCATTAGTTTGTCCCCCCATATAAATAATATATTTACTAAATGTATATTCATATTTTATTTATTTATTCCTATATTTTTAATTTAGCTACTATAGGATAATGGTCTGACATGTTTTTCATTAATACCTCATAATGTTCAATATCTATATCTGGGGATACAAGCATATAATCAATTCTATCTAAAGCTGTTGCATATGTTAAAGTATTACTTTTATTAGAATGTGCTGCAACATCTACAAATAACTCCTCGTTTATATTCATATTCCCTTGGTTAAAATCTCCTACAACTATATATGGATCTTCTAGGGTTCTTACAAATTCTTCAACCTCTTTTAATTGTTTTTCTCTTTCTTCAACACTTAATCCTAAATGTAAATTAATAATATTTAATTTCCTTCCAAGACCAAGTTTTACAACGGTATGTAGCATCCCTCTTTGCTCCGTTTCACTACTTAAATATATATGCTTTTGGCTTGTTATTTTATATTTAGAATATGTAGCAAGACCATAATTAGAACCTAACTTTACTACATTAGCTCCAAAGTGAGAATACATTTCTAAATCTTCTTTTAGACTACTCACTTGAAACCCAGCTTTAGCTGATTCATTAACTTCCTGAAGACAAATTACATCCGCATTTTCTATTCTTAGAAAATCTATTATATCAAATAAGCTAGGAAACATATCCTCATTCAATCCACTATGTATGTTATAACTAACTATCTTTATTTCCTTTTTTGGTGGAAATTTGTTTATTTCAAAAAAGCAACTTCCTATAATTACAATATTTATGATTATTATAGTAATTAACTTCTTTATCACTTTGTAATCATCCCCTACTTTTTACAGTTATGTATAATTTAAAAAATTAAGACGCTAAAACTATAGCGCCTTAATTTTTAATCTTACCTAGTTTATCCTTTATTATACAGTTTATAACTTTTTTTCTTATTTCTTCTGCTCCATCAGATTCACTAGTATCAATATTTAAAATTTTAGCAATAGATCTCATATCATTTCTAGCCCTTGACTTATATTCTTCTATTAGTTGTTCTTTTATAATTTCTGGTTCTAATATATACGCTTGTTCACCTCTTGTGTAATATACAAATTTTTTATCATAATAATCTTTATTTATATATATGTGGTTAGTTATTTTTTTTAAAATAATTCTATAAGATTGTTTTGTTTTGATTTCTAATTTTAAGTACTTAGCTAGCTTTATAAGCTCATTTTTTGATTTAAATAATTCTTCAGATTTTATTAATTTTCCTATATCATTGATATTATCTTGACAAGCACCTGTTTTTATGACCTTTTTATAAACTTGAAAACAAGATTCTTCATCTTTTAACTCATTTATCAACTCATCTATAGATGAACTTATTTTGCTTTCTATATATTTTAATGCCCCTTTATTATTAGTAGAATTTCTAAGTTCTTCTTGGGTCATATCAAGTATAATACTTTTTAAATCTTCACTATAATCTCTAGTTTCCATGATATCCCCCCTTGCTTACTTACATTATATTCACTACAAAGTTAAAGGTTACTTTTATTTATTTTTTATATAACACCGTTTATTATATTTTATGTTTTACTATAAAAGTATATTATTATTTATTTAAATTTTATAAATTACGTATATCTTTTTCCATTTGAGTACATACTATTAATGTAAATCAAACATACTCAATCTCCCCAATTTAGACTTCTATTATTTCCCCCAATAGAAGTCTTTTTTTGTAATTTTTTCCATTATTTTTTACTTAATTTAGTATTATTATGTTAAAATATTAATTAGGAAAGAGATTTCATTTAACAGGAGGATATGTCATGAATGTAAACGTTATAGGAGTACCTACTTTTTATGGATGCGATAAGTTTGGACCACAACTAGGTCCTGATAAGTTACGTGAAAAAGGGATGATTTCTACAATTGAAAAATATCATAATAATGTATTTGATTTAGGTAATGTATATGTTGAGCAGGTTAGTGAAAATGATAAATTTGCTACAAACTCTGATATGAAGTATTTAAAACCTTTACTTGATATAAATAAAAACCTTGCTCACATAGTAAATTGCTCATTATCATCAAATTGTTTTCCATTTATTGTTGGTGGAGATCACTCTATTGCTCTTGGTAGTATTTCGGGTGTAAGTAAACACTTTAATAAAAATTTTGCTATAGTATGGTTTGATGCCCATGGAGATATAAATACATTTGAAACATCAGATTCTAAAAATGTACATGGGATGCCACTTGCAGCATTAATGGGATATGGTTATGAAGATCTTAAAAACTTGTATTATCCAGAAACAAAGATAAAGGAAGATTATGTATATCATATAGGTGGTAGAGATATAGATCCAGGGGAAAAAGAATTTATTGATAAAACCAATATGAATATGTATTATCCTAATGATTTAGCTACAAAAGGATTAGATACAATAATAGATACTATTTTAGATAGTGTAAATAGCAAGAACATAGATGCTATTCACATTAGTTTTGACTTAGATTTTATAGATTCTAAATATGTTCCTGGTACTGGAACTAGAGTTGAAAACGGTTTTACAGTAGATGAAGCTAAATATCTATTAACTAAGTTAGTTAAATCTGGATTAGTTAAATCTATGGACTTAGTAGAACTTAATCCTGATTTAGATATAGATGATACGACTTCAGATATAGCAATGGATATAATTGATACTGTATTTAAAAATATAAAATAAAGTAAAAAAGTCGCTTTGCTCCTGTCGCCAACGACTTCGTCCGTTGCTCAAAAATGTCATTTTTTACTTTTAGCAAAGTGTTGATATAACTATACTATATAAGTTATAAACAGATATTCGTTAAGGATAAATTCCTTAAGCGTAAAAAATAAAACACCAGTTTAAACTGGTGTTTTATTTTTTATAACTCTATTCCTTTTAACTCATATCCTAAATCATCTATTACTGATTTAATCATGTCATCTGTTACATTTTCTTCAACTTCAACTATTGCATATTTACCTTCTAAATTTACATCTATTACTTTAACTCCATTTATATCTTCTTCTAATGCTTCTTTTAAATGTCTAACACAATTCATGCAAGTCATTCCATCTACTAATAATTTTTTTCTCATAATAAACTACCACCTTTTTTATTTATTCATCCAATTTAAGGTAATATATACCTTCATAGATATCAAAGTCATTAGGTTTTAAATTTCCTTCAATCCTTTTATTGTTTACTAAATAATCATCAGTTATTCCTAAGCTTATAAATGCAACCTTATCTCTAGTGTATTTTTGTATAGACTTATAGATGTCCTTAGTATTATTTACATTACTTGATATTTTTAAAGAATTTAAATAGTTAGTAAGTTTTTCATCACTATATCCACTATAATTTATTATATCTGTAGCATCTGGAACTAATGATAATTCCCATCCTACAAGAGCTAAATCATATTCTTTTTTATCTAATGCACTTTCTAGAGCTTGACCTTCAAGTTCAGATACTGTAGATTTTATTCCTATTTCACTTAAATTTTCTTTAATTATGTATGCAGATTTTACTCTCTCTCTATTTTCTTTATTAACAAGTATTCTTAAGTTTAAATTCTTAAGTTCTTCTTTTATACTATTTTTTCTTTCTTCTTCTTTTTCTTTATCATTAAGTTTTTTATCTTTGTTTTTGTCATCAGCATTTTCTTTATTTTGATTATTAGTTGCTTCTTCTTGAGGTTTATTGCTCTTTACATTTTCAATATTAATTTTTCCCAAATACTCTTTAGCTTTATCTGTATTGTATTCAAAAGCTTTTATACTTTCATCATAGTACTTTGATTTTGAATGTAGCGGAAAATTAACAGCAGTCGCTTTTCCCATATAAGACTCTTCTAAAATCTTATTTCTGTCTATTGTACTTGCAATAGCTTTTCTAAAATTCAAATCCTTCATAATAGGAGTATCATAATTGAATATTATGTACTCATATCCTCTACCTTCAAAGTTAGTTATCTTAAATTGTTCTTCTTGGAATTGACTTAAATCACTTAATCCTACTTTAGTTATATCACTTGATAGCGCTAAAGTCATAGCAACCTGAGCCTCTTCATCTGGAACTATAATTACATTTATTTCTTTTTTAGCATTTTTTATTTTTTCTTTATCATAATAATCTTCATTAAGAGTAAGTATCATATTTGATCTTTGTTCAAATTTAGAAATTTTATATGGACCTGTTCCAACCATATTTTTTCTATAATTATCTAGTTCATTAGAGCTCAACCCGCTTAATTCACTTTTACTTACTATTGGGAATACTAATGTATCTACTGAAAATGCATATGCATCCTTAAAGTTTATTGTAAAGTTTTTATTATCATTTATAGATACACTAGATATATTCTCAACTAAAGGTTTATACGGACTATTTTGTGATCTTTTTATTAAGTTTATAGTAAATTCTACATCTGAAGATGTAAGTGGTTTACCATCATGCCAATTAGCATCTTTTAATTTTATATCTATACTCTTGCCATTAGATTCCACCGAATAACTATCTACTAATTGAGGTACTGCATTATAATTACTATCTATAGTGAACAAGCTATCATAAACCAAATTCATTACATATCCAACTGATTGTTCTGTATTATTTATAGGGTTTATAGTTTTAGGTGCCACCATTGATAAATGTATATACTCTGAGTTATTAGATGTTGTATCATATTTTCCCGAGCTTTTATCATCTTTTTTAGTACATCCCGAAAGTCCTAATAACACAACCATGATTATACTTAAGATTTTAATTTTTTTCATTAGATTCTTCCTCTCTATACAATTCCTTATAAACAAGATAGTTTTCTTTTACCTTTTTTAAGTAATTTTTAGTTTCATTAAAAGGTATTTCATGCAGTTTACTTCCATCATGACTATAATCTGTGTTTTTTAACCACTTGTTTACATTTCCTGATCCTCCATTATATGCCGTTATAACTAAATCTAAATCATTAAATTCTTTATATAACTTACTTAGGTACCAACATCCTATTTTAATATTTGTTTCAGGATCAAATATATCTGTATCTTTTAAGCCTAGTTCATCTTCCGCCCAAGTTTGGGTTATATCACTTATTTGCATTAACCCTTTGGCATTTCTTCTTGATACAGCTTTTTTATTAAACTTACTTTCTACTTTTATTACACTATAAACCAAATTTTCATCAATATCAAATTCTTTAGAGTAAGTTTCTACATACTCTTTGTAAAATCTTGGGTGGAATAATTTTAATATAACTTTTTTATCTATACATATCCAACCTACAACTAACAACACAAAGATTATAAATAAACTTATAAATCTTTTTTTATTCACACCAATTCTCCTTTATATATGTTATTAGTTTATTAGCTTTATAATTTAATTCATCTAGACCTTTTGAATTATCAATTATGTAATCTCCATACTTAATTTTTTCGTTTTGATCCATTTGTGATTTTATACGGCTTATAGCTTCTTCTTTTGTAATATTATCTCTTTTCATTATTCGATTTAGTTGAACATCTAAGTCGCAACTTATCACTACTAATTTATCTACTAAGTCTAGGAAATTACCCTCTATTAATAAAGCTGCATCAACCACTACTATATTTCTATTGTTATCTTCTATTTCCTTTATCCTTTTTTTTATTTCATTTTTTATGGCAGGATGAGTTATATTATTTAGCATTATTAATTTTTCATCATCGTTAAAAACTATTTTTCCTAACTCTTTTCTATTTAAAGTTCCATCTTCTCTTTTTATATCATTACCAAATGTTTCAAATATATTATTTAGTAAGTCTTTATCATTCATTATATCTCTAGATATAATATCTGCGTCTATTATATCTAGAGAGTTATTTTTTAATATATTAGATAAGCTGCTTTTCCCACAACCTATATTTCCAGTAAGACCTATAACTAACATTTAATCACCTACTTTGTTTCGTACCAAGAGTCTCCAACATTTAAGTCTACATCTAAGTTAACATCCATAGAAACCGCATGTTCCATTTCATCTTTAACAATCTTTGAAACTACATCAACTTCATCTTCTAAACACTCTATTATAAGCTCATCGTGTACTTGAAGTATTAGCTTAGATTTTAAATTTTTCTCTTGTAATTTTTTATATACATTCACCATCGCTATTTTTATTATATCTGCTGCACTTCCTTGTATAGGTGCATTCATAGCTAATCTTTTTCCTAAATTTTTTAAAATTACATTTCCTGCATTTATTTCAGGTATATATCTTCTTCTATTTAAAATAGTTTTTACATAACCATGTTCTTTAGCTTCTTCTATAGTACTATCCATATAAGTTTTTATGTCCTCATACGTATTTAAATAATTATCTATATAAGATTTAGCTTCCTTAACTGGTATATGAAGATTTTGAGATAATCCAAAGTCACTTATACCATATACTATACCAAAGTTTACTGCTTTTGCGGCACTTCTTTGCTCACTTGTAACATTTTTTATATCTATTCCAAAAACTTGAGATGCTGTTTTTGTATGTATATCAACATCGTGATTAAACGCATCTATCATATTCTCATCTTGACTCATATGTGCTAGTACTCTTAATTCTATTTGTGAGTAGTCAGCATCTACTAATTTACAGTCATTATCAGCTATAAATACTTTTCTTATATTTCTTCCCAACTCTAGTCTTACAGGTATGTTTTGTAAGTTAGGTTCAGTCGATGAAATTCTTCCTGTAGTAGTTATAGTTTGATTAAAAGAAGAATGTATTCTATGACTTATTGGGTTTATTATATTTATTAAACCATCTACATATGTAGAATTTAATTTTACAATCTGTCTGTATTCAGTTATTTTGTCAATTATCTCATGTTTATCTCTTAGTTTTTCTAGAACTTCTGCATTAGTTGAATATCCAGTTTTAGTTTTCTTTATTATTGGAAGTTCTAACTTTTCAAATAAAATAACTCCTAGCTGCTTTGGTGAATTTATATTAAACTCTTCACCTGCTAACTCATATATTTCACTTTCTAGTTTTGCTATAGATATTTTAAATTCTTCACCAAGTTCTATTAGTTTATCTTTATCAACCATAACACCTTCATATTCCATATAACCTAAAACTTCAACTAATGGCATTTCCACATGATAGAATAATCCATCCATATCCATATCAGTTAACTTTTCTTCCATTTTAGGAATTACTTTTTCTGTAAGGTTGATTATACTTCCTATATGATTGTCTATTTCTTCTTTACTTAAGTCCTCATATTTTTTAGCTTTAACACCTTTTCCAAGCAACTCTTCTTTAGATTTAATCTTTTGTGCAAAATAATTCATAGCTATAGAATCATATGTATAACTTGAACTACTTGAATCTATAAGATATTCTGCTATTGATATGTCAAAATACATATTATTTAAAGTTATATCATATGGTCTTAATGCTATATAATCTTCTTTTAAATCATATCCATATTTTCTTATTTCTTCACTGATTAATAGCTCTTTTATATCATCTATTTGTTCTTCATCTATGTAATATATATCTTCACCATTAATGCTTAAATAAATATTCATTATATTTTTTTCAAGTATATTGCCAAGCTTTTTAACTGACTTTAATATAAGCTTCCCTGATTTTTTAACCTCTTCTATAAATTTAGATAAATCAGCAAGTTTACTTATATTTAATTCTAAATCTTTAGTTTGGCCTTCTTCATCTAATTCACCACATAATCTTGCTATTAAACTATTAAATCCAAGTTCATTAAACATATCTATAACTTTTGATTTATCATACTCTCCAAAGGCTAAGTCATCTATATTTACATCTACTGGAACATCTCTTATTATTGTAGCAAGTCGCTTACTCATTACAGCTAACTCTTTATTTTCTTCTATTTTTTTCTTTTGGCTACCTTTTAGTTTGTCTATATTATCTAATATATTCTCTATACTTCCAAACTCTTTTATAAGTTTTATACCTGTTACTTCTCCTATTCCAGGAACACCAGGTATATTATCTGATTTATCTCCCATAAGACCTTTTAAGTCTATAAATTGAGTAGGAGTCATTTCGTATTTTTTCATAACTTCATCAAAATTATATTCTTCTACTTCTCCTACCCCTTTTTTAGTTATAAGAGTAGTTGTATTGTTTGATGCTAACTGTATAGCATCTTTATCTCCTGTAACAATATAAACTTTATATCCTTCTTGTTCTGCTTTTAAAGATATTGTACCTATAATATCATCTGCTTCATAACCTTCTAATTCTAATCTATTTATATTAAATACATCTAAAAGTTCTTTTAATGGCTCTATCTGTTCTCTTAATTCATCTGGCATCTTTTTTCTACCAGCTTTATATTCTTTATACTCTAAATGTCTAAAAGTTGGAGCTTTTTTATCAAATGCTACACTTATATGTGTTGGTTTATATGTATCTATTATTTTAAATAACATATTTGTAAATCCATATATAGCATTTGTATGTAATCCTTGCTTGTTTGTTAAATCTGGCAATGCATAAAAAGCTCTATTGATTATTGAATTTCCATCTATTATAACTAAAGTCTTATCCAAGTTTATCACTCCTAATTATTTATCCTTTGTATTATTACCAATTGTAATATATTTAATATTACCATATTATTGTAAGTATATTAAGAGCAAATATATTGCAAAACGTTTTTGACCCTGTTATAATTATAATATATTAAGCCGGTTTGCTGGAATTGGCAGACGGGGCGGACTCAAAATCCGTTGATAGTGATATCGTGTGGGTTCAAGTCCCACAACCGGCACCAATAATAAAAAAGAGAATAGCATATGCTATTCTCTTTTTTATTTATTAAATTTGTTGTGATAACATTTTGTATATTTCATATCTTTCTTTAGCATTTTCTTCTGTCATTTCAAATAACTCCTCTGCTACATCTGGGAATTGTTTAGCTATTGCAGAATATCTAACTTGTCCCATTAAGAAGTCTCTAAAGCTTTCTGTTGGTTCTTTTGAATCTAGTGTAAATGGATTCTTTCCTTGCTCTTTTAATATAGGGTTAAATCTGTATAAATGCCAATATCCACACTTAACAGCTTGTTCTTCATTGGCTATAGTTCTACCCATACCTTCTTTTAATCCATGAGATATACATGGTGCATAGCATATAACAAGTGATGGCCCATCATAATTTTCAGCTTCTATTATAGCTTTTATAAGTTGATTTTTATCTGCACCTAATGCTACTTGGGCTACATATACATTTCCATAAGTCATAGCCATTCTACCTAAATCTTTTTTCTTAGTTCTCTTTCCTGATGCTGCAAATTTAGCCATAGCTGCTACCGGAGTTGCTTTAGATGCTTGTCCTCCTGTATTTGAATATATTTCTGTATCAAATACTAATACATTAACATCCTCTCCTGATGCAAGCACATGATCTAGTCCTCCATATCCTATATCATATGCCCATCCATCTCCTCCTAATATCCATTGAGATCTTTTTACAAGATAGTCTTCAAGTTCTTTTACTTGATTCACTATGCAATTTGTATTTTCTTCTGAAGAATTTATACTATTTATCGCTTTTATAACTCCTTCTGAAGCACATGTTGACTCTAATCCATTATTTTTATTTTCTAACCAGTAATTAAATGCTTTTTTACTCTCTTCATCTATATTCATATTAACTAATTCAGTTAATAAATCTTGGATTCTATTTCTAATTTGTTTAACTCCTAAATACATACCATATCCATATTCTGCATTATCTTCAAATAGTGAGTTTGCCCAAGATGGCCCTTTACCTTCATTATTTGTAGTATATGGAGTTGATGGTGCTGATCCTCCCCATATCGATGAGCATCCTGTAGCATTTGCTATCATCATTCTATCTCCAAATAACTGTGTTACTAATTTTATATAAGGTGTTTCTCCACATCCTGCACAAGCTCCTGAGAACTCTATAAGTGGTACTCTAAATTGACTACCTTTTACAGTATTAGGATTCATTATATCACCTTTACATGAAACATTAGCCACTGCAAAATCCCAATTTGGTATTTCGCTATTAGTTTGTGTTTCTAAAGGTTTCATAACCAATGCCTTTTCTTTAGCTGGACATATATCTGCACAGTTTCCACATCCTGTACAATCCATAGTAGCTACTTGCATTCTATATTGTAAACCTTCAAATCCTTTACCTATAGCTTTCTTAACTCCAAAGCTCTCTGGAGCTTTAGCTACTTCTTCTTCATTTAATAAGAATGGTCTTATACATGCATGTGGACATACATATGCACATTGATTACATTGAATACAATTTTCTAATACCCACTCTGGCACGGTTATTCCTACTCCACGCTTTTCATAAGCTGCTGTACCATTAGGGAATGTACCATCTTCTATTCCATTGAACGCACTTACTGGTAAGTTATCTCCTTCTTGTGCATTCATAGGTCTTAATATATTTTTTATAAATTCAGGCTCATCAGCTTCTATACAATCATCTTTTGAATTTTTCCATGATTCAGGTATATCTATTTTAACTACTGAGTTCATTCCTTTTTCAACAGCTTCGTAGTTCATATTTACTACTTTTTCACCTTTTTTACCATAAGCTTTCTTTATAGAATCTTTTAAGTGTTCTACAGCTTCTTGTTCTGGTATTATACTAGCTAACTTGAAAAATGCTGATTGCATTATCATATTTATTCTGTTTCCAAGACCTATTTCTCCTGCTATTTTAGTAGCATTAACTGTATATAATTGTATATCATTATCTGCTATATATTTCTTAATTCTAGCTGGTAGGTGATTTTCTAATTCTTCTTTATCCCATATACAGTTTAGTACAAAAACTCCACCTTTTTTAAGTCCTTTTAATAAGTCATACTCATTTACATATGATTGATTATGACATGCTATATAATCTGCTTCATCTATAAGATATGTTGACTTTATAGGATCTTTCCCAAATCTTAAGTGAGACATTGTTATACCACCAGATTTTTTAGAATCATATGCAAAGTAAGCTTGCGCAAACATATCTGTATTATTTCCTATTATTTTTATAGCTTGTTTATTTGCTCCTACTGTTCCATCTGATCCTAATCCCCAGAACTTACATCTTATAGTTCCTTCTTGATGTATTTTAAAACTTCTATCAACCTCTATAGATCTATTTGTTACATCATCTGTTATTCCTACTGTAAAGTTATTTTTAGGATTATTACTCTTTAAGTTTTCATATATAGACTTTATATCTGCTGGAGTTGTATCCTTTGATCCTAGTCCATAAATTCCACCTATTATTTTAGGACAATTTTCACAATCATAAAATGCTGCCTTAACATCTAAATATAATGGTTCTCCTATTGATCCAGGCTCTTTAGTTCTATCTAGTACACATATTTTTTCAACACTCTTTGGAATAACATCCATAAAATGTTTAATTGAAAACGGTCTGTATAAATGAACCTTTACTAATCCATATTTCTCACCCTGACCATTTAAATATGTTATGGTTTCTTCTATCGTTTCAGTTACAGACCCCATAGCTACTATCAAGTATTTAGCATCATTTGGTCCAAAATAGTCAAATAATCCATGAGGTCTGCCTGTTAATTTGTTCATTTCATTCATATATTTTTCAACTATAGGTATTATATTTTCATAATACTTATTAGATGCTTCTCTTGTTTGGAAGTATATGTCTGGGTTTTGTGCCGTACCTCTAGTTACTGGATGATTAGGTGACAATGCTTTATCTCTGAACTCTTTTAAAGATTTTTTATCTATTAATTTTTCATAATCTTCATAATCTAGTACTTCTACTTTTTGTATTTCATGAGATGTTCTAAATCCATCAAAGAAGTGTATAAAAGGTAATTTACCTTCTATAGCAGCTAAATGTGCTACTGGTGCAATATCAGCAACTTCTTGTACTGATCCAGTTGCTAACATAACACAACCTGTTTGTCTTGCAGCCATAACGTCTTGATGATCTCCGAAAATTGATAATGCTTGAGATGCAATAGCTCTTGCACTTACATGGAATACTCCAGGTAATAATTCACCTGCTACTTTATACATATTAGGTATCATAAGTAACAAGCCTTGGGATGCTGTAAATGTTGTTGTCAATGCTCCTGCTTGAAGAGATCCATGAAATGCTCCTGCTGCTCCTGCCTCTGATTGCATTTCTACAACACTAACTTCCTGTCCAAATATATTTTTTCTTCCTTGAGCTGCCCATTCATCTACAACCTCTGCCATTGTAGACGAAGGTGTTATTGGGAATATTGCTGCAACGTCTGTGAATGCATACGCAACATGAGCTGCAGCTGTATTTCCATCTATAGTAATTACTTTTTTACCCATATAATAATGCCTCCTTAAAATTTAATTAGACTATGTATTCAAGTATTCATTAATCTTAAAATATTATTTACATTATTTCATTATATATACAAAAACCACCTCAAATACAATTGTATTTGAGGTGGTTTTTTATTTTTATAAGCTTGCTATTACTCTTAATAGAGACGTTTTTGACATCTCTGTCACATCCGTTATTTTATTATTTTCCAAAGTTACAGAAATCATATTTTCTAAATTTCCTTTATCATCAGATAATATATAGTAATTAATAAATTTATCTTTATCTTTTGTATAAGCTATAGCATTAGGTTCAGCTAAAATTGAATTCTTATATAATTCATCTTCACTTTCACCTACATACGACTTTACATCATCTAACTCTAAATCTTTGTTTTTTATATACTCTTGTCTATTGTAGAAGTCGATTATGACGTTTGATGATTTTAAATAGTCTGGCACGTCTTCAAATCCTGACGATATCCCTACAAATTCATTACTTTTAACATCAACTACTTTGTTATTTTTTATATCTAAGTATAATGCACTACTTTCATATCCTTCTTTTGGGTATATAAGTTCTATATTTAACTTGTTTAATAGTTGTTCATCACTTAGACTTTTATATTCTTTATAATTTTTAGTATTAACATAGTAACTTGTAATGTATGGTTTACCCATACTGTCTATAACTTCATTATAATTTTTTCCAATAACTTCACTTATATCATTTTGAATTTTTGTCATATTCTTTTGCTGTGTTGCTTTATCAACTTCTTTTTCTTCTTCTTTCATACTACATCCTGAGAACATCAGTATGGAAATTAGCACGATACTAATTAATATTAATTTCTTCATACAATAATCCTCCTAACTTTGAGTCTCTATAATTATATAATATTTTGATAAATTAAATAACCTTTGTAGTCAAATTGTAATGTTTTTGTAAGACTTAAGTTATATGATATAATATATAAGTATAAATTTAGGGGAGGGTATTTTTATGGACTTAAAACAACTAGAGGTCTTTGTAGCCGTAGCAAAATATAATAGTTTTTCTAAGGCTGCTAAAGAGCTATTTCTTACGCAACCTACTGTTAGTGCCCACATTCAAAATCTTGAAAAAAATCTAGACACAGTTTTAGTTAATAGAAATAACAAGATTATAACATTAACAAAAGCTGGTGAAATTTTATATGAACATGCAATATATATATTAAATAATTGTAAAAAAGCTATTTATGATATAAAAGAATATAGTGGTAAAATAGAAGGAGTTATAGATATAGCATGCAGTTCAATTCCTGAAACATATATTTTACCTGATTTCCTAAAAGATTTTTATAGTGATTATCCTAATGTTAAATTTAGTATAAGTCGCTATGACTCTCAAGATGCTATTTCAGAAATTTTAAATGAAAGAATTAGTTTTGGATTTGTAGGTTCTAAAATAAATAATAAGCAAATAGAATATGTAGATTTAATAGATGATGAACTTGTGTTAATAACACCCATAGACTTAATTTTAGAAAATGAAGATAATTATATAAACTTAGATCAACTTAATAATTTAAAGTTTATAATGAGAAAAGATGGTTCTGGAACTCAAAGTATAGTGATTGACAAACTTAAGTCACATAAGTTTCCAATAAGCAACTTAGACACTATAGCTTATGTAGAGTCTAATGAGTCTATAAAGGAAATGGTAAAATTAGGACTTGGAGTATCTTTTGTATCTTATAACTCTGTTATAGATTATATAAACTTAAAAAAAGTTAGATTCTACAAAATTAAAAACGTAAATTTTGATAGAAAGTTTTACTTTATATTTTCAAAGAAAAAAACATTTACTCCTTTAGAGTATAAGTTTTTAGATGGAATATGTGATTATTTTAATATAAATATAACTAAAAAAGATAAGTGATTACTCACTTATCTTTTTTTATATTATGCTTCTATTGTATAGAAAGCTTTATATCCTTTATACATTTCATATATATCAGCTTTAGAAACTATTTCATATGGAGCATGCATATTTAATACTCCAACTCCACAGTCTATTACCTCAGCTCCGTACTCAGCTAATATGTAGGCGATAGTTCCTCCGCCACCTTGGTCTACCTTACCAAGTTCTGATATTTGCCATACTACCTCAGCTTTATCAAATATTCTTCTTACTTCTGAAGCAAATTCTGCATTAGCATCATTGCATCCACCTTTTCCTCTTACACCTGTGTATTTAGTTAAAGCAAGACCATGTCCCATAAAACATGCATTTCTCTTATCTAATACCTCTGGGTATGTAGGATCAAATCCTGCTGAAACGTCAGCTGATAAAACCTTAGAATTAGCCATAGCTCTTCTTACTTTTAATTCACAGTAATCTCCTTCTAAGTTTATAAGTTCAGCTACTGTATTTTCAAAGAATTTAGAGTGCATTCCTGTGTTACCTTGAGAACCAACTTCCTCTTTATCTACACATAATGCAACAGCTGTATATTTTGGATTTTCAATATCAAATATAGATCTTACTGCACCGTAAGAACATACTCTATCATCATGTCCATAAGCTATTATCATAGATTTATCAAAACCTAAGTGTCTAGCTTTACCAGATGGAACTATTTCTATTTCTGCTGTTAAGAAGTCTTTTTCTGTCATATTATATTTTTCATTTAATAACTTCATTACGTTAGCTGCAACAGGCTCTTTTTCTTCTCCTTCTAATGGCATATGTCCTACTAAAAGGTTTAATCCTTCTCCTGTTACACCTTCGCCTAATTTCTTTTGCATTTGATCAGCAGCTAAATGTATTAATAAGTCTGTTATACAAAATACTGGATCATTATCATCTTCACCTATGCATATGTCAACTTTTGTTCCATCATTTAAGATAACTACACCATGTATTGCTAATGGTAAAGCTGTCCATTGATATTTTTTTATACCACCATAGTAGTGAGTTTTTAAAAGAGACATATTTCCATCTTCATATAATGGATTTGGTTTTAAATCTATTCTAGGAGCATCTATATGACCTCCAACAATTCTCATTCCATTTTGTAATTCTTCTTGTCCCATTACGAATAAAGCAACACCTTTGTCTTTATTCTCTGCATATATTTTATCCCCTGCTGATACTTTTCCTTTAGACATAGCTTCTTCAACAGATATAAATCCATTTTCTTTAGCTTGTCTTACTATTTCTCTCGCTGAAGTTCTTTCAGTCTTACCTGCATCTAAGAATTTCATATAGTTATCAGCATAATCCATAACCATATCTAATTCTTTGTTTTCATTGATTTGATTCCATGCATTTTTAAATTCATGTCTTAAATTCATACTAATACTCCCTTTCTTATAAGATTCCCTATTAATAATTATAGCACACTTGCAATTGTTAGATTTACAATTTTTTACTTATTTTTGTTTTTCATTGCTTCTTCATACTCTTCTGGAGAAACAACTTTTATATTTTCTAATCTTGATCTGAAATGACCTCTAAAATGTTCTAAATATTCTTTTCTTAATCCTTCTCTTTCTTTATGCTCGTCGTGTGTTAAGCCTTCACCTTTGTGCTTTTTAGCTAATTCATTTATTCTGTTTAATTTTACTTTATCAAATTCGTTATTCATTTTATATCACTCCTAAAAAAATAGTTTATTTTCTTTAAATTCTTCTTTATTTTTATAACTTCTTAAAAATTCATCTATATTATTTGCTATTATATCTATTCCCTTTTCTATTTCACATATACTTGGTTGTGCTATATTTATCCTAAAGAATCTATCATCTATTAACGTATCAAAAAAATAACCGCCTGGTAAAATAGATACCCCTTTTTTTAATAAATATACACTAAATTCTTTAGATGAGTATCCTCTTGGAAGTTCTAAGAAAAAATTTATTCCACCTGATGGTTCTTTGAATTTTAACTTTTGCGATAATTTATCATTCATTAACTTAAGCGCTATTTTAAACTTCTCATTATATGATTTTTCAATATCATTAATATAATTATCCCAATCAAAATTTTCCATATAATGATACATAGACCTTTGAACAATTCCTGATGTAGAAATATCCGATGAATATTTTGCCCATAAAACTTTTTTTAATATTTCATTAGGCATTTCAACTAATCCAAGTCTTAGTCCTGGCATTAATAATTTAGAGAAACTTTTTATATATATTACTCGCCCTTTATCATCATAACTTCTAAGTGGATAGTGCTCATCACAATTAAATCTTAAGTCACTCATAAAATCATCTTCAAGTATATAAAAATCATATTTTTCAGCTAGTTCTATTAATTTTTTCTTTTTATAAACTGAGTATGAAATACCCGTTGGATTTTGATAATTAGGCATAGTATATAGTATTTTTGGTCTTGTTTTTTCTAATTTCAATTTCAAAATTCCTATATCTATTCCATCATCTAACATAGGTATACTTATAATCTTTGCTCCTCTGTTTTTAAAAACTTCTAAGGCCCCTCTGTATGTGGGTTCTTCAACAAAAACTAAATCGGAATAATTTATCATACCTTTACAAACTATATCTATTCCTTGTTGTGCACCAGAAATTATTTGTATGTTATCTTGATTTGTATATATATTCAGTTTTTCAAGATAATTTACAAATCGTTCTCTTAACTTTATAAATCCAAGACCATCATCATATTCAAAAATTGAATGTCCTTCTTTATCTAATGCTATATTTATAGATTTTTTAAAATCATTTATAGGAAACATATTTATAGATGGATTACCATTGTCAAATCTTATTATTCCATCCATATTATCATCTTTCTTGGTTATACTTGTACTATTAGAATCTGTTACAAATGTTCCACTTCCCACAATTTTATATACATAACCTTCATTTTCTAATAGTTCATACGCTTTTACTATAGTCGTATTATTTACACCTAATAACTTTGATATAGTTCTTATTGGCGGAAGCTTTTCATTAGCTTTCATCTTCCCTTTTTTTATATGATCTTTTATATGGCTATATATTTGTAAATATTTAGGACTATCTTTTTCTATATTTAACTTATACTTATCCATTTTCTCACCACTTAAATGATATTATTTGATTATAGCTTTCTTGATACCCATAGATATATTTGATATTATCTATTTATGTATATATAATACCAAAAATTTTTAAAAAAGGGGATAATAATTATGTATTACGACTATCATATGCATTCAAACTTTTCAGGAGATAGCCAAACAGATATGGAAGATATGGTAAAAAAATCTATAGACTTAGGGCTAAAAGAGATTTGTTTTACTGATCACGTGGATTACGACATAATTAGTGATGTAGATTTTGAAACTGACTATAATGCGTATTTAAATAAAATAAGTATGCTTAAAGATAAATATAAAAATAAAATAAGTATAAAACAAGGTATAGAGATGGGAGTTCAAGCTCATATATTAAAAGAATGTTCTTATGATATAAAAACTCATCCATTTGATTTTGTTATATGCTCTATGCATGCAATAGACAGGGTTGATTTATATAATGGAACTTTCTTTGATAATAAAACTCAGGTTGAGGCATACGAAAAATACTACGAAACTCTATATACTATAGTAAAAAATTATAATGACTATTCTGTATTAGGCCACTTAGATTTAATAAAACGTTATGGAGACTATAAAAGCGAACTAGATGATAAACTTTTTTATGACATAATAGAGTCTATATTAAAAAAAGCTATTGAAAACGGAAAAGGAATAGAAATTAACACATCTTGTTTTAGGTATGGACTTAAAGATTTAACTCCATCTACAAATATATTAAAATTGTATAAAGATTTAGGTGGAGAAATTATAACGACTGGATCAGATTCTCATATTCCAGATCAAATTGCTTATAAATTTGATTCTATTTACAATAAGTTAGATGAGTTAGGTTTTAAGTATGTATGTAAATTTGATAAAATGAACCCAAGTTTTGTAAGTTTAAAGAATATACTAAATAAATAATAACAAAAAATAATCCAATTTGTATGGATTATTTTTTTTTCATTTTTATATATAGAGTTGAATATAACTTAAGATAGGAGGTGGTTAAATTGAAAGTTCCTAATCTTGTGTATTCAACTTTAGTTTTATTTATATCAAATTTTATAGTTAGACTAATAGGTTTTTTATATAAAATATTTTTATCAAATAATTTATCTGAAATACATCTAGGTATATATCATTTAGTATTTCACTTTTTAATGATTTGTATAGCTCTTACTACAACTGGCATACCTACTGCTCTTAGTTGTATGGTTGCTAGAAAAAAAGCATTTAATGATAAACATAGCACTAATACACTTTTCATATCAACTATATACATATCATTTTTAATAGCAACTTTAATTTCATTAATTATAGGTTTTAATTCATCTTATATATCTTCTATTATATTAAGTAATAGTAATGCATCTGTATTTATTTTAGCAATATGTCCTGCTATTATAGCAATAACTTTATCTAATGTAGTTAGAGGATATTACTATGGAATGAAAAAAGTTAATATGCCTGCTATTTCTCAAATATTAGAACAAGTATCAAAAATCATATTCGTATATATTATTGCTAAAAACTTTGATAATCCTACTCTAATTTGTTTATCAGCTATAATTGGAATATCATTAGGGGAGTGTATTAGTTTATTATTTATGACTTTTAATTTAGCTAAAAAGCCTTATATAGATAATAAATATACTATAGATATAAAAGAGTTTGTATATGCATCTTACAATACAATTAAAATGTCTTTACCTATAACTTGTAATCGTATGTCTAATATAATCCTTAATTCTGTTAGTTCTATGATTATTCCATCTAGGTTGGCACTTTCTGGAGTTACTTATACAAACTCATTAGCTATTTACGGTACTATATCTGGTATGGTTTTTCCTTTTATATACCTTCCTTTTATGATGGTATCTGCTTTAGTTGTAAATATAATACCTAATATTTCTTTAGAAGTAAGTAAAAATAATATTAACGCAATAAAGAAAAAAATACATTTTTCTATTCTTCTTACTTTCGTAGTAGGTGCATTATGTTCTTTTATATTTTATTTTTTAGGAGAAGAAATTTGCATTTTAGTATTTAATAGCAAAAGTGCAGGTATATATCTTAAATATATGTGCCTTATACCTTTATTTCTAAGCTTAACTCATATACTTTCAGGAATATTACATTCTATCGGCAAAGAGTATCTTTCTAGTGTTATAAGTATATCTTATATGATATTTCAAATAGTATCTCTTTACTTTATATTACCAATTCCCAATATTGGCTTAGCTGGGTACATATTAATATTAACATTAGTTCCACTACTTTCATCTCTAACAAATTTATATGTATTATTGAAATATTTAAGATCATTAAGGTGAGGTGATTATCAGTATGTTAAAAAAAGATGTTTTTCCTAATAGTTTTATTCAGCTATATACAAAGAATAATTCTTTATATTTAAAAACTAATTTAGAAGAAACTTTTAAGATATCTAAATATGCTCATTTATATTCTTATATTTTAGATAACGATAATAAGGCTCATATATGCTTAATTGATTCTAAAAGTAATATTATTTATATTACTTTTAGAAATAACATTTTAGATAATGTATCATCATTTAAATTAGATATTAACATAAAAAATTTAAGCAACTTATCAGTATATACTATAAAGCATTCACTTCATACATTCTTTATAAGAAAAGTAAGTAGAAATGAATTTATTATACATCATTTAATTTATGATTTTAACAATAAAGTTTGGAGTTTATTAAAAATAGGATCTACAAGTAAATCTAGTAATCCTGTGTATTCAGTTAAGATTTCCAATAATTGTTTACTTTGCTCTTACTCTACTTACATAAACAAAGCTATAGTAAGAAAAAACCTTTCATTCGATGAAGTAAATGAATGCTGGAATAATTATTATAGTCAAAAAACTAGTCAATTATTGATGAGCTACTGTGATAGTATAGAGTATAAATAAATGTAAAAAGGGTATCGATTTTATCGATACCCTTTTTATATTTATTTACAGTAGAATTAAATTATTTGCATTTCTTTTCATTATCTTCACAGTTACCTGTAAATTGTGAGAAATCACAAACGCTACCAAATGTATCTGCTAATCTAGGTTGTATTTTTGTAGGTCCTCCCAATACAACTATTTGCTCTTTTATTAGTACACTTACTATATTTTGTAAGCAAAGAACTAAATCTATTCCATTTGGTATTTCTAACTCATAGCAAGGTTTCCCATTTATTATTTCTTGAGTTATTACACCTTTTCCTATACAATCTACTGTTAATTGAGTTTGGAAATCTTGTCTTAAAGTAAATGATCTTCCATCTGCTGGTACTACCACATCGCTAGATAAAGTATTGAAATAGAATACTACACAATTTGAAGAATCTTCACATTTAGAATGACACTTACTACATGGAGTAGCTATAGCTGTAAATTCTGAACATCCGAATCTACCTGTCAATTCTATTTCTAAATCATATACTATAACATTTAATCCCTTTTCTTTGTATACTACATTTTGTCCTAAACACTTTTCATTGCAGCATCTGTTTAGTTGACCACAAACATTATATTCAAAAACTGACTTACATTCTTGTTTTTTTCCATTAACTTCATCAATTTTTAATTGCTCTAAAGAAGTTGTTCCTGGATTAATCTTTATACCTGAATAGTTTATACATACTTTTTCTATAGTTACATTAGTTTGAGTTGAACATGGTAATGGTCCACATAAGTTTCCTAATTCATACTTAAAATGTAGATCATCTCCATTTGAATTTTTACCATCTGTAAATACTCTAAACATTATAGTATCGTATATTCTATTAGTTTCTATTGGGTATAGCATTGCTTGTGATGTTGAAAACTTCGGTGGTACTAAAGGATGGCTACACTCTTCTGGACAAGGGTTTGGGAAGCAATTCTCTGTACAATCATCGTCGTTGCAGTTACAGCAACTTGTATTACAACCACAATTGTGGTGATGGTCATTACATTTACCTTTACAATCATCTACACAATCACATGGTATATATGGATGACAGTGAGGTTTGCATCCATTTGATTTGCACCCTCTGTTTAATTCTTCTTCAATTTCATTTGTTTCTATATAGCTTCTACTAGGTTCTATTTTTTGAGTAGGCTGTTGTACTCTTTTGCTTACTACTTTTTTAGATCTCATTAAATCCTTCATTAAGTTTTGTCCTCCCCTTTGATTGTCTTATTAAAAATGTAGGCTCTTTATTATGCCTAATTAATAATATGCACGCATTTTATTAATTGTTACTTAATTACTATTTTATTAATTAATTCTTATTAGAATAAATAACTTTTCTCTTAACATATATATTTATATAATAAGTATATTTAGGAGGTTACTATGGGGTTTTTTAATGAATGTTCTTATGTATTAAGGAAGTCTAACAAAGATATGATAGTTATTAATGGTGGATCCAACTTAGTTTGCAATTATTTTAAAAATAGCGACTTATTCATTTTAAAGGAAAACATAATGAATATACCATTAGATTATTCAAAGTATTACTTTGATATTGATTCAAATGATAACATCTATGGAATATATATAGATAACTGTATTAATATTTTAAAATTAAATAATAATACTACTAGATTTAAGCCTCTTTATACAGTTGATTATGATTTTATTAACTTTGATATAACTTTTCCATATATAAAATTTATAGATAGTGAAATGCATATAATCTATTATTTGACTAATAAATCTAATCCTACAACTATATTATTTCATCATTACTACAATGGTTCTACTTGGGTTGAAAATAAAATAGATTTTATAAATTTACCTATTTTAGATAACTTTATAGTTAATTTTAATAATAATACTCCTACTATCTTCTACATTAAGGATCATAATGATTTTTCTCAAATCTGCTCATCTACATTTAATACTAATAGTTGCACATGGGATAATCGTATATTAATTACTGATTCAAGTTCTAATAAAATATACCTATCTGTATTAAAAGATAAGCTTAATTTCTATCATTTTTCATATTGTGAATCCATTGAAGGAAAATATAGTATAAAGTATTTAAATGGATACTTAAAAAATAATTTTTTTGAAGAATTAACAAATAAATTTTTAAATACTCCTCATGTCTACTTATTTCCATCATTATTAGAGTATAAAAATATCATATATATTTTTTATATAGAAGATAATAAATTGTATACATTTTATACAAAAGACTTGGGCATTAATTGGAGTGAGCCTATAGAAGATTGTTATAGTATCAATGAAAAATTTATTAGGTCTTATTTTAAATCTAAGTATAAGGATGATTTAAGTTATAATACTAATACTTTATTTACTTGTAAGAATCCATTTTCAATATTAGGCAATTTTGAACAATAAAAAAAGTATTGTGAATCACAATACTTTTTTTACCCCAAAACACCGATGGCCCTTCAAATTCAGACCCGAGAATCTCCCAGGTGGGTGTACTACTAGGAGTTTTTAGCTTCCCCCATAATTATGGAGGGGCATGCTATACACTTCTAGACTCATACTCCCGTTCAAACTTTGTCGGTTGAATTTAAATAAGCTCTGTCGTATGCTTCAGGATTTCATATTTCTATTATATAATAAAACTTCAAAATTTAAAAGTAGTTTTATATAGCAATTTTATCATTTTTTTTACTTTTTTCCATATTTTATCTGTTAATTCGAATATAATCATCATCGTTATAGTCATCCATGTCGTAACTTTCTTCATCATCTTCTAAATATTCATATTCATACTCCGATTCATCTTCTTCAAATTCTTCATATTTATCATTATAAACTACATTATAACTTGATCTATTGTTTTTCTCATTTTTTGAGTCTTTGTTATCACTTCTTAAAAGACTTCCTAATAGCTTTAAGTTGTTTAAACTACCTAGATTATTTATATTAGCTAAGGAACTAAGGCTAAATCCTGATCCACTTTCTTCTCCAATATCATCTGGTAAAAATAATTCTGCAAATAGCTCTATTTTCTTTTTCATATCTATAGCTTTTTCAACTGTCTCTTTTTTGCTTTCCGGGAAAACTTCTAAAATCTCTTTTATCATCATATTTTTTCTATCGTCTTCTTCCATGCTTCTAAAAAAATCTGATTCATCAGATTCATCTATTTCATCTACTGTACTTAATTTTTTTATACCCCTTACAAGATCTAACATACTCTCTATCTTCACAAGAACTTTCCGCTCATCTCTATCCATATATTTTTTAGTTCTTGTAATTATTTCCAATCCCCTGTCTAAATCATCATCACTCAACTCTAACATTTTCATCCCTTTGTCTATATCATGTATATTAAAAGTATCATTTTCACTTGTATATTCCAAAGGGTCTACTATATCTTCCTCATCTTCATAGCTCTCATCATTATATTCTTTAGGTCGTAACTTTTCCTTTAATTTAAGCTTATTAATTTTCTTCGCCCCTTTTGCCCTCATATATCCTGATTCATCATTTTCATCTATGTCATTAGGCTTATTATCGTAAAGTGATATATTACCATTACTTAAAGCTATAATTCCTAATATAAATAGTAAATTGTTCACTATTGGTCACCCCTTACTATATACTACTCCTAATATATAAACTATGTTTTATTTTATATTATTGTTCCTTTCTTTTATATTAGTGCATATATATTATTTATAAGTATTTTTTATTTTCATATTATTATTCATATTTTACTCAATACTTCTATATATAAATAATATGAACATAATCAAATATATATTATTGAAAGAGGTGTTTTTATGAAAAAAATAGATAAAGAAGCTATGGAAAAATTCGCAAAAGAAAAAAACATAGATAAAAATAAAATTGAAGAAATTGCAGATGGTTACAAAGATAAATCTGAGGATGAGCTTATGGATGAGCTTGTTAAAATAGGTAAAACACTTCAAGGTAAAGAAGAGGTTGTAGAAAAATTCAAAGCATTCTTGGATGAAAATCAAAGAAAAAAAGTAGATACTATTATGAATAAAATATCAAATGCAGAAGCTAAAGAAAAAGTAAATAATAAAAAAAGTAAAAAATCTAAACCTGACCAATCTAAAAAGGAGTCTAGTAAAAAATCAGGTAAAACTGATGGCCATAAATCACCTAAAAATACTAAATCAGAACCAACAACTGAAAACACTAAATCAAGCAAGAAAGTAAAAAAAGTTATAAAAAAAGTTAAAAAAAATGAAGAGTAATAAAGAATAATAAAAAATGTAACCTTTAAAGGTTACATTTTTTATGCTTTTATAGGTTCTAGCTTAGAGTGTATATTAGAGATTATATCCTCTTTAATTTCATTTGCTCTTTCTAATAGTTCATTACATTTGCTTGTATATTCACTTACCATATTTTCATCATCTAATCCTAACAAGTTAACTTTTACGTTTAAAATTGCACCTTCTACTCCACTATATATAAGCAATGTTCCTACACCTATATCCGTTATAGCATTTTGATTTCCATACTTTGCTATATACCCTATCATTTCTAATGCTTCCACTGATACAGATGCCGTTTTAAACGGTATCTCTATTGAGTATCCAGTAGCACATTTTATAGCAGCTTTTCTAGCTTCTATTTCTTCTTCTGTATCTTTTGGCATTTTTATAGCCCTCATATACTCATCAAATGATTCTGTGTCTTTATCAACTAATGTTAATAATTCTTCTCTTATATCTCCTAACTTATTGAACTTATCTGTAAATTCTATTCTAACGCATTCTTCTAATGCTTCGTATTTCTTTTTTCCAAAACTTAAATTAGCCATCATTCTAGCTAAACTTACTCCTATATTAGACGCTAATGCAGATACAGACCCGCCCCCTGGAGCTGGCGAATTAGAATCTACCGACTTTGAAAAATCCTCTACTGTCATTTCAACTAACTTCATACATAATCCCCCTCATTTATAAGTAATTAAAAACCACATAAATTTAGTTTAAATACTTTTAGATAATCTAAACTAACATACATTCTTTCTTGTTGTTAACTATCTGCTTACTAGAAACAACTAGTTCTCCACATTTATACACAGACTGAGTATGATTTATTCCAAAATGGTACATTAAGTATTCTACATTAGGAGCATCAAAGATTACTAAATCTGCTTTTTTCCCTACTTCAATAGATCCTATTTCATGTTGTCTATCTATTGCACAAGCTCCATTTATAGTTACAGCACTTAAAACCTCATTAGGTGTCATTTTTAAGCCTAGACAACCTAACTGCATAACAAACTGTAAATTTTCACTTGGGCAACTTCCTGGATTATAATCACTAGATAAAGCTATAGCTACACCTGAATCTATCATTTTTCTTGCATTAGCATAAGCTTTATTAAGATTAAAAGATGTTCCTGGAAGAATATTAGCTACTACTCCTTCTTTAGCCATCATATTTATCCCTTTATCACTTGCTGCCATTAAGTGATCTGCTGATATACATTTATATTCAGCCGAAAGCTCTGCTCCTCCTAGAGAAACTATTTCATCAGCATGAATTTTCAATTTGTAACCAAGATTTTTAGCAGCGTCAAATATAACTTTTGTTTGGTCTATACTAAATACTGCATCTTCACAGAATACATCGCAAAATTCAGCTAAATCAAGCTCTTTTACTTTAGGCATCATTTCTTTTATTAATTTATCTACAAATTCATCTGGATTATTTTTATATTCAGTTGGAATAGCATGAGCTCCCAAGAAAGTATGTACTAAATCTATAGGATGGTCTTTCCCAAGTTTTTGTGCTACTTTTAATTGTTTTAGCTCTGTTTCTAATTCTAACCCATAACCACTTTTAGCTTCTACAGTAGTTACTCCAAACTCTAACATTCTATCTAAACTTTTTTTAGCTTTATCGTATAATTCTTCAAATGAAGATTCTTTTGTAGAGTTTACAGTGCTCAATATTCCTCCACCACTTTTTAGAATTTCTAAATATGGAACACCTGCAAGTTTTTTAGCAAATTCATTTTCTCTACTTCCTCCATGAATCAAGTGAGTATGAGCATCTACAAGTCCTGGTGTAACTAATTTATTATTTGCATCATCTATTTTAGTATCTTCACCAATTAAATGTTTATAGTTATCTCCTTTTCCTATTTCTAAAAATTTTCCATCCTTTATTGCAATATATGCATTATTTATTATTTCTATATCATTCATAGCATTTCCTATGAAAGGCGTTTGGCCTTTCATAGTAGCTAATTTCCCTATATTTTTTATAATTAAGTCAGCTCTCATATCATCTACTCCATTAAACTAGTTTCTAATACTTTATCTAAAGAGAAATTTTCAAGTCCTAAGTAATAAGATGCACAATCAATTAGAGCTTCCATTGGACAAAGTCCAACTATTTCACTTCCCATTACATTAACTCCATATCTTTGAGCTTCCATTTTAACAGTTTCATACGCTCTATACATGGCAGTTTTAGTGTAATCTGTTAAGTTCATAGTTACTTGTGTGATTCCTCTTTCTGGTATTTCTACTGGACCTGCTTTTATAAATCTATAACCTCCACTAGAGTATCTTATAGTCTTAGCTATGTTTGAAGCTATTTCTATATTAGGTGTATCTAGATTTATGTTATATGCTATTAACGGTTTTCTTGCTCCTATCGCTATTGCTCCTGCTGTAGGATGTTTTTTAGCTTGTCCAAAATCTGGAGCCCAATTAGGATCTTCAAATTTAGCATCTAATCCTTCATATTCTCCCTTTCTTACTTTTGCTAAATTTTCTCTTTCTGGTTTTGATGCAGCACACTCATATAAAAATACTGGTATATCATATAATTTAGCAACATCTTCACCTAGTTCTTTTGCTAAATCCACAGCTTCTTCCATAGTCATACCTTTTATAGGTATAAATGGGCATACATCTGTAGCCCCAAATCTAGAGTGTTGTCCTTTATGTGAATTCATATCTATTACATCTTTAGCTACTCCAATAGATTCTAAAACTGCATTTTTTACAGCTTTAGGCTCTCCTATAACAGTAACTACAACTCTATTGTAATCCTTATCAGCTTCATAATTTAAAAGTTTAACGCCCTCTTTTCCTCTAAGAGGTGAAACTATTTTTTCTATCTTATCTAAATCTTTTCCCTCACTAAAATTAGGTACACATTGTACTATAGCCATATTAAAAATCCCCCTTATACATTATTTTAGCAATTTATCTTAATGGATTTACCTCAAAATACACGTGTGCATTTTGAGGTATCCAATGATAGCATTATTTGCTAGATTCTATAACTTGATTTATTAAGTCTTCATCCACTATATATGGTAATGTTATATGATCTTGACCCTCACACATCTTGTTATATTGCATAACTGTAGTTATAGAGTTTTCATTTCTAGCCCATGCACGTCTAGCAACTCCTCCCATAACATCCCAAGGCATTGCTGTTCTAAGTATTTCATCAACTCTATGAGATCCATCTAGAACCATTCCAAATCCACCATTGATAGATTTGCCTATACCAACTCCTCCTCCATTGTGAAGAGCTATTAAACTCATTCCTCTAGCAGCATTTCCAGCAAAACAATGAGTAGCCATATCCGCCATTATATTACTTCCATCCTTTATATTAGATGTTTCTCTAAACGGTGAATCAGTTCCTGATACATCATGATGATCTCTTCCTAACATAACTGGTCCTATTTCCCCTTTTCTTACCATTTCATTAAACTTAAGAGCTATATTAGTTCTTCCCATAGCATCTTGATATAATATTCTAGCTTGTGACCCTACTACTAGCCCATTTTTTTCTGCATCTCTTATCCATATCCAGTTATCTCTATCTTGATATCTTCTATTAGGATCGATACAATCCATAGCAGCTTTATCAGTTTTTATTAAATCTTCTTTTTTGCCACTTAAACATACCCATCTAAATGGTCCATAACCGTAATCAAATAACTGTGGTCCTAATATATCTTCAACATATGATGGGAATATAAATCCATCTTTTTCATCTACTCTATTTTTAGATATTTCAGTGCAGCCTGCATCATACACAGCTTTCATAAAGCTATTTCCATAATCAAAGAAATAACTTCCATTTTTAGTTAAAGCTTTTATAACTTCAAAATGAGCTTTTAATGTTTCATCAACTAACGCTGTAAACTTATCTTTATTATTAGCTAAAAGCTCAGTTCTCTCTTCAAATGTTATTCCTTGAGGACAGTATCCTCCGTCATATACAGCATGACAAGAAGTTTGATCTGATAGTAAATCTATATGTATATTATTTTTAACTGCATATTGAAGTAAATCTACAATATTTCCATGATAAGCTATTGCACACGGCTCTTTTTTGTCCATATACTCTTTAGCTAACTTAAATGCATCTTCGCAGCTATTAACTACTTTACTAACCCAACCTTGAGTATATCTTGTTTCTATTCTTGAATAATCAACCTCAGCTATTATTCCAACTCCACCTGCTATTTCTACAGCTTTACCTTGTGCTCCACTCATACCACCAAGTCCAGAAGTTATAAATAACTTTCCTGATAAATCAGCTTCTTCTGGTAATCCAAGTATTAACCTTCCTGCATTTAGTAATGTGGAATATGTTCCATGAACTATTCCTTGAGGTCCTATATACATCCATCCACCAGCTGTCATTTGTCCGTAATTAGAAACTCCTATAGCAGCTGCTCTTTTCCAATCTTCTTGATTATCAAACAATCCAACCATTAATCCATTAGTTATTATAACTCTAGGTGCATCTGGCTTAGATTTAAATAAACCTACAGGATGGCCTGATTGTATAACTAATGTTTGATCTTGGTTCATAACCTCTAAATACTTTTTAATTAATAAGTATTGCATCCAGTTTTGGAATACTTGTCCTGTTTCTCCGTATGTAACAAGTTCATATGGATAAAGCGCTATATCAAAATCTAAGTTATTATCTATCATAACTTGAAAAGCTCTAGCTTCTATACATTTACCATTATATTCATCTATTGACTTAGCTTTTAAATTACCTTCTGGTCTAAATCTATATCCATATATTCTTCCAGTTGTCATAAGTTCATTTAAAAATTCTGGTGCTAGCATTTCATGATATTCCTCTGGTATATATCTTAAGGCATTATTTAAGGCTAATTTTATATCTGAATCTGATAATTTAGCTTCTCTTTTTGGAGCTCTTCTTATTCCATCTATAAATTGTGGTATTTTATTTGGTACATAATCTAATTTTATAGTCATTGCATCTTTTATATCTTCATTTGTAAAACTCATAGTTTTTTCTAAAGTAATCATAGCCTATATCCCCCTTATATTTTTATATTTCACTTACAGCTACTTCTTCATTTATTAATAAATTGAATCCTAAAGCTTCTTCTACAGCTTCTACAACTAAGTTTTGCTTAATTAATTCTTCACATTTATTTATCTCTTTGTACATAACTAAATCTTCTTCAATAAAGTTAGTGTGTTTTCTGATGGTATTATATGCTGCATCTGTTCCTATACCTAACTTCTTCTTGCCTCTTAAATCTATCGCTTGAGCTGCTGCTAATATTTCCATTGCTAATACATTTCTTGTATTTTTCATTATTTCCATTGCTTTTCTTGCTGCTATAGTACCCATAGATACATGGTCTTCTTGGTTTGCTGATGATGGTATTGAGTCTACACTTGCTGGATGTGCTAATACTTTGTTTTCTGAAACTAATGATGCTGCACTATATTGTACTATCATGAATCCAGAATTTACTCCTCCGTTTTTAGTTAAAAATGCTGGTAGTCCGTTACTTAGTGATGGATTTACTAATCTTTCTAGTCTTCTTTCTGATATGTTAGCTATTTCTGATAATGCTATTCCCAAGAAATCGAAACTTAGTGCCATAGGTTGTCCATGGAAGTTTCCTCCTGATATTACATCTTCTTGCTCTGGGAATATTATTGGGTTGTCAGTTACTGAATTGATTTCTATATTTATTTTATTTCTTACATATTCTATTGCATCTTTACTTGCTCCATGAATTTGAGGTGAGCATCTTAGTGAATATGCATCTTGTACTCTTAAATCTCCTTGTTTTGTTGTCATTTCACTTTCACTTAATAAATCTAATACATTCTTTGCCGTATTTATTTGCCCTCTATGAGACCTAACTAAATGTACTCTTTCGTCCATTGCACATGTAATTCCATTTAATGACTCCATCGTCATAGCTAGTGCTACATCTGATAATTTTAATAAATTCATTGCATCATATGTTGTTAAAGCTCCTACTGCAGTCATAACTTGAGTTCCATTTATAAGTGCTAGTCCTTCTTTAGATGATAACTCAGGCAATACCTTTACTCCTGCAAGGTTCATAGCTTCTTTTGATGGCATTTTTTTACCTTCATATATAGCTTCTCCCTCACCTATCATAGTAAGTACCATATGTGCCAGTGGAGCTAAATCTCCTGATGCTCCCAAAGACCCTTTTTCAGGAATTACTGGGTGTACATTATTGTTTAACATATTCATCAAGGTTTCTAATGTTTCTATTCTGACTCCAGAATATCCTTTAGACAAGTTATTTATCCTCAACAACATTATTGCTCTTACTATATCTTCATCAAATGGTTGTCCAACTCCACAGGCATGACTAATTATTAAGTTTCTTTGAAGATCGTGTGTTTCTTCTTTAGATATAACTACATCTGAAAATTTACCAAATCCTGTAGTTATTCCATATACAACTTTTTGTTCATTTACAAACTTATCTACTAATTCTCTCGACATCTTAACTTTCTTTAACACTTCTTCACTTATTTCTACCTTATAATCATTCCTTGATACATTTACTACATCTTCTATAGTTAAATCTCTACCATCTATAATTATTTTATTCATATATACTCCCCCTGTATAAATATAAAATCTAAATATTTAATTGTAAAATCATCGATACTTAAATAACTTCTACAATGATTTCCTATATCCTCCACCTTAAATTTACATTAATAATTTTTTATATCTAAAGAAATTTATATAAATAATTTTTTTAATAAAAAAGCATGTTATAAAAAATTTTATAACATGCTTAAATATTTAATTTCTCTCTATAACACTTTCTCTTTCAACTATTCTATATGGAAGTTCTACTTTTTTATTTTCTAAAACTTCTTTATCTATCATTTTTATAACCATTCTTATTGCAACAGCTCCCATATCATATAAAGGTTGATGAACTGTTGTTAACTTAGGTCTATACATAGCTGCTATTTTAGCATCATTGAATCCTGCTACAGATATATCTTCTGGAACTTTATATCCTGCATCACATATTGCATTTAATGCACCTATAGCTGCCTCATCTCCTGTAACAAATACTGCATCAGGCTTATTTCCTTCATCTAGTATTTCCTTCATTTTATCATATCCGTAGTCATATGTAGTTCCAGCATTCTTTACTAAAGATTTATCTATTTCTATATTGTTATCATTCATAGCTTTTTCAAATCCTAAATATCTTTCAGCTTCTAGAACTGTATCATCCTCACTTGTCATTATAAATGATATTTTTTTATGTCCTTTATCTATAAGATATTTAGTCATATCATAAGTTGCATCCGTATTACTTATACTTACTGAGTAAACATCATAGTTTCTAGCAGTTTTACTTACATATACAGCTGGTATTCTACATTTTTGTATATACTCTAGATGCTCTTCATCTACCTTCCATGACATCATAACTATACCTTCTACTTGCTTAGCTCTTAATAAGTTTATACTTTTTAATTCTTGTTCTTTGTCTGAGTAAGTATTTGCTAATAATATATCATAATCATACATCTTAGCAACTTCCTCTATTCCATTTACTAATTCACTAACAAAAGAGTCTGAAACTTCTGGAACTATAACTCCTATTAATTGACTTTTTTTCGTTACTAAACTTCTAGCTAATGGATTAGGTACATATCCAGTTTCCTTTATTACGTCTAATACTTTTTGTTTTACTTCATCAGTAACTGGTTTAGAATCGTTTATTACTCTTGATACTGTAGATATAGAAACTCCGGCTTTCTTAGCTACATCTTTTATTGTTACATTTGTTTTCATTTACCATTCCTCCTTATCTTAATTTTTACTATATTTAATGAAATCTATTCTTTAGTCTGTGTAAAAATTAATTTTATCATAATTTTGTAACTATTTAAATATATTTCGACAAAAAATAACACGTCAGTACATTACTGACGTGTTATTTTTATGGTTTTATTTTCTATTTTATTATTTTTTATTAGCAGCAGCAGTCGTCTCCATCAAAGAATCCTGCACAAGAACAAGTTATTAATAATAATATTAAGAATGGTACCCATGCCATTATATCTATCTCACACCAAGTTTCTCCAAATGCTAAGAATAAGAAGAATAATACTATTATCCACCATGCTCCTCCAAAAGCTCCATCTTCACCGAAAAATCTTGTTAACATATATTTACCTCCTGATTAAAGTTATCACTTCATTTAATTTAGTTAGCTTTAATAGTTAACTATTTTATATAATATGAATTTATATATTTTTTTGTTACTTCTTATTTTATCTTTGTTAATACTAATTAGTATTATTTACTAAAAGCATCCATCACAGCTTATAAGGATTAACAACAATATTAAGAATGGTATCCATGCACATATATCTAGCTCTTCCCAAGTTTCTCCAAATGCTAAGAATAAGAAAAATAGCACTATTATTATCCATCCACAACCGCCAAATCCTGATTCTCCAAATAATCTATCTAACATTTTATTTCCCTCCTGATGTTATTTACTTATGGTGTCTAATATTTGTTTTAGAAACAGCCACCACAGCTACATAATATTAATAAAACTATTAAGAATGGTATCCATGCGCATATATCTAACTCTTCCCAACAATCTCCAAATGCTAGGAATAAGAAGAATAGCACTATTATCCACCATGCTCCTCCAAAACATCCATCTTCGCCAAATAGTCTATCTAACATTTTGTTTACCTCCTGATGATGATTATTTATTTGAGCTTTCGCTCTTAAAATATACTATGCATGTATAATAGTTTTTGATAATAAGTTTTTTAATTTTTTCCAGTTATTTTTATATGTATAAACAACAAAAAGACTACCAATTGGTAGTCTTTTTTGTATTAATTAGCATCCACACTCATATCCGTCATCGCAGCCATCTAGTCCACATGAACACACAATAAGAAGTAATATTAAAAATGGGATCCAATCAGTTATACATATATCTGCCCAACACTCTTGGAATGCTAAGAATAAGAAGAATAATACTATTATCCACCATGCTCCTCCGCAGAAGAATCCATCTCCACCAAATAATCTACTTAAAGTGCCCATATATACCCCCTATTTTTTTGGATTGCTAAAATCTCTATCCCCTTTTTTTAGCTAACCCATATTTTTATTTTTAGAAGTCATATCTCAATTGCTTATACTCTTAATTTATATTATGAACTTTCCCTAAAACGGTTACTGTATTTTTATTTTTAATTTAAAATTTTTTACTAACATAGATTAATATATATATATGGATGTATTGATATAACGCAAAAAAAGCCCTTTGCAGAGCTTTTTTTAACAACATCCATCATCAAAATTGAATAATAAAAGTATTATTAATATTATCCATATCCATGAGTTATCATCACAAAAGAAGTTATCAAGTAAGTCTGTTCCCAATAATAAAAATACTACTACAGCAATTATCAGTAAACTTGATCCTCCAAATGGTGAATCACATCCACATCCAAAACTTCTTAAAAGTTTATCTAGTTTTGACATATGGTTACCCCCTTTTAGTGTTGAGAAGCTTGTAGCTTCTCTTATTTATTCATATGCATGGGTAGATAAATATGTTACTTCTAATAAATTCTTGTCTAATAAACTATTCAGTTCTTTTTCCGATAAATCATTATACTTCTTTACTAACTCTAGATGTTTAGCATTTTTTTCACCTTTGCTTATAGTACTTGTTAAGCTATCAATAGATTTAATTTTATATTCTTTGTACTGACTAGTAAAAAAAGAGGTTTTAGTATCATTTATACAACTTTTTAAATTTACTAGTCTACTTATGTACTCTTCATGATTTTTAAGTACCTTTTCTTCATTGGTTATAAAATCTTCTAATATCATATTACTTTCTATTACATATGAACTCATCTTTTGAACATCTAAGTTTATGATATTGTAATACGAGTTTATTAATAATACTATTACAACACATATAGACGATGCTAATAAACCTATATACTTCATAACTTATTCCTCCTATGTTTTCTATATATAAATATATATGCTTGTCATTTTATAATATTCTAATTTTTATATAATTTTATATTGAAAAATTCTTTTTATTATATTAAACTACAATTAAATTATGAATTTATTTTAGGAGGTCCATTATGTTTGAAAGAGTTAGGGAAATAATAGCTGAGCAATTAGGCGTTGATGACCTAAACACTATAACTTTAAATACATCTTTAACTGAAGATTTAGAAGCTGACTCATTAGATGCAGTAGAAGTTATAATGGCGCTAGAAGATGAATATGATATAGAAATTCCTGATGAAGAAGCTGAAAACTTCAAATGTATAGGAGATATATGCTCTTTTATAGAAGGTCATAAATAAAAATTCACTTCGCATAAAAAAAACCGAGTATTAAACTCGGCTTTTTTATTTCTCTTCATAAAATTTTATATTTTTTATAGTTATATCTATACTTCCATCTGGATTTTGTTTAACACTATACTTCATAGGATCTTCAAAGTTACTTAACTCACCTTTTATATCAAATCCAGTATCTGTTTTTATACTTCTTTTCTTAAGCTTTTTTTCAACCCATTGTTTATCTATATTGAATGATTCATCTAATCCCTTATCTTCCATATGCTCTTTAAAGCTTTCTTTTAAATCATTGTTATCTATAGACTTTTCAATGAATTCCTCTACATCTATTTCTTCTTTTTCTTTTAAAGTATAGTTTAATACGCTTCTTATATCTTCAGCTTGTTTTATATCATTAGCTAAAGCATTTGTTATCCATGTTTCTGCACTATTTTTAAATACTTTTGTTTTATGTTTATCATCAACTATTTTTTCAGCATTTAAAAACTCACTTATAAATTTAGATTCTAATTCTTCTTTTTCTGCATCTTTATCTAAAAGTCTTAAGTGATACTCATCATTCATACCTGTTAATCCAACTATAGCACATTGTTTTTGTCTTTGAGTTTCAGGAATACCTATTTCATTAGGTACCATCTGTATGTTAAATTTATCATCAACAAACTCAATAGAATGAGTATATAGTCTTTTGTAATCTAGTTTTAAAATACCTACATATTTTTCATCTTTTATAGTATATAAACATATTGCTAAATCGCAAGATTCTAGCTCTGCGTTTATCTTCATTGTATCAAATAAATATGCAGCTATTTCCTTTGAGTTTTCTAAAAATGTACTTTCATCATATATAATTTGTTCACAACAGTTTTTTACTACGTTATTCTCATAGTCTTTAAAGATACCTTTTCTTAAGTCATCATCTTTACTAACTCTTTTTATTATTTTTTGAAAAAACTTATCTACTTCCTGACTTATTTTACCTTCAAAGTCATTTAAAATAGGCACTTCACTATTTTTATCTAACACGTGTACTATAAACTTATGTATTATCATATTTTTCACCTCTATCTTAGTTTCTCTATTAAATCTTTCATATCCTTAGGAATTTCAGCTTCAAATTTTAATTTTTCCTTAGTTCTTGGCTGTTCAAATTCTAAACTATATGCATGTAATGCTTGTCTATTAATTAAATCTTCATTTACATAACCATATAACTCATCTCCTATTATACCATGACCTATATGGCTCATATGTACTCTTATTTGATGAGTTCTACCTGTCTCTAACTTAACTTCTAAAACTGTTGCATCATTTAGTCTTTCAATTACCTTGTAGTGTGTTATAGATTGTTGACCTCTTTCATCTACAACTCGCTTTATACTATCTTCTTCTTGTCTATATATAGGCTCATTTATAGTCCCAAAGTCTTTTTCAACTAATCCTTTAACTATTGTAATATATTTTTTTTCAACTTTATCTTCACCCATATCCATTGATAATGTATGATGTGCATATGCATTTTTAGCAATGATTACAAGTCCAGATGTATTCATATCTAATCTATTTACAAATCTTATTTTAACTTTTTCATCTTTTTTAATTATATAATCCGTAACTCCATTTGCTATAGTATTTTCATTGTGACTTTTAGTTGGATGAACTACCATAAAAGGAGGTTTATTTACCATTATTAAGTCAAAATCATCATAAATTATGTCTAAGTTTAAATCCTGTGGAATAAAATTAGCTCTATCTTCATCTATTTTAACTTCTATTAAATCCCCTTTTTCTATTTTAGAGCTAAGCTTTTTAAATTTACCATTCACTAAAACAGATTGTTCTCTTTTCATTTTAGATAAAGATCTTACTGAAAAATTTAACTTATCTAATAATATTTCTTTCAATGTTGAATTTTCATTACTTGTGTAAGATATTGTATCATATCTTTGTTCTTCTTTTTTGAACAAACTTGCACCTACTTTCATTTATAATAACATTATCTATTTTATACTATTTTTCATCAATACATAAGACCTTTTATTTATATACTACATTTTTAGTAGGCTATTAATTATTTTTTAAATTATGTTATAATACAAATGTAAAGAGGTGGGGATATGAAAAGAACTATAACAATAAATTCAAATTCATTGGATATATCTATAAAAACTAGAAAAATATTAACAGAAAAACTTATAAAAGCCGGATTTAATGTAACGTATAATTTTGATCCAAATTCAGAACTTATAATATCTATCGGTGGAGATGGATCTTTTTTAAAAACTGTTCATGATTTTGATTATCCTGAAATTCCCATTTTGGGTGTGAACACTGGACATTTAGGATTTTTCACTGATGTCTACCCTGATTTTTTAGATGAATTTATAAGTGATTATTTAAAAGGCAATTTTATTTTACAAGATATTCCCCTTATACAGGCTACAGTATGTACAAAAGGAAGTTGCCTTGACATGTATGCTGTAAATGATGTGGTTATAAAGGGAGATAAATCAAGAACTATACATCTTAAACTAAATGTTAATAATAAAGATATTCAAAATTTTAGTGGAGATGGTTTATTAGTTTCTACACCTACAGGTTCAACAGCTTATAATTATGCTGCTGGCGGAAGTATAGTAGATCCTAGTTTAAAACTTATGCAATTAACTCCACTACACCCTATAAATACAAATGCATACAGATGTTTTACTTCTAGTATAATTTTTCCTCATGATGCTATAATAAATGTTTTTCCAGAGTATAGATTTGAAAATGCATTATTAATAGTAATAGATGGTGTTGAATATAGATTAGAAAAAATAACTAGTATAGCAATTACAACTTCTGATGTATACGTTAAATTACTCAGGCTTACCAACTATGAATTTTGGAGTAGAGTATCAGAAAAATTTTTATAATATATAGGAGGTATTTAAATGAAAATAGGAGTTATGAGTGACACTCATGGTAGTTTAGTTTATTTAGAAAAAGCTTTAGAAACTTTATCTGATTGTGATATATTACTTCACGCTGGAGACGTTTTATATCACGGACCAAGAAATGACTTACCTACTGGATATAATCCAAAGGGTGTTATAGCTAAAATAAATGACTTAGATAATATACTTATAGCTAGAGGAAACTGTGATGCAGATGTTGATCAAATGGTTATAAATCATCCTATACAAGGACCTTATGTTTTAAGTCAATTTGGAGAGCTTAGAGTATTAGTAAATCATGGATATGTAGATTCTAAAGAAGAAACCATTAAAAGAGCAAAATCTATGGGAGCTGATATTTTAGTCCTTGGACATACTCATGTAAAAGAACTATATGTAGATGAAAATTTAATAGTTATAAATCCTGGAAGTACATCTATTCCTAAAGATGGATCACATTCTGTTGCTATTATAGATATAAATGAATCTCATGAAGAATTAGACTTAGATATTAATTTAATAGATATAAATACTAATGAAATAATAAATTTATAATAAATAAAAAATGAACTCTTAATAAGAGTTCATTTTTTATTTATTACTTAACTGTTGTATATTTTTCAGCTATTTTAACTATTAGCTCAGATCCTTTTACCATTGATGATACAGCTATACATTCATTTTTACTATGGAAGTTTAATCCGCCTGTAAATATATTTGGACAAGGTAATCCCATAAATGATAATCTAGCTCCATCTGTACCACCTCTTATAGGTACTATTATTGGAGTTATATCAGTTTCTTTCATAGCTTCTTCAACTAAGTCAACTACAAATTTAACTGGCTCTACTTTTTCTTTCATATTGTAATATTGATCATTTAAGTCTAAAGTTATTCTGTTATCATATTTTGCATTTATTTTTTCTATTGCATCTTTCATAAATGCTTTTCTTGCTTCAAATTTATCATGGTCATGGTCTCTTATTATATATACCATAGAAGCTTTTTCAACATTTCCATTTATATCATTTAAATGATAGAATCCTTCGTAACCTTCTGTAGTTTCAGGTCTTTCACTAGCTGGGAACATTTCAGATATTTCAGCTGCTATATGTAATGCATTAACTAATTTATTCTTTGCACTACCTGGGTGTACATTTCTACCTTGTATAGTTATAGTTGCTGCAGCTGCATTAAAGTTTTCATATTGAAGTTCTCCAAGTATTCCACCATCTATAGTGTATGCATATTTTGCTCCAAACTTTTCAACGTCGAATAAGTTTGCTCCTCTTCCTACTTCCTCATCTGGAGTAAATCCTATTTTTATATCTCCATGTTTTATTTCAGGATTATTAACTAAATACTCTATAGCTGTTACTATTTCAGCTATACCAGCCTTATCATCTGCTCCTAATAAAGTAGTTCCATCTGTAACTATTACATCTTCACCTATTAAAGTCTCCATTTCTGGATAATCTTTAGGAGATGTTACTATATTTAATTCTTCATTTAAAACTATATCTTTTCCATCATAATTTTTAACTATTCTAGGCTTAACATCTTTCCCAGTTACATCTGGTGCTGTATCTAAGTGAGATATAAACCCTATAGTAGGAACCCCTTCTACATTTCCTTTTAATGTAGCCATTACATAGCTATTTTCATCAACATGCGCATCTTCTAACCCTAAGTTTTTTAATTCTTCAACTAAGTACTTAGCAAATACTCTTTGTCCTTCACTTGATGGACAATTTGAATTTTTAGGGTCTGCAGTTGTATCAAATGTTACATATTTTAAAAATCTTTCAAGTACTCTTTCTTTCATGATAAAAGTTCCTCCACCTATCTATAAATTCTTTAATCTTTTGATTTTTATTCTCCTTTTCCAAATAAAGGAATACGTTTTAATTATAATACTTTCTTCGAAATTTATCAAATAAAGTATTTTAATTTATTTAATTATATTTTTTAAAAAAATCAATAAAAATAAGGTACTAATTTTAGTACCTTATGTATATACCCTTATTTTCTTTATTCTATTCTTGTCTAAGCTTTCTATGCATAGTCTTACATTGTCAACTTCAATAACTTCATTCTCTTCTGGCAATCTCTTTAGATATCCAATTATAAATCCACCTATAGAATCGAACTCTTCTGATTCTAAATTAGTTCCTATAAGTTCATTTACCTCTGATATCTTTTTACCACCATCAACTATATATTCATCTTCTTTAATTACTTGAATATCTTCATCATCTTCATCATATTCATCGTCTATTTCTCCAACAATTTCTTCTACTAAGTCTTCTATAGTTATAAGTCCAGCTGTTCCACCATACTCATCAACAACTATAGCCATTTGACTCTTGTCTTTTTTCATTTCTTCAAGTAATTCAGTTATTTTCTTAAATTCATATGTAAAGAATGCTTCTCTTACATAATTCTTTATATTAAAGTTATTTATTTCTTCTTCACTTAAAAATACTATATCTTTTATATTAACTATTCCAATGATATCATCTACTGATTCTTCATACACTGGCATTCTACTAAACTGCTCTTCTTTGAAAATGCTTATTACATCTTCATAACTGTCTTCAGCATTTATAGCTACCATATCTAGTCTTTGAACCATAGCTTCTTTAGCTTGCATATCACCAAATTGGAATACATTATTTATTATTTGTCGTTCTTCTATTTCTAGAACTCCTTCTTCATGACCTACATTCACCATAGTTTTTAATTCTTCTTCAGTTATATATGGTTGACCTATATTAGTTTTTATCCCAAATAACTTAAATATAATATTTGTTATAATATTAAAAACCCAAACAATTGGAGTTAATACTACTATTATAAGTTTTATAGGTTTAGATACTAATATAGCTACCTTTTCTGAATTATTAGCAGCTATTGTTTTAGGTGTTATTTCCCCAAATATTAATACTAAAATAGTCATTACCGCAGTAGCGACTGGAACTCCTTCTGGTCCATTTAACAGAGTTATAAATAATGATGTTGATAGTGAAGTTGCTGCTATATTAACTATATTATTTCCAACTAATATAGAGCTCAACAGCTTACCTGAGTCTGCTGTTAGTTTTCCAACTAAATTAGCTCCTTTTACTCCTTCTTCTTGCATATGCCTAATTCTTATTTTACTAAGTGACATTAAAGCTGTTTCAGATGCTGAAAAGAATCCTGAAGACATAAGTAACACTGCTAACACCACTATCTGAATAATAATACTACCCTCGGTCGAACCCAATTTTTACCACACTCCTAATTACTATAATTTTTTTATTATAATTATAACACAATCTCTAAAATTTAGGGCCTATCATTATTAAATATACACTAACTATATACTTTATATTTAATAATTAATTTATTATATATACCCTCAATTATTATTTTATTCATTTGTATTAAAAATATCATATCTCTAATATATTTTTAATATCTCCATATACTATTATTACTAAATTTTTAGGAGGTATTATATGAAAGATTTACTAGACAAAGGTGCCGTTATTCAAAGAGATTTAAAAACATATGCTATAGCTCCTCATGTCCCTGCTGGACTTATAACTTCAGATCAACTTAGAAAATTGGCTGATGTAGCCGATAAATATAAAGCTCAAGCTATAAAAATCACAGCTGCTCAACGTATAGCACTTGTAGGTCTTGAAGAAAAGGATATAGATTTAGCTTGGGAAGATTTAGGAATGAAGCCAGGAGCTGCAATTGGTTTATGTGTAAGAAGCATAAAGACTTGCCCTGGTACAAGCTTTTGTAAAAGAGGCTTCAAAGACTCTGTAAGTATAGGCTTAAAACTAGATGATAGATATCATGGTATGAACTTACCTAATAAGCTAAAAATAGGTGTCAGTGGATGTCCTAATAGCTGTGCTGATAATCACACTAGAGACATAGGTCTTATGGGTACACCTAAAGGATGGACTGTATTTGTAGGTGGTAAAGGAGGAACTATACCTAGACTTGGAGATAGATTAATAATGGGAGTTCCTGATGAAAAAGTACTTGATTTGGTTGATGAGATAGTAAATTTATATGCTTCTAATGCCAACTCTAAAGAAAGATTAGGCGCTTATATAGATAGAATAGGTTTTGACAGTTTTACATCTAATTTCGACCTTAGCAAATATAAAAACTAAATAATAAGAAATTTATTAATTTATGTTGAAAAAATGGTAACATATATTATTTTTATTCATATAATGACATTAAGAAAGGTAAAAATTTATCTTTCTTAAATAACAAGATTTATTATGAATAAGATTAATATACTTGTTAATAATTTAAATATGATCGGAAAATAAATAATTTCTATCCCCCTTATTTATCACCTATACCCCCCTTGTATAGGTGATTTTTTTATTATTTATTATTTTTTATAATTATTGAATATAAAATTTGCAATTTGTAAATAATTATAATGTACGAGCAAAATATAATATATCTCTCCCCCTAATAGTAAAAATACAATGGTTAAACTCCCCTTAAACCATTGTATTTTTATTTGCTTTATTAAATTTTCTAAAATTTATATAATATAGCTTCTTCTATTCCAAAAAGATATATGTACGCTTCTTTAACAACTTTACCTGTTAATTTATTCAAAGCCGTACTATATATTTCTAATTGTTTTGTATATCTTTTTATAACATCATCTTTATTTTCTTCATTAACAAAATCAGTTTTATAATCTACAATAACTATCTCATCATTTTCTTCAAAATAAGCATCTATTATCCCTCTAACCATTAATGTATCTTTATTTTCTATATCTTTGAACTCTTCATCAACTTCAAATATATCTCTTATATTAATTTGAAGATAAAAAGCTTGCTCCCTTTTTAAGAAATATGAATTTAACATTCTCTTACCTAGTTCAGATTTAAAGAATTTTAATACTTTATATGGATTTATAGTATCTGCCTGAGTTTGAGTTAGTACTTTTTTCTTAACAGCTAAATCTATTTCTTCTTTTATTTCATTTAAATTAGTAACTTTGTTCAAATCTACTATTTGCATAAATAAATGCATTATAGTTCCTTTTTGAGCTCCAGTAATTTTATCTTTACTTTCACTTTCTTGTATAAACAATGGAGTTTTTATCTCCGTTGGTTTAGTTATTAAGTTTTGTGAATTGTAATCATCAATACTTTTATCTTCCAATCTTTTTATTTCTGTAACAGATATAGTTCCTGCTCTATTTACAGATTCTATAAATGGATATTTATAATCTAATTTACTTTTAATTACATCATAGTATTCACTAGTATTTATCTCAGAATCTACATTTAATAATATAGATTCTATGCTTTCTTCATCTAAATCAATCTTATCTATTAATACATCTTTCTTATCCCATATTTTAGCTTCCCAACTGGATTCATGATCTTTAAATGTATTACAATCTAATTGTACTAGTTCTCTCATACTATTTAAATCTTTATGCTTTAATACAGCTGGCATTATCCAGTCTAGGAAGTTCTTTCCTTTTAATATCTGATACTCTGAAACTGCCCCTGTATTTTCAATATCTTCACTCCATTTTTTTATACTAGATTCTACGTCTTTTATAGACCCAGTTATAATTAATTTTTCTTTAGGTCTTGTAAATGCTACATATAGTACCCTCATCTCTTCTGATAAGTTTTCCATGTTTATAGTAGTTTTTAATGCCTCTTTAGCTATACTAGGATAAGCTATTTTTCTATTATAATCTACAAGTTGAGGCCCATAGCCTAATTTATGATGATATAGTATACTTTTTCTAAAGTCTTGATTATTAAAGTTTTTCCCCATACCCGCGCATATAACCACAGGGAATTCTAATCCTTTACTTTTATGTATACTCATTATTCTAACTACATTTGCATTTTCACCCAGTGTTTTAGCACTTCCCATATCTGAGTTTGATCGTCTTAGTTTTTTCACAAAGTTTATAAAGTTAAATAACCCCTTAAAACTTGTAGCTTCAAATTGTTTAGCCCTTTCAAATAAAACCTTTAAATTCGCTTGTCTTTGGCTTCCTGCTGGTAGTGCTCCAACATATGCATAATATCCTGTTTCTACATATAAATACCATAAAAATTCATCTGTACTCATATAAAGTGATTTATTCTTAAAATCTTCTAATTTAGATATAAAATATTTAACTTTATCTCCTAAATCGTCTTCTCTTTCACTTGCAATCTCTAATATTTCATAAAAACTACGATTTCTATCTTCTAACCTTATGTCTATTAATTCTTCTGGTGTAAAATTAAACATTGGCGATTTTAGTACGGCTATAAGAGGTATATCTTGCATTGGATTATCTATTATTTGAAGTAGTGATAATATAGTTTTTATTTCAATCGTATCAAAATATCCTATACCTGTATCTGCATAAGTAGGTATATCCATATTCATAAGTTCATCGACAAAGACTGGTGCCCAACTTGATGTAGCTCTTAATAAGATTACTATATCTTTAAACTCTACATTTCTATACCCATCTATTTTTTTATCATATACCTTCATAATATTTTCATTCTCATCAGGCTTTATTATGTCTTTTATTATTTTCCCTATCATTCTTGCTTCTAGCTGTATATTATCTATTTCTTCTTGTTCTTCGGCTTCATTTTCATCATTTTCTTCAACTTTAGCATTTTTTTGTATTAGATGTATTTCTGTTGGCCCTCCAACTACTACATTTTCTTCTTCGCATTCTTTAAACTGAGCACCTAAGTTCAATCTTTCAGCTTCATTATATTCTATTTCACCAATATTCCTGCTCATTATATTTTCAAATATATAATTTGCAGAGTCTACTACTTCTTTTCTACTTCTAAAGTTTTTGTAAAGCATTATTTTTCTATTTTTACTTCCTTCTTCCATATCATAGTTAGCATATTTCTCCAAGAAAATTTCTGGTTTTGCTTGTCTAAATCGATATATACTTTGCTTTACATCACCAACCATAAATCTATTTGGATTTTCAACTTTTGCTATAGTACTTAATAGCACCTCTTGTACTAAGTTACTATCTTGATATTCATCTATAAATATCTCTGAAAATTTATCTATATATATTTTAGCTACATCTGATGGAATAATATTACCGTCTTCATCTTTATCAGTTAATATAGCTAATGCATAATGTTCTATATCATTGAAATCTATAATTCCTTTTTCTTTCTTTTTAGATTGATATCTTTCTTCAAAAGTAATTATTAAATCTGAAATAGATTTTACAACTGGATATAAATATTTTATCTCATGAGAAATTTGACTATTGCTTTTATAAAAAGTAGCTCCTATTATTGTTTCTAAAGATTTTTTATTTTTATCTCTAATTGATTTAGCATTTTCTCTTGCAATTTTTATATAGTCTGGAGCATCTTTTGATAATCTTTTTACCCCTTTAGCAAAGTTCTCAAATTGCATATTACTCATATAATAATATGCTTTGTCCCATCCTTCTTCACAAGCATTTAATATTTCAACGATTTTTTCGTATTCTATATTTAACTTTTCCTTGTAAGTTTCTAGCTCTTCTATTCCATCTACATATTCTATTGCTCTTTTCATACTAGACTCTATTCCTTTTATTTCTATTCTTACAGTATCTAGTATTGACTTTGCCCATATAGAGTTTGAAAAGTTAAAATCATCATCTATATTAAACAATTCTGCTGATTCACTTAACCATTTTTTAGGATAAGGTGATGCCATAGAAAAGTTATATATAGATAAAATAATTTCTTGAAGTTCTTTATCCCCTCTTTTTTCTGCATAACTTTCAACTAAATTTAAAAAACCTATATTTTTCGATTCATAATATTCTTCAAAAACTTCTTCTATACATTCTTGCTTTAACAATGAACATTCTGTTTGATCTCCTATCCTAAAATTAGGATCTATATTTATCTTATGAAAATTTGACTTTATTACATCCAAACAAAAGGAATGTATAGTTGTAATACTAGCTCTATTCAATAAAACTAATTGGTTTTGTAAATGACTATTTTCAGGATTTTTGTCTAATGCTTTAGCTATTGCATCTCCAATACGTTCTCTCATTTCTGATGCTGCTGCATTTGTAAAAGTAACAACTAATAACTTATCTATATCAACTGGATTTTGAGTGTCTGTTATTATTTGTATAATACGCTCAACTAGTACTGCTGTTTTTCCTGACCCAGCAGCTGCGGCTACAAGTAAGTTACAATTTCTACTATCTATTACTGCTTGTTGTTCATTTGTCCATTTAGGAGAACTCATTATTCAACCTCTCCTCTCATTTTATTTATTATTTCATCTTGGCTTTTTTTATTTATTATTCTGTAGTTATTATCTTTAAACGTACTGTCAAATTGACATATAGATGAAAAAGTACAGAAATCACAAGATGTTGAATCTTTACTTTTGTATGGTAGTATTCCTATATTTCCATCAAGCATATCTTTACTCAATTCTTTTATAGTGTGCTTTACATATTTTCTTAATACATTAAACTCATCTTGACTAACCCCTGATGTAGTTTTAGATATTGTTCCATCTTTATTTATAGAAGCTGGAACTACTAGCGATGTTCCTTTTTCACCATCTGGTAATGTATTATCCATCTTTCTAATGATATTGCTATCTTTTAAAACTAGTCCTTTCATTTTCAACTGTTTTAATATTTCTTCTCTTATATTTTCATCTTCCATATCTTCATTAGCTTTAATTATAGGGTCGTCTACTTTAAAGTAAAGTATTGCAGCTGGGTTTATATTACCATTATTGTATTTAGATGTTTCTAATATTGCATCTAAGTAAACTAACAGCTGTAATTGAAGCCCATAGTAAACATCAGTTAGATTTATATTTTTGTTTCCAGATTTATAATCTACAATTCTTATATACTTTTCTTCACCGTCTTCTAGCATGTCAACTCTATCGATTTGTCCTATTAAGTTGATTTCTTCGCCATTATCTAAGACTATTTTTATAGGAGGATATTTTCCATTCCCTCCAAATCCAACCTCATAGTCAGTTGGATCAAATGATCCTTTTTTAATTTGATCACTAATTATTGATATTGCTGATACTACCATATTTTTCAACCTATAAGCTAAGTACTTATATCTAGCCGAACTTTCCAATATATACCCTGGTATTTTAGAAATTAATTCATCTACTATCTCTGTTACTCTTTCTACTATATACTCAGAAGTAATATCTCTCCAATCTAAATTATCCTTAGATAATTGTTTTGAGAATTTATCTAATATATTATGTACAAATGTCCCAAAGTCTGGAGGAGTAAACTCAAATTCTTTTCTTTCTTTAGCTTTTAATCCATATTGGATAAAATATGCAAATGGACATTGTGCATACTTTTCTAATCTCGATACACTAAATAATTTGTTATTGTATAATTCTCTTATTTTTTCACTTTCTATTTTTGTAACTTGATTAGTATAATTCAATCCGTCTATTATATTTTTAGCTCTGACATGATACTCCTCGTCATTAAGATAATATTTATAGGTTTCTAGCCAAACTAAGTCTATATATTTATCTTCTTCATAATCTTTTATAGATTTTATAAGATCATTAAATATTGGTGCTTTTGAAGTTATATTTTCGATAATTTCTTCACTTTTTTCATATTTTATATCATTCAAATAACTTTCGTTTTTGATATTTGGAAAGATTTTTTTTAGTCTAGAAACAATTACAGATGGTCTTAATGTTTTTCCTTCATGATCAGCTATAGGATATGTAACTGTTAAAGTACTTGTAGTTGATGTTAAAGCTCTATAAACTAAAAATTGTTCTTCAAAAGTTTTTGTTTTACTATCTATATCAACTTCTATTCCGTTGTCTCCTAGATTAGATCTATCTTCATCATTTAATATACCATCATCTTTTGATATTAAAGGAAATATTCCATCTGTAGTTCCCATTAAATATAAATGCTTTGTATTTGGATTTTTCATTCTATCAACACTACTAACTAAAACTTGATCTAAACTTGGTGGAACTGTAGCAAGTTCATATTCATCAAATCCAATACTTATAACTTTTACAAACTTATCTAATGTTATAGTGTCTTCTCCTATTATCTCAACTATTTGATCTAGTATATCAACTACAATTTCCCAAACCTGAGAATATTGATTAGCTAAATCAATTTCATTGCTTTCTTTGAAATTATCAATCATACGCTTAATAGTTTCTGGCATATTTATATCTATTAAAAATTCATATATATATTTACATAAATCCTTAGCCTTATTTTTTCCTTTTAGTTTTTCTTGTAAAGTTATTATAGGTTTTGTTATAGTTCTTTTTATTTCATTAACTTTTTCAATAACTTCTAGTTCATATTCATTCTCGTCCTCATTTAACTTGTGGTATAGCCTATAATTCCACTTATCTTCGAACCACTTCTTACCTTTTATTCCATTTGCTAAAACATAATTTTCAAGCAAGCTTATATCTTCTATACTCATATCTAGTAATCCACTTTTTAAGTATCTAAACATTGTTTCATAGTTATATCTTTTGTTTTGCATTTCTAGTGCTGATATAATTAAAACTATTATTGGATTACTTTTAGCTTCTTTTTTACTATCTATAAAGTTTGGTATATTATATTCGTTAAATATTGATTGTACTAAGAAATCATATCTATTTAAATCTCTTGTAGCTATAGTTATATCTCTATATCTAACTCCTTTTTCTCTTACTAGTAAAACTATCTCTTTAGCTATTTGCTCTACTTCTGAGTATAAATTACTAAATTCTTTTATAGAAATACTTTCAGTATTATCTTCATATGTCTTATATGGATATGAGTAGTAGTTTTTTTCAAGATGTTCTAATTCCTGATTCCCATTAAATCTTTTTATTTTCGTAGAATTTAAGCTAATTTCTGGTTTTATATTAACCCCTGACTCCAAGCATAATTTTCTTAATTTGTCTTCTGTAAATTTAGTTCTTGAAAACACATCTCTTTTATTATAAGTTTTAACTAATTTATTATCTAACGTCAAAGTTATATTTACTTCAGATGCTTTATGTAATAAACTTTTTATTACTCTATACTGATTAGGTGTAAATCCTGTAAATTCATCAATATATATCTTTGCATTATCAAAGTAACTACAAAACTCTATTTTATCTGCAAGTGAAGCTAGTAAATCTTGAGAGTCTACATAGTTTTCATGTAATATACTTTCATAACTATTATAAATTTTACTTATATCTTTTAATTTTAGTTTTAAAGTTTCACTTAGAACTTCTCCTGATATATTTTCTAATGCTTCAGGTGTGATACTATATTGTTTAAATTCAGATATCATATCTGCTATAGTTCCTATAAATCCTGGTTGAGTAGATGCTTTGGAAAATATATCAAGATCATCACTAACCGCTTCTAATGCTTTATAAATCATCATAGATCTACCACTTGAATTTATATTTATATCTGTAAGCCCTCCAACCTGAGAAAAAACTATATTGCTTAATGTTTTAAAACTAAGAACTCTTGCTCTAAGGTATGGATCTTTTTCTATATACTTACTTAATCTTTTTTCACTTTCAAATGTATACTGTTCCGGTACTAATAAAATTATAGGAGATGTATCTTTGCTATTTACTTCTTTAGAAATTTCTTCTAAACAGTAAGTTGTTTTTCCACTTCCCCCTCTTCCGAATATAAACCTAAGACTCATATATATCATCCTCCAATATGCTGTAGTTTATATTTACGTTATTACATAACTTATTAAATTCACAAAATTTACAATGCTTATTATTTTTTAAAGTTAACTCATCATTATAATCTGTATTTATTATATTTGTTATATATCTATCTATTTGTTTTTTTATATTGTAGTGTCTATCCTCACTATATTTAATAGATATTGGTTCATTATAATATTCTGGTTGGTAATAGTTCATAGTTATATTCTCAAAAGGTATGTCTAGTTCATATAGTTTATTTATAGTTTCACCTACTAAAAGTAAGTAAATTAATGTTTGCATTCTATTTTCAATATTTTTATATTCCAGCTTTCTAGATTCAGTTTTCCAATCCCAAATATTAATACTTTCATTATCTATAACTATTAAGTCATATTTAGCTTGTATATTAAACTTTCCTAATCTATACCTTAATTCATATTCTGGAAGGTATATTTTATCTTCTTTTATTGGTATAAGTCTTTTTATCTTATCCAACCATATTTTAAATTCACTATTTGATGCATATTCTATTCCTGTAGGTATGTTACTAAAATATCTTTCACATATTAGATGAAAATCTGTACCTAGTTTAAGATTTTCATAGTAATCTCTACTTTCTTCATCATCTTGTTTCCAGTTTACTTTATCTATATATTTATATTTAAATTTTAAGGGACAACTTTTATATGTATTTATAGAATTTTGACTGTATAAAAATCTATCTAATTTTTTATTCAACTATCTCACCCCTTTTTTCCTTTATAAATCTACCTAATTTATTAAAATAGAACGATGGCTTTTGTTGTTGCTTTTTATTTGTAGTGTTATCTTTGTATGAATATCCAGATAACATTAGCATCTCTTTTGCTCTAGTTACCCCAACATATAATAATCTTATTTTTTCATTTATTATATCTACCTTATGCTTGTACATGAAATCTATAGGTTTGTCTCCATTTATTAAAGCTTCTACTTCGGCTTTAGCCATGGCTACGGGATTTTTATATTTATCTTTTAAGTACCAAAGTTCTCCTTGAAACTTTTGATTTATATCTGCCGGGAATTTAAATTCTGTTAAATCAAGTAAAAATACTACATCCCATTCCATACCCTTTGATTTATGATATGTACATACCGTAATTCCTCCTGGCTTAGGTTCATATCCATTTATTTCATATATAATTTCACTAATATAATTAAATACTCTATTTCTATCATCTAATAGTATTTTCCCTATATCGTATAAACTTGTGTTAGGATTATCTAACATCAAGTGTTTAACATAAAAAGCTATATAATCTACCATAGCTTTCTCTTCATTACTTAATTGTGTATTTTCTCCTATTAAAAGTATTAATTCATCTGTTTTTATAGATTGATATTCTAATATACTTTTAATACTCTTTATTCCATCTATAAAAGTTATATATATATCATCTCTATTATCTATTACGATATCTTCTATTACTTTATCTGTATCATATATAATATCTTCACTATCATATCTTCTTAATTTAGCTATAAACTCTTCTTTGCCTATCTTATTGTCACTTTGTATATATATTTTTTCTAATACATTTACCAGTTTATCTACATCATCACACTGTGATAAAAACTCTACTACATAACCTATATTGTTTATAACTTTCCTTTTATGAGATGAGTTTGGCCCTAATTCATCAAATTCTAAATTATATTCTTCTAGAACCTCTGCTACTTCTCTTACTTGATTATTGAAAGGAACTAATAACCCAATACTTTTATCTGGCGTCGTTTTTTTTATATAATCTACAAATTTAACAGTTTGTCTAATTTCCTTTTCCCAAGTTTCATACCATTTAGCATTTAACAAGTATTTATCTGATTTAGGATTTTCTTTATATCCTTTGCCTTCTGGTACGGTTCTAATTTCCATCTTCTCTAGCGCACTTTTACAATCATCTAAATAAAAATCATTGGTTATGAAATTTACTAACTCATTAGCTAAATCTATTATGTCTTTAGAACTTCTATTTGACATGTCCATCTTGTAACAGTTATCTGCTTCCTCCATAAAATTCTTAAAAAATATCGGATCTGATGATGAAAATGTTCCATTTATACTTTGATTTACATCTCCTACTCTTACTAGGTTATTATTATTTTCTGATATTAACTTTATTATATTTCCCTGAAGTTCATTAGAATCCTGACATTCATCTTCGAATATATATGTATATCTATTTTGAAATTTCGTTTTTAAATCTTCATCACTACTTAAAGCTTTATATGCAAGTATTAAAATATCATCATAATCTAATAGTCCATTGTTTTTTAATTTTTTTTCATAATCTTTATATATAGGTAATATGCACTTTAATATACCCTTATGTCCATTTAAGATAATATCTTCTAACTTTTGAGGAGAAATATCTTTATATTTTAATTCACTTATAGAATTTACTACTAAATCAAAGAATCCTTGATTCCAAGCCTCTAGGCATCTATTTCTCCACTCTTCATCTCTTTGTTCTTTTACAAAAAATTTAAAAGCTTTTTCTCCGCCATTATTTTTAAATTTATCTATACATTCGTTTAATATTATACTTCTTTTCAAATCGTCCACTATGCTAAATTCATCATTTAACATTACAATTTCAGGTTTTTCTTTTATAATTTTCACAGCTAAACTATGTATAGTCATTACCTCATATGAGTTAGTTTCTTTTACTTCATTTTCCTCTAATAGTTTAGCTATTCTCCCTTTAAAATTATTAACTGCACTGTTCATGTATGTTAGAATAAGTATTTTTCCTGGCTTATTATTTCCGTTTTTTATAAGTTTAGCAACCAAGTTAGTAACTATAAATGTCTTTCCAGCTCCAGGTACCGCTGGAACAGCCATAGTACCTTCCTCATAATTTATTATAGGAATTTGATCTTCTCTGTAATTTATTTTACTCATAATACTCACCTTTATCTATTAGCTTTAAAATTAAACTATACATCATTCCCTCCTGAATGTACCCATTCACTGTATATTCACTTTTGTAAGCATATACTTTATCTGTATTTAACAATAGGTTATACATAGTATTATATAAGTAATATTCTTTATAATATTCTTCTATATCATCAGTGTATATTTCTCCATCTTTAAAAAATTTTTTAAATACTTGTACATTACTAATTTCTCTTTCACACTTCATACTCCACATATTACTACCTATATCTATCCATATTTGAATTGAATTTTTCATATTTTGAGCTATATAAGTATATGGTGTAGTTAATACAACTGCATCTTCACTACTAAAATCATCTAAATCAGATATAGAATAATAATCCTTTATACTGCTTTTTAATGCTTCTATAAATATTTTTTCTTTTGACTTATTCTTATCAAATCCTAATATTTTTATATTTTCAGTAAAGCTTTCACTTTCTTGAATTATTTTTTTGCAAATCTTTACATTTAATTTTCCTGCTGGAAGTTTTAATAATTTATCTATATAGAATTTTATAAGAAACTCATATATATTTATATCTTCTAATTTTTTATTCTTTATATAATTTAATATATCTAAGTATTCTTCATTTATATCATTATTTCTAAATATTTTAGTTGATTTAATCTTGTTTGTATCTAGTAAAAGACTTATATAATTTACATAATCTTCTTCATTTAAAAGTTCTTCACATTCATAAAATATACAAGCAGATACCATTAACGCATGTGCATATGGATAGTCTATTATTCGTTTATCTTGTTTTGTATTATATATATTTATTTTGTTTTTTTGTAATATGCTTTTGATTTGATAATCCAGTATAGTATTATTATTAGGACTTATTATAGCTATGTCTTTTGCTTTATGTCCTTTATTTATAAGTTCAACAACTTTATTAGCTGCTTGCATTATCATTTCACTATACAATTGATTGCTTTCATCCAAATCAATACCTACATTAAGCTTAGCTATATCTTTTATTCTTATATCACTTATATCATCATTTTTAATGATCTCACATTTTTCAAATAATTTACTTCTTATATAAGTCATATCTACATTCAAAAATGAAGCATAATCTTTAGTTTCATTTATATACATATATGATTCTTTTACATACCCCAATAAATTGTCTATAAAGTCTATTTCACATATAGGCATAGATTCTAAGCTATCTACTATTAAATAGTCTATACTATCTCTTAATTGCTTTATATAATACTCATCTTTTAAAAGATACTCATTGTACAAATACACTTTAATAGAATTATCAACCATAGAATTTTTTAATAACATATTTAAATATTCATTAATAATATCTTGCATTTGTGTGTATGAATATCTATCGATTTTATCCCTATTTGATTTTGAGTAGTATACTTTATCTCCTATATCAGATATATTAAATAAGCTCTGTACTGACTTATTTATATTATAAGAAATACTATTAGATATATTTCTATTAGATGCGGTTATATCTTGAAAGTAATTTTCAAAATTTCTTTTTTCTTTAACTATCTCATTCATTATATAATCACTTAAGCTATTTGGAATAATATAAGGCTTTACAGTATGATTATTTATTAGATTACAATTTTTATCAATAATTGGCCAAAACTTAATAATTTCTTTTGATATAAAAGACATATACGTAGTAATTTTTATCTCTTCGCTTTCTTCTAATTTTATTAGTTCTTCATATTTATACTTTATTCTTTGATTTGGAACTAACATTAATATTTTATTAGTTTTATTAAAATTATTAGCAGCTATTTTTAAGTATCTAACAACTATATCTTTCATTTTCCTATCATTAATAGTATCTTTTATTATAAATTTCATTAATATCCCTTCCTTTATAGACTAATTATATCACATAGTAAAATATCCTTTTTTATATTCAATATTCTTATTGTAAATATAAATAAGTGTGTAGCACTAGCTACACACTTATTACATAATTTTTATTAAAGCTATATCTTCATTACTAACTTCTAAATCTCGTATATAAAAATTGTTCATAATTATATTTATAAATTGATAAGAATTATCTCTAAATTTAAATTGCTGACAATCAAAAACTATTGGACTATCTATAGAATTTAATTCTACATATTTTAATTGTACTCTATACATAAAACCCTCCAAACTTAAATAAATTTATATATTATAATTATTTAAGTTATTGACAGTTTTTATTCATATATACAAAAAAAGATTACGCGGCTACGTCCTACTCTCCCAGGCAGCTTCCCACCAAGTACCATCGGCGCTAAAGAGCTTAACTTCTGTGTTCGGAATGGGAACAGGTGTATCCTCTTTGCT